>NZ_BLTJ01000004.1 GCF_013282095.1 Enterocloster alcoholdehydrogenati
CGCCGCAGTACATTATGTTCAATAACTGGAAATGGGTAAATACCTACCTTCCGCTGGTGATCCCATCCTTATTTGCGGCGGATACCTATTTTGTATTCATGCTGATCCAGTTCTTAAGAGGCGTTCCGAAGGAGCTGGAGGAGGCTGCAAAGATTGACGGCTGCAACACCTTAAAGACTCTGTGGTATGTGATTGTGCCAATGTTAAAGCCATCCCTGGTATCCTGTGCGCTGTTCCAGTTCATGTGGACCAACAATGACTTCCAGGGACCTTTAATCTATATCGCAGATATGCAGAAATATACCAACTCCGTATACCTGCGTATGTCCATGGACGGAGACGTAGGCTTCCAGTGGAACAGAATCCTGGCAATGTCCCTGATCTCCATTATTCCTTCCCTGGTAGTATTCTTCTGTGCACAGGACGCTTTCATCGACGGTATTGCAGCCGGCGGTGTTAAGGGTTAAATTTTATAGTGATTGATGTCAGCATAAAGCCAGCGATGAGGGACTGCCTGTTTTCGACAGTCCCTTGTGTATTTTTAAAGGAGCCAGATATGAAAGAGAAAAGACGTTTTGATGAAGGATTTGATAATATTCTGATCTATGATTATGATCAGGCTTATCAGGATGGGAATAGGATTTCAGGAGAACTTTTGCCGACTGCGGGAAACCGGCCAGTAGTATCTTTAAACGGAGAATGGCACTTTTGCCCTGATGTATTTAACAGCATGGTAAGGAGCCGCTGGTTTGAAGAAACCAGGGTGAACAGGGATGGCCTGCCTTTGCCCTATGATTTTGATTTTGAAAAATGGGATACTGTTTCAGTACCCGGAGTATGGAATAATCAGAAAGCGGAATATGCGCTGTATGAAGGTCCTGGCATTTATTTTACAATCTTTGATTATGAGAGGAAACCGAAAAAACGTGTATTTTTACGAATGGAAGCTGCTAATTATGAAACTAGAATCTGGCTTAACAGTGTATATCTTGGACGTCATCTGGGAGGATTTACTCCCTTTGCAGCAGAGATTACAGAATATTTGAAGAGTCAGGGAAATCGACTGATGATCCTTGCCGACAATACCAGAAAGGGGGAACAGGTGCCATCTGTCCACTATGACTGGTTTAACTATGGCGGAATCCATAGGGGAGTAGAACTGATAGAAACGCCGGATATCTGTATACGTAGTGTTTTTCTTCAGCTTTCACCAGATAAAGAACAAACCCTGGAATACCGATTGTACCTTTCTGTAAACAGCGGAGAAATGATTGAAAAAGAGGCCGAGATTGTGATCAAGGAGTTGGGGCAGGGCTGGAAGGTTCGCTGCGAAAAGGGAGAAAACGGAGAATGGAAAGCTGCAGGCTGCCTTGATATAGATGAGAGCTGTTTAAAGCTGTGGAGTCCGGAACAGCCGTTCCTTTATCATGTAACGGTTTCCTGCGGCAACGATGTATTCCGGGATACGGTTGGATTCAGACGGATTACGTCTCAAAACCGTCAGATCTTTTTAAATGGAAAACAGATATTTTTACGGGGAATGTGCGTACATGAAGAAAGTGCTATCCATCTGCGTTCCATGACAGAGGATGAGATGGAGGAAACACTTAAAGCGGCTAAAGAACTGGGCTGTAATTTTCTGAGGCTTACTCACTATCCTCATAACGAGAGAATGGCAAAACTGGCGGACCGGATGGGAATTATGTTGTGGGAAGAAATACCGGTGTACTGGGCGCTGGAATTTGAAAACCCCAAAACCATGGCAGATGCAAAGGGGCAGCTTTGTGAGTTAATTCTGCGGGATTGGAACCGCGCCAGCGTAATCATTTGGTCTGTGGGAAATGAGAATCCGGATACAGATGCCAGATATCATTTTATGAAAACCTTAGTAGATACGGCAAGAGAACTGGATCAGAGCCGTCTGATTGGAGCGGCCTGTCTGATAGATGTAGAAACCCATCGGATTAAAGACCGGCTGCTGTCCTGTCTGGATGTGGCGGGAATCAATGAGTATTACGGTTGGTATTTAAAAGATTATGGCGAGCTTAGAGATATATTGGATCATTATGATGGAGAGAAACCTATTATCGTAACGGAGACAGGAGCAGAGGCAGCTCTGGGGATTCGTGGCTCAGCGACCCAGGTCTATACAGAGGAGTGTCAGGCCGCTATTTATGAAAAACAGTTTGAGATTCTATTTTCATATCCATTTATCCGTGGAATTACACCATGGATTCTCTATGATTATGCATCCATGCGCAGAGCCAATGTGCTGCAAAAGGGGTATAACCTAAAAGGCCTGATAGGTTCGGATCACAGGAGCCGGAAACTTGCGTGGAATGTGGTAAAGAGGGCTTATGAGAGAAAGGAGCGGGAGGAAAATGGATAAGAGGATTGTATTATCTCTTTTTGACCGTACACTGGCAGAAAAAGAGCCTGAGCTTGGGATTCCAGAGCTGACAGACGGTTTTCAGTTCTATGGAGGAGGCTGTGCTGGTGGGATGTTTCCTGTTAGTTTTTTTTTCGGAAGTCTTAGATCCGGGCACATGGAAGATTCATATTGCTTTCAGAGCCCTAACAGATGTGAAGATGCTATATGTGTTTACGGGAAGAAAGCAGTTAAGGGAGATTCTTACGCTAAAGAAAGGTCAGAAATTTGAGGGAACGTATTTTCAAAACCTAGCTCCTATTGTTCCGCGTCATTTTGATCGAATATACCATGCAGAGCGGCTGTTTATTACAATTTGCACTCAGAATCCGGAGGCAATAGAGATAGTGGAATGCTATGGCGCAAAGGAACAGGTACCAGTGATATGGCTGGCCGGAGATTCTACAGTTACGGATCAGCCGGGAGTGATCCCATATGATCCGGGAGCTGTCTTTTCTTCCTGGGGACAATGTCTGCCTGCATTTTTAGCAGATCCTATAGCGTTAGATAATCAAGCACATTCGGGATTAACCACAGAAACGTTTCGTTCGGAAGGGCATATGGATCTGATTAAACAGCGGATTCATCCTGACGATATGGTTCTATTTCAGTTTGGCCATAATGACCAGAAATTACCTCATTTGCTGGCAGACAGAGAATATCCTGAAAATCTCAGGCGTTTCATAGAAGATGTTCGGGAATTTGGGGCACAACCGGTTCTTGTGACACCTCTGAGCCGGAATATCTGGTCTAAGGAAGGGCGGTATCTGGAACTTTTGGGAGCCCATGCTCAGGCGGTACGGAATGTTGGGGAAAAGGAAGCTGTTTTTGTTATAGATCTTCATGAGTATTCTAAAAACTTGATTTTTAGGGAAGGAGCGGGAAAATCCTGCAGATATTTTCATCCGGGAGATTATACGCATACCTGTGAATATGGGGCATATCGTGTTGCAGGATGGATGGCTGGAGAACTAAAGAAATTATTTGCACAGAAATTTCGGCATATGAAGGAATCGGTGAAATTTGAACCGCCGGAAGATCACTGGCAGCAATTTGGCGGTCACAAAGCAGTCTGTGGGGGAAACCGCCAGGAGGAACAGTTTGATTATATAGAAAAATCCAGTACGGATCTGGTAGCAGCAATTCAAAAAGCGCTGGCAGGCAGGGAATAGAGGTCAAGAATGATGATAGATTTTAACAGAACGCAGATAGAGGAAATGATAGATCGTATCGTAAAACGCACTATGGAAATGGATATGGCCTGGAATTGGCAGTGCGGAGTTGCGTATTATGGTGTCTGCAGGGCATATGAAAAGACGAAAAAAGAGGAGTATCTGGAACTTTTAAAAAGTCGTATCGATGAATTTATCTGCCTAGGTATTCCTGAGCAGTGGACGGTGAACAGCTGTGCCATGGGCCATTGTCTGATTAATCTGTATGATGCAACTGGGGATGAGGGGTACTGGGAGTTGCTAAAGAGTAAGATTGGTTATCTGCAAAATGAAGCTCCGCGTTTTGGCGATGCAGTTTTGCAGCACACGGTTTCAACCGGAAATGATTTTCCGGAGCAGTGCTGGGCAGACACTTTGTTTATGGCAGCCTATTTTATGCTGCGAATGGGTGTAAAGGAAGGGAACGAGGATTTGATCAATGATGCATTAAATCAGTATTATTGGCATATTAAGTATTTACAAAATAAGGATTCTGGACTATGGTACCATGGGTACAATAATAAAACAAAGGACCATATGTCAGGGATCTACTGGGGAAGAGCCAATGCATGGGCTGCTTATACTATGGCTTGTGTGGGAAAATTCCTACCGGAAAACTATCTTTATCCCCAGTATATGGATATTTCGGGAGCGCTGGATGAGCAGTTGACTGCATTAAAGGGGATTCAGACGAAACATGGCCTGTGGAGAACCATTTTAGATGACTCGGAATCCTATGAGGAAGTTTCTGCCTCTTGCGGCATCAGTGCGGCTATGGTGGTAAAGGGAAATATTTTCCATAAAAAATATATACAAAGGGCTCTTGACGGTATTATTCCTCAGATAGCTTCCAGCGGAAAGGTGATGAATGTATCTGCAGGAACGGCAGTGATGAGGGATCGGGATGGATACAGAAAAATTACCAGAGACTGGATCCAGGGCTGGGGACAGGGATTGGCTTTGGCATTTTTTTCGGAACTCTTGTAAAAAAAGAAGAGTCAACTTCACAAATATTTTAGAAATTATTAGCACTCAACTCTTGTTATTACAGCGTAGCTTTTGTCTTAGTTCATAGAGTGCCGTAAAGTGCCTATTTACAGGCTTTTCACGGGTTTTATGAATTTATCACATTTCATCAAAAATCGTCAATATACAAAAATTTGGTGTCAAAATTGGTGTCAAATAACCTTGATTTGAGATTTTGATGAGTAACACATCAGTATAAAAAATTGAATATTTCATAGACTATGGAACGCCTAACATGACGTTCCTTTTCTATTTCCAGCCGTTCTTATTGGACGGCTATTTTATTACCCAAAATGAAAGGAGCATTAGATTTATGAAAAAGACATGGAAACGATTGTGTACGGGCTTCTTAGCTCTTGCAACTGTCGTTACTGCTTTACCGACTACACCCGTTCATGCAGAAAGTAAGCAATACTGGACGGAGTCAAAAGAGCGTGTCGGTATCGTTGAAAAAGTAATGAATGACGGTTCGATTGGTTCTACCTTTAATGAGGGACATTTAACCGTTGAGGGCGAGGACGCTTACTGTATCGACATCAATACAGATTTTAAGAATGGCTACAAGACCAGAGCTGACGCAAGCTCACGCATGAGTATCGACCAGATAAGCGACGTTGCCTTATCTATCGAATATGTAAAACAGTACACAGACAGCCACAGCGGAATAAGCAAAAATCACGCTTACCTTTTAAGACAGCTTGTAGTCTGGCAGAGATTGAGCGTACATCTTGGCTGGCAATGTGATAACGTGCGAGCTTCTTATGATGAAATTCCAAAGGCTACGCAGGACGAAGTTTTCGCTGGTGCAAAAGCCTTTGTCAAAGAGAATAAGGGACGCTATGAATGTGGCGGTTATATCTACTCTGGCGAGGGGCAGGAATTGGGACAATTCTGGGCGAAGCTGAATGTCGGAAATGCGAAACTGCAAAAGACTTCCAGTAATACCAGCATTACAGACGGTAACGGAAATTACTCTGTCGCTGGTGCGACATACGGTGTCTTTTCTGATAAGGACTGCACGAAACAGCTTGCCACCCTTACGACTGATGAAAACGGAAATACAGATATTGTAGAGGTAAAAGCAGGCACAGTCTATATCAAGGAATTATCCGCACCAGCAGGATATAAAGTGGATAAAACTGTATATTCCTTAAAGGTTGAAGCTGGAAAGACAGCAACCTTGAAAGTATCAGATACACCGAAAGTAACGGACACTTTGATTGAGCTTTTCAAGATTGATATGGAAACACAGAAAGACAATCCGCAGGGGAACGCTTCTTTAGCAGGTGCGGAATTTACATGGAAGTATTATGCTGGCTTCTATAACAAAGACAATCTCCCTGCCGAAGCTACTCGTACATGGGTTACAAAGACAATCGCTGAAACTGACAGCGACGGGACAACTCATTACATCACAAAATTAACGGACGCATACAAGGTATCTGGCGACAGCTTCTATATGCAGGACGGCAAAGCGGTTCTTCCACTTGGGACACTAACCGTTGAGGAAACAAAAGCTCCAAACGGTTACTTGTTAGACGGTGCATATATGCAGGCTGGCGATAAGTCCGAACAGATTAAGGGCTTATATGTAACACAGATTACCGAGGACGGCGACCTTGCCGTACTATCTGGAAGTAACCAGTTTTCCGTATCAGACAAGGTTATCCGTGGCGGTGTGAAAATTCAGAAACGAGATTTAGAAACGAGCGATACAAAGCCACAAGGAAGTGCCACTTTGAAAGATACTGCTTTTGACATCATTTCCTTAAATGATAATTCTGTTTTGGTTGAGGGCAAGTTATACAAGAAAAATGAAGTGGTAAAGACTATTCATACAGACCTTGAGGGTGTCGCTTCTACTTCTGCTGACCTTTTACCTTATGGAAACTTCCGTATCGTTGAAAGTGAAGCTCCCGACGGTTACTTAACTGACGGTGCGAAACCGATTGATTTTACAATCACAGAAAACGGAAAAATCGTGGACTTAACCGACGAAGCCCATTCTATCTACAATCAGATTAAGCGTGGAGATATTGAGGGTGTAAAAATCGGTGCAGGCACACACAAGCGTCTTGCTGATGTTCCCTTTAGGATCACAAGCAAGACAACGGGCGAAAATCATGTTGTGGTAACTGATGATAACGGGCAGTTCTCCACTTCTTCTGAATGGGCTTCACATAAGCACAATACTAACGCAGGCAAGACAAGCGAGGACGGTGTATGGTTTGGAACTTCTGAACCAGACGACAGCAAGGGTGCATTACCTTATGATACCTACATCATTGAAGAATTACGCTCTGATAGTAACAAAGGCTTTGAACTTATCCCACCTTTTGAAATCGTGGTATCAAGAAATAACCTTGTGATTGATTTAGGAACGCTGACTGATGAATACGAAAAAGAAATTTCTATCCATACCACAGCGACCAGCAAGGACGGCGAAAAAACTATCCTTGCAGGAAAAGAGATTACGATTGTTGATACTGTAAAATTGGACGGACTTACAAAAGGCACAAAATATCAGCTCAAAGGCTGGCAGATGTTAAAGGAAGAAAACGCAGAACTTCTTATTGACGGGAAACGTGTAGAAAACGATTATACCTTTGTCGCTGATGATGAGGAAATGAAAGTGGAAATTTCCTATACATTCAATGCGTCTGCTTTAGGTGGCAAAAACCTTGTTACCTTTGAAGAATTGTATGATTTAAGCAATCCAGACGAACCCGTAAAAGTTGCAGAACACAAAGACATTGAGGACGACGGGCAAACGGTACTTATCACAGAGCGTATCATCAAGATACATACGACCGCTACCGATAAGGACGGCAACAAAGAGCTTGAAGCAGGAAAAGACGTTACAATCATTGATACCGTAACCTTAGAGGGCTTAGAAATCGGTACACAGTACAAACTTGTGGGCTGGCAGATGTTGAAAGAAGAAAATGCAGAACTTCTTATCAATGGAAAGCGTGTGGAAAGCGATTATACGTTTACCGCTGACAGCAAAACTATGAAAGTGGAAGTTGCTTTTACGTTTGACGCTACTTCTCTTGACGGCAAACAGCTTGTAACTTTTGAAGAATTATATGATTTGAGCAATCCAGACGAGCCGAAGAAAGTTACCGAGCATAAGGATATTGAGGATAAGGGACAGACGATTACCTTTAAGGAAAAGTCAGAAGAACCAGAAAAACCCGAAACGCCACCGACACCAGAAAAGCCTAACAGACCTAGCGACAGTCCCAAAACGGGCGATAACACCAACCTTTACGGACTGCTTGCACTTCTTATGACTTCTGGTGCTGGGCTGGCAGGTATCTTCTTCTACAAACGCCGTAAAATGAAGAAATCATAAGGCAGTAACGGTATGAAGAAAGAAAAATCACGCTCTCCGCCGAATCGGTCAAACGGCAGACTTCCGCTTATTCTGGCTTGTCTGCCTACAACCTGCAAGAACACGGATAGTCAAGGGTGCGTAAGCATTGATTTTACCCTTTACTATCTGGGGGATTGCTGGTACTTCCCAAACCGCCAGAATAAGAAATCACAATCAAAAAACTTATCAAATATAGAAAGAAACGAGGTAAAACAATATGGAAATGAAATATGTCGTGCCAGATATGGCACAGTCTTTTGGAACTCTTGAATTTGCAGGCGAAAGTGAGCCAGTCTTTGAAAGAGATAAAAATAACCGCAGGGTCTTAGCCAGACGAAGCTATAACCTTTATTCTGACGTACAGAAAGGCGAAAATGTTGTCGTAGAAATTCCCGTGCAGGCAGGCGAAAAGAAGTTCAAGTATGAGCAGAAAGTAAAACTTGTCAATCCGAAGTTATACGGCAGAGGTTACGCAATCGGGGATATGGGACATACCGATTATGTGTTAGTTGCTGATGATATTATAGCAGTTGAAGAAAAGTAAAGGAGTGAAGAATTTATGAGATTATCAAACGGTTTTGTTATTGACAAAGAGAAAACATTTGGAGAATTAAAATTTACAGCGGTGCGTGATGTGTTCTTGCAGAATGAGGACGGAACACCGAGTACCCAGCTTAAAAAGCGTATCTATGATTTGAAGTGCAGTCTGCATGGTGGAATTATCCCCGTGTCTGTACCGCCAGAAGTACCGTTAAGGGAATTTCCTTACAATGCAGTCGTGGAGCTTGTCAATCCCGTAGCCGATACGGTATCAAGAAAGACGTTTGGTGGTGCAGATGTGGACTGGTATGTAAAGGCAGAGGATATTGTCTTGAAGAATAAAGGCAACCAGAACGCAGGCAATCCACAGAATAATAACACGCAGGGACAGCCGAAAAAACAAAATTAGAGATTAGATTTTTATTGTGAGGTAATTCGTTGAATGATATAATTAGGATAAATTGTGAGGTGCTTATCTATGAAAGTATTAGTTAGTTCATGTATCATGGGAAAAAACTGCAAATATAACGGTGGGAATAATCTCAATCCGAAAGTTGTAGAGTTTCTAAAAGACAAAGAGGTTATCGAGATTTGTCCAGAATTATTAGCGAATATGCCTACACCACGTCCTAGTGCGGAAATAGTAAATGGTATTGTCATGGATATAAATGGAAATATTGTTGATGAGGAATATCGTCATGCGGTACAGTTGGCTTTAAATGAAATAAAAAGTGTGGAAATAGACTTAGTTATTCTGCAATCAAGAAGCCCAACTTGTGCAGTCAAAAATATTTATGATGGTAGTTTTACGGGAAAATTGATAAAAGGTCAAGGTCTGTTTGCACAAGCGTTAATTGAGGCTGGATATAAAGTGTTGGACTCAGAAGATTTTTAATGAATAGTAATGAAAAAGCAGTTAGTCTTAGGATTGACTGTTTTTTTCATACCCAGAAAGGAGTGATTGATTTATGCGTAAGATTTGGAACAAAGGACACCGTATCAGAGCCAGCGACAAACACCTTGTCTATCATTTTTCCATAGGGACGCTTCTGTTTGTATTCGTGGCGGTTCTCTTGTTACTCAATATCAAACAGCTCATGTGTACCGATTGGGAGCATTTCAGCTTGTTAGAGAACGGCTTGACGCTTTCCCCTTACAACTTCATAACCATACTGATAGCGACTGGTGTTTGTGCATTGGTCGCTTTTCTATATTACCGCTTTTGTTACGACGGTTTCAAGAAGCTCCTGCACCGTCAAAAGCTGGCAAGAATGGTACTGGAAAATAAGTGGTATGAAGCTGATACCGTACAAGACAGCGGTTTTTTTACTGACCTGCAAAGCAGATCAAGGGAAAAAATCGTCTGGTTTCCAAAGATTTATTATCAAATGGAAAAGGGACTGCTTCATATCCGCTGTGAAATTACGCTGGGGAAATATCAAGACCAGCTTTTACGGTTAGAGGATAAATTGGAAAGTGGCTTGTATTGCGAACTGACCGACAAGACCTTACATGACGGTTATATCGAATATACCCTGCTTTATGATATGATAGCGAACCGCATTACCATTGATGAAGTACGGGCAGAAAACGGCTGTCTTAGACTGATGAAAAATCTTGTCTGGGAATATGACGCACTCCCTCACGCTCTGATTGCTGGTGGGACTGGTGGCGGTAAAACGTATTTTCTGCTGACGCTCATTGAAGCCTTACTGCATACTAACGCTGTCCTTTACATCTTAGACCCGAAAAATGCGGACTTAGCAGACTTAGGAACAGTTATGGGAAATGTGTATCACACCAAAGAAGAAATGATAGACTGTGTCAATGCCTTTTATGAGGGCATGGTACAGCGAAGTGAGGAAATGAAGCAACACCCGAACTATAAGACGGGCGAAAACTATGCCTATCTGGGACTGCCACCCTGCTTTCTTATCTTTGATGAATATGTAGCATTTTTTGAAATGCTGGGGACGAAAGAAAGTGTGAGCTTACTTAGCCAGTTAAAGAAAATCGTTATGTTAGGACGACAAGCAGGTTATTTCCTTATCGTTGCCTGCCAGCGTCCAGACGCAAAGTATTTCTCGGACGGTATCAGAGATAACTTCAATTTCCGTGTGGGCTTGGGGCGTATCAGCGAATTAGGTTACGGTATGCTGTTCGGTTCAGATGTGAAAAAACAGTTTTTTCAGAAGCGTATCAAGGGGCGTGGCTATTGTGATGTGGGAACAAGCGTTATCAGTGAGTTTTACACGCCTTTAGTCCCGAAAGGACATGATTTTTTGCAGACTATCGGCTCTCTTGCACAAGCAAGGCAGGACGGGACGGCGACGTGCGAAGCGAAAGGCGACGGCACGGACTAGCCGTTGCTGGTGTGGCGTAAGCCACGCCAGCAGGTAAAACCCCTCGGTATCTAACAGAGGGGTACGTTTGCAAATAGACAAAAGACAAAAAACATAGGAAACATAAGGCTTCTGGCATGGTTTCCTAGCAAAAATCAGTTGTGAAGTCGCCTTAAAAAACTTCACACTTGACAGATTGGGGGTATGGTTCTGAATGAAGAACAATGGATAAAAGAATTACGGGAGAAACGGATTGCTTACGGTATCTCACAAGGCAGGCTGGCGGTGGCTTCTGGTATCACAAGGGAATATCTCAACAAGATAGAAAGCGGAAAAATGAAGCCGTCAAAGGAACTTCTGGAAACTCTGCATAAGGAACTGGCAAGGTTCAATCCAGAAGCACCGCTTACCATGCTGTTTGATTATGTGAAAATTCGTTTTCCCACGCTGGATATACAGCACATCATCAAAGATATATTAAAACTGAATATCAATTATATGCTCCATGAAGATTACGGACATTACAGTTATACGGAGCATTATTCTTTAGGGGACATCTTTATCTATACGTCGGCTGACGAAGAAAAAGGTGTCCTTTTAGAGTTAAAGGGGCGTGGTTGCAGGCAGTTTGAAAGTTACCTGTTAGCACAACAAAGAAGCTGGTATGACTTTCTCATGGACGCACTCGTAGACGGTGGCGTGATGAAGCGTATCGACCTTGCTATCAACGACCATACGGGCATTTTGGATATTCCAGAGCTTGCGGAAAAATGCAGGAAACGGGAATATATTGGAAAGTCCAGAAGCTATAAGTTTTATCAGTCGGGCGAGCTTATCAAGCACAGAGAGGACGACAGAGAATATATGGGACGTACCCTTTATCTTGGTTCGCTGAAATCTGATGTATATTTCTGTATCTATGAAAAGGACTATGAGCAGTACGTCAAGTTAGGGACACCGCTGGAAGAAGCAGACATTATCAACCGTTTTGAGATACGGCTTCGGAATGAACGAGCCTATTATGCAGTACGAGATTTGCTGACTTATTATGACGCAGAGCAGACCGCATTTTCTATCATCAATCAGTATGTGCGGTTTGTTGATGAAGAACCAGACAAGCGAAAAAATGACTGGAAACTCAATGACCGCTGGGCTTGGTTTATTGGCGATAACAGACAGAGCTTGAAGCTGACGACAAAGCCAGAGCCTTACACCTTAGACCGTACATTGCGGTGGGTACAAAGGCAGGTAGCACCAACCTTGAAAATGCTGAAAAAGATTGATAAGGGAAACGGTACAGACTACATGGAAACAATCGAACAGCAGGCAAAGCTCACAGAAAAGCATGAAATGATAATCAAACAGCAGACGACCCCTGCAAAAGATTTGGTGGAAAGTTAGGAGTGATAAAAAATGTGGGTATTATTAAAAGACTTCCTGCTGGTATCTATGGGAATGGGTATCGGCGTAGTCTTGATGTGTATTTTGAATGTCGGCAAAGAAGCTGACTGTGAAACGAAACAATTAGAAGAAAGTGAGGACAATTAAATGAATTTCGGACAAAATTTGTATCAATGGTTTTTATCAAATGCACAGAGCTTAGTGCTTATGGCGATCGTGGTTATCGGTATCTACTTAGGTTTCAAGCGTGAGTTTTCCAAACTTATCGGCTTCTTGGTAGTTGCCTTAATTGCTGTCGGCTTGGTATTCAATGCTGGCGGTGTAAAAGATGTACTGTTAGAGTTGTTTAACAAAATCATCGGTGCATAAAAATTTATTGTAGTGCTGATATGAGAATGTTATAATTGGGATATAAAACATACAAATAAATTGCTGAAAAATGAGGTATCAAAATATGGAAAATGAATTACTGGAAAACTTAGGAAGACTTCACACAACTGAACTTGGCGTTATTAGAATTAAAAAGAACTTATCTTTGAATGTAGAAAATGTAATTGAATGGTGCAAAGAAAAAATTAGCCTTTCTAATGCGGAAATCACAAGAAAAGGAAAAAATTGGTATATAACGATTGATAATTGTATTATAACAGTAAATGCGTACAGTTATACCGTTATCACTGCTCACAAGGTAAAATGATAAATTTTTCTATAAAGGAATTAAACGCATTTGCAGTTATTGGGCAAGAAGTAGAACTGACTAATTATCAAAAAAAGAATATTCAGATTAGTACACAGTTTTGGAGAAAGTTTAACAGTAGTTTGAAAAAAGCGTATCTTTCACAATCGGGAAATTGGGTAAAATATGCTTTTATGGAAAGAAGAAATGGAAAACTTTATTATTTCTGTTCTATTCCCCAAAGAACCATTACCCCAGAGGGCTTTCTGTATAAAGAAATACCGTCTTATAAATATTTGGTTGTGGAACATATTGGTGCTATGGAAAAAATATATGAAACTTATGGAAAAATTTATCAGGAAATTATTCCTAATACACCATATACCCCTATAAAAAATATTATCCTGCACTTTGAAAAATATGATTACCGTTTCCATTGGAATAGAGATAATTCAGTTATTGAAATTTGGATACCTATTCAAGATTAAAAACAATTTCATATCCATACACACAAAGCAGTTGGTCTTAGGATTGACTGCTTTTTTCTTACCTAAAAATCAGATTGGAGTGATGAAATGAACGATATTTTTAAGGATATGCAGGCAAAAGTCGGCTGTGAATATCTTTCCGACATGCCCTTTTACAAGCGTGAAGTATGGCAGGAAATGAAACGGCTGAGCCCTGCCGACTATCCTAAAAAACAACTGGAAGATTTTTCTGTCTATGTTTTTGGTATGTCCTACCAGATATTACAGGCAGTTATGAAACAACAGAGAGGAAGTGAAAAACAATGTATGAATTAAGAGTACAGATTGAAGCTGTCCCAACAGTCGAGGGCGATATACTATCCGCATGGTTTACCCTGCCGATTGACGAGGAACTCTTTTCTGAAAGGCTGGGCGTGGACGCAGAAAGCAATGATTACCGTATCACAGAAAAGGAACTGCCCTTTGCCGAGGAAGTGGACGAAGATACTACGGTGGATAGGCTCAATGATTTTTACTACACTTATGAAAGCCTGCCAGCCGATTTGAAAGAGGACTACGGGGAGCTGATGTGCCACTTTACCAGCCTTGAGGAACTGCACCAGCACCGACACGACATTATCCACTATTCATGGTGTAAGAACATGGCTGATGTGGCGAAACATCTGCTAGACAACGACCCTGCCTTTGCAGAGATTGACGAACGCCTAGTCCGATACTTCAATTTTGAAGCCTACGGACAGTATCTTGACGACAATGGAAAATTCATAGAAACGGAACACGGTATCTACGAACTTCCATAGAAATGAGGTGGTCTAATGAGCGTTGATGATATGGCAGTCTATATCGCAAATTTAGGGGATTATGTTGAGGGCGGTGTCAAAGGGGCGTGGTTTCATTTTCCACTCGACGAGGAAGAAATCGCAGAGCGTATCGGGCTGAATGGTCGTTATGAAGAATACGTTATCCACGATAGCGAAAACTTCCCTTGCGAGTTGGAAGAATATACGTCCATAGAAGAACTAAACCGTATCTATGAGCTGATACAAGACTTTCCAGAGGAAGTGTTAGATAATCTTGACGATTTTATTTCCTACTATGGCGACCTTGAAGAACTGGCAGACCATATTGGCGATATTATCTGCTATTCGAGGTGTGAAACAATGGAAGATGTTGCGTATCAGAAGATTTATGAAGAAAATGTACTTGGGGAAATACCGCCTGCCTTTTTCCATTACATAGATTGTGAAGCCTATGGCAGAGATATTGAAATTCAAGACTATTTTGTAAAAACAAGGTACGGTATGTGTGAAATCAAACGATAAGCTGGAAGATCAGCAACAAGAACTGTTGCTACTGACAGCGATTTTATATTGAGGGACAGTCTGAAAATGGCTGTCCTTTTCCATTTAGAAATTTACGAAAGGAGCTGGAAGAACTTGAAAAAAATTAAATCTTATACGGGTATCTGGAACGTGGAAAAAGTCTTGTATGCAATCAATGACTTTAACCTGCCCTTTCCCGTTACCTTTACGCAGATTACATGGTTTGTGCTTACAGAATTTATCATCATTCTGTTTGGGGATATTCCCCCACTTTCCATGATTGAGGGAGCATTTCTCAAATATTTCGGTATTCCCGTTGCTCTCACTTGGTTTATGTCGCAGAAAACCTTTGACGGAAAGAAGCCGTACAGCTTTTTGAAATCGCAAATAACCTATGCCCTGCGACCGAAAATCACTTATGCAGGAAAAGCCGTAAAACTGCATAAGCAGATATTGAATGAAACAATCACGGCAGTAAGGAGTGTGAACGATGTTCCCGATAAAATATATTGACAATAACCTTGTCTGGAACAAGGACAATGAAGTGTTTGCCTATTATGAGCTGATACCGTACAACTATTCTTTCTTATCCGCAGAGCAGAAATTTATTGTGCATGACAGCTTTCGCCAGCTAATCGCACAATCCCGTGAGGGTAAAATTCATGCCTTGCAGATTGCCACGGAAAGCTCCATACGAAGTATGCAGGAGCAGTCAAAGAAACTGGTAACTGGAAAATTAAAGGAAGTTGCCTGCCAGAAGATAGACGAGCAGACCGAAGCGTTAGTATCTATGATTGGGGACAATCAAGTGGACTACCGCTTTTTTCTTGGCTTTAAGCTCATGGTTACGGAAGAACAGTTCAATCTGAAGAACATCAAAAAATCGGCATGGCTGACGTTCAAAGAATTTCTCCATGAAGTGAACCACACGCTGATGAATGATTTTGTTTCCATGCCGAATGATGAAATCAACCGTTACATGAAAATGGAAAAATTACTGGAAAATAAAATCTCCCGTCGCTTTAAGGTGCGTCGCTTGGAAATCAATGACTTTGGGTATCTCATGGAACATCTTTACGGCAGGGACGGTATCGCCTATGAAGATTATGCGTACCAGCTACCAAAGAAGAACTATAAGAAAGAAACGCTGATAAAATACTATGACCTTATCCGTCCGACAAGGTGTGTGATTGAGGAAAGCCAGCGGTATTTACGACTGGAACATGAGGATAAGGAAAGCTATGTGTCCTACTTTACTGTCAATGCGATTGTCGGGGAGCTTGATTTTCCGTCAAGTGAAATCTTCTATTTCCAGCAACAGCAATTCACATTCCCCGTTGATACTTCTATGAATGTAGAAATCGTGGAAAATCGAAAAGCATTAACAACTGTCCGCAACAAGAAAAAGGAATTGAAAGACCTTGACAATCACGCCTATCAAGCAGGAAGTGAAACCAGCTCAAATGTGGTGGACGCATTAGACAGCGTGGACGAGCTGGAAACAGACTTAGACCAGACTAAAGAAAGTATGTATAAGCTCTCTTATGTGGTGCGTGTCTGTGCTGATGATTTGGACGAATTAAAACGCCGTTGTGATGAAGTCAAGGACTTTTACGACGACCTCAATGTAAAACTGGTGCGTCCTGCTGGCGATATGCTGGGGCTTCATTCTGAATTTTTACCAGCCAGCAAGCGATATATCAATGATTATGTGCAGTATGTAAAATCAGATTTTTTGGCAGGGCTTGGTTTTGGAGCGACACAGCAGTTAGGGGAAAATACGGGTATCTATATCGGCTATTCCGTCGATACGGGAAGAAATGTGTACCTGCAACCGTCTTTAGCTTCGCAGGGCGTAAAAGGTACAGTTACCAACGCTTTAGCTTCTGCTTTTGTCGGAAGTCTTGGCGGTGGTAAATCGTTCTGCAACAATCTTCTTGTGTACTACTCTGTTCTCTTTGGGGGACAAGCGGTTATTTTAGACCCAAAATCAGAGCGTGGCAACTGGAAAGAAACGCTCCCAGAAATCGCCCATGAAATCAATATCGTAAACCTTACCAGCGACAAGGACAATGCAGGACTTCTTGACCCGTTTGTGATTATGAAGAATGTCAAAGACGCTGAAAGTCTGGCAATCGA
Source organism: Enterocloster alcoholdehydrogenati (assembly GCF_013282095.1). Taxonomy (GTDB): domain Bacteria; phylum Bacillota; class Clostridia; order Lachnospirales; family Lachnospiraceae; genus Enterocloster; species Enterocloster alcoholdehydrogenati. The sequence continues at coordinate 16,953 of NZ_BLTJ01000004.1, forward strand.
CATCTTGGCATTCCTTACGGGTATTTCCTCTAGGGACGGCGAAAAATTTCCCGTACTTCGTAAGGCGGTGCGTTCTGTTACCCAGAGCGACAGTCGGGGCTTGCTCCATGTGATAGATGAGCTTCGCCGTGAAGATACGCCAGTATCAAGAAATATCGCAGACCATATCGACAGCTTCACGGACTACGACTTTGCACACCTGCTGTTTTCAGACGGTACGGTGGAAAATGCTATCAGTTTAGATAATCAGCTCAATATCATTCAAGTAGCCGACCTTGTGTTGCCAGATAAAGATACCACTTTTGAGGAATACACGACCATTGAATTATTGTCGGTGTCTATGCTGATTGTGATTAGTACCTTTGCACTCGACTTCATTCACAGCGACCGTTCTATCTTCAAAATCGTAGACCTTGACGAAGCGTGGGCGTTCTTAAATGTGGCACAAGGAGAAACGCTCTCTAACAAGCTGGTTCGTGCTGGGCGAGCTATGCAGGCAGGCGTTTATTTCGTTACACAATCCTCTGGCGACGTATCAAAGGAAAGTCTGAAAAACAATATCGGTTTGAAGTTTGCCTTTCGTAGTACCGACATCAACGAGATAAAACAGACCTTAGAATTTTTCGGCATTGACAAGGACGACGAAAACAACCAGAAACGCTTGCGTGATTTAGAGAACGGACAATGCTTATTGCAGGACTTATACGGGCGTGTCGGTGTGGTGCAGATACACCCCGTCTTTGAAGAACTGCTACACGCCTTTGATACAAGACCGCCCGTGCAGAGAAATGAGGTGGAGTGATGAAAGAAAGGATAAAAGGTGCGTTCACAAAAAAGAAGATTTTTCACTTTCTCAAAATGGCTCTGTTTGTCGTGGTACTCTCCCTTATCCTGCTTTCACTTCTGGGGACGGTGGCTCATGCGACGGGGCTTGTGGACGATACCATAAACGCAGAAAATCTTTACTCAAAATATCCGCTATCGAATTACCAGCTTGATTTTTATGTAGATAATAGCTGGTCGTGGCTTCCGTGGAACTGGCTGGACGGTATCGGAAAATCGGTGCAGTACGGGCTTTACTGTATTACCAACTTTGTCTGGACGATAAGCCTTTATTTAAGCAATGCCACGGGCTATGTGGTGCAGGAAGCCTATAAACTTGATTTTATCAACGATATGGCAGACAGTATCGGAAAGAGCATACAGACCCTTGCAGGCGTAACACAGAACGGCTTTTCTTCTACGGGCTTTTATGTTGGTTTCCTGCTTCTCATTATCTTAGTCGTGGGACTTTATGTTGCCTATACGGGACTGATAAAACGGGAAACCAGCAAGGCACTTCACGCTGTTATCAACTTTGTGGTGGTGTTCGTGCTGTCCGCTTCGTTTATCGCTTATGCTCCCGACTACATCAAGAAGATAAATGAATTTTCATCAGACATCAGTACCGCTTCTTTGGACTTGGGAACAAAAATCATGCTCCCTAACTCTGACAGCGAGGGCAAGGACAGCGTGGACTTGATACGGGACAGCTTATTTTCTATTCAAGTGGAACAGCCGTGGCTACTCTTACAATTCGGCAACAGCAATGCAGAGGAAATCGGGACAGACCGTGTCGAAGCTCTCGTATCGGCAAGCCCAGAGGACGAGGACGGAAAGACCAGAGAAGAAGTCGTGAAAACAGAAATCGAGGATAACGACAACAACAATCTGACAATACCGCAGGTGGTAAACCGTTTGGGTATGGTGTTTTTCCTACTGTTCTTCAACTTAGGGATAACGATATTTGTATTCTTGCTTACAGGCATGATGTTGTTCAGCCAGATACTTTTTATTATCTTTGCAATGTTTTTGCCTATCAGCTTTTTACTTTCCATGATACCGAGCTATGAAAGCATGGCAAAGCAGGCAATCGTAAGGGTATTTAATACCATAATGACACGGGCAGGAATAACGCTCATTGTAACGGTGGCATTTAGTATTTCCAGTATGTTTTACAACATTTCCACGGACTATCCGTTCTTTATGGTGGCGTTCTTACAGATAGTATGTTTCGCTGGTATTTACATGAAGCTGGGCGACTTAATGAGTATGTTCTCTTTGAACGCTAACGACAGTCAAAGCATGGGACGAAGAATTTTCCGCAGACCGTATCTGTTCATGCGACATAGGGCTAGACGTATGGAACACCATATTGCAAGGGCGGTAAGTGCTGGCGGTATTTCGGGCGGTGTGGCTGGTGCGGTGGCTGGAAGTGCCGTTGCTGGCAAGAGGGCTGAAAGAAAAAATACCGCTTCTAAAGAAAATCGGGGCAATACCACTTCCAGCATGGGACAGCGTGCAGGCTCAAAGGTGGGTGCTGTCTTAGATACGAAAAATAAAGTGAAAGACAAGGCAAACGCTGTCAAAGAGAATATCAAGGATATGCCGACACAGACCGCTTATGCGGTGTATTCCGCAAAGGAAAAGGCAAAGTCCAGCGTATCAGACTTCAAGCGTGGCATGGTGCAGGAACAGCAGTCCAGACAGACGGGACGCTTGGAAAAGCAGGAACAACATAAGAAAAATATCGCTGACAAGCGTATGGAGCTTCAAAAGGCACAAGAAGCAAGGCGTAGAAATACGGACGGATCAGAGACAACGGGAGCTACCCGTCCCCATGAGCGACCAGCCACAGCTTCAACCATTCCAAAACCGAGTGCTGAAAAAATGCAGGAAGTCAAACGCCCAGCCACAGCTCCAACTCCGAAAGCAAGTGAGCCAGTCAAGACAAATGTTATCAAAGAGCGTCCGTTATCTTCTGGTGCTTCTGATAAGAAAGCACCCCAGCCTACACAGACAGTACATAGGCAGAATGTAGAAAAAGTGGTATCGCAGGAAACACGCCAGAATTACACGAAAGACCGCAGGACAAAGGTTCAGCAGACGCAGAGCGTCCAGAAGAACCAGCAGACCATAGAGAAAACTCGTAACCTTGTAACGAAGAAAGGACAGAAGAAAAAATGAAACTGAAACATATCGCTCTTATCGGCAGTCTGTTTCCTATCCTCTTTTCTCTGGTGCTTTTCTTTGGTGTCCTCATTAGTGCGGACAGCGACGACGAGAACAGCAACTTTTCTTCTGGCATTACGGGTATGAACTTATCCGCAGAAGTCTTGAAACATCAGCCTATGGTGGAAAAATACGCCAGAGAAAACGGTATCTCCGAGTATGTCAACGTGCTACTGGCTATCATTCAAGTAGAAAGTGGCGGTACGGCAGAAGATGTTATGCAGAGTTCAGAAAGTCTTGGTTTACCGCCCAACTCTTTAGATACGGAAAGCTCAATCAAGCAGGGGTGTAAGTATTTTGCGTCCCTGCTTTCTTCCTGCAAAAATCAAGGTATCGACGATTTGAATGTAGCGATACAGTCCTATAACTATGGCGGTGGTTATGTGGGATATGTGGCAGGAAAAGGAAAGAAACACACCTTTAACCTTGCAGAGAGCTTCGCCCGTGAAAAATCGGGTGGAAAGAAAGTAACCTACACCAACCCGATAGCCGTTGCAAAGAATGGGGGCTGGCGGTATGGCTATGGAAATATGTTCTATGTGGAATTAGTCAATCAGTATTTAACTGTACCGCAGGTATCGGGAGAACTGGCACAAAAGGTCATGAATGAAGCGTTGAAATATCAAGGCTGGAAATATGTGTATGGCGGTAGCAATCCCAACACTTCCTTTGACTGTTCGGGATTGACGCAATGGTGCTATGGAAAAGCTGGTATCTCCTTACCGAGAACGGCACAAGCACAGTATGACGCTACCCAACATCTGCCACTCTCGCAGGCAAAGGCTGGGGACTTGGTATTTTTCCATTCTACCTATAACGCTGGTACTTATGTAACGCACGTTGCAATTTATGTAGGGAATAACCAGATATATCATGCAGGCGACCCGATAGGATATTCAGACCTAAGCGGTAGTTACTGGCAACAGCACTTAATCGGTGCAGGACGAGTAAAACAATAGAAAGGACTTGAAAATATGTTTAAGAAGAATAAGAAACAGACAGAAACTCTCAAAGAACCAAAAGAAAAAAAGGTGCGTACTGTTAAGGTAGGCACACATAAGAAAACCGTGATTGCGTTGTGGGTGGTGCTTATCGCAAGCGTGAGCTTCGGAGTGTATAAGAATTTTACGGCTATCGACCAGCATACCACCCATGAAAAAGAAATCATTGAACTTCGCTTGCAGGACACCAACGGGATTGAAAATTTCGTGAAGAACTTTGCGAAGTCCTACTACACATGGAATAATAGCAAAGAAGCGATTGAAGCAAGGACGCAGGCAATCAGCGGTTATCTGACAAAGGAATTGCAGGACTTGAATGTGGATACCATTAGAACGGATATACCGACCAGCTCCACAGTTACAGATGTGCTTGTGTGGAATATTGAGCAGTCGGGGACGGACACTTTTTCTGCTACCTACGAAGTAGATCAGCAGATAAAAGAGGGAGAACAGACTAGAAATGTCAAGGCAACCTATACCGTAGAAGTCCATGTAGACGCTGACGGGGATATGGTAATCGTTCAGAACCCTACCCTTGCACCAGCAATCGAAAAGTCGTACTATGAGCCAAAGACACCAGAAGCAGACGGAAATCTGGACGCTGATACGGTAAATGACGCTACCACATTTCTGGAAACATTCTTTAATCTCTATCCAACAGCCACAGAAAAAGAGCTTGCCTACTATGTATCGGGAAATGTGATTGAGCCTATCGGCAGGGACTACCTTTATTCTGAACTGGTAAACCCTATCTTTACAAAGGACGGGGACAATGTGAAAGTCAAAGTAGCCGTGAAATTCCTTGATAATCAAACAAAGGCAACGCAAATATCACAGTATGAGCTTGTGTTACATAAAGATAGTAACTGGAAGATTGTAGGATAAGGAAAAGGCTTGCGTCATACACTGTATGCTCTGCAAGCCATATTCATATATATTTTATTTAGTTGTTATAGCTTTTATAAGGCGTTTTGTACCGCTGATTTCAGCTAATACAATATCCGTCATGCGTTGAAGATTGGCGATATGATATGAATTGACCCGTTCTTCCCATTCTTCTGTATCTTGTTTTTGAATACCTGACAAGTATTCATGTAAAACAAACATACGCTTTTCTAATAGTGCTTTTTGTTCTTCTAAGGGTAAACAATCAAGGAAGAATGCTGTGATAGAAAAGATATTTGTATCATAATCGAATTTCAAAAAAGAAGTTCTCAAGGTATCTAATAATGTAGCCGTCCCCTGTTCTGTGATTGAGTAGATTGTTTTATCGGGCATATTACCGTCCTTTTGTACTTCGCCAGTGATATATTGCTTTTTCTCTAAAGTTTTAATCGTTGCATATACGGTAGAAGTACCGATATTAAACCAATACTTGATATTCATGTAGTCTAAAGTTTTGACAATTTCATAGGCGTTAAGTGGTTGATGGCTAATAAGCCCTAAAAGCATAGTTGCTGGTTTTGATAACATATATTTTACACTCCTTGACAAATACAACAGTTTAATATACTCTATATATAGAGTAGTATTTGGTTGTATTACTTTTATTTTGATTGTATCACGAATATTTGAAAAATGGAAGATAGAAAGGAGTTGTGCTTATGCCGCAATTAAATAAAGGTGGGAAATTTGTATTTGGGTTATCTTTGATACACGATAATTTAACTGTTCAATTTCCAACACAAGCACTTAAAGAATATCGAGTGCTGAATGATAATAAAATTATTATTTTCACGGGAAGTAAGGTTACTGGAGGATTTTGTGTAACGACATATTCTTTGCTATCTACATCAAAGCTAAGTCATATTTTACATGAATGTCCACAGTTAAAAAACCAGTCTATTCCACAAGGGACATTGATTACATATAAAGGTCGCCAATATACATGGCTTGTTGTAAAAGAAAATGGAAGTATTCAATTCACACCACAATTACTTGAACAGTTACATCTTAATGTAGGAAATGAGTTATTGTGTATTAGAAGTAGCGATATTGCATTTACAATGGGCGCAAAAGGACCGCTTCTTGAAAAAGCCCATAATTACAGTGGAAATATCGACCGCTATTAATGGAAGGAAGTTTGATTATGGCAGATTACGAAAAAGACAAAAGTTTGGGATTGGGAACTTTTTTGGGGGCATTTTATGAAAGTTGTAAATAAAATCTTTTGGGATACAGATAAAATAAGCATGATTACAAATCATTTAGACGCTGATACACATAGTCATTTGATGTTACAGTTATTTGTTGGTGTTGACGATTATGTGGAAATAGTTATCAAAGACATACGGATTAAATGTAATGTTATAGTTGTAAATAAAAATGTTGCACATTCTTTTTCGGCAAAGGGGAAATTGTATTTTTCTTCGATTATTGACCCAACATCTGTGTATGGAAAAAAACTTATTGATAAAATGGGAGAAAAAGATTTTTTGATTTATGACCAAATAGATACATACGAATTGAGCATGCAAGTTAAAAGGTTATTACATAGTACAAATGTTGAACAATATAAATATTTTTACAAATATCTATTAAATTATTTAGAACTATCTATGTATAAACACACGTATGATGAAAGAATATCTAGCATTTTCCAGATTTTAGACACTTGTAAATGCACCGACCATAGTATCAAATATTTAGCAGATAATGTATTTTTATCTTCCAGCAGATTATCACATTTATTTAAAGAACAAACTGGAATACCTTTAAAGTCCTATATTATATTACATCAAATGGAACGGGCTTTTGATGAATTGTTCGCTGGTAGAAATATCACGGAGGCTTCAATGATTGCTGGTTTTGATAGTCCGTCCCATTTTGCAAGTACAGTAAAAAAAATGATGGGTATGACCGTTTCATTATCGTTAAAAGATAGCGAATTTTTGAAAGTTTACTAATGAAATTTAAAATATAATAAAGCCATGAAGAAAGGAGCTTTATTATGGAAGAATATTTGAAAGAAACGAAAATGTTAAATTTTAATTCTGCTAAGATTAGTGATTTAGTTAGGGAAAAAGGCTGGCTGGAATTAGACGAATTTCATAAAATAAAAAACATTTATGAGTTTGTTCAAAATGATATTTTATTTGGATATAACTCTACGGATATATTGAGTGCGGTTGAAGTTTTACAAGATGGTTTCGGACAATGTAATACTAAAGCAACACTTTTAATGGCACTATTACGTTCAGTTAATATACCGTGCAGATTACACGCCTTTAATGTGTCAAAAGATTTTCAAAAGGGAGCACTTCCCCAAATTATTTATTTGTTAGCACCTAAATATATTTTGCATACATGGGTAGAAGTTTTCTTTAATGATAAGTGGATTGCTTTAGAAGGTGTAATAATCGATAAAGACTATTTATACACAGTACAACAAAAATATACTGAATATAAAGGTATATTCAAAAAATTTGCTATTGCAACTAAAGACTTGGAAACAGTTAATATTGCTTGGACGGGAAACGATGTTTTTATTCAGAAAGAAGCTGTTGTTGATGATTATGGTATATTTTCTTCTCCCGATATACTTTTTTCTAAGCATACGCAGAATATGTCAAAAATTAAATTGTACCTTTACTCGCATATAGGAACGAAAATGATGACAAAAAGAGTATTCAAAATAAGAAATTCAAAGAAATAAAGAGGTGGTGTTGTGGAAAAACAGTCATGGGTACTATGTCCTGTTTGTAGTAACAAAACACGAACAAGAATACGGAAAGATACAGAACTAATAAATTTCCCATTGTATTGTCCGAAGTGCAAAGCTGAAACTTTAATCAATATAAAGTATGGAAAAGTAACTGTTATCAAAGAGCCAGACGCTAAGACGCAGAGCCGATAATTTATAGGTTATTGTAACTTGTAGATTGTCGGCTCTTATTTGTTACCTGCGGAGCAGATTAGCAAATAAGAGTATCAAAGACAAAAAAGAAAACAAGAAGCTGATTACTTCTTGCTTTCCCTGCTATTCAAGATACCGTCAATCGTACCTTGAATGATTTTTAATTCGCTATCGCTCAATAAATCAAGAGAAGTTTCTATCTGACGGCGAGCTGTGCTTTTTACGACATTCTCTGCTGGATAGAAATATTCATCAACTGATATATTGAACATGGTAACTAAATCATGGAATAATTGAAAACTAGGGTGCGACCCGATATTTTCAATATCAGCGATATGACGTTCTCCATAGAACACTTTATCGCCTAAATCATTACGAGAAAGCCCTGCTCTTTCACGGGCTTCTCTGATTGCCAGCCCTAAAGGTCTGAAATCAAAAGTTTGTGTTTCTTTTGCTTTTCTCATTTTAAATCACCTAGCATGAGTTTATACTTCATGTGATGTATTTAGAATGTATTAAAAGTGCATATAGTATGCAGTAATAATTCAAAAGTTGTTATCGTGTGCGGTAAATAAAAAAAACCGTTCTTAGATAATATACTTTTGTGCGTCTTGAAGAATAACGGGACGGTTTTGGATATAACCAGAACTGTCCTTTTTCTTGTGAGTGCAAGGTATGGCTCTGGTTAAAGGGGGCTATACCATGACTGCATACAAAAGAACGCTTTGCCGTTCTCAACTGGATAAATATTTCAGTCCACTATTACAATCATTACACCCTTTATATGAGTTAAAAATTCATATCATCAGAATTTATAAAACAGTCCGTTTGTGTAATTACACATTATCGGGCTGTTTTTGTTTTTCAAAAAAATTTTTTTGAAAATCTTGGTAGCTTGCCACCTCTTTGGGTAGTTAGGGTGCGGAAAGGGGGAAATAAACAAAAGTTTATTTCAATCCAGCACGGAAAGGAGGTGAGCAAATGAAAACATCTTCTTTCAAACAAGCCATTGAAGCACAGTTTGATTGCCTTTCAAAAAAAGTAATTAAACGTGCAGTAAAGAAAGGCTACCGTGATATGAAAAGGCGTGAAAAACACGAATGTTTATTTTCGGATATTCCAGATTATGAACAATCACGTTTTGGAGAATTGGATAAATACGAAAGTGATTATACTGTATTCAATATCTTAGGCATTGAAGTATGGGTTGAGGACGACCAGTTAAGCAAAGCCCTTAAAACATTGACAGAGAAGAAACGCAACATTATTTTGTTATCCTACTTTATGGATATGTCGGATAGTGAAATCAGCGAATTTATTAAAATTCCCCGTTCTAACGTCCAGTATCACAGAACTAAAACACTTGAAGCAATGAGAAAAATTATGGAGGAACGCAAATGAAGAAATATGAACATCTGCCTTTTGAAGTTATTTTATCAGCAACAGAGGGCGACCCAGAAGCGATTGAAGCAGTTATGAAATTTTATGACGGTTACATTTCCAAACTATGTCTGCGTAGATTGTATGACGAACACGGTAACGTCTGCATGGTGGTAGACGCAGATTTAAAAAACAGAGTTCAGACAGCATTACTTGATATGCTGATGAATTTTGAAATTGTAGTGATGTAGTACATACAAGTGAAGTCTGGCACGTCCCCCTTTCCTGCCACTTCACTTGTCATTCTATTAAAATCAAAATCTGAAAGTTGATTTTAATAGGCTGAATAGCCGATAGTTCTTTGACAACTGAATAAAGCAGGCAGATACGTTTGTGAGATAGCGAGCCACAGGAACTGTACGCCATGACCTTTCCAAAAGAAAGCGAGCGCCCCACGCAGTGATCCGAGAGCGACTGTTGGAAAAGTCGTTTTGCCACGACCTATCCTCACAGAATAATGATACGTCCGCATGGTGCGGTTCTGCCCACAAGAATGGGAATAGTTGAGATACTAACGGAGCTTTCCAAAGCCGTCTGCCTGCTTCTGTAACTTATAAAATAGACACTCAGTAAGGGGGTGTTACATTATGTTAAATACTGATGTGTTAAATGATGTGATGTTCCAGCAAGGTAAGGTGTTGGAATATGAATAAAACGAAGATAAGAGCAACGGAACAGCCGATTGCTGTTGATATAGAGGGGCTGTCTGCTATGTTATCTTGTGGTCGTGCTACTGCAAGAAAGATTGGCGAGCAGGCAGGAGCAAAAATTGTGATAGGTCGCAGGGTTCTTTATTCCATAGAAAAAGTCAAAAAATACTTGATATATTTGGAAGAATAGAGCGATTTTCTATTTATGTTCTCTGGCGTGTGTAGTATAATAAGAAAGGACAAAGCACGCTGTGAGAACAAGAAAAGAGGCTTTTTCAGAAAGGAATGGTTCTCATGGCAATTAGTAGAAAAGACCCAAAAGGAAGAAAATTAAGAGAGGGCGAAAACTGGCGTAATGATGGAAGATACAGTTATCGTTATACAGATGTAAGAACAGGCAAGAGATTGACAGTCTATGCACAAGATTTACCAGAGCTTCGAGAAAAAGAGAAACAGATTGCAAAGGATATGGAAGATAACATACTGACAGACGGAGCAATCAAAAAAATGACGCTTAACACGTTGTTTGAGCGTTATATGGCAACTCGTGAGCTGGCTGATACTACAAGAGTTAGTTATGTTCGTGCTTGGGAAAACAGAGTAAAAGACGAGATTGGAAATATTAAAGTTGTTCAGCTTTTACCCTCACATATTAAAGCGTATTATGCGAAACTTTCCAAAGCTGGATATGCTTATTCTACAATCAAGTATATTCACAACCTGCTTTATCCTGCATTAGAAATGGCTGTTGATGATGATATTATCCGAAAGAACCCTGCAAAAAGTTCCATTAGCGATTATGGAAAACCAGCAGAGGAAAAAGAAGCCTTAACTGTTTCTCAACAAGAAAAGTTTATGGAGTTTGTAAAACAGAGCAATGTCTATAACACATATTATCCCATGTTTACCATAATGATTGGTACGGGGTTAAGGTGTGGGGAGCTTATTGGTCTTACATGGAAAGATATAAACATCAAGGCAAAAACGGTTAATGTAGACCACCAGCTCATTTATAAGAATTTAGGCGACGGTTGCAAGTTCCATATCTCAACACCAAAAACGGAGTCGGGTATTCGTATTATACCTATGACACAAGAAGTTGCAAAAGCCTTTGAGGAACAAAGGAAAATCAATTTCATGCTTGCAAAGGATAAGAGCATTGAGGTGGACGGGTATTCTGGGTTTGTCTTTACAGCGAAATCGGGCAGACCGCTTATGCCGAATGGCGTAAATAGTGTTTTATATAACATTGTAGACACATATAACAAAACCGAAGTAGAGAGAGCAAAAAAAGAGCATAGGAAAGCAGAGCTGTTACCAAAGTTTTCAGCTCATGTAATGCGTCACACAGCTTGTACCAGAATGGCAGAGTGCCGTATGGACGTAAAAGTTCTTCAATATATTATGGGACACGCCCATATAGATGTAACAATGGAAGTGTATAACCATATCGGAGAGCTGACAAGGATTGAAAAAGAGATTGCAAGACTGGATAGCATGGCGTTAAACGCTTGACACCATAAAAAGAAAAATTGGTGTCAAATTGGTGTCAAAACAGAAAAAATCACAATTTCAAAAGAAATAAGATACAGCAAACCATTGATTTTAAAGGGTTTGCAAAAAAATAGCAAAAATATTAGCACTCAAACCTTGACAGTGCTAATAAGCAGTGGTATAACTTACATTGTGAGCAAACAAAGCAGTAAACAGCGAAAGCTGATAAAATATCAATGATCACAAGGAGGAATCCAGATATGAAGTTAGTACCATTATTTGATAAGGTCGTATTAAAGCAGTTAGTTGCAGAAGAGACTACCAAGTCCGGCATCGTTCTTCCCGGCGCGGCAAAGGAAAAGCCACAGCAGGCTGAGGTTATCGCAGTTGGCCCGGGCGGTGTGGTTGACGGCAAGGAAGTGGTTATGCAGGTAAAGGCCGGCGATACAGTAATCTATTCCAAGTATTCAGGAACAGAGGTTGAGCTGGATGACGAGAAGTATGTGATCGTAAAGCAGAGCGACATTCTGGCAGTAGTAGAGTAATCATTTAAAAATACTGACTTATTATAATTTGGAGGTTGATTGACATGGCAAAGCAGATTAAATATGGCGTAGAAGCCCGCAAGGCACTGGAAGCAGGCGTAAATCAGTTAGCAGATACCGTTCGCGTGACATTAGGACCGAAGGGACGCAACGTAGTTCTTGACAAGTCCTTTGGCGCACCGTTAATCACAAACGACGGTGTTACCATCGCAAAGGAGATCGAACTGGCAGATGCATTTGAGAACATGGGCGCGCAGCTGATCAAGGAAGTTGCTTCCAAGACAAACGATGTAGCAGGCGACGGAACCACCACAGCTACCGTACTGGCACAGGCCATGGTAAATGAAGGAATGAAGAACCTGGCGGCAGGTGCAAACCCGATCGTCTTAAGAAAGGGAATGAAGAAGGCTACTGACGCAGCAGTTGAGGCAATCAAGGCTATGAGCAAGCCAGTGGGCGGCAAGGCTCAGATCGCAAGAGTAGCAGCTATTTCCGCTTCTGATGATGAGGTTGGTACAATGGTAGCTGATGCTATGGAGAAGGTTTCCAAGGACGGTGTTATCACCATCGAGGAATCCAAGACCATGAAAACAGAGCTGGATCTGGTAGAAGGTATGCAGTTTGACAGAGGTTACCTGTCCGCATATATGTGCACCGATATGGATAAGATGGAGGCAAATCTGGACGATCCATACGTTCTGATCACTGACAAGAAGATCTCCAACATTCAGGATCTGCTGCCTCTGTTAGAGCAGATCGTAAAGATGGGCGCAAGACTGCTGATTATCGCTGAGGATGTTGAGGGTGAGGCTTTAACAACCCTGATCGTGAATAAATTAAGAGGTACTTTCAATGTAGTTGCTGTTAAGGCCCCTGGCTACGGCGACAGAAGAAAAGAGATGCTTCAGGATATCGCTATCCTGACCGGCGGTACCGTAATCTCCGAGGAAGTTGGTCTGGATCTGAAGGATGCTACCATGGAGCAGTTAGGCCGTGCAAAATCCGTTAAGGTACAGAAGGAAAATACCATTATCGTTGACGGTGAGGGCGACAAGGAGGCAATCGCCGCAAGAGTGGCTCAGATCCGCAAGCAGATTGGCGAGACAACATCTGATTTCGACAAGGAGAAGCTGCAGGAGCGTCTGGCTAAGCTGGCAGGCGGCGTAGCTGTTATCCGTGTAGGCGCTGCTACCGAGACAGAGATGAAAGAAGCGAAACTTCGTATGGAGGATGCGTTAAACGCAACCCGCGCAGCTGTTGAGGAAGGCATCATCGCAGGCGGCGGTTCTGCATACGCACACGCTACCGTTGACGTGCAGAAGGTAGTAGACGGTCTGGAAGGCGACGAGAAAACCGGTGCTAAGATTATCTTAAAGGCACTGGAAGCTCCTCTGTTCCATATCGTAGCAAATGCAGGTCTGGAAGGCGCTGTGATTGTAAATAAGGTAAAGGAGTCTGCAGTAGGTCAGGGCTTTGACGCATACAACGAGGAATTTGTTGATATGATCGAGGCTGGTATTCTGGATCCTGTAAAGGTTACAAGAAGCGCTCTGCAGAATGCTACCAGCGTTGCGTCTACTCTGCTCACCACTGAGTCTGTAGTTGCAGCAATCAAGGAGCCGGCTCCAGCAGCACCAGCAGCACCTGATATGGGCGGAATGTACTAATTTCCGGTTTCAGGAAATAATTTCATATAAGAATCAAGTAAAGGCTACGGCTTTGGGAAATGCTCCCAGGGCCGCAGCTTTTTTTGTACAGGCAGAAGAAGGAGGCTTTCTGGAAAATGATTGCGCTTAATGAAAATGTAATACTTCTGTGCTTTTTTGTTGGAGTGAATTATGATATACTGGAAAAAGTTTGATAAAAGTGTGCCATAAAGGTCTCCCTTATATCTGTATTTTCAGGCATGGTATTGGTAAAAATCCAGTCTGCGCCGGTGTGTTTTATGCTGTGATTTACGCCCTGCGGACAGCAGTCTGATTTTGTATTTCATTGCAGAGAGGGAGATTCCTTAAAAATATAAAACGGAAGAGGTATTTAACATATGATACGAAACAGATGGAAGTCACTTCTTGGTCTCTGCAGTGCGACGGTTCTGGGCCTGTCTCTCCCCGCTTATGCGGTAACGATCACACCGCTGGATCCTGGCACAGGCCAGACCTCATCACAGGAAACAGCAGCGCCCGCTGCTCCGGGGAGTACGGGGCCGGGAAATACTTCCGGGCCGGGAAGTGTTTCCTCGCAGGAAAATACGCCTGCACAGGGAAATACTTCCTCGCAGGTCAGCACAGCTGACATAGCCCAGCCGTCAGTGGCTTCAGCCGGGGCTGTGCTGATGGACGGAGCAACGGGCAAGGTGCTGTTTTCTAAGAACGGAGATACAAAGTATTATCCAGCCAGCATAACAAAGCTGATGACAGCCCTGGTGGTGGCTGAAAACTGCAGCCTGGATGACACTGTGACCTTCTCTGCGGCAGCTACTACCAATCTGGAGTCCGGCGCTGTATCCATTGGAATGACAGAGGGCGATACCATGACGGTTCGTCAGTGCCTGTATGCCCTGCTTTTAAAATCTGCCAATGAGGTGGGAAATGCTCTGGCAGAGCACGTGGCAGGGAGCAATCAGGCTTTTGCGGATAAGATGAATGCAAAGGCGGCCGCCCTTGGCTGTACCAACACCCATTTTACCAATCCCCATGGTTTAAATGACCCTGACCACTATACTACGGCTCACGATATGGCGCTGATCGCCAGAGCGGCCTTTCAGAATGATGTGGTAAAAACCGTAGCGTCTACCCGTACATATACGCTCCCCGCCACGAAGAAAAATCCTTCCGGTCTTACGGTTACCATGGGACACAAGATGCTCAATCCCAGTGATTCCAGGTATTATGAGGGAATTATCGGAGGAAAGACGGGATATACCTCCAAGGCAGGAAACACCCTGGTTACGGTGGCGGAACGAAACGGCGTCCGTATGATCGCTGTGGTGATGAAGAGCCAGTCTACTCACTATACAGATACGAAAGCCATGCTGGATTACGGTTTCAAACTGGCAGAGGCTGGAGTATTAAGCGAAAATGGGGCGGGCAGTTCGGGAAACGGGAATGGATCGGGCAGTACAGGGAGCCAAACCTCTTCTCAGGGATCTGCTGTCAGCCCGGTTACAGGCACATCCGGCGGTCCTGGAGTGACATCGCAGAGAGGATGGGTAAAAACAGATAAGGGATGGAATTTTATCAAGGATAACGGAGCCAAGGCCTCCGGAGAATGGGTTTCCGATTCGGACGGCACATATTGGATCGATTCTGATACCTATATGGCCAAAGGCTGGCGTCAGGTAGAGGGGAAATGGTATTACCTCCGCTCCAACGGTGCCGTTGCCAAAAATTACTGGGCCGCCGGACAGGACGGAACCTGGTATTATTTGGGATCTGATGGAAGTATGCTTACCAGCACTACTACGCCGGACGGTTACCGGGTAGGGGCGGACGGTGCCTGGATCCGGTAATGGGCTATGGCGTTCCCTGCCAGAGGATTGCAATAATCCTGAAGGGAGATGCCGGAATCGGCACAGAATTCTGTTTTAGGGTATAAAACAGGCAGTCTCTTAAGATGAGGGACTGCCTGTAAATATTACATACGGAGAATGGAGATAATGGGATTCGAACCCACGGCCTCTGCGTTGCGAACGCAGCGCTCTCCCAGCTGAGCTATATCCCCATATGAATGATTATAGCACGATTGAGGAAATTAACAAGAGGAAAGTTCAAAACATTTTAGAGGCTGAAACTGCCTGAAGAAATGAAAAATTCCCACAAAAAGGGGGATGGCCCGGGGTACGCTGCTTTCACAGGTACTGCCGGGCCCGCGTCATCTCTGACTGTCTCCACTATACCATGGACGCATATAAAAATCAATGGTAGTCAGGGAAACTTAAAAAAACGTAATAAATTTGTAACAGATGGCGCAAGATTCTGCTGTTACTGCATCTTGTTTACAAAGGATTCACAGTCGGTACATTCCTTCTTGGTAGGGTTCATCTCGTGGGTGCCGATGCGGATGGTGTCAAGGGTGCAGTAGTCCATGGCGTCAGCATGGTGGGTGCAGTTTTTGATGGTACACTGGATACATTCGTTGGTTTTGTTTGCGTTCATGGATGTTCCTCCTTTAATGAAAACGCGCGCCCATATGGGTGCGCAGAGGGTTCAAATAAGACCCTCTGATCGGTAAGCTGCCTTATAAAGTATCCGCAGGATCCGGGGAAATATACAGGCGCAGAGGAGCATTTGCTCAAATGGGCAAAACTCCGATAAAACTATTTGAAAAATATGAGCTTTTGTTATATACTATAGATTACTATAGGTTTCTATAAAATATACAAAAAGGATGGTTTAACTATGGCATTATTAGAAACATGGAGAAATCTGGCATATGGTGACGGCCTGGATGATAAAAAGAAAGAAGAACTGTGGTCTGGATATTTCCAGATCGAGAAGGGCATCTATGAGCAGATCCTTTCCGCTCCTTCTGAGACAGTTACGGGCACGGTAAAGGAACTGGCTGAAAAGTACAACACAGAGATTCTGATCATGACCGGTTTTCTGGATGGCATCAATGAGAGTTTAAAGGGCTACAAAAACCCCATTGACACAATGGAGGAGGACACAGAGGTAAAGATCGAGATCGATCCTGAGAAACTGTACTATAATATGGTAGAGGCAAAGGCCAGCTGGCTTTATGAACTTCCTCAGTGGGACAGTATTCTGCCCGCTGACAAGCGCAAGGAGCTTTACAAGGCGCAGAAGGCTTCCGGCACCGTGCGCAAGGATAAGAAGATTTTCCCAAATGATCCCTGTCCCTGCGGAAGCGGCAAGAAGTACAAGAAGTGCTGCGGTAAGAACGCTTAAACAATAGAAGGTACGCCGAGCGGACGTTCTATGGCCACGAATAAGCTGCACAGACTGCCTGCCCGGCATTCCCGGACAGGCAGTTGGCGTTACAGGGGCTGTTGAACCGGTCCCCGGCTGGAATACAGACGGAGAGAAGCAGATGGAAGCATATACAAGCTTTGCACAGGTCTATGACCTGTTTCAGGACAATGTTCCCTATGAGGAGTGGGCCGCCTATCTGACGGCGCTGTTAAAGGAATACGGGGCAGAGGACGGCCTGGTGTTGGATCTTGGCTGCGGCACAGGAAGCATGACCCAGCTGCTGGCAAAGGCGGGCTACGATATGATCGGCGCTGATAATTCAGAGGAGATGCTGGAGATTGCCATGGAAAAACGGGCGGCAGCCGGACTGGATATCCTTTATCTGCTGCAGGATATGCGGGAGTTTGAACTGTACGGCACTGTCCGCGCTGTGGTCAGTATCTGCGATTCCATGAACTATATCCTGGATCCGGATGATCTGGTTCAGGTGTTCCGGCTGGTGAATAATTATCTGGACCCCGGAGGCGTATTTATCTTCGACCTGAATACAGAATATAAATACAGAACGCTTATGGGGGAAAATACCTTTGCTGAGGATCGGCAGGAGAGCAGTTTCATCTGGCAAAACTATTATGATGAGCAAGAGCGGATCAATGAATATGATCTGACGCTTTTTATCCGGGAGGGGGAGCTGTACCGGAAGTTTGAGGAGACCCATTTTCAAAGATGCTATCTGCTGAAGGAGATTAAAGAAGCGGCCCAGGCGGCCGGGCTGGAATTTGTCACAGCCTATGACGCATTTACAAGGGATCCGGTAAGGGCGGACAGCGAACGGATCTATGTGGTTCTCAGAGAGCATGGAAAGACAGAGAAAGGAAGATAACGATGGCAGATTATGTAGTAAGAGCGACAGCGGCCGAGGGACAGATCCGGGCCTTTGCGGCTACGACCAGGGATCTGACAGAGGCGGCCAGACAGGCGCACAACACAAGCCCTGTAGCGACAGCGGCACTGGGACGGCTGATGACAGCGGCTGTTATGATGGGATATGATATGAAGGGAGATGCGGATATTCTGACCGTAAAAATCCAGGGGGACGGCCCTATCGGCGGTCTCGTGGTGACGGCAGATGCCCATGGCGGCGTGAAGGGCTACGCTTTTCACCCGGAGGTCATGCTTCCTCCCAATGACAAGGGAAAGCTGGATGTAGGCGGCGCGCTGGGAGTCGGCGTTTTAAGCGTCATTAAAGACATTGGCTTAAAGGATCCTTATGTGGGACAGACGATCCTTGTGACGGGAGAGATCGCAGAGGATCTTACCTATTATTATGCAACCTCAGAGCAGACCCCATCTTCCGTGGCTTTGGGCGTTCTGATGAATAAGAACAATACGGTTCGTCAGGCCGGCGGTTTTATCATTCAGCTGATGCCGGGCGCTTCGGAGGCAGTAATCGATGCTTTGGAGAGCAGGATTAAGGAGATCCATTCCATCACCACACTTATGGATGTGGGGAATACGCCGGAGATGATCCTTGAACAGATCCTGGGTGATATGGGGCTTGAAATCAACGACAGGCTGCCGGCACGTTTTTACTGCAACTGCACCAAGGACAGAGTGGCAAAGGCGCTGATCAGCGTGGGGAAAAAGGATATTCAGGAAATGATCGACGACGGTAAGCCTATTGAGGTGAACTGCCATTTCTGCAACAGGAATTATACCTTTGATGTGGAAGAATTAAAGGAAATCCTGGAGCTGGCCAGAGCATAGAGATGGGCGTATGCCTGTAGGGCAGTTTCCAGAATACAACAAGAGCCGGTCTTTCGACTGGCTCTTATCTTTAATCATTTGAAATTCAGATATAACTTACTTCAACTTTCTATCTAACCGATATATGTTTGAAAAAGGTACACTGTTTGTTCATTGATTATAATTTGGTTACGTTGGTAGCCTGAGGACCCTTAGCTCCGTTTACTACGTCGAACTCAACCTCTGCGCCCTCGTCTAAGGACTTGAAGCCTTCCATGTTCAGACCAGAGTAGTGAACGAATACATCGTTGCCCTGCTCGTCAGAGATGAAGCCGTAACCCTTCTGGTTGTTGAACCACTTAACTGTACCTTTCATTATGATACCTCCAAAAAAATAAAAAAAATGTTGAGCTGCAAGTAATTTCGCAACTTCCATTAGAATATCACAGATCTTTCCAGGTGTCAAACATTTTGTGTATAAACTGCGGCCCGATTTTCCTGTATTTTCGGGCTTTTATGAAAAGGAGAATCTATGAAACTGATCAATATATGGAACCATTTTAAAACCATTACAACCCACCGGATCCTGGTGTGCAGACACTGCTTTCGGATCGGACTTTACCGCCAGGGGCTGATGCATGATTTGTCAAAATACAGTCCGGAGGAATTCTGGACCGGCGTGCGCTACTATCAGGGTGACCGCAGCCCTAATGCGGCAGAGCGGGAGATGCTTGGATATTCCAAGGCATGGCTCCACCACAAAGGGCGCAATAAGCATCATTACGAATACTGGATTGACATTTCCGTACATAAGGAAGAAGGGCTGGTGGGGAATAAGATGCCGCTGCGGTATGTGGCTGAGATGATCTGTGACCGGATCGCGGCCTGCGAGGTGTATAAAGGAAAAAATTATACCAGCGCCGCGCCTCTGGAATATTATGAATTTACAAAGAAATACATAACCATACATCCAGAAACGAGGGCGCTGCTTGAGAAACTTTTGATTATGCTAAAGGAAGAGGGGGAGGAAAAAGCCTTCCGGTATCTCAAAGGGCTTTTAAAACAGGGGGATTATTAACCGGGCGCGTCTGCGGCGCTTCTTATATGCTGTATTGTTTTCGGATCTGCCGCACGGTGATCCAGCCTACTGCGACAGCTAGAATGCCGGTAGCAATATTGCTTACTGCCATGACGATACCGGCACTGATGTCTCCCAGATCCGTAAAGTTCTGTAAGGCCCAGAGCACCGGAACCCGGAAGATGAAAACGCGGCTGAAGTTGATCATCAGGGAGATCCGTGTCTTTCCAAAGCCATAGAGCAGGGCCATAACGGAGGCGTTGATGCCAAGGGGGATTGCTCCCAGAGCCTCCATTTTATAGATGGTGCAGATCATTTTCTGAAATTCCGGGTCTCCCCCTGCAAAAAGGCTGCTGATAGGCTCCAGAAAGATCAGAGTCAGGCTCATAAGCGCTGCGCCCATGGCGATACAGATGATGAGGATACAGCGAAATGCCTCCAGGGCCCGTTTGGGAAGGCCGGCCCCCAGACTCTGGCTGATGATAGCGGAGCCGCCTTCCTGAAAGCCGTTTTGGGGATTGGTGGTAATGCCGCCCAGGTTATTGGAGATTCCAAGGGCTCCTACTGTTAAAGGACTGTATACAGTACACATGGAGTTGACCACTACCTTTCCGAAGGAGAATGCCATCTTCTCAATGATTACAGGCACGGATAGGAGGATCATAGGCCGCACCACCCGCCGCTTTAAGGAAATACTCCTGACAGCAAAGGAAAATGCGTTTCCTTTTTGGCTCAAATGATAGATGGCGGCGGCAAACATAAGGCACTGGGATATAATGGTCGCTGCGGCGATCATATTGATGCCGCTGTGGAACCCGTATACAAAAAGCGCCGTCAGACTCAGCTTCACCAGGATTACGCCCATATTCAGATGGAGAATCCGCCTGGAATTTCCTCTGGCCCGCTCAATGGCTATGTAGACGCTGTTAAAGAAGTTCAGCACGGTACCGATGAGATCCAGGATAAAGTAGGTGGTTCCTTCTGCGATAAATTCCTCCGGCGTTTTGGCAAAGCGCAGAAACTGGGGTGCGAAGGGAATCAGGATCAGCAGGAGTCCGCCCCCAAGGATCCCACAGAGGGCAAAAAGGGTGCTGACCCTTCGCTTGACCAGTTTAAAATCTCCGGCTCCGTAGGCTTCGCTCACCTTGATGCTGGCTCCTACGGCCAGTCCGCCTCCAAGTGCGGAAAGCATCAGGTTGATCTGGGAAAGATAGGCCACAGAGGAAACGGAGGATGCTCCGATATAGGAGGCCATCATGGAATCAAATATCTTAAAAAGCTGGTTCAGGCTCTGATAGAGAGCCAGAGGGGTACATACATAAAATACCACCTTCCACATATTGCCCTCCCGCACAAAGGCCCGGAAAGCCCGGTCTTTTTCGGTCAGATCAGCGGAAGGTTCACTGTTTGCTGGCATGGCTGTTTCCTTTCCTGGTGGGTTCCACATTATTAAAGCAGCTCTTCTTCAATGATAGCCACGGCGTCACGGATACAGTCAGGACAGGCCCGCAGCACATTTCCGGTATCGACTCCCTTTAATTCCCGGCAGACAACACTTGAATTTTTTTCCTTAAAGGCCTGGATACAGGCTCTTGCTTTCTTATAGGTAGCGCCCTTGGAGTCAGGCTTCTCTAAATTGGCAGTGCTGGTGAGAAGGCCGGAGAGAACCGCTGCGGCAGAGATGGCTCCGCAGGTGCCGTCCATTCCTCCCATTCCAAGGCCCAGCCCTTCAGTAATCTTAAAGAGGGTTTCCGGATCTGCGTTACATTGATCTGCAAAGGCAAAGATCACGGACTGTGCGCAGTTGTAGCCCTTGTTGTGGAAGGCGATGGCCTGTTCCGCTCTTGTCAGTTTATGGTTGTCAGTCATGGTAAATAGTCTCCTTTCAGTGTCCGGCGCGCTGCCGCCGGCAGATATCGTTTGGTTTCCCTAAAAGAGGGATGCTTATGAATGATGTTTTTGAAAATAGTACAGTTTCTTGCTGATCAGGTGGCAAATCCCTCCTCCCAGGATCATGGAAAGCAGATACAGGATATTCCCGGTTCCCACACCCAGAGTCAGAGCGATCTGGTGAAAGACAATCTGGCTGTTGGGATAGTAGAGACTTAAATAAAACATATCCGCATCCCCATAAGGATGAGACAAAAGATTGACCGCAGTTGCGAGGGCAGCACAGAACAGAAAGAGAGGGATGGTTCTCAGAAAAGAACGTATATCCTTTCCGCTTTCTGTCTGAAAAGCGCAGGAAAGTCCCATAAAGATCAGGATAAAGTGCCACAAAAACCCGTGAATCGTCATCAGCCAGTAAGGGTGCATCAGTCCGCTGGGTTCAAGGAGAGCCATGATCCCGCCCAAAAGGCCGTAGTCCTGGATAAAGACCGTAAAAACAGAGCGGAGCCTGGGGACAGAGTTGGCAGCGGGAAGAAGAAGTCCCAGGTACATGGGAACGCTGCACAGCTGAAACGGAAAATACCACCAGTCATAGGTATGGTTATTTTCCACAAAATATAAAAAACCCTGCTTGAATCCCTCGCATACGGCCAACACCAGTCCGCAGAGAAACAGCAGGCGGGAAAGGCCGGGACTTTTTTGGGGCCGGGAAAGTAACGCCGAGAGCCAGACGGCAGCCCCTGCACCGGCTGCCGTAAAAAGCAGATGGAAAGGGCCGTAGGGCCTGGGCGGCGTCATGGTCCAGGCCGCTGCCTGAAAAAATGATTCCAGCGTAAAAACACCTCCTGTGTCGGATGAAACTCCAGAATCGGAAATGCTTCATAAACCTGTATGCCTATACAAGGCACGGCTATGATTATAACTCACTTGGACAGGGAAGGCAACCAGGTTTGTACACAAATAAGAACAGTGTATACAGTCTGGGCTAAGGGCAGGTATGTATAGAACGGCGGGATTCGGGGAAAATAAAAGCATCCGCAGATGCCTAAAATTCTGCGACAGAAACCGCCGCACAGCGTATCAGGAGGAAAAACAATGGCAGGATGGATTACGGCTCTTTTATCAGGAGCCCTTATGAGTGTACAGGGCGTATTTAACACAGCAGTTACCAAGCAGACCAGCGTATGGGTAGCCGCCGGCTGGGTTCAGGCCACGGCTCTTGTTACCTGTCTGGCCGTGTGGTTTTTTACAGGCCGTCCGCCTATATCGGGCCTTATGGATGTGACGCCAAGGTATGTACTGGCAGGAGGGGTGATCGGCGCTCTGATCACGTACACGGTGATCCGAAGCATGGCGGCTCTGGGACCGGCAAAAACGGCACTGCTGATCGTGGTGGCGCAGATCATTACGGCGTATCTCATTGAGCTTTTCGGCCTCTTCGGTGTAGAGAGAGCACCCTTTGCCTGGCACAAGCTGTTGGGAGCGGCGGCTGCTATTGTGGGAATTGTGATCTTTCAACGGTAGGAATCGTTAAAAACCAACGAAAATGTGAGAAATTACGCTTGTATTTAAATCGGCTTTCCGATAGAATAGAGACAGCAGGCCAGAACGGCATCCCGGATACAGGAGGGATGTCGTTTTGAAACATTTAAAACTACAGAAAATGGAATGGTTCAGAGAGTGGAAGCATACAAAAACGCTTCTGCTTCTTTTCACTATGCTGGCAGGAGGCGTTTTTTACAGTTGTTCACCGAGAGCATCGGAGAATGCAGTTCGGGTGGAACAGGCGGCAGAGAGCGTTTCAGAGCCGGTTCAGGAAGGCAGTACGGCCAGTGAGGCAGAGTCTTCGGCGGATACCGGGGATGATTTGGGTGAGAATATGGCGTTTGCTGCCGCAGAGAGCGGGGCGGGAGAGAAAGAGACAGATCTGGCAGAGGCTGCGGCTCAGGTTTCTGTTACTCTTATATGGGTTCATGTATGCGGTCAGGTAGCTTCTCCCGGCGTCTATTCCCTGGAAGAAGGGAGTCGGATCTACCAGGCGCTGGAAGCAGCAGGAGGAACCCTGGAAGAGGGAGACAGCAGCGTTCTCAATCTGGCAATGCCCCTTTCTGACGGGATGCGCATTGAAGTGCCAGGGAGAGAGGATGCAGCGGCCTTAAAAGCAGCGGGGATGCTGTCAGACCAGTCGTTTATTACCCCAGGTGTTTCTGAAAACAGCGCCGTTTATGGGGCATCCCTGGCTACAGGCAGAAAGGTGAACCTTAACCAGGCCAGTGCGGAAGAACTGATGACGCTTACGGGAATCGGCAGTTCCCGTGCGGAAGCTATTATCCGCTACCGCCAGGAGGTAGGGCCGTTCCGTTCCATTGAAGATGTGATGAATGTGTCTGGAATCAAGGAAAGCGCATTTGAGAAGATCCGAAAGGATATCACCGTATAGAAATATAAATAGACAGACAAAAAGGGGAATAGAATATGGCTCGGGTATTGGTAGTTGATGACGAAAAACTGATTGTAAAAGGGATCCGGTTCAGTTTGGAACAGGACGGCTTTGAGGTGGACTGCGCTTATGACGGCGAGGAAGCCATTGAACTGGCAAAAAAGACAGAATATGATATTGTGCTTTTGGATGTGATGCTTCCCAAGCATGACGGGTTTGAGGTATGCCGGGCCATCCGTGAATTTTCGGATATGCCTGTGATCATGCTTACGGCCAAGGGCGGGGATATGGATAAGATTCTGGGATTGGAATACGGAGCCGATGATTATATCAGCAAACCCTTTAACATTTTAGAGGTCAAGGCCAGGATTCGGGCCATCATCCGGCGCAGTTTGAAGGCAAAGCGCCAGAAAAAGGAAGAGCCGTCCAGCGCCTACATCGGATCCGGCGATCTTAAAATTGATACAGAGGGGCGCAGAGTATTTATCGGTGAAAGGGAGATCAATCTGACGGCCAAGGAGTTCGATCTTTTAGAACTTCTGGTGCGCAATCCCAACAAGGTTTACAGCAGGGAGGCGCTTTTAAATTATGTGTGGGGAAACCGGGCTATGGACAGCGGGGACGTCCGCACGGTAGACGTCCATGTGCGCCGCTTAAGGGAGAAGATCGAGCCATGTCCCAGCGATCCCAAATATGTACATACTAAATGGGGAGTGGGATATTATTTCAGCGTGTCCGGCAGAAAACGGATGTAGGATCTGGGGACGGATTGAAAAAGCAGGATAGCCCGGAACAAACGGAAGAAAAGGAAAGAGGATACATGAAGAAAGTACAGATCAGACAGGCGTCCATAGGGGATCTGGACGCAGTAACCGGGATAGAGGCAGACTGTTTTGCGCCGGCAGAGGCGGCAGACAGGGAAAGCTTAAAAGCGAGGCTTGGGAAATTTCCGGGAAGCTTTTTAGTGGCAGAGTGCGGGGGAGAGATTGCAGGCTTTATCAATGGCGCTGTGACGGATGAAAGAACCATTGCAGATGAAATGTTTGAAAATGTGTCTCTTCATGATCCCAATGGAGCATATCAGAGTATTTTCGGTCTGGATGTGATCCCGGGGTTTCGCCATCAGGGGGTGGCAGGACAGCTTATGAAGGCTATGATCCAGCAGGCAGAGCAGGAGGGGAGAAAGGGGCTTATACTTACCTGCAAGGAGCACCTGATCGGTTTTTATGAACGGTTCGGTTATAAAAATATGGGCGTGTCCCGGTCTGTCCACGGCGGCGCTGTGTGGTATGATATGATTTTGGAGTTTTAAACGATGAAGATTACGCTTATTACCGTAGGAAAGATAAAAGAACGCTTTTTTGAGGCGGCTATTGAAGAATACAGCAAGCGTCTGAGCCGTTACTGCAGGCTGGAAATCCTTCAGGTGGCGGATGAAAAGACGCCGGACGGCGCGAAAGAAGCCCTGGAGCGCCAGATCCGTGAAAAAGAAGGGGAGCGGATTCTGTCCCACATCCGTGACGGAGCCTATGTGATTGCCCTTGCGATCGAGGGAAAACAGCTTTCCAGCGAAGAACTGGCCGCCAGGATAAACCGCCTGGGCGTGGAAGGAAAGGGACAGCTGGTTTTCATTATTGGCGGTTCTCTGGGGCTTTCAAAAGCTGTTATGAACCGGGCAGATTATCACCTGAGCTTTTCGCCCATGACATTTCCGCATCAGCTGATGCGGGTGATCCTGCTGGAGCAGATCTACCGCAGCTTTCGGATTATCGCCGGGGAACCTTATCATAAGTGAGGTGCCGCTTATGTGTAATTTGGGTACGGGAGCAGATAAAAATCAATCTGATTGAAGAAACAGCAAAAATGTATTTGCAGGCAGAGCAGTTTCGTGTTCTCTCTGAAGTACATAACAGCAGGCCTGTTTTTATGGTGGGAGCAATCCTGTCATAAAAACAGGCTTGTTTCATATATTGGAGATAAAGGAGAGGTGATCATGGAGAAACGGGAAGAAATAACAGGGCTGTTTCCGGGCAGTCTGAGGGCGGCGCTTGAAGGGCTGGAGTTGGATTTTGGCCGGGTTCGGGAACTGCGGCTGCGGGCCGGACGTCCGGTACTGATCCTTTATGGGGAAAATGAATATGGGATCACAGAGGATGGAAGGCTGGCGGAGGTAAACGGGGAGGCGAAGAGCCTTCTTACGGTGACGGAGCGTCAGATCCGGGAGACGGCAGAGCTTATGGGTGGATTCTCCCTCTATGCGGCCCAGGAGGAGCTGCGTCAGGGGTATTTTACCGTTCGGGGCGGTCACCGGATCGGAGTAGCGGGAAAGACTGTGCTGAAGGAACGGGAGGTGGGAGTGTTAAAGTCCATTTCCTTTTTAAATATCCGGGTGGCACATGAGATCCGTGGCTGTGCCGATGGAATCATGCCATTTCTTTACAGAGAAGGGGAATTTCTGAATACGGTCATCCTGTCTGCGCCTGGATGCGGAAAGACGACTCTTTTGAGGGACGTGATCCGCCAGGTATCAGACGGACACAGAAACCGGCAGACCGGACGGCGTGTGCCTGGAAGAACGGTGGGAGTGGTGGATGAACGGTCGGAATTGGGGGCCTGTTTTCAGGGTGTTCCTCAAAATGATCTTGGTATGCGCACCGACATTCTGGACGGCTGTCCAAAGAGCCAGGGGATGATGATGCTGATCCGGTCCATGTCCCCGGCGGTGGTGGCGGTGGATGAAATCGGGGGAAAAGAGGATATAAAGGCTGTGGAATATGTGAAAAACTGCGGCTGCGCCCTGGCGGCTACGATCCATGGCAGCTCGCTGGGAGAACTGAAAGAGCGTCCCGGCATCCGGGAACTGTTTGAGGCTGGAACCTTTCAGCGGCTGATCGTTCTGGATCATGCGGGCGGAGCCGGACATATACGGGCGGTGTGCGATGGGACGGGAACGCCGCTGTAAGGGGGGAAGTCATGGTATTAAAATGGGCCGGCGCAGCCATCATACTTTTTTCGGGAACAGGCTTTGGCATCTGGATGGCATGGCGGTGGAGGGCCAGACTGGCGGCGCTTGAGACGCTGCGCCAGATGGTCTATTGCCTGAAAGGGGAGATCACCTACAGCCGCGCACCCTTAGAGGAAGCACTGGATCGTGTGGGACGGCGGGAAAGCAGTTTTCTGGGGGAGATGTTTTCAGGCGCGGCTCAGGGGATCGCCCAGGGCCAGGGAGAAACATTTTCCAAGATATGGGAAAACGAGGTAAGAAAGGCAGAAAGCGGGCCTCATGGAGGGATCTTAGATCCTGAGGATGTAAGGCAGCTTTCAGGGCTGGGAAATCATCTTGGCTATCTGGACGTGGATATGCAGGAGCGGACGCTGCTCCTTTATCTGGAACAGCTGGAGCTTACCATCAGCCGTCTGCGGGGAGAGTTAAAAGAAAGATGCCGTTTGAGCACGGCTCTTGGTATGATGGGAAGCCTTCTGCTGGTGATCCTCATGTATTAGATGGGAGGAAATATGGACGTAAATCTGATCTTCCGCATTGCGGCCGTGGGGATCCTGGTATCGGTGATCTGTCAGGTGCTTAAACACAGCGGCAGGGATGAACAGGCTTTTTTAACCAGTCTGGCCGGACTGCTCCTGGTGCTGTTCTGGATGATACCCTACATATATGATCTGTTTGAAACAATGAAACGGCTGTTTTTACTGTAAGGAGGGGGAAAATGACCATTCTTGCCATAGGGGCCGCCGGGATTGCCGCTGTTTTGCTGGCTGTGTGGCTTAAAGGTGTACGGGCAGAATATGCGGTATATCTTGTGATGGCGGCAGAAATCCTTTTTATGCTCAGCGCCGCCGGACGTCTGGAGGTGATTTTAGACGCCATGGAGCGGATGAGAGGCTATATCCGGGTGGATTCCGCTTACCTGGGGACTCTCCTTAAGATGATAGGAATTACCTATGTGGCTGAATTTGCCTCCGGGATCTGCCGGGATGCAGGATATGGGGCTTTGGGAAATCAGATCCAGATCCTGGGAAAACTGTCTGTTCTGGGGGTGAGTATGCCGGTGTTCCTGGCTCTGTTTGAGACGCTGGAGCGCTTTATGAAATAGAGGAGCCGACGCCCTGTCAGGCTGCTTGAACCTTACTGTCCGCATACAGCCCGGATAGGGAAGAAAAGGGGGAACGGGTGAAGGAAAGAAAATACGCGTTTCTGGCAAAGCTTGTGATTTTCGCCGCTGGCTTGTGGATTGGTTTCGCAGGAGGGACTTATTCAGCCTGGGCCGCCGAAGCAGGGCAAATGATTTCCGGGAAGAATACCAGGGGGCAGGAGAACACAGATCCGGAACAGGCAGCCCTTGATATAGGGATTACCCAGGAACTGGATCGGATACAGGAATATCTGGATCAGGCGTCCGGGAATCCTGGCGACGGAGGATGGGGAATTTCTTTTTGGGATCTGATGAAGGCCTTTGCCGTGGGGAATCTGGAAACTGTATTCCAGACGGTGAAAGAAGGGCTGAGGAGTATTTTATTTTCCCAGGTAACAGAAGGGGCGGGACTTTTGGCCCAGGTGGCCGCAATCGGACTGATGGGAGCGCTGTTTTCTGGAACCGCCTCTGTTTTTAAGGAAGGGCAGATCTCTGATACGGGATTTTATGTTACATATCTGCTTCTCTTTGTGTGTCTGGCAGGCAGCTTTCTGGCCAGTCTGTCCATTACCGCAGGGGTTCTGGACCGGATTCTGGAATTTATGCGGGTTCTGATGCCGGCCTACTTTATGGCGGTGTCATTTTCCGGGGGAAGCCTCAGTGCTCTCTGTATGTATGAGGCCATGATGGCTGCCGTTACAGGGGTTCAGTGGCTGTGCCGGAACCTGTTTCTTTCAGGGGTAAAGGTCTATGTACTTCTGACGCTGGGGAGCCATGTGATGAAGGAACCTCTATTATCGAAGCTGACTTCCCTTACGGAGCAGATCATTGAATGGGGCATAAAGACCATGTTTGGCCTGGTGCTGGGGCTTCATGTGCTGGAGGCCATGGTTCTCCCCTATGGGGACAGCGCCGCCCGTTCAGGCCTTTTGAAACTGGCGGAGATGATTCCGGGCCTGGGAGCCGGAGCCGGGGCGGCGGCCAGGCTGGTTCTGGGATCCGGGGTACTGATCAAAAATACCATGGGAGCTGCGGCAGTGACAGTGCTCTTTTTCATTTCCCTGGTGCCGGTGGTCAAGCTTCTGGTACTTATGTTCCTTTACCAGGCGGCAGGAGCTATTATGCAGCCGGTGTGCGATAAACGGATGGTTGAACTTGTCCTTGGGGTAGCCAGGGGACACAGGCTGCTGCTGAAGCTGGCCCTGTACTCCCTGCTGCTGTTTGTGATTGCCATTGCCATTACCTGCGGAGCGGCTAATGTGGCTTATCTGGCGGCGTGACAGATCAGGATGATACAGGGACAGAAACAGATGTGCTGCAAAACAGGAGGCAGTCATGGCAGAAGCGCTTTTAAACTGGGCCAGAACCATTATTTGCTATATGATATTTCTTTCCCTGGCGGGCAATCTTCTGGCTGGGAGTTCCTATGGAAAATATCTGCGCCTGTTTGGGGGGATGGTTCTGATTCTCATTGTTCTTAGCCCTGCTGCGGCTCCTCTGGATCTGGAGGAGCAGATGGGATATCTTTTTGATCAGATTGCTTTTAAGCAGGAGGCAGAAGGACTGAAAAAAGAAATTTTTGGAATGGAGGAGAAACGGCTAAAAGGAATAACTGCGCAGTACAGGGAAAATGTGGAAGAAGAAGTAGAACAGCTGGCAGAGGATCAGGGGTATGAATGCAGGGAGGTGTCGGTAATCCTGGATGAAAACAGGGAAAGCCAGGATTACGGAAAGCTTCTGGGGATACATATTGTGCTGACAGGAAGGGAGGGGGAGAAGAACCAAAGGGATGCTTCTTTTCCTGCCTCAGAGGATGACTGCGGGGACCGCCCGGTCAGTATAGATCCCATAGGTGTAGAGCCGGTAAGGATAGAGATGGCCGCCCCAGTGTCCCCGTCTGTTTCTCAGGCAGAGGGAGAAAATGGGCCAAAGGACCTGAAAGGAAAGGTGGAGCAGTATTATGGACTGGAAGGGGAAGCTGTCAAAGTTAAATGGAAAGATGACTAAGGAAAAATGGCTGATCTTGCTGCTGCTTGGCGCATTTTTCATGATTCTGTCTTTTCCGGTTCCAGGGGGAGGAAAGAAAACAGAGCCGGAAAATGGTTCTGGAGGAGCTGGAGAGGCGGTTGGTCTGTCGATGGAAAAAAATGCGCAGGAGCCGGAACAAGCAGGCGCTGGGCTGGGAGGATCCTCTGGCGCTTCTTCCTTTCCAGCTGCCTATGAGGAGCGCCTGGAGACACGGATCCGGGAACTGCTCGGCTCTGTAGAGGGCGTAGGAAACGTGGATGTCATGGTGGTCTTAAGCTCTACCAGCCAGAAGGTATTAAGGGTGGATCGCTCCGGCAGCAGTACAGTTACAAAGGAGAGCGATTCTTCCGGCGGCACCAGAGAGGTTACGGAGAGCCAGTCACAGGAAACCACGGTTTTGCCCCAGTCGGGCAGCCAGGGGAATGCTCCGGTGGTGGAAAAAGAGTTAAGCCCTGAGATATCCGGCATTATTATCAGCGCAGACGGAGGAGGCAGTCCGGCAGTCCGTTCTGAAATTTCTCAGGCAATGGAAGCATTATTAGGGCTTCCTGCACATAAAATAAAAGTGTTAAAGCGGGTGGAATAAAAAAGGAGTGCAGGACATGAAGATCAGGAACATGAAACAGGTAAAACAGGTCACAGCACATATGAAGGATGTAAAGATGAAACGGCTGTTTCGCAGAAATCAGATTATTATTACTACCCTGGCTGTAATGATTGCTGCGGCGGGATATTTAAACTATGCCGGAAAGCGGGATCTTGCGGGGGCGGGAAGCGTCTATGAGGCAGGAGCCATGGATATTTCCGATGAAGATCTGCTGGCGGAAAATGAAGCGGCAGGCGGAGAACTTTTGGAGATTGGAAGCCTGGATCAGGATTTAGACCAGATAGAGGAGGCGCTGCCTCAGGAGGAGCTGGCCAGGGGGGATGCGGGGCAGCAGGCACAGACAGCCGCAGAGGAGCAGCCGGTCCCAGACCAGAGCAGTCAGCAGACGGCGGCAGACAGTGCTCAGCAGCAAGCGGATGGGGATGCAGGACAGCTTGCCAAGGCCGATACACCGGCCGCTTCTGACGGAACAGATGCCGCGGGCGCTTCCCTGGCCGGCATTGAAAATCCCGGAGAAGCCGTGCTCACCAGCGGCATGAGCGTAGCGGACTACATAGCGAATGTGCAGCTGAGCCGGGAGCAGGTTCGCGCAAAAAACAAGGAAACGCTGATGGGACTGATCAACAGCACAGCTATTGACGAGGCTGCCAAACAGCAGGCCATTCAGGATATGATTAAGCTGACGGAAGTTTCCGAGAAGGAGAATGCCGCAGAGACCCTTCTTATGGCAAAGGGCTTTGCCGATCCGGTGGTAAGCATTGCCGATGAAAAGGTGGATGTGGTGATCAATGCTCCGTCTATCACTGATCCCCAGAGGGCGCAGATCGAGGATATCGTAAAGCGCAAGGCAGAGGTAGGCGCAGATCAGATTATCATCACGCTTTTAAATATGGATGAGTAGACGGAGATAATGTAAGAGGAATAGCGGGAGGAGGGTGTTAAAAATACAGTGCTAAGCCACGGTTGAGACCTGTGACTTAGCATTCTTTGCTGTTCAAAATCCGTATCCGAACCCGAAAATATTTTCTGAGCCTGAATTTTTTACGTCAGATCAGCCGCTGCTTCATGGGCCGCGGTTCGGAGGAAAAATTATCCTATACATCTTTCTGCGGATTTGTTATAATACTAATTAAGCAAGTTCTGACAGGAGGTAGAGAAGATTGGCTGAAGAAAATCGAGGTACCCATAAATTATACGAAAAAGACAGGATCGGCGAGGTTCAGATTGCAGACGAGGTAGTGGCCATTATCGCAGGCCTTGCAGCCACGGAGGTAGACGGCGTGGATTCCATGGCGGGCAATATCACCAATGAGCTGGTGGGAAAGCTGGGCATGAAAAACCTGAGCAAGGGCGTTAAGGTAGATGTGACCGAGGATCATGTATCCGTAGATCTCTCCCTGAATATCCGCTACGGTTTTAATATCCCTGCCGTCAGCGAGCAGGTGCAGGAAAAGGTCAGCGCTGCCATTGAGAATATGACCGGCCTTACAGTGCTGGATGTGAATATCCGTATCGCAGGAGTGAATATGGAGGAAAGCTGACTCTGAAAAAGGTGTGCGTTCTTTGGAATGCATGAGAGTCTTAAGGGTGCTCAGGACCGTCAGGGCCTGCGGCACCTTTTGATATTTTTTATTGTGTTTATCCCCTGCCTTTGGTATAATCACAGTTAGCGGATCAGAATAGAGAAAGGAAAATGTATTCGAGAGCCCAGGCTTTTCGTACAAGCAGAAAAAATGACCAGAAGAGAATTAAGGGAACACTGTTTTAAAATGCTGTTCTCAGCGGATTTTTATAAAACCACAGAGGAAGCAAAGGAGCAGATGCTGCAGTATTTCCAGTCTCCTGAGGAGGATGAGGCAGATCCGGAGGGCGGTCTTTGCGTCCTTCACAGGGTAGAGCTCACAGAGAAAGACCGGGAATATCTTCAGGAGAAAACCGGGAATATAGTAGATAAGATCCAGGAAATCGACAGCCGTATCGATCAGGTAGCTGCAGGCTGGAAAACGCGGCGGATGGGCAAGGTAGAACTTACCATCCTGCGTCTGGCACTCTATGAGATGGACTATGATGACTGCGTACCCCAGAAGGTAGCGGTCAATGAGGCGGTAGAGCTTGCAAAGAAGTTTGGCGGAAGCGAGTCGCCGTCTTTTGTAAACGGTGTTCTTGCCAGGTTCATCCGAAACGCCCAGACCTCAGACAGCCCAAAAGAGGAAACGCCGGATACAACGGTATAAGGCCGAGAAAGAAGAAAACTCCTGCAAAGGGGGAAGAAAAGAAGGGCTGGACGTATAAAGGAAGGGGAAACAGACAGGACAGATGGCAAGTGTATTTACCGTATCCCAGGTAACCTCATATATCAAAAATATGTTCACACAGGATTTTGCCTTAAACAGAATCTCCATCCGGGGCGAGGTGTCTAACTGCAAATACCATTCCTCCGGCCATATCTACTTTACCTTAAAGGACGGCGGCGCACAGATTGCCGCCGTCATGTTTGCAGGACAGAGAAACGGCCTGAGCTTCCGTCTGGAAGAAGGTCAGGAGGTAGTGGTAAAGGGCACGGTAGACGTATATGAGAGGGATGGCCGCTATCAGCTTTATGCAAAGGAGATTGCCAGAGAAGGCAGGGGAGATCTCTTTGCAAGGTTTGAAGCGCTGCGAAATGAGCTGGAGGAAATGGGGATGTTTGATGCCTGCTATAAGCGTCCCATTCCCCGATATGCCAGACGGATCGGCATCGTCACTGCCGGCACAGGGGCTGCTATCCGTGATATCATGAACATTGCAGCCCGACGCAATCCCTATGTCCAGCTGGTTCTCTATCCGGCGCTTGTACAGGGAGAACAGGCCCAATACAGCATTGCAAAGGGGATTGAGACCCTGGATAAGCTGGGGCTGGACGTTCTGATCGTAGGACGGGGCGGAGGCTCCATCGAGGATCTATGGGCTTTTAATGAGGAACGGGTGGCCAGAGCTATTTTTAACTGCTCTACCCCCGTGATTTCTGCCGTAGGCCACGAGACAGACGTAACCATAGCGGATTATGTGGCAGACCTGCGTGCTCCCACGCCTTCTGCAGCAGCTGAACTGGCTGTGTTTGATTACCGTCAGTTTAAGGAGCAGATAGAACTCTATAGAGATGTCCTGGAGCGCTCTGCCCGCCGCCGCATCGAAAAGACGCGGTTTATGCTGGAGCAGTGCCGGATGCGTCTTAAGCTTAAGGATCCGGCCCGCCAGATTAATGAAAAACGTCAGCGGCTGGCGGATCTGGAACAGGCGCTGGATTGGCAGATGAGGAATGCCCTGGATGAGGAGAGGTCCCGTTTAGACGATGACAGGAGCGTACTTGTCCGACTGATCCAGATGGCTGCCGCAGAGCAAAAACATCGTCTGGCTCTGGCAGCCACCCGTCTGGAAGGCCTTTCGCCCCTTAAAAAACTGGGCGGAGGATATGGCTTTATTCAGGACGAAAGGGGAAAGGGCCTGCGTTCCGTGACGCAGGTAAAAGAAGGGGAAACCATCCGTATCTATGCTGCAGACGGCAGGATTGACGGAATGGTAAAACAAATAGAGCACACAGAGGAAAGGGAGGGATGACCGTGCCGCGAAAGAAGTCAGAACAACCGGGAACGCCGGAAAAAACAGCCAGCATCGAGGAAAATTTCGCGCAGCTGGAAGCGATTATAAAAAAGCTGGAAGCAGGGGAAGATTCCTTAGAGGAGACCTTTGCGGGCTATGAAGCAGGCATGAAGCTTGTGAAATCCTTAAACGGACAGATCGATAACGTAGAAAAACAGATTCAGATATTGAGCGAGGGTGAAAGCAATGAGTGATAATACAACATTCAAGAAGGAACTGGAAGAACGGGTAAAAGAGATAAATGAGGGAATTGCAGGGTATATGCCGGAGGAAAAGGGCCATCAGAAAACTATTTTCGAGGCTGTAAACTACAGTATGAACGCCGGCGGAAAACGGCTGCGCCCTCTGCTTATGCAGGAGATGAGCCGTCTTTTTGCCGGCCGGGTGTCTGATACCGTAAAACCCTTTATGGCAGCTATTGAGATGATTCATACCTCATCTCTGATTCACGATGACCTGCCCTGCATGGATGACGATACCATCCGCAGAGGCAAGGCCAGCACCTGGGCCGAGTACGGCGAGGATATCGGTGTGCTGGCGGGAGACGCTCTGATGATGTACGCCTTTGAGACAGCGGCCAGGGCCTTCGAGGCAGCTGAGGATCCGGATGAGTTAAAGCGTGCAGGACAGGCTGTAGGAATCCTGGCGTCAAGGACCGGTATGCATGGCATGATCGGCGGTCAGACGGTAGATGTAGAGCTGGCAGGCGGGCCGATCCCCAAGGATAAGCTGGATTTTATCTACCGCTTAAAGACCGGAGCCCTGATCCAGGCAGCTATGCTGATCGGCGCGGTTCTTGGAGGCGCGGCAGATGAGGACTGCAGGATCGTAGAAGATCTGGCCGGAAAAATAGGACTGGCCTTCCAGATCCAGGATGATATCCTGGACGTGACCGGAGATGCCGCTGTGACTGGAAAGAGTGCGGGCAGTGATGAGAAAAACCAAAAAACCACCTATGTAACCATAGAGGGCCTGGAAAAAGCAAAAAAGGATGTGGAGGCGCTTTCGGCAGCCGCCATTTCCGATCTGGATAAGCTGCCGGGAAACAATGAGTTTCTGGTAGGCCTTATCCGCCTTCTGGTCAACAGAGAGAAGTAATCCTAGAAAATAATAAGGAAGTGCGAGCCTATGATATTGGAACAGATAAAGGGACCGGAGGAGCTAAAGAGCCTGTCGGCCCATGAACTGACCATACTGGCAGAAGAGATACGCACCTTTCTGGTGGAGAAGATCAGCCGTACCGGCGGCCATCTGGCTTCCAATTTAGGCGTGGTGGAGCTGACTATTGCCCTGTTTAAAACCTTTGATCTGCCCAAAGACAAGATCATCTGGGATGTAGGCCATCAGTCCTATACCCATAAGATATTAAGCGGCCGGATGGGAGAGTTTGACGAGCTGCGCCAGTATGGAGGCTTGAGCGGTTTTCCAAAGCGTAAGGAAAGCCCGTACGACTCCTTTGACACGGGACACAGTTCCACCTCCATCTCTGCGGGCCTGGGGATTGCTCAGGGCCGGGATATCCTGGGGGAGGATTACCGTGTGGTATCCGTGATCGGAGACGGCGCTCTTACGGGAGGGATGGCATATGAAGCATTAAACAATGCGGCCAGAATGAAGAAAAATTTCATAATTGTATTAAATGACAATGAGATGTCCATTTCTGAAAATGTAGGCGGTATGTCCCGGTATTTAAGCGGACTCCGCACGGGTGCCGGCTACAATGATCTGAAAAAGAGCATTGCAGACGTTTTGGGAAAGGTGCCTGTGGTGGGAGATGCGGTCATTCACAGGCTGAAACGCACCAAGGACAGCATTAAGCAGCTTTTTATACCAGGTATGCTGTTTGAAAATATGGGGATCACCTACCTGGGGCCTGTGGACGGCCACAATATACCGGCCCTCTGCAAGGTGCTGCGGGAGGCACAGAAACTGGATCATGCAGTTCTGGTTCATGTGATCACTCAAAAAGGCAGGGGTTATGGGCCTGCACAGAAGAACCCTTCCGGATTCCACGGAATCGGTCCCTTTGACATTGCCACGGGAAAAGAGAGCGGGGAGAAGAAATATCCTTCCTATACGGATGTATTTTCAAGAAAGCTGTGCCAGCTGGGAGAGACACATCCTGAGCTGGTGGCAGTGACGGCTGCTATGCCGGACGGCACCGGTCTTGCAGCTTTTGGAAAAAAATTCCCTGACCGTTTTTTTGATGTGGGGATTGCGGAGGCACACGCAGTTACCAGCGCTGCCGGTATGGCTGCGGCGGGACTGCGTCCGGTGGTGGCCGTGTACTCCTCTTTTCTGCAAAGAGGATATGACCAGATTCTTCACGATGTCTGCATCCAGAATCTTCCAGTGCTGTTTGCCATAGACCGTGCAGGGCTGGTAGGAAGCGACGGGGAGACCCATCAGGGAATCTTTGACTATTCCTATCTGACCTCCGTTCCCAACATGACGGTGATGGCGCCGAAAAATTTGTGGGAGCTTCGGGCTATGCTGGAATTTGCCATGGACTATAAGGCTCCTCTTGCCATCCGTTACCCCAGAGGCACCGCCTACAGGGGGCTGCGTGAATTTACCCGGCCTATTGCCTATGGAAAAGGAGAACTGCTTTATGAAGAAAGAGGAATCGCCCTTATGGCAGTGGGAAGTATGGTAAGCACAGCAGAGCACGTGCGTGAGAAACTGAAGGAAGAAGGGTACACCTGCAGCCTTGTAAACGGCCGTTTTGTAAAGCCCTTTGACCGGGAACTGGTGGCCCGTATGGCCAAAAATCACAGCCTGATCGTCACGCTGGAGGAAAATGTGCTCCAGGGCGGCTATGGACTTCCCATCACGGCGTATATCCACGAACACGATCCGAAGGTGCGCGTTTTAAACATCGCTCTTCCGGACGCCTATGTGGAGCATGGAAACGTATCCCTTCTCCGCCAGGGACTGGGGATCGACAGCGACTCCATCATCCGCAGGCTGAAGGCAGAAGGCTGGCTTGAGGGGCAAAAGCGCCTGCAGAAAGAGGGACACAGACAGGAGAACCACGAATGAAAGAACGATTAGACGTACTGCTTGTAAAGAGAAATCTTGCAGAATCCAGGGAAAAGGCAAAGGCCCTGATCATGTCCGGCATTGTCTATGTAAACGGACAGAAAGAAGATAAAGCGGGGACTGCCTTTCTTGATACCGTTCCCATTGAAGTCAGAGGCAGTACCTTAAAATACGTAAGCCGGGGCGGCCTTAAGCTGGAAAAGGCCATGGACCGTTTCGGCGTCCGCCTGGACGGAAAAGTCTGTATGGATGTAGGAGCATCCACCGGCGGATTTACGGACTGTATGCTTCAGAACGGGGCTGTAAAGGTCTATTCCGTAGACGTGGGCCACGGCCAGCTGGCCTGGAAACTGCGCAATGATGAGCGGGTAGTCTGCATGGAAAAGACAAACATCCGCTACGTCACCCCGGAGGAGATAGAAGATCCCATCGGCTTTGCAAGCATTGATGTGTCCTTCATCTCCCTGACCAAGGTTCTGGGGCCGGTAAAGGCCCTTTTAGAGGATTACGGCCAGATTGTATGCCTGATTAAACCCCAGTTTGAGGCGGGCAGGGAAAAGGTGGGAAAGAAAGGCGTAGTCAGAGACCCTTCCGTTCATCTGGAAGTGATTGAGATGGTTATAGATTATGCCCTTTCCATCGGTTTTGAAGTCCTGAATCTGGAATTTTCCCCGATCAAGGGGCCGGAGGGAAATATTGAGTATCTGCTTTACCTTCAGAAACATCCCAAGCAGGAGGAAGCAGAGTACGCAGTGCGCCATGAAGCGGCAGCGGATCCCCGGACCGTGGTGGATGAGGCCCATGGTACTCTGGATCATTCATAGAAAATGACAGGAAGTGGCAGATGAAATACTTTTACTTGATAGCTAATCTGGCGAAGGAGCTGGTTCCTGAGACCAGGGCGTATATCATTGACCGTCTGGAAAAGAGGGGGGCGCAGTGCCGTTTCCTCAGTCCGGCTCAGCAGAATAAATATGGAAAACACACCCCTTCTGAGCTGGTACCTTCAGAGACGGAGTGTGTCATCACCATTGGCGGTGATGGAACCCTGATCCAGGCTGCCAGAGATCTGGCAGGGCGTAATATCCCTCTTTTGGGAGTCAACCGGGGCCATCTGGGATTCTTAAACCAGGTGAGCACAGAAGAGGAGATAGAGGAGGCGATTGAAGCCCTGACACAGGACCGCTATGAACTGGAACGGCGGATGATGATCCGCGGAACGGTGTTTCATGAGGGAAAACCGGTATTCCAGGATATTGCATTAAATGAGATTGCCGTCACCAGCCAGGTTCCGCTGCGGGTTCTGCGCTATCAGGTGTCGGTGAATGACGAATATTTAAACCACTACAGCGCAGACGGAGTTTTGGTGGCTACACCCACCGGCTCTACGGCCTACAACCTATCTGCGGGCGGGCCGGTGATGGCCCCGGCGGGCCGGATGATGGCTTTGACACCGGTGTGTCCTCATTCGTTAAATGCGAGAAGCATTGTCCTTGCGCCGGAGGACCGGGTGCGCATCGGCGTGTCAAACAGCGGACGGGTCTCCTTTGACGGGGATTCCACGGCGGATCTGGAAACAGGAGACAGCCTGGCAGTAGAACGTTCCGGGCTGGAAACGGTGATGATCCGCAGAAAAAAACAGTCATTTATGCAGAACCTAAGCGACCATTTAAGCGGTATTTAAGGGAGGGAACACACATGAAGGTAGAACGCCACAGCAAGATCGTGGAACTGATCGGAAAATATGAGATAGAGACGCAGGAGGAACTGGCTGAGAAGTTAAATAAAGCCGGCTTTAATGTGACTCAGGCCACGGTCTCCCGAGATATCCGTGAGCTTAAACTGACCAAGATCCAGGGTGAGAATGGCAGACAGCGGTATGTGGTTCTGGAGAGTCCAAGAGGAACTTCGGCCATCAAATACATCCGTATTTTAAAGGATGGATTCATGTCCATGGATATGGCGCAGAATA
This sequence comes from Enterocloster alcoholdehydrogenati, assembly GCF_013282095.1. Lineage (GTDB taxonomy): Bacteria > Bacillota > Clostridia > Lachnospirales > Lachnospiraceae > Enterocloster > Enterocloster alcoholdehydrogenati. The sequence goes on from NZ_BLTJ01000004.1 coordinate 56,514, forward strand.
TTCTTGTGATTAAAACGGTATCCGGTATGGCCATGGCAGTAGCTGCTGCCCTTGACGCCATCCACTTTCAGGAGGTAGTTGGATGTATTGCGGGAGACGACACCATTATGTGCGCCGTGCGCAGCGTAGATGACACCATTATCGTTATGGAAAAGATAAAAAAGATGGTGGAGGATTAGGGTACTGCGTTATTCACTTTCAGCAAAACAGCACAGAATACAGGGCTGCCTGGTAAAATGTGAGTGATGCAGTACGCCGGATTTCCTTAAAATGCGCAGAAACGAAGAGAAAAGAGAGGAATCAGATGTTACTGGAACTGCATGTTAAAAATCTGGCTCTTATTGAGAAGGCGGATGTGGAGTTTGGCGAGGGCTTAAATATCCTGACCGGTGAGACCGGTGCTGGAAAGTCCATTATCATCGGCTCTGTGACCATGGCTCTGGGGGGAAAGGCTTCCAGAGACAGCATACGCCACGGAGCCCCCTACGCTTATATTGAACTGGTCTTTTCCGTTTCAGGAGAGGAAAAGCGAAAGGCCTTAAAGGAGCTGGATACAGAGCCAACAGAGGATGGTCTGATTATTATATCGCGCAAGATCACTCCATCCAGAAGCGTCAGCCGAATCAATGATGAGATGGTAACTACTGCAAGGCTGAGGCAGATTACCGGTCTTCTGCTTGATATTCACGGCCAGCATGAGCATCAGTCTCTGCTGTATAAGTCAAAACATCTTGAAATCCTGGACGCCTACGTCAAGGCACAGACCCAACCGGAAAAAAAGAAGATAGAAGCGGAGTACCGAAATTACTGCGCCTTAAAAGAACGCCTGGCTTCCTTTCAGATGAATACGGATGCCAGACTTAGAGAGGCGGATTTTCTGCGCTTTGAGATCCAGGAGATTGAGGATGGAAATATAAAAGAGGGCGAGGAGGAGGAGCTGACGGCCCGGTACCGCCGTTTTTCACACGCACGGCGGATTGCGGAAAGCCTGACCGAGGCCTATGACTGCCTTCAGGGGGACGGGATTACCAGGGCGCTGCGGTCTGTGGAGCAGGTGACGGATTTTGATGAGGCCTTACAGGGCATCCGGGATCAGCTGTATGATGCGGAGGCTATTATAAGCGACGCCGGACGGGAGATTTCAGGCTACTTAAGCAGCATGGAGTTTGACGAGGAGACCTGGCGGCGGACGGAGGAGCGGCTGGATCAGATTCACAGCCTGCAGAGTAAATATGGGGCTACGCCTCAGGCCATAGAGGCACGTCTGAAAGAAAAAAGGAAACGTCTGGAAGAACTGGAAGATTATGACGCCTTCAGGGAACGGACGGAAAAAGAGTTAAAAGCTTCCTCGGATCATCTTGCCGGCCTTTGTGCAGACTTATCAGAGATACGCAAAAGCGCTTCTGTAAAGCTGGTGGAGAGAATTCGTCAGGGACTTTTGGATCTCAACTTTTTAGATGTGGAATTTGATATGGAATTTGACCGCCTGGATCACTTTACGGCGGGAGGATGGGATGAGGCGCAGTTTCTTATTTCCACCAATCCCGGACAGCCCATGCGGCCTTTAAAGGATGTGGCCTCCGGAGGCGAGCTATCCCGTATCATGCTGGCTATCAAGACGGTGCTTGCGGATTCGGATGAAATTCCCACACTGATCTTTGATGAGATCGATACGGGAATCAGCGGCCGCACGGCTCAGAAGGTATCAGAGAAGCTTTCCTATATAGGCGGCAGCCATCAGGTCATCTGCATTACCCATCTGCCTCAGATCGCAGCCATGGCGGATATTCATTTTGAAATAAAAAAATCGGCAAATGGGAATATGACGGCCACTACCATCGAAAGGCTGGGGCGGGAGGAAGAAATAAAAGAACTTGCAAGGCTGCTGGGCGGCGCTCAGATCACGGAGGCTGTGCTTAAAAATGCAGGAGAAATGAAGGATCTGGCAGACCAGACAAAAAAGCCAATGATGGCAAGATAAAACCAGATTGAAACCGGCTCTGCAAACCCATACTAATGACAGACGCAATCGTCATTCGTAAGGAGGCAGGGCATATGAGAAGGAGAAAATCAGGATTATACAGGCGGCTGGCCTGGATCTTCTGGCTGACCGCCATCGCCGGAACCGGCTTTGTGTGGTATTTGGCAGACCGGTCGGTTCCTGACCGTATCAGCATCATTGAAAACCAGCAGGAGGAATTTGCTTTTCCCCTGCTTTGGAAAACCACTCTTTCCAGCGGCAGTACAGAGGTGGCCCTGGGAAATGAAAGCAATATACCCGCAGATGAAATCACCATAAGCAGCAGCGAGCCATTTTCTATTTTTGCAGGTGAAAAGGGAAGCTACCAGGTAGATTTAAAACTCCTGGGGCTTATTAAGTTTAAAGATATTCAGGTAGATGTGGTGGACACCCAGTACGCCGTTCCCTGCGGCACTCCCATAGGCATTTACTTAAAATCAAACGGAATTATGGTCATAGGCACCGGACGGGTCACAGGGGAGGACGGTGTGGAGACAGAACCGGCATACGGCCGGTTAAAATCAGGCGATTACATTGAAGCCTTTAACGGAGCACCTCTATCAACCAAAGAGGAACTGATCCAGAAGGTGGAAAACTGGGAAGGCGGTCAGGCAAGCCTCACCATCCGGAGGGAGGGTGAGACTATGGAGGTGGCTTTGGATCCGGTAAAAGGATCAGACGGCCAGTATAAGCTGGGAGCCTGGGTTCGGGACGATACCCAGGGCATCGGCACGATTACCTATGTAGATCCCAATGGAAACTTTGGAGCGCTGGGCCATGGCATCAGTGACAGCGATACCGGGGAATTGGTGGAGATTGAGAACGGCGCTCTCTATACGGCAAAGATCATGGGCGTGGAAAAAGGGGAGGCGGGCAAACCAGGCCTTTTATCAGGCGTCATTTACTACGGCCCTCAGTCCTGTATGGGTGAGATATCATCCAACACAGAGGACGGTATTTTCGGGAAGGTGAATCAGCAGTTTAAAAAGGAACTGTCAGGCGAACCGGTGGAGATCGCCAGACGCCAGGAGGTAAAGCCGGGGCCGGCAGTGATCCGAACTACGGTTTCCGGTGAGACGAAGGATTACTCGGTGGAGATTCAGAAGGTAGATTACAGCGCCACTAAGAAAAATAAGACCATGGTTTTAAAAGTTACGGATCCGGAGCTTCTGGCGTTTACCGGCGGGATCGTTCAGGGATTGTCGGGAACTCCCATTTTGCAGGATGGAAAACTGGTGGGGGCAGTAACGCACGTATTTGTGCAGGATCCAACAAGAGGATACGGAATTTTGGCAGAAGATATGCTGAAATATGAGGAATGATAGAGAAGATGGTTACAAAATGTCGAAAAATACCAAAAATACACGAAAAAATGTGTCTAAATTTGCGACTACCAGATATTGCCAAATGACAAGATGTGCCTGTATAATATAAAATGTTACTGATCAAGACAAAGGGGCCGTTGAATTGGCGGCTCCTTTGTGCTAATCTTAGGCAGGGGGAGGATACTCCCGGCCCCGTGTAATGAGGAGGAGCAAATGGAAAAGCAGGAACAGTTAAACGTGGTGATCGTGGATGATAATCCCATGATCTTAAACACTCTGGATGAAATGATCAATGCCGAAGATGGGCTTACGGTCATTGGAAAGGCCGACAATGGCGAGGATGCCATTGACATGATAAAGGATACTACCCCGGACATCGTCCTTTTAGACATGGTAATGCCGAAGGTAGATGGAATCACTATCGTGGAAAAACTAAAGCGCAGAGATACATTTCGCAAGCATCCTGTTTTTATCATGCTCAGTGCCGCCGGAGGCGAGCAGGTCACAGAGGAAGCCTTTCGGGCAGGAGTAAATTATTACCTGATGAAGCCCTTTGACAGGGATATTCTGATGACCAAGATCCGCCATGCAGGCCGGCTTCCTGTAAGGATCCCGTCGGGCCGTCTTTTGGAAGCGCCGCTCCCCGTCCGTGAGGAGGAGCCTAAGATTACAAGAGAAGAATATATACAGGAGCATCTGGAGACCGATATTACAAAGATGCTTCACGAACTGGGAATCCCCGCCCATATCAAGGGCTACCAGTATTTAAGAGATGCCATTACCATGGTTGTAAAGGATCAGGAGATGATGGGATCTGTGACAAAGATCCTCTATCCGGCCATTGCCAAGAAGAATCAGACCACAGCCAGCAGGGTAGAGCGGGCCATCCGCCATGCCATCGAAGTAGCCTGGGGACGGGGAAAAATGGAAACCATTGACGAGCTTTTTGGATACACCATCAGTACGGGTAAGGGCAAGCCTACCAATTCTGAATTTATTGCTCTTATTTCTGACAAAATATTCCTGGAATACAAAAAAATTTAAGATAAATACATGGAAAATTACTTCCTAATTTCATAAAAATACGATATACTATCAGATAAGGCAAAAAGCTACCTGTGTATGTCGGGAGAGGGAGGTTTGGATGAAGAAGATATTATTTGCGGCTTCTGAAGCAGTACCATTTATTAAAACCGGGGGACTGGCAGATGTAGTGGGTTCTCTGCCAAAATGTTTTGATAAGAAGTATTTTGACGTAAGAGTCATGATCCCTAAATATCTGTGCATCAGCCAGGAGTGGAGAGACAGGATGCAGTATGTGGACCATTTCTATATGGATTATCTGGGCCAGAGCCGTTATGTGGGGATTCTTCAGTATGTCCATGAGGGGATTACATTTTATTTTATTGATAACGAGAGTTATTTTAACGGGGCAAAGCCATACGGCGACTGGTTCTGGGATCTGGAGAAGTTCTGTTTCTTTTGCCGGGCGGCGCTCTCAGCTCTTCCGGTCATCGGTTTTAAACCGGACGTAGTTCACTGCCATGACTGGCAGACCGGACTCATCCCTGTACTTTTAAAGGACAGTTTTCGGGGCGGAGACTTCTTCTGCAATATGAAGTCCGTTATCACCATCCATAACCTAAAGTTCCAGGGCGTGTGGGATGTCAAGACCATCCAGCGCTTTACGGAACTTCCTGATTATTATTTTACACCGGATAAGCTGGAAGCCTATAAGGACGGAAATCTGTTAAAGGGCGGTATCGTATATGCCGATGCCATTACTACGGTAAGCAATACATACGCGGAGGAGATCAAGATGCCCTTCTATGGAGAGGGGCTGGACGGCCTGATGCGGGCCCGCTCCAACAGCTTAAGGGGAATCGTAAATGGAATCGACTACGATGAATTTAACCCGGAGACAGACCGTTATATTGCTCAGAATTACAATGCAAAGAATTTCCGCAGGGAAAAAGGGAAGAACAAGAAAGCTCTGCAGCAGGAGCTGGGGCTTCCGGTTGATGAGAAAAAGTTTATGGTGGGAATTGTATCCCGCCTCACAGACCAGAAGGGGCTGGATCTGATTCAGGGAGTCATGGATGAGATATGCAGCGAGGATATGCAGCTGATTATCCTGGGAACCGGCGATGAGCGGTATGAAAATATGTTCCGCCACTATGACTGGAAGTACCATGACAGGGTATCGGCCCAGATCTATTATTCAGAGGCCATGTCCCATAAGATCTATGCAGCCTGTGATGCCTTCCTGATGCCGTCTCTGTTTGAACCCTGCGGCTTAAGCCAGCTTATGGCCCTGCGCTACGGCACAGTGCCTATTGTCAGAGAGACCGGCGGTTTAAAGGATACCGTCTGGCCTTATAATGAATACGAAAGCACAGGCACAGGCTTCTCCTTTGCCAATTATAATGCTCACGAGATGTTGGGGAGCATCCGCTATGCCAAATACGTCTACTACAGCAGACGCCGGGAGTGGAATAAGATCATTGACCGGGCGATGGCGGCCGATTTCTCATGGAAAACATCTGCTTCCCGATATCAGGAGCTGTATGACTGGCTCATCGGCTGATGACCGTGAAAAAGGGTTGCTCTGTGCGCAAAAAGAGGTAAGATGCCCATGGAGGACTTTGAAACAAATGTATATTTAACGGATCCGGAATACCTGGAGTGTGTGGCAGATATCCTGTCCCATCCGGTATTCCAGTCTATGGACCAGTACATACAGCACGGCACCACCACCTGTAAGATACACTGTATTCAGGTATCCTACATGGCGTACCGGCTGTGCAGGAGACTGGGAGGAAACTGGAGGAGCGCTGCCAGAGGGGGGCTTCTCCATGATTTGTTTTTATATGACTGGCATACCCATGCCAGAGAGACAGGTGAGCATTTTCACGGCTTTACCCACCCGCGCAGAGCGATGGAAAATGCGGTTCTCTATTTTAATATTACAGAAGAGGAAAAAAATATCATCCTGCGCCATATGTGGCCTCTGACGCCGGTGCCGCCGGCTACCAGGGCCGGCTACGCAGTTACCATGGCTGACAAGATCTGCGGCACAAGGGAAACGGCGGCGCGGGCAAAGGATTGGATCCTTATGTCCTTTATGGCACAGCCGGCAGGGCGGGGCTAGAATATCCCCTTTAAGAGGCCGGTAAATGAAAACACAGATAAACGCCCGAAGAAAGGGGAAAATAACCGCACCATGAATGTTTGGAACGAGATGCTTGGCAATCAGATCCTTGTAAGCGCCGTAGTGGGCTGGACGACAGCCCAGGTTTTAAAGACACTGATCGACTTTGCTTTAAATAAAAACTTCAACGCGGAACGTCTGGTAGGCTCCGGCGGTATGCCCAGCTCCCACTCTGCCACAGTATGCGGACTGACCACAGCCGCTGCACTGGAATACGGAGCAGGCTCCTTTGAGTTTGCCATATCGTTTGTCCTTTCCATGGTAGTCATGTATGATGCCATTGGAGTGCGCAGAGAGACGGGAAAGCAGGCAAAGCTGTTAAACTCCATTTTGATGGAAAATCCGCTTAAGCTTAATGCAGAGGTTCTTCAGGAAAAATTAAAGGAATACGTGGGCCATACGCCGCTTCAGGTTCTGGCCGGAGCTATCCTGGGAATCTGTCTGGCGCTTCTGTTAAACACATATTATTAAGAGGTGATCCATGAAACCTTATACCATGATCAACTGGTTTTTTATGTACAGTTTTTTAGGCTATCTTCTGGAATGCACGGTACTGAGTATTGAATACAGACGCCCCGTAGTGGACCGTGGCTTTGGCCATGGCCCCTTTTGCGTCATATACGGCTTCGGGGCGCTGGGGGCGATGTTTCTTCTGACGCCGGTAGCCGGGGATCCGGTGAAGCTTTACACGGCGTCCATGGTGATGGCTACTGTGATGGAACTTGTGACGGCTGCGGTGATGATTCGCCTGTTTGGAAGTTTTTGGTGGGACTACAGCACAAAGCCTTTTAATTACCGCGGCATTATCTGCCTGGAAAGCAGTCTGGCCTGGGGACTTTTAGGAATCTTTTTCTTCCATTTTCTGGATCGTCAGGTACGGCAGGCAGTGGGGCATATACCGGTAAAAGCCGGTCATGTTTTAGCCTGGGTATTACCGCTTTATTATCTTCTGGATCTTTTGTGGTGTATTCACCGCCGCCTGGGAGGGGAAGAGGATGAGAAGGAAACCGTGGGACGGCTGAAGGTATACTAAAGAAAGCAGGAGACAGATATGGAAATGACAGAATATTGGAAGGGACATCCGGTGGTGCTTGCCTCCGGTTCGCCCAGAAGAAAAGAGCTTTTAGAGCAGATCGGTATCCGGGCCAGGATATGTCCGAGTTCCCTGGAGGAGACCTCTGAGGCAGATACGCCAAAGGGACTGGTGATGGAACTTTCAGACGGCAAGGCGCGGGAGGTCGCGTCAGACTGTATGCCGGGAACCCTTGTGATTGGCGCGGATACGGTGGTGGCGCTGGACAATGAAATTCTTGGGAAACCAAAGACGCCTGAGCGGGCCGCGCAGATGATAAAAAGCCTTGAGGGGCGTGATCATCAGGTCTACACTGGTGTTACGGTACTTCTCTGTCTGGGAGAAGGCCGGTATCACAATACAACCTTCGCAGAATGTACCGACGTAAGCCTCTGGCCCATGACTCAGGAAGAGATCCTTGCATACGCCCAGAGCGGCGAGCCGCTTGACAAGGCGGGCGCTTACGGGATTCAGGGCCGTTTTGCCGCCTATATAAAGGGAATCCGGGGAGATTACACCAATGTGGTAGGGCTGCCTCTGGGGCGTCTGGTTCATGAGGTGGATGCTCTGCTGACAGAGAATGGAGGAACAGACAATGATTAAACTGATCGTGTCGGATGTAGACGGAACGCTGGTGCCTGACGGGTCAGCCGATTTAAATCCGGAGCTGTTTGATGTGATCGAAAAGCTGCGGGAAAAGGGAATCCAGTTCGCCATTGCCAGCGGACGGCCCTGGTCCAGCGTGGAGCATACCTTTGACCCGGTAAAGAAAAAGATATTTTATATTGCAAATAACGGCTCTTATATTGGCTGCTATGGCCGCAGCCTCTATACATACGCCATCGATAAGACCCTGGCAGACCGGCTGATTCGTTCCGTTCGCCGTCATCCGGAACTGGAGATTGTCTATGCCTGCGCCGGCGGAGATTATGTGGATTCCAGAAATGAAGAACTGGTACGCTGGCTGATTGACGGATATAAGTTTAAGCTGAACAGGGTGGAGGATCTTCTTGCCTTAGAGGAAGCTCCGGTAAAGATTTCCATTTACAAGCCTGAGGGTATTGAAGCTGCCACCCGTTTTGTTTTTGATGAATTTGGAGGTGAGCTTAAGCTGGCCTGCGCCGGAGATATGTGGATGGACTGCATGGCTTTCGGCGTCAATAAGGGGAGTGCGGTAAGGACTATTCAGGAGTGTCTGGATATTCGGCCTGAGGAGACAATGGTCTTTGGCGATCAGCTGAATGACCTGGAAATGCTGGATCAGGCTTATTACAGCTTCGCTGTGGCAAACGCCAGAAAAGAGGTGCGGGACAGGGCCAGATTTCAGGCGGACACCAATGTAAACGACGGAGTTCTAAAGATCCTTAAGAATCTTTTGTAATAAGATGCTCTGTGGGAAAGGAGTCTGTATTGAACCAGAAAAGGAATAGCAGGGGGATGGGAATGTGGCGTCGAATCCTGTGTCTGGGACTGTGGGTTCTCATTGGGACCGCAGGGCTTACAGCCTGCAGCGGACAGGCCTCTTCCGGGCAGAGGAGTATGGGCTCTGTCACCGAATATACGCCAGGCCAGATCCGAATGGTGGCCGCTACGGAGCGCAACCGGTATCAGAACATCTATACCAGCCAGCTGTGGTCGGTTGCGGCTGACGGAGAGGGGAATACCTTTGAGACACTGCTGAAGGGGCAGGTTGAGCAGTTTTTGAAGGAGTTGGCTGTGGTGAACCTGCTTGCTGAGAAAAATGGAATCCAGCTTACCAGTCAGGAAAAGGATGCAGTTCAGAACCTGACGGACGAATATTATTCCGGCCTGACAAAAGGCGACCTGGACTATATGAAGGTATCAAAGGATGAGGTCTATGACCTTTACAGCAAATATTACCTGGCAGATAAGACGGTATCCCAGCTTACCAATGAGGAAGATCTGGAGGTGAGCGACGCGGAGGCCAAGGTAATCCACATCCAGCAGATCGAGACTGATACGGAGGAAAAAGCCCAGGAGGTTTATGAAAAGGCGACCCAGGAAAAGGCGGATTTTGCTGCTGTGGCTGCTAAGGAATCCCAGAACAGTCAGATTGAGTATGAGCTGGAATGGAGCGGGGATATGACGCCCTTAGAGCAGTCGGCCTTTTTCCTGGAACAGGATCAGATCAGTAAGGTTATTTCATATGAAGGAAAATATTATATTCAAAAATGCACCAATGCCTATGATAAAGACGCCACGGCTGCCCGAAAGATTAAGCTGCTGGAGGAAAAAAAGGCAAGGGCCTTTGACCAGATCTACACTCCCTTCAGCCAGACAAATCCTGTCCGCCTGAAGGAGGGTATGTGGGATGAGATGGATTTTTCGGGAGGTGAGGAGTGCACTGCGGATAACTTTTTCCAGCTGTATCACACATCGCGCCAGTGACAGGTTTTACCGGCGCGTTTTTCCAGATACAGCTTTTTTTTGTTAAGACAGCGGATCTTGGCTCGGGGTTGGTATTTTGAGCAGTGCTGGCAGCAGGTCTTGTGGCAGGCCTGGCGGCCTTTTTTGCAGAGCCCCAGTGCTTCGTAGTATTTACAGGGAATTTCTCTGTATTTTGCCATAAATCATCCCTCCCTTCCAGCCTTGAAATTATAGACAGGATGCAGGATCTGATCGATCTCTACAGTGTCTGAGACGGCGGCGCGTATTTCATCCATGGGTCGATAGGCAAAGGGGGACTCATCCAGAGTATCTTTGCTGATGCTGGGAGAATAAATCCCCTTCATCTCCTTTTTAAAGGCGGACAACGTGAAGTGCTTTTTTACATCCTCCCGTTTCATGATCCTTCCGGCGCCGTGAGGGGCTGAGAAGTTCCAGTCCTTATTTCCAAGTCCCTTTCCCAAAAGAACGCCGTCCCGCATATGGATGGGAATAATGACAGGCTCTTCTTTTCGGGCGGAAATGGCTCCCTTTCTTAAAATGGGGATGTTGCCTCTCAGATCCACATAATTATGCTGGCAGGAGAGAATGGATTCCGTTTTCCATTTCATTGCGCGGGTTAGTTCATCCAGAATGGATTCCCGGTTTAAAGCGGCAAATTGCTGAACTAACTGAAGATCGTGAAGATACTGTTCTTTCAGGGAGCCCTCCAGCCAGGTCAGTTCATAGGGCACGCGTACGCCTTTTTGTCTGAGGGCTTTCTGGCCTTCTCTCATATAGTATTCGGTAACCATTTTTCCTAAGGAGCGGCTGCCGGAATGAATCACCGCATAGAGAGCGCCGTTTTCATCCTCGTCAAGTTCGATGAAATGGTTGCCTCCGCCCAGGGTTCCGAGGCTTAATACGGCCTTGACCTCATCTATGCTGCGTCTGCAGTAAAATGCTTCCGGTCTGAAGGAGTCAGCAAAACGGTGCAGGTCGTTTCGTATCCGGGAGCCTGCGGGAATCCGCTCTCGGATCAGGGTGTCCAGCCTGGGAAAACAGTCTTTTCTGGCCTTGGAAGAAAGACGGGCCAGGGTGATGCCGCAGCCGATATCAATCCCCACTACCTGGGGCAGGATCCGACTGCCTACAGTGGCTGTAAATCCGATGGTTCCGACTTTGCCGGGGTGAACGTCAGGCATGACACGGATCTGGCTTCCTGTGAATGCTTCATTATCGCAAAGCGCCTGGATCTGTGCCAGGGCGTAAGGCTCAATGCCTGTTTTTTCATTGTTCGTGTGATAGATGACTGCAGATGTATAGCGTCCGTTTATGATTTTCATGATGATCCCTTTCTCTGCCGGGAAGTTTCGCCTGATAACAGGCATAAAAATACCTCGCAGCAGACAGAGGTGTGGGGATCGTAAGATATTGAGAATGGGATCCGAATTTGGATAATATAAAAGCGCAGATCAGCCCAATACCGGAAGGATCTCCAGACCTCTGATAAAATTTAAAGTTATGTTGCGGTTGTAAGTTGCTGTCATGGTTATCCTCCTTTCATCCGGGTCAATAGCTGCAAACAGTCGTGCTTCTGTTTTATGAGGCTATTATAGTGAGAAGCAGCGAAAATGTCAATGCCTGATAGAGCGAAGGAAATATGTAACTGTTCAGCCATGCCATTTTCTTAAGGGTTTGTTGGTCTTTCTGTGTGCTCTCCTTCTGTATGCGCCCTTATAAAGGCGGGAACACGTTGGGAGGTGTTCCCGCCTTTATAAGGGAATGTTATTCTTCCAGCAGCCCGGCTGCTCTTAAGTGGGCCAGCAGAAGATTAAACTGGGTCAGAATGGTGGTGCAGACGGCATCCTCTACTGGCGCCGCAGGAGTTACAACTCCCGAATCCCCGGCCGGAATGGTAAAGTTAAAAATAGCATCCGTATTCGTACCGGTGTTGGTAACGGCGGCATCTGTTCCGGGAGCTCCCGTGGCAACGGTTCCGATGGTAATAGTGGCAGCTTTTCCGGCTGCGCCGGTGGCCCCGGTATAGCCTCTGGGTCCCATTGGTCCAGTGGCTCCCGTGTCACCTTTGGGGCCTTGAGCGCCAGTGGCTCCGGCTGCTCCCGTATCCCCTTTGGGGCCGGCTGCCCCGGCTGCGCCGGTATAGCCTCTGGGTCCCATTGGCCCGGTGGCACCGGTTGTTCCAATAGGCCCCTGGGGGCCAACAGGTCCCTGCGGCCCTGCCGGTCCGACAGGACCTCTTGGTCCGGTGTCTCCGGTGAAACCTCTGGGTCCCATAGCCCCGGTGGCACCGGTGGGTCCGGGACAGCCCATGGGGCCTCTTGGTCCGGCTGGTCCCCGCCGGCAGCATCGGCAGCATTCTCTGTTCTGCCCTTCACAATTACACCTGCAGCATCTGCTGTCAGAACTCTGTGTGCCGCAGCCTCTGTCAGAAGTCTCCAGTCCGCTGTTTTCCCGGCTGACTGTTTCATTTTCAAAAGGCCCATCGGGAATATCCCCCATTCGGGCGTCAAGTTCCAGATCATCAGGATACTCAAAATACATAGTTGCACTCCTTTCTGTGTCTTGCGCTGTACCCTCCATGCATAGGAGTATGGATCCGTGCCTGCCGCTGCAGGCTGAATGCTCCTCCGTCCGCTTAATGTACTATATGCTTCATTGTCAGGTTGTGTGTCCAGGCTGTGCGAACAGGAGGGATGAGGCAGGGTACCGTGCGCAAATGTTGGGAAAATGGTTCGCAAACGCAAGGATCTGTGATATACTTACACAGGAATGGGTACAACACGCAGGATAAGAAATAAAAGGGGGAAATTACAATGACAGTAATAAAAAAACGCCTGTTTCATGGTATTATGGGAGCTATGGTTTTCTCAGCCCTCTGTGCGTTTCCGGCATTTGCAAAAGAGGAGCGGACGCCGGTGGGGCACATCCGTCTGAATATCAGCTCTGATATACAGGCAGGAGATGCAGGCGCTTCGATCGATGTGTCAGTGGAGGAGGGGAACTGTTCCCTAGAGAGCGCGGATTTCATCAATGAGCAGGAATATTGGGCCGGCGGCGTCCGGCCTAAGGTGGAAATATGGCTGGCGGCTGACAGCGACTGCTATTTTAAAAAATCGGGAAAAAGTACATTCACCTTTACAGGAGATGAGGTAAAATATGTGTCCAGTTCCACAAAATACGATAAAGAGCTGCTGCGCCTTGTAGTGTCTTTGGATGAACTGGATGAGGAGGACGAGGATCTGGATGTATCAGGTCTTGTGTGGGATCAAGACAATGCGATTGCTCACTGGGATCAGAACGGTATTGCAAAAAGCTATAAGGTCCGTTTGTACAGGGGAAAGGGCGGCAGTTCTTCTGAAAACCGAATAGGAGCAGTCTGCACAGTGGCAGAAAACAGCTTTGATTTTGCAGAGCAGATTCCCAAGGCCGGCAATTACTATTTTAAAGTAAGGGCCGTCGATATCAGAGGAAATGAGGGAGACTGGGTGGAATCACCCTGGTTTGAAGTAACGGATGCTGACCTGGCGGACTGGAAAGGCAGCTGGAAACGGGACGGCCGCGGCTGGTGGTTTGAAAACAGGGACGGTTCTTACCCAAGAGACTGCTGGCAGCTCATTGATTCCCGGTGGTATTTTTTTGACAGTGATGGGTATATGAAAACGGGCTGGATCTTCTGGAATGGAAAAGAGTATTTCTGTGATGAGTCAGGCGCTATGCTGGTATCAGCGGTAACGCCGGATGGATCTGCGGTGGGAGAGGACGGTGCCAGGCTTTTGCAGTGAGATCCATTGGATGTATGGGGCACAGGCTGCCGTATGAATCAGGATCGGAACAGGGATCCGGCGACAGACGAAATGGCGGAGCGTGAAAAAATCCTTGTATTTACAGAAAAAGTATGGTATAGTAGCTTTGTTTGATTATAAGAAAATGGAGAGAGGTACAGGTCATGGCAGTGATTCAGGTTATTTTATCGATCATATATGTGCTCCTCGGCGTTGCGATTTCTATCGTGATCCTGATGCAGGAGGGCAAGTCCAATGGACTGGGCGGTGCCATCGGCGGCATAGCTGAGAGCTATTGGAGCAAGAACAAGGGACGTTCCATGGAGGGCACACTGGAGCACTTCACAAGATACGGCGCCATTGTTTTTATGATCATCACACTGATCCTGAATATTCTTTTAAAGGTTCAGGGATAATAATACGGACACAGGACAGAGAAGAACACCTTTCATGTATCATCAATGAAGGGTGTTTTTTTAATCAGCTTTTGGCGTTGTTAAGGAAGAAACGCCGTACAGAAAAGAGGATACATGGAAAGAGAATTATTGGAACAGAGAAAGAAAATGCTCACAGAGCTTATGGACGAAAAGGCCTATGTGCCTATGAAAGCAAAGGAGCTTGCCATGCTGCTGGATATCCCTAAATCCCAGCGCGGCGAGCTTCAGGAGGTGCTGGATGAACTTACGGCAGAGGGTATCATTGGTATTTCAAAAAAAGGAAAATATGCGAAACCGGAGACCTTTTCGGTAAACGGCATCTTTGGGAGTCATCCGAGAGGCTTTGGATTTGTGACAGTGGAAGGAATGGATCAGGATGTATTTATTCCGGAGGAAAAGACTGGAGCGGCTCTTCACGGGGACCGGGTGCAGATCGTAATCACATCTGACGGGAAAAATGGCCGCAGACCAGAGGGGGCAGTGGTGCGGATTCTGGATCATGCCAACAGCCAGGTTGTGGGATATTACCAGAAAAATAAGACCTTCGGTTTTGTGGTGCCTGATAATCAGAAACTGACAAAGGATATTTTTATTCCTCAGGGCTGCGATCAGGGGGCGGTAACGGGTCACAAAGTAGTTGCGAAAATCACGGACTTCGGTAGTCAGGGAAAGAAACCGGAGGGGAGGATCGTTGAGATATTAGGCCATGTGAATGATCCTGGAACAGATATCCTGTCCCTGGTGCGGGCCTACGGGCTTCCAGAAGCATTTCCACAGGAGGTGATGGAGGAACTGGAGTCTGTACCGGATAAGCTGGAGATGGAAACGCCGGCAGGAACCGCCTTTTCAGGTCCGCAGGCAGTGTATCATCTGGATGATTTGAGGGAAAATCATACCTGGAAGGGTACTTATATGAGTCGTCTGGATCTTCGCAGCTTACAGACCGTTACCATTGACGGAGAGGATGCAAAGGATTTGGACGATGCAATCACCCTTGGGATGACGCCGGAAGGAAATTATATCCTGGGAGTCCATATCGCGGATGTAAGTCATTATGTAAGAGAGGGCAGCGCTCTGGATAAGGAGGCCCTAAAGCGGGGCACCAGCGTTTATCTGGTAGACCGGGTGATCCCTATGCTGCCTCACAAGCTGTCAAATGGTATCTGCTCTCTGAATGCAGGTACAGACCGGCTGGCGTTAAGCTGCATTATGGAAGTGGATCATCAGGGAAATGTAATGGATCACAGGATCTGTGAGACAGTTATCTGCGTGGATCGACGGATGAGTTATACGGCGGTTAATGGTATTTTGACAGAAAAAAAAGAAGAACTGATAGAGGAATATAAGGAGCTTTTGCCTCTTTTTGGGCGAATGGAGAAGCTGTCCTCTGTTTTGAGGGAGAGGAGAAAGAGGCGGGGAGCCATTGACTTTGATTTCCCGGAGAGCAAGATTCTTCTGGATGAAAATGGGCATCCCCTGGAAATCAGGCCTTATGAGCGCAATACGGCCACCAGGATCATTGAGGACTTTATGCTGCTGGCAAATGAAACAGTGGCAGAAGACTACTACTGGCAGTCCGTGCCGTTTTTATACAGGACGCACGATACGCCGGATCCCGAGAAAATGAAGCAGCTGGGAGTGTTTATCAATAATTTCGGCTATTTTATTCGGATGCAGCAGGGGGAGATTCATCCCAAGGAACTGCAAAAGCTCTTAGACCGGATTGAAGGAACGCCAGAGGAGCCGCTGCTTGCCAGGCTGACGCTGCGTTCTATGAAACAGGCAAAATATACCACCGAATGTTCCGGCCATTTTGGTCTGGCGGCCAGGTACTATACACATTTTACTTCGCCCATCCGGCGTTATCCTGATCTGCAGATCCACCGTATTATCAAGGAAGCTCTTTGCGGGGGCTTAAAAGAGAAACGTCAGGCACATTACCAGCTGCTGCTGTCCCAGGTGGCGGTACAGGCGTCGGTTCTGGAACGCAGGGCCGACGAGGCGGAGCGGGAGACAGATAAGCTGAAAAAATGCGAGTATATGGCAAGGTATGTGGGTGAAACCTTTGAGGGTGTGATCTCAGGAGTGGCAAACTGGGGCATCTATGTAGAACTGCCCAATACAGTAGAGGGGCTGGTTCATATCAGCGAGCTGCGGGATGATTATTATATATTTGATGAAACAAAATATGAACTTACAGGAGAAATGACAAAAAAAACCTACAAGCTGGGACAGCCGGTGCGTGTGATTGTGGCGGGAACGGATCGACTGCTGCGGACAGTAGATTTCGTACTTGAAAGGGAAAGGTAGGGAACTTTTTTATATTTTTGCCATATGAAATACTGAGTTTTTGTGATAAGCGAAAGGTAGATCATTGAAAATAATCATCTTTGTGATATGGCAAATAAGCCTCTGGAAGGGTGCTGTTTGAAACTGACTTCTACAGGCTTTTATGAAATGAGTAAAGTTTGCTGTGTCCTGCGGCGTTTTTCATCGATTGATTTTATTTCAGCAGCTCCGGTACGTTGCCTCGTCAGAGGAAATGTACCGGAGCTGCTGCTTTTTGAGTATCTCTTCACCGAATACATTCATAGAGATTTGATAAGGCGTGGGTCCTCCCAGCTTCTTCCTGGGAGCATTGTTTACCATGATCAACGGCCTTACGTATATCCCACTGTGTGAACCCTTCAAAAACGGTTCCTTTTGGTATGATCATACATTTGATATAATGTCCCTCCCTTAGCCGCCGCGTGGGAACAAAAGAAGGATACATGAAAAAACATGGGAATAACAAGGAATATATGAAAGCTTAAGTTCTGCATTTACGGAACTAAGTTCTGCTTGCCAAGTGAAGGGTAGAATTTAAATAAATAATTCAGGATTCAGATATTAGGAAAGATTGCGATTGCTTTTATTACCATAAATAGATAAAATGAAGAAAAAAGAGGAGTGTGCCCCCCGATGAAGCAATTTGACAGAGAAATCAATCACACCTTTAAGCCCATCCGAAAGATCCAGGTCATTGCGACGCTTATTTTTGTGGCGGAGATGCTGATCCGGTATGTGCTTTTGATGGAGATCCAAAGAACCGTTGACAGCCTTACGGCAGGGAATATCGGTATAACCCAGTCCTATATAAGGAACTGTCTGATCCTGGTTTTCTCATTCTTTTTTCTGAATTGTTTTTTCCAATACTGGTATCGGAAGCTGCAGTATACCAGCCATTATTCCCTGATGAAGCGGTTGTTTGGGCTGTCTATGAGAAAGGAATATTCATTTTATGAGCGCTTTTCTTCCTCATCAATCCTTACAATGGTAAAGGATGACAGCAAGTTTATTTCAGACTGGCAGAGTGTGGGGATCATAACCGTTGTTTTCAATGTCTGCTGCCTGATCCTGGCTTTTGGAGTGATGCTTTACTACAGCGTCTTGATCTCTATTATTGTATTTCTGATCGTCATGGCCTGCTTTCTGGGAACCCAGTATATCAGCCGGATTATTTCTGACCGGACCTATCAGCTTCAGGTTTCCAATACGGAGATCAGCACCGATATTGTGGAGTGTCTGGATGGGATCAAGGATATAAAGCAGTATAAAAAAGAAGGATTTTTTGATAAAAAGCTGTCGGATTTTATTGATGAATACCCCTTCCGATACAGCCGCAGTATTTCACGCTATTATTCTGCCTTTACCTCTACCTATGCCATGCTTGTGATCGCCATGCCGATTTTAACGGTGATCATCGGAGTGGGACTGGTGATGAAGGGCCAGCTTTCCATCGGCCAGCTGATTGCCATCTACGGAGTGGCCGGAACCCTCCAGGAGCCCATCCAGGTGATCCCGGATTATCTGAATAAGAGAACCCAGGCCCTGGCCATGCAGGAGAAAATAGCTCCGATTCTTAAAAAACAGGAAAGGGAGTATCAGACTTGCCAGCTGGAGTCTCTGAAGGAATTTTCATTTTCCTCCAGGTCCTTTACCTTCCCTGATGGAAAATCCATTCTCCATGATGTGGATTTTACTCTTTTAAGAGGAGAAGCGGGGATCGTGTCTGGGCCCAGCGGAAGGGGAAAAACCAGCCTTTTAAACCTGATCTCCCGTTTTTATGATACGGAGGGTCAGCCTGTATCCGTGGGATTTAACGGCATCCGGGCGGCCGGCATAGAGCCGGAGGCATATTACAGCCACGTCCTGCAGTCTCAGCAGACTCCCTATATTTTCCGGGATACGATTTTAAATAATATTACGCTGGGAGAGGCTTTTTCAGAGCGGGAGATCCACGAGGCAGTGGAGGCGGCCTGTCTGGAGGAGTTTGTGGAGTCTAAGGGGATGGATTACCTTATCGAGCAGAACGGGGAAAATATTTCCGGCGGACAGAAGCAGCGTCTGGGGCTTGCCAGGGCGCTGATCCGCAAGCCGGAGCTTCTTATGCTGGACGAGCCGGTGAGCGCGCTGAACCCGGAGCTGGCGGATACTGTGACAGAGCGGGTGGCAGAGTATTGCAGGCGCTGGAGAATGTCCCTTCTTATTGTTTCCCACAATGATTCCTTTGAAAAATACTATGAAGAAAAGCAGAATGGAAAGGTGAAAAAGATTTTTGTATGAAAGCAGTCAGAGGATTTCTGATCAGCCAGATCGGCTCCATCCTTGGCTCGGTAGTAACGGATTATGTGCTGAGCTGGTATATTACCATTGAGAGCGGGTCGGGACAGCTATGGGCTTTTGCTTGGGGGCATGGCCCTGCGGGCCGCGGCAGCCGGGGTCCAGAGTCCCTGTGCAGCCTTCTGGCTACTGTACATAGGGTCACAGTAAAAGATGCTGGTCCGCCGTCTATCCTGCCGACTCATTTCAAGGTTTTCCTGATCTCCGAATTCTCCGTCCCGGTCTGTTAAGATGACCGGGAAGAGAAATGTAAATTCAACGCTGTCGCCTAAAGCTTTCTGTAAGCGTGGCGGATCCCTGTGCAGATTTGACGGTATCCATTTCCCAAAAGTCCAATTCATCCGCATGAACTCCTTTGAAATCGGCGCAGGTACGCCCATTGAAGATCTTACGATTCTGTATTTGGGGCTGATTGGATTTCCGCTTTTTGAACTTCACTTTCCGTTTCAGATCTATATTCCGGCTGAGAAGGATTCCTTTGTCAATGTAGGAATAGAGGGGTGTCACGGATAGGCTGAGTTCTGGATGATTGGTCAGGATCATTAGGGAGATTGTCACTGCTCGATCAAAGTGAAAGAGTAAGTTCTGCTTGCCAAGTGAAGGGTAGAATTTAAATAAATAATTCAGGCGTTTCTGCAGCGGCTGCGTCTCTTCTTGACTGAAAAGACCTGCCTGTGGTATGATAGGGACATCTGCCGGAAAGACCAGTCAGAGGGAGGGACAAGGTGAAAGATCGGATCAAGCTGGTGGCTAATAACAAAAAAGCATACCATGATTATTTTATTGATGATAAATATGAAGCCGGAATTGAACTGTTCGGCACAGAAGTAAAGTCCATTCGTATAGGCAAATGCAGCGTAAAGGAAGCCTTTGTAAAGATTGAGAAAGGCCAGGTGTATATCTATGGTATGCATATCAGTCCTTACGAAAAGGGAAATATTTTCAATAAGGATCCGCTGCGGATCCGCCGTCTGCTTCTGCATAAATCGGAGATCATGAAGCTAAACGGCAAAATTGCAGAAAAAGGATATACGTTGATGCCTCTGCAGGTGTATTTTAAGGGAAGCCTTGTGAAGGTAGAGATCGGACTTGCCAGAGGAAAGAAACTCTATGACAAGAGAGCGGACATTGCAAAGAAGGATCAGCGCAGAGAGCTGGAGAAAGAATTTAAGGTCAGAAATCTGTATTAGAATGTGTGGAAACAGGCGGTTTCCTGGTAAAGGGTGCCTGTTTCTTTTTTTGACTATCGGCCTTTTTATTGGAGTGCAGAAAGGATGGCGGTGAGGTACAAAAAAACAAGCAGTAATTATACTGCTTGCTTTAAATGACCTGACCGGGAATCGAACCCGGGTTTACGCCGTGAGAGGGCGTCGTCTTGACCGCTTGACCATCAGGCCTTTTATAAATTGTAATGTGATTATTAAAGAAAAAACAAAATGTTTCTTCAATGACCTGACCGGGAATCGAACCCGGGTTTACGCCGTGAGAGGGCGTCGTCTTGACCGCTTGACCATCAGGCCTTTTTCAATTTGTTATCTGCTCATCGCTGAGAACTTGTATAGTCTATCATGAGCTTTTCAATTTGTCCAGCATTTTTTGTAAAAAAAATAAAGATGTTCAATTTGAAGCAAAATAAGTAAAAAATCAGATAATTCACAGCGCTTATAATCGGTATAAATGAAAAGACGATATCAGGTGCATTCCTGCGGCAGATCATTTCCAAGATGCAGCAATATCCGAACAGCGAAAAGACCGGTCGGGGAACCGGTCTTTTCAGGAGAAGGTATTTCGTTTCTTATGGGGTGTAGCAAAAACTATATAATGTATTGGGGGGTTACGTCTATTATAATAGCACAGATGATGAAATAAGTCTACACAAAAATTAGAAAATATGAAAAAAGATTTTATACAAAATCACGGAAAGAAAGTAAAAAAGGAGGAAACGGACGGATTTTTGCCAGGTACTCGTTTTAATATGTGTCTGTAAAAAGGAGGAGGCCGGCTGAAAGTCCTTCCAGCCGGCCGAGTATTATGAAAAAAAGTTTAATAGCATTAGCTCTTTGCAAAACTAAGTATAGGAAAAAATCGTGAAGAGAGTTTGATCAATCTGTAACAGAAATATGAACATAGTGTAAGAAGTTTGTGAATGATACAGGGAGTGCGGGAGGGATGCGTTGGCTCTGAGAATTTAATGGCTCGATAATCCGAGGGAGTTGCTGTCCAAATTTGGGAAGCGAACAGGCTGAAAATACAGCCGGTTGGTCAGGTGGATGAGGGAGGGGGATAAAAACGGAGATTTCAGAGGACTTAAAAAGGCTGTCAGACGGCAGGATAGTTAAAAAGAGGGGGTTCCCGTGAATCCATCAGTAAATGCTCATGTGCGATAAAGTTGCACAAAATTTTTATGGACAGCAGCCCTCACCATTCCAAGAATCAAGGGCAAATAAATAGTTTTTTAAGGGCTTATATGGTAAAATATAATTATAAACGAACTGATTCGGAATTTGCGGAGAAAGCAGATATGATTGAAGTATTATTTGGAGAAAGTGAAGCGGCCTCTATGAAAGCCGCAAAAAGTACGGTAGCAGTTGGTCATGTGAACGGGCCGACATCGGTGTGGATGGCAGAAAAAAAGACACCGCCAGATGAAACCTTTACTGGATGGGTGGAGGGAATGGCAGAAGAAGTAGTCTGCCTTGGTTTCATGCTGGATATTGGTAATATCAAAGAGCCTTTAGACAGTCAGTACCGGAACAATCTGATTTATTCCATGTACGCACAAAATACGTATGGTAAAAGTCAAGAAATGGATGAGGAATTGAAACTGACAGGGGAAGTTTATTTGAATGAATTATTGCGTTTGAAGAAATATCTGGAAGATGGCGAGACAATCCGGGTATGGTACAGCGATGCGCCGTATTCGATATGTGGTTTTTACAGTCTGTGCCGGATACTGCAAAACTATAAAAATGAGGTTCATATCGTAAAACTCCCGGAATCTGTGGTAAGAAAAACGAGTATTATTTCTTACAGAAACTGGGGAGAAGTTTCGCCGGAGGAATTTGCAGGATTCCTCTCCCATGAAAGGATGCTGACCAAAGAAGAAGAGAGGAAGTATGCGCTGCTTTGGATAGGATTGATTGAGGATAACAGTCCTCTCAGAGCAGTGATAAACGGGAGAGTTACCAGTGTTCCAGAAGATTTTTATGATTTTTTGATATGGAAAAGACTTACATATAAGCCCATCAAAGAGGCAAGATTGATAGGCGATATTCTTGGGTGTTTTCAGATAGGTATGGGGGACTGGTGGTTTGCAGGGCGAATCGAACATTTTATTCGGCAAGGTAAAATTAAAGTTTTGGAGGATTCCGAAAATAAATATGCGAGAGTGATCTGTTTAGCAGGTACTCTATCTGGTGGATAACTTGCAGTTTTATGGGAAAAGAACTTTTTATAGAAGAATTCAAAATGATGGTTGTTCAATATGTGCTGGAAGGCCATACCCGGAGAGAAACATCGGAGAAGTGTCTTGAAGAAGAAAAACTGCGGCTCCGTATGGAGAATGACTACCTAAAAAAATGAACGCCTTAATTCAAAAGCGGGAAAAATACAAATGCCCCATATTGTGACTGCCATTACAGAATTAAGGCGTAACTATAAACTGGCAGCCCTGCTGGAACTTTCCGGCATCCCCAGAAGCACTTATTACTATCATTGCAAAAAAGTGCAGTCTGGAGACAAATATAATCTTGAAAAAGCAGAAATCACAGCAATTTATAAGGAAAATCAGGGACGTTACGGATACCGCCGGATTTTAATGGAACTGCGTAACCGAGGATATGTTTTGAACCACAAAATGCTTGACCTTCTGGAAGGCAGTTTATAGAGATGTCTTATTTTGAGGACGATAAAAAGGGCCAGAGAAACCAGGCGTTTCCCCAGCCTTTATATTACTATCCGCTGTCTTTTGCCTGCCTGTGTGATATTTCGTGTGATACTTGCCTGGAAAACATTGGGGATATGGTGGGGGGTGGGGGCTTTACTGCTTTCTGTCCTTACATCCCCAAACCACGAAAAAACCGCCTAAACACTGGATTTTCCAGCATTTACGCGGTTTCTTTAAAGTGGAGCTGAGGGGAATCGAACCCCTGTCCGAAAATCAATTCCCTGTTCTTCTACTATCATAGTCTTTTATTTAACATTCCCTCCGCCGTCCGGGAAAAGACACTCTGACGGTTTTAGTAGCTTCATCATACGCCCGTATACTCAAAGCTTTGTATACGTCGTTTCCCACATAGTCGATGCCAGGCTCTTAAAGTGTGGGTGCCTTAAGTCTGACAGCTGCCATTAGGCAGCGTATGCTAATTCGTCGTTAGCGTTTATTTTTAATTTTGCCATTTAACCCATCGCATGGGGATAGCTTCACCAGCTGCATGACCCCCGTCGAAACCAGTACAACCCCGGATAACCAAGCTTGCATATCTGGTATGTCAACGAAACAATTCGCTTTTACCTATATTAGCAGGTTGAAGGGGGAATGTCAAGGCGTGTTGGAAAATCTCACACGGTACAGGCTGGAATATTTTTCCATTCTTATTTTTGCGATAGGTTTACTTGGGGATTTGTCCTGGGATTTATGTAATGGGTAGTTCACAAGACTGGAAAAATATGCTACAATCGGAGAGAATATCCCCAATTTAATTATTTTCCGAATTATTTTAAAGGAGGTTTTTTCATAATGGAACAGTATAAGCAGGAATTTATAGATTTTATGGTAGAGAGTAATGTGCTCAAATTTGGAGATTTTACCTTAAAGAGCGGACGCAAGTCCCCGTTTTTTATGAATGCGGGAGCCTATGTGACAGGAACGCAGCTTCGCAAGCTGGGCGAGTATTACGCAAAAGCCATTCATGATAATTTTGGTCTGGATTTTGACGTGCTGTTCGGACCGGCTTACAAGGGAATCCCACTGAGCGTGGCAACTACCATGGCGATCAGTGAGCTTTATGGAAAAGATATCCGTTACTGCTCCAACCGCAAGGAGGTAAAGGATCATGGAGATACGGGCATCCTGCTTGGAAGTCCCATTAAGGATGGTGATCGTGTGATGATTATTGAGGATGTTACCACCTCAGGAAAGTCCATCGAAGAAACGTTCCCGATCTTAAAGGCACAGGGCAGTGTGGAGGTTAAGGGCCTGATCGTATCCTTAAACCGCATGGAGCGGGGTAAGGGAACAAAGTGTGCTCTGGATGAGATCAAAGATCTGTACGGCTTTCCAACGGCTGCCATCGTTACCATGGCGGATGTGACCGAGTACCTGTACAATAAGGAGCGCGGCGGCAAAGTTGTCATTGATGATACATTAAAGGCTGCTATTGACGCATACTATGCAGAGTACGGCGCACAGGAATAACATCTTAAAAGCGCAGGCAGCCGCAGAACCCATGAAAGGCAGTAAAAATATGGAAAGAATATATAAGACCATGCGCAATACCGGCGCGGGATGCATTGCGGTAGGCATTATCATGGCAGTCACGGGACTGACTGTCGGCATTATTTCGATCGTAAATGGAGCGCTCTTATTAAAGCGCAAATCCGAGATCGAATTTTAACAGGCGGGGAAGGATGATCAGGCGTACCACCCCGCGGCAGAAGGCAGGATGGGTATTGTTTATACTTTATCTGTGCCTTCTGGCTTATTTTATGTTTTTTTCGGAATCCTTCGGCCGCACGGAGGCAGATCGGGAGTATGCTTATAACCTGGTTCTCTTTAAAGAGATCAGCCGCTACTTCCGTCATTATGATGTCCTTGGCTTTTCTCTGTTTATGATCAATATTGTTGGAAATATCGCTGCGTTTATCCCCTTTGGTTTTTTTCTGCCCATCATCAGCAGGCGAAGCCGGCTGTGGTATAATACTGTGATGTTTGGCTTTATCTGGAGTCTGACCTTAGAAACTCTGCAGCTGATCTTTAAGGTGGGAAGCTTTGATGTGGATGATATGTTTCTTAATACCCTGGGAGCTGCTGCCGGCTTTTATATCCACGGGGCAGCCCATTATATCCGTATTCTTATCCGGTACAGGAGGTGGAAACAGTGAGACAGGTGGGAAATAAAATATCCTATGTGAGAAATCCCTTTGCCAAGCGCAGCTTTATCTGTCTGGGACTGGGGATTTTAGCGCTGGGACTGGGCGCTTTCAGTCTGTATCTGTCTGTTCAGGGGGCTGGACAGGGGGGACCAAATACAGGCGCCTACGGCTTTTCCAGTATCGTGGCTGCTGCGGCAGGATTATGGTACGGGATTCTTTCATTTACAGAGGATGGCTGCAATTATATTCTGGCCAAGATCGGAATTGCCCTGGAAGGACTTATTATCCTCCTCTGGGTCATGATCATTTTGATCGGATTTGCAGGCTGAAACCAGGATAAATGTTACCGGGACTGGCCGCTCTGGCCAGTCCTTATCGTTTTTAAACAGGAGTTTTTGCATGGATTACAGAATATTATTACAGAAAGAGAATGAAGCCGTAAGGGAACGGCTGGACCTTTCCATGGAGCGAATCGCTTCGATTGAAAAAGAGGAGATCCGGCTGCCTTACGGCCCTTATTTTAAACGGATGGCCGGTTTTTTCGGCCTGATGTGTGAACTGTTGACTGCCAGGGGAATCTGGGAAGATGCACTTCCAAAACGCTGGAAGGCGCAGACACTGGAAGAGCTAGCCAGGTGGAATGAGCGGCTTTACGAGGATATCCTTCCAGAGCATTACAAAGAGAGCTTTGCAAACCCCGACTGGGCGGTTCGGTGCCTGGGAAAGGGGATGGGGCCTTTGCTGTCCTTCCTTTATACCGAGATCCGGGGCTGTATTGTGTATGCTTTTGAAATGAGACTGGAAAATATAACCATTTTGGCAGAGACCTTTTTGGAGGTTTATAACCTGTTTACCCAAGCCTGGGAAGAGGGAGAAGAAGCGCCCAGGGAACAGGCGGTAAGAGACGCGCTGTACTGGTATGTGAGCGATTATGCGGATCTTTACCTGCCCTGGCGGATCAGAGAGGGACTGGATCCGTCTCTGAACTTTGGAACAGAACTGATTATAAAGGAGGATCTGACTGATCTGCGGTATCTATATCAGTTTGGGGAATACATTTCTCCTTCGGAAATGAAGCTGGCTGCCTTTATGGCATCCCTGCCTGATGAGGTCATTGAGAAAATGGCAGCTACCTATACCGAGGGCTTCCGCCGTGGATTTAAGGTCATGGGGCGCGACCTGTCAAAAAAGAAAACCCTTGTGGTGGAGTACCAGTTAGGCTTTGAACGGATGATCCGCCGCGCCGTGGAGAATTTTCGGGAAATGGGCCTGGAGCCGGTATTTTACCGGGCGGCTGTGGAGTCCGTAAACCGCCTTTCAAACGGCAGACGCGGTTACTGCAGTTCTTCCCCAAACCGTCAGTATGAATACGACCACCGCTATGACAGCGCCCTTTATATGGGAAATGCCTTTAAGGAGCGGAGGCTGTCGATTTTAAAAACGGCTTATGAGACGTTTAAGGAGCAGGCATCCTGGTGCGCAGGCCCGGCCCTGGTGGAGACTTTTGGTGAGGAGGAGTTTCAGCCGGTGAATAAAAAGACGGCGTTTTCCTTAAACGACCATCAGCAGGAACTGACTCTTTCCTGTGCCACCGCTGCCAGGCAGATCATCAACCAATATATGCCTGGAGATGAGACCAGCTTTACCATGATCGCTTTCCCAAGACCGGAGATCGGGCCGATGTTTGAGGATATCTTTAAAGAGACCATCCGCATCAACACCCTGGATTATGAAACTTACCAGAAGATTCAGCAAACGCTGATAGATGCCCTAGACAGAGCGGAGTATGTAAGGGTCACTGGACGGGACGGGAACGAGACGGATATCCGGGTTCATCTGCACAATTTAGGCAATCCCTCCAGAGAGACCAACTTTGAAAACTGTGTTTCCGATGTCAATATCCCTTTGGGCGAGGTGTTTACCTCTCCGGTTTTGACGGGAACCAGCGGCCTTCTCCATGTGAAAAGGGTATATGTGGAGGGGTATCTTTTTAAGGATCTGCGGCTGCATTTTAAAGACGGCAGAGTTACGGATTTTTCCTGCGGAAATTTCATTTCACAGGAAAATGAGACAGGCACAGAGGAAAATGATCTCCGTCAGGGAAAGGATCTGGTAAAGCAGGTGATCATGCGGGGACACAGCTGGCTGCCGTTAGGAGAGTTTGCCATCGGTACCAATACCGCTGCTTATGCTATGGCCAAGAAGTATGGCATCGGAAACAGGCTGCCGATTCTGATCGCGGAAAAGACGGGACCTCATTTTGCGGTGGGAGATACCTGCTACCGATTTGCCGAGGATTCTCCTATGTATAATCCAGATGGAAAAGAGGTCATTGCCAGAGATAATGAGATTTCCATTTTGAGAAAAGAGAATATGGAGAAGGCGTATTTCAGCTGCCATACGGATATTACTATTCCTTATAATGAATTGGGAGATATTCTGGCAGTGGAAGCGGACAGCAGCCAGACAGCCCTTATACGGGCCGGCCGGTTCGTGCTGCCTGGAACGGAGGAATTAAATAAGGCCCTGGATTCAGAGGCACTGTAGAGAAGCATTTTGGGAGAAAAGAGGCCTGACGGAAAATTACCTGGACTTTAAGATTTCTATTGACGCCTGTGCGGTTTCCTAGTATTATAATTATAAGCAAAATTAAGATATGAAAAGCTATTTATAATTATAACTAATATTTATTATTAGAAAAGGAGATTGAAACATGGCAAAAGTAGGAATTGTAATGGGCAGTGACTCAGATATGCCGGTTATGGCAAAGGCAGCAGAGATCCTGGATAAGCTGGGAATTGATTATGAAATGACAATTATCTCCGCCCACAGAGAGCCGGACATCTTCTTTCAGTGGGCAAAAGGCGCAGAGGAAAAGGGCTTTAAGGTAATCATTGCAGGCGCCGGGAAGGCAGCCCATCTGCCTGGTATGTGTGCAGCCATCTTCCCTCTTCCTGTAATCGGCATCCCAATAAAAACCTCTGACCTGGGAGGTGTAGATTCCCTGTATTCCATCGTTCAGATGCCAAGCGGTATTCCTGTAGCAACCGTAGCAATCAACGGCGGCGCCAATGCAGGCATCCTAGCTGCAAAGATTCTTGCGGCTTCCGATCAGAAACTGCTTGAACGGCTTAAGGCATACTCTGAGAGCCTTAAGGAGGACGTGGTAAAGAAAGCGGAAAAATTAGACAGCTTAGGCTACAAAGAATATCTTGCGCAGATGTAATAGGACTTTGAAACCATACCACTAAAAACGGAGGATGAATACCATGATGGATTATAAAAAAGCCGGAGTAGATATCGAGGCGGGATACAAGTCCGTAGAACTGATGAAGGAGCACGTAAAAAAGACCATGCGCGCAGAGGTATTAGGCGGCCTGGGCGGCTTTTCCGGCGCTTTCTCACTGGCAAAGATCAAGGACATGGAGGAGCCGGTGCTGTTATCCGGCACCGACGGCTGCGGCACCAAGGTAAAGCTGGCCATTATCATGGACCGGCACGATACCATTGGTATTGATGCGGTGGCTATGTGCGTCAACGATATTGCCTGTGCCGGCGGCGAACCATTATTCTTTTTGGATTACATTGCCTGCGGAAAGAACTATCCTGAAAAGATTGCAGATATCGTAAAGGGAGTAGCGGAAGGCTGTCTGCAGTCTGAAGCGGCCCTGATCGGCGGCGAGACGGCAGAGCATCCGGGACTGATGCCGGAAGAGGACTATGATCTGGCTGGTTTTGCCGTAGGCGTCTGCGATCGGAAGGAAATGATTACTGGCGAAAGCCTGAAGGCAGGAGATGTGCTTATCGGTATGGCGTCCACTGGCGTACATTCCAATGGTTTCTCTCTGGTGCGCAGGGTATTTGAACAGGAAATGACAAAAGAGGGATTGGAAACCTACTATGACAGCCTGGGAAAGACACTGGGCGAGGCGCTTTTAGCGCCTACCAGAATCTATGTAAAGGCGTTAAAAAACATCAAGAAGGCCGGCGTCTCCATAAAAGCCTGCAGCCACATCACCGGCGGCGGTTTCTATGAAAACGTACCCCGTATGCTGAAAGACGGCGTCCGCGCCGTGATCCGAAAGGACAGCTATGAGGTGCCTGCTGTCTTTAAGCTGCTGGCAGAAAAAGGCGGGATTGCCGAGGAAATGATGTATAATACCTTTAATATGGGAATCGGTATGATCGTGGCAGCAGATCCTGCAGACGTGGATAAGACCATGGAGGCGATTCGGGCAGCCGGAGATACTCCCTATGTGATCGGCTCCATTGAAGAGGGAGAAAAGGGAGTGACCTTATGCTAAGAGTAGGCGTCATGGTATCCGGCGGCGGTACCAACCTTCAGGCAATCCTGGATGCAATTGACAGCAAAACGATCACAAATGCCAGAGTAGAAGTGGTGATCAGCAATAATCCGGGCGCTTACGCTCTGGAAAGGGCAAGGAACCACAGCATTGAGTCAGTATGTATGTCTCCCAGGGAGTATGAAAGCAGAGAGGCCTTTAATCAGGCTTTTCTTGCAAAGGTGGATGCGTACCGGCTGGATCTCATTGTGCTGGCAGGCTTTCTTGTTAAGATCCCTGAGGCTATGGTGGAGAAATATGAGCACCGGATCATCAATATCCATCCGTCCTTAATCCCGGCCTTCTGCGGCGTGGGCTACTATGGGCTTAAGGTTCATGAGGCCGCTTTGGCAAGAGGAGTAAAGGTTACGGGAGCTACGGTCCATTATGTAGACGGCGGTATGGATACGGGGCCGATCATTTTACAGAAGGCGGTAGAGGTGGAAAAGGGAGATACGCCCCAGACGCTTCAGAGAAGGGTAATGGAGCAGGCGGAGTGGGTAATTCTTCCAAAAGCGATTCAGATGATCGCTGATAAAGAAGCCTGATGAACGGGTGAAATTACAGATTGGATGTTAACAGGCGTTTATAGGCTTACACACATCCCGAAACAGGACAGCGCAGGAGACAGACCGGGGGAAGCCGCCGGTCTGTCTGCGTCCTGGCAAAATGATACAGGAGAGAAGGAGGAAAACACAGATGAAAATTCTGATCATAGGCGGCGGCGGAAGGGAGCACGCGATTACATGGAAACTGGCAAAGAGCCCGAAGGTAGAGAAAATTTACTGCGCTCCCGGCAATGCAGGAATTGCGGAGGTAGCAGAGTGCATCAACATCGGTGTGATGGAATTTGATAAACAGGTGTCGTTTGCAAAAGAACATGGGATCGATCTGACAGTCGTAGCTCCGGATGATCCTCTGGCAGCGGGAGCCGTAGATGCCTTTGAGGCAGCGGGATTGCGGGCGTTCGGCCCCAGAGCCAATGCAGCGATCCTGGAGGGATCCAAAGCATTTTCAAAGGATCTGATGAAAAAATACAACATTCCCACAGCCGCCTATGAAACCTTTACGGATCCGGATAAGGCCATCCAGTATCTTGAGACAGCCAAAATGCCCATTGTTTTAAAGGCAGATGGCCTCGCTCTGGGAAAGGGAGTTTTGATCTGCAACAGCCTAAAGGAGGCAAAGGACGGCGTCAGGACGCTGATGCTGGATAAACAGTTCGGTTCTGCGGGAGACGAGATTGTCATAGAAGAATTTATGACTGGCCGTGAGGTATCTGTACTATCCTTTGTAGATGGAAAGACCATCAAAATCATGACCTCCGCTCAGGATCACAAGCGGGCCAAAGACGGAGATAAAGGCTTAAATACCGGCGGAATGGGTACGTTCTCTCCAAGTCCCTTTTATACGCCTGAGGTGGATGCTTTCTGCAGAGAAAGGATCTATCAGCCTACGGTGGACGCAATGAGAGCAGAGGGAAGAGAGTTTAAGGGAATTATTTTCTTTGGACTCATGCTCACTGCTGACGGACCGAAGGTTCTGGAATACAACGCCCGTTTCGGCGATCCTGAGACGCAGGTAGTGCTGCCGAGGATGAAAAACGATCTGGCAGAGCTTTTTGAGGCCTGCATCGACGGAACCCTGGATCAGACAGAACTGGAATTTGAGGACAATGCAGCCGTATGTGTGGTTCTGGCTTCTGAGGGGTATCCAGAGCATTATGAGAAGGGATACCCAGTTTCGGGCCTGGAGAAATTTAAGGATGCAGACGGATATTATGTATTCCATGCGGGAACGAAATTTGATGAAAAGGGCCAGGTTGTCACAAACGGCGGCCGTGTACTGGGCGTTACTGCTGTGGGAAAAGATCTGAAGAAAGCGCGGGTTAACGCCTATCAGGCTGCGGAGTGGGTAGAGTTTGGGAATAAATATATGAGGAATGATATAGGGTATGCCATTGACGAGGCTTGATGCGCTGTGATGCTGCGGTTGATTTCCATTTCAAAATAAGAGAAACTGCTGGTATACAGTATCAGTGAAACGCAGTTTAAGAAGCCGGAATGAAAGTTCCGGCTCTTTGATATATATGCAGCGTACCATGATGACCATGTGAGGCTTATGATGTTTCCTCAGGCTGCAGAGGTCAAGACATATGTTCAGCTTTCAGTGATTGCAAAATGGGAAGGCTGTGGATAAAACTGCGGAAACTCAGATAAGAAAATGTTTCCAAATAAAAACAATTTATGATATAATAAAACACAAAGTCACACATATAAAAATGATTTTATCTGTAGAAGAGACCACATCCGCCATGGATGTGGGGATCGTTTTGCGGGCTTTTCATGCCCTGTGTCAGGCTGTCTTTACGGCGGCGCGGCGCAGGGCTTTTTTGATCATTGATAAGAGGAAATTTCAGATGGGTTTATGGCAGATCCATGAAAGGTCTAAATGGTTTTAAAAACCTGAAAGGGGGGAACAGATTTGAAAAAGTTGGCGAAGATTTTTCTGATGGGAATGTATCTGCACCTTGTTTTGAGTATCGCTGTCCCCATGGGGATGCTCTATTTTGGCGACAGTGGATGGAATACAGTGGTGATGGGACTTTTTGAGTTTTATCTGGCAATGGCGGTAATTGTACATATTGCCGGATGGGTTTGTGTTGCAGCTGCGGTTATGGCTTATTGCCGAAATGAAGCAGATAATCTAAGGAAAGGCTGGAAATGGCTGAAACTATGGAGTATCCCATTTTACATCCTTAATTTTCTTTACAGCTGTTTGGTCTGGTTTGTTTTGGTGGGGGCTTCCAGAGGGATGATGATTCTTCTTGTTCCGCTTCCGGTCATTTTCACCTGTATCCTGATTGTCCAGAGCGGTTGTGTGGGAATTTGCTATATCATGCTTCTGCGTAAAAAACATCAGAAATGTCCGTCGGGTATTCACTATGCACTGCAGTTTTTTCCAGTGATTGACATTTTCAGCACAATCCTTATTTTGAAAAAACAAGGGGATGAATAGGGGAATAAATTGGAATTTGGAGTAATACCGACAATGCCTATGTTCTTGCCGGGTGCGGCCTTCCCATGGTTATTGCTGTGGTGCTGGCGATTGTCAGCTGAGGGGAATGTCTGTAGCTGCTCTTGGCATGGTTTTGCTGGTTGCCGCCCCTCTCGCCATGCCCGTCCTGTTGAAAAAGCGGATGGGGCGGAGTGCGGCGGCGCAGAAACGGGAATTGCCAAATATCAGCTATAAATTTACCGTTCATAACTGTGTACTTTGTAGGGATACTGAGGGCGGGGATCGGGAGGGCAGCTGGCTATGAAGCATCTGCGGGTGCTGAAGGCTATCTTAAAGGCGAATAGGATGGGAGAGACCCTTCGTGCTGTGCAGGCACGGAGTGTACAGAAAGAGAGGAACCAATATGACAGGATCTGCTTACCAGAACTGGCTGAAAAAGGAAGAGGAATGGATCGGTGCCTATTGCAGCCGTATCCGCAAAAACAGTATTCTGAAGGTTGTGCCGCTGACGATTCTGCTTTTAGCCGTTCTGTTTGGAGGCATGGCGCTTTTAGGGGGCGGCAGTACACAGGATCTGCTCACAGGGATGGTTGGAGGCTTATTTTTAGGCTTAATTATCTGCGCTTTTTACCTGGCCGTTCTGCTGCTTCAGCTCAGACCCAGCCGGTATGTGCAAAAAATTGAGCAAAGTGTTAAGGCTCTTTCTGCAAACGACATGGAAAAGGAGTTTCTGGGCAGAGAAATGCTGGCTGCCTTAGAGGGCGGGGAACAGGTGCTTTCCTACCAGATGATCGGGCCGAACAGCAATGGAACCCCGGCAAGGGTGATCCTGACGTCCCACTATATCCTGCAGGAGGGCAGCTCGCCCTATGCCGTACTGGTTCGGCTGAGTGACATTGCAGAGGTAAAAACAGGTTCTGAGCAAAAGATGGCTGTTACACACGGGGCCAAGAGCAAAACCTGTCACCATTTTACCCTTTATACCATCGGATTTTACCGGAAGGACCGCTTTGACCGGGGATTGTCTGAAAATGATCCGCCGGACTACGCTATGGGCTTCTTTCAGGAAAACCTGCGGGACAGTGCAGCAGGGATGATTAAAAACAATGGGATGCGGGTACAGCATCCAGAGGTATAAAAATTGAGAGAAAGAATGTTTTGGTCTTAGTAAACCAGCAGTTTAATGACAGCTTGTGCATCCTGGGATATAATAGGTGTGATCAGGTAAACAAAGACAGATGAAGGAGGGAACAGCTATGAGATATACGTCATCAGAAGCGAATAAGCTGCTTCGCAGACTGACGGAGGAGCGGGATGCCCTGTTAGTGAAAGAACTCAAAAGCAGCACATTTCTGGCCGCCATGGGAGAGGATGTGGACTCTGTAAGGCCGGATTATGACTATGCACAGACGCAGAAAGAACTGGAGGAACTGGATCGGAAAATACGTATGGTAAAGCACGCAATCAATGGATTCAATGTAAGCCATGAGGTTCAGGGCTTCGATATGACCATAGACCAGATGCTGGTATATATCCCGCAGCTTACATCAAAAAAGAAAAAGCTGTCCAATATGAAAAGCCGCCTTCCGAAGCAGCGTGAGATGGCCGGTGGATTTGGCCATACAGGCAGTATTATTGACTACTGCTATGCCAACTACAACATCGGGAAGGCGGAAGCAGACTATGCGGCAGTATCCGATGAACTTGCCAGGGCACAGACGGCTCTGGATGCTGTGAACAGTACCGAAACCATGGAAATTGACCTCTGATTGCTTTCCCGGTTTTTTCCAGACAGAAAATTTTTAATGCTAATAGAGAAGATGTACAGCGTTTAGGAATCCTGTTATCCGTTATTTGTTTGTTATTCCATAGGGTATAAAGTCAGTTTAAGAGGGAAATCCTGCCATATCGCTGTCTGTCTGGGGAATCGAAAGCTTTTCGTACATTCTGTATGTGCGAAGCGGCAAAAGCACGGTCATATGCCGCGTTTAAGGAGAAAAATGTGAACATGGCTGAACAGTTATGAATTGTAATAAAAAAGTTATGGTATAGGATCCAGAAAAGAGGTATACTGTTTTCATCGTGTTTTGGAATGGAAAGATGAATAGCAGGAGGTATGCCATATGGAACCAGTATATTTGTCGATCCAGCAGGAAGCCACCGGAAAGCGGATGAAAACGATGATCCGGGATAGAGGGTATTCCGTTAAGGATATCCAGGAAGCAATGGGTTTTGAGAATCCCCAGGCAGTCTATAAGTGGCTGTCCGGAAAATCCCTTCCGAGTCTGGACAATTTCCTGATCCTCAGCAGAATATTACATACCAGTATCGAAGATATCCTCGTCGTGGACGGGGATATTGCTGTATTAAAGGGTGGGACGACAAGACGCCTTGACAAATATAAAAAAGAAGAAAAGGAAAAGAATTTCCGGGAGTGTAAGCATAAAGCATTTGCATTGTTTTTGCAGTGCTGTGACAGTTGGGGGATTAAGAAAAATAAGTGTTCTAATGGGAGGAAGAACTACAATGGCGGTATATATTACAGGTGATACCCATGGGGATTTTCGTCAAATCGAAAATTTCTGTGCGGAAATGGAAACGAAGCAGGATGATATCATGATGATTCTGGGAGATGC
Source organism: Enterocloster alcoholdehydrogenati (assembly GCF_013282095.1). GTDB lineage: Bacteria > Bacillota > Clostridia > Lachnospirales > Lachnospiraceae > Enterocloster > Enterocloster alcoholdehydrogenati. The sequence continues at coordinate 91,522 of NZ_BLTJ01000004.1, forward strand.
GGGGTTTAATTATTTTGGGGATATCAGAGATGATGCAGGAAAAATGGACGTATCTCATACGCACATGACATATTTTCTGGTACATGGCAACCATGAGATGCGGCCGGAAACAGTGGGGGAATACCGGCTGGTTGATTGGAACGGTGGAATGGTTTATCAGGAGGCGCGTTTCCCGCGGCTGCTATTTGCAAAAGACGGTGAAATTTACCGGATCAATGGAAGAAGTGTACTGGTTATCGGCGGGGCCTATTCGATTGATAAGGAATACCGGCTGCGTATGGGATACCGATGGTTCCCGGATGAGCAGCCATCGGAGGAGGTCAGGCGATATGTGGAACAGCAGCTGGATAAGGCGAATTGGAACGTGGACGTGGTATTAACACACACCTGTCCCCGCAAATATGAGCCGGTAGAGTATTTTTTGCCGGGAATTGACCAGAGTAAGGTAGATAAATCTACGGAGAACTGGCTGGATAGCATTGAGGACAGGCTGGATTACAGAGAGTGGTACTGCGGCCACTGGCATATCAACAAGAAAATCGATAAACTGACATTTCTGTTTCATGATATTAGATTATTTACCTGAGTTATCTACTGACAGAAGATAGACAGGTTCTGTCTGCCGGAGTATAATGCAGATATCAAAACGAAGGGAGAGAAAAACGATGACAAATATGGCGATTTTTGAGAAACAGCAGCAGAAACAGAAACGCGCCCGTAAAGAGCGTCTGTTTCCAATACCTGTCAGGATAAAGCTGTGGAAGGGGATTTTTGATTGATTTGTGACAGAATCCCGTTATCGTTTTTCTCACCGCCTGCCCTGACCGGACAGGCGGTATTTTTGCGTGTATAGCTCAGCTGGAAGAGCAGGCGGCTTTTAACCGTCAGGTCGTGGGTTCGAGCCCCACTACACGCATGATATCTGTACTTACAGATATAAAAATTTATGCGGATTAGCTCAGCTGGAAGAGCTGCTGCCTCTGAAGCAGCGTGTCGCAGGTTCGAGCCCTGCATCCGTAGTTTTGGAACCGTACAGGAACATATAATTATGAGCGAACGCAGCCAAATGGATAAGGTATTGCGCTGCGGACAGAACGAGGCTGGTTTCAGTCCGGCTATCCCGGCAGAAGGATAAAAACTACTGGCTGCTTTTTTGCCAGAGACGGGTATGCTGGGGGAAGATATAACGATAAGCACAGGAGGAATCTATGATGAGTAATGGTCTGAAACGCCATGGGCAGGTAGAAAAACGCCGTAAACAACAGCGTCTCTTTTTTGTACCCTTATGGCAGGAAAAGGCTTATCGCTTGCCGTAGCTTCCAAAGCTCACGTCCATGCAGCCGCTTTCTCCATGAGGGAAGACAGTTATTTTTATTGTGTGAAGGTGAGAAAAATGGGAAATTATCCGGTTATTGATCCGGTTGCCACCGGAATAAATATAGATGGAATGCGAAGGGACGCCGGATACAGTGTGGCCGCTATGGCAGAGTATTTTGGCTTTGCCACGACAAACGCAATTTACAAGTGGATTCATGGAACGAGTATGCCGACACTGGATAATGTGATGGCGCTCAGTATGCTGTTTGGAGTAAGCGTGAATGATATTGTGGTGATGAAGAAGGGATAAGTCTCCCCATTAGTATGTAAAAACACAGGTTCATTTCCAAAATTCGTTTAAGAAAGCTTCAGACGCTTTATTGAACACAGGATACCGTTTATCAAATTGTAAGTTGCGACAATATTCATGCGTTCTAATTCCGTTTGAGCCCACCATGCAATTCTGGTATTAAAAGTTCCCGGCAATCAAAAGCGGGCAGCGAAATGTACTCATACCTTGTAGTGTCTGTCGGCTCCAGAAGGACGGCAAAATCCAGGCAGCCATCATATAGTATTTTGCAGAAAAACTATATGCAGGTGTGTTTCTTGAAAAAATGAGAAAATTGGATTGTATGTCAGACAAAATTATACTATGATCTTAGCATAAACAAAAATAAACATCAATCATGATGTTAGCCGTTCGGGTGAAGGGATGACACTGCACAGTCATAGATTTTGTAAGGAATCATTGGACGGTATTGGAAACTGTGACAGTCAGATCTGGCTGAGAAACTGCGGTACTTGACAGTGCATTGTCTTTTTGTATGCAATCATTTTAATGACAGGAATGAGGGGATATGCGGCTGGAATACCCGTGGAAGGAGTGAGAAAAGAATGGCGGACAGGGATTTTAAAAAGTTGCTGGATACAGAAGAATATGAATTTTTAAAGACAAATCCAAGGCTGGGAAAACGGATCATGCTCCTTGGCCTTGGGGGAAGCTATGCTTACGGGACGAATAATGAAAACAGTGATATTGATTTCAGAGGAGTGACGCTGAATCTGCCTTCTGATCTGGTGGGACTGACAGAATTTGAGCAGTACGAGGATGGGGATACGGATACGGTTCTTTACTCATTCAACAAAATTGTAAAGCTTTTGCTGGAATGTAATCCCAATACCATTGAAATCCTGGGGCTTGATGAGGATCAGTATTTGATTATGTCCTCTCTTGGACGGGAACTTTATAAACATCGGGGGATGTTTCTGTCAAAACGGGCAGCCAGGTCTTTTGGAGGATATGCAAGCGCTCAGCTGCGCCGTCTCCAGAACGCGATTGCCAGAGATTTCATGCCTCAAAAGGAGAGGGAGCAGCATATACTCCGTTCCGTTCAGAATGTACTGGAGGATTTTGGACGGAGGTATGACCGGTTTGACAAGGGAAGGATTCACCTGTACATTGACCAGGCTGAAAATCCCAAGCTGGAAACGGAAATATTTGTGGATGCAGATTTTAAACGCCTGCCCCTTCGAGATTATGAAAAGATGTGGTCTTCTATGCACAATGTAGTGAAGGATTATGACAAAATCGGAAAACGCAATAAAAAGAAGGATGACAACCACCTGAACAAGCACGCCATGCATCTGATCCGGCTGTTTATGATGGCCATTGATATTCTGGAACGCGGTGAGATCCGCACCAGACGGACCGCAGAGCAGGAACTGCTTTTAAAAATCCGAAACGGCGGTTTTCAGACGGCAGAAAAAGACTTTATGCCGGAGTTTTATGAACTGCTTTCGGATTATGAAAAACGCCTGGAACAGGCAGAAAAAGAGAGCTGCCTGCCGGATCATCCTGATATGGTTAGGGTGGAGGAGTTTGTGGAGCATATTAACAGAAGGGCATTGGAGATTTGATGATGAAACGGGAGATTCAGAACGAAATTCAGGAAAAACTGAAGGAAATTGAAGAGAAGGAACAGGTTGCTATCCTCTATGCAGTGGAATCAGGAAGCCGTGCATGGGGAATCGCATCGCCGGACAGTGATTATGACGTGCGCTTCATCTATGTGCGGAAACCAGACGAATATCTGCGTCTGGATCCGGTAAAAGATGTGATTGAATGGCAGCTGGATGAAGTTCTTGATATTAACGGGTGGGATCTGAAGAAGGCCCTGGTACAGTTTCAGCGTGGAAATGCCACGCTGTTTGAGTGGGCAAATTCTCCGATCGTATATAAATCCAGCGCAGCCTGGGAATGTATTTATGAGACAGCAAAACTGTATTTTTCAAAAAAGGCCGCCATATATCACTATTACGGTACAGCGAACAAGACATTTCTTCAGGATCTGCAGGAGGAAAAGGTAAAATATAAAAAATACTTCTATGCTCTGAGGCCCCTTTTAGCGGCGAAGTATATCAGGGAACACGGTATTCCGGCTCCGGTTTTATTTGATGATCTGATGAAACAGGAACTTCCCCGGGAGCTTTCCAGAGAAATTGACAGGCTTCTTGCAGTAAAGAGAAACTCGGATGAGGCAGAACGCCGACTGCAGAATCCAACGGTTCAGGAGTATATCGCCAGGGAACTTGAACGTCAGAAAGAAATAGCGGATCAGATGCCGGATGACCGGAATTATGACTGGAGAGAGTTGAACCGAATATTTTTTAATCTATTGCAGGAGGAGAATTCTTAAAGCGCATTGCTGGAAGTAATATGCAGTGCCAAGCACATATAAGCGTTTCAGAAATTTTGGAAGGCATTGGATAAGCTTTTGGTGGGAATGTGGATGGACAGAAAATATTTTGGGGAAACAGAAAAATGGGGAAGGAACATAGTGTGTGGAAGGAGAAACGAGAGATTGTCTGTACAGGATGGAATATGACAACGGAAACATCAGAACCCTGGTAAGACCGCCGGTGAAATTCCAGGAAATGGGCGTTCCTGAGTATAAGGGCGGCCCTCTGATTGGCGAGCAGGGGCCGGAAATCTTAAAGAATCTGGGCTACACGGATGAACAGATCCGGGAGTATCAGGAGAAGGGGATCCTTTTTGTCTGGAAGGATGAACGGAAGGACGGATAAACATATAATACCTCCCTGTCACAGAAACAGTGTCTGTGGCGGGGAGGTATTTTGCAATCCCAGCTTATTCTGCCTTGATGGTTTCCATCTCTGTGCTCTCTGTAAGGGATTCGGTCGGACTGGCAGCTTCCGTCCCTTCTTCGGGCTGAGGAAGTACAGCCACGCGGTTTACTTCCATATAGGTTCCCGGCATGGAACGGGTCATGTTCTGTGTATGGCTTACCACACAGAGATCTCCTTCCTGAACCGTTGTATTGCCAAGACTGTCTTTGTTTACCATGAACTGAGAACCGTCAGCCCGTTCAAAGAGTACGCTGTCCTCATCTATGGCCTTCACTGTGCCGATGGAATCCTGATAGGGATCATCCATGGTACGGATGGAATATACCTGGGGAAGCTGCCCCGGCAGAGACATGGTCATAACCATGGAATGACTGATGACATAGGTTTCTCCGTCCTTTAATTCCTCGGGCATAACGGTAAAATCGCTGAGAATGCAGATGAAATCGCCAAGGGTGTCATTGTGGAATACCAGCTTTCCCTCATCAGCAAACTCGCTGTCCTTGACATAGACGGCTTCGGTCCGAACCACATCCTCCGCCTCAGCTTCTGTCTCGCCGGCTGCTGTTTCCGGCGCCTTTGTGCTTTCTTCTGTCTGCACTTGTTCTGTTGCGGGGGACTCTGTTTCTGTCTGAGAGGAAACCAAAGAGCTGGTCTGAGGGCTGGTACATCCGTTTAACAATACGGTTGCTGTGACTGCTGCCATAGCTGCTGCTGTTATAAATCTCTTTTTCATAATGAAACTCTCCTTTTATGAATCTGTTTACCTTTTTATATGATGCTGGGGCAAAAGATATTTTAACATATATGATTATAACGGATAGATATTACAAAACCAATTACTTTCTTTTGACTATTTTCTAATAATTTCTGACATTTTTGTTAAGATTGGGGGAAATGAGCGGGAAATGTGGATATTTTTTCTGTAAATAGTTCTATCAGTCGGTTTCCATCCTGTGATACAATAATGCCATCAGAATCAGCGCCCCTCTCCCCAGGGCCTTCGTATCCTTTGCCGTAATAGGCCGGTGAAACTGTTCTTAGGTGAGAGCAGTGGGGAATATGGGGCGGCGCAAGCAGGAGGTTACAGATGGAAGGAAAATGGACAAAAGAATCAAAGGACGGATATGTCATTATTCATAATCCGGGCGGAAAGGATCTGGGGCTGGCTAAAGATACCAGGGTCCAGCTGATCACGGAGGACGGGCTGGCATTTAAGGATTTTTTGGGAACGGGTAAGCTGGCGCCCTATGAGGACTGGAGACTTCCCGCAAAGGAACGGGCAAAGGACCTGGCAGCCAGGCTTTCCATAGAGGAGATTGCGGGGCTTATGCTTTACAGCGCCCATCAGGTGATTCCTGCCTGCGGGCCTCAGGCAGAGACCTTTGGGGGAACCTATCATGGAAAGAAATTCATGGAGAGCGGTGCTAAAAGCTGGGATCTGACGGATCAGCAGAGGGAATTTCTTCTGAAAGATAAGGTGCGCCATGTGCTGATCCTGGAATTAAAGGATACGGAGACCGCGGTGCGCTGGAATAATAATCTTCAGGCTTTGGCGGAAAATGACGGCTTTGGCATCCCGGCCAATAACAGCTCAGATCCCCGCCACAGCGTAGGATCTACGGCGGAATATATTGCACAGACGGGGGAGCCTATTTCAAAATGGGCCAATGGAATCGGGCTTACAGCGGCCTTTGATCCAGAGCAGGTAAAGACCTTCGGGCAGATCGCCTCTAGGGAATACCGCGCCCTGGGAATTACCACGGCCCTGTCTCCCCAGATCGACCTTGCTACGGAACCGAGATGGATGCGATTTGCGGATACCTTTGGAGAGGACACAGAGCTGACGGCGGAAATGGCCAGGGCATACTGCGACGGTTTCCAGACAACTCCGGGAAGCGAGGATGGATGGGGAGAAGAAAGTGTTCATACCATGGTAAAGCATTTTCCCGGCGGCGGTCCCTGCGAAGGAGGAAGAGACGCCCATTACGCTTATGGAAAATACGCGGTATATCCGGGGGAGAATTTTAAGGAGCATCTAAAGCCATTTACGAAAGGGGCCTTTGACTTAAAAGATGGAACGGGCAGTGCAAGCGCGGTGATGCCTTACTATACCGTTTCCTGGAATCAGGATAAAAAGAACGGGGAAAATGTGGGAAATTCCTACAACCGGTATCTGATCCAGGATCTTTTGCGGGAGGAACTGGGCTATGACGGTGTAGTATGCACGGATTGGGGCATTACCCGCGATATGGGGCCAAAGGAAGAGACGTTTTCCGGAAAATGCTGGGGCGTGGAGGGCCTGGATGAGGCTGGACGCCATTTAAAGGCACTGGAAGCAGGCGTGGATCAGTTTGGCGGAAATAACGATGCAGAGCCTTTGCTGACAGCTTATGAGCGAGGCTGTCAGATCTATGGTGAGGAGGCTATGCGGGCCAGACTGGAGCGGTCTGCCGTGCGCCTTTTAACCAATATTTTCCGAGTGGGCCTTTTTGAAAATCCGTATCTGGATCTGAAGGCCTCCCTGGAGACCGTGGGAAACCCGGAGTATGTGAAAAAGGGCTTTGAATCTCAGTTAAGAAGCATTACCCTCCTGAAAAACCGTGGAAATGTTCTTCCGCTGAAACAAAAGGCGAAGGTTTATATTCCGAACCGTCATATCCGGCCCTATTATGATTTTATGAGCCACAGGACAGAGGACTGCTTTATGATTCCGGCGGGAAAGGAGGCCGCAAAAGAGTATTTTACAGTGGTGGATACGCCCCAGGAGGCAGATGCGGCCTTGTGTTTTATCGAGTCACCCATTTCTCAGGGATATAGCCCGGAGGATCGGGCGGCGGGCGGGAACGGCTATGTGCCGGTGACTCTTCAGTACCGCCCCTATCAGGCAGAATATGCCAGAGAGATAAGCATAGCGGGCGGCGATCCGCTGGAGGAGTCTGCAAACCGCAGCTACCGCGGCAAGTGGAATACGGCTGCCAATGAGGAGGATCTGGATATGGTAGTTCGGATGCGGGAAATAATGGGAGAAAAGCCGGTGGTTGTGTCGGTATCCATGAAAAATCCCATGGTCATGGCAGAACTTGAGCCTTTAGCTGACGCTGTTTTGGCGGACTACGGCGTCAATCCCAGGGCCGTCTGCCAGGTGGCCTGCGGTGAGTTTGCGCCCCAGGGCCGTCTGCCCCTTCAACTCCCCGCAGATATGAAGACGGTAGAGGAGCAGAAGGAGGATGTGGCCTTTGATATGAAATGCTACAAAGACAGCGAAGGCCATGTGTATGACTTTGGATTCGGGATGGATTTTAGTGGGGTGATAGAGAAACGCTCCTGAGCGAATGAATAGAATATGTTTGTCTGGAGACTGCCTGTAAAACTTCGCAGGCAGTTTTTTTGCAGGGATAACTGCTGTTTCTGATGTATTTTCCGGCAGAACAAGGCTGTGACCTGGCAGATGTTTTATATATGACTGCACGCTCCTTTACAGCCAGAACCATTTATTATATAATCACCTTACAGGGCAGTTGGGACGTGTGTCCCTTTTGCTGCTGACGGCAGAATGAAAATGAATATGGAGGAAGGAGTAAAACGTATGGGATGTCTTGGAAACGCAGTCTGGTTTATCTTCGGAGGCGCAGTCAGCGGTCTGAGCTGGTGTCTGGCAGGCTGTCTGTGGTGCGTTACGGTGGTGGGAATCCCCATAGGATTACAGTGCTTTAAGCTGGCGTCCTTAAGCTTTTTTCCCTTTGGAAAGGAAGTGATCTACGGCGGAGGCGCCGGGTCGTTTCTGTTAAATATCATCTGGCTTTTGGTGTCAGGGCTGCCTCTGGCTGCGGAGCATCTGTGCCTGGGGCTTTTCCTGTGTGTGACGGTGGTAGGAATCCCCTTTGGACTCCAGCAGTTTAAACTGGCAAAGCTGGCGCTGATGCCGTTTGGAGCAGAGGTATGCTGACCCGTGAGGGAAGGATAGAATAAAAAAGGAGCAGGCTTTATATGACGAAAAAGCGATATGAAATACCCATGGAAGATACATGGAAACTGGAGGATATGGTGGCAGACCGTGAAACCTGGGAGCAGCTTTATAAGGAGGCTGTAAAGGAGGCGGAGCGCTATGAGGAATTTAAGGGAAAATTGGCAGAGTCGGCAGATGTGCTGTACGAAGCGCTGAAGTTTGACGACACTTTTTCTGAGAAGATTGAGCGCCTGTATGTATACGCCAGGATGCGGTCTGATGAGGATACGGCAGACCAGGAGTACCAGGATATGTTTTCAAGGGCTCAGAGTCTGTCTTTTCGGGCCGGGGAGCTGTCGGCTTTTATGATACCGGAGATTTTAGGGATGCCTGACGGTCAGCTGGCTTTGTATTGCAGATCGGAAAACGGTATTTCCCACTACAGACGCCTTCTGGAGCAGCTGGCAAAGAGAAAGGCCCATACTTTATCCCATGAGATGGAAGGGCTGCTGGCGCGTTCTAAAGAAGCCACTCAGGGCGGTGCTCAGATATTTCGTATGTTTAACAATGCAGACGTACGTTTTCCATCCATTACAGGAAGTGACGGCAGAGAGCTTCCTGTGACTCATGGTTCCTTTATTTCCCTTATGGAGAACCCGGAGCGAAAGATCCGTAAATCGGCTTTTGAAAGCCTGTATGGTGTATACAAGCAGTATTCCAATACACTGGTGGCAGCATTTGCAGCCAATGTAAAGCAGGCTGTTTTTTATGCCAGAGCCAGAAAATATGATTCCAGCCGTTCCTATTATCTTAACTCCAATGAGGTGCCGGAGGAGGTGTATGACCGGCTCACTGCTTCCGTGAGAAAGGGGCTGCCAAAGCTTCACCGCTATATTTCTCTGCGCAAAAGACTTCTTAAAACGGATGATCTTCATATGTATGATCTCTATGTGCCCCTGGTGGCAGAGGCAGACCGGCCGTTTTCCTTTCAGGAGGCAAAGGAGATGGTAAAAGAGGGACTGGCGCCTCTGGGGGAGGAGTACCGGGCGCTGCTAAAAAAGGGCTTTGACGGCCGCTGGATCGATGTGTATGAGAATGAGGGTAAGCGGAGCGGAGCTTATTCCTGGGGAGTTTATGGCTGTCATCCCTATGTGCTGTTAAATTTCCAGGGAACCTTAAAGGATGTTTTTACGCTGGCTCATGAGATGGGCCATGCCATCCATACATGGTATTCCAATGAGGCCCAGCCTTATACGTATGCCGGCTACAGGATCTTTGTGGCTGAGGTGGCGTCTACCTGCAACGAGGCGCTTTTAATCCGTCATCTGTTAGAAACCAGCAAAGACAGGAAGGAGCGGGCTTATCTGCTGAACCATTTTCTGGAAAGCTTTCGTACCACGCTGTTCCGCCAGACCATGTTTGCGGAATTTGAGCAGAAGGCTCATGAGATGGAGGCGGCGGGAGAGAGCCTGACGGCCCGGAGTCTGTGCGGGATCTATGCGCAGTTAAACAGGGACTATTTCGGTCCGGATATGGAGGTGGATGAAGAGATCGGATATGAATGGGAGCGGATTCCCCATTTCTATACGCCTTTTTATGTATATCAGTATGCTACCGGATTTTCCGCGGCAATCGCCATCAGCCGCAGGATCATGGCCGGGGAGCCGGGGACTCTGGAAGGCTACAGAAGCTTTTTAGGAGGCGGTTGCTCTATGGAGCCAGTGGAGCTTTTAAAACTCTGCGGCGTAGATATGTCTGAAAGCGGGCCCGTAGATGAGGCGCTGGAATTCTTCGGGGAGCTTTTGGATGAATTTGAGAGATGCATGAGGGAGGAGACCGGGGTATAAACGGCTGTTTCGGGGAATACTGGAGGATACATTAAGAACCTTTGCAGGATAACCGGTGTAATCCGGCTGAGAGCTAAGGTACAGCACAAAGGAGGGGGATTGTCATAGAGAAAACGGGAACGGAAACAAAGAAGCAGAACAGGGATCTGACAACAGGAGAGCCGGGCATCCGCCTGCTTTTCTTTGCGCTGCCTCTGATCCTTGGAAATCTGTTTCAGCAGTTTTACAATATGGCGGATTCCATGATTGTTGGAAATTTTCTGGGAGAGGAAGCCCTGGCGGCAGTGGGCGCTTCTTATGCCCTGACAAATGTGTTTATCATGATCGCCATTGGCGGCGGAAACGGCGCGTCGGTGCTGACCTCCCAGTATCTGGGAGCCAGAGATTATGCCAGAATGAAAACCTCGGTGTTTACTGCCCTGATCAGTTTCATTACGGTGAGTCTGATCCTGGGCGGTGTGGGATATTATTTTAACGGCACGATCTTAAGAGCTCTGCAGACCCCAGACAATATCATGGCTCAGGCAGAGCTTTATCTGGGGATCTATTTTCTTGGGATGCCCTTTCTTTTTATGTACAATGTGCTGGCCGCTGTTTTTAACGCGCTGGGAGATTCTAAAACGCCGCTGTATCTTCTGGTCTTTTCCTCTATTTTGAATGTAGTTCTGGATATTTTTTCCATTACTGTGCTTGGGATGGGAGTAGATGGGGCAGCGGTTGCAACGGTATTTTCACAGGGAGTATCCGCTGTGATTTCCTTTGGACTTCTGATCCGCAAATTAAAAACGTATCCGTCAGGGGCTGTGAAACGGTATGACAGTGGGATGCTGGCAGGAGGAACGAGGATTGCGCTTCCCTCGATCCTTCAGCAGTCCATTGTATCCATCGGAATGCTGCTGGTACAGTCGGTAGTCAACGGCTTTGGTTCGGCTGTGCTGGCAGGCTACTCCGCAGGCAGCCGTATTGAGTCTATCTGCATTGTGCCTATGATAGCGACGGGAAATGCGGTAGCCACCTTTACTGCTCAGAACATCGGTGCAGACAGGATTGACCGGGTAAAGAGAGGCTACCGGATCAGCTATGCAATTGTGGGGGCGTTTGCAGCGCTCATCGCTTTTGGCGTGGGAATCTGGAACGGAGAAATCATCGCTGCTTTTCTGGGAGGGGATACAGCATCGGAGGCTTTTGCCACAGGAACCGGGTATCTGTCCTTTATTGGCTGGTTCTTTGTATTTATCGGCTTAAAGGCCTGCACGGACGGTGTCCTAAGAGGCGCGGGGGACATGGCGGTATTTACGGCAGCAAACCTTATCAATCTGGGAATCCGAGTAGCCGTGGCGTTTCTGCTGGCTCCGGTATGGGGCGTGGCAGCTGTGTGGTATGCAGTCCCCATGGGATGGACAGCCAATTATCTGATTTCCTTTGCCGGATATCTGTCAGGAAAATGGAGCCGCAGAAGGGTGATCTGAAAGAAACATGAGAGGCTGTAAGATATGGAAGTAAGCGGGCCGCAGGAAGGCGCAGCCGGTTAAAAGAGAGAAAGTACACAGGAGGAAATATCCATGTTGGGAACCATTGCGAATACGGGCGCTATTCTTATGGGAAGTATAGTTGGCAGCACCTTAAAGAAAGGAATCGGAGAGAAGTATAAAACGGTTATGATGGATTCCATGGGGCTGGCTGCCGCGGCTCTTGGCATCAATTCCATTACAGAGGCTATGCCCCAGTCAAGGTACCATGTGCTCTTTATTGTCAGCCTGGCCATTGGGGGACTGATCGGTACAAGACTGGATCTGGCTGCGGTTTTTGACCGCGCGGTGGGGAAGATATCCGGGGGATCAAATCTTTCCCAGGGACTGTCTGCTGCCATCCTTCTGTTTTGCGCAGGCACGCTTTCAATTTTAGGCCCTATGCAGAGCGCCCTTCAGGGAGATAACACCTACCTTTATACCAATGCGATTTTGGATGGAATCACATCAACGGTGCTCAGTTCTACCTTCGGTGTGGGAATCGCCATTGCAGCGGCAGTCCTGTTTTGCTGGCAGGGCAGTATCTATCTGTTAGCAAGCGTGATTGAGCCGTTTATCACCGATGCACTGATGAACGAGATCAGCCTGGTGGGCGGAATCCTGATTTTAAGCAGCGGACTGGGGATCCTTGGGATCAAGCAGATCCGTACCTTGAATCTTCTTCCAGCCCTTCTGGTGCCTCCCGCAGTGATCGCAGTTTTGACGGCAGCGGGAATGGGGTGAAAGAGTCCATTTCTGCATAGTTGGACACATAGGAAACTTGGCGTCTGTTTCTGGGGAACGGAAATGGTTCAGACCAGAGATGGGGAAAGGCTGGCTTCGGAAGTATATCTTCTCGCTGTAAAGAGCGCCCCGGCAGGCCAACAGCGCTGGCCCGCTGTTCTAATTCGTACCCCTTACGGAAAGCGCCGGGGCGTGGAGGTATATTACCGCTTTGTACAGAGAGGATACGCGGTGGTGATCCAGGACGTCAGAGGACGGGAGGACAGCACAGGGGAATGGATGCCCCAGCACTATGAGATTGAGGATGGAGATGATACCTTAAACTGGATTGCGGCCCAGCCATGGAGTGACGGCACAGTGGGAATGACCGGAGGCTCCTATCTGGGCTATGTCCAGTGGGCAGCTGCCGGCTGCGGAAAGGGGAGTCTGCGCTTTGAGCCTTCTGCCGGTAAAGGCAGGGATTGCTATGTGTACGATCCCGAAAATCCGTCCGTCCATATCGTGGATATGTCGGAAAATGAGCTGGAGATACCAGAGGATTATACACGTATGGAGTGGCGGGAGGATATGCTTGCCTACACCACAGAGCCATTTACAAAGTCCTGTGTTATCACCGGTGAGCTGGCAGTCACTCTTTATATTTCCTGCGACTGCCCGGATACGGACTTTATGGTGCGGATTACGGATGTGGATGAACAGGGGCGTTCCATCAAGCTGGCGGACGGTGTTTTAAGCGCAAAATACAGGAATGGATTTGAAAAGGCGGAGTATCTGGAACCGGATGGGATTTATGAGATTACCATCCGAACTACCAAGATATCAAACGCCTTCCTTCCCGGCCACAGGCTGCGCCTGACAGTCACCTCCAGCGGCAAAAATTTCATCTTCCCCAACAGCAATACCAGAGACGGCTTTGACAGTGCTTTCGTCCAAAAGGCGCATATTACCGTGCACAGAGGTCCAAAGACCCCTTCAAGGGCTGTGATGAAAAGAGAGAATACCAGGGACTGAGGGCGAAGGCGCTGCAGCAGTCTCGGATTCTGAAATGAGTGTACAAAAACGGTATCCCTGAGAAATGTGAAAACTCAGCCGGATGCCGTTTTCCTTTTTTCAAAGCTGTATTTTCCAGGAAAATGGGTACTGTTCAGACCGCAAAAACTATGATAAAATGATAAACAATCAACACATCACAAGACAAGAGGAGGACGTTATGATCCGTCAGTTAATTGAAAAAATACAGAAAACAAAGGCCCCTGTCTGCGTAGGCTTAGACCCCATGCTTTCCTATGTTCCGGAGCACATTCAGGCAGCTGCCTTTGAGCAGTACGGAGAGACCCTTGAGGGAGCGGCAGAAGCTATCTGGCAGTTCAACAGGGAGATCGTAGATCATACCTTTGACCTGATCCCATCCGTAAAGCCCCAGATCGCCATGTATGAGCAGTTCGGCATTGAGGGCTTAAAGGTTTATAAAAGAACCGTGGATTACTGTAAGGAAAAGGGCCTGATTGTCATCGGTGATGCGAAGAGAGGCGATATCGGTTCTACCTCCGCCGCCTATGCTGTGGGCCATATCGGCAGTGTCCAGGTCGGTTCAAAAACCTACAGCGGTTTTGATACAGATTTCCTTACCGTAAACCCATACCTTGGCACAGACGGCGTAAAGCCTTTTGTGGATGTATGCAGTAGCCATGACAGAGGTCTCTTTGTTCTGGTAAAGACCTCTAATCCTTCCAGCGGCGAGTTCCAGGACCGCCTAATTGACGGCCGTCCTCTCTATGAGTGGGTGGCAGAGAAGGTAGTAGAGTGGGGAGACGCTTCCATGGACGGTGATTACAGCAATGTAGGCGCTGTCGTAGGTGCTACCTATCCTGAGATGAGCCGGATACTGAGAAACCTTATGCCCCGCACCTATTTCCTTGTACCCGGCTACGGCGCTCAGGGCGGCACGGCAGAGGACTTAAAGCACTGCTTTAACAAAGACGGTCTGGGTGCCATCGTAAACTCATCCAGAGGAATTATTGCAGCGTATAAGCAGGAGAAGTATAAGCAGTTTGGCCCGGAGCATTTTGCAGAGGCATCCAGACAGGCTGTAATAGATATGGTGGCTGACATCAACCGCGTACTGTAAGAAAGGCTGCCCCGGCCTTCTGCCGGGGCAGAAACGGTCCGGTTATGGCTGGTTCCCGATGGGATCGGCATAAGAATGACAGGAAAATGGGAGAAGATTCATGGCAAAATTAAAAATGACAGCCACTGTTGTCTCACAGGCACAGCTGGCTGAAGGTATTTATGATTTAAGGCTGAAGGCTGGTGAGATTGCGTCACAGGCTGTGGCGGGACAGTTCGTATCCGTCTATTCCAAAGACGGCTCCCGCCTGCTTCCAAGGCCCATCAGCCTCTGCGGCATTGACAGGGAGGCCGGGGAACTGCGGCTGGTATACAGGATCGCAGGAGCAGGCACAGAGGAGTTTTCCACCCTTAAGGCCGGTGATACAGTGGATATCCTGGGGCCTCTGGGAAATGGTTTCCCTCTTAAAGAGGGAAAAAAGGCGTTCCTGATCGGAGGCGGCATCGGTGTACCTCCGATGCTGGAGCTGGCAAAGGAGTTAAAGCGTTTAAACGGTGCAGAGCTGGTTCAGTCTGTAATGGGCTACCGGAACAGCCAGACCTTTTTGATGGATGAATTTAAAGACTGCGGCTCTGTGTATGCGGCAACGGAGGACGGAAGCTGCGGTACAAAGGGAAATGTCCTGGATGCTATTCGTGAAAACGGCCTTGACGCAGAGGTGATCTACGCCTGCGGCCCTGCTCCCATGCTTCGTGCCCTAAAGGCGTATGCAAGGGAAAAGGGAATTCAGTGCTGGATTTCCTTAGAAGAAAAGATGGCCTGCGGCGTGGGTGCCTGTCTGGCCTGCGTCTGCCAGTCCAGGGAAAAAGACGAACATTCTCAGGTACACAACAAGCGCATCTGCAAGGACGGCCCTGTATTCCTGGCAGACGAGATCGAACTGTAAAGGAGGAACGGATCCGTGAATATGAGTGTAAATATTGCCGGCGTGGAATTTAAAAATCCGGTGATGGAAGCCTCCGGAACCTTTGGCTCCGGTATGGAATACAGCGAGTTTGTAGATTTAAACCGTTTGGGTGCCGTTGTGACAAAGGGCGTTGCAAATGTGCCCTGGCCCGGAAATCCCACCCCCAGAATTGCGGAAACCTACGGCGGCATGATCAATGCCATTGGGCTTCAGAATCCCGGCATCGATGTATTTGCAAAGCGCGACATTCCATTTTTAAAGAAATATGATACCAGGATCATTGTAAATGTCTGTGGCCGCACCACAGAGGACTATATTGAGGTAGTGGAGCGCCTGGGCGAGGAGCCGGTAGATATGCTGGAGATCAACATTTCCTGCCCCAATGTAAAAGAGGGCGGGATTGCCTTCGGTCAGGATCCGAAGGCTGTGGAGGCCATCACAAAGGCGGTCAAGGCCCATGCAAAGCAGCCGGTTATCATGAAGCTCAGTCCCAATGTCACCGATATTACGGTGATGGCAAAGGCGGCAGAAGCAGGGGGAGCCGACGCCATTTCCCTGATCAATACCTTAACGGGTATGAAGATCGATGTGGAGCGCCGCACTTTTGCGCTGGCCAACAAGACCGGCGGACTTTCCGGCCCTGCCATCAAGCCGGTAGCAGTGCGCATGGTATATCAGGCGGCAAATGCAGTCCGTGTTCCCATCATTGGAATGGGCGGTATTGCAAATGCCTCCGACGCCCTGGAGTTTATTCTGGCCGGTGCCACTGCCGTATCCATCGGAACCGCCAATTTCCACAATCCGTACGCAACGGTGGAGACCGTGGATGGAATTCAGGCTTATATGCAAAAGCATGGAGTGAAGGATATAAAGGAACTGATCGGCGCAGTCCGGTAAGGCTGTTTTGCAGCTCTTTTGGGATTGCGGCCGGTTTTAACAGAGGCCCGCGGGAGAGATGCTGCGGGCCTTTTTGGGCCTGTAAATCAACCAGCAGGAATCCTTTGTTTCCTGCTGCGGCAATAACTTAAAATTATACTGATATTTCCGAAAATTGTCCTATGAAATTGTGCAAAATCCGTGTATGATAAGGGCAAACTGAGGCGGATGGGCTGCAAGCCTTTATCTGCAGGTGAATATGAGAGAAAGGAAAAGGATTATGGCAAAGAAAGCATCGGATCATATTCGGTATTATGAGAACCAGGGAGGCCCTGTGATCGGAACGGTTTCAAGAAACGTGATAGAGCGGGACGGACTTTACTTTAAAGATCTGGACGGAAGCGGGGAGTTTAAGGATTTTGACGACTGGCGTATTCCGGCAAGGGAGCGGGCTGAGGCGTATGTAAAGACTCTGACTACCAAGGAAAAGATCGCCCAGCTTTTCATCTCTGACTGGCGTATGGGAAAATACACGGATCGTTTTCCCGACCACAAGCCCCAGCTGGATGAATCCGGGGTGCTGGATGACGGGGAATTTCATGGAAAGACCATTTTCGGAGAACAGCATCTGCCGGGCACTACCGAGTTGATCAAGGAGTGGTTTGCCCGTCACCTGATCCTGCGCGACAGCCCTACGCCGGAAGATATGACAGACTGGATCAACCAGCTTCATGCGGTTGCGGAGGAATGTGAACATTTTATACCGGTTCAGGTTGTTTCCAATTCCCGGAATGAAAATGGCGAGATGATCTTTGGAATGAATGACGCAGGCGGCGTCTTTGCCGCATGGCCGGGAACACTGGGAATCGCGGCAGCCGTCCGGGGCGACGGGCCGGAGCTGTTAGATGATTTTGCAGACTGCATCCGCCGGGAATGGGACAGCGTAGGTATGAAAAAGGGATATATGTATATGGCGGATGTACTGACAGATCCCAGATGGCAGCGCAGCTACGGCACCTTTGGGGAGGATCCGGAGCTGGTATGCCGCATCTTTGAGCGGATTATCCCGCGGATCCAGGGCAGCCGTGACGGAGTTTCCCCTGACGGCGTGGCTATGACCGTAAAGCATTTTCCGGGAGGGGGAGCCCGTGAAAATGGCTTTGATCCCCATTACCGTATGGGCCAGTGGAACGTCTACCAGACAGAGGGTTCTCTGGAAAAATACCATATTCCGGGGTTCCAGACAGCAGTGGATTGCCATGCAGCCTCGATCATGCCCTACTACGCAAAGCCGGCAGCTGAAAAAAGCCGGACACAGACGGATAAAAAGGGGCAGGAAATGGAGATGGAGCCTTATGGTTTTGCCTACAATAAGCCCTTTATCGACGGGCTTTTGAGAAAGCAGATGGGCTTTGAGGGATATATTAACTCCGATACCGGCATTGTTCACAACATGAGCTGGGGCGTGGAGCTGTTAGACGAGCCGGAGCGGATCGGTTTTGCAGTAACCCATGCGGGCGTGGATCTGATCAGCGGCCTGTTTGACCAGAAACAGGGGCAGGAAGCATATGACCGGTGGAAGAAGGACTATTACAGGGATCACCCGGCTCCTGAGGGCTTTTCCGGGGAGGAGCTGGTGCTGACCGATGAGAGCGTTGACCGGGCGGCAGTGCGTACCCTTACTGAGCTGTTTGCCCTGGGAATGTTTGAAAATCCTTACCGTGATCCCCAAAATGCGGCGCAGGTGATTGGAGAGCGGTCTGACTGGGATCATGCCATGGATGCTCACAGAAAGAGCGTGGTTTTGCTGAAAAATGACGGTATTTTGCCGCTGACCGGAGAGAAACTGGCGGGAAAGAAGATATATGCCCGGTGCTTTAACAAGAAAGAGGAGGCGGCAGAGGCGGCTACCAGCGCGCTCAGAGAGCAGCTTGCTGAGGAGGCAGAGCTTACGGAGGATTACCGTGAGGCGGATCTTGCCATCCTGCTTTTAAATCCGTCCTCTGGCGAATATTTTAATGCAACGCCCGGATACCTGGAGCTGGATCTGTGCGAGGACAAAAAAGTGTGCAATGTGGATGATGAGGGCCGTCCCACGAAAGAGACCCATAGGGAGACTACCCTAAAGGATGCAGGCGAGATCCAGGCGATCGCTCAGGCGGTTCACAGCCGGGGTGGAAAGGTAATCGCCAATCTGAATATTACTCTGGCCTGGGAAGTGGGAAATGCAGAGCCTTTCTGCGACGCTTTTCTGGCAGGTTTTGATACCTATGTAACTGCTACGCTGGATGTAATCTTCGGCCGTTTCTCACCAGTAGGAAAGCTGCCGGTAACTCTTCCAAGGGGAGATGAGGTTTTAACAGTAGACGAAAACGGAGTCTGCATCAGCCCCAATGATGTTCCGGGATATGACAAGGATCTGTATATGCCGGATGAACTGAAGGATGAGAACGGAAAAGCTTACGCTTACAGGGATGGAGCGGGAAATTATTATGAGTTGGATTTTGGGCTGCGGTACTATCCGGGGCTTTAAGGCTTAACCCCTTTCCCGTATCGGATGCCTCTTTTGCAGACCGTCTGCTCTTATATGGGCAGGCGGTTTTTTGTGCGAAAACGCAGCGGCCGGCTCAGGGAATTTCGTTCTTTTATGAGCGTATGCGGTGCTTCTGTCTTCTTGCAGTTTCTCTTCGGGGATGGTAAAATAAAAATCAGCCATACTAACACCACAATGGAGACAGGAGGAAATCAACATGAAATTTGGAGAAATGCCTTACCAGCGGATCGATTTTGATGCTGCGAAAAAAGAACTGGCTTCAATTATGGAAGCATTTCAGGCGGCAGGCACGGCAGAGGAGCAGCTGAATGTTCACCGCCGCTATTATAAGCTTATGGGCCATATTAAGACGCAGGCCACTCTGGCGGAGATCCGTCACAGCATTGACACCTCAGATCCCTTTTATGAGAAGGAAAAAAATTATTATGATCAGGAAATGCCGGCGTTTTTAAACCAGGAGGTGCAGTATAAAAAGCTGCTATACCATTCTCCATACCGCAGAGAGCTGGAGGCGGTGATTGGCGGCCCGGCTTTAAAAAACATCGAGCTTGCTGCAAAAGCCGTAAGCGAGGAAGTGGTTCCGCTGATGCAGCAGGAAAATACCCTTGTAACAGAATATCAAAAACTCCTGGCCAGTGCAAAAATCGACTGGGAGGGGCAGACGCTCAACCTTTCCATGATGACGCCCTATCTGAACCATGAGAACCGGGATATCCGCAGGAAAGCGGCGTCCAAGGTAAATACGTTCTATCAGGGGATTGAGGAGCAGTTAGATACACTCTATGATAAGCTGGTGAAGAACCGGACGGAGCAGGCAAGAAAGCTGGGATTTGAGACATATACTGAGCTGGGCTACTGTCGTATGAACCGCAACAGCTATGGCAGAGAGGACATAGAGAACTTCAGAAAGCAGATCAAAAAGGACTGGGTGCCCTTTGCAGAGAAAATGTGGGAAAACCGAAGGAAACGTCTGGGGCTTGCCAAGCTGTACCATATGGATGAAGGCTTAAGTTTCCCGGAAGGCAGTCCAAAGCCATCAGGTACGCCGGAGGAGATTTTAAAAAGCGGGCAGGAGATGTATGAGGAATTGTCCCCGGAGACAAAAGAATTTTTTGATTTTATGATGGAGAGGGATCTGTTCGATGTGTTTTCACGTCCCCATAAGCAGGTGGGAGGCTATATGACGTACCTGCCCGACTACCAGGCTCCCTTTATCTTCGCCAATTTCAACGGCACCGCAGGAGATGTGGATGTAGTCACCCACGAGTGCGGCCACGCCTTTCAGGGATATATTTCCGGCAAAGATCCCATTATGGAACATTCTGACATTACCATGGAGACGGCGGAGACCCATTCCATGTCCATGGAGTTTTTCACCAATCCATGGATGGAGCATTTCTTCGGCGACAGGGCGGCGGATTTCCTGAAATCCCAGCTGGAGGATGCGGTGGTATTTATCCCTTACGGCAGTATGGTGGATGAATTTCAGCATATTGTATACGATCACCCGGAAATGACGCCGGCCCAGCGGAAAGAAGAATGGAAAAAACTGGAACATCAGTATAAGCCTCATTTGACCTATGAGGAGGAATCACCCTTTTATGCAGAGGGAGGTTTCTGGCAGCGTCAGCACCATATTTACAGTTATCCCTTTTACTACATTGACTATGTGATCGCCCAGACGGATGCCTTCCAGTATAAGATCTGGATGCAGAAGGATTATAAGGCAGCCTGGGAAAGCTACCTTTCCTTCTGTCAGGCCAGCGCCTCTGACTTTTTCACCCGTATGTTAAAGGACGCGGGCCTGGATTCTCCTTTTGAACCTGGAACTATCCGACAGATCGCTGCGGGTCTGGAGGAGATTTACGACAGAATGTGAAGAAAGGCTTCATACGCCCCCGGATCGCATATAAAAGGATCGGAGGTAGCGGCCATGTGCTCTAAAAGCAGTTCAAAGAGCCTGCGCCCTTCATGAATATAGCCGTTTTCAAACAGAAGATTCCGTGTTTCCTGGGGATCTTCTGTTTTATTGTAAAGTTCAAAGAAGATCTCATTTTGGAAGGAATCTACGATCAGCTTCAGATGGCCGTCTACCACGCAGCGCTGACATCCGCTGAGACAGCTGTTTCCGTCATACTGGATGAAAACCGGGCGCGGTGTAAGAGATCCGTTTTCTTCAAACAGAGGGAGAAGGGAGCGGCCCTCCGTTTTTAAGTCTGGTTCCAGCCCAAGATACCCGCAGAGAGTGGGAAGCAGGTCAATGTGGCTTACATTGTCCGTGATAGAGGCCTGCTTTTTAAGCGGGTGATCCGGCAGACGCATAAGGAGAGGAACCTTTGCAGACTCCTGATACATACACATCTTCTGGAAAAGGCGGTGGGAACCCAGCATCTCTCCGTGATCGGAGGTAAACAAAATCAGGCAGTCATTGTAAATATTCTGCTGCTTCAGCTCGTCTATGAGCTGTCCTACACAGTGATCCAAAAGGGAAACAAGCCCCAGATAGGTTCTCCAGCTTTCCGCCCACTCTGCTTTTTTGTAATGGGTTCCCAGAGCGCCGGTGACATTATAGAGCTGAAGGGGAGACTGATGGGGATACCAGTTTCCTACATTTTCAGGGAGCGAAACCTCCTCAGGCCTGTATCTGGAAAACCAGGGATCCGGGATCTGCAGGGGAGGATGGGGGGCCAGGAACATGGAGCTTAAAAATACGGGTTTGGAAGTGTCGCGCTCTTGTAAGCCTTTTACGGCAGCCCTGGCAAAATAACTGTCAAAGTAAAAATCCTCTCCAGGCTCATAAAGCCCCGTATTGGCGTTGGAGCAGGTGGTGAATATGGTTTTCTTCCGGCTTAGGATCTCCGGCACGGGGGAGCGGAAATCCGGCCCTCCGGGCATGGGCTTTTTGTGGTCCTTTAAATACGCTTTATAGGTTTTTTCTGTGGTCATCCACCGGGTCTTTGAATTGGGACGCTGCTCCAGAGGCGTTCCCTCGGTAAAAAGGTGCTGTTTTCCGCTGTGAATACAGTCCCAGCCATGTTCCTCCATAATTTCATAGAGGTTTTTAATATCTTTTTTTACATATCCGGCCCAGGCATCGGCGGCCTCCCAGGGGTTGATCAGGCTGCCTGTAGTGTTGGGACACATTCCGGTGAACATAGAACCGCGGGCCGGTACACATAGGGGGCTGGCGCAATAGGCATTGTCAAAGCAGAAGCTTTCGCGGGACAGAGCGTCGATATGGGGGGTAAATCCTTTTCCAAGGACATCATACCGGAGCTGGTCTGCGCAGATAAAGATGATATGCGGCTGTTTCATGGGTATTCCTTTCGTTATTTTATATACGCCTTAGGCAGGCTGCAGCTATGTTTGTCTGCTTATGCCTCTTCTGGCTGCGTCAGGTACTGGTCAAAGATCCGTCTGAGAAAGCGGGAGTGCAGATAGGCAGCCATTCCGGGGGCTACAAACAGCAGGGGAGGGAAAAAGGTCATTCCAATGGCCAAAAGGGCGAAGGAGATAGTCAGCATAGCGATGCTGGATGGAAGATGGCAGAGAGCCATGACCAGAGCATTGTATACAGTATGCCTGATGCTGTTGTTAAAGTAGGCCAGCAGAGGGTAAACGTAGAGATTGGCAAAGATAAAGGTCACGAATACTCCCATAAAAAGGATGAAAAGAGCCATAGATACCATGTTTTTATAATCTCCCCGATAATAGACCACAAAATCGGCGAACAAAAAGAGCCCTGCTGCCAGAGACAGGAGCCACACGATGGTGGACTGTCTGAAATTTTCACGGAAGGCCCGAAAGAAGGAGGAGGTAAGATACCCCTCCTCACCCCGGACGTATTTAAGGGTCACGGAGTAAAGGGCTGTAGTGGAAGCGCCCATAGTGACAACAGGAATGGAACAGATGGTCCACAAAATACTGAGCCACAGAAAGCGCACCAGCTTATCCGTCATTTCCCAAAGAGGGCTGTTAATGGAAAACAGGCTGCTCATATCTTACCTTCTCCTTTCATTTTACCAGTAGGGATTCCATTTTCTGGAAAGACGGGTCAGAGCTTCTACATAGTAATAATCGCCCCACAGGTTGCACTCGTCGATGCCGTGGTCAATACAGTCGTTGTAGGGAGTCTTTCTTCCGTAAACGCCGTGAAGCAGCTGTCCGTTGGATTCCTCAGGGGATTTTGCGGAACAAAGCTGGATAAGAGGTTTGATGAGGCGTCTGGCAGTGCTGATGCAGATCTCGCGGTCTTTGCCGGATACGCAGTCTGCCATTTCAAGCAGCCCGCAGATGGTTACAGCCAGAGCGGAGGAGTCGCGGGGCTCGTCGCTGCCGTCTGTGAAGGTGAAATCCCAGTAGGGAATACAGTTTTGGGGCAGGTGATCCAGGAAATAAGCAGTCACGTGCTCAAAGAGCTCTTTATATGTATCCTTGCGGTTGTAACGGTATCCCAGGGCAATTCCGTATACGCCCCAGGACTGGCCTCTGGACCAGGCAGACTGGGCGGAGTAGCCCTGATGGGTCACGCCTTTGACAGGATTCCCTGTTTCCGGGTCAAAATAGTAGGTGTGGTAGGTAGAGTAGTCAGGACGTACCACCACCTTAAGGGCGGTTTCAAAATGTCTTCGTGCCAGATCCGCATAGCGTGGATTTCCCGTTTCTTCCGTTGCCCAGTAGAGCAGAGGAAGGTTTAACAGGCAGTCGATGATCAGGCGGTAGTTGTTCTTATCCTCCAAAGAGCCCCAGGCCTGCAAAAACTGGCCTTTTTCGTGGAACCGGCTGGCCAGCTTGTCGGCAGCCATTAAAGCGGCCTTCTTTGCGGTCTCATTTCCGGTCAGCTTGTAGGCAGCCACACAGGAAGGAGAGTAGAGGAAACCCAGATCATGGGTGTCGGTCTCGATTCCCTGCTCGATCCGGTCTAAAAAGCTTTTAACCTGTATCATGGCAGCATCGCAAAACAGCTCGTCCTTTGTATTTTCATAGGCAAGCCACAGCTCTCCGGTCCAGAAACCGTTGGTCCACTGATCATTTGGAGCAGCAGAATAGAAGTTATTGTTTGAGAAAATGTGTTTAAACTGGCCGGCAAATTCCGGGAGACAGCTTCTTGTCTGGCGGATGGCGGTTTCAAGAGCTGCAGACAACTCCTCCTTCGTGATTTCAGGCATATGTTCAAAACGTGTTTCGTTGATATTCATAGGTTCCTCCTTATAATCAGTCCAGCTTGCCCATGCTGTTTAAGGCAGCGGCACGGTCCGGCTGGTTCAATATCTCATTGACTGTTTTTGCAAGCTCTTCTGTTTCAGGGAGCTCTTTAAGGTCTGTTACATCCAGCATCAGCAGAGACAGGGAAACGGTAGCGATATCCTCTGCCCCTTCTTTTCCTGTGGCAAAGGCAGCGTCGATCACCGGAAGCAGCTCTGCAGGATCCTTTATAATAGAAGGAACCAGCATCTCTTCCTTCCAGATGGTGATATCTGCCTTTTCCGGCCAGAAAAGAAGGATTTTTACCCCCTCTTTTTCAAGAAGAAGGCGGGAATCGTCGATTTGGGTGCAGGATACGTCCTGCATCAGATGCCAGCGCTGGATGTGGGTATCCGGGAGACGGTTTCCGTGTTCCATGGCATCATGGATCAGCAGGCCTTTCTTGCGGTGGAAGTAGCAGGTTCTGGTGTGGCGGCAGGTGGTATAGGCATCATGGTATGCCTGAATCACACAGCCATCCTTGGTTGATGTAAGCTCCGATACCGGTGAATCCGGCCGGTATACGCCCCATTTGTTGGCGTACATCTCATCAGGCTGCACCGGTTTTCCGTAGGCCAGCACGGTGTTGTGGGAGCCCATGTTGTACATATAGCCTCTCTGGGGACTTGCCATGGTTACATTGTGGTAGAGAGTTCTGGCAAATGGTTCGCCGATGAATTCCTGACCCCGGAAGGAGATAAAGAGAGAGAGCATATCCATGTGGTTGTGTCCGGAATCCCTGCAGTCTGTTTTGGCAGACATGAGCATGAAATTGGCATTTTTTCCAAAGCTGCTTCGACAGCTGGCAAAGCCGCAGCGATCATCGGCATAATCCAGAGGAACAGTGCAGTCAGCCTCACAAAGCTGGCCCTCACGGACGGCCAGTACCTGGCTGCAGGAGGCGCTTCCCATGGTTTTGGCTCCGATAGTCAGGATCGGGTCTACCATAGGGCCGCCGTTATCTCCAAGAGAAGAGTAGCGCAAATGCGGTGAGCTGATCCGGGCCAGTGCCTCAAAGGTGAGAGCAAGGCGTTTGGCCGATTCCTCATCTAAAAGAGGCCGACCGTTTAAATTAGCCAGATGAACGCCGCGGTAGATCATCTCACAGAGGGCTGCGCCTCCCCAGTAAGGGATGGAGTGCTCGCTGTAGCCGCCAGCCTCATTAAAGTCATCTTTGATATGCTGGCAGATAATGGAAGCGCCCCGCTTTGTCATAGCGGCAAAATCCGGGATTTCCGGCATCAGTGTTCCAAGGATAAATGGGACAAGGCCGCGCTCCCACATATGGTGATTGTATTTCCTGTATGTGTCATGTTCAAAGCGGGCAAACTGGATTCCCATAAACCAGATCCGCTTGATGAACTCAAAGGCAGACTCCGCAGGGATTTCATAAGGGAGACGGGTGTAGAAGAGACTGAGGTACTGGAGGGTCAGCCAGCCGGTGCTCATAACGTCCCGTTCATCGGTAAAGCTGAAACGGCTGGCGTCAGCGCCAGTGTATTCCAGTACGAGAGGATAATTCTCAAAGAATTTATGAGAAAAATCCTCAAAACGCTTCAACACTGCCTTATTCCCGGTTTCATGGTAAAGAACTGCCAGATATTCAAAGACAGGGCCTCTTACAAAGATGTCCATAATAGCTCTGGGCCGCTTTCCCAGATCCTCCAGAAAGTTAAAATGAGGAAAATTCTCATCATCTCCTCCGAGGAAAATAGGTTCACTGGTTTTTCCTGGCCGTACATAATAGTGATCCATGATCTGATTGCCGGCGTAAAGGCAGAATTCCTTCAGACTGCCGTTTAAGCCCATGGAACACTGAAAGTCATGGGGGCAGGAATCGGTATCGATCTTCTCCAGGGGAAGCTTCCGATAATCAAACAGATATTTGGGAGCGGTCCGCGTCTCAAAGTGACGGATCAGGGCTTCCTTTGCTTTGGGCAGGTCATTTTTTTCAAGAGCCTCCCGAACCGGCGCAAGCTGAGGTAGGTTTAAATCCAGAGCCGCGAATACATCCTGATCCGTAATATTTCGCTCATCGGTTGGAATGAATTTCATACAGGTTCTCCTTTTGCTGCATATATGTATTTCAGAACAGCCAGACAAAGGTCTGGTTTAAAGGAAGTATATATTAGAAGAAATACTTCTTCAATGATGCTTTTCTGCGGAATGACATTTATCTGCAAAAGAGGAAAAGCGGGCTTTTAATAGCATCATGAAAATAGAAAAAAAAGTTATACTATGATAAAAAATGCACTGTAAAAAAATGTAAAAATATTAAAAAAACCAGTAAAATCAATAGGTTATCGACAGTACAAAAAATTGTTATTTTACATTTTATTAGATATTGTGCGTTTTGTCCCCCTGTGATACGCTGAGTTCACAAAAACAGCAAGCCGGCCATGAAAGCCCTGGTCATAACAAGTGACAGGCAGTGCAAATCCGGCAGCTGGCGGATCCTCTTCATACTAAAATGCAGGATTCGGACAGAAAAGAAAGTGAATAGAAAAAGAGGAGAAAAACAGTGAAAAAAAGAAATCTGAACATGAAACAGACCAAGCGTTTTACCTGCTGCCTTCTGAGCGCCGCTATGGCGGGCACCATGCTGGCAGGCTGCGGCTCATCTGATAAGGCAGCGGACACTTCCGCAGCGGCGGACGACGGCCCGGTGCAGATGGAGTTTCTGACCAGCCAGACAACAGCAGAGGTAGATGACAACGCAGAGGTAGTAAAAATGATCGAGGAGCGTTTCAATATTGACCTGAAGGGCTTCTATGTAGATCCAAACAACTTCCAGGAAAACTTAAACGTAAAATTTGCGGGCGGCGAGATGCCTGACGTGATGGTAGTAGGAAGCCCGGCAGAACTTGCTACCTATATAGAGGGAGGTATCATCGGTGAGATCCCGATTGAAACCATCCGTGAAAAGGCTCCTAACTTCGCTAAGGTAGCGGATGAGTACGATGACGGTTCCTTATGGAGCACCATGATCTATAAAGGAAAGAACTACGGTATTGCACAGCCTATGAATCAGGCGCCTATGGCTATGTTCTGGAGAAAAGACTGGTTAGACAAGCTGGGGCTGGAGGTTCCTGAGACCCTTGAGGAGTATGAAAAAGTGCTTACCGCCTTTGTGGAGCAGGATCCCGACGGAAACGGCAAGGCGGATACAGCAGGTGCTGCAGAGCGTATCTTCGGAGCCGTATTCGGTGCTTTCGGTCTGCGCTGTGTAACCGGCGTAGGTGCAGGCTCCGGCTTTACCGTAGAAGAGATGCAGTTAGGCGAGGACAATGTTCCCTTCTTCCCATATATCCGTCCTGAGGCAAAGGAAGCCCTTACCGTACTTCATAACTGGTATGAGAAGGGAATCATTGATAAGGAATTCATCACCGGTGAGAACCACGGCGGCTACGCAGGTCTTTCCCATTCCTTTATGAACGGACAGATCGGCCTGACCTCCGGCCAGCCATATACATACTTCGTATACAGCTCTGACATGAACGCAGAGGATAACCTGGGTATCTGCATGAAAGAGATGGTAGCAGTTAATCCTGACGCAGTCGTTGTTCCTGGTCCTGCTCCTGTAGGTCCTGAAGGAAAATCCGGCACAGAGGCCTGGGGAAAGATCGGACGCTTTACCTGTCTGACCACCAAGGCAACCCAGGATCCAAGAAAGGTTGACGCATTCCTTGCAATGTTAGACGCTTACTATTCTGATATGGAATACGCCAAGTTAAGCAACTTTGGTCTGGAGGGCGTTCACTTTAAGCAGACTGAGCATGGCCCCATCCGCATCATGGACGGCATTGAGTTAAGAAAGCAGGGCGTTCTGCAGGCAGATTTCGGCGCAACGGTTCTGTATGCAAAGAACCTGACACCTGAGAAAACAGAGTACGCAGAGAGCATTACCGGAAACGGCTACTATCGCTTTAACGCTCCGCCGGTAGAGGAATTCTCCAACGTAATCTCTACCCTGGATTCTCTTACCGAGCAGGCATACTTTGCAATGATCACCGGCGAGAAACCATTAGACTACTTTGATACATATGTAGAAGAGTTTAAGAAGGCAGGCGGTGAGGCGGCTGAGAAGGCTGTTCAGGAGGCATATGCAGAAAAGCTGGCAGCAGTTCAGCAGTAAGGGGGAACACAAATGGCATCAGCCAAGAAGGTAAACACAGTTAAAAAGAAGCAGGGACTCTTCACCAACCTGTACAGATACAGAGAATACTATATCATGCTGATCCCTGGCATCCTGTTTTTCCTGGTATTCTGCTATGGACCCATGTATGGCCTGGTGATTGCATTTCAGGATTACTACCCATTAAAGGGAATCTCAGGAAGCGGATTTGTAGGTTTGAAGCATTTCAAAGCGCTTTTCAGCAACCCGTTCTTCTTATCCGTATTGAAAAATACGCTGATCATCAGCATATATAAGCTGATCGTGTGCTTTCCGGCACCTATCTTCTTATGTATTGCTTTAAATGAGATCAAGAACGCCAAGTTTAAAAAGTTTGCTCAGTCCGTATCCTATCTGCCTCACTTTATTTCATGGGTTGTAGTATCCGGTATCATCATTGAGTTTTTATCTCCATCCAGAGGTCCTGTAAACATCATTTTACAGAATCTCGGCTTTGATCCCGTTTTCTTTGTGGCAGAGCCAAAATACTTCAGAGGGGTGCTGGTAGCCTCCGACTTGTGGAAATCCATCGGATGGGGCTCCATCGTATACCTGGCGGCTGTCACCGGAATCGACCCGTCTCTTTATGAGGCGGCGGAGATGGACGGCGCAGGAAGGATCAAAAGGATCATCCACATTACCCTTCCGGCGCTGGCGCCTATCGTGACCGTTATGCTGATCATGCAGTCAGGCAAGATCTTAAATGACAGCTTTGAACAGGTGTACAACTTCCTGACTCCGACCACCTACGAGGTAGGAGATGTTATTTCCACTTTCGTATACCGGATGGGTATCCAGAAGATGCAGTACAGCTTTACAACGGCAGTGGATCTGTTTAAAAATATTATTTCATTCGGTCTGGTTATGCTGACCAATTATGTGGCCCGCAAGACAAATGACTATGCGTTATGGTAAGAGGTGAAAACATGGAAACAGTTAGAAGAAAAAGAAAAAGAAGCGGTGAGGACTGGTTCGTTGATATCGTGGCCTATGGATTTGCAGGTCTTTTGTCCCTGTCCATCCTCCTTCCCTTCATGCAGGTAGTTACCATTTCCATGAGTCCGGCTTCCGTGGTAAACCAGACCGGCTTTCATATGATTCCTACCAAGTTTGATTTTTCCGGCTATGAGCAGATTGCTACGGATCCCAACTTCTGGCACAGCTATTTAAATACCATTATCCGTACCGTACTGGGCACCGCTTCCGGCGTGCTGGTTACGATGCTGACGGCATATCCCCTGGCAAAGACCAACCTGCCATACAGAAGAGGGCTGATGATGTTTGTGGTATTCACCATGTATTTTTCCGGCGGCATGATCCCCAAGTACCTGCTGGTAAAGAGCCTGGGGCTGACAAATAACTTCCTGGTATATATTCTGCCCTGTCTGATCACCGGCTTTGCCCTGATCATCACGAGAAATTTCTTTATGAGCATCCCTCCGGCTCTGGAGGAGTCGGCCAAGATTGACGGAGCTACCAACCTGGATGTGCTGTTTAAGGTATATCTTCCATTATCCACTCCCGTAGTAGCCACCATTTCTCTGTGGTACTGCGTACAGCACTGGAACTCCTGGATGGACAATATGCTCTATGTGACAGAAAAGAGCAAATATGTGCTGCAGTATGTGCTGCAGACTATCTTAACAAACGGACAGACGGCGGACATGGAAGCTATGACCGATATTGTGATCCATACGGAAACCATGAAAATGGCGGCTCTTGTCCTGTCGCTGATCCCCATTGTATGTACATATCCGTTCTTACAAAAATACTTTGTAAAGGGTATGATTGTAGGTTCTGTGAAGGGATAAGCAACAATCTCACGGCAGCCGCCGAATATGCAGGCATACCGGCCCGGCCTGTCTCTTGTGGGAATGACGAAAAGATAAAGCTTATAGCCTGCCTCTTACGAGCAGGCTATAACACAATATATAAGTAAATGAAATGGAGCGGTTACTATGAAAAAGCAGAAAATGATGACTACGGGTTTTCTTACAGCAGCCCTGATGCTTTCCTTTGCAGGAACCTGCTTTGCGGACACTGCACCTGCGGCAGAAACCCAGGCAGCCGGTCAGGAAGAAGCAGGGGCGCAGGCAGTGACGGAGAGAAAGACGCTACCTGCCAGTTTTGGGATGCCTTACAGTTTTCCTACAAAGGGACAGCACCCAAGAGTAATGTTTACGGAAAAGGATATACCGGCGATCCGGGCCAATATGGCAAATGAGGAAGGGGCCTACGCCATGGAGGAGCTTAAAAAGCTCCTTGCCCAGGATGTAGACGGTATGCTTCCCGACGACTACGTTTACAGCGGAAAATCCAACTTTGATTACAATACCTTTGCAGTTATTCAGGCCTACGCATTTGATTATGTGATCAATGGAAATGTGGAAAACGGAAAAAGAGCCATTGAGGCCACCAGAAATGTTGTAACCCGGTTTAAATATAAGCCAAAGGCAAGCGATATCGTGCGTGAGAAGGGCGCGACCATCTACCTGTCAGCCATGGTTTACGACTGGTGCTATCCTCTCATGAGCCAGGAGGATAAGAGCCTTTTTGTGGCAAAAGCGGAGGAGCTGGCGGCGACCATCACAGGCATGGGAGGCTGGCCCATTACAGAGGTATACTCTGTAAACGGCCATAATGAAGAGACCCACATCAAGAGGGATCTGTTAGCCCTGTCCATCGCCTGCTATGACGAATATCCTGATATCTATAACCATGTAGGCGGATATGTGATGAATGGTCTGGCGCCCACAAAGAACTGGTGGTACCGTTCAGGCACTTATCATCA
The DNA here is from genome assembly GCF_013282095.1 of Enterocloster alcoholdehydrogenati. GTDB lineage: Bacteria > Bacillota > Clostridia > Lachnospirales > Lachnospiraceae > Enterocloster > Enterocloster alcoholdehydrogenati. Next base: position 122,705 of record NZ_BLTJ01000004.1, read on the forward strand.
GGGTCTGGGCTACAATCCTCTTCGTTTTGACTGCGACCTCAGCAGCTATTTCCTGTTCTACCGGATGAATGGAACCAAGATTTTCAGCGACGATATGGCAAAGGTGCCATATATGGAGGTCTATAACCAGAGACCGGACGGCCGTTCTTTTCCTGAGGGCGATACAAACGGCGATTCGCTGGTTGATAAGATCCCTACCTGGACCAGAGGTGATATGCCGCATCTGCTGTATGTCTCCTCGCTTTGGGATGACGGCTATCTGAAGGGTGAGTTCCAGCGCTGCAGCAAGAACTTCAAATGGTTATCCTATAAGAGTTTCCATCCTCTGATCACACCAGTGCATTTCCTGATCGTAAATGACCCTTATGTGGAGCCGAAGTCCAGGACAGAGCTGCCGTTGACCCGCTTATACGGTTCTCCCGTGGGAATGATGCTGGCAAGAACGGGCTTTAACGAGGGTGTGGAGCAGCCGGATATGCTGGTATGGGCCAAGATCGGCGAAACCTACGCTGGAAACCATGCCCATCTGGATTCGGGAAGCTTTCAGATCTATTATAAGGGGCAGCTGGCCTGGGATAATGGCCGTTATGATGCATTTGGAAGTCAGCATGACGCCAATTATGCAAAGGAAACCATTGCCCACAATTCTCTGCTGATCTACGACCCCAACGAGGAGATGATCAGTGAAACTACTATTCCTGAACCTAAGAACTCCGGCGGCCAGAGAAGGCCTGGAAAAGCGGCTCTTTCTTTAGAGGATCTTTCTGGTGAGGACAACCATAAGGCTGACCTTCTTGCCATGGAGTACGGAGAGGATCCCATGAAGCCGGAATATTCCTACATCAGCGGCGATCTGGCTCCCGGATACTCCGACAAGGTATCTGAGGTAAGACGTTCCATGCTCTTTATGCCTACAGGCATTGAGAACAAGCCTGGCATCTTTGTGGTAATGGATAAGGTAACTGCAAAGGATCCTGCTTTTAAGAAGAGTTTCCTTCTTCACTCCCTTCAGGCTCCTGAGGTGAAGGACAACGTGACAGTTATCAAGAGAGACCAGATTGGCTATAACGGAAAGCTTATCAACCAGACGCTGTATCCAAAGAACCCGGAGATTACCACCATCGGCGGTCCTGAGCGTCAGAACTGGGTCGTTGACAGAAACTATGCACCCCAGGGCGGAAAATATTACACAGGCTATGATCCTGCTAAAAGCTCTGAGCATGGCTGGGGCCGTGTGGAGATCAGCCCGTCCACACCTGCCAAGACCGATTATTTCCTGAATGTAATGTACGCTACGGACGCGGATAATTTAGAGCCTGTAGACGAGGCAGAGCTGATTGAGACAGATGTGCTTTTAGGCGCAAGAATCCTTGACAAGGCAACGCTCTTTGTAAAGGATAAGGAGCGCTATTCCGGTGAAATGACCGTTACGATTCCGGGAGAAGGACAGATCGCCGCGACTCTTGCAGGCATCACAGCAGGAGAGTGGACTATTACCGATGATAATGGAAATGTTCAGACAAAGACTGCAAAAGAAGAAGGCGGAATCATTTACTTCACAGGTCAGGCTGGAACCTATCATATCCAGATGAAGAAGTAAAATAAGTTGAGAATGGAGAACGGGTTTATGAAAAAGAAGATCAAAGTTGCGGCAGTGCTGTCCACGGCGGCATTCCTGTCCATGTGTGCGCCCCTCATTTCCTTTGCGTCTCAGGGGTGGACACAGGAAAACGGCGGCTGGGCTTATTACAATGCAAACGGTGAGCGTGTAACAGAGGACTGGGTCAAAGAGGGGAACCACTGGTATTGGCTGGATGAAAACGGCGTTATGGCGAACGACGGACTGCGGCAGATCAAAGATAACTATTACTATTTCAGAGAAGACGGATCTATGGTCAGCAGTCAGTGGGTCAGTATTCCCAATGAAGCAGTGGCAGCATATGTAGATGAATATGCTGAAGAAACAGGAGAAGTGGATCAGGAACCGGTGCGTTACTGGTACTATTTCCAGGAAAACGGCCGGGCATATAAACGCTCAGACAGTGTTTCTTCCGATTCTATCAGTGCTAAGACCATTGATGGAAAGAAATATGCGTTTGATACAGAAGGCCGTATGCTTTACGGCTGGGTATCAGACGGAGAGCGCCAGACGGGAGACGATGCCTGGGAAGAGGCTGATTATTATTTTGGCGCTCCCGATGACGGTTCTTTACATCAGGGCTGGGCTAAGGTAAGCATCCATGTGGATGACCCGGAGACGGAGCAGCCAGGAAGCGACTATTGGGAAGAGGATCAGAACCGGTGGTTTTACTTTACGGAAAGCGGAAAGAAGCTGAAAGGCAAGCCGGGAGAAGCACGGTTTAAAAATATCAATGGAAATAAATACGGCTTTGATGAGTATGGCCGCATGATCTCTACCTGGTACGCAGATCCTGAAGTGGTCACCCTGGCTACTTCCAAAACGGAGGCTGGGGAAGGAAAACTCTATCAGGGACAGGAGGACTACACAAGACAGTTTATGTACTTTGGCACGCCGGAGTCCGGCGCCAGATACACCAAAGGATGGTTTAAGGCCAGGCCAAGTGAATACCTGATGAAGTCCAAGTATGAGGATGGAGAAATGTATACCTATTACGCCGATGGAGACGGAAATCTGTATGCCAATGAGATCCGAAATATTGACGGAGAGCGGTATGGCTTTGACAATGCGGGAAGAGTTATAAGCGGAATGACCTGTGTGAAAATGGATGATGAGGATTCGACCTGCGATATTGAATACAGCTTTAGTTCTGATGCCACAGTAAAAGAAGGCCGGGGGCCATATGAGGATGAGAATAGCTTTCACGAGCTGGTTGAAACGTACGCAGAGGATTTTGCCAGCGGTAAAATGCGTATGTACTACTTTGGCGGCCTCTATGGGGCAATGTCTACCGGAAAACAGCAGATCCGTCTGGGAAAATTCGGAGATCCCATTGAATTTATGTTTGAAACCAGCGGCCCGTTAAAGGGAAGCGGCGTTCATGGAGAAAAGGACGGACGTCTCTACAAGGCAGGAATGCTGCTTAAGCCGGAGGAAGGCGAGAAATACGTTATCTTTAAGGAGTCCTATGAGACCCTTCCAGAGGGTGCGACCGAGGAAGAGCGTAAGGCATTTGATAAGAAGGACGTAGACGGAGACGGCAAATTAGAAGGCGTGATTGAGAAGATCACACCGGAGGAATTTATCGCAGAGGTCTGCAACTCCGGTATTTATGATGAAAAGAAAGAAGAAACTGTTTGGACGGTACGCTATCGTCCTGAGGGTGTGACGTATTATCTGGTAGGTGCAAACGGGGATATCGTTAAGAATAAGAAAAATGCAGTAGATGTAGACGGGTATTCCTTCCAGGTGAAAAAAGAAGATATTCTAACAGTCACGGTAGAGGACTGATGTCAGGCAAATTGAGGAGAAAGGAAATCGGAGTATGAAACGGCAAGTAAAACAGGGAGTATCAGTGCTTTTATCAGCTGCCATGGTGCTGTCCGGCGTGAATGCGGGAAATTTATATGCAGCTGAAAATGATGATACAGTAAAGACCATAGTCGGCTTTGACGAGCTGGACGAAAAGGTTGCGGTTCAGACCCTGACTGCGGGAGAAGATGATGAAAATGATATCAAATTCCCCAAAAAGATCTGGGCGGATATGGTGGTAGAAAAAGCAGAAGAGGAAAATAAAGAGGAGACGGCTGAAACCACAGCCGCCTCCGGCGAAAAACAGAACGAAACCTTAGAAACAGAGGATGGGGCCAAAGAATCCGAGACAGAGGCGGAGGAAACAGAGGCAGAGACCGAGGAAACGGAAGTCGAAGCAGAAGAAACCGAAGCGGAAACCGAGGAAACGGAAGTCGAAGCAGAAGAAACCGAAGCGGAAACCGAGGAGATAGAAGCCGAAGCAGAAGAAACCGAAGCGGAAACCGAGGAAACGGAAGTCGAAGCAGAAGAAACCGAAGCGGAAACCGAGGAAACGGAAGTCGAAGCAGAGGAAACCGAGGCAGAGATCGAGGAAACAGAAGTGGAGTCTGAGGAGACAGAAGCAGAGGAAACAAAGTCTGAGAGTGACGATTCCGCAGCAGAGTTTCCGGAGGAAACGGATGAAGCCGAAAGTCAGGATGCACAGGAGGAAACGGAGGGAGATCAGACAGAGACAGAGGCTCAAAAGGAAACCGCAGAAACTCTGGAAATGATTGAACTGAAACCGGCCGCCACTGCTTCCGATGCCGGGAAAGAAGAGGAAAGCGTTGAGGAAACAGTCAGAAGAACCATCAAGGACATTGAGTGGGAGTTGAACTGGACGGAGAGCACAGAGAGCGAATTTGATCCTTCAGTTCCCGGAACCTATGTTTATGAGCCGGTCATTCCCGATGAGTATGAGATGGATATGGATGTGCCGCTGCCGCAGATTAAGGTGATTGTGGAGGAAGAGGCGCCGGCGGCAAGGGCTGTAATTAAAGTTAATTCAGCGCAGGAGTTAAAAGAAGAATTAGCGGTAAAAGAATATACGGATATCAGTATAGAACACGACATGGAATTTAATTTGGAGGCTTTGCTTGGTGCGAATCATGCAGTAATCGTTCCAGAAGATGTAACACTGACGATTACAGGCAGGATAGATACAGATGGAAAAGCGTTAACCTTTGATGGAGATGGTACGGTTGTAGCCGCCGGAGATGAGGAGTGTATTAAAGGCAGAATCTGGCTGGGAAAGAAGGAAAAGGGTACACAGATCAGCGTAATAGCAGAAGAGGGAAGCGGACTGTCACTTACTGAATTAAATTACATAGGCAATGGGGCATACGTAGAAGTGAATTCTACGGTGGGAATCAGTATAGCTGAGTCAGGGAAAGGTATCATTTTTACACAGGCAGGTACATTGACCAGCACTGTTGAAGGATCCAAAATTGATCTTTCAGAGAAAGCTAAAGTTACCAACGCAGGCGGAGTATTCAGCGATCAGGGAATGGACTTCTCTGTCAATGAGCAGGTAATCGTTGACGCTGCTTCTGCTTCACCGGAAAACGACAAGCTGACTGCTGGTGCTTATTTATGGGATGGGGAGAAATTTTCCAAGCCTGTTCAGGAGCAGGATGATGGTATCAATACGGAAGAGGAACTGAAAGAGATATTATCCAATAAAGATGCGAAGTTTGGAATTCAGATAACAGGCGATATCGAACTTACAGGCGATGTGTCAATGGCAAGGGGACAGGAGCTGATTGTTCCCGAAGGAAAGACACTGACAATCAGTGGAAAAATTTTACAAAATAGTAACAAACTCACATTTTCTGGAGAAGGAACTGTGATCCTTCAGGGAGGAGAGGATTGTCTGTCAGGGAGGATCTATCTGGGAACAGGTGGTGCAGAGAAAGACATTACGGTTTTCCTGAATGAAGGAACCAGTATTGGTATTGAAAATGAACTGACAATTCGCAAGGGTGCAGCGCTGAAGGTAAATTCAGCAGCAGGTCTTTCTGGAAAAAGCGAAAAAATCCTTAACATCAACGAAGGCGGCAAGCTGATCGGCTCGGACGGTGCAGGAATTGAAATGGCCGCGGGCTTTAAGGTTACGGATACCACTGGTATATTCAGCGACCAGGGAAAAACATTTACCACCAATGAGACAGTAACTGTAGGTGATGCAAACGTTTCTGCGGCCGACAACCAGCTGACGGCAGGCACATACCTCTGGAATGGAACTGTATTTGAAAAGGCAGCTCCTGAGCCTCTTCCCGAAACCTCCTTTAAGGACGGTGTTCTCACCCTTTCTGAGCAGAAAGGCGGAAATAGGGATGAAGGCTGGGACTGGTCTCTGGGAGAAAGCTACGATACACTGAACATCAACTATCGTTTCTCTGGAAATAAGCAGATCATATTTGCAAACAGTAAGCCTGTACTTCTTAAGGTCAACAGCGACGTAGAGCTTATGCCGGATGCTGGTAAGCCCGCAGTATTTGCAGCCGGAAAGCTGATGATCCGTATCGACAAGCCAAAGGATGAAAATACAAGCGTTCCGAAGCTGATTGTAAATGGTTCTGTTGAAAGTAAGGGGAATGTAGAGATATTTAATGAGACCTTTCTTACGATCCAGGGGGACGGGGCATCTCTCAGCGCAGAAGGCACTCTTACTGTGAAAGGAAATCCTGTCATAGCTGTGAACAATACCAGTGATGGCCCGGCTGTTCAGGCAGGCGGAAATATTACAATCAAGGATACTGCCGCGGTTGATGCGGTCAGCGCAGACCAGGAAGCAGCCATTCAGACTGGCGGGATCATTGGCATTGGAGGAACCGCCTCTGTTACCGCAGTCAATCATGGAGACGGATCCGCTATGGGTCAGGCGCCAAACACGGAGGAATACAGCGGTGAAGTGAGAATCAGCGCCAGCACCTCTCCAGGCGGACGTCCGGGAGCAGAGTATAAGGCAGAGGATATTCAGACCTACAAATATCTGAAAATCCGTCAGAAGATAGAACTGAGTGAGAACCCAACCGTAGGGGACATTGATAATCTGGTTGAAAACATCCAGCCGGATGACTATGATGCCATTGATGATCTTCTGGGACAGATCCACAAGCTGGATGCAGAAGAAAAGGCAAATCTCCCAGAGGAAACCATTGAGAAAGCGGATCAGCTTCTTCAGACAGCAATCGGCGCAGAGCCGGAGCTTGATCTGAGCGTGCCTTCCGGTCTGGCTGAAAATGAGCAGATCCAGGATGTGAAAATCATCGGCGGTCTCGTTGCGGCAGGACTGGATACGAATGATATAAATGCAGATGTGGATCTTAAGGTAGCGCAGACTGAGACAACAGACGGCGCATATGCAGCCTTTGTATGCGATCTTTCTGTGGACGGACGGAGTGCCGATCTGAAGCTTCCGGTAACTCTTATCGTTGAACTTCCGCCAGAATATTTCCCATTCAGCCAGGATCAGATTCGTCAGACGGGAAAGGGTGTGGACAGATGGCTGGATTTCACCTACAACGGAGCCGATAACACGGCAGTTTTCCGTACAGACAGCCTCTCTGCCTTCAGCCTGGTACAAAAAGGCGAAGGGGTTAAGCCGCCCAGCGGCGGAGGAGGCAGCAGCCATGGCGGCGGCGCAGGCAGCTTTGGAGGCGGCAAAGGCGGCGGCAGTGCGGCAGGCGGTCCGGGCATGAATGCCTCAGCAGTGTCCGGCGGAACCTGGATCAAGGATAATAAGGGCTGGTGGTTTAAGAAACAGGATCAGACCTATCCAAAGGACGGCTGGTTCCAGTTAGGATACGCAGGAAAGAACGAGTGGTACTATTTTGATAAAGACGGCTATATGTCTACCGGATGGGTATTAAACAATGGAAAATGGTATTACCTCAACCCGGCATCCGACGGCACCCAGGGCAGGATGCTTACCGGCTGGCAGCTCATTGACGGAAAATGGTATTATCTTAACGAGACGTCTGACGGCACAAGGGGGGCCAAAATGACCGATACATGGATTGGTGAGTATTATGTAAATAAAGATGGCGTCTGGGAAGAAGGAAAAAAACGTCAGTGACCAGACCCTGATTCCTAAGGAATAGCAAAGAAGGACGGATGAAGCTGCTTTAAAGGTATGCTTCATCCGTCCGTTTTATATATCCGGCGCGTTATTGTCTGGTCTTGACGGAGGCCTCATTTTCACGGGATTTTTTATACTGGTGAGGCGTCATACCGTAATTTTCCTTAAATACCTTGATAAAATACTGGGCGGAACTGTATCCCAGCTTTTCAGCGGTATCCTTGACACTGCAGCCCTGGGCCATCAGTTCTTCGGCCCGTTTTAATTTTCTGGTCTTGATGTATTCTGTGTAGCCGGTTCCCATGACCTGGCGGAACAGCCGGCTGGCATTGTCAGGACGGATCTGAAGCCTGTCGGCCAGCAGATCCAGGGAGATATCATTTTCCAGATGCTCGTCCACAAAATGAAGGATCTTAAGGCGCATATCCTCGTCTACGGACTGGCGTTTCTGGCAGATGTTTTTCAGGATCATTTCACAGGCCATATTGCACCAGGTCTGGAAGGAATCGATATTTTCAATCTTCTGATAGTAGGTGCGGATGCCATAGCCAAATATCATCCATGTATCCAGCTGATTCTGCTGCATGACCTGATACAGCAGAGTTACCAGGTCGCGGAGTGTGGAACGGCAGTAATCAATGGTATAATGCCCTGTCTTAAAGGAGGTCACCAGCATTTCAATGTGAGCCTTCAGTTCCAGAAGATTGGAACTGTTGATATCCTTTCGGACTGCCTCAAAGATCTTAAGATGGCTGCCCTCATTTTTTCGCTGGGGGATATGAAGCTCATCATAGGATAAAAAGGGCTGATCCGTAAAAATATACTGGTAGCGGGCTGCCTCTGCCGCACATTGATAGCTGCTTCTCATACCTTCCTGGCCGGTGGGAGAGATGGCGCCGGAAACCATACGGTAATCCTTCCATCGTCCGTTCATATCCTGGATAAAGTCAGCGATAACATTTTCCCAGAGACCATTCTCAAAGATCAGCACAGCGGCCAGCTTCTGCTTGTCTACCGCAGCAAAAAGCACATCATAGCCCTCTCTGCCGGCCGGATAATCCTCCTGAAGCTCCTCCACGGGCAGCGTCTCCGCATCTGCCTGGGGAAAGTCAATCAGGATAACCTGACACAGAGGACGGGTAAGATAGGGCAGTAAGGCATCCTCCGTAGGAAGAGAAGTCTCACTCAGCAGGGCGGATCGGATACCGCTCTGGAGCACCAGACCTCTGGATGAGTCCACCGCTTCATGGAGATTCAGAATTTCCTTTTCCAGAAGGTTTAAGGAACCATCAAAGCTGCGTTCCGAATCATCCATGGAGATACCGGTTTTTTCCGATAACACGCGGACACGGCTGCGGTAGGCGGAATGGTTATAGTAGGAGATCACAAGGAGCAGGATCACATTGAATATAAGAGACAGCAGGAAATTCACCAGGAACGTATGGCTGATCGCCGTGTAATCCCGGTAAAAGAGCGTGCTGTCTACGGCGTAGTAATAGTTTAAGCCGCTGGAAGGCGAGGTACTCTGGAAGATAATAAAGTCGCCGGTTTCATGAACCCTGGGGCTGTCTTCCGGAGAGGGGATGCTTAGATCCCCCCACTCATTTCCGCCATAGAGAATCTGCCCGTCTCCCGCTGTGATCAGGAGGGAGCCGGCGCTCTGGTCAATGTAGTTGCTGAATACAGCAGGACTGATCGCCGTGCACAGGATGATGCTGTCAGAGCCCCAGCCGGGGCGGGAAATCCGGCTGATGTAGAGGATGGCAGACTCATTGGTGGGATACAGAGTTCCGCTGGTCCAGATCCGGTCCTTGTCTGTTTGTGCATCCAGTCTCCGGTAATCGGCATACCAGGGCAGATACCGGTCTCTTTCATCTTCATCTGTCGGAAAATGGACATGGTTAAATTGAGTGATAATTGTATCGGTAGCCTCATAATAAATGTCGATTCCGGACAGATAGGGATAACTTTTCTGCAGTTTCTGCATTTCCATCGAAAGCGCCATAATATGCTCCGAGGAATCTGCGATGGATTCCGTCTGGGGCAGAAGAAGCGATCTGTTTTGGTCAATGGGTGAAAAGTACAGCTGCGGCAGTTCCAGTACTGCCTGCATGATCTGCTGATCAATATTTTTAAAGGCCAGATTTGTGACCTGCTGGTTATAGGAAATAAAGCTTTCCTGGTAGGCCTTCCCGTTCTTGTGCTGGAACACATAGTAGTTAAAGGCTGTAAGAATGATGATTCCGCATAGATTGATCCACAGGATCATGGAAACAATGGATAAATGAAAGCTTTTCCTGTCATGCTTCCATTTTTTTGGCATAATGTTTACTCCCCCTTTATAACAGCGTAAAGATGGCCGGCAGGTTGCATAAAGAAAACCGGCCGGCGTATGGATTTTATTTTACCACAGGAAAAGGGCGCTTGTAAACTGAAACTCATGGCAGAAGCAGAATAATTTCCAATAAGGATAAAGAAAAATATTGGTTGAAAGCGGGAAAAATGAAGAATATAATGAAGGAAAAAAGCACAAAAAAGGAGTACGCTGCCATGAAAGAACGCAAAGAAGTTCTGGATTATGGAATGACATTTCCGGACGTATACATAGACACCCCCTTTCGCGATACCAACTGGGTGCTGCTGCGCTGCAAGGGCAGCAGACGGGCCTTTGCCTGGACCTATGAGAGGGAAGGTCATATCTGGGTCAATGTAAAGGCAGATCCCCAGTGGCGGGATTTCTGGAGAAATGCCTATTCATCCGTGCTGCCCGGATACCATCAGAACAAGGAACACTGGAACTCCATTATTCTGGACGGTACAGTTCCAGATCAGGATATCCGGCGGATGATCGCGGAGAGCTACGATCTGGTTCGGGCTCTTCGGTAAGCCTGCGCAGTAGGGATGCTGCGCAGGCTCTCTGTTTTTACAGGATTACAGACAGAACAAGATTAAATAATGTGGCAAAGATTACACTCATTGGAACGGCCTGAAATAAAAGCCGCGGAAACATATGACTGCGCTCCTCGTCGGTCGTACAGGCTCCCATGATCAGGCTTCCGCCGGAAGAAAAGGGCGAGATGGCAGAACTCTGAGCCCCGATCACGATGCAGGAAAAGAGAATCAGCGGTGGGATTCCCACTGCGCCGGACAATGCAGGCACTAATGGAAAGAGAGCCGGACAGACTACTCCCAGCGTACTGGAGAAAAAGCTCATAACGGCGCTGACGATACTGAATGCAATGGGAATCAGCCACACAGGAAGGCTGCTCCCGGCCCAGGCTGCAAGAAGGTCTATGGTTCCGGCTGAAACAGCGACCTGGATCAGCATACCAACGCCGCAGATCATGATAATGGTGTTCCAGGGAACCCTGGCAAGCACCTCCTTCTGAGGAGCCAGTTTCATAAAAAGAGCGGCTGCGGAAAACAGAATGGCAGCCAGACCAACATCCATCTTGCTGTTTATAAAGGTAATCCAGTCTGCGGTCGGAAACAGAATGTGAAGAATCGGAAAAATAAGCACGGTTCCGATCATCAGGATCATAAGATATACATTTTTTATTTGCAGCGGGGTAAATGGTTCCGGCTTTTCAAACGAGGCATTCTGAGGGATACATCGGCCATTTTTGGTTCCAAAACGAAAGAGAACGATAAAAAGCAGTGAAAAAATCACGCTGGCAGTGAATATGGCTGCAGAATATCGGAAGGAAACGTCTGCATAGCCGCTCTCCTCCATAAGTCCGCGGAAGATAATGCCGCTGCCGCTGGTCATAAAATTAGCGCCCGAGAGCGCGCCGCAGTTTATGGAAACGGCGCCGGTCAGCTTGTCCATGTTTGATTCTTCACAGATCAGCAGAGCAATGGGAGCCATAAAGGCCATAACGGTGAAGAAACCGGCCCCCAGAGCAGCAATGCCTGCGCTTGCAAGATAAAGCGCAAACGGAAGCAGGCCTGGAAATCTGCGGAACATATAAAGGAGATAGCGGGCGGTTTTTTCCAGTGTTCCGTTTACAAGCGCAAAATTGTAAAATAATGACACCGAGAAAATAACAAACATTGTGCTGACAGGCCAGCCGTTTATTATTTCCTTCGGGGACATAGCCATTGCAAAACTGCCAATAAGATAGGCAAAGATAATAGCGAAAAATCCGGTGTTAAATCCAGTTTTATATCCGATGATAACAGAAACAGCGATTGCTGCCACAATACAGAAACTAAGCATGATACCCTCCCGTCTTTTGAATGATTAAGAGTCAAGGCCAAGCAGTCCGGCCTGGATCGTGTGCGTCATATGAAAGATCTCATGTTCCGGGATACCGTGGTCAGACAGATACTGGATATACTGGGAAAGGGCGTCCTCCCAGTGGGGATTTTCCACCTGTCCCCCATCGGTACATACCATGACATTTTTATATCCGCAGGCTTTGATTGCTTCCAGATTCATTGGGAGATTGCTTTTATACTTTCCACCGCCCATGGGCTGTGCATAGCAATGTTCTAAAATGACGCCGTAATCGTTCACAATACGAATCTGGTCCTCCAGGCTCATTCCCACAAGCCACCATTCAGGATGTGTTACAACGATCTTATGGATACCGGCGTTCTTTGCAGCCTCCACAACACGAAAGCATTCCTGCGGGGAAATATGGGCTGTGCCTAAAACAACATCAAAATCTTTGATCAGCTGAAATACATCATACATTTCGGGAACCAATTTTCCGTCACGAATCACGTCAACGCAGGCGTCGGCGGGCTGGTTCATTTTTTCAAACGTATTTCTTGCAGACTGGGTGGGAAGCCAGACCACCTTACCCCCTAGTTTTAAAGCGCTTTCTACCGCGTATGGATTGATGCCGCCAACCTGCCGGTTCAGTGTGATGCCCCCAAACATTGTGAAATGATTGTCGTTTCTGCTGGTCAGCCGGTTATATTGGTTGCAGAGGTATGCGCGGTCTACGGTAGACCCCTGATGTGTTTTGATTACGATTGCCCTGGCCCCTGCGCGGACTGCGGCGTTTGTCAGTTCAAAATCATCATAAGCTCGGATACGTATGTCTGGATTGGAATGAACGTGCATATCGATTACGCCGTTTAAAAGATTTCTGTGCATTTTTTGCGATCCTCCTTCTGCTTTGATCAGTGGATAAAAAAATGATTGTTCAGGATTGCCAAATCTTTACCTGGATTTTATAATACAAGCTGATATCGGCGCAACGTGTAAAAAACGATAGCACGTATCGAAAAAAACGATAGGTGGTGGAATACAGGATGGAAATGAAGGAGTTTGTATATCTGATTACCCTTGCGGAGGAGGGAAACATTTCAAAAGCCGCAGAACGGCTGTACATGGCTCAGTCGTCTCTGAGTCAGTTTTTACAGCAATTTGAGACAGAACTGGGGGTTCGGCTGTTTGTAAGGACGTCCAAGGGAATACGCCCCACAAACAACGGAGAATGTTTTATCGAGCACGCCAGGGCCATGCTTTTAGAATATGAACGGGCTAAAAATGAGCTGTGGGATAACGAAAATCTGGCAGCCGGTAAGATTATTTTCGGAATCAGTTCCTTCAGGGGGCTTGGTGTGCTCCCTAAGATTTTAAAAAACTTCTATGAAAGATATCCAAATGTAAAAGTAGAGGTTGTAGAAGAGAACAGTATGCGTCTGGAGGAGCTGCTTTTAGAAGGAAAGCTGGATCTGGCGGTAATCGCCATGCCTGCGGTACGGCTTAAAAATGAGGTATCCATCTTAAAACGGGATGAGATTCTTCTGATTGCAAATAAGGATCATCCGGTGATGGAATATGTACGTCCTATGAAGGCAGAGGGACAGTATTGGGTCGATCTGGAAGATACGGTGCAGTATGAGTACATCATGAGCGGACACGATACCATCCTTGGGAGCTTTGGCAGAGAAATGTTCCGAAAGAAAAGGCTGAAGTGGAATTCGTTGAATAATAATATTACAGCCCCAATGGCGGTAGCCATGGCACGAGAAGGCCTGGGATTAGCCTTCACCTACCGGTCCTGTGCGGAAGCGAATGAAAATGTGAGGTATCTGCGGATCGGAAGGAACGGTGTGTTTCTGGATCTGGGGATTGCGTACCCTTCCGGCGAATACCATTCCAACGGCGCAAAAGCATTGGAACAGGTTGTACGGGAAATATACAGACTGCACTGACGGGGCCGCCCTGCTATCGGATTTTCCGATAGCAGTCCATGATTTTTGCTATTTGTTTTTGACAGAGGCAGGTTATATAGTGGAATCAGGAAAAGCCAGATCTTATCACACATTGAAACAGGAGGAATTTTAAGATGGTGAAATTATATGACGGGGGCGTATACCTGATACACAAAACAGAGCTTGCACAGGATGAAACGTGTGCCGGGATGCTGGCAGGAACGAAGGTCTGTAAGGAAGAGGCCAGAAAGGGTACGATCGCATATTCCGTTCTGAAAGCGCATAATACATCAGAGGACATGGATCGCTTAAAGCTGAAATTTGACGCCATGGCATCTCACGATATTACATTTGCAGGCATTATCCAGACGGCAAAGGCCTCCGGCATGGAAAAGTTTCCCATTCCATATGTGCTGACCAACTGCCACAATTCCCTCTGCGCCGTAGGCGGCACCATCAACGAGGATGACCATATGTTTGGCCTGTCTGCGGCAAAAAAGTACGGGGGAATCTATGTTCCGCCTCACATTGCGGTCATTCATCAGTATATGCGTGAAATGTATGCAGGCTGCGGCAGGATGATCCTGGGCTCCGATTCCCATACCCGTTATGGCGCGTTAGGCACCATGGCCATCGGTGAAGGCGGCGGGGAACTGGTAAAGCAGCTTTTAGAGGACACCTACGATGTGGCGTATCCGGGCGTGGTAGCGGTCTACCTGACTGGAAAGCCGGGGCCGGGCATTGGTCCCCAGGATGTGGCTCTTGCCATCATTGGAGCTGTATTTAAGAATGGGTATGTAAAGAATAAGGTAATGGAGTTTGTAGGCCCCGGAGTTTCTTCCATGACAACGGATTACCGCAATGGCGTGGATGTAATGACGACAGAAACCACCTGCTTATCCTCCATCTGGCGTACGGACAAAGATACGAAGGAATTTTTAACCAAACATGGCAGAGGCGGCGATTATAAAGAAATGAATCCGGAGGATGTGGCTTACTATGATGGCTGTGTCTATGTAGATTTAAGCACAGTCAAGTCCATGATCGCTCTTCCTTTCCATCCAAGCAATACCTTCGAGATCGACCAGCTGAATGCGGATTTGGGAGATATCCTGCGCTCCGTTGAGAAGGAAGCAAAGCGGGTTGGCGGCGGCCGCGCTCCCTTTACACTGACGGACAAGATTGAGAATGGCCGTCTGAGAGTGCAGCAGGGGATCATTGCAGGCTGTGCCGGAGGCAATTATATCAATGCAACAGAGGCAGCTCGTGCTTTAAAGGGGAGAAGCTGCGGAGACGGTGCGTTCTCGCTGTCTGTATACCCTTCCTCACAGCCTGTATTTATGGATCTGATCAGGAAGGGAATGATTGCGGATCTGATGGAGGCCGGCGCGGTTATCCGCACCGCGTTCTGCGGACCCTGTTTTGGCGCAGGGGATACGCCCTGCCATAATGGTCTGAGCATCCGCCATACTACCCGGAATTTCCCTAACAGAGAGGGCTCTAAACCGGGAAACGGGCAGATGTCGGCGGTAGCTTTAATGGATGCCCGTTCCATTGCAGCGACGGCCGCAAACGGAGGGATCCTGACGGCGGCTTCTGCCCTGAACTGCTGGGGAGAGGTGCCGGAATACGATTTTGACCCTGCGGTATATGAGCGCCGTGTTTATCAGGGGTATAAGGCTGCAGATGAGACAGAGGAACTCGTATACGGCCCCAATATCAAGGACTGGCCGGAGATGAGTCCTCTTACAGATAATATCCTTTTACGGGTATGCTCTAAGATCATGGATGAGGTTACCACTACCGATGAGCTGATTCCTTCCGGCGAAACCTCTTCCTACCGCTCCAATCCTCTGGGACTGGCGGAGTTTACCTTATCCAGGAGAGATCCTGAGTATGTAGGACGCAGCAAAGCAGTGGATATATTTGAAAAGGCAAGAAGAAGGGGAGAGGATCCTTCAGAGCTCCAGCCGGAGCTTGCGGCTGTATTTGAGGCAGTGAGAGAACTGCCGGGACAGGCAGCTGTAAAAGCTGCGGATACGGAGATTGGAAGCATGATCTACGCCGTAAAGCCGGGGGACGGCTCGGCCAGAGAGCAGGCAGCCAGCTGCCAGAGGGTTATTGGAGGACTGGCCAAT
Source organism: Enterocloster alcoholdehydrogenati (assembly GCF_013282095.1). GTDB lineage: Bacteria > Bacillota > Clostridia > Lachnospirales > Lachnospiraceae > Enterocloster > Enterocloster alcoholdehydrogenati. The sequence goes on from NZ_BLTJ01000004.1 coordinate 138,591, forward strand.
ATCGCAAAGGAGTACGCCACCAAGAGATATCGTTCTAATGTGATAAACTGGGGTATGATCCCCTTCCAGATGGAGGCAGAGCCGGAATTTGAGGTGGGTGATTATATCTATATACCAGGAATACGCCAGGCTCTGGACAAGGATATGAGAGATATCACAGCTTATGTAATCGGAAAAAATACAAAAAAGGCAGCTGGGATCCGGCTGTATGTGGCAGATATGACAGCAGACGAAAGAAAGATCATAAAGGCAGGCTGTCTGATCAACTATAACAGAGAACGCAGAGGGATGTTGTAAATCCAGAAGTTTCAGTTAGTCATGACAAAATACTTTTCGTAAAATCCCTGTTATTCCTTGACAAATGAGAATAATTATCATAAACTAACTTCGCAGGAAAGCTACGAAAGAATGTTCTAACGTACCAGAAAGGACAGATTGAAAATGACACTGAAAAACCTGGAAATAGGAAAGAGCGCTGTCATAAAAGCGGTGGGCGGAGAGGGCGCTCTGCGGCAGCACTTTTTGGATATGGGAGTGATTCCCGGAGCTGAGGTGACGGCGGTGAAGCTGGCTCCCATGGGCGATCCTCTGGAACTTCAGATCCACGGCTATGAACTGACGCTGCGTCTGGCAGATGCGGATCAGATCGAGATCGAGCCCATTGATTCCCGTACCCGCCCCCATGAGGGAGCAAGGGATATAAACAATACAGTTCATCCCGGACTGGGAGAGGATGGCAAATACCATGTAAAGGGAGAGGCCGATCCTCTTCCTGAGGGGGAAACACTTACATATGCACTGGTGGGAAATCAGAACTGCGGAAAAACCACACTGTTTAACCAGCTGACGGGAGCCAATCAGCACGTGGGAAATTTTCCGGGTGTTACAGTGGACCGCAAGGACGGCCCCATCCGGGGATATTCCAACACTCTGGTTACGGATCTTCCGGGCATTTATTCCATGTCGCCTTACACCAGCGAGGAGATCGTATCCAGAAACTTTGTGCTGAATGACAAGCCAAAGGCCATAATCAACATTGTGGATGCCACCAACATTCAGCGCAATCTGTACCTGACCATGCAGCTGCTGGAGATGGATGTCCCCATGGTCATTGCACTTAATATGATGGATGAGATCACAGGAAACGGCGGAACGATTGATGTAAATGGCATTGAGGCCATGCTGGGCGTTCCGGTAGTCCCCATCTCTGCAGCGAAGAATCAGGGGGTGGATGAACTGGTAAAGCACGCCATCCACATTGCCAGATATCAGGAGCGGCCGGGCCGTCAGGACTTTTGTGATGAAAATGATTTTGGCGGCGCGGTTCACAGGGGCATCCATGCGGTCTGCCACCTCATCGAGGATCACGCCAGGAGCGCCGGTATCCCTCTGCGGTTTGCAGCCTCCAAGCTGATTGAAGGCGACTCCCTGATCTTAAAACAGCTGAAGTTAGACCAGAATGAGGTCGAGACGCTGGAGCACATCATTCTCCAGATGGAAAAGGAACGCGGCCTGGACCGCAGCGCAGCCATGGCAGATATGCGTTTTTCCTTTATTGAAAAAATATGTGAAAAGACAGTGGTAAAGCCCAAGGAGAGCAGAGAGCATATACGCAGCCGCAGGATTGATCAGGTGCTCACGGGAAAATACACGGCGATTCCCTGCTTTATCGGAATTATGGCCGCAGTGTTTTATCTGACCTTTAATGTGATCGGAGCCTGGTTCCAGGGTCTTCTTGAGATTGGGGTCGGCGCACTGACCCAGTGGGCGGACGCAGGGCTTACGGCAGCCCATGTCAATCCCGTGCTTCATGGACTTGTGATCGACGGTATTTTCTCAGGCGTGGGTTCGGTTCTGTCCTTCCTTCCGGTGATCGTGACCCTGTTTTTCTTTCTCTCCATGATGGAGGACAGCGGTTATATTGCCCGAGTGGCCTTCTTTATGGATAAACTTTTAAGAAAAATCGGTCTCTCCGGCCGGAGCATCGTGCCTATGCTGATCGGCTTTGGCTGTACGGTTCCCGCGGTAATGGCCACCCGTACCCTTCCAAGTGAACGGGACCGGAAAATGACCATCCTTTTAACGCCCTTTATGAGCTGTACCGCCAAGCTTCCCATCTACGCCTTCTTTGTAAGCGCTTTTTTCCCAAAGAGAGGCGGTCTTATTATGGCAGGCCTTTATATTATGGGAATCCTGGTTGGAATTCTGGTGGCGCTTGTGTTTAAGGGTACCTTATTTAAGGGAGAGGCGGTTCCTTTTGTAATGGAGCTGCCCAACTACCGCCTGCCCGGCTTTAAAAATGTAAGCCAGCTTTTATGGGAAAAAGCAAAGGACTTTTTGCAGCGGGCGTTTACAGTTATCCTGGTGGCAACGGTGGCGGTGTGGTTCCTTCAGAGTTTTGATACTCATTTTAACATGGTAGAGGATTCCTCTCATAGTATCCTGGCGGCAGCCGCCGGCTGGATGGCTCCTGTGTTCGCCCCGCTGGGCCTGGGAGACTGGAGAATCATCACCTCTTTGATCAGCGGTTTTATGGCAAAGGAAAGCGTAGTTTCCACACTGGAGGTGCTTTTTGCCGGCGGCGTAGAGAACACTCTTACTACCCTGGCGGCAGCATCCCTTCTGGTATTCTGCCTGCTCTATACCCCCTGTGTGGCGGCGATTGCCTCCGTAAAGCGCGAACTGGGAGGAAAGTGGGCGATTCTGGTGGTGTTCTGGCAGTGCGGGATTGCCTGGATCGCAGCCTTTGCAGTAAAAATGGCGGGAACCTTGATGGGAGCGGCGTAATATGAATCTATGGAATCTGGTAATTGCTATTCTGGTGGCGGCTGCCCTGGGAGCTGCTGTCCGAAAACTCTGGAAAGACAGGAAAAACGGCTCCGGCGGCTGTTCGGGAAACTGTTCCGGCTGCAGCGGGTGCAGACATTAAAATACATACAAATGACAAAAGCTACAGACAGGAGACACGAGACATGATGGGAAAAACACATATGATAGCGGGAATTGCGGCTGCGGCGTTCATAGCCCGGCCGGATACCCTGGGAGGCTGTCTGGAGGCTATTCTTGGCGGTGCGCTGGGAGGCCTGATCTGCGATCTGGATGTGCAGTCCAGCACCTACTGCCGGGATGCGGGGATTGTGAGAAATGCGGCTCTTGTCCTGGGAGCAGGGGTGATGTTTTTAGATTGGAAATGGAATACCGGAATCTGGAACCATATCAGTTCCCATGTGGGAGGCGCGCAGATGGCCGGGCTTGGGATCTTTCTGGCGGTAACTGTGATTGGAAAGCTCTCTTCTCATAGAAGTTTTACCCATTCATTTTTAGCTTTGGGACTTTTAATGGCGTCATTTCAGCTTTTATACGCGCCGCTGACGCCCTTTGTGGCCGCAGGATTTCTCTCACATATGGCGCTGGATCTGCTGAATAAAAAGCCGGTAGAGATCTTTTACCCATGGAAAAAAGGCGTTTGCTTAAGGCTTTGCCATGCCGACGGCATAGGGAATACCGTTCTTTTCTGGGTAGGGATTCTTATAATTCTGGAAGAATTTGGAAATGTGGGGCTTAAGCTGATCCAGGGCGGTTTAGGCGTGTTTTAAAGACCGGAGACCGGTCTGAAATTTGCAGTTGCATTTTTCGACCGGTTTTGTTATACTGGCGCAGGTGCTATATGCCATCCGCAAACAAACAGCTGCGGATGGCAAAGAAAATTACATACACTGGTTCGAGATCCTCCCAGTATAAAAAACTAGGTTTTGGAATGGGTATCTTTCAGCTTAGGTACCTTTTTTCTGTTATGCTTCCAGGAGATGCGCTGCAGCCTTGGGGGGAGATCTCGAAACAGAGAAAGGGTCAGAGGTTGAAAGTTTTTTTATGTGCAGAATTGTGATTGACTGTGATCCGGGAATCGATGATTCTCTGGCGCTTCTTTTGGCTTTAAACTCCCCGGAACTTTCTGTCGCCGCCATTACCACGGTATCGGGAAATGTGCCGGCCCATATGGGGGCTGCCAATACAGGAAAGGTTTTAAAACGCATGGGTCGTCTTGATATTCCGGTATATGTGGGGGAGCCGGTTCCATTGAAACGGGCCTATGTGGATGCTATGGATACTCACGGATCCGATGGTATGGGAGAGAGCTTCTTCGAGGAGGCGGATATCCCTTATCAGGAAATGGGGGCTGTGGAATATCTGGAAACGCTTCTGGAACAGGAGGAGATATCGGTCCTGGCGCTGGGGCCAATGACCAATCTGGCAAGACTGGCCCGGAAACGGCCGGATCTTCTTAAAAATATCAGGGAGATCATTTCCATGGGAGGGAGCTTTAAAAGCCATGGAAACTGTTCGCCGGTGGCAGAGTACAACTACTGGTGCGATCCAGAGGCCGCTGCTGTGTGCTTTGAGGCCTTTGGAGCAGCGGGAAAGAAGATCCACATGGTGGGGCTGGATGTGACAAGGAAGATTGTGCTGACGCCGAATCTGCTGGAATATATCTGCCGCCTGGATCCGGATACGGGAGAATGGATCCGCCGTCTCACCGGTTTTTACATGGATTTCCACTGGAAACAGGAGGGAATTATCGGCTGTGTCATCAATGATCCTCTGGCAGCGGCTTATTTTGTGAAACGCAGTCTCTGCAGTGGTTTTGACTGCTATACGGCAGTGGAAACGGAAGGGATCTGCGCCGGACAGTCGGTGGCGGACGCCATGAATATCTGGAAGAAACCGGCGAACAGCCATGTGCTCACAGAGACGGACTGCAAAGCATTTATGTATTTCTTCCTGTCAAGGATCCTGAGAAAGCCTGATGGAGGCCGCTATGAGGAAGAAGAACTAAAATTACTGGAGGTATTGGTATGAGAGAGAAAAAAAGGATAACAGCGTATCAGATCTGCCTGGTGGCTTTTGCCGCAGGCATCAATATTGCAGGAGGACAGATTGCCCTGGCTCTTCGCCTGCCGGTGTATCTGGACAGTGTGGGCACGGTGTTTACGGGCGTTGTCTTAGGCCCGTGGTTTGGCCTTCTGCCGGGGCTTTTAAGCGGTCTCATCATGGGGGTGACAGTGGATATCTACTCTCTGTATTTTGCTCCCGTTGCCATGATTACCGGTTTTACGGCAGGACTTGTGTTCCGCCGGATCTCTCTGAACAGGGTCTCTGTTTTTCCGGCTGCGCTGGCGGTAACGGTGCCGGGAACCATGGTCAGTTCCCTGATCAACGCCGTTCTTTTCGGCGGCGTTACATCCTCCGGATCCTCTGTTTTGGTGCAGCTTCTGATGCATACGCCTCTGGGGCTTACAGGAAGTATTTTTGTGGTGCAGATCCTGACGGATTATGCGGATCGGTGCCTGGCTTTAATCGCAGTTGGTGCTCTTTTGACCGCTATGGGAGGAGAACTCCGCCAAAAGCTTGCAGGAGGCAGATAGGATGGAGCGCTACAGCAGGATTACAGAAAAAAACCAGCGGGAGATTGTTCTTTTAAGGGCTTTTCCCTGTGCCTGGGGAAAATGCACGTTCTGCGACTACATTGGGGACAATGGAAGAGACAGGGAAGAAATGGTTCAGGAGAACCGTCAGGTTTTATCAAGGGTTACAGGTGCCTTCGGCGTTCTGGAGGTGATCAATTCCGGCAGCTGTTTTGAGCTTCCTGAGAAAACGCTGGAGGATATTAAGGAAATCGCACAGCGGCATTCCATCGGCCGGCTGATTTTTGAGAGCCACTGGATCTACCGGAAACGGCTGAATGAGCTGCGGGAGTATTTTAAGATCCCCATTACCTATAAAATGGGAGTGGAGACCTTTGACTACGAATTCCGCGAAAAGGTACTCAATAAGCACGCAGAGTTTCAAAGTGCCCAGGAGGCGGCGGCCTATTTTGATTCCATCTGCCTGATGGTGGGAATCAAGGGGCAGACAAAGGAGATGATCCGAAATGACATCCGCCAGCTGAAAGCCCATTTTAAACATGGGACAATCAACGTTTTCAACAATAATTCCACGGCTGTCAAGAGGGATGAGGAACTGGTAAAATGGTTCATGGAAGAGTACCAGTGGCTTCTTGACGACCCGGATACAGAGGTGTTGTACGAGATTACCGATTTTGGTGTGGGCTGAGAAAAAGTCGGCAAAATTTATATGTGACAAGGGTTCATTCCTGTGCTACAATGTCCTAACTGGTATATGTGCGAATGTTCTTTTTGGGCGGTTTTAGCTTTGCAGGCAGCAGGCCATGAGAGATGGACTGACGCTCTGTACCTGAAAAACGCCGGTTGTGAATGAAACAGCCAGAAAGGAAAGAGACAATGGAACAGGATATGACAAAAGGAAGCCCTTTTAAGGTGCTGATCATGTTTACGCTGCCCCTTGCGATTGGAAATATTTTTCAGCAGCTTTACAATATGGCGGATACCATTATTGTAGGGCGGTATGTAGGCGCAGACGCTCTGGCGGCGGTGGGATCTACGGGAACGGTCATGTTTTTGCTGAACGGCTTTGCCCAGGGCATAACTGCAGGCTTTGCGGTGCTGACCTCCCAGCGCTACGGGGCGAAAAAGACAGAGGGGGTAAAGCAGAGCGTATCCAACGGAATCCTGCTTTCTGTGATCGGTGCGGTATTCTTTACAGCAGCAAGCATTCTGTTTATGAAACCGCTGCTCCATCTGATGAATACGCCGGAAAATATTTTTGCCGACGCCTACTGCTACATCAGCCTCATCAGCCTTGGCATGGTGGCAAATGTATTTTACAACCTGTTTTCCGCCTACCTGCGGGCAGTGGGAAACAGTAAGATGCCCCTTTTTTTTCTGGTGCTGTCTGCCTGTCTGAATGTAGTGCTGGATCTTGTGTTTATCATCAACTTTCAAATGGGCGTTGCGGGAGCCGCCTGGGCGACCAATCTGTCCCAGGCGATTTCCGCTGTACTCTGCGCCGTGTATATTTATAAAAAGGTGCCTTCTCTGGTGCCGGAAAAGAGACACTGGCGCATTCACCGGGGGGATACCCGTTTCCAGCTGGCTACAGGTATCCCCATGGCGCTGCAGTTTGCCATTACCTCCTCCGGCACTATGGTTATGCAGTCAGCCATCAATCTCTTCGGCTCAGAGGCCGTGGCAGCCTATACGGCGGCCGGCAAGATACACAGCCTTCTGACCCAGGGCATGGTGGCTATGGGACAGACTATGGCAGTGTACAGTGGGCAGAATTACGGAAAGGGAGATGCGGCCCGGATCCGTCAGGGAGTTCGTGCGGCTCTTGTCATCGAAGTGATCTACTCCCTTGTGTCAGCTGTAATCGTCTACTCGGCTCTGGAGCCAAGTCTCGGGCTTTTCTTCTCCGGTGAGGTAGACTTAACGGCCATGATGCCCTGGGCCAGGACTTATATCACCATCTGCACCCTGTTTTATGTCCCGCTCTGCACCATCTTTATCTTCCGAAATACCATGCAGGGCTGCGGCTACGGCTTCCTGCCCATGATGGGCGGCGTAGTGGAGCTGGTGGCCCGTCTGGCAGTAGCCGTCGTCGCCATGAACATCCACAGCTATTGGCTTGCCTGCGCCTGCGATCCCGCCGCCTGGGTGGGAGCCGGTGTATTTACGGGAGTGTCGTATCTGTATGTGATGAATAAGGTTCAGAAATCCCTGGGAGCAGGTATGCCGTCTCATGGGCTTTCAGAGAAACAGCACTGAATGAAGGGTTCATCCCCAGGGCGGGGGAACAGGGGGATATGGATTACGAACTGAAGCATGAAAGAGAAGAACTGGCTGGCGGTATCACTTACTGCCAGGATATGCTGGATAAGGATATGATTGTAAATGGCGAAATGGACTGAAACGGGTGCAAATATCCTGTGGAGAAAGCCAGGGGGACGTCAAAGAAATAGAGTGAGCTGTAAGCTTTAGAATCGTGGCAGCGAATCCGTATGTTTGCCTTAAAATTTGTAAGACAATTTAAGAGAAAAGAAATACCAATTTCCTCCTCATCTGGTAAAATAAAAACAGATCAGGGGCTGGCAGTACCATGTCCCCAAAGAGAGGAGGAAACATATGAGACAGGATAAGAAAAACACCCCCATCCGCCCTGTAGCCGCCGCCGCGCTGTCATGTATGCTGGCCGCCGCTTTGAGCGGCTGCTCTGCCGCAAAACCGGATATTATTAAGGTACAGAACGCAGGTCTGGCTGAGGAGATTACTGTGACGGGAAAGGAAGAGACGAAGGTAATTCCGGATATGGCGCAGATCCGCTACGGCATTTATACCCGGTCAGAAACAGCGGCGGGATGCCAGGAAGAAAATGGAAAACAGCTGGGTCAGACCATAGAGACGTTAAAAGATCTGGGGGTGGAGGAGGCATCCATTCAGACCTCAGCCTATGGTCTGAATCCTATTTACGATTGGGATTCCGGTGACAGAGCCGTTACAGGGTATGAGATGACAACAGAGATTACTGTTTCCGATATCCCCATCGACCAGACAGGAAAGATTTTAAGCCAGTCTGTGGTTTCCGGTGTAAATCAGGTAGAGTCGGTAAGCTATTTTTCCAGCAAATACGACGACAGCTATCAGGAGGCCCTAAAGGGCGCGATTGCCATGGCCAGGTCCAAGGCAGAGGCCATGGCAGCCGCTGAAGGAAGGACGGTTGCCTCGGCTGTGAATATCCAGGAGTATGGCTATAACCCGGAGCTGCGGTATTCCGCCTACAATGCTCCGGCAGCCGGGGCCAAATCAGCGGTGGAAGAGACGGCTGCAGCATCCGCCGATATGGCTGTCATGCCCGGTGAAGTCAGCGTGGAGGCCCAGGTTACCGTGACCTTTGAACTTGAATAAGGCACACTGCCCTAAGGAGCAGGGGTTGCAGTAAACATTATACACGTTTAAATAAACCGTATCTTCCGCACAAACCTATCTCTGCGGGGGATACGGTTTTTGTAGTGAAAAACCACCTGTTTCCCTAAACCTGTGTAATAGCCTTTTTACTGCACTGGTTTACACCTTGACAACATAAGGTACAGCGCTGGCCTCAATTAACTACAGAACCGACTGCATGGGACAGGAACCATACAGTAAGCGCTGCAAAAATTTTGGGGTTTGATAAGAATAACAATCTTTGATAAGAAAAATATGCTTATATATGAGGAAAATTGTTTTGATAGTAGTTTATTCGTTGGCAATCAGGAAAAAATATAAGAAATAATTTCGACAATTTCCCTCTCAAAACGCCGTTTATAAACCAAAACGCCTGTCCTGCCATGAATGGTTGATACCAATTTCCATGGATCAGGACAGGGATTTAAGAAGACATCTCTGTCTTATCCTTCCAGTGTACTCATGGCTTTCCTGAACTGGAAGAAAAACAGGACAGCTGTAAAGGTGACTGCAAAGAAGTCTGCTGCCGGTTCGGCCATATAGACGGCTGTGGTGGGATCAGAGGGCATGAGCCGGGGCAGGAGATAGATCAGGGGCAGCAGAAGAATGAACTTGCGCATAACTGCTACGATGATCGCGGCCCTGGCATTTCCGATGGAGGTAAAGGTCATCTGGCAGGCCATTTGGATGCCGAAGAGGAACATACAGCCCATGTAGATCCTGAGCGCGTGCTTGGTGAAGGCAATCAGAGCCGGATCTGAGGTAAACATAGCTGCAAATGCCTGGGGAACGATCATGACGCCCAGCCACAGCAATGCCGCATAGGAAACGCTCAGCGTGAGAAGCAGCTTATAGGCGGACCGCACGCGGCCGGTGAGTCTGGCGCCGTAATTGTAGCTGATGATGGGCTGCGCTCCCTGTCCAAGCCCCTGAAGGGGCAGCATGGCAAACTGCATGACGCTTGTTAAAATGGTCATAGCACCTACGGCAATGTCTCCCCCGTATTTTAAGAGAGAGGAGTTAAAGCACACGGAGATCACGCTCTCGCTGGACTGCATGATAAAGGTGGACAGTCCCAGGGCCAGGCTGGGAATGATGATGGATCTGGTAAGCTTTAAATTGGCCCTATGGATCTTGATAAAGGACTTTTTGCCAAATAGGAATGCCAGCACCCAGATACAGGACATGGCCTGTGACAGGATGGTAGCCAGGGCTGCGCCGCGTACGCCCATTCCCAGAACAAAGATGAAAATGGGGTCTAAAATGATATTGGCGGCGGCTCCGATCATAACGGAAAGCATACCTGTTTTTGCAAAGCCCTGGGCAGTGATAAAGGCGTTCATGCCTAGAGTCAGCTGTACAAAAATAGTTCCCAGGGCATAGATGTTCATATAATCCACACCGTATCCTACCGTATTTTCACTGGCTCCGAAAGCCAGAAGAAACTCACGGTTCCACAGCAGCAGCACTGTTGTAAGAATTACGGAAATGATGATCTGGACGGTAAAGCAGTTGCCCAGCGTTTTTTCCGCGGCAGCCTTGTCTCCCTGTCCCATGAAAATGGAGGCTCTTGGCGCGCCGCCGTTTCCGACCAGGGCCGCAAATGCAGATACGATCATGATCAGCGGCATACAGACGCCTACGCCCGTAAGGGCCAGGGCACCGTCTCCTGGAATGTGGCCTATGTAGATACGGTCTACGATGTTGTAAAGCATATTGATGATCTGGGCTGCAACCGTAGGAAGGGCCAGCTTCAAAAGAAGATGCCCAATGGGTTCTTTTGCCAGAAAATCCTTGTTCTCATTCATATGTGTTCCTGTCTTTCATAGCATTTTTTGTATTCTCCATGATCCGTTCTGAAAGCTTCTGATAGCAGTCGAGCTCTTTTTGGGAAAATCCCTGAAACAGATACTGTCTGTATTCTTCCATCATGCAGTCGATCTTTGCGGTGATGGGATCCGATGACGCAAGAAGAACCAGATGAATCCGCCGCCGGTCATGAAGGTCAGGGATCCGCTGTAAAAGTCCTTTTTGAATCAGGCTTTCCACAGCCTGGGAAACATTTCCCTTTGAGAGCATCCGAAACTCTGCGATATCGGCGGCAGTGTCTTTTCCTGGATTATTGTGGAGAAATGCGATTACTTTTCCTTCAATGAGAGTCAGGCGGCAGGTTTCACAGATTTTTTTTAAAAGAGTTTCATGAAGCTTGACGGAAGTCCGGATACTTAAAAGAAAATCAGTGTTTGAGGCCATGAGATCCTCCCTGGATAATAGAGATTTTTAAAAATTTCTAAAAAGAACTGTTCTAAAAAGAAATTATACGCCTTAACGAAAAATTGTCAAGAGGAAGATGGTATGGTATAATGGACATAATCAAGAACACAGGGAGAAGCAGCCTATGCAGACACTGAATCAGGATATCAGGGATCATTCCTTTAAACGGGTATATCTTCTCTACGGCGAGGAAGTATTTTTGAAAATGAGCTACAAAAACCGTTTAAAAGAAGCGGTTACCGCCGGAGATACCATGAATTTTAATCACTATGAGGGAAAGGGAATGGATGTAAATGAAATCATCAGCATTTCCGATACCATGCCTTTTTTTGCAGAACGCCGGCTGGTGCTTATGGAGGACAGCGGCTGGTTTAAGGGAGGTTCGGGGGCAGAGGAGATGAGCGCCTATCTGGAGCATATCCCGGAAACCACCTGTCTGGTATTTGTGGAAACAGAGGTGGACAAACGGGGAAAAATGTTTAAGGCAGTGAAAAAACAGGGCTATGCTGCGGAACTGGGCCGTCAGGACTCAGCTCAGTTGGGCCGCTGGGCCGCAGGGATTCTGGCAAAGAATGGGAAAAAGATTACCGGACGGACCATGGAATTTTTTCTGAGCAGGACAGGAGACGATATGGAAAATATCAGTTCTGAGCTGGAAAAACTCATCAGCTACACCCTTGGGCGTGAGGTAATTACAGAAGAGGATATTGAGGCGGTCTGCACGGTTCAGGTCACAAATAAGATTTTTGACATGATTGCGGCTATTGCCAACCGTCAGACCCGAAAGGCCATGGATCTTTATGAGGACCTGCTTACGTTAAAGGAACCTCCCATGCGGATCCTTTTTCTTATTGCCAGACAGTTTAATCAGCTTCTTCAGGTGAAGGAGCTGGTGGGACGGGGGGAGGAGAAGAGTGCCATTGCTTCTAAGCTGAAGCTTCAGCCCTTTGTGGCGGGAAAGATCATGCTTCAGGCAAAGGCATTTTCAAAGGAGCAGATTCTTTCCTATGTAAATCTTTGCGTGGATGCAGAGGAAGGGGTAAAGACAGGACGGCTTACAGACCGTCTGGCAGTGGAATTGCTCATTGCTAAAAAATATTAAAACAGGCTACGTACAGGAAATGTGAAGGTGCGCCATGCCGGCAGGAGGAAGATGAAAATGGAAGAATTACAGTTAGAAGAGATCCGGAAACAGGCAAAAGAGGTTCTGCGGGAACTTCTGGAAACGGCAAAACTGCAGCCGGGGCAGATCCTGGTGGCAGGCTGTTCCTCCAGTGAAATCGGAAACTTTAAGATAGGTTCTCATTCAAACGGGGAGATTGGCCGTGCAGTGTATGAAGCTTTATATGAGGAATTGAAGCCTGCGGGCATTTATCTGGCGGCCCAGTGCTGCGAGCATCTGAACCGTGCAATTATATTAGAAGAGGAGGCGGCTGCAAAATACGGCTGGGAGCTGGTGAACGCAGTGCCTCAGCTGAAGGCGGGAGGCTCCTTTGCAACAGCGGCTTATCAGACGCTGGAACATCCGGCAGCTGTGGAGCATATCAGAGCTCATGCGGGAATCGATATTGGTGATACGCTGATTGGGATGCATTTGAGGGATGTGGCGGTTCCAGTGCGGACGGCAAGGAATAGGATTGGGAAGGCCCATGTGGTCTGCGCCAGGACAAGACCGAAGTTTATCGGCGGTGAGAGAGCCTGTTATGATGAACAGAAAAAGTAAAAAGAAATCCCTCCGGCGGGTTAATCCGGAGGGATGTTTTATTTTTATAAAATTAAGCCAGTGTGTTGACAGCCTTGGTCACGCGGGACACTTTGCGGGCAGCATTATTCTTGTGATAAACGCCCTTAGTGCAGGCCTTCTCAATCTCTGTGATTGCCACCTGTAATGCAGTCTGGGCAGCAGCCTTATCCCCAGCAGCAACAGCAGCCTCAACCTTCTTGATCGCGGTCTTAACTTTGGATCTGATTGCCTTGTTTCTTGCAGCCTTAGTCTCGTTTACTAAGATTCTCTTCTTTGCAGATTTAATGTTAGCCAATGAAATACACCTCCGTTCGGTTTTCTCTTCTTAATCGTTGTGTTTTCCATCAAAGCCTGGACACGGACAGTTCAATGTAAACATACTATTGTATTCTAGCGAATCCCTACAGGAATGTCAAGCAGAATTTGGCGTTTTTTTGAAGTTTATGGGAATATTTTTTCCAGGCAGGAAGAGAATAGGATAAGACAGCTGTTTTGGACGGCAAAGCATGAGAATTTGCGTAAGGCCATTGAAAGACGCATCATATGAGGAGGACATGGCATGGAAGAAAAGGATAAAGGGATGGAAAAAAGAAATCAAAGGAAAGAAAATCTGATGGAGGAAACCGCAAAAGGACACAAAAAGGCAGAAGGCCCGCTCCGCCGGGAGTTTGATATACGGACCGATCTGGCTTTAGAGGAGAAGGAGAGCTTTGAAGGCAACGGAGGAGAATTACCGGGAGTAGTCTTAAAGGAGAAAAAAACGGAGGGCGGGTCGGTGAAGCTGACGGAGGTAAGGATTTTAAATGAACAGGGGGCCAGGGCCATGGGGAAGCCGGTAGGAGCTTATCTGACGCTGGAGGCGGATGAGCTGCAGACACCGGATGAGGACTATCACAGCCATGTGGCGGATGAACTGGCAGAGCAGCTGAAGGGACTTATGAAAGCAGCGGGATGGGATCAAGAGAAAGCCCCTTCGCTTTTGGTAGTGGGACTTGGGAACCGTTTTGTAACTCCTGATTCCCTGGGGCCGAGAGCCGTGGGCAATCTGCGGGTCACGTCTCATCTTGTAAAAGACGGGATAGAAGGAAAGCAGGCTTATCCGGCGCTCAGCGCGATCGCTCCCGGCGTCATGGCTCAGACGGGGATGGAAACGGCTCAGATCCTTCATGGCATCATACAGGAAACAGAACCTGACCTGGTGATCGCTATCGATGCCCTGGCGGCCAGGAGTGTGCGCAGGCTTGCTACCACGATCCAGCTGACGGATACCGGTATTCATCCTGGCTCCGGTGTTGGCAACCACCGCCACAGTCTCACGCGTGAGAGCCTGGGAGTACCGGTGATCGCCATTGGCGTGCCTACCGTGGTGGGAGCGGCGGCCATTGTGCACGATACCATTTCCGCCCTTCTTGGGGTTTTGCAGGAAAATGAATCTTCAAGAAGCACGGGAGAATGGATCCGTCAGATGGATCCGGAGGGACAGTATCAGCTGATCAGAGAACTTCTGGAACCGGAATTCGGCCCCATGTATGTGACGCCGCCGGATATCGACCAGTCAGTGCAGCAGCTGAGCTTTACTATTTCTGAGGGGATTCACCGGGCAGTGTTTGAAAACGGCAAAAACATCTGACGGTGCTGTCCGCTGCCGGCATTTTCTCTGACGCCCCGTCATATCATAGGATACAGCACTTTGGCACGGAGCAGACCAAAAAGGACAGGCGGGGATCGTGATATGAGCAAGAGAGCGAGAGGAAGGAGAACACTTGTGAGGATATTTCTCGCCGCTGCAGTAATGGCGGGAGCTGCCTTTGGGATAAAATGGTTTCTTAAGACAAGCATAACCGCTCTGACCGCTGTGCCCTGGGAGCAGCAGATCCGTCAGGCCGGGGAACAGCTGGTGGAGCTGCTCAGGGAGCAGGTACATCCCGCAGGAAGCAGGGAAAAGGAGGGATGGAGTAAAACTGCAGTATCAGACAGAATACTTACTGGCAGCGCCGCGGCCGGCGGTGTGGATGCAGACCCCTCGTACCGCCGCCATATGGATGCGCGTCAGTTTTACCGGGAGCATACCTACCTTGCCTGGTATGGAGATGAAACGACCGGTGCAGAGAGCACGGGAGAGGAAAAGACAGGTTCTCAGGATATGGCTGCAAAAAAGGATGACCCATCCGCCAGCCGGCCGGCAGATACTTCCTCCGCAGTAGCTTCATCGGCGCTTATGATGGCCGGAACACTTCCGCTTCCTGTTACTGGAACGCTCTATCAGCCCCAGCAGCTTCAGGATTACGATTTTCTCATAAAGCATTTCTACAGCGTACATACCTCCACTACGGCGGACCGCAGTCTTTTAAATGCCGACGATCTTTTAAAACGTGACCTGACCATGAAAAAAGATGCGTCAGTCCCCCAGATCCTGATCTACCACACGCATTCCCAGGAATCATTTAAAGATTCCGCTCCCCAGGGTCAGACGGTGGCAGACATAGGAACGTATCTGGCGGAGCTTCTCACAGAAAAGGGGTATGGCGTCTATCATGATACCACGGTCTATGACCTGAAGGACGGTATTTTGGACCGCAGCAAGGCCTACAATTATGCTCTGGAGGGAGTAAACCGCATTCTGCAGCAAAACCCGTCTATCCAGGTGGTTCTTGATATCCACCGTGACGGAGTGAATGAGGGGCTTCATCTGGTTTCTGAGGTAAACGGAAAGCCTACGGCTCAGATTATGTTTTTTAACGGTCTCAGCCAGACGCCGGAGGGAGAGATCGCCTACCTTCCCAATCCTTACCGGTCTGACAACCTGGCCTTCAGTCTGAAAATGCAGCTGGGCGCTCAGGCATATTTTCCCGGACTGACACGGAAAATCTATTTAAAAGGCCTGCGATACAATCTTCACCTGAGGCCGCGGTCCGCCCTTGTAGAGGTAGGCGCGCAGACAAACACCTATGAAGAGGCCAAAAACGCGATGGAGCCCCTGGCACAACTTTTGGATATGGTGTTGCAAGGGGAATGAAAAAAAGGTATAATGATACACACGGTTTATTCCAATTTTAAGAAGAAAACGAGGATAAAGAATGGCAACGATTGACCAGAGTAAAATACGTAATTTTTGTATCATCGCCCATATTGACCACGGCAAGTCCACCCTGGCTGACCGTATCATTGAAAAGACAGGGCTTTTGACCAGCAGAGAGATGCAGGAGCAGATCCTTGACAATATGGACCTTGAGAGAGAGAGGGGCATTACCATCAAGTCTCAGGCGGTCCGCACGGTATACAAGGCTAAGGACGGTGAGGAATATATTTTCAACCTGATTGACACTCCCGGCCATGTGGACTTTAACTACGAGGTGTCCAGAAGCCTGGCCGCCTGCGACGGAGCGATCCTGGTGGTAGATGCCTCCCAGGGAATTGAAGCGCAGACGCTGGCCAATGTATATCTGGCTTTGGATCACGATCTGGATGTGTTCCCTGTGATCAATAAGATCGATCTTCCCAGCGCTGATCCCGACCATGTAGAGGCTGAGATTGAGGACGTGATCGGCCTGGAGGCTCATGACGCTCCCCGGATCTCCGCGAAAACGGGCCTTAATATTGAGGACGTCCTGGAAGCGATTGTCCATAAGATCCCGGCTCCCAAGGGCGATCCGGATGCTCCTCTTCAGGCGCTGATTTTTGACTCTGTTTATGATTCCTACAAAGGAGTAATCATTTTCTGCCGCGTTATGGAAGGCACTGTAAAGAGAGGAACCAGAGTCCGCATGATGGCAACGGGAGCAGAAGAAGAGGTGGTGGAGGTAGGCTACTTCGGAGCCGGACAGTTTATCACCTGCGATGAACTCAGCGCCGGAATGGTGGGCTACATCACGGCCAGCATTAAAAATGTCCGTGATACCAGAGTGGGAGATACGGTTACAGATGCCTCCCGCCCCTGTGAGAGCCCTCTGCCCGGCTATAAAAAGGTAACACCTATGGTATACTGCGGCCTTTATCCCGCAGACGGAGCCAAATACAATGATTTAAGAGACGCTCTGGAAAAACTTCAGCTTAATGACGCTTCTCTTTTTTATGAGCCGGAGACCTCGGTCGCACTGGGTTTTGGTTTCCGCTGCGGGTTCCTTGGACTGCTCCATCTGGAGATCATTCAGGAACGCTTGGAGCGGGAGTATAATCTGGATCTTGTCACAACGGCTCCGGGCGTAGTGTACAGGGTCCATAAGACAAACAAGGAGATGATTGAACTGACCAATCCGTCCAATCTGCCGGATCCCAGTGAGATCGAATATATGGAGGAACCCATTGTCAGCGCTGAGATCATGGTGACTACTGAATATGTAGGCTCCATTATGACTCTGTGTCAGGAGCGCCGGGGCGTGTACCTTGGGATGGAGTATATTGAGACTACCCGAGCCCTTTTAAAATACGAGCTGCCCTTAAATGAGATCATCTACGATTTCTTTGACGCCTTAAAGTCCAGATCCAGAGGCTATGCTTCCTTTGACTATGAGTTAAAGGGCTATGAGCGTTCTGAACTTGTAAAGCTGGACATCCTGGTAAACAGGGAGGAGGTGGACGCCCTTTCGTTTATCGTCCATGCTGCCTCTGCCTATGAAAAGGGCCGCAGGATGTGTGAGAAATTAAAAGAGGAGATTCCGCGCCATCTGTTTGAGGTGCCCATTCAGGCGGCTGTAGGCGGTAAGATCATCGCCAGAGAGACAGTAAAGGCCGTTCGCAAGGACGTGCTGGCAAAGTGCTACGGCGGCGATATTTCACGAAAGAGAAAGCTTCTTGAAAAGCAGAAGGAAGGCAAAAAGCGTATGCGTCAGATCGGAAGCGTGGAGATTCCGCAGAAAGCCTTTATGAGCGTCCTGAAGCTGGATGACGAGTAAGAGGAAAAGTGAGACGATCACCTTATGACAAATGCAAATAAAAATACCATTGAGTTGTATATCCACATTCCTTTTTGCGTGAAGAAATGCTTTTACTGCGATTTTCTTTCCTTTCGGGCGCTGGCCTCGGATCACGAGGCCTATGTGGATCAGCTGGTAAGAGAGATTCGGGCCAGAGGGGCTTTCTGTCAGGAACTGACGGTTGCAACTGTGTTTATCGGCGGTGGTACCCCTACTGTGATGGAACCGGAACTGATTCGCAGGATTATGGAGGCAGTGGGGGAGAATTTCACGCTGGAACCTGACGCTGAGATCACAATTGAGGCAAATCCCGGAACTCTTTTATACAACAAGCTGCCGGTATACCATGATTGCGGGATCAACCGCCTGAGTCTGGGCCTTCAGTCGGCAGACAATGAAGAACTTAAAAATCTGGGGCGGGTTCATTCCTTTGAGGAATTTTTAAAAAGCTACCAGAGTGCCAGGATGTCCGGGTTTACAAATATCAGTGTGGATCTGATGAGCGGGATCCCCGGACAGACTCTGGAATCCTGGAAAAACACGTTAAAGAAGGTAACGATGCTTAAGCCGGAGCACATTTCCGCCTACAGCCTTATTATTGAAGAGGGAACTCCCTTCTGGGATCAGTACGGGCCGGGAGCGGGGCGAGTGAAAGCGGGAGCAGCCTTCCCTCTGCCGGATGAGGATACAGAGAATCGGATCTACCATCTGACGCGGGATTTTCTTCGTGACATGGGGTATAACCGGTACGAGATTTCAAATTACGCAAAGCCGGGGAAGGAATGCCGCCACAATATTGGCTACTGGACTGAGGTGTCCTATCTGGGGCTGGGGCTGGGAGCCTCTTCCTACATGGACGGCTGCCGTTTTTCCAATGAAAAGGATATGAGGCGGTATCTGTCGCTGGATCTGGAGCATGACTGCGGAGAAGGCTTAAGGGAACTGGCAGGTCCGGTGGAGCAGCTTTCCCGAGAAGCCCGTATGGAAGAGTTTATGTTTTTGGGGCTTCGGATGACAAGGGGCGTATCGGAGATGGATTTCGTCCGTCTGTTTGGAGTGAAGATGGATACCGTTTATGGAGAGAAAATCCGCCGTCTCATGGCCAACGGCCTATTGAAAAAAGACGGGGTATGGCTGTCTCTGACGGAGTGGGGCATGGATGTGAGCAACTTCGTACTCAGTGAATTTTTGCTGTCCTGACGGGAATGGATACCAGTATAAAGAGGAGGGGAGCATATGGGAAAATACATTATGGCGTTTGACGCCGGTACTACCAGCAGCCGATGTATCCTTTTTAATGAAAAGGGAGAGGTATGCAGCACAGCACAGAAGGAGTTTACCCAGTATTTTCCAAAACCGGGCTGGGTGGAACATAATGCCAATGAGATATGGTCTACTCAGCTGGGAGTGGCAGTGGAGGCCATGTCAAAGATCGGGACTCTGGCAGCGGATATTTCAGCCATCGGCATTACCAACCAGCGGGAGACGACCATTGTCTGGGATAAGGCTACCGGGGAACCGGTGTGTCCTGCTATTGTATGGCAGTGCCGGCGGACGGCTGATTACTGCGATTCCTTAAAAAAACATGGGTTTACCGAGATGATCCGGGAAAAGACGGGCCTTGTGCTGGATGCCTATTTTTCCGCCACCAAACTGAAATGGATTTTGGATCACGTGCCTGGGGCCAGGGAACGGGCTCAGAGGGGAGAACTGCTTTTTGGAACAGTGGAAACCTGGCTGATCTGGAAACTGACCAGGGGAAAGGTTCATGTGACGGATTATTCCAATGCGTCACGGACCATGCTGTTTAATATCAATACGCTTACCTGGGACGCAGATATTTTAAGGCTTCTTGATATACCAGAGTGTATGCTCCCGAAGGCGGTGCCCTCCAGCTGCGTCTACGGTATGACGGACAGGCAGTTTTTCGGCGATCCCATTCCTGTAGGAGGGGCGGCGGGAGACCAGCAGGCCGCCCTGTTCGGGCAGACCTGCTTTGAGCCGGGAGACGCTAAGAATACATATGGAACCGGCTGTTTTCTTCTGATGAACACAGGAACAGAGCCTGTATTTTCAAAGAGTGGCCTGGTAACAACCATCGCATGGGGGTTGGATGGAAAGGTGACGTATGCCCTGGAAGGATCGATTTTTGCGGCAGGGGCGGCGATCCAGTGGCTCAGGGATCAGCTGCGGATCATTGAGTCTGCCGCTGATTCCGAGTATATGGCTGCCAAGGTAAAAGATACTAACGGCTGCTATGTGGTGCCGGCCTTTACAGGGCTGGGAGCGCCACACTGGGATCCCTATGCAAGAGGGGCTATCCTTGGGCTTACCAGAGGGGTAAATAAGTACCACATCATCCGCGCCACACTGGATTCCCTCTGCTATCAGACAAACGATGTGCTGGAAGCCATGAAGGCGGATCTGGGCCGGGATATCCTGCGTCTGAAGGCAGACGGAGGGGCCAGCGCCAACAATTATCTTCTGCAGACACAGGCGGATCTTACGGGCGTACAGGTGGACCGGCCTTCCTGTGTAGAGACGACGGCTATGGGAGCGGCGTACCTGGCTGGCCTGGCGGTTGGATTCTGGAAAAATAAGGATGAAATCGCCCGTAACTGGAAAGCAGACCGCAGCTTTTGCCCTGGGATTGAGCAAGAACAGAGAAACCGGATGTTAAAGGGCTGGCAGAAGGCGGTCCGGTGCTCTTATGGATGGGCGATGGAGGAACCATAGCTTACGATTTCCAGAGAATATCGCGGTTGACGGTCTGATAAAAGAGCCGGCGGATCTCCTGTGGATCGCTGGTCTGGCCCAGGATCCACATGGTCTTTGTGACTGCGGCTTCCAGCGTCATATCGTAGGCCTCCAGAAGGCCGAATTCCTTTTTGAGGTTTTTTCCCACCTCATAGACGGACATATTGCTACCTTCATTGGTGACCTGGGTGGTCATGATCACGGTTTTTCCCAGACTGGTCCAGCGGCTGACGGCCCGGTAATAATCCTCCCTGTCATAAGATGGCAGTCCTCCTACGCCAAAGGACTCGATGATCACGGCGTCATAATGTTCTGCCATATAGTCCAAAAGGGAGGCGTCGGTGGAGGGGATCAGCTTTAAAAGCCCTACATTGGGATTGAGCCGGCGGAAAAATATGACCGGCTCTGTGATCAGGGCCTTGTCATCCAGATAAAAGAGAATGTGCTCTTCCTGGATCATGGCAATATAGGGGAAATTGATGCTGGAAAAGGCGTTGTAGCTTTTGGTCCGCTCCTTTTTTCCGCGGGTTCCCGCGATTACCTTGCCGTCAAAGACAATATTGATTCCGTGGGCCTGGCTGTGGGAGGCAAAGCGGAGACTGTCGGCCAGATTGGTACGGGCGTCTGTATTTTCCATATCAATGGGCTTTTGGGCACCGGTGATCACAATGGGCTTTTTCGAGTTTCGGATCAGGTAGGAGAGAGCCGCTGCCGTGTAAGCCATGGTGTCTGTACCGTGGGTGATGACAAAGCCGTCATAGTCCTCATAATGCTCCTCAATCGCCCCTGCCATGGCCAGCCAGTGAGAAGGCTGGATATTGGTGCTGTCGATGTTTAAGACCTGAATGGCGTCAATGGAGCAGAATTCTTTGCTGGCTGGAACATAGGAAAGGATTTCTTCTGAGGAAAGAAGGGGCTTTAGCCCTTCGGGGGTGCGCTTACAGGCAATGGTGCCGCCGGTGCCAAGAAGCAGGATACGTTTCATAATGGATTCTCCTTATAAAATGCCGGTGCTGCCTGATGGAAGCTGCCGGAACTGATGGTCTGTCTGTATTCTAACGATTCTCTTACGATTTGTCAATTTTTTCATTCCCATATTTGAATATAACTGTAAATATGCTACAATGGGTATATCTTTCATCAGCAGGGAGTTTCTTCTCTGGATGATGGGAATTATATCCGTACAGGAAGCACGTATGCTGCTTTTGCGTGCGGTTCTTTGGAAAGGAGGAAAAAGCAGATGGCTGTATTCTGGATCGGTGCATTTATTGTGTTTGTGGCGGCAGAGGCGCTTACAGTTTCGCTGACCTGCATCTGGTTTGCCGGCGGCGCGCTTGGGGCTTTGGCGGTGCAGGTCCTCGGAGGCGGCGTGAAGCTGCAGTTTGCCTTGTTTGCTGCGGTCTCCTTTGGGCTTCTTCTTATGGTGCGCCCCCTGGCTTCTGGCTGCTTAAAGACAAAGCGGGCCAGAACCAATACAGACGGGCTGATCGGAAGGAAGGTCGTGGTGAAGGATACCATCGATAACATCCGTGGAACAGGAAGCGTTTTGCTGGCAGGGGAGACCTGGCTTGCAAGAACCGTTCGGGAGGATCAGATCCTTGAGCCGGGGACTGCGGCCGTTATACGGGAGATCCAGGGCGTTAAGCTTTTGGTAGAGCAAGAAGGAAAGAACGAAGAAAAGTAGGAGGTAGGTTATGTTTGGTGTGATCGGAGGATTTATGGCATTTATTATTATTGCGGTTATTATTCTGGTGATTCTTTCATCCTGTATCCGTATTGTGCCCCAGGCCCAGGCTCTGGTGGTAGAGCGGCTGGGAGGATATCTTGGAACCTATGGCGTGGGTGTTCATTTTCTGATGCCCTTTGTGGATCGTGTGGCCAAAAAGGTCAATCTGAAGGAACAGGTAGAGGATTTTCCGCCCCAGCCTGTAATCACAAAGGATAATGTTACCATGCAGATCGATACAGTAGTCTTTTTCTACATTACAGATCCCAAGATGTATGCGTACGGTGTGGAACGGCCGATTCTGGCAATCGAAAATCTGACAGCTACTACTTTAAGAAATATCATCGGAGATCTGGAACTGGATGAAACGCTGACCTCCCGTGAGACCATCAATGCAAAGATGCAGGAGTCTTTGGACATTGCAACGGATCCCTGGGGCATTAAGGTGACCCGTGTGGAACTTAAGAATATTATACCGCCGGCTGCGATCCAGGAAGCCATGGAGAAGCAGATGAAGGCGGAGCGTGAGCGCCGTGAAGCCATCTTAAAGGCAGAGGGAGAGAAGAAGTCCATGATCCTGGTGGCGGAGGGCAATAAAGAGTCTGCCGTACTGAACGCGGAGGCGGAGAAGGAGGCGGCAATCCTCCGGGCAGAAGCAGAGAAGGAGAAAAAGATCAAGGAGGCAGAAGGCCAGGCAGAGGCCATCCGCACCGTGCAGCAGGCAACTGCGGAAGGCATCCGCTATATCAAGGATGCAGGGGCAGATGAAGCTGTGCTCCAGCTTAAGAGCCTGGAGGCTTTTATAGCGGCGGCTGACGGCAGAGCCACCAAGATCATCATTCCCTCCGAGATCCAGGGGATTGCAGGCCTTGTAAAGTCCATCACAGAGGTGGCGGGAGAGGGAAAGGCCGGGAAGTAAGCCTAAACAGACGGCCCCGGCGTTACAGACAGAAAAATCATGACGGATATGAGGAGATAATGGAATGGATGCGGAATGCAGGGGAAAGAAAACGCAGGTAAATGGAATCACAGAGGGGAGTATTTTCGGACAGCTCCTGCTGTTTTTCTTTCCTATTTTATTTGGAACATTTTTCCAGCAGCTGTATAATACGGCGGACGCTGTGGTGGTAGGACGTTTTGTGGGAAAACAGGCTCTGGCGGCGGTAGGCGGAACTACCAGCACTCTGATCAATCTGATGGTAGGTTTTTTCGTAGGACTGTCCAGCGGCGCTACGGTGGTTATTTCACAGTACTATGGGGCAAAGAAGGCGGATAAGGTGCACTGGGCGGTTCATACTTCCGTGGCCTTTTCCCTCATAGGCGGGATCTGCTTTATGGTGATCGGCCTTGTGGGAGCCAGATGGGCCCTGACGGCCATGCACACACCGGAGGATGTAATGGACCATGCGGTGACATACATCCGCATCTATTTCCTGGGAATGATCCCGAATCTTCTTTATAATATGGGAGCGGGTATCCTGCGGGCAGTGGGGGACTCGAAACGGCCTTTATATTTCCTCATAGGGAGCTGCTTTGTGAACATTGTGCTGGATGTGCTTTTAGTGGCTGGGTTCCATATGGGAGTGGGAGGAGCGGCGTTGGCAACCATTTCCTCGCAGCTTTTCTCCGCCATTATGGTGATCTGGTGCCTGACACATACAGAAGATATGTATAAGGTGGAGTGGAAGAAGGTAAAGATCGACGGCCGTATGCTTCAGCGGATCGTGCGCATCGGTATCCCGGCGGGAATGCAGTCGGTGATGTATAATATATCCAACATTATCATCCAGGCCGGAGTCAACAACCTGGGTACGGACAACGTAACCGCTTGGGCGACCTACGGAAAGGTAGATGGACTGTACTGGATGATGATCAATGCTCTGGGCATCTCTGTTACGACCTTTGTAGGACAGAACTTCGGAGCCAGGAGAATGGACCGGGTGCGTAAGGGCGCCGGGGCCTGTATGGCTATCGGTGTGATTCTTACAGCAGCTGTATCAATTGGCCTGTATTTTTGGGGCTACCTGTTTGTGGAACTTTTTACGGCTGACCAGCAGGTGCAGCAGATCAGCATGGATCTGATCCGCTTCATGGCGCCCACGTATATTACCTATATCACCATTGAGATCCTTTCGGGTACGCTGCGCGGCGTGGGAGATGCCTGGATGCCGCTTATTATTACCGGCATAGGCGTCTGCCTGGTGCGTGTCCTGTGGATCATTTGTGCCATGCCTCATTTCCAGTCTATTCTGGCGGCGGCCTTCTGTTATCCTCTGACCTGGACTTTAAGTTCCATCGCCTTTGTGGTGTATTACTATTTCTTCAGCAGCTTAAAGCGGGTGGATTTAAAGAAAATTCTTTTGAAACGTCGGTATAGATAGGAAAGAGAGGGATAAACTTCCTGTATAATGATTACAGGAGGTTTATCTATGACATCAGGAGAGGTTGTTTTCAAAAATGTGGAGGAGATCATCTGTTTTGTGAACCAGGCTGAGAAGGTGTGCTGGGACGTGGATGTCTGCCTGGGGAGTTGTGTGGTAGACGGAAAGTCTTTGCTGGGGGTCATGAGCTTCGGCACGGGAAAGCGGCTGAGAGTAGTGATCCACGACTGAATCGCTGCAAAATGATCCCTATGGGGGAAGATGAGGAAAGGAAGCGATACTGATGATACAGGATATTGAGCCAAAGAAATATGATCCGGCCTTTAAAAGACGCAGGCCCAAGGATGAGGATATACTGCTTCATTACGAATACAATAAAGTCATGCTGATAAAGGAGGGAGAAGGCTGTCGTCTCCCTTCTTTTAAAGACTTAAAGGACGAGGGCAGCTTTAAGGAAAACGCATATTACCTTTTTTCCATTGACGGAACGGGATATTTTCTGTCAGATGACGCAAGGCTGCCAGAATTTGGCGGCTTTGTGATGGAAGGGCTGCAGATCTTCCGGTTTTTTGAGCCTATGGAGGCTGCCTTTGCCGGGATTACGGGAAGCCAGATCTATCGCTGGCGGGAAAGCAGGAGGTTCTGCGGCTGCTGCGGCGGAAAAATGGAGCCGGGTACAAAGGAGCGGTCCATGGTCTGCACGGCTTGCGGCCACACGGAGTATCCGAAGATAAGTCCTGCAGTGATTGTTGCCATTAAAAACGGGGATAAGCTTCTTATGTCCCGGTACGCCAGAGGAACCTACCGCAATTTTGCCCTGATTGCAGGGTATCTGGAGGTGGGAGAAACCTTTGAGGACTGCGTCAGACGGGAGGTAATGGAAGAGGTTGGCCTTAAGGTGAAAAATATCCGTTACTATAAAAGCCAGCCCTGGGCCTTTTCCGATACCGTGATGATCGGTTTTGTGGCGGATCTTGACGGGGATGATGCCATCCGTCTGGAAGAAGAGGAACTGGCGGAGGCTGGCTGGTATACCAGGGATGAGATTGTGGAATACCCGCCCTATATCAGTGTGGGACATGAGATGATGAAAGCGTTTAAGGAAGGAAAGCTCTGATGAGGAAAAAGAAGTACATATTATTCGATCTGGATGGAACGCTGACTGATCCGAAGGAAGGGATTACAAAATCGGTGCAGCATTCCCTTCGCCGCTTTGGGATTGAGGAGGAAAATCTGGATGCGCTCTGCCCGTTTATCGGCCCGCCCCTAAGAGACAGCTACATGAAGTTTTACGGGTTTTCAGAAGAACAGGCAACAGAAGCCATAGGGGTATACCGGGAGTATTTCTGTAAGGATGGCTGGGTGCAGAATAAGGTATACCCAGGTATCCGCAGGCTGCTTAAAGATTTAAGGTCGGCGGGCAGGAAACTGTATGTAGCTACTTCCAAGCCGGAGCCGTTTGCGGTGCAGATACTGGAGCATTTTGAACTGGCAGAGTTTTTTGACTTTATCGGCGGAGCGGATTTAGAGGAAACGCGGGTGAGAAAAGGGGATGTGATCGGCTATGTCCGAACACGCTGCGGCCTGCTGCAGAACGCCCGGAACGGGATTGCAAAGACGGACATGGTGATGGTAGGCGACAGGGAATATGATGTACTGGGGGCGAGAGAACAGGGGATCGGGTCTATCGGAGTGCTGTATGGGTACGGAAGCAGAGAGGAACTTGAGGGCTGCCGCGCAGAGCGGATCGCACAGACCGTAGAGGAACTGAGGGGAATCCTTTTGTGAAAGGTTTAAATGTATAACCTGAATTTATGATAACCATTCCCTTTATACATTTGACAAATAAAATAATGGTTGCTATTATAAAAACTAATATGCGGCACGGGGAATTTTCAGACAAATTCCTGCAAAGAAACAGCAGGAAAACGGCTGAGAGACAATGGGCCGATATGGAGGAATCAGATATGATGGATGACAGAATCGTATTGTCACTCCTGGTAGACAATACGGCCGGTGTTCTGGCCCGTGTGGCCGGTCTTTTCAGCCGCCGCGGCTACAATATTGAAAGTCTGACGGTAGGCGTTACGGCAGACCCCAGATATTCCAGGATGACCGTAGTGTCTCTGGGGGATCAGACCGTTCTGGAACAGATCAAGAATCAGCTGGACAAGCTGGAGGATGTAAGGGATATTAAGGAATTAAAACCGGACCGCTCCGTATACAGGGAGCTGATGATGATTAAGGTCAGAGCCAATGCCCAGGACCGTCAGGCAGTCAGCGCCATATCGAACATTTTCCGCGCTACCATCGTAGATGTGGGCAGGGATTCTCTGACCGTCATGCTGACAGGCGATCAGTCGAAGCTGGATGCTCTGATCAATCTGTTAGAGGACTATGAGATTCTGGAACTGGCCCGTACGGGACTGACCGGACTGGAACGGGGCAGCGAAGATATCCGCTATCTGCCTTAAAAGGCGCAGGCGGCTGGAGTATGATTACATAGCAGGTTATACCATTAAAAAAGGGCGTTTCTGTGCAGGGAGCGCGCCACAGGTTTCAAGGAGGATAAGAATATGTCAAAGATCTATTATCAGGAAGATTGTAATTTATCCATGCTGGATGGACAGACCATCGCCATCATCGGCTACGGCAGCCAGGGCCACGCGCACGCTCTGAATTTAAAGGAATCGGGATGCAGGGTGATCGTAGGCCTGTATGAGGGCAGCCGTTCCTGGAAGAGGGCTGAGGAGCAGGGTTTTGAGGTTTATACAGCGGCAGAGGCAGCAAAGAAGGCTGACGTTATCATGATTCTGATCAATGATGAACTGCAGGCAGATATGTACCAGAGGGATATAGAGCCAAACTTAAAGGAAGGCGCCATGCTGATGTTTGCTCATGGCTTTAATATCCATTTTGGCTGCATCAAGCCTCCGAAGAATGTAGACGTTACCATGATCGCTCCCAAGGCTCCGGGCCATACGGTACGCAGCGAGTATCAGGCGGGCAAGGGAACGCCCTGTCTGGTGGCGGTAGAACAGGATTATACAGGAAAGGCTTTAGACCGTGCGCTGGCATATGGCCTTGCCATTGGCGGAGCAAGAGCCGGACTCCTTGAGACCACCTTCCGCACAGAAACGGAAACAGACCTCTTTGGCGAGCAGGCAGTTCTCTGCGGCGGCGTATGCGCCCTGATGCAGGCAGGATTTGAAACGCTGGTGGAGGCAGGATATGATCCGAAGAATGCATACTTTGAGTGTATCCATGAGATGAAGCTGATTGTAGATCTGATCTACCAGTCCGGCTTTGCGGGAATGCGTTATTCCATCTCCAATACAGCCGAGTACGGTGATTACATCACCGGACCAAAGATTATTACAGAGGATACAAAGAAGGCTATGAAGAAGATCCTTTCCGATATTCAGGACGGAAGCTTTGCCAAGGAGTTTTTGGTGGATATGTCTCCGGCCGGCCGTCAGGTACACTTTAAGGCAATGAGAAAGCTGGCTTGTGAGCATCCGTCGGAGCAGGTTGGCGCTGAGATCCGCAAGCTGTACAGCTGGAACAACGAAGAGGATAAGCTGATCAACAACTAAAACATAACCGTCCACAGGGCGAAAAAGGGATCCAAAGAAAGAGGCGGGTTTGCCCGCAGGCTTCTCTTTGGATTCTTTTTTGTATTTATTGAAACTTCCGCATCCGTTTTTGTATCTATACATACAGAGAGGAACAGACTGCTCCTCTCAATATACAGATGGAAGGTAATCTCATGAGACAGGATCTGTACGAAACAATCACCGCATATATCATCGAACACCAGAATCAGTTTTACCGTTTGGCTTACAGCTATGTACGCAATCAGGAGGATGCGCTGGACGCAGTGCAGAATGCGGTCTGCAAGGCGCTTGAGCACTATGGCGCGCTGAAGAATGAACAGGCGATCAGAACCTGGTTTTACCGCATCCTGGTCAACGAAAGCCTTGGGATCTTAAAAAAGAAGAAAACGGAGTTTCTTTCAGACGGAGAGGACTGGGATATCCCTTATCACGAAAAGGGTTATGATGCAGAGGATGATCTGTATGAGCAGATCCAGCGTTTGGAGGAACAAACCCAGACCATCATAAAACTTCGTTTCTTTGAAGAATTGTCTTTAAAAGAAGTGGCAGAGATCACGGGGCTTAATTTGAACACGGTAAAGACGAAGCTGTATCGGGGATTGAAACAGTTAAAGGAGAATATTCAGGAGGTGGAAGCATGAATCGAATGGAGGATGCGAAGAAAAAGTACGAAGACATACCTGTGCCGGAGGCGCTTGGACAGCGGGTGCAGGCAGCTGTTGCACGGTCAAAGAAGCAGCAGAGAAAGAAACGGATCACGCGCCTGTTTTACAGGGCGGCCGGCAGAAGCCTGACAGCCGCTGCGGCCGTGGTGGCTGTCTTTACCCTGATGGTAAATACAAATACCGTATTTGCGGATACGGTCAGCGAGATTCCTGTTATAGGCGCGGCGGCTAGGCTTTTGACCTTCCGTTCTTTTACGGAGGAAAATGAGGATATGAAGATTGCGGTCGAGGTACCTGAAATTGAGACGATAGAGCAGGATACGGGCGGTCTGGCCGATTCCATAAACCAGGAGATCTACAGGCTGTGTCTGGAATATGTCGAGGGGGCAAAGAAGCGGGCGGTGGAATACAGAGAGGCCTTTTTGGCCACAGGAGGGACAAAAGAGGAGTGGGCGGCCCACAATATAGAGATACGGGTGTGGTATGAACTGAAGTCGCAGACAGCCGATCGGATTTCCTTTGTGGTGCGGGGGACGGAAAACTGGTCATCTGCTTATAGTGAAAGAAAATATTACAATCTGGATCTGAAAAACGGAAAACGTCTGTCGTTAAAGGATATACTGGGAGAGGATTATAAAAAGATTGCGGATAACGCTGTCCGTTCTCAGATACCTGAAAAAGAGCGTGAAACAGGTTTGAAGTTCTGGACAGCGGAGGAAGGCGGCTTTAATGGCATCACAGACGAGACACCTTTTTATATCAATGAGGCAGGGGAGCCGGTAGTGGTGTTTGCGCCCTATGAGATCGCTCCCGGCGCGGCGGGAGAAGTGGAGTTTGTCATCAAAGGATAAGACACAGCCCGTCCATATGGCTGCACAATCAGTCTGCGGCGCGGTTTTTAATATAAAAATTCCAAAAAGGTTTTAAGGGCCATGGCCTGATTTCCGGTATGATAGGCGAAACCGATGGTTCGCCTGTGGATAGGAGCCTGAAGGGGGAGCTCGATGAAAGCGCCGCTGTCAAGCTCCTTTTGCACCAGTTCACGGATGACGCAGGCGATCCCGAGTCCGATTTTTGCAAATTCGATCAGAAGATCCATGGCAGTGACCTCCAAAATCTGATGGGGGGAAATAGAGTGCTCCGCCATGTATTCGTCCACATGGGTTCTGGTTATATTGCTCTGATCTAAGAGCATGATATTTCCCGTCTCGAATACATTGGTGTCCCGGCCCTCCCGCAGATAAAGATTTTCCAGATAGGTAGGGGTTGTGACAAAGGTATCCTGAATCTCCATCACAGGGATAAAGGACAGATCTTTGCGGGAAGAAGGCTCTGCGATCAGTCCCAGATCCAGCTTGCGCTGCTCCAGCCGTGTGATGGTCTGGGCCGTGGACTGGCTTTCAATGGTTATCTTCATATGGGGATACTGATCGATAAAGGTCTTAAGATAGGGAAGGAGCACATACTTGCAAAGGGTATTGCTGACGCCGATGCGCAGATGGCCGATGTCAAATTCCTGAATACGTTTCAATTCCTGTTCACCCCGGTTTAGAGCATCAAAGGCTTCGGCGGCGTGTTCAAAGAGAACCTGGCCCTCAGGCGTAAGCTGAACTCCTCTGGAGCTGCGGCTGAACAGGGAAAGGCCCAGGCTGTCCTCTAATTTACTGATGGCTTTGCTGATAGCCGGCTGGCTGATATAAAGCTCCCTGGCGGCGCGGGAAATATTTCCGGTTCGTGCCACTTCATAAAATATTTTGTACTGAGAAAGATTCTGATCCATGATCCACGCTCCTGTATAATATTTTTTCATATGTACTATTCATATTATATATTTTTATTATAACAGTACCTGTGATAAAATGTAAAGTACAGAAATAAAGAACCTATTATATGGCAGGATGCAAATACCGGCCATCAGTGAGGAGGATAAAGCGATGGGAATGACCATGACCCAAAAGATATTAGCCGCTCACGCGGGGCTTTCGGAGGTAAAGGCGGGACAGCTGATCGAAGCGGATCTGGATCTGGTGCTGGGAAATGATATTACCTCTCCAGTAGCCATAAACGAAATGAAAAAGATGAACCGGCAGACGGTTTTTGATAAGGATAAGATCGCCCTTGTCATGGATCATTTTATACCTAATAAGGATATTAAATCTGCGGAAAACTGCAAATGCTGCCGTGATTTTGCCTGTCGCCATGAGATCAGCCATTATTTTGACGTAGGAGAGATGGGGATTGAACACGCCCTTCTTCCGGAAAAGGGACTGGTGGTTGCAGGCGATGCGGTGATCGGCGCGGATTCCCATACCTGTACATATGGAGCTCTGGGAGCTTTTTCTACCGGTGTGGGAAGCACCGATATGGCGGCCGCCATGGTAACGGGAAAGGCATGGTTTAAGGTTCCGTCTGCCATTCGCTTTGAGCTGGTAGGAAAGCCCTCCAAATGGGTTTCAGGCAAGGATGTGATCCTGCATATTATCGGTATGATTGGCGTGGACGGGGCGCTTTACCGCTCCATGGAATTTACCGGTGAAGGCATTAGGCATCTGTCCATGGACGACCGCTTTACCATCTGCAACATGGCCATTGAAGCCGGAGGAAAGAACGGTATTTTCCCTGTGGATGATACGGCAATTCAGTATATGAAGGAACACTCAAAGAGAGGCTTTAGTGTATATGAGGCAGATGCGGATGCAGAGTATGATGAGACGTATGTGATTGATCTGTCAGAATTGAAGCCTACTGTATCATTTCCGCATCTGCCATCCAATACAAAGACCGTTGATCAGGCGGGCGATATAAAGATTGACCAGGCGGTAATCGGCTCCTGTACCAATGGGCGGATCGGAGATATCCGTGCAGCGGCAAAGATCCTGAAAGGGAAAAAGGTGGCAAAGGGCGTTCGCTGCATTGTGATCCCGGCAACCCAGTCCATTTACCTTCAGGCTATGAGAGAGGGGCTTTTGGAGATCTTTATCGAGGCCGGCGCTGTGGTGAGTACACCTACCTGCGGCCCCTGCCTTGGGGGATATATGGGAATTCTGGCAGCCGGTGAGAGATGTATTTCCACTACAAACCGCAATTTCGTAGGACGTATGGGCCATGTGGATTCGGAGATTTATCTGGCAAGTCCGGCCGTAGCGGCAGCCAGCGCTGTGGCAGGAAAGATCACAGTTCCCGGCGATGAAATATAAAAGGCAGGGAAAAGAAGGGAGAACAGCATGAACGTATGTGGACATACTTTTAAATATGGTGATAATGTGGATACGGATGTGATTATTCCGGCCCGCTATCTGAACGCCACCAGCGGCGAGGAGCTGGCAAAGCATTGTATGGAGGATATTGATCCCGGATTTATAAATAATGTGCAGGCTGGGGATATCATTGTGGCATCGAAAAATTTCGGCTGCGGTTCCTCCAGAGAGCACGCCCCCTTAGCAATCAAATGCGCCGGGATCAGCTGTGTCATTGCCGAAACCTTTGCCAGGATCTTCTATCGCAATGCCATCAATATTGGCCTGCCCATCATAGAATGTCCGGAGGCGGCCCGATCCATCTGCGCTGGAGACGAGATAGAGGTGGATTTTGACAGCGGTCTTATTACCAACCGCACCAGGAATGAAACCTATCAGGGACAGTCGTTCCCGCCTTTTATGCAGAGGATTATCCAGGCGGGAGGATTGGTGGCCTATATCAACGGGAAAGAGGCAGACTGAAAAACGTTTGCATACTGCTTAAAAAGAGGAGTGCGGCTGACTGGCCAGTTTTAAAAATTCCGCCATTTCCCGTGTAACCCATTTATCACGGTGGTATACGATTTGCCGCCAGGTCTGGATATGGAAGTCTTTGGCGTTCAGGATGCAGAGACGGCCATCCTCTACCGCCTGCCGGACGGTGAACGCAGGGAGAAAGGAAATTCCCTGATTATGCTGTAAAAATTTCAGAATAAAGTCTGTATTCCCTGTTTCTAGAAAGGGATGCAGCGTAATCCCCTCCGATGCCAGATACTGGTCCAGAATGAACCGGTAGCTGGCATCTTTTTCTGTGAGGACGAAAGGGTAAGACAGGATTTCTGTCAAAGAGAGCGGCCGCTTTCTGCTGGCTAAAGGGTGATCGGCGGAGGCGGCAAACAGGATCTGCTCTGGCTGTTCCATTACCTTTTTCCATTTGCAGTCGTAGATCCGTTTGTCCAGAAAATAGACGATATCGATAGCATTTGCATTCATCTGCTTCAAAAGCCGGTCTGGGGAATCGGTGATAATACTGACCTTTACATCAGGGTGCAGCTGGTGGTATTCGGTCAGAAGCTCTGGAAAAATGGAACTGCATATGGATTCAATGGTTCCAAGGCACAGCTGGCCGGTCAGCTGCACCGGATCTGCCATGGCGTCTTTCGCCTGGGCCAGATCCCGCATGATGGCAGAGGCGTAGCCGTAAAATACCTGTCCCTGGTGGGTGAGCGTCGTCTGCTTGCCGATACGGTCAAAGAGATGGACGCCAAGTTCCCGCTCCAGCTGCTTGATCTGAATGGTGACGGCGGCCTGTGAGTAACCCAGCTGACTGGCAGCCTTTGAAAAACTCTGCAGCTTGGCAGCCTGTAAAAAGGTGGCAATTTCGCGAAATTCCATGGAAGCTCCCTTCTTTTAACAGAATGATTAAAAATATTTTAACCATATCTTAAAAAGCTTAAATTTTACAAATGTATAGTTGTATGGTACAGTAAAATAACAGAAAAAGCAAGGAAAACGGATACTGGATTGGCGGTAAACGGGTTGTCGGGAGGAAGAAAGAGATGGAAAAAACGGATATCAGGTATGGCGCATACGTTCAGATTTTAAAGGAAGAGCTGGTTCCGGCCATGGGATGCACAGAGCCTATCGCTCTGGC
The DNA here is from genome assembly GCF_013282095.1 of Enterocloster alcoholdehydrogenati. Classification (GTDB taxonomy): domain Bacteria; phylum Bacillota; class Clostridia; order Lachnospirales; family Lachnospiraceae; genus Enterocloster; species Enterocloster alcoholdehydrogenati. Next base: position 172,416 of record NZ_BLTJ01000004.1, read on the forward strand.
TTATGGAGCTGCCAGGGCGAGAGAGGTGCTGGGTCAGATGCCGGACCGGGCAGTGATCGGTGCCAGTGGAAGTATTATAAAAAATGTCAAATCTGTGATCGTGCCGAATACGGATCATCTAAAGGGGATTCCCGCAGCTGCGGCCGCCGGAATTGTGGCCGGTGACGCAGATAAAAAGCTGGAAGTGATCGCAGCTGTATCGGGGGAACAGATTGCGCAGATAAAGGATTTTCTGGAACAGGTACCGGTTACAGTGGAGCATATCGACAACGGCATTACCTTTGATATTGTGATAACCCTTTATAAAGGGGACGCCTGGGTCAGGGTACGGATCGCTAATTACCATACAAATATCGTTCTGGTGGAAAAGAATGGGGAGATTCTGGAGAAAAAGGAAGTGGCCGGAGAGTCGGAGGAGGGGCTTACGGACCGAAGCATTTTGAATATGAAGGATATCCTCGATTTTGCCGGGACGGTTGATATAGAGGATGTGAGAGAAACGCTGGAACGCCAGATCGAGTACAACTGGGCGATTGCAGAGGAGGGCATACGCGGCAGCTACGGAGCCAATATTGGAAGCGTGCTTTTGGATATGGAGGGCGGAAGCGTCCGTGTCCGCGCCAAGGCCATGGCCGCCGCCGGATCTGACGCAAGGATGAACGGCTGTGAACTGCCGGTGATTATCAATTCCGGAAGCGGCAATCAGGGGATTACTGCGTCTGTGCCGGTGATTGTTTATGCCAGGGATATGGGAGTTGGCCATGAAACTTTGCTGCGCGCCCTGACGGTTTCCAATCTGACTGCCATCCACCAGAAAACGCCGATTGGAAGGCTGTCTGCTTACTGCGGCGCTGTCAGCGCAGGGGCAGGCGCAGGGGCGGGGATTGCCTATCTGAATGGCGGCGGCTATCAGGAGATCGTGCATACTGTGGTAAATGCCCTCGCTATTGTGTCCGGGATCGTCTGTGACGGCGCGAAGGCCTCCTGCGCGGCAAAGATTGCCTCTGCGGTGGATGCGGGCATTTTAGGATACCAGATGTACATCCGCGGTCAGCAGTTTTTTGGCGGTGACGGCATTGTCACAAAGGGAGTGGAAGAGACATTGAAAAATGTGGGACGGCTGGGAAAACAGGGAATGAAGGAGACGAATGAGGAAATCATTAAGATTATGATTGGGGAATAATATAAAAGAGAAAGTGATAATCGGATTCTGCCGCTTTAGGGATATAAACCTAAAGCGGCATTTTTGATAAAAAAGACATGGTTTGAATAAAATAAAACATTTACACCATAAATCAAAATAAAAATTGTATAATAAGTAGAAAAATGCATGAAAATCGGTAGAAAAATTATTCTAAATAGTCAAACGGGGTGCCATAATACACAATAAGGAAAAGTTCCTTAAAATGCAGCAAAAACAAGGGAAAGGGAAGGAGAAAAAATGAAGAGGAAAAAGCATGGACGAAGAATCCTGTCCTGTGTTCTGGCGGCCTCCATGGCAGTGCCGGCAGTATCGGTTCCTGTCACTGCCTATGGAGCCTCCGGTCTGGTTCGGGACGCTTACGGCGTATCAGGAAAACGTTCGCAGGATGGCGCGCTGGAGGAGGTTGGAGGGCTCGAGCTAAAAGGAGCCTATCTGGATACGGATTCTGAACGGGGAAACGTTTTAACAGTGACAGGGGGATGGAATAACCAGAATTCCGGCCATGCAAATATCCCCAATGGAGCAGACCTGTTTGGAAAAAAGTCATTTACCCTGCTGGCGGATATCAAGATGACAGACACAGAGGATGATGCTGCGAATGATAAAAAGGCAGCCTTTACCATTGGTAAAGAAAGTCAGAATCTTCATATATTTACCTTGTCAGGCAAGCTGGGATACGGAGATTCCGCTGCAAAAGGAGGAATCAGCGAAAATAATATTGAGCTTGCAAATATCGATCCAGACGGCTGGAATTCCATGGCATTGGTTTATGAGGAAAAGGATGACAGAAATGGTTCCGTCTGTGTCTATATCAACGGTGAAAAAGCGGGGGAAATTGCCGATATAGGGTTTAAACTGAGTACAATGTCAGATCAGATAACCGCTATGGTGGGACGTTCCTTTAAAACAAGCTTCCTGCTTAACGGCTTATATGACAACATTGTGGTAAAAGATACGGCTCTTTCGGAAGAGGAGGCTGTAAAAGAAACAAGACAGAGGGTTCTGCAGCCATTAAAAAAAGAACTGAAAGAGCTGCTTGCCGAGGCCAAGGCGTATACGGAGGGGGATGGAGCTGAAAATCAGGAGTTAATGGAGTTGATTTTTGCAGGACAGATCCTGTTGAATGATGAATCTGCCTCTATTGGGGATATTTCAGATGTAATCAGCCAGATCCGGGCAATTTTACCGGCATACGATGCTACGATTGTTATCAGGGGAAAAGATGTAGATGCGGCGGCCAGGGTGCCCGAAGGACTTTCTTACAAGGGCTGGGGGCTTTTAAGCTGCAACGGCACCAGCAATCTTTTGATGGACTATAAGGCAGAAGCGCCGGGAAAGTATTGGGAGCTAATCAATACGCTTTTTGGAGGGGATCATCCTATTTTTACCCATATAAAAATTGAGATGGGGAATGATGGAAATACTTCTACAGCGGCAGATCCGGCTACGATCCGATTTGAGGGAGAGGAGGCAGATGCATCCAGGTCTCCGGGCTGGCAGCTGGCGGCGGATGCAAGAAGCGTTAATCCTGAGATGAAGATCAGCGTTCTGCGGTGGCGTTCCCCAAATTGGACCAATGGCAATACGAATACGGAAACAATTTACCGGTGGTATCGGGATACCATTTTTGATGCCTATGAAAAGTATGGGATCATGCCGGATTATGTGGCGGCAGGAGTGAATGAGGCCAGGAGCAATGATGTGCCGGTCAGTGTCCGCATGATGAATGAATTTACAGAACGGATGGAAAATGAGAGTGATTTTCCTGAATATATGGAAGATGAGGAGATACAGGATGCCTACCGCAGCATAAAATTTGTATCAGCAGACGAGATTGATTCCTGGTCTATTGTGGATCAGATGTATCAAACGCAGACAGAGCCGGACGGGGCCTGGGAAAACACAGATGCGGTAGGAATTCATTATGTAACGGGAACGGATCAGAAAACAAGGGATCTGGCAGATAAATACAATAAACAGATCTGGTACAGCGAAGGCTGCGCCTCTTTTGGTCAGACGCCTCAGTCAGAACGCCGTACCAATACATATGTTCCTATGGGGGGCAAACAGGGGCCGCTGGCCATGGCAGACGGATTTTTAAACTCATTTGTGTTTAACCGGATGACCCACTATGTATTCCAGCCCGCAGTTGGAGCCTTCTACGATGGGCTTCAGTACGCCCATAAGGATCTTGTCAGCGCAAGGGAGCCCTGGGCGGGATATGTCCGTTATGATGAGGCTCTTTATCTGACAGCGCATTTTACCCAGTTTTCACAGGCGGGGTGGCCGGATAAGGAAAACAGCAACGGGATTTGGCTTGGTATTCCTCAGGCCAGCGGTGCCTATGCGGGAGATAACAGCACAAATGAACATCTCTCCAACGAGGAGGGGGAGCCCAGTTATATGACTCTTGCGGATCCCGACAAAACAGATTTTTCTGTGGTGGCGGTAAACAACAGCAATAAAGAGCTTACATACCGCATCAAGGCAGAGGATATGGAGATTCAGGAGGGAACGCCTCTGGAGATCTGGCAGACAAAGGCAGATGAATACATGAAATTTAAGGGACAGGTGGAACCGGATGGCGCCGGGTACTATGTCGTTGCCATAGATCCGGGCGCGATGGCGACCTATACGACCCTGGATTATGCAGAGAATACGGAGGAAAATGAAGAGGATCGTGCGCTGGATCTGCCGGAGAATATACCATCTGGAGAAAAAGCGGTGCTGGATACCGATGATGATGGAAAAATGGGAGAAGATTTCACGGAGGTAACAGATAACGAGATCCTGTATGCAGACGATTTTGACTATGAGGAAGAGGGAGATGTTCTGGTTTGTGCGGCAGGGGGAAAAGAAGAGCAGGACTACCTGTATTCCAGAGGAAATGAACCACGGTATCTGATGGATACCCACGGGGCCTGGGTCGTAGAAGAGGACGGAGACGGAAACCGGCGTTTGGGGCAGATTCTGTCTGAAAAGGTCAGCGAATGGAACGGCGGCGATCCTGAGACGATCGTGGGGGATCATCGCTGGATGAACTACCGCGCCAGCATTGATGTACAGGCGGATAACGGGTATGCGCTTTTGGGAATCCGCCAGCAGAGCGGAATGAACAGCGATAACAGTGGTTACAATCTGCTGATTGAACAGGGAAAATGGAAACTTAGAAAGAAAGGCACTGTTCTGAAAGAAGGGCTGCTTCCAGAGCGGGACGGGGATTATTATAATCTGGCTCTTGAAGGAAGAGAAAATATGATCACGGCCTATGTAGACGGCCAGATGATAGCGTCTTATACCGATAATGATAAGCCGTATCTTACTGGCCGTGTATTCCTGGGAAGTGCATGGAAACAAACGTATTTCGATCATTTAAAGGTGGAGCAGATTCCGGGATATATTCCTTATGCTGACGCATTTTATGATGACCATGATGATGAGGTGCAGTATACGGGAGACTGGGCGCTAGATGGACCGGGAGAAGGAAGCGCAGACAACTGGTACCGCACAACTGCTTACAATAAAAAGGAGGGTGTTTCTGTAAGTTTTAAGGGAACCGGAACCGGATTTACATTGGTTGGAGAGAATAAAGAGAAGGCGGTGGTCGATATCTATGTGGACGGTCAGCTGAGAGTCGGCGGCCAGGAAAATATGGAAAGCGATAAACGCTATTCCACAATTCTGCTTGACGGAGAGGAAAATAAGGAGCATGAATTTAAGGTGGTTGTCACATCGGGGCAGCTGACCATTGACGGCGTGTATATTCTGGGCGATCCGGTGCCGGGGGGAGGAACAGAGGCCCTTAAAGCACTGGTGACAGAATGCAGCGGATTGTATTCCGGGGACTATACATCAGAAACATGGACTGTGTTTGAGAAAACACTTCAGAAAGCGCAGGAGATACTTGAAAAGGAGGATGCAGTTCAAATTGAGATTGATCAGGCAGATGCAGAACTTCGCAGCGCCAGGAACGGACTGCTGCGGCTGGATGAAGCTGTGGAGATCACAGATACAGAACTTCCGGAACACCTGGCAGTCTTTATTGGGGATGAACCGGAGGATATGCCTGAAAAGGTAAAGGTAAAACTGGCGGATGGTTCAGAGGAAAAAAGAGATATTGTCTGGGAGTTTGATGATGAAGAGGCAGCGGTTTATGATACCGCAGTGATTACCGGTACAGTTGCAGGAGACAGAATACTTAAGGTGACAATCCCTGTGGAAATTGTTCCAAGAAATCTTGTTTACTTTATGGACAGCTTTTCTGCTTCGCCGGAGGAAAATGCAGTGACACCGGTATATGAGGCAGTCCGGCGGCTGACGAAGAATCAGCTGCTCAATGAGGCGGCTGACCAGGTATCCGATGGAAGCAGGTGGGGATTTGATGCGGCTGGTGTGAACGAAAAGGGCGGTACGGATATCAATGACAAATATGACTCTGGCTATTATATGTCAGGAGGAAAACCTGCAACCTACTATCTTCCCCTGGAGGCTGGCACCTATTCCATTACTGCAGGAGCGAGAGAGTGGTGGAATAAGGATCGCCATATGAAGGTAACTGCTTATTTGAACGGGCAGGAGGCGGCCTCAGATGAACTGGCTGTAAGCGGAAGTGATACGGATGGCCGTGTGACCCTGGAAGTTACGCTGGATCAGCCCTCCACGGTTATACTGAAAGCAGAAAAGATGGAGCACAGCGATGATCCTGTGATCAGCTGGGTAGCCGCAGCAAGGGCGGATGAGGTAAGGCCTGTGGGCATTGAGATTAAGTCTCTGCCGGATCAGATGATTTATCGGATAGACGAAGCCTTTGATTCTCAGGGACTGGAAGTAGAAGCCATTATGAGTGATGGGACACGGGTGATTCTTAATCAGGAGGATTATACACTGGAGGGGTATGATTCGGGAACTGTAGGGGAAAAGGTGATTACAGTTACCTATACAGACGGGACAGGAAAGGAATACCGGGAACAATTTACAGTAATAGTAGCACAGTCCAGATATTATACCGTTGGAATTGAAATAACAAAAGCCCCGGATAAAACAAAATATTATACAGATGAGGAATTTGATCCTGAGGGTATGAAGGTTGAGGCCATTAAGGCGGCCACTGCCAGTGATGCCCAGCCCATCCGTGTTCCGATCCAAAATTTTAAAATAGCAACGTCAAGCAATGCAAAAAAGGCTGGAGCAGGTGTTAGAACAGCCAGTTCCAGTGAGGCAGTCCGTGTTCCTTTGGAACAGGATGATTACCTGACAGAATATGATTTCTCACAGCCTGGAAGTTCGGAGGTAACGGTGATTTACAATGACCTGGATGCAGACGGGGAGCAGACGGAATTTAAGGATTCACTTCATGTGACAGTGATGAAAGAAGAACTGTTTTATACCGCCAGGATCCGCATTACAGATAAACCGGATAAACGGATTTACAGAATTGGCGAGGAGTTTGATCCAGAAGGCATGAAGGTGATTCAGGTATTGAAGGGAGATCTGTCCGGCAATACGCGGGAGGAAGAAATTTCCCTGGATGATCTGGAATATTTCTATGATTTTTCACAGCCTGGAACACAAACAGTGAAGATTTGCTATTATGGAGTTGACAAAGAACAGGAAGAAAAGGCGTTCTATGATAAGATTACTGTACAGGTGGCTGAGGAAGCACCGGAAGGTTTCTATACGGATAAAATCGAGATTGTTTCTTTGCCGAACCGTCTTGTTTATGAAGAGGGGGAGCGTTTTGATCCCGCAGGCATGACGGTAGTGGCTCATCAGATCAATCGGAGTACAGGAGAAAAACAGCAGATGGAGGTTTTCAATTATCAGGCCAGTCCGTCTGTATTTATGAAGAGCGGCAATATAAAAGTAGTCATTTCCTATACTGGATTGGATATAAATGGAGATCCCAGAGTGTTCAGGGACAATGTTTCCGTTACCGTTCGGCCTTATGAAAGAAGTGACAGCGATGGAAATGAGGATTCCTCTGCTGCGGGCAAGGCCTGGGAAGGGAAGGCGGCGCAGACTGGCTGGCCATCCGGTATTATGGATGGAGGAAACTGGAAACGGGATCCTCAAAGTCATGTATGGACATATATTAAAGCAGATGGAAATGCTGCGGTCAGTGAATGGGGCTGTATCAATGGAACCTGGTATTTCTTCGGAGCAGATGGCCGCATGGTTTCTGATCAGTGGATAAAGGATGGCCCCAAGTGGTATTTTGTCAATGAAAGCGGCGGAATGTGTACGGATCGCTGGGTTCTTTATGAGGATAACTGGTATTATCTGGGAAAGGATGGTGTGATGGCAGAAAATACGGTGACAGTTGACGGATATTCCGTGGATTCTGAGGGAAGATGGATCCATTAGGAACAAAAAAATAAAGAAGGAGGAGCGCTCTGTGGAAAAAGGATTGTTTCCGGGAGCGCTTCTCCTTCTTTGAATATCAGGAACGTAAAAAGACAGTCTGATATCCTGTGGGGAGTGGTAATACGGTGTCAGTCATTATCCGGCAGCAGCTTGATCGTTACCATGATAAATTTGACAAAAGAGCCCTCTTCCAGTTCGATATCGTCCACATGGCTGGAAGGCGGGATATCACAGGCATCCTCTAATTCCACCGTGATCCAGTCTCTTGCGGCTTCTCTTGCGTTCTCTACGGCATCCTCCAGATCCGGGCCGTCGGCTACGCAGCATTCCAGATCCGGGAAGTAAGCGTGAAAGCCCTTGTCGTCTTTGTGGGGAGTAAAAACTGCGGGATATGTAAATGTCATTGAAAAATACCTCCAGTATTTGATGTGCATTGTGACTATTATACCCCAGTCGGTTTTGTTTGTACAGGCCGCATTTTGTTAAAAAGCAAAGACGGGATGGGAGGAGAGTGAAAGGTAAAAGAAAAATATTTTGTCTGGATTTGCAACTTGAAAAATAATTCCTGTGTGATATACTGAAACTAAAGAAAACGATGCAGTACGGCAGGAAAAGGAGAACAATATGCGTATTCAGGGAAAACATATATGGATCGCAGGTCAGTTTATGGCCGCGCAGCTGTTGATCGAGGAGGGAACCATAAGAGCGGTTCTTCCATACGGAGCCGGTGAGGCGGATGAGGATTACGGAGATAACCGGGTGCTTCCCGGCTTTATCGACATCCACACCCACGGCGCTTACGGCTATGACACAAATGATGCCCAGCCGGAGGGCTTAAGAGAGTGGATGCGCCGGATCCCAGAAGAGGGCGTTACATCCATTCTGCCTACCACGGTGACTCAGATGCCCGACGTCCTCACGAGAGCGGTATCCAGTGTGGCAGAGGTAGTGGAGGAGGGCTACGAGGGAGCCCAGATTTTGGGAATCCATTTTGAAGGCCCCTATCTTGATATGGATTATAAGGGAGCCCAGCCGCCGGAGGCTATTGCGTCTGCCTCTATCGAACAGTTTCAGATGTATCAGGAGGCGGCAAAGGGGCTGATCCGCTATATTACCCTTGCACCGGAGCACGATCCCGGCCATGCCCTGACCCGCTATTGTGCTTCTCACGGGGTGACCGTCAGCATGGGCCATTCCTCCGCTTCTTATGAAGAAGCTCTTCTGGGAATCGCCAACGGCGCCACCTCCATGACTCATGTGTATAATGGCATGACGCCTTATCATCACCGCAAGCCAGGGCTGGTGGGAACCGCACTCAGGGTCAGGGATATTTACGGGGAAGTGATCTGCGACGGCTGCCATTCCCATCTGGCGGCTTTAAATAACTTTTTTACAGCCAAGGGCCGTGATTACGCCGTTATGGTCAGCGATTCCCTTCGGGCAAAACACTGCCCGCCCGGCGGCAATTATCAGCTGGGCGGCCATGATATTGAGATCGGAGAGGACGGACTCGCAAGGCTGAAGGGAACAGACACGATTGCGGGAAGCACTCTGCGCATGAACCGGGGGCTTAAGATACTTATCGAGGAAGCCATGGTTCCGGTGGATGCAGCCATCAATTCCTGCACGTTAAATCCTGCCCGCTGTATTGGCGCAGACCGCACCAAGGGACGGATCGCAGCAGGCTGTGATGCCGATTTGGCTGTGCTGGATAGGGATTATAATGTGGTTCAGACCTGGTGCCGCGGCAGGAAGATGCTCTAAGACAGCAGAAGGCTGTTTTCTGCAAAAAGCCTGATTTTCATAAAAAAAGCTTGCATTTTGTGAGGTCTGATGGTATAGTATACGTGATAACAGATATTTTTACTGAAAGTAAGAGTGGGCGGCGGTCCACTCTTTCGTATTGTAAGGGAAAAGAAAGGTGGTGGAACGATGGCAAAGAAGGAAAGCTATGAGAGCAGAGTGGAGGCATTCCTCCTTCCTCTGATGGAAGAGAATCATTTCGAGCTGGTGGATGTAGAATATGTAAAGGAAGCAGGAACCTGGTACCTGCGCGCATACATTGACAAAGAAGGCGGCATTGCCGTAGATGACTGTGAGGTCATCAGCAGACAGCTGGGAGACTGGCTGGATAAAGAGGATTTTATTTCCGAAAGTTACATCCTGGAGGTAAGTTCTCCTGGTCTGGGACGTCCTTTAAAAAAGGAAAAGGACTATGTCCGCAGTATGGGCAGGGAGGTAGAGGTGCGTCTTTATAAGGCCATTGACCGTCAGAAGGAATTTACCGGTATTTTAAGCGCATATGATGATAAGACGGTCACTCTGACCATGGGAGACGGCAGCGCTCAGACCTTTGATAAAGCAGGGATTGCGCTGATCCGGCTGGCGTTTGATTTTTAAGAGGCATAGATAGGAGGATAATCATGAACAAGGAACTGTTAGAGGCGATGGAGATATTGGAAAAGGAGAAAAATATCTCTAAGGATACCATGATCGAGGCGATCGAGAATTCCCTTATCACCGCCTGCAAGAATCATTTCGGAAAGGCCGATAACGTAAGAGTGGCAATGAACCGTACCACAGGGGATTTCGCCGTGTATGCAGAGAAAACCGTGGTAGAGGAGGTGGCGGATCCGGTCATGGAGATCAGTCTGGCAGATGCCCGTATGATCAGTCCAAAGTATGTGCTGGGCGATACCGTACAGGTGCCCCTTGACTCTAAGAAATTTGGCCGTATCGCCACACAGAATGCGAAGAACGTGATCCTGCAGAAGATCCGCGAGGAAGAGCGCAAGGCCCTTTACAATGACTATTACAGCATGGAAAAGGATGTGGCAACCGGTATTGTTCAGCGTTATCTGGGCAGAAATATCAGTATTAACCTGGGCAAGGTAGACGCCATTTTAAATGAAAGTGAGCAGGTAAAGGGAGAGACCTTCCGCCCCACAGAGCATATCAAGGTCTACATCCTTGAAGTAAAGGACACTACCAAGGGACCAAGAATCTCTGTATCCAGAACGCATCCGGATCTGGTAAAGCGCCTTTTTGAGGAGGAGGTTTCCGAGGTTCATGACGGTACGGTAGAGATTAAGGCCATTGCAAGAGAGGCTGGTTCCCGTACAAAGATCGCCGTTATGTCAAACGATCCCGGTGTGGATCCCGTTGGCGCCTGCGTTGGTGTAAACGGAGCCAGAGTCAATGCCATTGTAAATGAGCTTCGCGGTGAAAAGATCGATATCATCAACTGGGATGAGAATCCGGCTTACCTGATCGAGAACGCATTAAGCCCTGCAAAGGTAATCTGCGTTGTGGCAGATGAGGAGGCAAGGGAAGCGCAGGTGATCGTGCCTGATTACCAGCTGTCCCTGGCCATCGGCAAAGAGGGACAGAACGCAAGACTGGCAGCTAGGCTGACCGGCTTTAAGATCGATATTAAGAGCGAAACCCAGGCAAAAGAAATGGGACTGTTTGAGCAGATGGGCTTACAGTACGGCGATAGCCCGGCTCCTTCCTATGAGGAAGAAGAGTATGCAGGCGAAGAGGAGTATGAAGTTTCCGGCCAGGAAAACGCGGTTCAGGATGACTACCAGGAAGAGAACGGCGAACAGTAGGAGGAGACCTAAGGATTAGGAGTGATAAAGAGTGAGTGGAAAGAAGATCCCGCTGAGGCAGTGCATCGGCTGCGGTGAGATGAAGAGCAAGAAGGAAATGATAAGAGTGATAAAGACCGCTGAGGGCGAGATCCTGTTAGACGCCACAGGCCGCAAAAACGGCAGAGGCGCTTACCTGTGCCCATCCATGGAATGTCTGAAAACGGCTGTCAAGGGCCGCGGACTGGAACGCTCCTTTAAAATGGCGATCCCCAAAGAGGTGTATGAGACTCTGGAAAAGGAGATGGAAGAGCTTGGTAAACAGTAAAAAGCTGCTGAGCCTGATTGGCCTTGCGACCAGGGCAAGAAAGGCGGTCAGCGGAGAATTTTCAACGGAAAAGTCCGTCAAAAGCGGCAGATCCCGCATGGTGATCGTATCAGAGGAGGCTTCGGACAACACAAAGAAAATGTTCACAAATATGTGTGCTCACTATAAAGTCCCGATCTATCTGTTTGGTACAAAGGATGAACTCGGTCATGCCATGGGGCAGGAGTTTCGGGCTTCCCTGTCTGTGGAGGACGCAGGGTTCGCAAAGTCAATGGCAGCACTGATGAATGTAAATGGAGGTAGTTTGAATGAGAGTAAGTGAACTGGCAAATGAACTGGGCAAGTCCAGTAAAGAGGTATTAGATATTGTGAAGCAGAAGGATCAGTCTGCCTCTCTGTTTGCCGCATCCAGCTTATCCGGAGACCAGGAAGCCATGGTGCGGGCGGCGGTGAATCAGAAAAAAGAAGCGCCTAAGACAGAAGGCGGAGCAAAGGCAGAGCCTGCAAAGAAGAAACTTACTGCTGTATTCCGTCCCCAGAACGCACAGCAGCAGTTAAAGCGTCCGGTTTCCAAACAGACGCCAAAGAAGGAAACGCCTGCCCAGACGGCCCCTGAGACGAAGGTTCAGGCGCAGTCAGCCGCCCCTGCCAGAGCAGAGGCACAGGGTGAGGAGCGCAGCCAGGGCGCACAGGCAAGAGATGGCCGCAGGGGCGATGGAAGAAGTCAGGGCGGATTTACCGGCGGCAGAGACGGAAACCGTGAGGGGCGTCAGAATACAGGCAGAGGCGACGGACGAAGCCGCGACGGAAGAGATGGCCGTTCTTTTGGAAACCGTGATGGAAGAGACGGCCGGCAGGGCGGATTTACCGGCAGCCGCGATGGAAACCGTGACGGAAGAACCGGCGGTTTCGGAGGAAGAGACGGAGGAAACCGCGATGGAAGGAATCAGGGCGGTTCCTTTGGAAATCGTGACGGAAGAGATGGCCGGCAGGGTGGATTTACCGGCGGCCGCGATGGAAACCGTGACGGAAGAACCGGCGGTTTCGGAGGAAGAGACGGAGGAAACCGCGATGGAAGGAATCAGGGCGGTTCCTTTGGAAATCGTGATGGAAGAAGCCAGGGCGGCTTTGGAAACAGAGACGGCCGCTCCGGCGGATTTGGCGGAAACCGTGACGGCCGTACCGGAGGCTTTGGCCGCGGAGGCGAGGATAAGGACAGGGATTCCAGAAACGGAGGCAACCGTGACAGCCGCCGTTTTGGCGGAAGAGACAGCGGTCGTTCTTCCTCCTTTGACAGTCCTATCCAGACAAAGCCAAGCAGCACCCGTCAGACCAACAAGAATGCTCATAAGAATGACCGTTTTGACAAGAGAGACAGGGATGAGGACGGAAAGAAGGCACCAAAGACAGGAAAGGGAGCTTTCATTATGCCGCAGCCTAAGAAGGAAGAGGCAAAGGTTGAGGATGTAAAGACCATCACCCTTCCAGAGCGTCTGACAATTAAGGAACTGGCGGATAAGATGAAGCTGCAGCCATCCGTGATTGTTAAGAAGCTTTTCTTAAAGGGTCAGATGGTAACCTTAAACCAGGAGATCGACTACGAGCAGGCAGAAGAGATCGCCATGGAATTTGACGTGCTCTGTGAACAGGAAGAAAAGGTGGACGTAATCGCCGAGCTTTTAAAGGAAGATGAGGAGAATGCAGAGGATATGGTTTCCAGACCGCCCGTTGTCTGCGTGATGGGTCACGTTGACCATGGTAAGACCTCTCTTCTGGATGCTATCCGCCAGACCAATGTAACTGCTAGAGAGGCAGGCGGCATCACCCAGCATATCGGTGCGTCTGTGATCGAGATGAATGACAGAAAGATCACTTTCTTAGATACACCGGGACATGAGGCATTTACAGCGATGCGTATGAGAGGCGCCCAGTCTACGGATATTGCCATCCTGGTAGTAGCGGCAGACGACGGCGTGATGCCTCAGACCGTAGAGGCGATCAACCATGCAAAGGCAGCCGGCGTTGAGATTATCGTTGCCATCAACAAGATCGACAAGCCCAGCGCCAATATAGATAAGGTAAAGCAGGAGTTATCCGAGTATGAGCTGATTCCTGAGGATTGGGGCGGCAGCACCATTTTCGTGCCTGTTTCCGCACATACAAAGGAAGGCGTCAAAGACCTTCTGGAAATGGTTCTTCTGACAGCGGATGTCCTTGAATTAAAGGCAAATCCAAACCGTAAGGGAAGAGGCCTTGTGATTGAGGCAGAGCTTGATAAGGGCAAGGGTCCTGTTGCCACCGTTCTGGTGCAGAAGGGAACCCTAAGAGTAGGTGAAACCATTGCGGCAGGAGCCTGCTATGGAAAGATCCGCGCCATGATGGATGACAGAGGCCGGAGAGTAAAAGAGGCAGGGCCATCCACACCTGTTGAAATCCTGGGCTTAAACGATGTTCCTCAGGCCGGAGAGGTCTTTGTTGCGACTGAGAATGAAAAAGAGGCAAGAAGCTTTGCAGAAACCTTCATTTCTGAGGGCAAGAACAAGCTGATTGAGGATACAAAGGCAAAACTGTCCTTAGATGACCTGTTCAGTCAGATCAAGGCAGGAAACGTAAAGGAACTGCCATTGATCATCAAGGCAGACGTACAGGGATCTGTAGAGGCAGTAAAACAGAGCCTCACAAAGCTCTCCAACGAAGAGGTAATGGTAAAGGTGATCCACGGCGGCGTAGGCGCTATCAACGAGTCCGACGTTTCCCTGGCATCTGCATCCAATGCTATTATCATTGGCTTCAATGTGCGTCCTGACACAACGGCCAAGTCTATTGCAGAGCGTGAAAAGGTAGACGTTCGTCTCTACAGGGTTATCTACCAGGCCATCGAGGATGTAGAGGCAGCTATGAAGGGTATGTTAGATCCCGTATTTGAGGAAAAGGTCATCGGCCATGCAGTAGTTCGCCAGCTGTTCAAGGCTTCCGGTGTAGGCACCATCGCAGGTTCCTATGTACTGGACGGAAAGTTCCAGAGAGGCTGCAGCTGCCGTATCACAAGAGAAGGAGAGCAGATCTACGAGGGCCCGTTAGCATCTCTGAAGCGTTTTAAGGATGATGTGAAGGAAGTAGCCGCAGGCTATGAGTGCGGTCTCGTATTTGAAAAGTTCAATGACTTAAGGGAAGATGACACCATTGAAGCCTATACCATGGTAGAGGTGCCAAGGTAGGCTTATTTCGGGCGATGCATACCGGAAAGGAATTATCATGCGTAAAAACAGCATCAAGAACACAAGGATCAATATGGAGGTTCAGAGGGAATTAAGCGAGATCATCCGGTCGGGGATCAAGGATCCGCGGATCCATCCCATGACCAGTGTGGTTGCCGTAGAGGTGACGCCAGATCTCAAATACTGCAAGGCATATATTAGTGTTCTGGGCGATGAGGAGGCTGCAAAGGCTACGGTTGAGGGCCTGCGCAGCGCCTCCTCCTTCGTGCGCAGGGAACTGGCAAAAAGAGTGAATCTGCGCAATACGCCCGAGATCAGGTTCATACTGGATCAGTCCATTGAATATGGTGTAAATATGTCAAGATTGATTGACGAGGTTACCAGAGATCTTCACGATGAGGAAGAGGAGGGACTGTAAATGACGGTTCTGGAACAGATGTTAGACGGCGCAGGCTCCGTTGTTATTCTGGGCCATGTGAGGCCAGACGGTGACTGTCTGGGATCCGCCCTGGGACTCTATCACTATCTGCAGATCAGCTGTCCGGATATACGGGCGGCTGTGTACCTGGAGGAAAGTTCGCCCAAGTTCAGCTATCTGAAAGGCTATGATGCCATCCGCCATCAGGCAGATGACGACAGCTATGAACTCTGCATCTGTTTAGACAGCGGGGACGAGGAGCGGCTGGGAGAGTTTGGGATCTATTTAAAAAGGGCAAAAAAGAGCCTGTGTCTGGATCATCACATTACCAATACCCGCTACTGCGAAGTCAATCTGGTGGCTGAAAATGCAAGCTCTACCTGTGAGGTTTTGTTTGAACAGCTGGATGAGGAAAAGATCGATAAAGCCGCTGCCGAGTGTCTCTATACAGGCCTGATTCACGATACAGGAGTGTTTAAATACTCCTGTACCAGTGCCCGTACCATGGAAATTGCGGGAAAGCTGATGGCAAAGGGGATTGATTTCGGAACCATTATTGACGACAGCTTTTATAAGAAAACCTATGTCCAGAATCAGATTCTGGGCAGGGCTCTCCTGGAGAGCGTTACGTTCTTTGATGGAAAATGTATTTTCAGTGCCCTTCGTCAGTCAGAAATGGAGTTTTATGGAGTAGACGGCAAGGATATGGATGGTATCATCGACCAGCTGCGCCTGACTGAGGGCGTGGAGGTTGCTATTTTCATGTACCAGACCGGACCACAGCAGTTTAAGGTCAGCCTGCGCTCTCACAGCCAGGTGGACGTGAGCCGGATTGCGGCCTATTTCGGCGGCGGCGGCCATGTCCGCGCGGCCGGCTGCACCATGTCTGGAAGGATTCATGACGTAGTTAATAACCTGTCTCTCCATATCGCCAGGCAGCTTGATGCGGCCGGCGGCCAGGAGGAATAAATGTATCACGGAATCATCAATGTATATAAGGAGCCGGGCTACACATCCCATGATGTGGTGGCCCGGCTCAGAGGGATTTTAAAGCAGAAAAAGATCGGCCATACCGGTACTCTCGATCCGGCGGCAGAAGGGGTTCTGCCGGTATGTCTGGGGATGGGAACCAGGCTCTGTGATATGCTGGCAGACCGGACAAAGACCTATGAGGCAGTGCTTCTTTTAGGCCGTTCCACAGACACCCAGGATACTACGGGCCTTACACTGACCCGGGATGAGACAGGGGCCCTGGCGCTGGATCCTCAGAAGGTCCGGGAGGTTATCCTGGGATTTAAGGGTGATTATGACCAGATTCCGCCCATGTATTCGGCCTTAAAGGTAGATGGAAAGAAACTCTGCGACCTGGCGCGGGCGGGAAAGGAAGTAGAGCGAAAGGCCAGGAGGGTGGAGATCCTGGACATTTCCATATTAAAGCTGGAACTGCCGCGGGTATCCATCCGCGTTACCTGTTCTAAGGGCACCTACATACGGACACTCTGCGATGATATCGGGAGGATCCTTGGGGTAGGCGGCTGTATGGAGCATCTGCTGCGCACAAGAGTAGACCGTTTTCAGGTGGAGGACAGCCTGAGGCTGGATCAGATTGAACAGCTGAGAGACCAGGGGGACATTGAAGGCTGCCTTTATACTGTAGAAGAGGCTTTAGAGGCTTATCCGGCGGTGTATACCCTGCCGGAAGGCGATAAGAATTTGAAAAACGGGAATCCTTGCTTTAGGCAGCTGCTGGATTCCGGGCGGTCCGCACCGCTGGAAACAGCGAAGGATGGAGACCGGTTCCGCTTTTACAACAGTGAGGGAATCTTTAAGGGAGTATACCAGTATCAGCAGGAAAAACACTGGTGGAAACCCTGGAAGATGTTTGACCTGGATCCCGATACCTTTAAGGGGGCAAAGAAACTATGAAATATATTGCAGACACCACAAAGTTTCAGCTGACAGAGCCTACGATCGTCACGCTGGGGAAATTTGACGGCAGACACAGAGGGCATCAGAAGCTTCTTCGGACGATGAAGGCGCTGAAGGAAAAAACGGGCTGGTCCACAGCTATTTTTACGTTTTCCATCGCCCCGGCCGCATGGATGAAGGGAGAGCCGGAAACGGTAATCACGACCAGCATGGAGCGCCGGCGCAACATGGAAAAAATGGATATTGACTATCTGGTGGAATACCCCTTTGACGATCAGGTGCGGCATATGGAGCCGGAGGAGTTCGTAAAGGACATCCTGGCAGGCAGAATGAAGGCTGCCGCCATTGTGGTGGGGCCGGACTGCAGCTTTGGCTATAAGGGAGCGGGAAACGCAGAACTTTTAAGAAAGCTGGCCGGTGTCTGCGGCTACAGCCTCTATGTGATCGAAAAGGAACAGGACGAGGACAGGCACAGGGATATCAGCAGCACCTATATCAGAGAGGAATTGGATAAAGGAAACGTAGCCAAGGCCAATGAGCTTTTGGGAGAGCCCTACGCCATCCACGGACAGGTAGTGCATGGGAACCATATCGGCGGCGCCGTACTGGGCTTTCCCACAGCGAATCTGATCCCGCCGCCGATCAAACGCCTTCCAAGATACGGGGTCTATGTTTCCAGAGTTCTGGTAGACGGCCGGTACTATGGCGGCGTCACAAACATCGGAAAAAAGCCTACGGTAGAAGGGGACAACCCGCCGGGAGCAGAGACCTTTATCATAGGCCTGGACCGCGATATCTACGGCAGTACCATTGAGGTACAGCTGCTTGATTTTATCCGGGGAGAAAAGAAGTTTGATTCCCTGGAGGAATTAAAGCAGCAGATCAGCCATGATAAAGAGACGGCTGTGCGTTTTTTCAGGGAGCATCCGGGGGAATGAAAGAAAGCGGGCTGAAAATATGAAAAACCAGTTTACAATCCCCGCTCCCTATGCTATACTTAGCCAGTATGAACAGACGCCGATCCCCCGTTGCCCGGTGACTCCAGCCGGCAGCCTGGTTTACGGTGAGATTCAGTAAATTTATTTTAACAGGAGGAAGTTACCATGATTTCTAAGGAAAAGAAAGCACAGATTATCGCAGAGTACGGCCGTAAGGCTGGAGACACAGGTTCACCAGAGGTTCAGATTGCTATTCTCACAGAGAGAATCACAGAGCTGACTGCTCATCTGCAGCAGAATCCAAAGGATCATCACTCCAGACGTGGTCTGCTGATGATGGTTGGTCAGAGAAGAGGTCTGTTAGACTACTTAAAGAAGACAGATCTGGAAGGCTACCGTGCACTGATCGAAAAGCTTGGCATCAGAAAGTAATTTCGGAAACACCAGGGTGGAGCGCAAGTTCCACCCTGTTTTACAACTGTGCGTATGAGAGTCAGGTACGTGCGGCGCGTTGGGGCTGTATGGATTTTTCATGCAGGGACACGCAAAAGAGAACATTTGCGGCAGCTGCAGAAGGTTCACTCCGGGACCGCTGATGTGTTCCAAAGGTTTCTTTGGCCCAGATCAGTAGTTTCGGCGTCTTTCTGTATCCCGGCAGATGTCTCGCTGTTTTCTGACCGGCTTAACAAAAAAGAAAAGGAGACAAACCATGTTTAAAAGTTTCAGTATGGATCTGGCTGGCCGTAAGCTGACCGTAGAGGTGGGCAGAGTGGCAGCGCAGGCAAACGGCGCAGCGTTTATGCACTACGGCGATACCGTTGTTCTTTCCACCGCAACTGCATCCTCCAAGCCCAGAGAGGGGATCGATTTCTTCCCCTTAAGCGTAGAGTATGAGGAGAAGCTGTACGCAGTCGGAAAGATCCCCGGCGGATTCAACAAAAGAGAGGGAAAGGCCTCTGAAAATGCCATTCTGACCTCCCGTGTTATCGACCGTCCGATGCGTCCGCTGTTCCCAAAGGACTACCGCAATGACGTAACCCTGGACAATGTAGTTATGTCTGTAGACCCGGACTGCAGCCCGGAACTGACTGCCATGTTAGGCTCTGCCATTGCAACCTGCATTTCCGATATTCCTTTTGACGGTCCCTGCGCAACCACTCAGGTAGGCCTTATTGACGGCGAGTTTGTCATCAACCCCACTGCAGATCAAAAGCGCGTATCCGATCTTGCTCTGACCGTGGCTTCCACCAGAGAAAAGGTGATCATGATCGAGGCAGGCGCCAACGAAGTTCCTGAGCAGAAGGTCCTTGACGCTATTTTTAAAGCTCATGAGGTTAATCAGGAGATCATCCGCTTCATTGATACCATCGCAGCGGAGTGCGGCAAGGAAAAGCATACCTATGAAAGCTGCGCTGTGCCGGAAGAACTCTTTGCGGCTATCCGGGAGCTGGTTCCTCATCAGGAGATGGAAGAGGCTGTATTTACCGATGACAAGCAGACCCGCGACAAGAACATGGATGCCATCACAGCCCGTCTGGAAGAGGCATTTGCAGAGAATGAAGAATGGCTGCCCTTAGTAGGAGACGCCATTTACCAGTATGAGAAAAAGACGGTCCGCAAGATGATCTTAAAGGACCACAGGCGTCCCGACGGCCGCGCCATTGATCAGATCCGTCCTCTGGCAGCCGAGATTGATCTTCTGCCGAGAGTGCATGGCTCCGGTATGTTCACCCGCGGTCAGACCCAGATTTTAAATGCCTGCACCCTGGCTCCTTTATCTGAGGCACAGAAAATTGACGGCATGGATGTAAATGAGACCAGCAAGCGCTATATGCACCACTATAACTTCCCCTCCTTCTCTGTAGGTGAGACAAAGCCAAGCAGAGGACCAGGCAGAAGAGAGATCGGACACGGCGCGCTGGCTGAGAGAGCCTTAGTTCCCGTTCTTCCAAGCGAGGAAGAGTTCCCATACGCCATCCGTACCGTATCTGAAACCATGGAGTCCAACGGTTCTACCTCCCAGGCAAGTATCTGCGCTTCTACCCTGTCCTTAATGGCAGCAGGCGTGCCGATTAAGGAAATGGTGGCAGGTATTTCCTGCGGCCTTGTAACCGGCGATACAGATGATGATTACATCGTTCTGACGGATATCCAGGGACTTGAGGACTTCTTCGGCGATATGGATTTTAAGGTAGGAGGCACAAAGAACGGCATTACCGCGATCCAGATGGATATCAAGATCCACGGCCTTACACGCCCCATCATCGAGGAGGCCATCGCAAGGACAAGACAGGCCAGAATGTATATTCTGGATGAGGTGATGAAACCTGTGATTTCCGAGCCGAGAAAGCATTTAAGCCCATATGCTCCAAAGATCAAGCAGATCTCCATTGATCCTCAGAAGATCGGTGATGTGGTAGGCAAGCAGGGCAAGGTGATCAACAAGATCATCGAGGAGACCGGTGTAAAGATCGACATCACAGACGATGGAGCCGTAAATGTGTGCGGCACAGACGAGGCTATGATCGACCGCGCTATCGATATCATCACCAGTATTGTTACTGATATCGAGGCTGGCATGGTATTTACAGGCAAGGTAGTCCGCATCATGAACTTCGGTGCCTTTGTACAGCTGGCCCCAAATAAGGACGGTATGGTTCATATTTCCAAGCTGTCCGATAAGAGAGTGGGCAAGGTAGAGGATGTGGTAAACATCGGAGACGAGGTTACTGTAAAGGTAACAGAAGTAGACAAGATGGGACGCATTAACCTGACCATGAGACCAAGCGATCTGGCAGAATAACAGGATGACAAAAGGAAAAGGCAGTGCCGTCAAAGGGGCATTGCCTTTTCTTAAAGGCCGTTATATAATGGACTTTGAAGCAGCATATTTTCAGATGGAAAAACTATAAAATTACGGGAGAAAACAGACCATGAAAGTAAGAACAAGGTATGCACCCAGTCCTACGGGCCGAATGCACGTAGGTAATTTAAGAACCGCTCTTTACGCCTATCTCATTGCCAAGCATGAGGGCGGCGATTTCCTTTTAAGAATCGAGGATACAGACCAGGAACGCTATGTAGAGGGAGCTGTAGACATTATCTACCGCACGATGGCTGAAACCGGTCTGATCCATGATGAAGGCCCTGACAAGGACGGCGGCTGCGGCCCCTATGTCCAGAGCGAGCGTCAGGCCTCAGGCATTTATATGGAGTATGCCAAGAAACTGGTGGAAAAGGGAGAGGCGTATTACTGTTTCTGCACGCCGGAGCGCTTAGAGTCCCTGCGAAAGAATGTAAACGGAGAGGAGATTATGTCCTATGACAAGCACTGCCTCCATTTATCAAAGGAAGAGGTAGAAGCTAACCTGGCGGCAGGAATCCCCTTTGTAATCCGCCAGAATAACCCCACTGAAGGCACGACCACGTTCCATGACGAGATCTACGGTGATATCACGGTGGATAATTCTGAACTGGACGATATGGTTCTGATCAAATCCGACGGCTATCCTACCTACAATTTTGCTAATGTTGTAGACGATCATCTGATGGGGATTACTCATGTAGTTCGTGGAAATGAGTACCTTTCTTCTTCTCCCAAGTATAACCGGCTCTACGATGCGTTCGGCTGGGAGGTTCCGGTTTATGTGCACTGTCCGCTGATTACAGATGAGAACCATCACAAGCTCAGCAAGCGCAGCGGCCATTCCTCCTTTGAGGATCTTATGGACCAGGGCTTTGTATCAGAGGCCGTGGTAAACTATGTGGCTCTTTTGGGCTGGTCCCCGGAGGGAAATCAGGAGATATTCTCGTTAGAGGAGATGATAAGGGAGTTCGACTACCGCCGTATGAGCAAATCCCCGGCTGTATTCGATATGACGAAACTGCGCTGGATGAACGGTGAATATATCAAGGCTATGGACTTTGACCGATTCTATGAGATGGCAGAGCCTTATATCCGCAGTGTGATTACAAAGGAACTGGATCTTAAGAAGATTGCGGCCATGGTAAAGACAAGAATCGAGGTATTCCCGGATATCCAGGGGCATATTGACTTCTTTGAGGCTCTTCCTGAGTATGATACTGCCATGTATACCCATAAGAAGATGAAAACAAACAGCGAAACCTCTCTCAAGGTTTTAAAGGACGTTCTTCCTTTGCTGGAGGCACAGAAGGATTACAGCAACGACGCGCTGTATGAGCTGCTGTCCGGGTATGTCAGCAATACTGAAGTAAAGACCGGCTTTGTCATGTGGCCTATCCGCACCGCCGTTTCAGGGAAGCAGATGACGCCTGCGGGAGCTACTGAGATCATGGAAGTGCTGGGAAAAGAGGAATCCCTGGCGCGCATCCGCAGGGGCATTGAGCTGCTGGAGGCATAGAATGTCATTTAGTGAAGCACAGAAGAGGGCCATCCGTCATAAAGACGGACCGGCCCTTGTACTTGCAGGACCCGGTTCGGGAAAGACTACGGTCATTACCAACCGGGTTCGTTATTTAACGGAAAAATACGGTGTTAAACCGGGCAGTATCCTGGTTATCACCTTTACAAGGGCGGCTGCCAGGGAGATGAGGGAGCGGTATGAGCGCATGGCGGATCAGGGAGGCGGCAGAGTTTCCTTTGGCACTTTTCATTCCATATTTTTCCTTATTTTAAAGCTGGCCTATGGCTACCAGGCGGCCAACATTGTAAAAGAGGAGCAGCGCATCCGCTTTATCCGGGAGATGATCGACCGTATGGACTTTGATCTGGAGGATCCGGGAGAGTTTACAGCCTCTGTTTTAAGCGAGATCAGCCTCATTAAGGGAGAACTGATGGATTTGGACCATTATTATCCCAAAAGCTGCTCGGAGGAAGTGTTTAAGGCTCTCTATAAAGGGTATGAGGAACGGATGCAAAGAGAAAAACTCCTGGATTTTGACGATATGCTGTCCATGTGCTACGAACTGTTTAAGGCCCGGCCGGATATCCTTTCGGCCTGGCAGGGCAAGTATCAGTATATCCTGATCGACGAATTTCAGGATATCAACCGGATCCAGTATGAGATTGTGAAAATGCTGGCCCTTCCTCAGAACAATCTTTTTATTGTGGGGGACGATGACCAGTCTATCTACCGTTTTCGAGGTGCCCGGCCGGAGCTTATGCTGGGCTTTGAAAATGACTACCCCAAGGCAGAACGCATCCTTCTTGATACCAATTACCGCTCCGTCTGCACCATCACAGAAAGAGCAGGAAGAGTTATTTCTCATAACACAACCCGTTTTCCCAAGGATATCCGGGCCGCCAGAGGAGAGGGACGGCCAATAGATATACGCCTGTGGCCGGATCCGGTCCACGAGACACTGGCGATCGTTTCCCAGCTGCGGGATTATGTGCAGATGGGAGTTCCTTATGAAGAGATGGCGGTGCTTTACCGCACCAATCAGGGCCCCAGGCTGCTGATTGAGAAACTGATGGAGTATAATATTCCCTTTCATATGCGGGATACAGTTCCAAATCTCTATGAGCACTGGATCTCAAAAAATATATTCGCTTACATAAAAGCGGCCAGAGGCGATGTCAGCCGTGCCAATGTCCTTACCTTCATCAACCGGCCCGCCCGCTATATCAGCCGGGATGCACTGGAGGGAACAAGGGTAAACTGGGAACAGGTCAAGTCATTTTACCAGGATAAGAACTGGATGCTGGACCGGATCGAGCAGCTGGAATACGATCTTTCCATGCTGGCGGATATGCCGCCGGCCGGCGCGGTAAACTATATACGCAAGGCGGTGGGGTATGATGATTATATCAGAGATTACGCCCAGGAGCGGAGGCTGAAGCCGGAGGAACTGTTTGAGGTGCTGGATGCTCTGCAGGAAAGTGCAGGGGGATTTAAAACCTGTGAGGCGTGGTTTGCTCATATGGAGGAGTACAAGGAGGAACTGAAACGTCAGGCCGCAGACCGGGAATCGAAGGGAACCGGCGTCAGCCTGATGACCATGCACAGTTCCAAGGGGCTGGAATTTAAGGTGGTTTACATCCTGGATGCAAATGAGGGAGTTACACCTCACCACAAGGCGGTGCTGGATCCCGATATGGAGGAGGAACGCCGGATGTTCTATGTAGCTATGACCCGCGCCAGGGACCGGCTTCACATTTTCTATGTAAAGGAGCGGTTTCATAAGAAACAGACCGTGTCGCGGTTTGTGGAGGAGACAGGGCTTTTGGAGACTGCTGGAAAAGAGAGAAGGGGATAAATGAAAGACAGAAACGAAAACAGAGGGCTGATACACATTTACTGCGGTGATGGGAAGGGAAAGACCACAGCCGCCATGGGAGCAGCCGTCCGGGCTGCGGGCCGGGGATACCGGGTGCTGATCCTGCGCCTTTTAAAGACGGATGACTCCGGGGAGGTAAAGGCGCTTTCGTCCCTTTGCGGCATCCGGCTGCTCCCCTGTCTGCGTTCCTTTGGGTTTTCCTGGAATATGACGCCGGAACAGAAAAAAGAGGCGGCCGTTTATTACAGCGGACAGCTGGAACTGGCCTGGGAGCTGGCGGCAGGGAAAGGGGGCGAAAAGATGCCTGCGGATCTGCTGATCCTGGATGAGGCAATCGGAGCCTGCAGCCAGGGCTTTATTGAGGAGGACCGGCTTATAGGGCTTTTAAGATCCCGCCCCCGGTCTTTAGAGGTAATCCTCACAGGAAGAAATCCCTCTCAGGCGCTTCTTGATGAGGCGGATTATGTCACCGAGATGGTTATGGTTCGCCACCCTTATGAAAAAGGGATCAAAGCAAGAAAAGGGATTGAATATTAGGGCGAAAATCTCTTGCAATTTTTTCCATCCTCTGGTACATTGTAAGTGGTAAACAGACCCTATCTGAGAAAGGAAACCATTATGGCAGACGAGAAGAATTTAAATGAAGAAGAGGAAATGACCGTTACCCTGACTCTGGATGATGATACAGAGGTAGAGTGCGTGGTTCTCACTATTTTTACAGCCGGCGACCGTGATTATATCGCCCTTCTTCCTATGGAAGGAGAAGATTCTGAGGAAGGTGAGGTATATTTATACCGCTACAGCGAGACGGAGGACGGCACCCCTGTCCTGGATAACATCGAGGATGATGATGAGTACGAGATTGTAGCTGATGCCTTTGACGAGATGCTGGACGATCAGGAGTATGATGAGCTGGTAGGAGAGGATGAGGTAGAGTGAGTTTTCTTCTGCGGCAGTAAAACTTTATAATCACATCAAAAGGAGGCGGTTCCTGTCAGGTATATAAAAGACAGAAACCGTCTCTTTTTGATGCCTTGTATCGGAGCCGGCGGTTTCGTTTTTCCTGTCTGCGGATGATACAGCTGCAAAAGCTGCGGGGATCCGGAATGATTTTTTTCGTCAAAGCATAAGCTTCAGAAAGAGGCGGCCCCAGGATCGATGGGCCCGGAAGGCGGCAGAGGAGATAGAAACGTTGGATGTAGTGGATCAGAAACGGGAAAACCTGTTAAATCTTGCATTGAGCGCCACTCAGGAGGAGCGGCTTAAGTCGGAAAATCTGGAAGTCGGGTACGATCCGGCAGATAAGACCTGGGAGCTGATCCTGCGGTATTCGGGAAATCTGGACCGTCTGCGGGAAATGTCTGCCCGGGGGGTAGAGGTTCGTGAGCTTTTAAATGGCTATGCAGTAGCCCGTGTACCGGAAGGAATGCTGGATGCGGTCAGTAATTTAAGTGAAATCCAATATGTGGAAAAACCTAAGAGGCTGTTCTTTGCCATTCATATGGCACGGGCGGCCTCCTGCCTGTCAGGTATCCAGGAGAGAGCGGGAGCGCGGCAGACAACAGGCCGGCTCCGACTCATCAACGGGCTGGATCAGGGGCTGAGCGGACGTGGCGTAATTGTGGGAATTATTGATTCCGGGATCGATTATTTTCACCCGGATTTCAGAAATGAGGATGGCAGTACCAGGATTTTGTATCTGTGGGATCAGGATCGGGGACAGGTGTATGAGAAAGAGGACATCAATCGGGCGCTGGAGGCCTATGACGGCAGAATTACTGATCAGGAGGAGGCCCCTTTGAATCAGGGAAACCGTACCGCCGCTCTGGCTGTCGTTCCATCTGCAGATTCCAGCGGCCATGGCACGGCGGTGGCGGCCATTGCCGCTGGAAATGGCCGGGAGAGCGGCGGCGTTTACCGGGGAGTGGCTTACGAGAGTGAACTGATCATTGTGAAGCTTGGAACCCCGCCTGCGGGCAGCTTTCCCCATACCACCCAGCTGATGGAAGCCCTGGATTTCGTCATAAAGCAGGCGGCTTCCCTTAACCGTCCGGCCGCGGTCAACTTAAGTTTTGGAAATACCTATGGTTCTCATGACGGCACCAGCCTCTTAGAAACCTTTATGAATGAGGCTGCCAACTACAGCCGGAATGTGATCGTTGCTGGAACGGGAAATGAGGGGGCTGCGGCCGGTCATACCTCCGGTCGGCTGACCGAGGGCCGCTTTGAGGATATCGAACTGTCTGCCGCCCCCTTTGAAACCAGCTTCAGCGTGCAGCTGTGGAAATCCTATGCGGATCAGTTTACCATCACTATCATTGCTCCTGACGGAAGGAGCATTGGCCCTTTGGAGGAACGGCTGGGACCCCAGCGGGCGGAGTACGGCAAAACCCGCATTCTCATCTATTATGGAAAACCCAGCCCATACAGCCGCGCGCAGGAAGTGTTTTTTGATTTTATCCCGCTGGGCGACTACGTAGACAGCGGGATCTGGACGTTCCGTCTGACGCCGGTTCGCCTGGTGACCGGAGTGTACGATTTCTGGCTGCCCTCGGGCCGTATACTGAATCCCTCCACCCGTTTTTTAAGGCCTGTACCGGACACCACCCTTACGATCCCATCTACCGCCGCAGGGATTATTTCCGTGGGAGCCTACAATGATTCTACCCTGGCCTATGCCGATTTTTCCGGCCGCGGTTTCACCCGCCAGACCCGTCAGGTGAAGCCGGATCTGGCAGCCCCTGGTGTGGATATTATCACAGCCAGGGCCCAGGGAGGATACGGAGCCGTTACAGGCACCTCCTTTGCGGCGCCGTTTGTCACCGGAAGCGCTGCCCTTTTGATGCAGTGGGGGATCATAGATGGTCAGGATCCCTTTCTCTACGGAGAAAAGGTAAAAGCATATCTGATACGAGGCGCCCGCCCCCTGCCCGGCCATGCCCTGTGGCCCAATGAGCAGCTGGGATACGGAGCGCTGTGTGTGAGAGACAGTCTGCCTCTGTGAGGCAGTCCCAGTACAATATAGTTTGAAAAAATTTAATTCCCGTCAATCCAGAAGAAGAATTCCTCCCGCCCCTGTGGTACATTGTAAAAGCCGGGAGATGTTTAAAGGCTGTGCAGGCGCACCTTTACAAAACGTCGGCAGAGGAAGAATCCAAAGCGCAGGCGTCCTGCGCCTCTTTGAACTGATTGGCATAAGTGACCGTATTCAGGGTCTTGCGGTATTTGAGAGGCGAGAGTGTGGTATAGTGCTTAAACATCCGTTCAAAATAAGTCAGACTCTCATACCCCAGCAGGTGAGAAATCTCGGAGATGCTCATATCCGTCTCTTCCAGATACCGTTTGGCTTTGCGGATGCGGTGAATATTGGTATATTCACTGACCGTATATCCTGTTACCTCCTTAAAAATCCGGCAGATGTAGGATTTGCTCAGGTAAAAATGTCCGCAGAGTTCATTTAAAGTAACCGGACGTTCGCAGTGCTCCGTCAGATAGTCGGCAATGCTGTATGCGGCCCGGTATTTGGGATCATCCGACTCTATTGGCATCTCCTGATGCCGCTGTCTGGCAAAATCCATAATCTTAAAGAGCCAGGCCAGAATATCCAGATCAATGCCTGTGCGGTAATTGCGGGTGCGATTGGAAAGCCCGTGACGGATGCTTCGGAACAGGCAAAGGATCAGAACCCTCTGTTCTTCGTTAAGATGGTAAATTCCATAGTAGTCATCGAAAAATTGGATGAGATGAAGCGAGGGAAACATGGTCTCATAGGAGTTCATCTTTTCACGGCTGATGTAGAGGATGATCCGGTTATGTCCCGTATCCGAACCGGAAGCAGAACGGGTCATGTGGATCAGATTGGAATTTACAAGGATCAGATCCCCGGCCTTAGCCAGGTATTCCCGGTTATTAAAGAAAAAGATGCGTTCCCCTTCCACGATATAGAAGATTTCATATTGGGTGTGAAAATGCTTCACCCGCATATCAAATTTTCCTGAACGGACCATCTGCTCTAAGGAAATGCCCTCAGTTTCGCCGTAGTAAGTCACTTTTTCCATGGAATCCACACCTTTTTAAAGAGTTTTGGCTGCTCCTTGGGACTCATTTTAGACCATTAGAGACAGCCATTCAAATTATATAACAGGAATGAAAAAAAATCCAGTGCGCTCCTGGAAACTGCGGCGGCGCACTGTGACCACAGGGAGGAAAATATGAAAGGAATCAATAAGGAAGAATTAGAAAAAAAGCTGAATCTGGTCATCGAAAAGCTGATGAATCTGGGCGGGCCGGAGGATGAAAAAGAGCTGGAAGAAGGCGGAGAAAAGATTGGATTTTTCCGCAGGGATTTCGGGATCAGAGAGTGGGACTGGCCCCAGGGAGTAGGGCTTTACGGCCTTTTAAAGATCATGAAGGAGAAAAAAAATCAGGAATACCGGGATTTCTTATACCAGTGGTTTAAAGACAATATCCGTCAGGGGCTTCCTTCTAAAAACATCAACACCACCACACCGCTGCTGACATTAGCAGAACTGAATGAAGATTTTAAGGACCCTGAATTTGAAACGCTCTGCCTCAAATGGGCCGACTGGCTGATGAACTGCCTTCCCAGGACAAAAGAGGGAGGATTCCAGCACGTTACCAGCGCCAACGGAGACCGCCAGGGCGTCCGCCTCAATGAAAATGAAATGTGGATTGATACCCTGTTTATGACCGTTCTCTTCTTAAACCGTATGGGACAGAAATACCGCCGTCAGGATTGGATCGACGAATCTATTCATCAGGTGCTGATGCATATTAAATATCTTTGCGACCGCAGAACCGGCCTGTTTTACCATGGCTGGACCTTCAATGAGAAAAACAATTTCGGGGGTGTTTTCTGGTGCCGCGGCAACAGCTGGTTCACTCTGGGGATCCTGGACTACATTGATATGTTTGAGGGAAGCATGAACGCCGGTTTAAAGACCTTCGTAGTAGATACCTACAAGGCTCAGACCGAGAAACTGAAGGAACTTCAGGATCCAAAGACCGGTCTGTGGCATACGGTGCTTACCGATCCTGACAGCTATGTAGAGACCTCTGGTACGGCGGCAATTGCGGCAGGCATTTTAAAGGGCATCCGGTATGGTATTTTAGATGACTCCTATCTTCCCTGTGCGCAAAAAGCTATCCAGGGCATATTAAATAACATCGACGAGGACGGCACGGTTCTTCAGGTATCCGGCGGCACTGGAATGGGCGCTAATGAGGATCATTACAAAAATATTCTGATTGCTCCCATGGCCTACGGTCAGTCCCTGACTATCCTGGCGCTGGCAGAGGCGCTGAATAGCTGAGAGGGCGTACTTTGAATAATGGCTGTCAATCTACCCCCGATATTCCCGACAGCTCTCCCTGCCTGCAATATAAAACGGAAAGTGAATCTTCATAGGCAGGGTGTGGCCGCCCTCGATCCGGTCGATCAGTGTTTTTGCAGCCATTTTTCCCATTTCCTCAATGGGGATGTGGATGGTGGTCAGCATGGGGGTGAGATACTGGGCGGTATCAATGTCATCAATGCTTATTATAGAGATATCGTCCGGAATCCGAAGGCCGTGCTCTTTGACAGCCCGCATGGCTCCGATGGCGGTCATGTCATTGGAGCAGAACCAAGCGGTTGCATCGCAGTCCCTGTCAAAGAGTACATTGGCTCCGTGGTATCCGCCTTCGGAGGACAGTTTCACATTGCTGATATATCCTTTTAAAACAGGGATACCTGCCTCTTTAAGCGCGCGGCAGTAACCGCCGTACCGCTCCTCTTTGTCTGTTTCGCCGATATAGGCGATTTTTCGGTGCTTCAGTTCGATCAGGCGGTTTACAGCGGTGAAGGCTGCCTGGCCGCCGTCGCAGATGATCTGATCATATTTGGCATCCAGGCTGTTGAGTCCTGCATAGACCACATATTTAAAGTGCTGCTTCAAAAATTTCAGCAGTTCCTTATCACAGCGGCCAAGAACCGCCACGCCGTCTGCCTGATTGTCCTCAATCAGACGAAAGGTACCAGGATGGCGGATGTCAAAGGCAGAAAAAGAATATTTTAAAATATAGCCGTGACGGAAGGCTTCTTTTTCTATACTTCTTGCCAAAGGAGTAAAGAAACTGTCAGCAGCGCCGTCCTCCACCCTGGCAAAGAGACAGGCCAGGGAACGCGACAGAGGCTCCTCCCTGACGGAGGAGCCCTTTTTTAATTCTCTTGCTGTGTGGTTGGGCGTATAGCCTGTGCGCCGCACAATCTCCCAGATCCTGTCCTGCACTTCTTTTCCAGCAGGTGTTCTGGTGCTTTTGTTGATCACTCGTGATACGGTGGAAATGGATACGCCGGCCTCTGCGGCAATCTCTTTAAGCGTCACTGCAGCTCGCCTCCTTTTTATATATCCCAGTATAACGTATCTCAACGCAAAAGGACAGAGAAAAACGCAAAATAAACAAAAATTGCAGAAAAAATAACGCAAACGTTTGTCTAGAAACGAAGTGACATTTTTGTATAATATGATATACTTAATTCATAAAAGATGGGGATAATTTGGCAAAGAACACAAAGAATAATAGCCAAAAATAAAAAACAGGAGGAAAAATTATGGCTTCTGATGAAAAAAGGAAGAAGGATGGTACGGAGCGTGACGCTGTCAGCCGTATCCCAAACTGGGGATGGCTGCTGATCTCCTTTCTGGCAGCCATCCTTCTATGGAAATGGCTGTCGGTAAACGAGACTACGGCCCGCAGCTTTCCCTTTGTGCCGGAGGTTTTAGCGGCTCTTGGAACCATGGTACAAAGGGGAGTGCTGTGGGAGGACTTCAGCAGCAGTATGATCTCCGTGATCCTTGGTTTCGTATTCGGATTCATAACATCGGTTCCCGTGGCATTTCTTATGGCCTGGTACCGGCCTGTGCGTTACATTGTAGAGCCCTGGATTCAGTTCATCCGAAACATTCCGCCTCTGGCTTATGTTCCGCTGGTGGTTATCTCTGCCGGAGTAGGAAGAAGGCCTCAGGTAATCGTAATCTGGATGGCGACCTTCCTTATTATGACCGTGACAATTTATCAGGGAGTCCGCAATGTGGATGAGACGCTGATCAAGGCGGCCAGAGTGCTGGGGGCAAAGGACAGGGATCTGTTTGTAAAGGTGATCTTCCCGGCTACCACGCCCTTTATCATCACAGCGGTCCGCCTGGGCGTATCGGTAGCCCTGACAACACTGATCGCCGCAGAATCCACAGGTGCCTACGCCGGTATGGGTATGCGTATCCGTTCGTTAAACAACAGCTTTGAGGTGGCCCCCATGCTGCTCTACATCATTATCATCGGCGTGATCGGCATTACCAGTGAGAAGATTATCAAATATCTGGAAAGGAGGTTCACCGGATGGCAGGAGACGAGAAACGTGTAAAGGTAAAGATTGATCATGTGGAAAAGATCTATGATGGCCGCAAGGGCCGCATGGTCGCCTTAAACGGCGTGGATCTTGATATCATGGAAAATGAATTTATCTGTGTGGTAGGGCCTTCCGGCTGTGGAAAGTCCACGCTGCTCAACATCATAGCGGGTCTGCTGCAGCCTACATCCGGCGCTGTATATGTGGACGGAAAGAAGGTAGAGGGGACAGGAACTGAGCGCGGCGTGGTATTCCAGCAGTACGCGTTATTCCCCTGGCTGACCGTTCTTAAAAATGTCATGTTCGGCCTGAAATTAAAGGGAATGAAGGATGATGAGGCCAGGGAGCTGGCCATGAAGTACATAAAGATGGTTCAGCTGGAGGAGTTTGTGGATGCCTATCCAAAGGAGCTTTCTGGCGGTATGAAGCAGAGAGTGGCCATCGCAAGAGCGTATGCGGTTCAGCCGGAGGTGCTTTTGATGGATGAACCCTTTGGAGCGCTGGATGCACAGACCAGAACACAGCTTCAGTCAGAGCTTATAAGAACCTGGCAGGAGGAGAAGAAAACCTGTTTCTTTATTACCCATGATGTAGAAGAAGCGGTTATTCTGGCAACCAAGGTTATTATCATGAGCGCAAGGCCGGGACGGATCAAAAAGATTGTGGATATCAATCTTCCATATCCAAGAACTCAGGAGATGAAGATGGAGCTTCCATTTTTGGATCTTAAGACGTATATCTGGGGTGAGGTATACAAGGAATATCTGGAAGTCAGAAAGTAGGAAAGGTACGTGTTTCAAAACTATATAATGTTTAAGGAGGACATTTATTTATGAAAAAACGTTTTTTAGCAGCAGCAATGGCATCTGTAATGGCACTGTCTCTGGCAGCCTGCTCCGACGGCTCCGCTTCCGGTTCTGCGGCGGCTCCCTCTGAGACGGAGAAAACCGCAGAGGCATCAAAGGAAGAGGCTAAGACAGAAGATGCCGGGGAGAGCGGGGCAGAAAAGGAGCCCATTACTCTGAACATTGCATATATGCCTAACTACGGAAGTCTATGGTCTGTTGCGGCGGCTCAGGCCCAGGGGTATATGGAGGAAGAGGGCATTACGCTGAATCTGGCAGAATTTGCAGACGGTCCCACCATTATTGCAGCTATGGAATCCGGCACCATCGATATCGGCTATATCGGCCAGGGCGCCCATAAGCTTTGCGTCAACGGTCAGGCAAAGATCGCTGCGCTGTCCCATATTTCCAATGGAGACGCTCTCATCGGCGGACCGGAAGTAAAGACCATGGAGGATTTAAAGGGCAAGAAAGTGGCTTACTCCTCCGGTACCTCCAGCGAAGATATTTTAAATAACGCACTTTCAAAGGCAGGCATGACCATGAGTGATATCACACCGGTAGACATGGACGCATCCGGTATCGTGACCGCTATGATTTCCGGCGGCGTAGACGCCTGCGCAACCTGGTCTCCCAACAGCTTAAAGATCCTGGAAGAGGTTCCGGAGGCAACCAAGCTGGCAGACAACATGACCTTTAAGGATACTACCGTTTCTCTGGCAAGCTGGATCGTAACTCCAAAGTATGCAGAGGAGAACCAGGATAAGATCCTCCGCTTTACAAGGGCCCTCTTTAAGGGAATGGATTATGCGGCAGATGATCATTATGAGGAGACTGCAAAGGCAGTGGCGGCCATAACAAAGACAGACGAGGCGAGTGTATTTGATCAGAGAGGCGACGCTGACTGGCTGACTGGCAAAGAGGTGGCTGAGGGCGCTGCAGACGGCACAGTAGAGAACTATTACAAGATCCAGCAGGATAATTTCATTGCCGGCGGACAGGTAGAGAAGGAAGTTCCGGTGTCCGATTATGTGATGCTTGAGAATATGATCGAAGCAGGAAAATAGATAAAATCATCGCGGAGAGCGCCCTGGGGGCCGGTATTGGGCGCCGGGCGTTCTCTTTATGCATATCAGGCCGCAGGAGACGAGAAAGGAGCACCCATGAGACATGACTATTACAGCTATACAAAAGAACAGCTGCTGGCAGATCCGAAAATAAAGCTGTTCTGCCTTAAGGATAATGCATCCGTATTTAAGCAGATGGCAGAGGAAATGGCAGAGGAAATAAGGACGCACAATGCAGAGGGGAAGAAAACCGTATTTATCTGTCCCGTAGGCCCCGTGGGTCAGTACCCCTATTTTGTGGATATGGTAAATGAACAGAACATTAGCCTGAAAAATGTCTGGTTTATTAACATGGACGAATATCTGGATGATGAGAAGCACTGGATACCGGCAGAGCATCCCCTAAGCTTTCGGGGGTTTATGAACCGGACGGTGTATGACAGAATCCGTCCGGAGCTTTTGATGCCGCCAGAGCAGAGAGTATTCCCCGATCCCCTTGATACTGGCCGGATCCCAGAGCTGATCGAAGAACTGGGGGGCGTGGATATCGCTTTTGGAGGAATTGGAATCAATGGCCATGTAGCCTTTAATGAGGCTGATCCCTCTCTGACGAATGAGGAATTTCTGGCTCAAAAGACCCGTGTTTTAGAAATTACGCCCCAGACACGGACTGCCAACGCCATTGGGGACTTTAACGGAGCCCTGGAGGATATGCCCCGTTACTGTGTCTCCATCGGCATATATGAGATCGCTCATGCGGGAAAGATCCGTCTGGGCTGTTTCAGAAACTGGCATCGTGCAGTGGTGCGCCGGGCAGCCTACGGCGAACCATCATCCGCTTTTCCGGTCAGTCTGCTTCAGGGCCATCCAGATCTGACGCTCACCTTTACAGACTATGTGGCGGCTCTTTCTGACGGAATATAAGTGTGATATGTACAGGAAAAACAGGCTGTGAAAATGGCCGGAAGGCAGGTTGGCTTATGAAAAATAATGTACTGGTAGTTCACGGAGGCGGCCCTACGGCGGTGCTCAACGCCTCCTTGTATGGTGTGCTTGCACAGGCCAAAGAAAGCGATAGGATCGGCGCAGTATATGGGGCTATCGGAGGCAGTGAAGGGATTTTGAAGGAGCGTTTTTTGGATCTTTTGGAGTTTGCCGGAGACGAAGGCAAGAAGCTTCTTTCTACCCCCGGAACAGCCATCGGCTCTTCCAGATATGCGCTGGAAGAGGAGGATTACAGGGCGATGGAGCCCATTCTGCGAAAATATGGAATCCGTTATGTGCTCTTTAACGGCGGAAACGGCACAATGGATGCCTGCGGAAAGCTGGCTCGCGCCCTGGGAACAGATTCTGATATTAAAGTAGCCGGGATTCCCAAAACCATAGACAATGACATTGGCATAACAGATCATACTCCGGGCTATGGAAGCGCGGCCAGATATATTGCCAGGACAACGGCGGAGGTGGGGGCGGATGTGAGGTCTCTTCCGATTCATGTGTGTATCCTGGAGGCCATGGGGAGAAATGCCGGCTGGATTACAGCCGCTTCTGCCCTGGCAAGGAAAAACAAGGGGGATGCGCCCCACCTGATCTATCTGCCGGAACGCCCTTTTAAGGAAGAAGAATTTTTGGAGGATGTGAAGGAACTGTATGAGAGGCTGGGCGGAGTGGTAGTGGTTGCCAGCGAGGGATTAAAGGATGAGAACGGAACTCCCATCGTTCCTCCTGTTTTCCAGACAGGACGGTCGGTATATTATGGGGATGTGGGAGCGTACCTGGCACAGCTGGTAATCAGAAAGCTTGGGATCAAAGCAAGGAGCGAAAAGCCGGGGATCTGCGGCAGGGCTTCCATCGCCCTTCAGTCCCCTACAGACCGTAAGGAGGCTGTTTTGGCGGGCAGAGAGGCTTTAAAAGCTGCCATGGAGGGGGAAACCGGCATCATGATCGGCTTTGAACGGCAGCCGGGGGAATACTGTATCCGTCCCATACGTATTCCCATCGATCAGGTTATGCTTACAGAGCGCACCATGCCGGAAACGTATATCAATGACCGGGGAAATGATGTGACAGAAGCTTTTGCAGCATGGTGCCGTCCCCTTACGGGAGAGGACGAACCGGACTACATTGATTTTCAGGAGATATACAGGAAAAGAGAAGAGGGAAGAGGATGAAGCATATTTTTTTAAACCTGAAACGTTTTGACATTCCAAAGGAGTACGGCGGTGTCAATGCCATTGCCCCGGTGGAACAGTGGGGCTCCTTCATCGTAAGAAATACTCAGGAGGCGCTGAAGGCCTATAAGGGGAGGGATACAGAATTTGTCATGTTTTTCCCGGAGGCCCATGTGCTGAATGCGGTGGGAGCCCTCTGTGAGGACAGTCCGGTAAAGGTTGGCTGTCAGGGGGTCTTTCGTCAGGATACGGCCATCGGCGGCAACTTCGGCGCATTTACTTCCAGCCGCACGGCCAATGCGGCAAAGGCTCTTGGCTGCAGCTGCGTGCTCATCGGCCATTGCGAGGAGCGGAGGGATAAGGCGGGGATCCTGGAGGCCGGAGGCGGAGATCCATCGGCAGTAAACAGGATCCTAAATCAGGAGATCCGGGAGGCTGTGCGCGCGGGGCTTAACGTTCTTTACTGTATTGGAGAGACGTTTGAAGAGCAGCCCCGGTGGCAGGAGGTTTTAAAGGAGCAGCTGGATGAAGGGCTAAAGGATACGGATCGGACAAAGGTTACCATCGCTTATGAACCAGTATGGGCTATCGGGCCGGGAAAGACGCCTCCGGATTCGGATTATATTGGAAAGATCGGCGCTTTTGTGAAGGAGACGACGGGAGGCATGGACGTAGTTTACGGCGGCGGCTTAAAGCAGGATAATGCGGCCATGGTGGCAGCGGTACCGGATATGGACGGCGGTCTTATCGCCCTGACGAGGTTTTCCGGTGAGATCGGCTTTTATCCCAATGAATATCTGGAGATTGTGAGGCTGTATCTGGACGGCGGAGAGAGGCGGGAAACGAAAGGATCAAAACGGTCTGACTTGTAAGCCGCAGCATCAATAAAAACGGATCTGCGGATCCGGGAAGGAGAACATTTATTATGAAAGTATCATTTGAATACGGGCAGGGGATGGTAGATGCCGTTCTGCCGGACAATACAGACATTTTTATCCCAGGAGAAACGGTGCCGGATCCGCCCTGTATCCCGGAGGATAAGCTGGAGGAGGAAACCTTAAAATCCATCCGCAATCCAATGGGGATGCCGCCGCTGACACAACTGGCTCATAAAGGCTCCAGGGTTGTGATTATTTTCCCGGATATCGTAAAAGGGGGGCTTCAGCCTACGGCACACCGGAAACTCTCCATTAAGCTGATCCTTAAGGAACTGTATTCTGTGGGCGTGGAGAAAAAGGATATCCTGATGATCTGCTCCAACGGCCTTCACCCCAGAAGCACGGAGAAGGAGATACGGGCGATCCTGGGGGAAGAGCTGTTTCATGAGTTCTGGTATACCCATCAGATCATCACTCATGACAGCGAGGATTATGACCATATGGTAGGTCTGGGTACCACAGACCGGGGAGATCCTGTCCTCATGAACAAATATGTATATGACAGCGATGTTGCAATCCTCATTGGACACACCCAGGGAAATCCCTATGGAGGCTATTCCGGCGGCTATAAACATTGTTCTACCGGCATCACCCACTGGCGTTCCATTGCTTCCCACCATGTACCCCAGGTGATGCACCGGAAGGATTTTACACCGGTCAGCGGCCATTCCCTTATGCGCACCAAGTTTGATGAGATTGGCCAGCATATGGAAAAGTGCATGGGAAAGAAGTTTTTCTGCTGTGATGCGGTGCTGGACACCTATTCCAGACAGATCGAGATCAACAGCGGTTACGCAAAGGTAATGCAGCCACATTCCTGGATCACGGCCGATAAGCGGACGTATATCCCCTGGGCAGAGAAGAAGTACGATGTGATGGTCTTCGGCCTTCCCCAGAATTTCCACTACGGCGATGGAATGGGAACCAATCCGGTGATGATGATGCAGGCCATTTCCGCCCAGGTAGTGCGCCATAAGAGAGTGATGAGCGATCACTGCGTGATCATCTGCTCCTCTATCTGCAACGGATACTTCCATGATGAAAGATGGCCTTATATGAGAGAGCTTTACGACCTGTTTCAGAAGGATTACATGAACACGCTGCCGGATCTGAACCGTTACGGCGAGTATTTTGCCACCAATGAAGAATACATCCGCAGGTATCGTTACTGCAATGCCTTTCATCCCTTCCACGGTTTCTCCATGATAAGTTCTGCCCATATTGCGGAAATGAACACAGCGGCCATCTACGTATGCGGCGCTCAGGAACCCGGATACGCAAGAGGGATGGGACTTAAGACAAGAGCCACCATCGAGGAGGCCCTGGAGGATGCCAGAAAGAAGTTTACAGGGCCTGAGCCTAATATTCTGGCTCTGCCAAAGACTTTTAAGCTGGGAGCAGTCCATCTGATGATGAAGGAGGGAGATCCATGTCTTTAATTCCACTGCGGCCTCTTTTGGAGGCTTCCATGAGATACGGCTTCGGCCAGGGCGCGTTTAATGTAAATGCGGCGGCCCAGGCCAAAGCGGCCATTGAGGTCCATGAGATGTTCCGTTCCCCGGCCATTTTACAGGGGGCGGATCTGGCCAACGGCTTTATGGGCGGAAGAACCGACTTTATTCATGCTGCTTTGGAGGATAAAAAGGCCGGCGCCCGCAATATTGCAGCCGTCGTAAAGAAACACGCCGAAAATGCGTCGGTTCCGGTGGTGCTCCATCTGGATCATGGACGCGATTTTGATTCCTGCGTGGCAGCCATTGAGGGCGGATATACCTCGGTTATGATCGACGGCTCATCTCTTCCCTTTGATGAAAATGTGGAACTGACCCGTGAGGTGGTAAAATATGCCCATCCCAGAGGCGTCAGCGTAGAAGGGGAGCTGGGGGTTTTAGCAGGGGTGGAGGATCATGTATTTGCCGCGTCCTCTACCTATACGAATCCCTTGTCTGCCGTAGAGTTTTTCCAGAAAACGGGAGTTGATGCCCTGGCAATTTCCTACGGAACCATGCATGGGGCCTCCAAGGGGAAGAATGTGAAGCTGCGTAAAGAGATTCCGGTGGCGATCCGGGAGTGTATGAATCATCTGGGAATCTTTGGAGCGCTGGTTTCTCATGGTTCTTCTACCGTTCCGAAATATATTGTGGATGAGATCAACGCCCTGGGCGGGGAGCTGGAAGACACCCATGGGATCTTCATTGAAGAGCTGAAGGCCGCCGTCGGCTGCGGCATCAATAAAATCAATGTAGATACCGATATCCGTCTGGCAGTGACCCGGAATATGAAGGAGCTGTTTGCGGCCAGGCCCCAGCTTCGCAGCAGTCCGTCAGTTGGCGGGATCTATGAGCTTTTGGAGACAAAAAAGAATCAGTTTGATCCCAGAGTATTTCTTACGCCGATCATGGATACCGTGATGTACGGAACGGTGAAAGATGAGGATCGGGCAGCCATTGTGGACTGTATTGAACGGGGCGTAAAGGAAGTGGCAGGAATATTGATTGTGGAGTTCGGTTCCTTTGGAAAAGCGCCTCTGGTGGAGCAGGTTTCCCAGGAGGAGATGGCAGAACGCTACCGGAAAGCGGGAATTTAAAGCCAAAAACAGATAAGGCCAGCAAACGGGCCGGCGGCAGAGAAGAGAGTGTTTCTCTGCCGCCGGTTTTTGCGTCATTTCCCGTAAACTGATTGACGTTTTCAGGCATGAAAGGTATAATTAAATAAGATTTGGAAAATTTCGACAACATTTACAGCCCGGACAGGAGACAAGTGATGATCGCATTAAAGGCCGAGGATGTTAAGTCCTTTACTTCCAGACTCTTTGTGAAAGAGGATTTTGACTCATTCTGGGTTAAGGAAGTAAATATCGTTACATATAACAGCTTTACCATGGATGGGCATACCAGACAGGGGTATTATACAGAGGAAGAGCGGGAGGAGCAGAAGATCGGGGAGTTTTCTTCCTGGAAAAAGCTGCGTCCTTTTTGTTTTTCATTGATTAAGGGGAAAAAGCTGCCGGAAAGCTTTAAGATCGTGCTGCAGCTTCCGCCGGAAAACACAGAGCGTTTTGCGGCCAGCAGCGGAGCGGGGATTGAGGGAGACCAGATACAGGGACTTTATCTGAATATCCGGTATGAAGAAGGGGAATTATACTGTATTACAGGGACCGCGCTGAAGTTTTTCACCATGGATAAGACGCTGGATACACAGTGGGATCAGGCGGTGAGAGACTTTTTCCGCTCTCATCAGATTCCATGCACTGAGGCAGCAGACCGGTAGGAAACAGAGCGGATAAGGGATCGGCTTTAAGACGCAGGAAGGGGAGCATTATGGATAAAACGAAATGGACGAAGAAACTGGAGGAACTGATGGCTCAGGCAGAGACCAACGGAGGCCGGCTGGAGATGACGCAGGTGCTGGACTGCTTTGCCCAGGATGCGGTAACGCCTGAGGAGATGGAGGAGGTTTACGCCAGACTGGAAAAGCGGGGAATTCAGATTCTTTCGGATGAGGGCGCAGAGACTCCGGGAGATGAGGGACTGCTTTTGGAGGATGAGGATGATTCAGATGAGGCAGTATCTGACCTGATTGGCAGCAGATACCGCTGGAATCGTGATTCCTCTGAAGATGAGGACGAGGACTTTTCTCCTTCTTCCGACGAGGGTGAGGACGAGGAAAATGCGCTGCATGAGCAGCTTCTGGAAGGCGTTGCCAGTACAGACCCCATCCGGGAGTATTTAAAAGAGATCGGTTCCATTCCCCTGCTGACGCAGGAACAGGAGCAGGAGCTGGCAAAACGAAAGGCAGAGGGGGATACTCTTGCAGGACAGAAACTGGTGGAAGCCAATCTGCGGCTGGTAGTCAGTATTGCAAAACGGTATACGGGACGGGGCATGAGCTTTTTGGATCTGGTTCAGGAGGGTAATATCGGCCTTATGAAGGCAGTGGAGAAGTTTGACTACGCAAAGGGCTATCGTCTGAGTACCTATGCTACCTGGTGGGTTAAGCAGTCGGTCACCCGCGCCCTGGCTGACCAGTCCCGCACCATCCGGCTTCCGGTTCATATGGTAGAGGCAGTGAACCGGGTGCGCAGAGCCCAGCGGGCGCTGGCTGTGCGTCTGGGCAGAGAGCCTTCCAATGAGGAGATTGGAAAAGAAGTGGGAATGTCGGAAAAGAGAGTCACAGAACTGATGCAGTCCTCCGGCGATACTGTATCCCTGGAAACGCCCGTAGGGGATGAGGACGGTTCTAATCTGGGAGACTTTGTAGCCGATGATGCCAACGCATCCACCGAGGAAAAGGCAGAAAGCGTATTTTTAAGGGAAGAGATTGATCAGATGCTTCAGGGATTAAACCCAAGGGAGCGGGAGGTGATCGTTCTTCGTTTCGGTCTGGAAACGGGTCATCCCATGACATTAGAGGAGGTGGGAAAGCGCTTTAAGGTCACTCGCGAGCGCATCCGCCAGATCGAGACTGCGGCGCTGAGAAAACTGAGAAATCCTTCCAGAAGCAGGAAGATACGGGATTTTCTGCCGTAGGCGGAAACCAGCCTGCTCTTTAACAAAATATGAGGCCCGAAAAAAGGGATACAGCTCCTTTTTTCGGGCCGGATCTGTTTTTACAGGAGGATCTGTTTTGAGCCATATACCGATTCTGCCTGATCCCGGCCGGTCATTCACGATGCTTGCTAGCACTCGATTAAAATGAGTGCTAATTTTTTGTTGACATTTCACCTAACTGGTACTACAATGGTATCTGTGAGCGGACAGCAGAAGGAAAAACAGGCTGCTGCCCCTGAAAAATATTTGCAGACAGTGGAACAGAACCGGAGAAAATTCCGAGGTTCCAAATGATATGATTTTAAGAAAAATTCAGAAGAAAGAGGCGCATATTATGGCAAAGAAAGGCAGTTTATCCATTACCAGCGAGAATATTTTCCCGGTGATCAAGAAGTGGCTTTATTCCGATCACGATAT
Source organism: Enterocloster alcoholdehydrogenati (assembly GCF_013282095.1). GTDB lineage: Bacteria > Bacillota > Clostridia > Lachnospirales > Lachnospiraceae > Enterocloster > Enterocloster alcoholdehydrogenati. The sequence continues at coordinate 214,061 of NZ_BLTJ01000004.1, forward strand.
TTTTTACCGCGAGCTTATCAGCAATGGCTGCGATGCGATCACAAAGCTTAAAAAGCTGGAGTTAATGGGAGAGTATGAGAAACCGGAAGAGGTAGAATACAAGATCCAGGTCAGTGTAAATCCAAATGAAAAGACCATTACCATTAAGGACAACGGCCTTGGCATGACAGAGGAAGAGATCGACAAGTACATCAACCAGATCGCGTTTTCCGGTGTTCAGGACTTTATGGCGAAGTACAAGGATAAGGCAAATGAGGATCAGATCATCGGACATTTCGGTCTGGGATTTTATTCCGCGTTTATGGTGGCTGACAAGGTTACCATTGACTCTCTGTCTTACCAGAAGGACGCGAAAGCCATCCACTGGGAGTCCGAGGGCGGTATCAATTTTGAAATGACAGAGGGCGAGAAGACAGAGGTGGGTACCACCATCGTTTTGTACCTTAATGAGGACAGCACTGAGTTCTCCAATGAGTACCGTGCAAGAGAGGTCATTGAGAAATACTGCGCGTTCATGCCTGTAAGCATTTTCCTGGAAAATGAAACGGCAGAGCCTCAGTATGATACCATTGAGAAGGATGAACTGACAGATAAGGACAAGGTAATTGAGACGGTTATCGAGCCTGCAAAGACCGAGGAAAAGGAGAATGAGGACGGAACCAAGGAGACAGTGGAGATCGAGCCTTCCAGAGAAAAGTATAAGATCTTACGGCGTCCGGTGGCGTTAAACGATACTAACCCTCTGTGGAATAAGCACCCCAATGAGTGCACGGAGGATGAGTATAAGGATTTCTACCGCAAGGTGTTCAGAGATTATAAGGAGCCTTTATTCTGGATCCATCTGAATATGGATTACCCGTTCAACTTAAAGGGTATTCTGTACTTCCCCAAGATCAACATGGAATATGAGAGCATTGAGGGGACCATCAAGCTGTACAATAACCAGGTATTTATCGCAGACAACATTAAAGAAGTGATCCCTGAGTTTTTGATGCTTTTAAAGGGTGTGATCGACTGCCCGGATCTGCCTCTGAACGTATCCAGAAGCGCTCTGCAGAATGACGGCTTTGTAAAGAAGATTTCTGATTATATTACAAAGAAAGTGGCTGACAAGCTGTCCGGTATGTGCAAGACAGACCGTGAAAACTATGAGAAATACTGGGACGATATCGCTCCCTTCATCAAGTTCGGCTATATTAAGGATGAAAAGTTTGCAGAGAAGATGGGCGACTATATCCTGTATAAGAATCTGAACGGAACGTATCTGACCTTACAGGATTGTCTGGATGAGAATAAGGAAAAGCATGAAAATACCATTTTCTATGTGACCAATGAGAAGGAGCAGAGCCAGTATATCAATCTCTTTAAGGAAGAGGGCATTGACGCTGTGATCATGCCGGCTGCGATTGATAATCCATTTATCAGCCATGTGGAGCAGAAAAAAGAGGGCGTGAAGTTCTTACGGATCGATACAGATCTGAACGCTTCCTTTAAGGAAGAGGTGAAGGAGGATGACGAGGCGTTTAAGAAGTCCTCTGAGGAGCTGACTGAGTTATTTAAGAAGGCTTTAAACAACGATAAGATGGATATCCGGGTGGAGAAGATGAAGAATACAGGCATCGCCTCCATGATCACTGTATCCGAGGAAACAAGAAGAATGCAGGATATGATGAAGATGTACAATATGGGCGGCATGGATATGAGTATGTTCGGCGGAGCCGGTGAGACTCTGGTACTCAATGCAAACCATCCTCTGGTAAAGTTTGTTCTGGAACATAAGGACGGTGCAAACACGGAAAAGATCTGTGAGCAGCTTTACGATCTTGCAAGTCTGGCTCATGGAGCGCTCTCTCCTGAGAGAATGACAAAATTTGTCAGCCGCAGCAATGAAATTATGATGATTATGGCTGGACAGAAGGTAGAATAAAGAGTAGAATAAAACTACGGCAGAGGCTGTGAGCGACTCTGCAGGGGAAGCCGGTGCGGTAAGGGACTGCATCGGCTTTTTGCTGCCGTCAGTAAATTCAGGTCTGCACAGGAAAAGGGCAGACTGCATCAGGAGGAAACAGAGCATTGAAAGCGACCAGATATGAGAGCGGGAAACGTTGGATAGAACAAAGACATTTGAACAGAAGAACGCGCAGGGGAACTGACGCTGCAGCAGGCAGGCTTTCGGGTCGTCTGCTGCGTGTGTGCCTGAGCTTTTCAGTGGGGGCGGCCCTCTCCCTTTGGGGAGCCTTTGGAGCTTTTGGGGAGCCTCTGGGTTTAAGCACCATTGACGGACAGACCGTGACCAGCCGTATGGGAGGTTTTGTCGTTCAGGTTCCCCAGGAGTATGAGGTAGACCGTACAGGCGGCTCCTGGGAACTTTCCAGACAGCTGGTGGCGCAGATGAAATCCACAGATCAGGTACAGGTGGATTTTGCGGCGTCTGAGGTTAATGAGACGGATAAATCTTATATAGTCAATATGGGGCTTGTAATGCCGGCAGACGATGGAACAGGAACCTCTTTTAATGTTGAGACTCTGAAGGCGGAACTGGCGCAGTCGGGGTTAGATGAAGCGGCGGCCCAAAGCGGAAGAATTACTCTGGGTACAAAGGAATACGAATATCTGAAGGTGGATTACGGAAAGCTGATGGCCGACTCCATGCGGGACTATTTAAACACGGCGGAACTTTCCGACCTCCAAAAGCAGACGGTTCAGGCGTATATCGTGCAGATGGAAAAAATGCTGGTCAATGATTTTTACATCCGTCAGGAGGGAAACCAGATCTATGTGCTGTGCCAGACCTATTCTGCAGACCAGTCAGACCGGGCGGCTGCATTTTTAAGCTGTCTTACGCCCTACAGCGGGATCGAGGGCTGGGAACAGACCGGTGAAACGGGCTGGAAATACCGGCTGGCTGACGGGAGTTTTGCTGCAAACTGCTGGAAGCAGGATGAACTGGGGCTGACGTACCATTTGGATAACGAAGGAAAGATCCAGTACAGTGCCTGGATCCAGGATGCAGGAGGCTGGAAATATGTGGATGAGCTGGGCCATATGGTTACTTCCGTTACGAAAGCGGTGGATGGGGTGGAATACACCTTTGGGGCTGACGGATATATGGAGGAGGGCAGCGAACGGCCAAAGGAGGAATTTACCCTGGGAACCCTTGAGGGAAATCACTATACCAATCCATGGGCGGATCTAACGCTGACTTTTCCGGAGGAAGCCGTCGTGCTAAAGGGGGATGGAAGCAGCCGGACCTATGCGCTGGTAGGAGGTGAGCACGTGGATCCCGATGACCCGGAATTAAGCTACCGTGTGACGGTGGATTTTACGGAAGCGGATGTGGAGCTAGACCGGTTTATGGATGTATTGAGACAGTATGGGAGCACAGAGGGATATCAGGTGGACAGCTCTGAAAATGTGGAGCTTGGAGGCCATACATACCGTTCCTGCCGGACTTCCACCCGGTTTGCGGACGGTACCTCCCATCACTCCGACTGGTATGTGAGACAGATCGAGGATAAATTTGTGATCCTGCATTTTGACTACTATGAGGAGTTAAAAGGCCAGGCGGATCAGGTATATCAGAGCATTGGTCAATAAATCATGAGCCGTACACTGCCGGGTGCGTTTTGGCGCTATCCTGCGTCTGGGTCTTGCATTTTATAAAGTATGCTGTTATAATAAGTAGTAATCAAAACTACGTGTTGAAGAACGGACATGGTATTTTCGGAGGATAGGATTATGACTTATAAGATCATTGGAGACAGCTGCTTGGATCTGACAGAAGAATTAAAAAGGGATCCAAGATTTCAGATGGTGCCGCTGACCCTGCAGGTAGGCAGTGCACAGGTGGTAGATGATGAGACCTTTGATCAAAAATCATTTATAGATATGGTAAAGGCCTGCCCGGAGTGCCCCAAGACGGCCTGCCCTTCGCCGGAGCGTTTTAAGACGGCATATGAGGAGGCAGAAGCGGAGGCTGTCTTTGTGGTGACTCTTTCCAGTCATCTGAGCGGAAGCTATAATTCTGCCGTTCTGGCAAAGGAACTGTATGAGGAGGAAAAAAGGGAGGCCAAAGAGACGGCAACAAAGAAAATTGCGGTTATTGATTCCCTTTCTGCCTCATCGGGAGAGCTTAATATGGCTCTGTATATTCAGGAACTTTGTGAGGAGGGACTGGATTTTGAGGCAGTAGTGGAGAAGGTGCAGGCGTTTTGCGGCCATATGCAGACCTATTTTGTTCTGGAGAGCCTGGATACGCTTCGCAAGAACGGACGGCTTTCAGGACTTCAGGCATTTTTTGCCACGGCGCTGAATATTAAACCGGTGATGGGCGCAGATAAAGGCGTGATCATCAAGCTGGATCAGGCAAGAGGAATCAATAAGGCTCTGCAGAGGATGTGTGATATCGCGGTAAAGGAGGCCGGAGACATGGTTTCCCGGAAACGGGCGGTGATCTGCCATGTAAATAACCCGGAACGCGCCCGGTATGTAAAGGAAGAGCTGGAGAAGCGCGCCCGGTTTAAGGAAGTTGTGATCACAGAGGCCGCAGGCGTGGCTACGGTCTATGCCAATGACGGCGGTATTGTGCTTGCCATGTAGAACAGGATGTGCAGATGAAGAAACGAAGATGGATTTGGGCTGCTGCAGTATTCTTCGGACTGCTGTTGGCAGCCCTTGGTATATTTGCCCTGGGATATGGGAACGAGGGCAGCTATGTAAGCCCCTCCAGTCCAGGAACAGAAAAGTCTGAAGCTGCAGAGGAACCCCAGGAAATCTTTATACAAAATGAGAACGAGGAAGAGGCCAGGGAGGACGCTCCCGTCCGTCTTGTATTTGCAGGGGATATTCTTCTTTCGGATCACGTATTAAATGCCTATTCCAAGGGCGGAGGAATCCGGGGGATTCTGGATTCAGGCTTTCAGAAGATGATAGATGAAAGCGATATTTTCATGGCAAATGAGGAATTTCCGTTCAGCAGCCGGGGAACGGCGGCGGAGGATAAGCAGTTTACCTTTCGGCTTCCTCCAAAGAATGTGTCCATATTCCAGGAAATGGGAATTGATATTGTCACTCTGGCTAATAATCACACCTTGGATTTTGGAACGGAGGCTTTGATGGATACCTGTGATACACTGGATCAGGCTGAAATTTACCATGTGGGGGCCGGCAGGAATCTTGAAGAGGCAAAACAGCCGGCTGTTCTTACGGCAAAGGGAAAGAAGATCGGTTTTCTGGGAGCGTCCCGTGTGATTCCTGTCGCTTCATGGAATGCCGCTGCCGCTGCACCAGGGCTGCTGACCACCTACGATCCCACGCTTTTGCTGGAAGAGATACGCACTTTAAAGGAAACGTGCGACTATGTGGTGGTTTATGTCCACTGGGGCATCGAACGGAGTGAACGGCCGGAAGCCTATCAGCGTTCTCTGGGACAGCAGTACATTGATGCCGGGGCAGATCTGGTAATCGGCAGTCATCCTCATGTGCTCCAGGGAATAGAATATTATAAGGGCAAGCCCATTGTATACAGTCTGGGCAATTTTATATTTGGAAGCAGTATCCCAAAGACAGCTCTGCTGCAGGCGGAATGGGACGGAAGGGAGACAAAGCTGTCCCTGATCCCAGGCGTTTCCTCGGCCGGGTATACCAGGATGCTTCAAACTCAGGATGAGACCAGGGAGTTTTACGAGTACATGACCGGAATTTCTTATGGAGTGACGGTGAATGAGAATGGACAGGTGTCAGAAACAGAGTAAACGAGGGCGTATGCCCGGCTCTGTTTTCTCGCACGGTTTAACCGCAGCATTCCATGCTAGACTGTGTTCTGGGGATTCCACAGCTTTCCCTGCCATGTATCCCGCTCTTTGAAACGTTGATGGAGCGTGTTTAAGACCCTTTTTTTATCTTGGCTCCAAAGCGGTGCGATCAGCAGCTGCCTGGGGCCATCGCCGGTGAGCCGGTGGATAGTTAAGGAAGGCGGAAGAATTTCTACACAGTCAATCACAAAGTCAATATATTCCTCCATGGAAAACACGGGAAAGGGATGGTCCTGGTATAAAGCTGCCAGATCCGTCCCTTTTAATATATGAAGCAGCTGAAGCTTGATCCCGTCAATGGGCTGGCAAGACAGCCAGGAGACTGTTTTTTTCATCTGCTTTTTCGTTTCTTTCGGCAGGCCAAGAATTACATGAACAATAACCGTGATTCCCGCCTCCTTCAGCTGTTTTAGGGCAGATTCAAACACAGGCAGTTCATATCCCCGGCGGATCAGACGGGCCGTATCCTCATGGATGGTCTGCAGTCCCAGTTCTACCCATACTGGCTTTATCCGGTTCAGATCAGCTAACAGTTCTACTGTTTCCGTTTCCAGACAGTCCGGCCGGGTACCGATGGACAAAGCGGCGATCTGTGGATGGGAAATGGCCCGTGAAAACAGGGGGGAGAGATAGGAAATCGGCGCATATGTATTGGTAAAGGACTGAAAATAGGCCACGTAGGCCGGCTGGCTGCCGGTTAAAGGCATTTTCAGACGGATCCGTTCTTTGGCAGCTTCAATCTGATCCCAGACGTCCCTTCCGGCCGGAATGGCAAAGTCGCCGGAGCCGCCTTCGCTGCAGAAGATACAGCCCCGGTTTCCGCAGGTTCCGTCCCGGTTGGGGCAGGTCATGCCGCCGTCCAGAGAAAGCTTGTAGAGTTTTCGGCCAAAGGTATGCTTCAGTTCATAGTCCAGAGAATGATAGGGCTTTCCATTCCAGTTTTTTGGGGTCATAGGCGTATCCTTTCTTTAAAGGGGGATAAAAAAGAACTTGGGGCTGTCAGCAGAACAGCATGATTCTGAGGGTATTATAACAGAAAAAAACAGTCTGTCCAGAAAATTGTAGGAACACAGGAAAATATTGTATTGAAGGTAAGCTCCATCTTATGATAAACTGTGCGTAAAGGGGGTGTGTGATCAGGGAAGGTAAGCTTTTTGCCCTGTAAGGACGCCGCCCTATGTGTTTTAAGAAGGAGAGGTAAAACAGGGATGAATGTAAAAGAAACGATCCAGCTTTTAAAAAGTGACAAGGCGGCTGCTCTGATGGCAGAGTTTTACGGCAAAGAAGGGGCAGCTGCAAATGAGGCCCGTTATGAAAGAGTGCTGACAGGCTTTGAACAGGAATTTGGGGATACCGGGGATATTCTTTTATTCTCTTCTCCGGGGCGCACGGAGATCAGCGGAAACCATACGGATCATAACCACGGAAAGGTGCTGGCAGGAAGCATTAACCTGGACTGCGTAGGCGCGGCTGCAAGAAATCAGTCGGATCTGGTTCATATCATCAGCGAAACCTATGATCAGGACATTACCATTGACTTAAATCAGCTGGAGCCAAGCGCTAAGAAAGCCGGAACCGCAGATCTGATCAAGGGGCTTTTAAAAGGCTTTAAGGAATCCGGCTGCAGGATTGGCGGATTTGACGCTTATGTGACCAGCAACGTGATCAGCGCTGCCGGCGTCAGCTCCTCTGCCTCCTTTGAGATGCTTCTGTGTTCCATGCTCAACACATTTTTCAATGAAGGCCGTATGGACAACGTGGCCTATGCCCATATTGGAAAATACTCAGAAAACGTGTACTGGGATAAGGCTTCCGGCCTCTTAGACCAGATGGCCTGTGCGGTGGGCGGCCTGATCACCATTGATTTTGCAGAGCCGTCATCCCCCAGAGTAGAGAAAATTGATTTTGATTTTGGCTCCCAGGATCACAGCCTGATTATCGTACAGACAGGAAAAGGCCATGCGGATCTCAGCGCCGACTACTCTTCGGTTCCAAACGAGATGAAAAAGGTAGCCCGGTTTTTCGGAAAAGAAGTGCTGGCCCAGGTAGCAGAGGAGCAGGTGATCGAACATCTGGAAAAGGTACGTGCGTATGCAGGAGACCGCTCCGTTCTGCGCGCCCTTCATTTCTTTGAGGAAAATAAGAGAGTGGAAGAGGAGGTGAAGGCTTTAAAAGAGGGCCGGTTTGAGGACTTCCTCAGAAACATCACCGCCTCTGGCAATTCCTCATGGAAATGGCTCCAGAATTGCTTTACTGCCAGCGCCTGCCAGGAACAGGGCATCACAATCGCACTGGCGCTTACAGAACTGTTTATCGCTGAAAAACAGAGAGGTGCCTGCAGAGTCCATGGAGGCGGTTTCGCCGGGGTCATCATGGCCATGCTGCCGAATGATTTGACCGATGAGTATATAAAGTACATCGAGGGCTGTCTGGGCGAGGGCTGCGCGTATCGTATGAGTATCCGGCCTTATGGGGCGGTCTGCGTCAATGAGCTGCTGAAATAATGCCGGAAAAATAAAGAAATAGTCTTGCCGTATCCAGCAAAGGGCGCTGCAGATACCATCCTGGCGGATGATTCTGCAGCGCCCTCCGTGTTATATCATTTCCTGGCGTTTTAATCCATTATTTTCTGTGGTAAGTATCTAACAGCTGATTCTTCATATGCCATAATTCATGGGACAGATCCACATGAACCTTGTGGGGGTTGACAAGACGTTTGGATTCATCCCACAGGGTATCCAGTTCCTGTCTGCAGTAAGCCTGAATGTCCATCACCTTTGGCGTTTCGTAAACACATTCGCCCTTTAGGAAAATGGGAACGAGAAGTTCCCTCATGGTGTAGGTTCCGGGTGCCAGCATGGTTTTTTTCCAGGTTTCGATGGGATCAAAGAGCAGGAGAGAGTGGCTGGTGTCAAATGTTTCGCCTACCAGACAGATCAGGTCTGCAATGATCTTTCCCGTTTCCTTATCATAGATACGCTGGATGGTTTTATTGCCGGGGTTGGTGATCTTTTCCGCATTTTCGGAAAGCTTGATCTTGGGGATGAAACTGCCGGTGGATTTATCCTTTACCGCAGCCAGTTTGTAGACGCCGCCGAAGGAGGGGCAGTCTTTAGCTGTGATCAGATTGGTTCCCACGCCCCAGGAATTGATAGTGGCGCCCTGCATCTTTAAACTGTCGATCAGGTATTCATCCAGATCATTGGAGGCTGAGATTACCGCATCAGAAAATCCGGCAGCATCCAGCATCTTTTTCGCTTTCTTTGACAGGTAGGCCAGATCGCCGCTGTCCAGACGAATTCCGTAGAAGGTGAGCGGTATACCGGCGTTTTTCATTTCCTTAAATACCTGAATGGCATTTGGGATGCCGGAGTTCAGGGTATCATAGGTATCTACTAAGAGGATACAGGCAGAGGGATAGAGTTTTGCATAGGTGCGGAAGGCGGTCAGCTCGTCCGGGAAGCTCATAATCCAGCTGTGGGCATGAGTGCCTTTTACGGGAACATCAAACATCTTTCCGCAGAGCACGTTTGAGGTGCCTATACAGCCTGCGATCATGGCGGCTCTTGCGCCGTAGGTGCCGGCATCGGGGCCCTGAGCCCGGCGCAGACCAAATTCCATCACGCCATCCCCCTTGGCTGCATAGACGATGCGCTCGGTCTTGGTGGCGATGAGGCTCTGGTGATTGATGATGTTAAGGAGAGCCGTTTCCACTAGCTGAGCCTGCATGATGGGAGCGATTACTTTTACAAGCGGTTCTCTGGGGAAAACCACCGTACCCTCGGGAATAGCGTAGATATCTCCGCTAAAGCGGAAGTCTCTCAGATAGTCCAGGAAATCTTCTTCAAAAATTCCCACGCCTCTTAAATAATCAATGTCGCTTTCGTCAAAATGGAGATCCCTGATATATTCAATCACCTGTTCCAGCCCGGCGCAGACAGCAAATCCGTTTCCATGGGGATTGTTCCTGTAAAACATATCGAAAATGACCGTTTCGTTGGCGTCTTTTTCCTTAAAATAGCCCTGCATCATGGTAAGCTCATACAGGTCTGTCAGCAGTGTAAGATTTCTCTGGTCCATATGGTTTTCCTCCCTGGTTTGGCGGTGTCCTCCCTGTACGGGACGGCAGCAAACTGTGTATTGACAGTAGTATAGCACAAATTTTACAAAAGACAAGCGAATTGTTAAAAAAATAACAAGATATTCAGCTCCGGCAGAAATAAAAGTTTCTGATCAAGGACAGAGGTTGCAAAACGAGAAATATTTGATAGAATGAAACTGTTCAAGAAGATACCCCGTCCTGAATTGCTGCGAATATAAAAAAAGCAGCGGGAATTTTGCGGGAACCAACAGGAGGAGGCCCATGAATTACACAGGATATGAGCTCTTATGGCTGTTTGCAGTCTATTCGGCGGCAGGCTGGTGGCTGGAGGTGGGAGCGGCAGCAGTCAAACGGCACCGGTTTGTAAACCGGGGCTATTTAAACGGGCCGTTCTGCCCGGTATACGGTCTGTCGGCCGCCGCCTTTGCAGTGTTTTTGCCGGAGTTGAAGGAACATCTGGTGTTTTTGTTTCTTGGCGGCATGATACTGGCGGCATTTACAGAATATATATGCGGCTTTCTCTTAGAGCGCATATTCCGGCAGAAGTGGTGGGATTATTCGGAAAAACGCTTTTGTGCTGGAGGCTATGTGGCTCTGGAAACTTCCATTTTCTGGGGAATATGCGCTGTACTCTGCATCCGGGTGTTTAACCCGTTTCTGATAAAGCTGATCCACATACTTCCGGCCGGTGCAGGAAAGCTCCTTTTGGGGATCATTTTAGGAACAGCGCTCTTAGACGGCCTTGGTTCTTCGGCGGCTGTATTTCAGATGCACCGCCGGTTAAGGAAGATGGCCAGCCAGGTCAGCGGCGATATGCAGCGGCTGGCGGACTCCTTTGGAAACGCCCTGACCCGGAGGATTCAGCGGCGGATGATGGGGGCGTATCCCGGCTTAAAGGCAGAGCGGCTGATTGCAGGGCAGAGACATGAGGCGGCCGAAAATGAGCACAGCGCAGAGAAAACGGTTTTTGCCGCCGGCTGCTGTTTTTACAAACTGACAGCGCTTTTCTTTATCGGAGCCTTTCTGGGGGATATCACAGAGACTGTTTTCTGTTACAGCCGGACGGGAATTATCATGAGCCGAAGCAGTGTGGTATACGGGCCGTTCAGTATCGTATGGGGATTCGGCTGTGTCCTGCTGACTGCGTTTTTATATCCTTACCGGGAGAAAAATGACCGGTATATCTTTCTGGCAGGCACCATCTTGGGCGGAGCCTATGAATATATATGCAGTGTGTTTTCCGAACTGGTTTTCGGCACCGTATTCTGGGATTACAGCGCCATTCCTTTTAATCTGGGCGGTCGGATCAATCTGCTCTACTGCTTTTTCTGGGGCATTGTGGCGGTAGTATGGCTTAAAATACTGTATCCCTTTCTGTCCAGGGCGATTGAACGGATTCCCGTGAAATGGGGGAAATTCCTCTGCAACGGACTGATCCTTTTTATGGTCTTTGATATGGCGGTATCCGGCCTTGCCCTGGGACGGTATTCGGCCAGACAGGATAAGGAAGTCCTTCAGAGCCAGATGGGATCCCAGGAGGCCTCCCTGCAAAAAGCGGCGGGAGAGGAAGAAAGGGCCGGGACAGAGATGGGGCGAGAGGAAGGAAACACCCTGGCAGAGGGGCTGAACGGCTGGCTGGATTATCATTTTCCAGATGAGCGAATGAAACGGATCTATCCCAATGCCAAATTTGTAGACTAGCACAGCTTGACATTTTATGGCCCAGTCATTATAATAAAATCGTTATAAGAAAAAGGCCATGAAGGAGACAGTAGCCCTTTCCGAAGGCAAAAGAGAGCCGGTGGCGGTGGAAATCCGGTGTCAGTAGGAAAGATGCGAAGATCGCTCCGGAGCTGCCGGCTGAACGCTTAAGTAGGCCCGGCCGTTTTTCCTGCGTTAGAGGAACTCATATGACAGTATGCAGTAACAGGTGGTTAAACGAATCCAAGACTTTCGTCCTTTTACGGGGACGGGAGTCTTTTTTTATAACAACGAGGTGTTCGCAGGGCGCCGCCTTGTTGTTTGCAGTTCAGAAAAGATTCTTTCCTGTGAGGCATCGCAAAGGCTGCGGCTTTTCACATAAAGAAAAAGCTGCCAAACCGTGTCCTCTTGGAGGCTCTGAGAGTGCACAATATCGAATGGAGGTAGACTAGGATGTACAACAAGGTCCCCACAGACTTAAAGTTTGTAGAACGGGAAAAAGAAGTGGAAAAGTTCTGGGAAACAGAGCATATTTTTGAAAAGAGCATCAAGATGCGCGAGGGCTGCCCGCCCTATGTGTTCTATGACGGCCCGCCGACAGCCAACGGAAAACCTCATATCGGCCATGTTGAGACCCGTGTATTTAAGGATATGATTCCAAGATACAGAACCATGAAGGGCTATATGGTACCGAGAAAGGCCGGCTGGGATACTCACGGACTTCCCGTTGAGCTGGAAGTAGAGAAGAAGCTGGGCTTAGACGGGAAGGATCAGATCGAGAAGTACGGCCTGGAGCCGTTTATCAAGGAGTGTAAGGAAAGCGTCTGGAAGTATAAGGGGATGTGGGAGGATTTCTCCGGCACCGTAGGTTTCTGGGCGGATATGGAAAACCCTTACGTCACCTATGACAATAATTTTATCGAATCCGAGTGGTGGGCATTAAAGCAGATCTGGGATAAGGGCCTTTTATATAAGGGCTTTAAGGTAGTTCCGTACTGCCCCCGCTGCGGAACCCCCCTGTCATCCCATGAGGTGGCTCAGGGCTATAAGGATGTGAAAGAGCGCTCCGCCATCGCCCGCTTTAAGGTAAAGGATGAGGATGCTTATATTCTGGCATGGACAACTACGCCATGGACTCTTCCAAGCAACGTGGCTCTCTGTGTAAACCCGGATGAGGAGTATGTAAAGGTAAAGGCTGCAGACGGTTATACCTATTATATGGCTCACGCTCTGGTAGAGAAGGTGCTGGGCGAAGAGACTCAGATCCTCGAAACCTATAAGGGAAAGGAACTGGAATACAAAGAGTATGAGCCTCTTTATGACTGCTCTAAGCCATACTGCGAAAAGCAGCACAAAAAGGGCCATTACGTTGTCTGCGACACCTATGTAACCCTGACGGACGGTACAGGTATCGTACACATCGCGCCGGCCTTTGGTGAGGACGATGCCAATGTGGGCCGCAAATACGACCTGCCTTTCGTACAGCTGGTAGATGCAAAGGGTGATCTGACAGAGGACACTCCGTTTGCGGGCAGGTTTGTAAAGGATGCGGATCCCCTTGTATTAAAGGATCTGGAGGAGAGAGGGCTTCTGTTCTGCGCTCCTGATTTTGAGCACAGCTATCCACACTGCTGGCGCTGCGGGACCCCTCTGATCTACTATGCAAGAGAATCCTGGTTCATCAAGATGACCGCGGTGAAAGACGATCTTATCCGCAACAACAATACCGTAAACTGGGTGCCCGATTCCATCGGAAAGGGCCGTTTCGGCGACTGGCTGGAAAATATCCAGGACTGGGGAATTTCAAGAAACAGATACTGGGGTACGCCTCTTAATATCTGGGAGTGTGCCGGCTGCGGACATCAGCATTCCGTAGGCAGCATCCAGGAGTTAAAGAGCCTTTCAGACAACTGCCCCGATGAGATCGAGCTGCACCGTCCTTATATCGACGCAGTGACCATCCCGTGTCCTCACTGCGGCGGTGTGATGAAGAGAGTGCCGGAGGTGATCGACTGCTGGTTTGACTCCGGAGCTATGCCGTTTGCACAGCATCATTATCCGTTTGAGAACAAAGAACTGTTCGAGTCCCAGTTCCCGGCTCAGTTTATTTCTGAGGCCGTAGATCAGACCAGAGGCTGGTTCTACTCTCTGTTAGCAGAGTCTACCCTGCTCTTTAACAAGGCTCCTTATGAAAATGTCGTTGTGCTGGGGCTTGTATTAGATGAGAACGGACAGAAGATGAGCAAGTCCAAGGGAAATGCCGTTGATCCCTTTGAGACCCTGGCAGCTCACGGCGCAGACGCCATCCACTGGTTCTTCTACACCTGCAGTGCACCGTGGCTTCCCAAGAGATATCAGGATAAGGCAGTGACCGAGGGACAGAGAAAGTTCATGGGTACTCTGTGGAATACCTATGCCTTCTGGGTTCTCTATGCCAATATCGACGAGTTTGACGCGACAAAATACAGACTGGAGTACGATAAGCTGCCTGTTATGGACCGCTGGCTCCTATCCAAGATGAATTCCATGGTAAAGGCGGTTGACAATAACCTGATGAATTACCAGATCCCTGAGGCGGCAAGAGCGCTCCAGGAGTTTGTAGACGATATGAGCAACTGGTATGTGCGCAGAAGCCGCGAGCGTTTCTGGGCAAAAGGTATGGAACAGGATAAGATCAATGCCTATATGACCCTGTACACTGCCCTTGTGACCGTTGCAAAGACAGCGGCTCCCATGATCCCGTTCATGACAGAGCAGATCTATCAGAACATTGTAAGAAATATCGACGGGAATGCGCCTGAGAGTGTCCACCTGTGCGACTTCCCGGAGGTAAAGGAGGAGTGGATCGACCTGGCCCTGGAGTCCGATATGGATGAGGTGCTGGATACCGTCGTTATGGGCCGCGCCGCCAGAAACACCGCCAATATCAAGAATCGCCAGCCCATCGCTCAGATGTATGTAAAGGCGGATCATGAGCTGTCTGATTTCTATGTAAAGATCATTGAGGAAGAATTAAATGTAAAGAAGGTAACCTTTACAGAGGATGTACGGGCATTTACCTCCTATACCTTTAAGCCTCAGTTAAAGACCGTTGGGCCCAAGTACGGAAAGCTTCTTGGGAAAATCCGCCAGGCCCTTACAGAGCTTGACGGCAGCGCAGCCATGGATACCCTGAATGAATCCGGCGCTCTGACCTTTGATTTTGACGGTCAGGAGGTTGTCCTTACAAAGGAGGATCTGCTTATCGACGTGGCAAAGAAGGACGGCTATGTGACAGAGGAGGATAATTCTGTGACCGTTGTTCTGGATACCAACCTGACGCCTGAACTGATCGAGGAAGGTTTTGTACGCGAGGTGATCAGCAAAATCCAGACCATGCGTAAGGAAGCCGGCTTTGAGGTGATGGATCATATTGCCGTATATCAGGATGGGAACGACCGGATCGCAGAGCTTGTTAAGGCCAATGCCGACGAGATCAAGAATGAGGTTATGGCAGACCACATCCACCTGGGCCAGATGAAGGGCTTTGTAAAGGAGTGGAACATCAACGGCGAAAGCGTAATGCTTGGCGTTGAAAAGCTGATGTAGCAGGGACAGGAAGCTGCGAGGGCAGATGGGAGTATTTAAAAGCAGAGCGTACTCCCGGCAGTGGTTCTCCATAAATGTGAGAATATGCGGGAGTACACAGAGAAGAAGGAGGAGAGTCCAATGAGTCGTCCGGATTTTGATAAGGCCGCATTTAGGAATTCCGTGATCTATAATGTGAAAAATATGTTCCGCCGCACCATTGACGAGGCGACACCTCAACAGGTGTTTCAGGCAGTGGCCTATGCGGTAAAAGACGTGATCATTGATGAGTGGATTGCCACTCACAAGGAGTACGAGAAAAGGGATGTCAAGGCAGTTTACTATCTGTCCATGGAATTTTTAATGGGCAGGGCGCTGGGCAACAATATCATCAATATCTGTGCACGCAAAGAAATTGCCGAGGTATTGGAGGAGCTTGGTTTCGACTTAAACGCCATTGAGGATCAGGAGCCGGATGCAGCCCTTGGAAACGGCGGTCTGGGCCGCCTGGCCGCCTGCTTTCTCGATTCTCTGGCAACTCTGGGATATCCGGCCTATGGCTGCGGCATTCGCTATCGCTATGGTATGTTTAAGCAGAAGATTGAAAATGGCTATCAGGTGGAGGTGCCGGATAACTGGCTGGAGAACGGCAATCCCTTTGAGATCCGCCGCCCTGAGTATGCCGTAGAGGTAAAATTCGGCGGTTATGTGCGCATTGAAAACCGGGACGGCATGGATCGTTTTGTCCAGGAAGGATACCAGTCTGTGAGAGCTGTGCCCTATGATCTGCCGGTGATCGGCTATGGAAACAACATGGTCAATACCCTGCGGATCTGGGATGCGGAGCCGATTAACACCTTCAATCTGGATTCCTTTGACCGGGGAGATTACCAGAAGGCAGTGGAGCAGGAGAATCTGGCCAAAACGATTGTGGAAGTGCTCTATCCTAACGATAACCACTATGCGGGGAAGGAACTGCGCTTAAAGCAGCAGTACTTCTTTATTTCCGCCAGCGTGCAGCGCGCATTGATCAAGTATAAGGAACTTCACGGCACAATCCGCGGCTTTCAGGATAAGGTGATATTCCAGTTAAATGACACGCACCCTACAGTAGCAATCCCTGAACTGATGCGCATTCTTTTAGATGAGGAAGGGATGACCTGGGATGAGGCATGGGATATTACTGCCAGAACCTGTGCCTACACCAACCATACCATCATGTCAGAGGCGCTGGAAAAATGGCCCATCGACCTGTTTTCCAGACTTCTCCCCCGTATCTACCAGATTGTGGAGGAGATCAACCGCCGCTTTGTAAATGAAATCCAGGCCCGTTATCCGGGAGATCAGGAGAAGATCCGCAAGATGGCTGTTGTCTACGACGGCCAGGTGCGTATGGCTTATATGGCCATTGTGGCCGGATTCTCCGTAAATGGTGTTGCCAGACTGCATACGGAGATTTTAAAGCATCAGGAATTAAAGGATTTTTACGAAATGATGCCGGAGAAGTTCAACAACAAAACCAACGGCATTACACAGAGGCGTTTCCTGCTTCACGGCAATCCCTTAGAGGCAGACTGGGTGACTTCCAAGATCGGAGACCAGTGGATCACAGACCTTCCCCATATTGCAGAGCTTCTTCCCTGCGCGGAGGATAAGGCGTGCCAGAGGGAATTTATGGAGCTAAAGTACAAAAACAAGGTCCGCCTTGCTGCGTACATTAAGGAGCACAATGGAATTGACGTAGATCCCAGATCCATTTTCGATGTGCAGGTAAAGCGGCTTCACGAGTATAAGCGCCAGCTGATGAACATCCTTCATGTGATGTACCTGTATAACCAGTTAAAGGATCACCCGGATATGGATATGGTGCCCAGAACCTTTATCTTCGGCGCCAAGGCGGCGGCCGGCTATAAGAGAGCCAAGCTGACCATTAAACTGATCAACTCCGTAGCAGATGTGATCAACAATGATAAATCCATCGGCGGCAAGCTAAAGGTGGTATTTATCGAGGATTACCGCGTATCCAATGCTGAGATTATTTTTGCGGCGGCGGATGTGAGCGAGCAGATCTCTACGGCCAGCAAGGAGGCCTCCGGTACAGGCAACATGAAATTTATGTTAAACGGCGCGCTGACCCTTGGAACCATGGACGGGGCCAACGTGGAGATCGTAGAAGAGGTGGGAGCGGAAAATGCCTTCATCTTCGGTATGTCCTCCGACGAGGTGATCGCCCATGAGAAGAACCGCGATTATCAGCCTATGGACATCTTTAATAACGATCAGGAGATCCGCCGGGTGCTGATGCAGTTAGTGAATGGCTTCTATGCACCGGACGATCCGGAACGGTTCCGGGATATTTACGATTCCCTCTTAAATACAAAGAGCAGCGACCGCGCAGACACATATTTTATACTGAAGGATTTCCGTTCCTATGCTGAGGCTCATAAGAAGATCGATCAGGCATACAGAGATTCTTCCTGGTGGGCAAAGGCGGCGATCCTCAATATTGCCCACAGCGGAAAGTTTACCTCTGACCGCACCATTGAGGAATATGTGAGAGATATCTGGCATCTTAAAAAGATCACTGTGGAAGTGTAATAGACCGCAGCTGCCATCCATGGATGGGAGAAGATCGTGAAAGATCCGGCTCCGGCGTCTGTAACAGGGCGCCGGAGCCTTTCTGGCCCTGAGGGCTGCATACAAAAGAACCCCGGAGAGAACATCTGTGGGTATACATTATACAAGGGAGGTCATGACATGAAGATACGTGACATTTTAGCAGAGGGAAAGCCGACCCTGTCATTTGAGGTATTTCCGCCAAAAACCCAGGATGCGTTTGCGTCGGTGGAACGGGCGGCAGAGGAGATCGCAAAACTGGATCCGGCTTTTATGAGCGTTACATACGGAGCGGGAGGGGGAACCAGTGACTATACGGTAAAAATTGCATCAGAGCTTCAAAAGACCTGCGGGGTAACGCCTCTGGCCCATCTGACCTGCGTATCCTCTACCAGAGAAAAGGTACATCGCGTTCTGGAGGAATTAAAGGCACATAAGATCGAAAATATCCTGGCTCTGCGGGGAGATATCCCCCAGGACGGAAATACACCAAAGGTGTACCATTATGCCTCTGAACTCATCCGCGAGATCCGCGAGGCGGGAGATTTCTGTATTGGAGCTGCCTGCTATCCAGAGGGCCATGTGGAATCGGCCAACAAAACGGTGGATATGGATTATCTGAAGGAAAAAGTGGAGGCAGGCTGTGATTTTGTCACCACACAGATGTTTTTTGACAACAGTATTCTTTACAGCTATCTGTACAGGATCCGGGAAAAGGGGATTACCGTGCCTGTGATTGCCGGGATCATGCCTATCACCAATGTAAAGCAGGTGAAGCGGAGCATCCAGATGTCCGGGTGCTATATGCCGGCCCGTTTTATGTCCCTGGTGGATAAGTTCGGGGATGATCCGGCGGCCATGAAGCAGGCGGGAATCGCCTACGCCACGGATCAGATCATTGACCTGATTGCAAACGGGATCCGGGGAATCCATGTATACACCATGAATAAGCCGGATGTGGCTGCAAAGATCCGGGAGAACCTGTCGGATATCATAAAATAGGAGGCCTCAGAGATGGATATTTCCGCTGTGAGCAGGAAAGAAGTGCTGCGTTATCTGGGATATAAGGGAACTATGGAAATCCAGGGGGCGGTAGAGGACGAAGTGGAGGCCTGTCTGGAACTTTTAGGGCAGAAGGCGGAGCCGAAGCATCTGGTTCGTTCCTTTCCTCTGCGTTTGGGGACGGAATATGAGATCGACTGCGGCTGTTTTTGCACTCGAAGCAAAAACCTTTCTAAAAATCTGCAGGAATGTGAGATGGTGCTTGTGTTTGCAGCCACTCTGGGCCTGGGAACCGATTATGTCATTCAAAAATATAACCATTTACAGATGAGCCGGGCCGTGATCCTTCAGGCAGCGGCGACGGCTATGATTGAAGAATACTGCGATCAGGTCTGCAGAGAGCTTAAGGAAAGGTATGAAGCTGGGGAGTGGTATCTGCGTCCAAGGTTCAGTCCGGGATACGGGGATTTTCCGCTGGAATGTCAGTCCTCCCTTCTGGACGGCCTGGAGGCGGGAAAACGCCTGGGAATCCGGCTGACGTCCGGGTGTCTGATGATGCCCTCCAAGTCCGTTACAGCGGTTATGGGACTTAGCAGGAAGCCTTACCGGTGTGAAGTAAAAGGCTGCGAGGCCTGCGGGAAAACAGATTGCGCCTACCGGCGGGAAACATAAGCGAGGTTTAAGGTATGAATATTTTACAGGAAATGAGACAGCGCCGCCTTTTTTTTGACGGCGGTATGGGAAGCCTGCTTCAGGCAAAAGGCCTGCGGGCGGGAGAACTGCCGGAGCGGTGGAATGTAACCCATCCGGAGGAAATTACCCGGATCCATCTTATGTATCTGGAAGCCGGGGCGGATATTATGACCACCAACACCTTTGGGGCCAATGGATTGAAGTATGGGGATGAACTGGAAGAAATTGTAAAAGCGGCGGTGGAGAATGCAAAAAAGGCGGTACAGGAGGCGGGGCACGGCTATGTGGCGCTGGATCTTGGGCCGACGGGAAAGCTGCTGAAACCTTTGGGGGATCTGGAATTTGAGGATGCGGTATCTCTTTATAAAGAAGTAGTGTCTTACGGTGTCTCAGCCGGGGCGGATCTGGTGCTGATTGAGACCATGAGCGACAGCTATGAGCTGAAGGCAGCGGTACTGGCGGCAAAGGAAGCGGGGATTTCTCCTGAGACGGGTGAGAGGCTTCCCATTTTTGCTACGGTCATTTATGATGAAAAAGGAAAGCTTCTTACCGGTGCAGATGTGTCTTCTACGGTAGCTCTCTTAGAAGGCCTGGGAGTGGATGTGCTGGGAATCAACTGCGGTCTGGGGCCGGTGCAGATGAAGGGTATCCTTAAGGAGATCCTTCAGGTGTCGTCCACTCCGGTGCTGGTAAATCCCAATGCAGGACTTCCAAGGAGCGAGGGCGGAAAGACCGTTTATGACATTGACGCGGCTGAGTTCGGACAGGTGATGGAAGAAATTGTAAAAATGGGCGCGGTGATCGTGGGCGGCTGCTGCGGAACCGGCCCGGAACATATCCGTGAGACGGTGATGCGGTGCAAAAAACTTCCGGTGAACTGGCCGGAAAAGAAACGCCGGACGGTGATCTCATCCTATTCTCAGGCGGTGGTATTCGATCGCAGGACAGTGATCATCGGAGAGCGGATCAACCCTACAGGAAAGCCGAAGTTTAAGCAGGCTCTGCGTGATAACGATCTGGAATATATTCTGCGGGAGGGAGTGAACCAGCAGGATAATGGAGCGGATGTTCTGGATGTAAATGTGGGGCTGCCGGAGATCGACGAGCCTTCTGTGATGGAGGCGGTGGTAAAAGAACTCCAGGCGGTAATTGATCTGCCGCTGCAGATTGATACGTCTGATGTTGAGGCAATGGAGCGGGCCTTAAGGGTTTATAACGGAAAAGCGCTGATCAATTCGGTTAATGGAAAAAAAGAGGTCATGGAACAGATTTTTCCGCTGGTGGCAAAGTACGGCGGCGTGACGGTGGGACTGTGCCTGGATGAGGATGGAATACCGGAAACGGCAGAGGGCAGGATCGCGGTGGGAAGAAAGATCATCGAGACGGCAGCCTCTTATGGAATCGGGCCGGAGGACATTATTCTGGACGGTCTGTGCATGACGGTAAGTTCCGATAATAAAGGGGCGCTGACTACACTGGAA
This sequence comes from Enterocloster alcoholdehydrogenati, assembly GCF_013282095.1. Classification (GTDB taxonomy): domain Bacteria; phylum Bacillota; class Clostridia; order Lachnospirales; family Lachnospiraceae; genus Enterocloster; species Enterocloster alcoholdehydrogenati. The sequence continues at coordinate 235,036 of NZ_BLTJ01000004.1, forward strand.
ACCCTTCGCAGGATTCGGGATGAGCTGGGCGGCAAGTCCGTGCTGGGGGTGTCCAATATTTCCTTTGGGCTGCCTCAGCGGGAGATCATCAACAGTGCTTTCTTTACCATGGCTATGGAATGTGGGCTGAATGGGGCTATTATCAATCCAAATTCTGAGGCTATGATGCGGGCTTACTACAGCTTTAACGCTCTGATGGACCGGGATCCCCAGTGCAGCCGGTATATCAGCATTTACAGCGGACAGACAGGCAGTCTTGGGCAGACCATACGGCAGGGCGGAAAGGAAGGAGCGCAGGAAAGCACCGGCAGCGCATCCTTAGGGGCCTGCATTGAGCGGGGACTTAAGGAGGCTGCGGTGGAAGCGGTAACCCTCCTTTTAAAGGACAAAGAGGCTCTGGAAGTGATCAATACAGAGATGATTCCGGCTTTGGACCGGGTGGGAAAGGGCTTTGAGAAGGGAACCGTATTCCTGCCCCAGCTTCTGATGAGCGCCGAGGCAGCCAAAGGCGCGTTTGAGGTCATTAAGGCAGAAATGGAAAAGACCGGCCGGGGCCAGGAGAAAAAAGGAGTCATTATCCTTGCTACGGTTAAGGGGGATATCCATGATATCGGAAAGAATATTGTTAAGGTTCTTCTGGAAAACTACAGCTACGAGGTCATCGATCTGGGAAAGGATGTACCGCCTGAGACCATCACAGAGGAAGCGGTAAAACGCCATGTTCCTTTAGTGGGGCTGAGCGCGCTTATGACGACCACTGTTCCAAGCATGGAGGAAACCATTCGCCAGCTGAGGCAGAAAGCGCCCTGGGTGAAGGTGATGGTGGGCGGCGCTGTGCTTACCAGGGAGTATGCGGATACCATTGGGGCAGATGCCTACTGCAAGGATGCCATGGCGTCGGTTCACTATGCAGAGACGGTGATTGGATAAGGGAAGGCAATGCCGCCGAGGCGGCAATATATCAGAAAAGAGGAAATATATGCTTGATAATCAAAGAGAAAATATAAAGACTCTCTTAAAGGGAGCCTGGGTCGGCGGCACGATGACCGTGCCTGGAGTCAGCGGCGGGTCGATGGCCATGGTGCTTGGAATTTATGACCGCCTGATTACCTCTGTGAGCCGTATTTTTAAGGAGCCGGGAAAATCCATCCCCTTCCTTTTGTGGTTTGCGGTGGGAGGCTGTGCCGGGATAGTGCTTTTTTCCAGAGGCATCAGCCTGCTGCTTACCACAAAAGCGGCGGTTTCGGCCCGGTTCTTCTTTTTAGGAGCCGTAGGCGGAGGGATCCCTCTGATCTTTAAAGAAGCGGGAATCCGGCGGTTTGGCTCAAAGGATGCCATTTTTGTGGGAATCGGTATTTTAAGCGCGCTGCTGCTGACACTGATTCCAACCGGCCTGTTTGCGCCGGGAGAAAGCGGCAGCCTGTCCTCCGTTCTTTTACAGGCTGTCGGCGGCGTGATCATCGCAGTGGCTTTAGTCCTTCCAGGCATCAGCGCCTCTCAGATGCTGTATATGCTTGGAATCTATGAAAGCACCCTGCAGGCAGTCAGCCATCTGGATATCATGGCCTTAATCCCTCTGGGAATCGGCGGCCTGGCGGGAACCTTTGTATCTGCGAAGGTGCTGGAGGGACTTCTGGAAAAGCACACAAGACCCACCTTCCTAATTATACTGGGCTTTATGTTCGCCTCATTGCCGGAGCTTTTTCCGGGGATCCCCACGGGAATGGAACTGGTGTACAGCCTGGCGGCCCTGGCGGCAGGATTTTTCCTTCTGTTTAAAATAGGAAAGGTAAGCTGACCGCATTTTAGGCGTTTTTGAGAAAAAATCTGAATGAGCAGAAAGGGTACGCTCTAGCCAAGGCCCGTTTTCTGTGATATGATAGATACCCTTAGAGGGTGGAAGCGTTTCCGCCTTCTGGGGGTATTTTACCATCGGTGCAGCAGAGCGCGGTTTGCGCGGCTGCCGGGGCAAAAAAACGTGGTATGGCGGGGACACGGATCAAGACAGGGAGGAAATCGGTTATGTATAAATGCTGTATTTTTGATTTAGACGGCACTCTGGTAAATTCCATTTATGCGCTGAAACAGTCTGTAGACCAAACGCTTCAGCATTTTGGCCTGGGGCCTGTTTCCATAGAAGATACGAAGCGGTTCGTGGGCGACGGCTATAAAAGACTGATCGAGAGGTCTTTAAAGGCATACGGGGATCCAGAACTGACCCACTATGAAGAAGCGCTGACCGTATATAACGAAGTATTTAAGGAATGCTGCCTTTACCGGGTGGAGGCCTATGAGGGAATCCCGGAGCTGCTGTCATTTTTAAAGGAACAGGGGATTTTCTGTACCGTCCTTTCCAATAAGCCTCATCAGAGGACACTGGACAATGTAAGTCATGTTTTTGCTCCAGGCACCTTTGACCGTGTATACGGGGAGCGGGAGTCCCAGGGGATCCGCAAAAAACCGGCTCCGGACGGAGTGAACGCTCTGATCCGGGAACTGGGCCTTGAAAAGAGCCAGTGCCTCTATCTGGGGGACACCAATACAGATATGGAAACAGGACAAAATGCTCAGGTAGACACAGCAGGTGTCCTTTGGGGTTTCCGTGGGAGAGAGGAATTAGAAGGATTCCACCCCAGGCTGCTTGCGGCTCATCCCATGGATGTAAAGGAATTCATTAAGGATGTGAACCATATTGAGTAAAAGAAGAGAAAAAGAAAAAAAACGGATGCCTTGCGGGAACCCATTGAGACTGGCCTCACTGCTTATGGCAGTTCTTTTGTGTCTGGGGCTTGCAGGCTGCGCGGGGCGTTCTGGAGGCAGTGAAGGGGAAAATATCTCTGGGAGAGATGGGGGCACAAAGGAGGATGAACGTCTTTTTGTGGCCACAACCATTTTCCCGTATTACGATTTTGTACGCCAGATCGGCGGGGACCGGGTGCGGCTGAAGCTGGTAGTGCCTGCGGGAATGGACAGCCATTCCTTTGAGCCGACTCCGGCGGATATGATTACTCTGCAGAACGCAGATCTTTTGATCTGCAACGGCGGGGCTATGGAGCAATGGGTGAAAAAGGTGTCGGATTCCCTGGATACCAGCCATATGAGGCGTCTTACCATGATGGATTATGTGGATGTGGTGGAAGAGGAAGTTGTGGAAGGAATGGAGGAGGAGGGCCATGATCACAGCCATGAGGATCACGACCATGCCGGCCATGATGAGGCAGACCATAACCATAAGACAGAACAGGCGTCTGGAGCTCATGAAACGGAGGATGAGGCGGAAACATCAGGAACCGAAGGCGTTTATGAGCCTGCCCGGTTTGAAACTCACGATGGACAGGAGCTGGAGATCGAATATGATGAACATATCTGGACTTCTCCTGTCAATGCGATGGAAATTGTGAAGATCATTTCAGACACTCTGGCAAATATGGATCCCGCCAACGAAGCCTACTACCGGGACAATGAGGCGGCCTATCTGGCAGAACTTTCCGAACTGGACAGCCAGTTCAGACAGGTGGTATCTCAGGGACGCCACAGGATGATGGTAGTGGCAGATAAATTCCCTCTGCGGTATTTTGCCGACACATACGGTCTGTCGTATCGTGCCGCCTTTTCCGGGTGCAGTACAGACACGGAGCCCAGTGCCAAGACCATTGCCTATCTCATTGACCGCGTTCGGGAGAATCACCTGACAGCCGTATACTATCTGGAACTTTCCAGCCATCGGACAGCAGATATTATCAGCGAGGAAACAGGGGCCAAGCCTCTTTTGTTTCATTCCTGCCACAATGTGAGCCGCAGAGAATTTGATGAGGGCGTCACGTATCTGCAGCTGATGCGCCGGAATGTGGAGAACCTGCGGCAGGGACTTAAGTAGGAGGAGAAATGGAACCATTGATCAGATGTGAGCATATGGATCTCGGATATGAGAACCAGGATGCAGTGGTAGATGTAAACATGGAAGTATGCCCCGGAGATTATCTCTGTATCGTGGGCGAGAACGGTTCGGGAAAAAGCACGCTGATGAAGGGGCTTCTGGGCCTGCTAAAGCCTTCAGCGGGCGTTCTTACGGTATCGGAGGAACTGAAAACTACCGGAATCGGTTATCTTCCCCAGCAGACGGCCGCCCAGAAGGATTTCCCGGCGTCGGTCCGTGAGGTGGTATTAAGCGGCTGTTTAAGCAGAAGAGGACGGCGTCCCTTTTATTCCCGGACGGAGAAGCGGATTGCCGCAGAAAATATGGAGCGTCTGGGGATCACACCTCTGGCAAAACACTGTTACCGGGAGCTTTCCGGGGGGCAGCAGCAGCGGGTGCTCATTGCAAGAGCGCTGTGCGCCACTACGAAACTCCTTCTTTTAGACGAACCCATCACGGGGCTGGATCCCATGGCGATCCAGGATTTTTATGCAATGTTAAGAAAACTGAACCGGGAGGATGGGGTTGCGATCCTCATGGTATCCCATGACCTTCGAAATGCTGTAGAGGAAGCCAATAAGATCCTTCACCTTCAAAAACAGGTTCTGTTTTATGGCCCGGCCCATGATTATATGAACAGCAGGGCCGCCGGCCATTTCTTCCATGAGAAGGAACAGGGGCAGTGCGTGCCTACTGCTGCCTGCCACATGGCCCGGCAGAAGGATGAAAATGAGAACTCTCCCTTAAAGGAAGAGGACGGCTGTAAAGGAGGCTGCTGCCATGACCATACTAAGTGAAATGCTTTCCTATCCATTTTTAGTCCGCGCCCTGGCGGGAGGTATGTTAGTGTCTTTGTGCGCTTCCCTGCTGGGTGTGAGCCTGGTATTGAAACGATATTCCATGATTGGGGACGGCTTGTCTCATGTATCCTTCGGCGCGCTTTCCATCGCGCTGGCCATGGGCTGGTCCCCTCTTAAGGTGTCTGTTCCGGTGGTGGTGCTGGCGGCATTTTTTCTGCTGCGCATTACGGAAAACAGCCGGATCAAAAGCGATGCCGCTATTGCCATGATCTCTGCGAGCGCCCTGGCGATCGGCATCATCGTTACATCCCTCACCACGGGAATGACCACGGATGTAAGCAGCTATATGTTTGGAAGCATCCTGGCCATGACAAAAGAGGATGTGGTTTTTGCCGTGGCGTTAAGCCTGATTGTGCTGGGGCTTTTCATCCTCTGCTATAACCAGATGTTTGCTGTGACCTTTGATGAGAACTTTGCAAGGGCCACCGGCGTCAATGTGGGTTTTTACAACATGGTGATCTCCGTGCTGACGGCGGTTACCATCGTGCTTGGAATGCGGATGATGGGCGCTATGCTGATCTCAAGCCTCGTGATCTTTCCCTGTCTCACCTCCATGCGGGTATTTAAAAGCTTTGGCGGGGTCATGATCTCATCTGGGATTCTGTCACTTATCTGCTTTGTTCTGGGAATGATGGCCTCCTACCAGTTTTCCACTCCGGCGGGAGCCAGCGTGGTAGTGGTAAATCTGCTGGCCTTTGGCATTTTCAGCGCATGGAAGGTGCTTGGCAGGAGAAAATAGGACGCGTACGCGCCGGGCCCCATGTGGAGCCTGTGTCAGAGCCTTGACATTACTGACGGGATGTGCCACAATATTAAGTTGGTAAGAGTTTGTGAATCAGCAGAAAGAAGGAAAAATCAGATATGACAAAAATTGATATTATCTCCGGTTTTCTTGGGGCCGGAAAGACTACATTTATTAAAAAACTGTTAAAAGAGGCTGTGTCCGGCGAGCAGGTGGTGCTGATTGAAAATGAATTTGGCGAGATCGGCATTGACGGCGGATTTTTAAAGGATTCCGGTATTGAGATCCGGGAGATGAACTCTGGCTGTATCTGCTGCTCTCTGGTGGGAGATTTTGGAAAATCCCTGGCAGAGGTGCTGTCCACCTATAAGCCGGACCGGATCATCATCGAGCCATCGGGAGTAGGCAAGCTGTCCGACGTTATGAAGGCCGTGATCGACGTGTCCGCAGATATGGATGTGGCGTTAAACAGCGCTGTGACCATTGTAGACGCTGCCAAGTGCAAGATGTATATGAAGAATTTCGGCGAGTTCTTTAACAATCAGATCGAAAATGCGGGTACCATTGTTTTGAGCCGTACCGATATCACAGACGCGGATAAGATTCAGAAGGCTGCAGATATGATCCGTGGGAAGAACCCAAAAGCAGTGATCGTTACAACTCCGTTGGCAGAGTTGGGCGGAGATCAGCTTCTTGAGATTATTGAGAAAAGAGACACCATGCTGGATGATCTGCTGGAAGAGGTGAGAGAGCATCATCACCACGACGGCGAGTGCGGCTGCCATGGCCATGAGGGTCATGAGCATCATCACCACGGCGGCGAGTGCGGCTGCCACGGCCATGAGGGTCATAAGCATCATCATCACGACGGCGAGTGCGGCTGCCACGGCCATGAGGGTCATGAGCATCATCATCACGACGGCGAGTGCGGCTGCCACGGCCATGAGGGTCATGAGCATCATCACCACGACGGCGAGTGCGGCTGCCATGGCCATGATGACGAGGGCCACCACCACGCAGATGAGGTGTTCACCAGCTGGGGGATGGAGACTATCGTTCCCGTGACAAAGGATCAGCTGGAGGATATCTTAAAGCGTCTGGCAGACACGAAGGAATTTGGAGATGTACTCCGCGCAAAGGGAATGCTGCCCACGGAAAATCCCGGCCAGTGGCTGTACTTTGATCTTGTTCCTCAGCAGTATGAGATCCGCGAAGGCCGTCCGGATTATACGGGTAAGGTATGCGTAATCGGTGCCAGTTTAAAGGAAGAAGAGTTAAACAGCGTATTTGCAAGAGGCTAAAGAGGTTTATATGATGGGAAATGAGATAGATGATAATGTAATGCCGGTGTTTCTGATCAACGGCTTTCTGGAGGCTGGAAAAACCCAGTTTCTGGAATTTACTATGAATCAGGAATATTTTCAGGCAGAAGGAAAGACGCTGCTGATCGTGTGCGAAGAGGGGGATACAGAGTATGACGAGAAAAAACTTAAAAAAAATCGCACGGCAGTGGTGTATGTAGACGATTATTCCAAGCTGACCCCGGAATATCTCAATGAGCTGGAGGTGATCTACCGGCCGGAGCGTGTGCTGATGGAGTGGAATGGTATGTGGAATCAGGATGAATTAAAGCTTCCTGAGGATTGGGCCGTTTACCAGCAGATCACCATTATTGACGGCTCTACCTTTGAACTGTATCTGCAGAATATGAAGCCGCTTTTAGGGCCTATGCTGCGCAGCTCCGAGCTTGTGATCATGAATCGCTGCGACGGTATTCCTGATGAGAAGCTTACCTCTTACCGCCGTACCATCCGGGCCATGAGCCGCGACAGCGAGATCGTGCTGGAGGATAAGGACGGTGAGATTGAGCAGACTACGCTGGAAGAGGATCTGCCCTATGATATCAATGCAGAGGTGATCCGGATCAAACCGGAACACTATGGGATCTGGTATATTGACTGTATGGATCAGCCGGAGCGCTACCAGGGAAAGACAGTGGAATTTACCGCCATGGTCTTAAAATCCCCTAAATTCCCCAAGGGACATTTTGTGCCGGGCCGTATGGCCATGACCTGCTGTGAAGCGGACATGACCTTCTTAGGGTTTATGTGCAGATGGAAGGATGCGGAGCAGTACCGCACCAGGCAGTGGGTTAAGGTTCGCGCCAGGGTGGGGATCGAGTATCAGAAGGATTACCACGGTGAAGGCCCTGTGCTTTACGGAGAATATGTGGAGCCGGCTGAGGAGATCAAGGATATTGTTCAGTTTTAAAATGCTGTAAAATAGTTTTATGAGGGTACAGGTCTAAAGAGGCAGGTATCCTCATATTTTATTATCAGCTACGATAAGATCCGGAGGTACAGGGATGAAGCAGCAGATAGTATACGGGCTGGCCCTTTCCGGCGGAGGTGCCAGAGGGGCTTCCCATATCGGCGTTTTAAAAGCCCTGGATGAGGCAGCCCTGAAACCGTCCTGGATCGCCGGCACCAGCGCCGGGGCCCTGGCAGCCGGTCTGTATGCCTCAGGGCTGGAAATTTCAGAGATGGAGGAAACGGTGCATTACTTGTCTCGTTGGGGAAAGCATTATCTGGATCCCCAGTACAAAGCCATGGCGGCCCTGATTCCCAGGCTGTTATCCGGCCGCCCGCTGACTCTTTCGGGGCTTTTAAAAGGAAACCGCCTTCAGTCTTATTTCTGCATCCTGACCGGGGGCAAAAAGCTGGATGAAGCTCTTCTTCCGCTGGTGATCCCGGCGGTGGATTTGAACACCGGCGATACGGTGGCATTTACCAATGTGGAAAATCCAGAGAAGATGCCCCATGTCCAGTGGGAATGGGAGGCACGTCTATGTGAGGCTATGATGGCCAGCGCCAGCTTTCCGGCTGTCTTTTCGCCAAGGCGGATGGGAAGCCGGCTTTTAGTGGATGGAGGGGTGGCGGCTAATCTGCCCGTCCGGCTGTTAAAACGTGCAGGGGCAGGGCCTGTGCTGGCGGTGGATGTGGGAAACGCCTATGACCCGCCAAGGGACGATTCTCTGCCGGAGGTGGTGACGCATTCTTTTTCCATTATGAGCCGCCGCTTAAAGGACTGCAGTTCCCTTGGAGAGGCGTTTCTTTTGACGCCGCCCCAGCCGGAGGGAGCTGGCCTTCTTACCTTTGATACGATGGAAATGTCCATGAAAATGGCGTACAGCTACACAATAAAGAAACTGCCTTCTATTCGGGCGGCACTTCAGACGGCAGGAAGCTATGCGTGCAGTCAGTAAGTCTATGGTTTTGGGCCCGAGGCGTTTGTATCCACAGGATTAAAAAATATCTTGACAATCATGCAGCAGGGGGATATACTCAACTCATAAATTAAATAAAATCTTCAGGGCAGGGTGCAATTCCCTACCGGTGGTACAGCCCACGAGCCGTAAGGCATGATTCGGTGAAACTCCGAAGCCGACCGTATAGTCTGGATGAAAGAAGATTGTGGAATGCAGAAAGAAGGATTGCTTTCTGTGTATAGCATAGTGCTCTGGTGTGTATTACATTCCAGAGTTTTTTTGTGTATATTGATCGCAGGAGTTTCCTGCGGCGTTCCCCTTGGCCCTGAACGGTTTTGTTCAGGGCATTTTTTTATCTGGAGGTGATGAGATGAATGACAGCGCATATATGAATCTTGCGCTGCAGCTTGCAAAGAAAGGCCGCGGCTGGACATCTCCCAATCCTATGGTGGGGGCTGTCATTGTAAAAAACGGGAAGATCATCGGGCAGGGATGGCATGAAGCATATGGCAGGCCCCATGCAGAGCGGAATGCTCTGGAAACCTGCACGGAAAATCCCAAAGGCGCGGTTATGTATGTGACATTGGAACCGTGCTGTCACTATGGGAAACAGCCACCTTGCACGGAGGCCATTATAAACGCAGGCATTTCCCGCGTAGTGACCGGTTCCGCCGATCCAAATCCGAAGGTTGACGGGAAGGGAATTCAAATTCTGCTAGAGCATGGGATCAAGGTGACAGAGCACGTTTTGCAGGAGGAATGTGACCGGCTCAATGAAGTGTTCTTTCACTATATTTTAACGAAACGTCCCTTTGTAGTGATGAAGTATGCGATGACCATGGACGGGAAGATTGCCGCTTACACGGGTGCGTCAAAATGGATCACAGGAGAAACCGCACGAAATCATGTGTGGAAACAGCGCCGCCGGTATACGGCAATTATGGCAGGGGTTGGAACGGTGCTGGCAGACGATCCCATGCTGGACGGCCGGATAAAAAACGGGAAAAATCCCATACGCATCATCTGTGATACCCGACTTCGCACACCGCTTCATGCACAGGTTATTTCCACAGCCGAACAGATTCCCGTCATTCTTGCGACCTGCTGCAATGACAGGGATAGGAAGCGTATTTACGAGGAAAAGGGCTGCCGTATCTTTACGGTTGAGGAGAAAGAGGGTCATGTGAATCTGGAAAAGCTGATGGAAAGGCTGGGGCGGGAGCAGATTGACAGCATTTTGCTGGAGGGCGGCGGTACGCTCAACTGGGCGGCGCTTGAAAGCGGCATCGTTCAAAAAGTACAGGCTTATATTGCCCCGAAGCTGTTTGGCGGAGAAAAAGCAAAGACACCGGTAGAGGGCGCAGGCGTTGAGTTTCCTTCTTCTGCGTTTCAACTAAAAAACAGCACAGTCATACGCCTGGGTGAGGATATTCTGATAGAAAGCGAGGTGAAGCCAAATGTTCACGGGGATTATTGAAGAAATCGGAACCGTAAAGCAGATCAGACAGGGAACGGCCTCTGCGGTTTTGAATATCCGTGCAGAGCGTGTGCTGGAGGGAACAAAGGTGGGCGACAGCATTGCGGTTAATGGGATCTGCCTGACCGTTATATCCCTGTTTCCCGACGCCTTTACAGCGGACGTTATGCACGAAACACTGAACCGTGCGGCAATGTCAGGGCTTGCCTGCCAAAAACGCGTGAATTTAGAGAGGGCCATGCAGATAAACGGCCGTTTTAACGGGCATATGGTAGCCGGCCATATAGACGGAACAGGAAAAATCATCCATATACATAGAGACGATACGGCAGTCTGGTTTACAATACAGACAAAGCCGGAAATAATGCGTTATATTGTGGAAAAAGGCTCTGTGGCGATTGACGGCATCAGTCTTACCGCGGTAAATATTAAAAAGACCAGTTTTTCTGTTTCAGCCATTCCACATACGGTAAGGCAGACCATTTTGCAGGATCTGAAAGAGGGGGAGCTTGTTAATCTGGAAACCGATCTTATGGGGAAATATGCGGGAAAATTTCTGTTTCCCTCTGCAGAGCAGCAGAAGGGTCATAGGATCACAAAGGAATTTTTAACCAATTGCGGATTTTAGGAGGTAAGGATGAGAGCATTTAACACAGTGGATGAGGCAATAGAAGATTTAAAAAAGGGTAAAATTATCTTGGTCACAGATGATGCGGAGCGTGAAAATGAGGGGGATTTTATCTGTGCGGCAGAGTTTGCCACCACGGAAAATATCAATTTTATGGCAACCTACGGAAAAGGGCTGATCTGTATGCCTATGTCAGAGGACTACGTGAAAAAGTTAGAAATCCCTCAAATGGTAGATAAAAACACAGACAATCATGAAACCGCTTTTACGGTGTCCATTGATCATGTATCAACGTCTACGGGGATTTCAGCAGCAGAACGCTCGGCAACGGCGCTTGCCTGTGTGGCAAAAAATGCGAAGCCAAAAGATTTCCGCAGACCTGGACATATGTTTCCTCTGCTGGCAAAGAAAAACGGCGTACTGGAACGAAACGGACACACAGAGGCTACAGTGGATTTATGCCGTCTGGCCGGTTTGAACACGTGCGGGCTGTGCTGTGAAGTGATGGGAGATGACGGGACCATGATGCGTACGCCGGAACTTTTGGAGCTGGCGCAGCGTTTTGGGATAAAAATCATCACGATCCGGGATCTGCAAAATTACAGAAAGTGTCATGAGAGGCTGATCGACCGTGTAACTTCGGTCAAAATGCCCACAAAGTACGGGGATTTTACTGCCTGCGGATATGTGAATCGGCTGAATGGAGAACATCATGTGGCGCTGATAAAAGGCGAGGTTGGCGATGGAACGGATATTTTATGCCGCGTTCATTCCGAGTGTCTGACTGGTGATGTCTTTGGCTCTCTGCGGTGCGACTGCGGACAGCAGCTTGCCGCCGCTCTGATGCAAATAGAAAGAGAGGGACGGGGAATTCTGCTTTATATGCGGCAGGAGGGGCGCGGGATCGGGCTTATCAATAAAATGAGGGCTTATGAACTGCAGGAAAAGGGGATGGATACGCTGGAGGCCAACCTCGCGCTGGGATTTTCCGGGGATGAGCGGGAATATTATATTGGAGCGCAGATTTTGAGGGATTTGGGCGCTACAAGTATCAGACTTTTGACGAATAACCCGGATAAGGTATATCAACTGGAAGAATTTGGAATGAAGATAACTCAGCGAGTACCGCTTCAGATGGCGGCTACGGCCCATGATTTGTTTTATCTGAAAACCAAGCAGGCCCGTATGGGGCATATTTTAAACTATTAAGAGTGAAAGTGAGGAAAATGGATATGAAAATATTTGAGGGGAAACTGGTATCACATGAAATAAAAATCGGTATTGTTGCGGCAAGATTTAATGAGTTTATCACTTCAAAACTGTTAAGCGGAGCCGTGGACGGACTGCTCCGTCATGATGTGAAAGAGGAGGATATTCATGTTGCCTGGGTGCCGGGAGCGTTTGAGATCCCTCTGACTGCGTCAAAAATGGTCAAAAGCGGAGCCTACGACGCGGTGATCTGCCTGGGTGCGGTCATTCGCGGTTCAACCAGCCATTATGATTATGTATGCAATGAGGTTTCAAAGGGAATTTCAGCCGTATCGCTGGAAAGCGGAGTCCCTGTGCTGTTCGGTGTTCTCACGACCGAGAATCTGGAACAGGCCATTGAGCGGGCGGGTACAAAAGCCGGGAATAAAGGCTATGACTGCGCGGTAAGCGCTATTGAGATGGTGAATCTGATCCGGGAAATAGAAAAATAGAGAATAAGGCGGCGGGGGATTCTTCCGAAAAAACTGGACACACCGCATATTTTGTGCTAAACTACCATCATTGTGAGTAAGACAGATGGCCGCTGCTGCGATACCGAGAGGCCGCAGGAGAGGAAAGTCCGGGCTTCACAGGGCAGGGTGCCAGATAACGTCTGGCGGAGGCGACTCCAGGGATAGTGCAACAGAAATATACCGCCGGCTTTCGGGCTGGTAAGGGTGGAAGGGCAGTGTAAGAGACTACCGCCCGGCTGGTAACAGGCGGGGCATATGTAAACCCCACTCGAAGCAAGACCAAACAGGAAGCATATGGCGGCCCGTCAGCTTCCGGGTAGGTTGCTTGAGGCTGCCGGTGACGGCAGTCCTAGATAGATGGCCATCCAATGACATAACCCGGCTTATCGTTTTGCTCACAGTGCAAAGAAGATCACAGGGATCGGAAGAGACTCATTCCGTCCAGGTGGTCTTTTTTACTGCACAAACTGTCTTGTCATATATCAAAAATGATTGACAAGACAGTGGCGGGGCGGTAAAATGAAAATCGTTTAGATTCCGGTTTGTAAAGCCGGAGAACAGGGAGGAAATGATGATGAACCATATTTTCAAGACAAAATTCAATGCAGCCTGTTTCGTGCTGATTCCGGCCTGCATCGGCATCAACTATCTGGGTAAGCTGTTTGCTTCTGTTTTAAAGCTGCCCCTGTGGCTGGACTCTATTGGCACCTGCATCGGCGCTGTCCTGGGAGGACCGGTGATCGGAGCGATCTGCGGCGCGGCTAATAACCTGATCTACGGCTTTACCACAGGAGATGCCATTACTCTTATCTATGCCCTTACCAGCCTGTGTATCGGCGTAGCAGTGGGAATCATGGCAAGACTGGGACAGATGAAGAGCCTTAAGGGCGCTGTTCTTACTGCCTGCGCAGGAGGTTTTACGGCTGTTGCGGTCTCCACCCCGCTGAATATCCTGTTCTGGGGAGGCACCACAGGAAATGTATGGGGCGATGCTGTATTTGCCTGGTCTCAGGCATCGGCTATGCCGGTTGTCCTTGGCTCTCTCCTTGATGAGATAGTGGTGGATGTGCCGGATAAGCTGATTACTCTGTTGATCACCTATGCTATTGTAAAGGGGCTTCCCAGGAAGCTGACCTCCCTGTATGATGTAAATGAGGAGATCGAAAGGCTGGATTGACCAGACGGGGAATGACCAAGGAAAGGGACGGATATGAAACGGATCACTCTTTATGTGGAACAGGACACCTGGCTTACCAGGCTCCATCCATTTTCAAAACTGTTTTACATACTCACAGCGGTGGCGGTTCCCCTGGCCGGGGGAGCGCTGTGGATGTACGGGCTTATGATTGCCATAAGCCTGTGTTTTCTCATCAGCGGAAAGGTAATCGGGCGGGTGCTGCCCCTGATTGCCTTTTCCTTTACCATTATTCTGACGGTATTTCTGATCCATGGATTGTTTAACCAGAACAATCATGACCTGCTGTTTCAGGCAGGTCCTCTTAAATTTTACAGAGAGGGCCTTTTGTATGCCCTCCGCATTGGCTGCAATATTTTAAATATGCTTCTGGCTTTTGCTGTGTTCGTGCTTTCTGTGCGCCCGGCGGATCTGGTAGAAGATCTGGAGCAGCTGGGCTTTTCGCCCCGTTTTGGCTATATGATCAATTCCGTTTTTCAGATCATTCCGCAGATGATGGGAACGATGAATATAATCATGGATGCCCAGAGGAGCCGGGGAATGGAGACGGAGGGGAATCTTATTACCCGGGCAAAGGCATTTATCCCCCTGATATCCCCTGTAGTCAGCAGTTCCCTGATCAACACCAGGGAACGGGCCATTGCTCTGGAGGTTCGGGGGTTTGGGAGCGGCGAGAAAAAGACCTTCCTGCGGGAACGCAGGATGGAAAAAAGAGACCACGGGTTTATGACCTGTATGGCGGCGCTTGTGATTATTTCTGTGGTTTGGAGGATCATTCATGTCATTTATTAGTGTGGAACATTTAAAATACCGTTATCCCCATGGAAAGAGGCTGGCTCTGGATGGCCTGGACTTTCAGGTGGAAAAAGGGGAATTTATCGGCATAGCAGGAGCAAATCAGGCAGGAAAGAGCACGCTCTGCCAGGCCCTTGCTGGACTTGTTCCCAATATGTTTAAGGGAGCTTACGGCGGCAGAGTGTGGGTGGATGGTCTGGAGACGGAAGCAGTGCCTGTGGCCCGGCTGTGCAAAAAGGTAGGGCTTGTTTTTCAAAACCCCTTTAACCAGCTTTCCGGGGCAAAGGATACCGTGTTTGAGGAAGTGGCCTTCGGCCTTCAGAACCTGGGAGTGCCGGCTTCTGAAATCCGGCGGCGGGTGGAGGAAAAACTGCGTCTTTTAGAGATAGAAGGGTACAGAGACCGCAATCCCTTTGATTTGTCCGGCGGCCAGATCCAGAGGGTAGCCCTGGCGGGTATCCTGGCCATGGAGCCGGATGTGCTGGTACTGGATGAACCAACCTCCCAGCTGGATCCACAGGGCAGCGATGAGGTGTTTCAGGTGGTGGAGAAGCTGGCCCATTCGGGTATTACCATTTTTATGGCAGAGCATAAAGTGGAAAAACTGGCCTCCTACTGTGATAAGATCCTTCTGCTCCATGAGGGAAAACAGATTGCCTTTGATACGCCGGAGCGTATTTTCTCCAGAGATGATCTGGAAATGTTTGGAATGGAGGCACCTGTATTTACCAGGGTCAGCCGCAGCTTTGGGGTGACGCTGGGATATCTTAAGGATCAGACCTCAGGTCTTTTATACCCTGTCACAGAGGAGGAGACAAAGGCGCTTAGGGAACAGTTTCCAAAGGAGACGCTTAAGATCCTTGAGAAAAGTACCGGCGAAATGAAAGAGCCGCATAAAGGCGAAGAAAATACAGGTGCTATCGGGCGGCAGGAGGAGTCTCAAAAGGAGGATGCAGTATTTGCTCTGGATCAGGTTTCATTTTCTTATACAGCAGATACGCCTGTTCTGCAGGGACTGGATCTGACTCTGGATACACGCCCTACGGCAATCGTGGGCCAGAACGGAGCAGGAAAGACCACGCTTATAAAGCTTTTAAAGGGGCTTTTAAAGCCGCAGTCCGGGCGGATTTTATTTCAGGAAACAGACCTGGCAAAAAAGACGGTGGCGGAACTGGCAGGCAGCATCGGATATGTATTTCAGAATCCCGACGATCAGATTTTTAAAAACCGCGTGCTGGATGAAGTAATGGTCGGGCCTTTAAATATAGGGATGGACCGGGAAAAGGCTCTGCGTCACGCAGAGGAAGCCCTAAAGACAGTAGGACTGTGGGAGGTCAGAGACGAAAACCCCTATGATCTGGATCTGTCGGAGCGCAAACTTACAGCCATTGCCTCTGTCCTTGCCATGGACACCAGGGTTCTGATCCTGGACGAGCCGACCATCGCCCAGGACGTAAGGGGGCGCCGCTGCATCGGAGAGATTGTCAGAAGGCTCAGATCCCAGAAAAAAGCGGTGATCGCTGTTTTGCATGATATGGATTTTGCGGCAAAATATTTTGAGCGTATCATCGTCATGGCCCATGGACGTGTACTGGCGGACGGAGACGGGCGGAAGGTGTTCTATGACGCGTGTGCCTTAAAGGAGGCTCATCTGGAACAGCCTCATGTTACTGCTCTCTGCGCCGGGCTGGGCTTTTTGGGGAGATATTTGACAGTAGAGGATATGGAAATTTTAAAGGAGGAAGGAAGATGACGGAAGGAGAAAAGAGAAGAGAAGGGATTATAAAACGCCTGAGCACAGCGGATGCCCCTGTATCCGGAACGGAGCTTGCGAAGGAATTTAAAGTCAGCCGCCAGGTGATTGTCCAGGATGTGGCTCTTTTGCGGGCAGAGGACAGGGGGATTCTTTCTACCTACCGGGGCTACGTCCTTCAGAAAAATACCGGTCGGGAAGGCTCCTGTATCCGGGTGTTTTCTGTGGATCACACAACGGAGGATACGCTGGATGAGCTGCAGACGATTGTTGACTGCGGCGGCCGTGTGCTGGACGTATCGGTGGAGCACAGGCTCTATGGACAGATCCGGGCGGATCTGATTATAAACAACCGCCTGGATGCGGCGGAATTTACGGAACAGATGGCCCGCTGCACCGACCAGCCCATGAAGGCTTTGACCGGCGGATGCCATTATCATACTGTGGCTGCGCCCTCTGAACGCAACCTGGACCGGATTGAGGAGGAACTGAGAAAGAAGGGATATCTGATGAAAAAGGAGGAAAGGCTGTAATGGTATGATGAATTTACTGTACAGGAAATGAAAGACCCGGCGTATAACGTAAGTCATGCTTTTAACTCAGGATAAAATCTGTAATCGCAAACAACCTATTAAAAACGGTGAATATATGCAAAAAAGAGTATTGTAAAATTGGAGAAAATTACGATATTGCTTTTTACAAAATAAAAAACTATAATATAAAACATCAGATGAATTTGGGGAAGAATAGGTTATCACTAGGAGAAAATTAAAATAAAACGGGGTATAATCACAAGTTGGGTAAAAACATCAGATGAATCCAGGAGGAATAAAAGAGAATGACGGAAACCACCTTTGCGGCAGAGCCTGTAAGACTGCTGATAGCGGCAGCGGCAGGGATTGTCTGTCTGCTTGTACTCATCATTAAATTAAAGCTGCATCCGGTCATATCAATGATGATTTCAGCTATTGTGATCGGAATCGGGGCCGGTATGCCTTTGGCCATGATTTCTGATACAGTAGAAAAGGGAGTGGGCGAAACCCTTCAGGGAATTGCTCTGCTTGTAGGATTAGGATCCATGTTCGGCGGAGTGTTGGAATCCAGCGGCGGAGCGAGAAGGATCGCACAAACGCTGGTTGGGAAATTTGGGCAGGAGAAAGCCGGATGGGCACTGGGCCTGACTGGACTTGTTATAGGTACAACCGTATTTTTTGAAGCCGGCGTAGTCGTACTGATCCCTCTGGTATTCAGTGTGGCGAAACAGACTAAGAAATCCACACTGTATTATGCGATTCCCCTGCTTTCAGGGCTTGCCAGCGGTTACGCCTTCGTACCTCCGTCGGCGGCCTCTGTTTTGGCGGCAAATGCTCTTGAGGTCAATCTGGGGACGATGATCATGGTAGGAGTTCCCATGGCAATCCTCTGCATGGTGACTGGGGGAATTGTCTGGGGAAGATGGATCGGAACTAAAATATTTACTTATCTTCCGAAAAATATAGAAGAGATTCATGATGAGGATGAAACGCTCCCGTCATTTGGACTGGTATTTTTCGTGATACTGGTTCCTCTGGTGCTGATCCTTTTAAGTACGGTTTCGGCGTATCTGCCCGTTGCAGAACACATAAAGAGTATAATGGAATTTCTGGGCGAGCCCTTTTTGGCATTGACGATTGCCACCCTGCTGGCTATCTATTTTCTGGGGATCAGAAGGGGATTCTCCAAGAAACGGATCAAGGAGATCCTGGAACATTCTTTAAGGCCAGTAGGCATGATCCTTTTGGTAATTGCCAGCGGAGGCGTTATCCGATGGATGCTTCAGGATTCCGGCCTTGGCAATGTAATCGGCCCTCTGCTGGAAAACAGTGATATGCCGTTGATTCTTATAGCATTTTTAGTTGCGCTCATGGTGCGGGCATCGGTGGGCAGTTCTATTGTGGCAATAACCATGGCTTCAGGAATTATGGCTTCCATGCCGGCGGTTATGGGAGAGAGTATGGTGTACCGGGCAGTCATGTGCTGTGCCATCTGCGGAGGCGCAACGGCATTAAGCCATGTCAATGATGTCGGATTCTGGCTGGTGGGAACATTTCTGGAAATAGATGAAAAAACAACGCTAAAATCCTGGACGATTATGGAAACGGTCATTGGACTTACGAGTCTGGCTGCTGGCCTGATTATTTCCATGTTTGTATAGCCCATCATTTGCGTGCCGTCGATACATAAAAACGGGAAACATTCCTTTTGCCGAATGTTTCCCGTTTTTACCTGTTTATTATTCCACTGTCTTTAAATCAAACCCAAAGTAATTTACAGCGTTATTGTAGCAGATACCCTTTACGATCTTCTCTAAGGACTTCATATCTGCCGGATACTCGCCGTTGTCTACCCAGCCGCCGATCAGCTCGCACATGATGCGGCGGAAATATTCATGTCTGGTGTAGGAAAGGAAACTTCTGGAGTCGGTCAGCATACCGATGAAGTTTCCAAGGCATCCCAGGTTTCCGAGAGAGGTCATCTGCTCGGTCATGCCGGTCTTGTGATCGTTGAACCACCATGCGGAGCCCTGCTGGATCTTTCCTGGGAACTTCTCCTGGAAACAGCCGATGATAGTGCCGATGGAGGCGTTATCATTCGGATTCAGAGAGTAGAGGATGGTCTTTGGAATCTCGTTGGTAGCGCTTAAAGCGTTTAAGAAATCAGCCATCTGTGCGCTTGGAGCGTAGTTGTTGATGCAGTCAAAGCCGGTATCGGGGCCAAGCTGTTCAAACATATAAGCGTTGTTGTCACGCTTGCAGCCATAGTGCAGCTGCATGATCCAGCCGAGTTTATTGTACTCTTTTGCAGCGAACAGCATGAATGCAGTCTTGTACTTTAATTCTTCCTCACGGGAAACAGCCTCGCCCTTTAAGCTCTTGGCGATGATAGAGTCTACTTCTGCATCGGAAGCAGGAACGTACATTACATACTCCAGAGCGTGGTCAGATACGCAGCACTTCATGGAATTGAAAAATTCCATACGGTTTCTGATGGCTTCCTTTAAGGATGCGAAATCCTTTACCTCAATGCCGCTTACACTGGACAGCTGCTCGATATAAGCTGCATAGGTCGGTTTCTCAACATTAAGAGCCTTGTCCGGTCTCCATGCAGGGAGAACCTGTACGTCAAAGGAATCATCCTCAGCTAACTTCTTGTGAAATTCCAGAGAATCAACAGGATCATCTGTGGTGCAAAGCAGAGTTACGTTAGACTGCTTAATCAGGTTGCGGACGGTCATGGAGTCCTCCTGCAGCTTTGCGTTGCACAGATTCCATACTTCCTCAGCGGTATCGCCGTTTAAATATCCCTCATAGCCGAAGTATCTTCTTAACTCCAGATGGCTCCAGTGATACAGAGGATTGCCGATCAGCTTTGGAAGCGTTTCAGCCCATGCCTGGAATTTCTCTCTGTCGGTAGCGTCGCCGGTGATGTACTTTTCATCGACGCCGTTGGAACGCATTTGACGCCACTTGTAATGGTCGCCTCCAAGCCATACCTGGGTGATGTTCTCGAACTTGCGGTCCTCGCAGATCTCCTGGGGATTGATATGGCAGTGATAGTCCAGAATAGGCATCGTCTCAGCATAGTCATGGTAAAGTTTTTGTGCCATCTCTGTGGATAATAAAAAATCCTTGTCTAAAAACTGTTTCATTTTAGTGCAGCCTCCTTAAAAATTAGAAATTTGTTGTGTTTCTTTTTATAAGCTCAGAAGCGATCGTAGTCCGTCCTGGAACCGCGGCGCCGCTGAAAACTCTCATAAGCGTCTGAACCGTCGTAGTGCACAAAAACTCCACCCTGCTGTCAATGGAAGTGATTTCAGGATCGGTGCAGCGGGCCAGAAGAGAGTTATTATAACCAATGACGCTGAACTTATCCGGGATGGAAATATGTCTGGCATGGGCGTACTTTACCGCGCCCACAGCGAGAGAATCATCGGAAGTTACCACCGCGTCAAAATCAAGCCCCTGTTCTGCCAGACGCAATAACAGGTCTCTGGCGTCCTCAATGTTTTTGGGACACTGATGGATCAGATCTTCCCGAACAGGAAGGCCGCAGGAGATCAGGGCTGATTTATAGCCGTCCATCTTGTTGAGGCCGCTGTAGGAATAACTGGTATAAAGATACAGGATCCGTCTGCTTCCTGAATGGATCAGACGGGAAACGGCATCGTATACGGCTGCGTAATCATCGCAGACGGTGCTGTAGATATTTTTGCCCTCCAGATAGCCGTTTACAAGCATAACGGGGATCTCGGCGGCAGCTTTTAAGATATAGTCATTGTCCTCCGGGCGCAGTTCCACGAATTTGGAACCAGCCAGGATAATGGCATCCACACGCTTGGAGCGCAGCAGGTTGAAATACTTCTGCTTGACCTTTAAGTCATAGCCGGTGCAGCATAGGATGGAGTCGTAGCTGTGGCTGCGAAGCTCACGTTCCAGATAGTAAATAGCGCCGGCCAGATAAGGGTCTGAGGAGTCGGAACACATGATCCCGATGGTCTGCATGGTGTCAAGCCCCAGCCCTCTGGCAAATACATTGGGCGTGTAGCCAAGCTCATCCATGACCCGAAGCACCTTCTCCCGGGTGCGCTCGCTGACGTTGGGGTTGCCGTTTAATACACGGGATACCGTAGCAATCGAGACTCCGGCGTGCTCAGATACATCGTAAATGTTCATATTGGAACAACCTCACATTCTGTAAGCGCTTACAAGCTGACTTTATTATACATATTTTCGGTAAATATTGCAAGAGTTTTCTATTTTTTTATTGACTTCCTACGAGAAAGTGGATAAAATGAATGTAAGCACTTACATAAACCTGCAGGCGCCCCACAAAAAGAGCCGGCAGGCGAAGCGCACCAATAAAGAACAGGAGAATAGAACGATCATGCAGGATATTGTAAAGATCAATCAGAATGACAATGTTGCCGTCGCCCTTCGTCCTTTAAGCAAGGGAGAGGTGCTGCACGTGGCGGATGCCGATGTAGCGCTTATCGAAGATATCCCCCAGGGCCACAAATTTGCCTTAAAAGCCATCAAAGCGGGAGATGAGGTTGTAAAATACGGCTTTCGCATCGGCTTTGCCAAAGAAGAGATCACTCCCGGACAGTGGGTACACGTTCATAATGTAAAGACCACGCTTGGAGAGGTTCTTACCTATGATTATAAGCCAGAGGGCCATGAGGATGTAGAACCCACCGGGCATACTTATTTTGAAGGTTACCGCAGAGCTGGAGGGAAGGCGGGCATCCGCAACGAGATTTGGATCATTCCTACCGTTGGCTGCGTTAATTCCATCGCGAAGGCATTGGAGACGGCGGCCAGAAAGTTTGTAGGCGGAAATGTGGAAGATGTGATCGCGTTTCAGCATCCCTACGGCTGTTCCCAGATGGGCGATGATCAGGAAAATACCCGCAGGGTTCTGGCAGATATGATCCGTCATCCAAACGCAGGCGGCGTGCTGGTGTTAGGGCTTGGCTGCGAAAACAGCAATATCCCGGTACTTATGGACTACATCGGCGAGTATGATGAACAGAGAGTAAAGTTCCTTCAGTGCCAGGATGTGGAAGATGAGATGGAGGAGGCCATGAAGCTCATCGAAGAACTGGCAGCCTACGCAGGAGCATTTTCCAGAGAAAAGATTGATGCCAGCGAGTTAATCATCGGCATGAAATGCG
Source organism: Enterocloster alcoholdehydrogenati (assembly GCF_013282095.1). GTDB lineage: Bacteria > Bacillota > Clostridia > Lachnospirales > Lachnospiraceae > Enterocloster > Enterocloster alcoholdehydrogenati. The sequence goes on from NZ_BLTJ01000004.1 coordinate 257,104, forward strand.
GGGGATCCGACGGTCTTTCCGGCATTACGGCAAATCCGGTGGTAGGAGCGTTTTCCGATCTGCTGGTAAGCAAGGGCGGAACCACCATCCTGACAGAGGTTCCGGAGATGTTCGGAGCGGAGACCCTCCTTATGGATCGCTGCGCTACACCGGAACTGTTTGAAAAGACGGTGGATCTGATCAATAACTTTAAGAATTATTTCACCAGCCACAATCAGACCATTTATGAGAATCCGTCCCCGGGAAACAAAAAGGGCGGTATTTCCACTCTGGAGGACAAGTCCCTGGGCTGTACCCAGAAGTCAGGAAGCTCTCTGGTAAAGGGTGTGCTTGAATATGGGGAGCCTGTTAAGGTAAAGGGACTGAATCTTTTAAGCGCACCTGGAAATGACCTGGTAGCTGCGACGGCCCTGGCTGTATCCGGCGCTCATATCGTGCTTTTTACCACCGGACGAGGCACACCGTTTGCTTCTCCGGTTCCCACCGTGAAAATCTCCAGCAACTCAAAGCTGGCAGGCCATAAGAATAACTGGATCGATTTTAACGCGGGCCGCATGGTAGAGGATAAGACAAAGGAAGAGCTTGCACAGGAGCTGCTTGACTATGTGCTTGAGGTGGCTTCCGGCCGGAAGGTAAAATCCGAGGAAGCAGGTTTCCATGATATGGCTATTTTCAAGCAGGGCGTGACTCTGTAGCAGGGATCGGACTGCCGGCCGGTTGGTTCGGCCTGAGAGAAAAAGGAGACTCGATGAAACTAAACAGGACTGCGCTGAGAACTGTGGATATACTGAAGCTGGTGTCCCAAAAACCGGACGGCATTACTCTGGATGAGATCTGTGAGCAGCTTTCCATCCCGAAAACAAGCGCTTATGACATTTTGACAACCCTGGTTCACACAGGCATGATCCATGTGGCCAGGGAGCAGAAGCAGCGCTATACCATCGGCCTTACGGCATACCGGGTGGGAATCAATTATACCAACAATATGGACTTTATCAGCACCATCGACCCGGTGCTGAAGGCATTTGCAAGGGAAGTGGGAAAAACGGTGTTTTTCGGTGTACGTGCGGATGATGAGATCGTATATATCTGCAAGTATGAGCCGGAAAATCCTATTATCACCACGGCAACCGTCGGCACCAAAAATCCCATTTACTGCACCTCACTGGGAAAGGCCATCCTGGCTTATTCTCAGGAGGAGGAGAGAGAGGCTCTTATGGCCAGGATCCATTTTAAGACGTACACGGACCGAACCATCAGGAACCGGACTGATTTTCTGAAGGAACTGGAGCTGGTGAGGGAAAAGGGCTACGCGCTGGATGCCAGAGAGCTGGAGGAACATATGGAGTGCGCAGGCGCTCCTGTTTTCGGCCCTGACGGAACTGTGATGGGCGCCATCAGTGTTTCCAGCCTCTATAAGCCCACGGAGGATTATGAAGCTCTGGGACGCACGGTCTGTAAAAAGGCGGTTCAGATCTCAAAACTTTTGGGATTTATTGGAAAAATATAAGGATGGGGGCTGCGGCCTTCCTCTTTGGTCTGCAATGTAAAAAGTGCCCGTTTATGCGTATAAAAATGTGCATTTTTCCACAGGATTTCTGTTGACAAATCATGCGGTAACTATTAAAATTTAAGTATAAAATCGTAAATATGAAACTTATTCGCATTTACGAACAAAGATGAAAGAAGGAGAAGAGAAATGAAAAAAGAACAAGTTCTGGCAAGACTGAAAGAAGATTGTCTGGTAGCTGTGGTTCGCGCAAAGAATCTGGAGCAGGGCGAGAAGGTGATCGACTCTATCGTAGCCGGCGGCATCAACTTCATCGAGATCTGCATGACAGTTGATGAGGGAAGCCCTATTGATCTGATCGCTAACATGGTTGAGAAATATAAGGACAACGACAAGGTAGTCATTGGTGCCGGCACCGTTCTGGATCCTGAGACTGCAAGAATGGCTATCATGGCTGGCGCTAACTATGTAGTAAGCCCAGGCCTGAACCTTGAGACAATTAAAATGTGCAACCGTTACAGAGTGCCTATGCTTCCGGGTGTTATGACCCCAACCGAGGCGATTACAGCGATGGAAGCAGGCTGCGACGTAATCAAGATCTTCCCAGGCAATATCGTAGGACCTGCTGCGATCAGCTCCTTTAAGGGCCCCCTTCCACAGGGCGAGTTCATGCCTTCCGGTGGTGTTGATGTTGACAATGTTGACAAGTGGATCAAGGCAGGCGCATACGCAGTCGGCACCGGCAGCAGCTTAACAAAGGGCGCAAATACCGGCGACTTCGCAGCTGTTACCGCAAAGGCTCAGGAGTTCGTAGCAGCTGTAGCAGCAGCACGTGCAAAATAAAACAGCAATTTTTGCTGCCCTGGCGCAGGAGAGGCAGAGGCCTGGCCTTTGCGCGATCTAAAGGCGCTCCAGAAATCAGAAACCGCCGCCCGGATCTTCCGGGCGGTGCAGATACAATTAAAGTTAAGAGGAGATCATAAAAATGGCAAAGATCGTTACCATGGGCGAGATCATGTTAAGATTATCTACCCCCAATAATGAGAAATTCATCCAGGCAGACGAGTTCGACGTAAACTACGGCGGCGGTGAGGCTAACGTAGCTGTATCCTTAGCAAACTACGGTCATGATGCAGAGTTCGTTTCTGCAGTACCTGCAAACCCAATCGGCGATTGTGCAGTAGCAGCTTTAAGAAAGTACAACGTAGGCACAAAGCATATTGCAAGAAGCGGCGAGAGACTGGGTATCTACTTCCTGGAGACCGGTTCTGCCATGAGAGCTTCCAACGTAGTTTATGACCGCGCGCACAGCTCTATTTCCACAGCTACTCCTGACGAGTTTAACTTCGATGAGATTTTCGAGGGCGCTGACTGGTTCCACTTTACAGGCATCACTCCAGCTGTCAGCGATGCAGCGATCGAACTGACTGAGGCAGCTTTAAAGGCAGCTAAGGCTCATGGTGTGACTGTTTCCGTAGACTTAAACTTCCGTAAGAAACTGTGGTCATCTGAGAAGGCACAGAAGGTTATGACAAACCTGATGCAGTATGTAGATGTCTGCATCGGCAACGAAGAGGACGCTGAGAAGGTTCTTGGCTTCAAGCCAGGCAATACAGATGTTACCTCCGGTGAGCTGGAGCTGGCTGGCTATGTTGATATCTTCAATCAGATGGCTGACAAGTTTGGCTTTAAGTATATCATCAGCTCTCTGCGTGAAAGCCACAGCGCTTCCGACAACGGCTGGTCTGCCTGCATCATGGATGGAAAGACACGTGAGTTCTATCATTCCAGAAAGTATCACATCACTCCTATCGTTGACCGTGTAGGCGGCGGTGATTCCTTCGCAGCAGGTCTGATCTGCGGTCTGGCTGACGGAAAGGATATGAAGGCAGCTCTGGAGTTTGCAGTAGCAGCTTCCGCATTAAAGCACACCATTCCTGGCGACTTCAATCTGGTTACCCGTGCAGATGTTGACAATCTGGCAGGCGGCGACGGATCCGGCCGTGTTCAGAGATAATCATTTAACGAACACAATCTATACCTTATAAACAGCGGAGCCTGTATGAAAATTGCGTTTCAATGATGGATTTTCAGACAGGCTCCCTGTTATATGAAAACAATTAGGAGGATATAAAAATGGAAGAGAGTAAGAGAAGAAGCTTTGACCTGCTGACACTGGGACAGGTGCTTTTGCGGCTTTCACCGCCGGACAATGACCGTCTCTCCAGAGGAGACACCTTTGTAAAGCAGGTAGGAGGAGCCGAATTAAACGTAGCCGTAGGCGCATCCCTTTTAGGACTGCGCACCGGCGTTATTTCCAAGCTTCCTTCCCATGACATCGGAAGCTTTATGAAGGGCAAGATCCGTTCCTTCGGAGTCAGCGATGATTTCTTTATGTATGATGATTCTCCTTCCGCCCGTGTGGGCGTTTACTTCTATGAAAATGGAGCGTATCCCAGAAAGCCAAAGGTGATCTATGACCGTCTGAACAGTTCCTTTTTCAGTCTGAATATCGATGAGATTCCGGAGGAGGTCTATACTGCCTCCAAGTGTTTCCATACTACCGGCATTACTCTGGCCTTAAGCCCTCAGATTCGCGAGACTGCCATTGAGATGATCAAGCGTTTTAAGGAGGCCGGCACGCTGGTATCCTTTGATGTAAACTTCCGGGGAAATTTGTGGAGCGGCGATGAAGCGAGGGAATGTATCTTAAAGATCCTTCCCTATGTGGATATTTTCTTCTGCTCTGAGGACACAGCCCGTCTTACCTTTTTAAAAACCGGTACTGCAAAAGAGATGATGAAGAGCTTTACCGAGGAATATCCAATCTCCATCGTGGCTTCCACTCAGCGGATTGTACACAGCCCCAAGCGTCATACCTTTGGCTCTGTGATTTATGACGCGGCAAGAGATATGTATTATGAGGAAGAGCCGTACCATGATATTGAGGTAGTAGACCGGATTGGAAGCGGAGACGCCTATATCTCCGGCGCGCTCTACGGGCTGTTAAGCAGCGGCGGCGACTGCTCCAGGGCCATTGCTTTCGGAAATGCCACCGCAGCGGTTAAGAACACTATTCCGGGTGACCTTCCCTCTTCCAATCTGGAGGAGATTGAGACCATCATAAAGGCCCATAACCAGACCGGGCCTCAGAGCGAAATGGCAAGATAAAAGCAGCGATTTAATCCTTATGTCATAATTGTTAAGAATTCCTTTATTGGATTTTCCGGAAAAATAGTATATACTTCAAAAAATGATGGTATCATCAGCAGACAGGGAAACGCAATTAAAGGAGAGATTATAATTGAAAAGATATGGTTTATATGCAGCAGCTATCTGTACAGCAGCAGTTGTGGGAGTCGGCGGCTGTGCAGCCACGGCAAAGGCAGATTCCACAGAGCTCCAGTCAGAGACGGCAGTGGAGACGACGAAGGAGGAAAGCACCACGGTGGTTGAGCCTGTGAGCGGCGCGATCGAGAGCGCAGAAGGGAGTCAGCCTGAGAAGATGGAGGCTGTTCGGATCTACGGCCCGGTGACTCATATGGAGGACGGGCGTCTTTCCATTGATAATCAGTCGGACGCCAGCTCGGCAGGTGAGATCATTTTAAATGTATCTCAGGAGTCTACGTATGTTCTGGATGCGGTTTCCGGTATGCCGATGGCCTTAGAAGACATCAGGGACGGAGATACGGTCTACGCCTATATTGGCCCGGCTATGACTATGAGCCTGCCTCCTATGACAAATGCGGCAGTGATCTTTGCCAATATTCCGGCAGATTTTAAGGTGCCTGATTATGTAGAGGTCAAATCTGTTGTAACGGATGCCCAGACCTCACATACTGTGCTGACCGGGGCAGACGGCACAGAGTATACATTGTCTGAGGACTGTGAGATCTTCCCGTATCTGACCAGAAATATCGTCACCCTGGATGATCTGACTCAGGGGAGAAAGGCGGCAGTATGGTCCGATGAGGACAATACGGCTACAAGAATCATGGTATTTGCAGAGTAAAAAGCAGGCTTTCCTGTTTTATGGCAATGATTCAGGACGGGGCATTTTCTTTGGCTGTGAGAGCAGTTACGTTTTATGATGATAAGAGCGGATGAGAATCGCCGGGGACAGACCGGCGGGTTTCATCCGCTCTTTTTTGGGAACATGGATCTGATGAGGCGCGGGAAAATCAGTTTCCGCACTCAATGCTGATCTCATTGAATTTAGTCAGAATATCATCGATCTGGATTGCATCCTTTTCTTTTCCTTCTTTATCCATAATGGCATGGCCCTGGTGCATCATCAGCAGGCGGTTCCCATACTCTACGGCGTAGCGCAGGTTGTGCGTCACCATGATGGTAGTCAGTTCCTTCTCCTTTACGATACGGTTCGTCAGTTCCATGATGGTTTCTGCTGTTTTTGGATCCAGGGCGGCGGTGTGCTCATCCAGGATGAGAAACTCAATGGGGGTCATGGTGGACATAAGAAGCGCCATGGCCTGACGCTGGCCGCCGGAGAGAACACCTACTTTAACATCCATCTTATCCTCCAGTCCAAGGCCCAGGGAGCGGAGGCTTTCCCGGTAAAAATCCATCCGGTGTTTGTTGGCTCCGGGGCGCAGGTTGAAGAATTTCCCCTTATTGTCTGCCAGAGCCATATTTTCAGCAATGGTCATGGAAGGACAGGTGCCCATGGACGGATTCTGGTATACCCGGCCGATGCGGCGCTGGCGCTTGTATTCCGGCATCCTTGTAATGTCTGCATTTCCGATGCGGATGGTACCCTGATCTAAGGGGATGCTGCCGCAGATAATATTTAAAAGAGAGGTTTTTCCGGAACCGTTGCTTCCCACCACGGATACGAACTGGTGGTCTTTGACCGTCAGGTTAAAATCATCAAACAGGCACATCTCGTTGACCGTGCCGGCATTGTAGTATTTATGGATGTGTTGCAGTTCAAGCATGGCTCTTTACCTTCTTTCCGCCCGCAGGACTTAATACGAGAATGATTAAAAACAGCACAGAGGTGATGAGCTTTAAATCCGAAGCAGTGACCGGGATGGACCATCCGCCGATGCTCAGATCGCCGACCAGGAGGGCTGCGGAAACGCAGGCCTTGTAGATGATGGAGCCGATTATAACAGCAGTGGTAGATTTTACAAAGCCAAATCGTTTAAAAAGCTGGGTGCCGATGATTACATTTGCCAGACCGATGACCATGGTGCCGGTGCCGGTGGAAATTTCAAAAAAACCCTTCTGCTGACAGTAAACGCTGCCTGCCAGAGCAGCAAAGCCGTTTGCGATCGCCAGACCGATGATCTTTACCATGCCCTTGTCTTTGGCTAAGGCGGTGACTAAGGCCTCGTTGTCGCCCACAGCCCTTAACAGGTAACCAGAGCGCGTCTGCAGGTAGGCGTCTAACAGGATCTTGCAGACGAGAACCAGTACAAGAAGAATCAGGGTGGTAGTAAAGGGCTTTAAGGCTTCCGGCACATGGGCAAAGAGAAAGTCGTTTGTAAAAATGGTTTCCTTACTAAATATAGGAAGGTTTGCCTTCCCGGCGATCCGCAGATTGATGGAATAGAGGGCTGTCATGACAATGATGCCGGATAAAAGGTCGCGAACCTTTAATTTCACATGGATCAGACCGGTGATACAGCCGGCCAGTGCGCCGGTTAAAAAGGCGACAGCCAGAGCGGAGCCCGGTGAGAGAAAGCCTCCGGCGATGCCTGCGGCTGTGACAGCGGCTCCCAGAGGGAAGGTGCCGTCTACGGAGAGATCCGGAAAATCCAGGATCTTATAGGTGATATAAACCCCAAGGGCCATGATGGCGTAAACCAGACCCTCTTCAAGGATGCCTAAGATGATTGTCATGATATTCCTCCAAACATACTCACAGCTGCCGTCCGTCATATAAAGGGCGGCAGCCGGTGGTTTTACTTACGCGGATAACGGATCATTCGGTGACCGTATCGAACATCCCGGCCGCTGTGCCGGTGAGAGATTCAGGGAGTGTGATGCCCAGGTTTTCAGCAACCTTCTGGTTTCCATAGAAGGCGGCCTCCTTGATAGTTTCAAAGTTCATCTCACTGGCCTTTGCTTCGCCCTTTAAAACCTTCGCAGCCATCTGTCCGGTCTGCTTGCCAAGTTCTACATAGTCAAGGCCCATGGCGGCCAGACAGCCTGCTTTTACCTGCTCGATCTCGCTTCCGAATACAGGAATATTTTTAGCAGAAGCCTTGCTTAAGATCACAGGAAGGGAGGCAACCACGGTGTTGTCTGTTAAGTTGGTGATGCAGTCTACCTTTCCGATCAGTGTGTCCGCAGCCAGAGGGATATCGGCAGAAGAGGAGATGCCGGAATCTACGATCTCAAAACCATATTTGGGAGCAAGCTCTTTATACTCGGCAATGGCGGATTCGGAATTTACCTCGCTGGTAGTATACATGATGCCGATATTTTTGGCCTCAGGAAGGATTTCGCGGATCATCTGCAGCTGCTGTTCGATGGGAAGCTTATCACTGGTACCTGTAACCTCGCCGACGGGAGTACCGTCCGCATTGGCCAGCTCGGCGGCTACCGGATCGGTAACTGCGGTAAAGATGACGGGGATATCGGATTTCATGGCCACGCTGTATTCTGCCTGGGCCATGGGGGTTGCGACTGCGCACATCAGATCTACATTTTTGCCTGCATAGGTATTTGCAATCTGGCTGGCTGTGCCGCCGTCAGCCTGTGCGTTGTTATAAAGAACGGTCAGGTTTTTCCCTTCCTCAATACCCGCCTCAGCCAGGCCCGCAAGAAAGCCCTCCCGGCAGTTGTCTAAGGAGCCGTGCTCCGCAAACTGACCGATACCGATGGTGTAAGTGCCGTCCTCATCCGCCGTGCTTTTGCCGGAATCGCCGGTATTTGCTCCAGCACTGGAAGGAGCTGTACTGTCAGCGGCAGACTGGCCGGAAGAGCTGCAGCCTGCTAAGAGGGAAACGCCCATTGCTGCTGTTAAAAGGATCGCCATTGATTTTTTCATAATAAGTTCCTCCTTGATAATAATAAAAAAGTCCCAATTACAACCAGGTTGTAATTGAGACGAAATAAATCCGCGGTGCCACTCAAATTGACTGAATAAAAGTCCACTCTCACATACTATCATATGTGCTGCAAATATAACGGGTGCAGAATCCGTCAGTCCCTACCCTGACCGCCAAAGCGGATATCCATACCGTTCAGGACTGCCCTCGAAAGTCCATTCAGCTGCCTGCATAATACCGCGATCCCACCGCCCGCGGCTCTCTGTAAAAATGCCCTGGAAACTTACTCCTCTTTCTCATCGGTTTAGCTTATTGATTCGTATCTTAATACAGGATGCGTCATTTGTCAACTACTTTTTTGATTCCCCATATTCCCCAATATATAAATTTGTGGTATTATAATAGTGATATCGCGGGCCAGGGGCTCATGTCCGCTATGCCTGCGTGAACAGACATGAGCCTGAGACGCCGCAAATACCGGGAGGAGTGAAACTGTGAAAAGATTGCTGGCAGTAGTAGATATGCAGAAGGATTTCATAGACGGAGCGCTGGGAACAAAAGAGGCAGAGGCCATCGTGCCGGCTGTGAGGGAGCGGATTAAGGAGTATCTGACAGCAGGGGATGAGGTGGTATTTACCCTGGATACCCATGAAAAGGACTATATGGAGACGATGGAGGGAAGGAAACTGCCGGTTCCTCACTGTATCCGGGGTACGGAGGGCTGGGAGTTGGATTCCTGCTTAAAGGATATGCCGGGAAAACGGTTTGAAAAGCATACATTTGGAAGTATGGAACTGGCGGCCTATATAAAGGCCGGAGGATATGACAGGATTGAACTGATTGGCCTGTGTACCGATATTTGCGTGATCTCAAATGCCATGGTGATTAAGGCAGAGGTACCGGAGACGGAGATCTGCGTCAGGGCAGGCTGCTGTGCGGGTGTAACGCCAAAGAGCCATGAAAATGCTCTAAATGCTATGAAGATGTGTCATATTGATGTGATCTAGGGCTTATGTCCTGACAGTCTGATATAAGCGAAACCATAAAGGAGGCTTGAATTTATGAGCAGCAGACATTTTGTAATTACCGTTGAACGCCAGTACGGAAGCGGAGGACGCCTGACAAGCGAGCGTCTGGCCAGGGAGCTGGGAATCCATTTTTATGACGAGGATATTTTAAAAATGACCTCAGAAACCAGCGCCATTGGAGAACAGTATTTCCGTCTGGCGGATGAGAAGGCGGGCAACAACCTTCTGTACCGTATTGTGACGAATATAAAACCGGATCTGACAGAGCCGGCCCAAAACGGCCATAATATTACCTCGCCGGAGAATCTGTTCCGTTTCCAGTCCTCTGTGATCCGTAAGCTGGCGGCTTCTGAGAACTGCATTATCGTTGGGCGCTGCGGCAACTATGTGCTCCAGGATCAGTTAGATGATGTGATCCGCATCTTTGTTTACGCGGATACGGTTACCAGAGTTCGCAGGATCATGGATGTAGATAAGGTAGACGAGGCGGAGGCTCTGCGCCGGATGAAGCGCATTGACCGAACCCGCACGGAGTATCATCGGTATTTTACTGGAAAAAACTGGATGGATATGGAGAATTATGATCTTCCAATCAATGCCAGCCGCATTGATTACGATCAGATGATCGTGCTGATCAAGAATTATATGAAACTTCGGGGCTTTCTGGAAGATTAGGCGGGGAAGGAGGGAAAGGCGTTTTCGGGGACAGTGGCGCGTACATAATATGAGGTGAAAGATGAATATATTTGCAGGGATTATGATCCCTTTTCTCGGAACGACGGCAGGAGCCGCCTGTGTCTTTTTCCTGCGGGGTGAACTAAAGCCTGGGGTGCAGAAGGCATTCCTGGGCTTTGCCTCCGGTGTGATGGTTGCGGCTTCTGTGTGGTCTCTTCTGATCCCGGCCATGGAGATGAGCGGGAATATGGGAAAACTTGCCTTTATTCCTGCCGCAATGGGATTTTTGCTGGGAATGGGTTTCCTGCTCCTTCTGGATACAGTGGTGCCGCATCTTCACATGGATGCTGACGAACCGGAGGGAGCAAAAAAAAGCCTGAAAAAAAGCACCATGCTGGTGCTTGCTGTGACCCTTCACAATATTCCTGAGGGGATGGCCGTAGGCGTGGCTTTTGCGGGAATGATGGCCGGGAGCCATACCATTTCCATGACCGGTGCATTGGCACTGGCTTTGGGAATTGCAATCCAGAATTTTCCGGAAGGAGCGGTCATCTCTCTTCCCTTAAGGGAGGCGGCGGGCCAGAAAAAGGCCTTTGTCTATGGAATGCTTTCGGGCATTGTAGAGCCGGTGGGAGCGGTTGTCATGCTCCTTCTGGCTGATCAGCTGGGGTCATCCCTTCCCTATTTTTTATCCTTTGCCGCCGGAGCCATGCTCTATGTAGTGGTAGAGGAGCTGATTCCGGAGGCCTCCGAGGGAAGTCATTCCAATATAGGAACCATGGGATTTGCCGCCGGATTTGTACTGATGATGGTATTGGATGTAGCCCTGGGGTAGCGTTTAACGCCCGCCCAGGGCTTTTTGATTTTGACGGGATCAGAGATCGATCCAATATCTCTGTGTCACGACGCCATCGTCCTGTTTTATTTCGTTTTCCAGGATTCCGCCGTTGTTTATAATGCTTTTGGCAGAGCCGATATTGTCTTTTCGGCAGGTCATAAGAACCCGCTTCAGGCCCAGCTTTTTACATTCTTCAAGGCCAAGGGCGATCATCCGGGTGGCGATGCCCTTTTGGCGCTCTGAAGGCCTTACGCCGTCGCCGATATGGCCCCCGTGTTTTAATAGATTGTCATTGAGATAATGGCGTATATTGATGGCTCCCACCATAAGATTTCTGTCTGTATCCAGGCAGAAAAAGGTAGATTCAGGCACCAGGCCGTCGGCCGTCCCCGTTTGTTCCAGGCTGTCCATATAGGCCGAAAAGTCACGGATATCCGCTCTGTCAATGGCCCAGGGGACAATGGCCTCGCCGCTTGTCTTCCATTCGCGTATCATGTCCTCAGCCAGACTGCGGTACTGCGGCTCCATTTTGACTAACTGCAGATTCATTTAGCGCTTACCTCCTTTTTCCGGAAAGGTTCATCAGATCCTCATAAAAACAGGGATAGGAGATGCTGACACATTCTCCGCTTCTTATCTCGGTTACGCCTTCGGCACACTGGGAGGCCACGGCAAAGGTCATGGCGATCCGGTGGTCCAGATGGCTTTCAATGGCTGCGCCGCGGAGCGGTTTTCCGCCACGGATGATCATGCCGTCCTCCGTTTCCGTCACATCCGCGCCCATGGCAGTCAGGTTTTGTGCCATGACGGCGATCCGGTTGGATTCCTTTACCTTAAGTTCACCTGCATCGCTGATTCTTGTTTCGCCTTCTGCCACAGCTGCCATGGCGGCGATCATTGGGAGTTCGTCAATGAGTGTGGGAATGATAGCTCCTGCGATATCTGTGCCGTGAAGCCTGCTGTAGCGTACCAGAATATCAGCGGTAGGTTCACCCTCCTGGCCGCGCACGTTAAGCAGGGTAAGATCGGCTCCCATAGCCCGGCATACATGGAGAATACCATCACGGGTGGGGTTGATGCCTACATTTTTAATTAAGATTTCAGAACCGGGAATCATCAGTCCGGCTGCGATAAAGTAGGCGGCAGAGGAAATATCTCCCGGCACCATTACCTTTTGACCGTAGAGCTGTCCAGCGGGGCAGATGGAAACTGTGGTTCCCTCTGTGGAAACAGAAGCTCCGAACAGCTTAAGCATTCGTTCTGAATGGTTTCTGGATACAAAAGGCTCAGTAACCTTTGTGATGCCCTCCGCATAGAGGCCTGCCAGAAGAACCGCAGATTTTACCTGGGCGGAAGCCACAGGGGATGTATAGTGGATTCCGTGGAGGCTTTTTCCGCGGATGGAAAGAGGAGCACAGCCGTTTCCGTGTATGCTGGTGATATCGGCACCCATCTGGGATAAGGGTTCTATGATCCGCTTCATAGGCCTTTTCTGGATGGAAACATCTCCAGTGAGCGTCACATCAAAATTCTGGGCGCTTAAGATACCGGAGATCAGGCGGGTGGTGGTACCGCTGTTGCCGCAGTCAAGAATTGTCTCGGGCCGCGTAAGTCCGTGAAGGCCGCGGCCTTGAACCAGCACTGTATCTCCCCTGTTTTCTATGGAAATCCCCATTTTCTCAAAACAGGAGATTGTGGAAAGGCAGTCTGCCCCCTGGAGAAAGCCATGGATTTCCGTAGTTCCCTTTGCCAGGGAACCAAACATCACCGCCCTATGGGAGATGGATTTGTCGCCGGGGACAGTGATTTCTCCCCGAAGGGGACCCCATTTTCTTAATTCCATATGTATGATTCCTCGTTTTTCTAGACTTTTAAATGCAACATACCATCAGCAGACAAGGGGACACACGGTTCTGCGCCGCAGATTCGTGAAACTGGGGCAGTGCCTTACAGGACCGCAAATCTGTGACGAAGAACTCCCTCGGACTCCCAGCGGTTGGGGCGTGTGTTCTCTTATCAGCTGATGGTAACATTCTACACGAAATTTTAACCGGTCATGGGGTTTGTGTCAATGCCTTTGCCATGAGGGACAGATTTCTCTACAGCCGCACCAGGTCGAATTTGTACTTTTCGAGCCGCTCCCAGGCCTCCTTCATGGAAGTCTCGTTGTAAAAGGCGATTTTTAAAGCGCCTTCGCCCCGTTCCCTGTTGTTATTGATGCCGATATTTTTGATGCTGATGCCCTTGGCAGCCAGAATCACCGCAATGGTGGAAATAGATCCCACCTCATCTGCCACATCCACAGAAAACTCATAGGAGGGCTCTATGGGGCCTTTGGCCCGGTCTGATATAGAATTGCGGTAAGAGCGGGACTGGTCAAAAAGCCGGTAAATATCCCTGCCCTTATGTCCGCGGATCTGTGCCAGGATTTCCTGTAAAGAATAGATATACTGTTCTAACATATCTCCGATGGGAGCCGCGTTTGTCATACAGATCTGCTCCCACATCTCTGGTGAAGAAGAGGCGATCCGGGTGATATCCTTAAAGCCTCCAGCCGCGATCCGGCGCATGGTTCCAGCGGCAGAATCATTGTCTTTCACAAGATTTACCAGGCTGGATGCAACCAGATGGGGCAGATGGCTTACCGCTGCCGTTACCCGGTCGTGCTCCCTGTAATCAAGAACCAGTGGGATCGCATCCACTGCCTGAGCCACCGCCAGGATGCGGCGGACGTTCTCTGTATATTGGGCGCTTTCCCCGCTCTGTCCCTCCGGCGGGGTCACGATATAGTAGGCATTTTCCAGGAGATGATCCGTGGAATTTTCATATCCTGTCTTTTCCGAGCCGGTCATGGGATGGCCGCCCACAAAGCAGTGCTCCAGGCCCTGACGCCGTATTTCCTCATGGATATCTGTTTTTGTACTGCCCACATCGGTGATCAGCGCTCCGGGCTTTAAGAAAGGCCGGATGGCGGAGAGATACCTGGCGTTATATTCCACCGGAGTGCACAGAAAGATGAGATCACATTCCCGAAGTTCTTCTCCAATGCCTTCTAAGATTACGTCTACGATGCCGTCCTTTTGCGCCTGCTCTAATTTGGCGCGGGTCCGCATATAGGCCATAATGCGGATATCAGGTCTGGCCCGTTTGATTCCCTTTGCGAGAGAACCTCCGATCAGTCCAAGACCGATGAATGCCATCGTGGAATCCTTGATAGCGAATGGTTCCATAGCGCATCCCCCTTGCTTTTTTAAAATGAGATTCTTCTTCCGGACAGTTCGCAGTAGGGCTTTAATTCATCCATAAGCTTCTCAAAGGCATCAAAGGTCAGTGACTGAGGACCGTCGGACAGAGCGCAGGCCGGGTTGGGATGTACCTCGATCATCAGTCCGTCCGCTCCTGCTGCTACAGCCGCCTTTGCGAGAGGCCCCACATAGGCTCTTACGCCAGTGGCATGGCTGGGATCAACGATCACCGGAAGATGGCTTTTCTGGCGGATCACCGGCACGGCGCTGATATCTAATGTATTGCGGGTAGAGGTCTCATATGTGCGGATTCCTCTTTCGCAGAGGACGATATTGGGATTTCCCTCTGAAATGATATACTCAGCAGCATTGAGCCACTCGTCGACGGTGGCGCACAGCCCTCTCTTTAAGAGTACAGGCATACCGGATTTTCCCGCTTCCTTTAAAAGCTCAAAGTTCTGCATATTTCTGGCTCCGATCTGGAGCATATCTACATATTTGGAAGCCGCTTCGATAGCATGGGCGCTTGTGACCTCGCAGATGACATTTAAGCCGGTAGCCTCTCTGGCTTCTTTCATATATTTTAAACCTTCTTCCTCTAAGCCCTGGAAGGAGTAGGGGGAGGTGCGCGGCTTGTAAGCGCCGCCCCGCAGGAAGGTAGCCCCGGCCTTTTTTACGGCAAATGCAGTTTCCATCAGCTGTTCTCTGGACTCGATGGCGCAGGGGCCGGCCATAACGGTAAGGTTTCCGGGGCCGATATGGGTATTTCCCACCGGGACCACAGAATCGTCAGGATGGAACTTTTTGTTGACCAGTTTGTAGGATTCTGTGACAGACACTACCTTATCTACTCCTTCGCTTATCTCGATGTTGCTGCCGGCTAAGCGGCTCTTGTCCCCTACCACGCCTACGATAGTCACCTGGGAACCCTGTGAGAGATGGGGAGTAAGCCCCTTGGATTCGATCAGATCGGTTACTTTTTTTACAGCCTCTTCGGAGGCGTTCGGCTTCATGATAATGATCATAGCAGTATTCTCCTTTTTCGGCTGGCCCATGTATCTGCAGGGCCGCTGTTTTATTATATCCCAGTGTATCGCCTGAATGTGAAAATGTCAACACTTTATTGCTTTAAAGTTCGACGCTTTTATGTGAGAAAATGAAGGCGGATGCAATGGCCTCTTATAAAAAGAGCACAGAGATAGGATAAAAATGTTTTGTTTTATAATGTTTCACGGAATGTTTTGAAAAAGATAAAAATTTAGTTGTACAAATAAGTCAAAATACTTGAAAAAAACTGAAAAATTTAGTAAAATAAATACATGGCTTGAATATCATGTAGCTCTAGGATTCGAGCGTACACTTAACGCACAGGAGGGAAGCTTATGAACGTATATGGTACTGAACAGATCCGCAACGTCGTATTACTTGGACACGGAGGCGCCGGTAAGACGACCGTTGCGGAAGCTCTGGCATTTATTACGGGTGTGACAAAACGTATGGGAAGAGTACCCGACGGCAACACCATCAGTGATTATGACAAAGAAGAGATCAAGCGTCAGTTCTCCATTTCCACCACCATGATTCCGCTGGAATATGAAGGCGAGAACGGCCCGATCAAGATCAATCTCCTGGATACTCCCGGTTTTTTTGACTTTGTGGGAGAAGCAGAGGAAGCTATCAGCGTAGCGGATGCTGCTGTTATTGTTGTAAACTGCAAGGCCGGAATCGAGCCTGGCACTGAGAGAGCATGGGAGATGTGCGAAAAGTACAATCTGCCCCGTCTGATTTTCGTCACCAATATGGATGACGACCGCGCCAGCTATCGTGAGCTGGTTGTAAAGCTGGAGAAGAAGTTTGG
This sequence comes from Enterocloster alcoholdehydrogenati, assembly GCF_013282095.1. Classification (GTDB taxonomy): domain Bacteria; phylum Bacillota; class Clostridia; order Lachnospirales; family Lachnospiraceae; genus Enterocloster; species Enterocloster alcoholdehydrogenati. Next base: position 273,277 of record NZ_BLTJ01000004.1, read on the forward strand.
ACGAAAGATCGCCCCCTTCCAGCTGCCGATCCGTGAAAATGAAAAATTTGTGGGCTTCGTCAACGTGGTAAAGCTGGCGGGACGCCGTTTTACGACCTACAGCGATTATGAAGAGTGCCCCATCCCTGAGTACGTTCAGAAGAATCTTACCATCGCAAGGGACGCTCTTATGGAGGCCGTTGCCGAGACCAGTGAAGAATATATGGAGCGCTATTTCCTGGGTGAGGAGTTCACACAGGAGGAGATCTCCCAGGCATTAAGGACCCATGTAATTGAGGGTGATATCGTTCCTGTTATGATGGGATCCGGTATTAACTGCCAGGGTTTTAAGGTACTTCTGCAGGCTATGGATAAGTATTTCCCGTCACCGGATCACTTTGAGTGTATTGGCGTGGACGTATCTACAGGTGAGCGTTTTACTGCAAAGTACAATGACGACGTATCCCTGTCAGCCAGGGTATTTAAGACCATTGTGGATCCCTTTATCGGAAAGTATTCTCTGATGAAGATCTGTACCGGCACCTTAAAGGGAGATACCACCGTATATAATGTAAATAAGGATGCTGAGGAGAAGATCGGAAAACTCTATGTGCTCCGGGGAAAGGACGTTATAGAGGTTTCTGAGTTAAGGGCTGGTGATATCGGAGCCGCTGCAAAGCTCACTGTGACCCAGACGGGCGATACCATGGCTGTGCGCACGGCCCCGATCGTGTACCACAAGCCTCAGATTTCCACTCCATATACATATATGGCCTACAAGGCAGTCAATAAGGGGGAGGATGATAAGGTATCTACCGCTCTGGCCCGTATGATGGAAGAGGATCTGACACTGATTGTAAAAAATGACGCGGAAAACCGTCAATCTCTGATTTACGGCATCGGTGACCAGCAGCTGGAGGTAGTGGTGAGCAAGCTCCAGACCCGTTACAAGGTAGAGGTGGAATTATCAAAACCCAGGTTTGCATTCCGCGAGACGCTGCGCAGGAAGGTAAAGGTACAGGGCAAGCACAAGAAACAGTCCGGCGGACATGGACAGTACGGCGATGTCATTATGGAGTTTGAGCCTTCCGGCGATCTGGAGACGCCGTATGTGTTCGAGGAGAAGGTATTCGGAGGTTCTGTGCCGAAGAATTACTTCCCCGCAGTGGAGAAAGGGCTTCAGGAGTGCGTACAGAAGGGACCGCTGGCCGGCTACCCCGTAGTTGGCTTAAAGGCTACCCTGTTAGACGGCTCCTACCATCCCGTTGACTCCTCTGAGATGGCATTTAAGATGGCCACCATTCTGGCCTTTAAGCAGGGCTTTATGGACGCAAATCCAGTGCTTCTGGAGCCGATCGCTTCTTTAAAGGTAACGGTTCCCGACCGCTTTACCGGAGATGTGATGGGGGATTTAAACCGCAGAAGAGGCCGTGTTCTTGGTATGGAATCCAACCATCGGGGCAAGCAGGTTATTGAGGCCGATATTCCAATGTCTGAACTCTTTGGCTACAATACAGACCTGCGCTCCATGACAGGTGGACTGGGAGATTTCTCTTATGAGTTCAGCCGCTATGAGCAGGCTCCTGGTGATGTACAGAAAAAGGAGATCGAGGCAAGGACGGCTGCCAGAGAAGAATAAAGCCGAGGTGTGTCTGTTGGGTACAGCCGGTTCCGCCATAGGCAGGGCGGGGCTGGCTGTGCGTCTGTTTTTGAGGACAGAGGCCGGCAAAGACGAAAGCCTCTTTTGGCTTGAAGCGCCTGAAATCAGGGATGTTTCTGCAAAAACAGGGCATGATGTTGCATATATCACAGAAAATGTGGGATACTTATGGTAATATAAGGTCACAAAGTTAAGAAAACAGCGAAACAGGAGCATAAGGACAGCGATTTTCCCCGGCCTTGTTTATGCTTACCAATAGGAAAGGAGACATTTATTATGAAGAAATATCTATGCGATCCATGCGGCTATATCTATGATCCGGAGGTAGGTGATCCTGACAGCGGCATCGCTCCCGGAACTGCATTTGAGGATATCCCGGAGGATTGGGTATGTCCCATCTGCGGAGTGGGCAAGGATCTGTTTTCTGTTGTAGAGGAATAAACCCCATTTTTTAATCTCCATACTAAACAGCAGCGCGCAAGAGAGTGATCTTTTGCGCGCTGTTTGTATTATTATATTTATACCAGAAGATGCACTATTTTACGGTCAATTTCCACCAGCTTTTCATCCTTCATCTTTTTCAGTTCCCGTGTCATGGCGCTTCGGTCAATGGAGAGGTAGTCAGCCAGATCCACCATGGTGAAGGGGAGGCTGAAGGAGGGGGAATCAAACTGGACGGCCAGCTGGGAAAAAAAGCACATGAGCTTGTCCCTGATAGTGCGCTGGGATAAAACCTCTACCCGGCGGCTTAAATTCTGGGCGCGGCAGGAGATCAGATCAAGGAGATTCCTTGTAAGCTGATGGTGAAAGGCGCAGGCTTTGGTGCAGGGAGCGCTGATCCGGTCATATTGAAGGAACAGAACCTCGCATTCCGTATTGCAGATAACGCTTACGCCCGTCTGATCGCTGCTGCCGTAAGAGAGCATGGAGCCGAAGGTACTCTGAGGGCCCAGGCGCTCTAAAATCGTCCTTGCCCCATTGTATTCAAATCGGACCACAGACGCCGTTCCCTTGCCGATGATTCCGATTTCCTGGGAGCCGGAATCGTAGCAGCAGATGGTTTCCTCCGGCCGGAAAGTTCTTGTCCGTCCGCCCATACAGGCAATAAGGTGTTTATATTCGTCTAAAGAAATATTTTTAAATAAATTCTTCTGAAAGAAATCCGTCATATGTGTTTCCTGTCCTTTCCTGATATTTGGATGCTGCATTAAAAAGAACTGTTTTACAGAGGTATTATAAAATAAAATTGTTGCAAATGCAACATGAATTTCAGCGTCTGCAAATGCTGATAAGTTTAATGCAGTGAAGTGATAATAAATAACAGTGGAAAATGAAGAAAATGTCTTAAATCTACAACTAAAAAGTTGTAATAATTACAACTATAAGACTGGACAAATGCATTTCTCTGTTTTATAGTATTAAAAACAGTAACTGTTCAAGAGGAGAGTTCATCCTGAATTGTTGCAAAAACAGCAGAACACACAGACAGCTGCACCGATCAGGGGAGCAGAGAGTGCGAGGAAAGATCCAGGAGGTAGAAAGCATGGTATCATTATATGAAGGCGGCGTGTATCTGGTAAATGGAACAGAGCTGGTTCCAGAAGCGGAAGCAGCAAGGGCAAAAGCACTGACAGGAAAGGCAGTGGATCGTGAGACTGCAAAAAAAGGAACCATCGCTTATTCTATTTTAAAGGAGCATAATACATCTGGCGATATGGAGCATTTAAAGCTTTGCTTTGACAGCATGGCTTCCCACGATATCACATTTGTGGGGATCGTACAGACGGCTAAAGCTTCAGGAATGGAAAAATTCCCCATTCCCTATGTGCTGACTAACTGTCACAACACCCTTTGCGCCGTAGGTGGCACCATCAATGAGGATGACCATATGTTCGGCCTGTCTGCGGCGAAGAAGTACGGGGGCATTTATGTGCCGCCCCATATGGCCGTGATCCATCAGTATATGAGAGAAAGGATGGCCGGCTGCAAAAAAATGATCCTGGGATCAGACAGTCACACCCGTTACGGTGCTCTGGGTACTATGGCAGTGGGAGAGGGCGGAGGCGAGCTGGTAAAACAGCTTCTTTGCGATACATACGATATTGCCTATCCCGGCGTGGTAGCCATATACCTGGACGGTGCGCCAAGGCCCGGCACAGGCCCCCAGGATATTGCCCTTGCCATTATCGGAGCGGTGTTTAAGAACGGATATGTGAAAAATAAGGTAATGGAATTTGTTGGCCCCGGCGTTTCCTCCATGACTACGGATTTTAGAAACGGTATAGATGTGATGACTACGGAGACCACCTGCCTTACCTCCATCTGGCGCACAGATGACGATACAAAAGCATATCTGGCAAAGCATCATAGGGCCGGGGACTTTACGCAGCTGGATCCAGAGGGAGTGGCTTACTATGACGGCTGCGTTTATGTGGATTTGTCCACAGTAAAGCCCATGATCGCCCTGCCGTTTCACCCAAGCAATGTGTATGAGATCGACGAACTGAAGGAGAATCTTACGGATATTCTGGCTCTTACGGAAAAGGAGGCAGAGAGAATATCCGGAGGCAGAGCGCATTTTACACTTCTTGACAAGGTGAAGGGAAAGGATCTGATGGTTCAGCAGGCTGTGATTGCAGGCTGTGCCGGAGGCAATTATACCAACGTAATGGAAGCGGCGCAGGCGCTGCGGGGCAGAAACTGCGGCTGCGGAGAATTCTCTCTTGCCGTTTATCCATCTTCCCAGCCGGTGCTTGCGGATCTGGTTAAGAAAGGGGCTGTATCCGATCTGATGAATGCAGGAGCCGTCATCCGAACCGCCTTCTGCGGCCCCTGTTTTGGCGCAGGAGACACGCCCTGCAACAATGGCCTGAGCATCCGTCACACTACCAGGAACTTCCCCAACAGAGAGGGATCAAAACCAGGCAGCGGCCAGATGGCTGCAGTGGCCCTGATGGATGCCCGTTCCATCGCCGCCACTGCAGCAAACGGCGGGAGGCTGACCTCTGCCTGGGAGATGGAAGGCTGGGATCAGGTACCGGAATATGAATTTAATGATACCTCTTATAAAAACCGCGTATATATGGGGTATGAAAAGGGCGATACGGCCAGCGATCTGATCTACGGACCAAATATCAAGGACTGGCCTGAGATGAGCCCTCTGACAGAGAATGTTCTCCTTAAGGTGTGTTCTAAGATCATGGATCCGGTGACTACCACGGATGAGCTGATCCCCTCAGGAGAAACCTCTTCCTACCGCTCCAATCCTCTGGGACTGGCAGAATTTACCTTATCCAGAAGGGATCCGGGCTATGTAGGCCGGGCTAAGGAGATGGGACGTCTGGAAATCATACGCAGAACTGAAGGGGCAGAGGCAGAGATTAAGGCCGAACCGGATCTTGAGACTCTCTTTGCAGCCATCCGAACTATTTCTGGAAATGAAACGGTTACAGCAGAGGAAACGGAGATTGGCAGCATGGTTTATGCCGTAAAACCGGGAGACGGATCAGCCAGGGAGCAGGCGGCCAGCTGCCAGAGGGTATTAGGCGGACTTGCCAATATCTGTAAGGAATACGCAACCAAGCGTTACCGTTCTAATGTGATCAACTGGGGGATGCTGCCTTTCCAGATGAAGGAGGAACCGGATTTTGAGGTAGGGGATTATATTTATGTGCCGGGGATCCGCGCCGCTTTAGACGGTGATTTAAAGGAGATTCGGGCTTACGTTCTGGGAACAGCCGGTATAGAGCCGGTACGGGAACTTATGCTTTATATGGCGGATATGACAGCTGAGGAACGAGAGATCGTAAAGGCCGGCTGTCTGATCAACTACAACAGAAATCGTTGACAGAACCGGTCAGGAAAGGAGAGCGGCCATGACAAAGGAAAGCTATCTTGCGCAGTTTTATGGGAAATCCCAGAATTACACAGATATTCCCAATAAGTGGTATAAGGAATACAACGTAAAAAAGGGCCTGAGAAATGAGGACGGCACCGGTGTCCGGGTGGGGCTGACCAGAGTGGCCGACGTTGTGGGCTATGCGGAGGCTTTGGAAGGCGGGATCCAGGCTATTCCGGGAGAACTTTATTACAGAGGTTACAATGTGACGGATCTGGTAAAGGGAAAGATGGGAAGTCATTTCGGATATGAGGAGGTTTGCTTTTTGCTCCTGTTCGGCTACCTGCCAAAGAAAAAGGAACTGGAGCATTTCTGCGGTATTTTAAGAGACTGCTACGAGATCCCGGATGAATTTGTGGAAATGAACCTGCTGCGGATGCCGGGGAAGAACCTGATGAATAAGCTTCAGGATGCCGTGCTGACGCTGTATAATTATGACGATGACCCGGATAATACGGATGTTTATGAAACTCTGGTAAAAGGCATCAATCTGGTGGCAAAGCTGCCGTCCATCGCCTGCTACGCTTATCAGAGCAAGGTGCATTATTATGACCGTGACAGCCTGTTTATCCACTATGCAAACCCCGAGTATTCCATTGCGGAAAATTTCCTGAGCCTTCTGAGAAAGGATCAGAAGTTTACAGATCAGGAAGCAAGGCTTTTGGACACTATTCTTATGCTCCACGCGGATCACGGCGGCGGCAACAATTCCACCTTTACCAACGTTGTCATCTCTTCTACGGGAACAGATATTTATTCTACGGTATCAGCCAGCATCGGCTCTCTGAAAGGGCCGAGACACGGCGGAGCCAATATCAAGGTGGCAGAAATGATGGATGCGGTACTGGAGGATGTTGGAGGCTATACGGCCGACGATAAGAAACTGCGGGCTGCAGTCAACCGTTTAATGGACGGAAAGCTGTACGACCGTTCGGGCCTGGTATACGGTTTCGGCCATGCAGTCTATACGATTTCTGATCCCAGGGCAGAGATGTTAAGGGCCTGCTGTGCGGAGGTGGCAAAGGAGAAGAAGCAGCAGACGGAATTTGATTTCCGCCAGCGGTTTGAGCGTGCGGCTCTGGATGTGATGAAGGAGAGAAAGGGAACGGCGCTGCCTACCAACGTAGACTATTACAGCGGTTTTGCTTATGGAATGTTAAATATCCCCAGAGACCTGTATACACCTCTGTTTATGTGCAGCCGCATGGTGGGCTGGGTGGCTCACAACATCGAGAATAAGCTGTATGACGGAAGGATCATGCGTCCGGCAACGAAATATGTAGGGGAAAATAAGGATTATATGATGATGGAGGAGAGATAGCCATGGAGAAGAATACGATCACAGTGTTTAAGGGAGACGGCATCGGGCCGGAGATTACAGATGCGGTGCTTAAGATCCTGGATGCGGCAGGAGCTGGTCTGGAGTATGAGATTTTCCGGGTCGGAGCGGCAGAGTATGAAGAAAACGGGGCGCTGATCCCGGAGGCGGGATTTGCATCCTTTGAAAAGAACCGTGTGCTCTTAAAATCTCCGATTACCACGCCTCTTGGGACGGGATTCCGCTCTTTGAACGTAATGCTTCGTAAAAAGTATGACCTGTACGCCAATATGCGTCCTGCAAGATCCAATTCTGCGGTAAAGACACCGTTTGAAAATGTGGATATCGTGATGTTTCGGGAGAATACGGAGGATCTGTATGCAGGAGTGGAGACGCAGGTGGATCAGGATACGGCTCATTCCATCAAGATAATCACAAGAAAATGCAGTGAGCGCATTATCCGGGCAGCCTTTGGTTATGCGCAAAAGAATGGAAGAAAGAAAGTGACCTGCGTTCATAAGGCCAATATAATGAAGATTTCTGACGGCCTGTTCAGGGATATTTTCTATGAGGTCAGCAAAGAGTACCCCCAGGTTCAGGCAGAGGATAAAATTGTTGATAATGTGGCCATGCAGTTAGTGATGCAGCCTCAGAAATTCGATGTCATTGTGACAGAGAATCTGTACGGGGATATCCTGTCGGATCTTACAAGCGGCTTAATCGGCGGCCTGGGCCTTCTGCCTTCCAGCAATATGGGAGAAGATTTTGCCATGTTTGAGGCCGTTCATGGAAGCGCGCCGGATATTGCGGGAAAGGGAATCGCCAATCCTACGGCCTTTTTATGGTCTGCCTGTATGATGTTAGAGCATCTGGGAAAACAGGAGACAGCCGTAAAGATCCGCAGGGCGGTGGATGAGGTTTTAAGGCAGGGAACGGCGCTGACGCCGGATCTTGGGGGTACGGCAGGAACGAAGGAGTATACAGAGGAGATTATCAGGCAGCTGTAGAAAATATATATGTCTTTTTGACTATCTATTTATATCTTCTTAAATGTCCGCAAAGCCTTATTTTATCGGCTCTACGGGCATTTTGCTTTTGTGGTAAACCTCACATATCTATTCCCGACACTTCGCCACAATTAGATTTTAATGAAGCGGACTATGACGATTATCTAAAAGAGAAATGGAAAAGAGGACTTTAATTTTTCTCTTGCATGAAAGATACAGCAAACAAAAAGCCTGGTAAAGAGTGCAAAGCACCACCAATGGTGGCAAGGCTCTTGACAGGCTTTTTCTTTTCTGTGTTGGATAGCCAAGAGGAAGAAAGAAAAAGTGTGCATTTTTTGTTAGAAAAATGGCAAGGGGTATGCTGTTTTTTGTTGTGGCGGATATATGGAACTGTTATAATGTGGGTATGAAGAAACGGGCAAATTTAGAAGTTAAAGTAGAAGAGAAATAAAAATGATTATTTTAATTACTGGTGCTTCGCACACAGGCAAGACTGTTCTTGCACAAAAACTCCTTGAAAAATATAAATATTCGTATTTATCAATAGACCACTTGAAAATGGGTTTAATTCGTAGCGGTTATACTAAACTTACACCTGAAGATGATAATAAGCTCACAGAGTATCTGTGGCCTATTATCCGTGAAATGATTAAAACTGCCATTGAGAATAAGCAAAACCTTATTATTGAAGGGTGTTATATTCCTTTTGATTGGAAAAATCACTTTACAAGAGAATATCTTGACAACATCAAGTATTATTGTCTTGTGATGAGTGAAAATTATATTAAAAATCATTTTGACAATATCAAAAAATATGCAAGTGCCGTAGAAAACCGCTTAGATGATGAATGGTGTACCATAGAGAGTGTTTTAGAAGATAATGCACGGTTTTTGGAACTTGTAAAAAAGTACAATACAGAATATATGCTTATTGATGATAAGTACGATATAGATATTGATTTATAGTGATGAATTCCAGCTTGTTTAGCTGAGAAAGAAATAGAAAAATTAGAATTTAGAGAGGTGTTTACAAATGGTAGAAGTAAAGTTTTATGATAGCATAGATGATAAATTATTGAAATTTGCAGTTATTATCTCCAAAACAAATGGTAAATGGATATTTTGTAAACATAGAGAAAGAGACACTTATGAAGTCCCAGGAGGGCACAGGGAAAGTGGTGAAGATATTTTATCTGTTGCTAAGCGAGAATTGATGGAGGAAACGGGTGCGACAGACTTTACTATCAAACCGATTTGTGTATATTCTGTCAAGGGAAAAACAAGAGTAAGCGAAAGCATTGACGATGAAACATTTGGTATGCTTTTCTATGCAGATGTATTTTCTTTTGAAGAAATACATAGTGAGATAGAGAAAATATTAATTACGGATAATTTAGTAAAAAATTGGACATATCCGCTAATTCAACCAAAATTAATTGAAGAGGCAAAAAACAGAGGATATTTATAAAATTCAGTTTGACAACTTCATATCCATTATACACAAAGCAGTTAGTCTTAGGATTGACTGCTAAAAAAGACACCATTTAAGTGTCAACGATGTCTTTTTAGTGTTATTTTATAGTCATATCAGGGCTCATTCAATCGTGGTAAATTTGTGGTAAAATGAGTATTTTTCTATATTCCAAAATACTTAAAAGTATAGTATTTATGCGGATAATCGAAAATTAGATATAGAATTTGTATGAATTATAAGATAGATAAATAAGTACAGTAAGGAATAAACAGCAAATCGCAAAGAAGTGAGGGATACCAATGGATAAAAAATTACCTGCCTGCCCGGTAGAAACTACGCTAATGCTGATCAGCGACCGCTGGAAAGTGCTCATCCTCCGGGATCTGATGGACGGAACAAAGCGGTTTGGGGAATTAAAACGGTCGGTTGGAAGTGTTTCCCAGAAGGTTCTGACTTCCAACTTGCGCTCCATGGAGGAAACAGGGCTTTTGACGCGGAAAGTCTATGCAGAGGTTCCGCCCCGGGTGGAATATACGCTGACAGAGACAGGATACAGTCTAAAGCCCATCCTGGACGCCATGGTAGCATGGGGAACGGAATATAAGCAGAAGGTGGAGGCTGAAGGGGGGGACCGGACAGCCGAACCTGTCTAAGATATAGGGGAGGAACAGTACAAGAAAAATCAGTTATATGGAGAGAAAAATTCTCATCTGCGTTTCTTGCCAAAGGGAGATTTTTGTGGTATAGTTAGCAACTGCTAACTCTTTGTTTGGAACATAGGAAAGGCAGGTGAAGTATGTCTGGCAGAAATAGGCGATCCGGCGTCTTTGGGGCGGGTATGACGGCGGGTCTGTGTTTCGTTCTTCTTGGGGGCGCGCTGGCGCTGTCTCTGTGCGTGGGAGCAAAAAAGATCACGTTTTCAGAGCTGGCCGGAGCGCTCTTTGCGTTTGATCCGGGAAATAAAAACCATGTGATTCTGCGCACGCTGCGCATTCCCAGGACATTTGCGGCAGCTGCGGTGGGAAGCAGCCTGGCGGTATCGGGAAGCCTGATGCAGGCGGCCACCAGAAATCCCATGGCAAGTCCTTCGGTATTAGGCATCAACGCAGGCGCAGGACTGGGACTGGCTCTGGCCATGATCGTATGTCCGGCAGCCTCCTTTAATGTGACGGTACTGTTTTCCTTTGGAGGAGCGGGAGCAGCGGCAGGGATTATATTTCTGATCGCAGCTTTCAGCCGGGCAGGGAGCACGCCGGTGGGGCTGGCCCTGGCAGGAACAGCCATTACGGCGCTGTTTCATGCAGTCAGTCAGGCTCTTGCCATGTTTTTTAATATTTCTCAGGAACTTACCTTCTGGAATGCGGGAGGGATCTCCGGGGTACGGCCTCAGCAGGCGGCCATGCTCCTTCCCTGGACGGCGGCAGGACTGCTTCTGGCTCTTTTGATGGCCGGGCAGGTATCGCTTTTAAGTCTGGGAGAGGAGACGGCGGTAGGGTTAGGAGGAAAAATACGCCGCATCCGGTTTATGTCCATGGCGGCGGTGCTGATCCTGACGGGCTCTTCAGTGGCGATTGCAGGCCCTATTAGCTTTGTAGGTCTGGTTGTTCCGCATGGGGTGCGGTTTCTGGCCGGGGCCGATTACAGGAAGGTGATTCCCTGCTCCGTGCTTGGGGGTGCGCTTTTGGTGGTTGCCGCCGATATCATATCCCGTCTGATCCATCCGCCCTTTGAAACGCCGGCAGGTGCGGTTACAGCTCTGATCGGAGTGCCGTTTTTTATCTGGCTGGCATCTGGGAAAGGAGGACGCAAATGAGACAGGAGCAAAGAATCAGAAGGCGTTTTTTTCTGATGTGCCTGCTTTTGGCTGTTATGGTACTTGGAAGCCTTCGGGCAGGCTTTACCAGCCTGACCATGGGAGATGTATTTCGTGTTCTTACAGGGGGCGGAACCAGAGAGGAAAATCTGATTCTGTTTGATTTTCGTATGGTGCGGATCGTTTTGGCGGTTCTGGTGGGGGCGGGGCTTTCCGTATCAGGAACTGTATTTCAGACGATTTCCAAAAATCCCCTGGCAAGCCCGGATCTTTTGGGCGTCAGCGCAGGAGCGGGAATGGCGGTGATGCTGTATACGCTTCTGGAGCCGGAGGGACAGGGAGGAAATGTGTTTTTGCTGCCGGTTGTGTCCTTAGGCGGCGCTCTGCTTACCTCTGTGCTGATCTATGGCATTGCCCATCGGAAGGGAGAGGCGGTTTCGCCCATCCGCATGGTGCTGATCGGAGTATCCGTTACTGCGGGGATCAATGCGGCGGATATCCTGATTGCGGTACGGCTTTCTCCTGAAAAATTCCATCTGGTTAATACCTGGATGATCGGCAGTGTGTATGGAAACAGCTGGAAACACGTGCTGGCGCTTCTGCCGTGGATCCTCATTCTGGTTCCGGCGCTGTTGGTTCAGTCCAGGGAATTAGATCTTCTGCATCTGAAGGACGAGGTGGCAATTGGTCTGGGGGCTGCGCTAAAGAGAAGCCGCCTAATTTATCTTATGATGGCGGCGGCTCTGGCGGCGGCCTGTGTCAGCGTGGGCGGAGCCATTGGCTTTGTGGGCTTAATCTGCCCTCATTTGGCGGCAAAGCTGACCGGGGCAGGACACCGGCACAGGATTCCGGCCGCAGCTCTTTTAGGCGCGATCCTTCTTTTGGGAGCAGATTGGATCGCCCGGACGGTGATCGCCCCGGATGAAATGCTCCTTGGCATTGTGGTGTCGCTTGTGGGAGCGCCGTATTTTCTCTATATCCTGCTGGGAGCGGGGAAAAAGGAAGGAGGAGCGCTGTGAGATTTTATGCGGAGCACACAGATATTTCTTATGGAAGAAACCGAATCGTAGAGGATCTTTCCATGGAAATACCAGAGGGAAAGATAACCGCCCTGATCGGGGCCAATGGTTCGGGAAAATCCACGATTTTAAAGACGCTGTGCCGGATTATGAAGCCGGATAGAGGCCAGGTAATATTGGATGGGCGATCCATTCACAGGATGGGCAGCAGAGAGCTTGCCAGACGTCTGTCCATCCTGCCGCAGGGGCCGGAAGCGCCGGAAGGACTTACGGTGGAGGAACTGGCTGCCTATGGCCGTTCTCCTCACCGCGCCGGCTACGGCCGCCTGAGCGGAGAGGACAGAGAAAAGATCCGATGGGCGCTGTCGGTAACTCAGATGGAAGAATTTTCCAGACGTTCTCTGGAACAGCTGTCCGGAGGACAGCGTCAGAGGGCGTGGATCGCCATGTGTCTGGCACAGGATACGGAGATTCTGTTTCTGGACGAGCCGACCACTTATCTGGACATCTCCTATCAGCTTGATATCATGAAGCTGTTAAAAAGGCTTAATGAGGCGTATCAGAAAACGATTATCATGGTGGTTCACGATCTGAATCACGCGTCCCTGTTTGCAGATCATATCGTGGCGGTAAAGAAGGGAAAGATCGTAAAAATGGGAAGGCCCGAAAGCGTGATTACGCCCCTGACCTGCAGGGAGGTATTTGGGGTGATGGCAGATGTATTTACGGATCCGAGGACGAACCGTCCTCTTTGTATTCCGTATGACCATGTAATGGCGGGAGGGGAAAATGAGATATAAAAGAGAGGATATCACGGATGAAAATGAAAAAATATGTTCTGAGACTTGTAACCGGAGCGGCAGCCGCGGCTCTGCTTTTAAGCGGCTGCGCAGCTGGGGAAAAAAGCGCCTCTGAGCCTTCTTCGGCCAGCGCAGGCCAGACGGATGCCGTAACGTCCGCTACAGTAAAGGATTCAGGCACGGCGAGGGCTCAGATCGAGGCAGAGGCGGCTGCTCTGGTCCATCAGAATGAGAATGGACAGATTGTGCTTTCACACAAATATGGTGAGACGGTGATGCCGGAGCATCCGCAGCGGATTGTATGCATCAAGCTGGAAGATCTGGCGCTGGCCCTGGGAGTGGATCTGACGGCCTGCCAGCAGCTGGAGGGGTATTATCTGGAGGATCAGATTCAGAGCCTTGGAATCGGGAGCATTGCAGTGGATGAAGAGAGCAACACGGTGAATCTGGAGCAGGTTCTCTCCTATGAGCCGGATCTGATCCTTTTAAGGGATTCCTTTGAGCCGTCCGTTTATGAGGAACTGAGCAAGATTGCCCCGGTGGCCGCCTTTGATTTAAAGGATACGGAGGTTTCTCTCCTTGCCATGGGTAAGGCTCTTGGAATGGAACAAGAGGCTCTTTCACGTCTGGAGCAGTACCATCAGAAGCTGGACGATGCAAAAGAGGCATTATCCGCGGTTTCTGACAATGAGACGGCCATGCTTCGCGTACTAAAAAAGGAAGTCCGCCTTTATCCGGCCTCTACGAACGATATGAGCCGCTTTTTATACCAGGATCTGGGACTGACGCCCGATCCCATGGCAGAGGAATATGATAATAAGGACAGCCTTGCCATTTCCATGGAAATGCTTCCGGAACTGACGGCGGAGCATATCTTTTTAGTGGCCGGATACGGTACGGCGGGAGGCAGTTCCGATGAGGAGGCGAAGAAACGGTTTGAGGAAATGCAGCAGGATCCCCTCTGGCAGGAGGTCCCTGCGGTAAAGAAGGGAAATGTATATGAGGTGGATTCCCGCCTGTGGCTGGCTCACGGCATCCTTGCAGTGGAGCAGAAGGTGGATGACGTGCTGGAGCATATGACCCCGGAGTCTGCACAGTAACAGGATGGCGCCTGTACCCTTCTGACAGGGCATGGACGAATCGTTGCATTTTTGGTGATTTTTCCCGCGTCCGCTATTGACAGCCAACATCAAATATGCTAAATTATGATTCAGTGCAAATGCATTGACAGGAAATAGTAAGTATTCGTTCTGCCCCACAGAGAGCCGGTGGAAGATGAGATCCGGTGACAGAGGAGTGCTGAACTGGTCCTGGAGCAGCTTTTCTGAAGGGGGAGTTTTTTAACGCCCCTGGGTAGGAAAAGACGGAGGCTCACCGTTACAGGAGTACATGAGTGTATGCAGTTTATCTGCATAAATCAGAGTGGTACCGCGTGGAATGTTTGACCGCGTCTCTTGAGGATAAGAGACGCGGTTTTTTGTTATGCGGGGCAGCAGACCAACTATTTACGGAGGAATGAAGATTATGGCATCACAGTACAATCACAGCGCCATTGAAAAGAAATGGCGTGAGAACTGGGAAAAGAATCCGATCAATGTAAACGACGGAAAGAAAGAAAAATACTACTGCCTGGATATGTTCCCGTATCCGTCCGGAAGCGGCCTTCATGTAGGCCATTGGAGAGGCTATGTAATTTCCGATGTATGGAGCAGATACCAGCTGTTAAGAGGCAAATATGTGATCCATCCCATGGGCTGGGACGCCTTCGGCCTTCCCGCTGAGAACTATGCCATTAAGATGGGCGTGCATCCTGCAAAGTCAACGGAGGCAAACATTTCCAATATCAAGCGCCAGATCAAGCAGATCGCAGCTATATATGACTGGGACATGGAAGTAAATACCACAGATCCCGCATTCTATAAGTGGACCCAGTGGATTTTTGTCCAGATGTTTAAAAAGGGCCTTGCGTATGAGAAGGAATTTCCGATTAACTGGTGTCCTTCCTGTAAGACCGGCCTTGCAAACGAAGAGGTAGTAAACGGCTGCTGCGAACGCTGCGGCACCGCTGTTACAAAGAAAAACCTTCGCCAGTGGATGTTAAAGATCACTGCCTACGCAGAGCGGCTGTTAAATGATCTTGATAAGTTAGACTGGCCTGAGAAGGTTAAAAAGATGCAGGCAGACTGGATCGGAAAGTCCTATGGTGCTGAGGTGGAATTTTCCATTGACGGAAGAGATGAGAAGATCACAGTTTACACTACAAGGCCCGATACCCTCCATGGAGCTACCTTTATGGTGCTGGCGCCGGAGCATAAGCTGGCAAAGAGCCTGGCTACCGATGAAACAAGAGAGGCGGTTGAGAAATACATTTTCGACGCTTCCATGCGTTCCAATGTAGACCGTATGCAGGCAAAGGAGAAAACCGGCGTATTTACCGGAAGCTATGCCATCAACCCCTTAAACGGGGCAAAGACGCCGATCTGGCTGTCCGATTATGTACTGGCAGACTATGGCACCGGTGCGATCATGTGCGTACCGGCCCACGATGACAGAGACTTTGAGTTTGCGAAGAAATTCGGCCTTCCCATCGTTCAGGTGATCGCAAAGGACGGCAAGGAGATTGAAAATATGACCGAGGCCTATACAGAGGCAAGCGGCACCATGATCAATTCCGGCGAGTGGAACGGTATGGAATCATCTGTCCTTAAGAAGGAAGCTCCTCATATGATCGAGGAAAAGGGCTTTGGACGCAAGACGGTAAATTATAAGCTGCGCGACTGGGTATTCTCCCGCCAGAGATACTGGGGTGAGCCGATCCCCATCGTTCATTGCCCCAAGTGCGGCTGTGTGCCTGTGCCAGAAGATCAGCTGCCTCTGCGCCTGCCTGAGGTGGAAAGCTATCAGCCTACCGGCACCGGAGAGTCTCCGTTAGCGGGTATTGAGGAGTGGGTCAATACCACCTGTCCGGTCTGCGGTGCTCCTGCTAAGAGAGAGACAAATACCATGCCTCAGTGGGCCGGTTCCTCCTGGTACTTCCTGCGCTATGTGGACAGCCATAACAGCGAGGCTCTTGTATCCAGGGAAAAGGCGGATCAGTACCTTCCCGTAGATATGTATATCGGGGGCGTAGAACACGCGGTGCTCCATCTGCTGTACTCCCGTTTCTACACCAAGTTCCTCTGCGATATTGGCGCAATCGACTTTGACGAGCCGTTTAAG
The DNA here is from genome assembly GCF_013282095.1 of Enterocloster alcoholdehydrogenati. Classification (GTDB taxonomy): domain Bacteria; phylum Bacillota; class Clostridia; order Lachnospirales; family Lachnospiraceae; genus Enterocloster; species Enterocloster alcoholdehydrogenati. The sequence goes on from NZ_BLTJ01000004.1 coordinate 289,464, forward strand.
AAACTGTTCAATCAGGGAATGATCACAGGAAAGAACGGGATTAAGATGAGCAAGTCTAAGGGAAATGTGGTTTCTCCGGATGATCTGGTAAGAGACTATGGCTGTGACTCCCTGCGTCTTTACGAGCTTTTCGTAGGACCGCCGGAACTGGATGCAGAGTGGGACGACAGAGGCATTGAGGGTGTTTCCCGTTTCTTAAACCGTTTCTGGAACCTGGTCATGGACAGCAGGGACAAGGACATTCAGCCCACGAAGGAGATGATCAAGCTTCGCCACAAGCTGGTATTTGACATTGAGCAGAGATTTAACCAGTTCAGCTTAAACACAGTGATCTCCGGCTTTATGGAGTACAATAACAAGCTGATGGAGCTGGCAAAGAAGGAAGGCGGCATTGACAAGGAGACATTAAAGACCTTTGTTACCCTGCTTGCGCCCTTCGCGCCTCATATCGGCGAGGAACTCTGGAGCCAGCTTGGAGGAACGGACAGTGTATTCCATTCCCAGTGGCCGGAGTGCGATGAGGAAGCCATGAAGGATGACGAGATTGAGATCGCAGTCCAGGTAAATGGAAAGACCCGCGCAGTGATCAGCGTGCCTGCCGACATTACTAAGGATGATGTAATTGCTCAGGGCAGAGAGGCAGTGAAGGATAAGCTTACAGGGACTATCGTGAAGGAAATCTATGTTCCCGGACGGATTGTAAATATTGTGCAGAAATAATTTGAGTGGAAATCTCATAATCGAATAAGGTGCTTGGAAATATTGAAAAGTTCGCTGAAAATCAGGGTTTACAGACATTTTTCTTCAAAGAAAAGGTATCGTAGAATACCGCAAAATATCGTAACAGATTTTTAAAATGGAGTAAATTTGGAGTAAAGATTGAAAGAAAATGGAGTAAATATTTCAAAGATGTAATGAGAAATGGCGTGGATAATGAAAGCATTGTCTACGCTATTTTTTTCATGTATAATGCTATATGTAAGATTATTAGAAAATATAATCTAAGATAGGGGATAGTTTTATGGCGAAAAAAGAAGCGAATTTTGATTTATATATACATCAATTATTGTGTGAAGCAGGAATAAAGGCGGATACACAAGGAAGTAACAATGTAGAAATTGATAATGCCTTAAAAACAGCTTCTAAACATCAAACAGGAAAAGCTGGATATCCTGAATATGTTGCAGTTGTACAGGATTTTGTAATTGTAATGGAGGATAAAGCAGATAGGAATAATCTTTGGTTGAAAGATGATGAGGATAAAATCTTACTATCTGTTTCTGCTACACGAGATTATGCTGTTAATGGAGCTGTTTATTATGCAAAGAAAATTATAGAGAATACTTCATACAAAAAAGTATTTGCATTTGGAAATGCAGGGGATAGAAAACATCATATTTTGCAACCTGTTTTTGTTGATGAAACAGATGATTATAAGATTTTGCCGGAAGTAGAAACATTTGAAAATATTTCTAAAGAGCATATCCTTGAATACTATAAAAGACTTGTATTAGAAGAAACACCGCCGGAAGATTTGGAATTAGGAGATATACTAAAAAAGGCAAAAGAATTACATGAATATCTTAGAAATTATGGAGGATTAGGAGAAGACGAAAAGCCGTTAGTTGTATCAGCTATTTTGTTGGCATTAAGAGAACAAAAACATGGATTTTCTTTGAAACAGCTTACAGGGGATACGGTTGAAACGAATACTGATGGAGCAATATTGTATAAACAATTAGAAAATAATCTTCAAAGGGCAAAAGTTTCTCCAGAAGTAAAAAAGAGTCGTGTTTTAAATCAATTTACGTTAATTAAAGACCGCCCACAATTAAACACAATCAGAGAAGATTTAGGAAAAACTCCGTTGAAATTTTTTGCGGAATATATCAATACAAATATTTTTCAAGCAGTTATTTCAAATTCTCCAGAAGATTATCTGGGACGTTTTTATGGGGAATTTGTTTCTTATTCGGGTGGAGATGGTCAGGCATTGGGAGTTGTTTTGACACCTAGACATATTACAGAATTGTTTTGTGAATTGGTAGATTTAAAATCGACAGATGTTATTTTTGATCCATGTTGTGGAACAGGTGGTTTTTTGATTTCTGGAATGCACAAAATGTTGCAACAAGCTAAGAACGATACTGAAAGAAAGAGGATAAAGAAAAATCAAATATATGGAATAGAGATTCGAGATGATATGTTCTCTATTGCTACAACAAATATGATATTGCGTGGAGATGGACAAAGCAATCTTACCTGCAATGATTTTCTCAGTAAAAATCCTAGTGATATTCAATTAAAAGGAATTACTGTTGGCTTTATTAACCCGCCGTATTCACAGGCAAAGAATAAAGAAACGGCACAATTATCGGAACTATGCTTTATTAGGCATTTGTTAAATTGTGTGACGGTTGGCGGAAAAGTGGCAGTTATTGTTCCTGTTTCAGCAATGATTGGAAAGACGAAAGAAGATAAACAAGTAAAGAAAGAGATTTTAAAAAACCACACATTAGAAGGTGTTATCAGTTTGAATAAAGATACATTTTATCGGGTAGGAACAGTACCATGTATTGCAGTCTTTAGCACAGGAGAACCGCACCCAAAGGAAAAACTGGTTAAATTTATAAATTTTGAAAATGATGGATTTGAAGTAAAAAAGCACTTGGGATTGGTGGAAACAGAAAGGGCTAGAGATAGAAAGCAGTTTTTACTGGATTGTTGGAAAGGAAAAGTAAAAGAATTTCCGTCTAGTTTTATGGTGGAAACAACAGTTGAAGACACTGATGAATGGTTACATTCATTTTACTATTATAATGATGAAATTCCGACAGAAGAAGATTTTCTAAATAGCATAGCAGATTATTTGACATTTGAGTTTAATATGATTAGTCATGGAAAAGGATATTTGTTCGATGAAAGAGGGGAATAAAATGTTGGATATAAAAGATAGAAAGTGGAAGGATTTCTTTATAGAGGAAATTGCAACAATAAATTCAGGACGTGATATTTACGAAGCAGAAAGAAAAAAAGGAAATAACCCATATGTGAGTTCGTCATCAGTTAATAATGGTATTTGTCATTTTGTAAGTAATGAAAATGCAACAATGGAAGCTGGGTGTATTTCAGTAAATAGGAACGGTTCTGTGGGATATGCTTTTTATCATCCCTATAAAGCTTTATATTCAAATGATTGTAGAAAATTAAGGTTAAAATATCCAAATAAATATGTAGCTATTTTTATTACCACGCAAATTACAGCTCAAAGAGGAAAATATAGTTATGGATATAAAATGGGAACAGGAAGATTAAAACGACAGAAAATAATGCTACCTATTGATAAAAATGGTAATCCCGACTATGCTTTTATGGAACAATATATTAAAGAACGAGAAAAGCAAATTATACAAAAATACATATCATATATTGGCAAAAATGCCGAAAAATCGGTGGGGGGGGGTGGATTTTCAGATTAACTGAGAAAAAATGGAAAGAGTTTTATATTGAAGATATTTTTGTTATTCATGCTGGAAAACGATTGACAAAAAGTAATATGATAAAAGGGCAAAAACCATTTATTGGTGCATCTGATTCAAATAATGGTGTGACAGCTTTTGTTAAAAACACAAATGCTTCTGAGGATAAAAATGTATTAGGCGTCAATTATAATGGAAGTGTAGTGGAAAATTTTTATCATCCATATGTTTGCATTTTTTCAGATGATGTAAAACGATTTTCATTGAAAGATAGAATTGGAAATAGAGAAATCTATTTATTTTTAAAAACAGTTATTTTACAGCAACAAGTGAAGTACGCCTATGGATATAAATTTAACGAAGAACGTATGAGAAAGCAGAAAATTTTATTACCTATTGATGAAAAGGAAAATCCAGATTGGAATTTTATGGAAAAATATAGTAATACAATCATTCAGGATTTGCGAACAAAATATTTGAAGAAAAAGATAATGAGTATATGAGAAAACGTAGTGAGGTCAAGGGACAAGGCGAAGCCGATACGCCGTAGGGCAGTCCTTGACGGAACGGACACAGCAGGCAGCACCATGATACAGCAGAGGACTTGAAAGGTTAGAAACCCTGCAAGCCCTCTTGTCTGTTATCGGGCGTTATATTTTAAGTAAAGTGATTTTTTCGGTTCTTTCTCAAAATCTACTGTGTTAATTCCATAACAATAAATGGCGGTGGTTGACAGTTCTATATTGGTACTTTTAAAATCTTTCAGCTGTGTCTGGATGGCGTCCAGTGAAAGTTATTTTCTCCAGCTCCAATCTCGAAGTGGTATTTTACGATGCCCAAATCTACTTTTGTATAGAATCCGATCCCGGCCTTAAGGGAGACAGTATTTTCCTCCAGGATAAAAGTGAATTTCTGCTGATTCATGGCTGTGGGGGCGAGAAGTGAGAGTATGAGAAAATTTCTGTAAATAAGATTCTTCTATGATAATGAAGGGTGGGAAACTTCTAAATCAGGTTTTTCACCCTTGTTTTATATATAACAGGTACTTCCATGTATGTCAAGAGCAGGCGGCTTGCCGCCTGTCTTTCTGCTTATTTTTCTTTATTCTGGAAGCCGTCCTTCATACATGATACTCAGTTCTCCATAGACATGCGCCCAGTCCCGGATGGTGGTGGTCCATT
>NZ_BLTJ01000005.1 GCF_013282095.1 Enterocloster alcoholdehydrogenati
TCTACAAAATCTTGAGTAGATTCATATTTTTCTAATTCATTTTCGTATTCTGTTTTTGTCATTTTTTCTCCTTCTTATGATGTGCTGTATATTTAATGATGATAATTGTGTGCTTTACGAATTGAAGTTCTGTACCCAAAAATGCGCGACGTCGCAACAAATTAAGGAGGAATGATTATGGGACAATTAAGAACTCGCAAACGTGGATCGACCTGGGAATGGTCTTTTGAGGGCGCGCGTATCAACGGCAAGCGTAATTCCATCAGCAAGGGCGGATACCGCACTAAAGCGGAAGCTCTGGCCGCCGGAACACAGGCAAAGGCGGAGTATGATAACGCCGGATCTCACTTTGTACCGTCTGAGATATCTGTATCTGATTTCTATGAGCTTTGGTTGGAAGAATATTGCAAAACAAATCTCAAAATAGATACCTATTTGAATTATAAGAAAAAAATATCTCTTCACATCACTCCGGTTCTGGGAAGCTATTATTTAAAATCTCTGACCCCTGCCATTATACAGGGTTTCATAAATGATAAATTCAATGCAGGATATAGCCGAAATACACTATCCGTGCTCAAAGGACTTCTGACAGGTGCTCTCGACTATGCTGTAGAGCCTATGCAATTCATTAAATACAATCCTGCCAAAAGTACAAAACTACCACCAAAAAGGGCAACTTCCCAGATACCTTCTCGAAAAAAGAACCGTACTTCTATATCCAACGAAGAATGGAACACCATTATCAGCAGATTCCCGGAAGGACATTCCTGCCATATCCCCCTGCAGCTTGCATATCGCTGTGGCTTACGGCTCGGGGAAGCATTTGCACTTACCTGGGACGATATCGATTTCAAAAACAGCACTTTAAGTGTTAATCAGCAGATTCAGAACACAAATGGCTCCTGGGTATTCAGCAATCCAAAATATGATAGCTTTCGCACGATTGAATTAGATGGCAAGACTCTCAGCCTGCTGCGTAACGCATATAATCATCAGGCAAAGGCAAAGGAATTTTATGGACAATATTACACTCAGCTCTATATAGATGATAATCACATTTTTAATACCAATGGGCACGGAAAGCCTATCAATATGGTAAATTGCCGTGAAAACGGCACTTATATTCAACCCAGAGTTATGCAGCACTGTTGCCGTGTTATCCATTACAATCTTGGCTTTAAAGATTTTGACTACCATTCCCTCAGGCATACTCATGCAACTATGCTGCTGGAGGCCGGCGCCGATATAAAAGATGTTCAGAAAAGATTAGGGCACAAACATATTGATATTACTCTTAATATATACAGCCATGCTACCCCTCGCATGGCCGCACATACGATTGATATTTTAAATCAAATCGAATAGTAATTTGTCTACCGCTCAAAAAAGGGTTGACAAATGGTTGACAAAACAGCATTTGTATCCCTAAGACCGCAAAAGAGGAACCGCTCAAAAGCGATTCCTCTCCAAGTTTAAAATTTCATTTTTCCTTGTAAATCCAAAGTTTTTTATTAGAACTTGCCTTCCTTAGCTGCCTCTTCGATACTTACAGCTACGGCCACTGTAGCACCAACCATAGGGTTGTTGCCCATACCGATCAGACCCATCATCTCAACATGAGCCGGTACGGAAGAGGAACCTGCGAACTGAGCATCAGAGTGCATACGGCCCATGGTATCGGTCATACCATAGGATGCGGGGCCTGCTGCCATGTTGTCGGGATGCAGGGTACGGCCTGTACCGCCGCCGGACGCTACGGAGAAATACTTCCTTCCCTTCTCTACGCACTCCTTCTTGTAGGTACCTGCTACCGGATGCTGGAATCTGGTTGGATTGGTGGAGTTACCCGTGATGGAAACGTCAACGCCTTCCTTCCACATGATAGCAACACCCTCTGTTACATCGTTTGCTCCGTAGCAGTTCACCTTTGCTCTTAAGCCCTCAGAGTAAGATTTTCTCCACAGTTCCTTAACCTCGCCTGTGTAGTAGTCCATCTCTGTCTCAACATATGTAAAGCCGTTGATTCTGGAGATAACCTGCGCTGCATCCTTTCCTAAACCGTTTAAGATAACGCGCAGCGGTTTCTGGCGAACCTTGTTAGCCTTCTCTGCGATACCGATTGCACCCTCAGCAGCTGCGAAGGACTCATGGCCTGCAAGGAAACAGAAACAGTCTGTATCCTCTTCCAAAAGCATCTTTCCCAGATTTCCGTGTCCAAGACCAACCTTACGCTGGTCTGCTACAGAACCAGGAATACAGAATGCCTGAAGGCCCTCACCGATAGCTGCGGCAGCGTCAGCAGCCTTTCTGCAGCCCTTCTTGATCGCGATGGCAGCGCCTACTGTATAAGCCCAGCACGCATTCTCAAAGCAGATCGGCTGGATCTTCTTAACCTGAGCATAAACGTCAAGGCCTGCATCTTTTGTAATCTTTTCAGCTTCCTCGATAGAAGCAATGCCATAGCTGTTTAATACGGAATTGATTTTATCAATTCTTCTCTCATATGATTCAAATAATGCCATCTTCTTTATCCTCCTAATTGGTCCTCATCATTCTTTACGTGGGTCGATGATCTTAACAGCGTCAGCAACGCGGCCGTACTGGCCCTTTGCCTTCTCCCATGCAGTATTAGCATCGTCACCCTTCTTGATGAAGTCGGTCATCTTGCCAAGGTTTACGAACTGATAGCCGATGATCTGATCTTCTGCATCCAGAGCGATACCGGTTACATAGCCCTCAGCCATCTCCAGATAACGTGGACCTTTCTTAAGAGTTCCGTACATTGTACCAACCTGAGAACGCAGTCCCTTGCCCAGATCCTCCAGACCTGCGCCTACAGGAAGTCCATCCTCAGAGAATGCACTCTGCGTTCTTCCGTAAACGATCTGTAAGAACAGCTCTCTCATAGCGGTGTTGATCGCGTCGCAGACCAGGTCTGTGTTCAAAGCTTCCAGAACGGTCAGGCCTGGAAGAATCTCAGATGCCATAGCTGCGGAATGTGTCATACCTGAACATCCGATGGTCTCTACCAGAGCTTCCTGGATGATACCCTCTTTTACGTTCAGTGTCAGCTTACAGGCACCCTGCTGAGGAGCACACCAGCCTACACCATGTGTCAGACCGGAAATATCCTTGATTTCCTTTGACTTTACCCATTTTGCTTCTTCTGGGATTGGAGCAGCGCCATGATGAACGCCCTGTGCGACTGTGCACATTTCTTCTACTTCATGTGAATAAATCATGTGTTAAAACTCCTTTCAAATTGAAATTTGATTAAGTATAGTGCCCTTTGTTAATTTTATCACGTTATACTCGTGTTTATTTTCTCACAAAATACGACATTTGTCCAGTGATTTATCCCTGTCGTAACCGCCTATTTTTGACTCTTTTTTACATAAAAATTAGCCATTTTTCTATTTTCCTATGTGGCTCCCATATGCAGATCCGGTATCAATGCATGAACAACCAGGCGTTTTCCAGAACCGTGGCAGGTGGAAAGCGTGATAAAATCCTCATTTTTCAGACGCTTTTTATCTGTGGCATAGATGGAGGCCTGAGACATGGCAGCAAAATACGCCTCCTTCTCTCTTTCTGTCATACCGGTCTGAAAAGGCGTGCTATCCGTTTCGCGGATCAGATGGCAGGAGAATATGGGACATTCCAGCCATTTTCCCTGAACAGCTATCCACAGAGACGGATGATCCTGATAAAAGTCAGGATCCAGATACCGTTTCAAATCCGCAAACATAGAACCATCCTTCATATTATGGCCGTAAAATATGGTGTGACCGGATACGAACGGTTCCGAATACGGATCCGTGAAAATAGCCCCGGATATACATTCTTTCCCCTCAAAGCTGTGGCTTAGATAAAAGTCGCTGTCGATTCCCCGTGCCACCGGATAATCCACAGCGGTTTTTGGGATACGCAGCCAGCAGACATAGTCTGGATTCCGTGCCCGCAGAACCGCTTCATCGGGAGATTCTCTGAAAATGCAGTTTCCGTCCGCCACAGGAAACTCCTGTTGTATCGCATCCGCCCCATTCTGTGTAAATACTTCCTTCCGGATCGCCTCATAGCCGCCTCTTGCCTGTCTGTAGATGCCTGACAGTGACAGGAAACGGACAAAGAATACAGCTGCTGCCAGAAAAAACAGCGAGGGAAGAACATATCTTATCCTGCTGGAATGACAATGCTCTGATTTATTTTTTAGTGCACCGTTTTTTTCTTTTGTGGGAAGCATTTTCATAGCGAGAAGCACAATAAGCAGCACAGCAGATCCGAACCATATTTTCCCATACACGTTTGTTCCCCTGAGAAGAATATGAGAGGTTTCTTCCATATCTGCCGATTCTGTATGATGCATACCTTCCTCTATCCGGTATGCATCACCAACCGGCGTGCCGATTTCTTCTTCCTCACGCGCCGTCTCATCCTGAACCGCACATTCCTCTCTCTGCACCAGTCCCCCATAAAATACGCGGCAGTCCCAGACCTTCCTTTTTCCATATGCTGTCAGTCTGCCTTTTTCTGCCCCTGCTTCATCTCTTTGTATCCCTTGAATCTCATAGTCCGCTTCTGAAAGACCTGCTGCCTTTAAAAGCGGTCCGCCTCTGGACAGAAAGCCTTCCGGCTCTCCGTCCCAGATCAGATTTTCTCCCACTATATATCCTTCTGCGCCGATTCCTTCTGCCGTTAACTCCAGTTCAAAATCCTCCTGCCAGCGCTCATTGACATACTCCCGGCGGATTTCCGGAAAGATTCGTTTCTCCGTTTTTCCTGTTTCTGGGTTTTCTACCGAAATCCAGGCTGTTTGAGGAAGAAACTCCGTTCGTTCTACCTCCTCATATAATACCTGCCTTGAAACATACTCCGGCTTTTTCTCCGAAAATGGCTCTGCATAAGCGCAAATGGAAAGAAACAGACCCACCCCTCCCAGGATACCTGCAGCAGCCGCAAGCTTTATCCATTGATCTCTTCTGCGTTTGCCCTTTCCTGCAATCTTGTATGGAAGTGTAAGCGTCATTCCCGCAATGCAAAGCAGAGACCATGCCAAAAGCTCTCTGTAAGCGCTCTCATCGCCGGTGCGTATTAGGCCAGAACTATGATCAGACCCCTGCGTAAGGTTTCCAAATCGGTCTTTTCGGTGATATACAGCCCTGATTCGTCCTATCTTTCTCTTCTCTTTAAAATTGTAAACGGTTAGCCCGCCTTCTGCGGAACCGTCCTCATTTACCACAAATTCGCTGTAGGAATCTGCCTTTTTATACCCATCTGGAGCCTGCCGTTCATAGATCCTATAGGTACCCGGAGCAGGAGGAAGAAACGTCAATTCGCCCTTTTTCTCTGTCTCTCCGCTCAGGGTCTCTGTATCGCTGTTTCCTGAATCTCCCGTGATTCCCTCAAATTCATCCGTTTCTTTTCCTGTATCTGGATCTACGCTCCGTATCTGGATCACTGCTCCATTCAGGGCCTCCTTCGTATCTCCATCCAGCTTTCTCACAATCACCTTCAGTTCCTGGTCCATAATCTCATACGCCCCGCGGTATATATCCCCGCCGCTGACCGTAAAACTATAGACTGCCGGATTCAGCCCGTATCCGGCAGGAGCCTTTGTCTCCTGGAAAGTATAGGTTCCGTCCCCAGGCTTAGGGATAGAAAAGCTTCCTTTCTCATCACTGACTGCCTGAGACATCACCTTTCCCATCTGATCGAAAAATGTAAATTCTGCTCCCGCTACCGGCTTATGACCCGTATCTGTCTTTTTAAAAGAAATATACTCCTTTTCAGGCCGGCTGCCGCCTCCGCCTCCAGAAGAGGTTATCTTTGTATTGGCAAAAGTGAATGTCTGTACCTGAGCCGTATCGTTTTTAATTTCAATCTCCTTATCCGGCGCTTTTTTGTAGCCTGTCGGAGCCTCCAGTTCCCGGATGATATATGCTCCCGGCTCCAATCCCACAAAATTTTTAGGAGACTTTTCCTCAGAGATCCATTCCTCCACAACTTCGCGGGTATCTCTTTTGATCAGCTGCAGCTTCGCTCCTGCCAGAAGCTGCTCAGATGTCTGGGACACCTTTGCAATTTCTGCGATCACTGTGTAGTTTCTCATCACAAGACAGGGAACCTCCGTCATGCCGTCTGTGATAGAAAAATAAACAGGGGTTGCCAGAACAGAGACTCCTTGAGGCGCCTGTATTTCCACCAGACGGTACTCCCCGGTTTCCAGCCCCTTTTCCAGATGAGGCTGCCTTCCGGTCGTCCATTCTCTTACCCGTTCCCAGGTTATTTCCCACGCATTTTCTCCCTGACGTTCGTTCTTCTCTGTATTATCTTGTGTCCTCTTTTTTTCCAGTCGAAGAACAGCTCCCTCCAGCATTTCATCTGTATCTGCCAGTTTCTTTTCTATCAGCACCCGGTTGCTGTCATTGACAGGATCATACCTCATTTCCAGGATTTTTGTGGTTTCATCCTTATACTCAAACTGGAACTCAAACGCCGCAGATGTCAGCATATGTCCAGGCGCTGCCTTCGTCTCCCGGCACACATAGGTATATGGGGCAAATTTCCCATCCCGATCCAGATATCCGATGGGCAGCTTTTCAAACAGCACACTGCCGTCTTCCCCGGTAACGATCCTGCCGCAGGACAGGCCCAGCGTCTTGTTCACCAGTTCAAATTCCGCTCCCTTCAGAAGCTGCTCCGGCTGATCTGCATCATGTTTAATCACCCTCAGGTTTCCAAGTGGAATTTCATCCTGCATTTCCACTTTTTGTATAATTTTAGAATTTTTTATGGAAAATGGCAGGTCTGCAGACTGCAGAAAACCATAGGGCGTCATTTCCTCCCTCAGAATATAGTCTCCCTCCGGAATGTATTCAACCAGATGGGGCTTTAAATCTCCTTGCTCAAAGCCATGGGGGATGGTTCCGGCCTCTGCCTCCTCTTTTGTATACCTCCCGTCTCTCCCTGAGATCCACCTGGCCTTTTCCTCCCGGCACTTTCCGTTTTCCTCCGGAATATGAAGAAGCAGCTCCTGCTCCGTCACAGTTCCATCTGCACCCACCGGATAGATGGCAAGTTCCGCCCCGTCCACCTCTTTTTCGCCGGATATCACATTTTTTGATACTGACAGGCGAAGAGGTTCATCCGTCACGCTCCATTTCCCTGTCTCTGTCTTATGGCCTGTATCAGGAATTTCTATGAAAACGGGATCAGCAGTGGCATAGCCGTCGGGCGTATCAGACTCTGCCAGAACATAGAAGCCCACTGGAAGATATTCCATGCGCACGGAGGCATCTTCCGTGTAATAATATCTCCCCTGGAAGGTTCCCGGAATGGTTTCATACTGATAGTCGTATTTCATGATCGGATTCAGACCGGCTGCATCTGTCTCCACACGGCCTGTGGCAGCTACCCGCTGTCCGTCCTTCCAGTTGGCCGCACGGAAGGTAAACACCTCCAGCTCCCTGCGAACCGCCGGAAGTCCATCCTCTGTCACCGGCTTTCCCTCTGAATCCAATAACGCCTGATAAAGAGTCATGTAGGCTTCGCTGTCTTCGCAGAGGACTTCCTGCCTTTTTCCATCCTTTTTCTCTACCTCAGCAGCGGTAAAATCATCCTCCATTTCAAAACTCTGTACATGACCGGTCTCCCGAATTTCAACATTTACAGGCTCTGACATGACATATCCCTGTTCATATGGGCAGTCCGTTTCCTCCAGCACATAAAACCCAACGGGAATATGGTCGATCCAATGGGGCTCATCTGTTGGAACTGGCTTTCCCTCTCCATCGGTTTTTAAGTTCCCCCTGTCATCATACTCATATCCGCTGATCCAGCAAGCCCATACCTCCCCCTTCTCATAATGACCCTCCTCATCCTTCACCGGATTCCCATTTTCATCCAATTCTGCTTTATAAAGAGTCATCTGCGCTCCGCGGATCTCCTTCTGGGTACGGGTATCGATCTTGGCAAAGGCTGCTTTCGTAAATTCATCCTGATGAAAATATTTCTGCGGTTCATTGGTATCCTTTAAGATCAGTCCCTGATAGGGAGCCTGCACATAGCCCTGGGAAAAGGGAACCATTTCTTCCTGTAAAATGTAGGCGCCAAAGGGCAGACGCGCGATCACATGGGGCCCCTCCGGGGATTCCTGTGTTCCGTCTGGCCCTGTGCTTTTTCCCGTAACCCATCGTTCTTCTTTCCATACAGTTTCCCCGGTTTTGTAATAGATGGGCAAACCCTTTTCATCGTCTTGACTCTGCTTCTCCTTATAAATAGAAGGACTTCCTCCATTTTCCTGAACGCAGATGGAACGCACCGGACACTTTTGGTTCTGTTCATCCGCCACATAGGCAATGATTCTTTCATAGGCGTCTCTGACATAGGCCATACCCGTAACAGGATCCGCAAAACAGACACTATTTCCACGCTCATCCAGCACATGAAGCTCCCCTGTGTGCTCATCCTCTTTTAAACGTTTTCCTGCCTCTAATTCCTCCAAATCATAAAAATACAGGTTTACGGGATCATTTTGCATCTTCAGATCTTCCCAGACCGGATGTCCTGCGGGACCGGAATCCGTGCCGTTTTGGAGCAGTTCTCTGTGTTCTCCCGTATGCGTATTTTCCACTTTCACCGTCTTTTGATCCTGGAAGATAGCCTTTACCCCCTCATAGCCGCCAGTTTCCAGGGGTTTTAGTTCCATTCCTTCATAGAGAACCAGCTCTGCTCCTGAGACAGATACCCCAAAGTGAATCCCCTTTCCTGTAAATGCTCCATCCAGCGTATAAAGAGGTTTCACACGCTCCATGGCTTTTAACGCTTTCTCCGTCCCATCCACGATCTGCTCCGAATACTGATCCATTGCTTTTGTCACATAACCGGTCCATACTCCCTTTTCCCGGTCAAATGCAATGTCCCTTACATCTCCTCTGGCCTCCAGCTTTTCCTTCCGTCCGCTGACCTGGTAGAGAAGAAGATCGCCTTTATCATTTACAAATATTTCCTCTTCAAAGCCTCCGCTGGACTCCACAATGCCCTGACTGTCCCTTTGCCTGAGTCCGTTCCTATTTCCAACCATAGAATCCCCATCCTCGGTCTTATAGATCCACAGCTCTGACGGATAATCCTGAACGGGAATTGCACTTACCGTCTCTGTCTGCTCCCTGTTTGCCTCACCAGTGACCGGAATGGCATATTCATACTGTTTGGCTGGTTTCCGTTCCCATCCGTCGCTGGTGCCATCCTTGTTCAGTCCTTCTTCATAATAAAAAACCTCATCTCCATAGATTTCAAATGCCACGGGACGGCTTTTTGTATACCCCTCCGGTGCCTGAACCTCTACCAGAACATAGGCTCCCGCTCCCAAAGGACGAACCGTTTCAATGTATCCCACCGGTATCTCTTTTATCTGGCCGTCAATTACCAGCTGGCGCAGAGTTGAATAGGACTTAAAAATCCCCCTTTTTGTTCCCGTTTCATCCAGCTGGCTGATCCGTTGGCTCTCATCATACAGCGGAATTCCATCTTCATCCAGACGAATGGGGATGTCTCCGTCAGAACTGTCATCTTCCCCCACTCTGGGATAGAGAATCTCCTTGCCGTCTGCATCCGTCACCGTCTTTCCCTCTGCGTCTATTGCCGGGCCGAACAGTACCTGTCCGCTTCCTGCCGCGGTACCGGTTCCTGTCTTTTTCACATCCCTTTTGGCCGCATAGATACGGAACAAAGCCCCATTATGAAAAATCGTTTCCCCAGTCTCCTGATCCAGCTTTTCAATCCGAAGCCTGGAACTATAGTAGGTATTTTCAAAATCCTCCTGTGCAAAGGCCACATAGTTAAAGTCAGCCCCATTTCCTGAAGGTGTCAATGTCTCAATGCTGCCGGTGTCGGGATTGACCCTGTCTGTGGCAGGCGCAAGAACCGTCCACGGCACCAGCATAGGTGCAAATTTCCCTTCTACAGCAGTCCCCACTCCCTCCATCACAGGCACCTGATCCCGAATCTGAATCTGACCGTTTTCGGTCTCATTTCCATCGTATAAAACCCCATCTCTGGTTCCTTTGTTCTCACTTTCGCTGGTATAACCTTTATAATAAGCCTGAACCAGCGGATTTGCCCCATCCATATATTCCTCTTCATAGGGCTGAGAGGAAGTAAGACTGCGGCCCGGACGATTTTCTTTATCCAGACCGTATTTATATACCTCAAAGGCGCCATCCTGACCATTTGCCCGGATCACATGATTTTCCCCATTAAAACGGATACTGTATTTACGAACCAGTTCCTGGGGGCTGTCACTGCTGTTATAGCGGAAATATGCGCTGCCAATCTCATCAAATACCGTTTCACCGCCGGCCCCGTCCCCAACGATCTCAGGTACAAAAGGCAGAGCAATCTCCTTTGGTTCCCGAATCCGGTAATGACGGTTCGCCAGCTCCCCTTCCAGGGCAGAGGGCGTCTGCTCCACTATCACATATTCACCGTAAGGAAGCATAATGGAATCGTCATAGTAATCGTCATTTCCATTTCGGATACCGCACTGGAGAGTCTTTATATCTTTGTCGCGCCCTCCTTTGGGATCCCGATCCCACGGGATGGAGAGCTTGTCCTCCAGTCCCGCAAAGGGCTTCAGATAAGCAGCCGCTTCTGCTTTTGCCCGGTTGAGTGCCTGATTGTAGGCCCGGTCCTCATTCAGTTCCGGCTGATCTTTTAATATATCCTCTTTATAAGCTTTTATATCATAATACGCCAGGGCAAATCCGGTAAGCGCCTCCTCCCAAAAAGCACCTCCCTTCTTTTTCTCTGCAGCATACATGGCGTCAGAAAACTTTTTATAATTCCAGCTTCCATCCTCCTTTTTTTCTAAAAGCTGCCGTCCCCCGCCGGCCTTTGGAGGAAGAAAATGAGGCTGAACCGCTTCTGTGAAATCACTGCTGCTGATATCATCCGAAAGGATATTTCCCTGTTCGTCTGCATAGAGACTGACTATATCGCTCTTTAAATACAGACGGAATTTAAACTGATCCAACAGCTTTGTGCCTTTGCGAAAAGACCCGAAAAGTCCCAAAAGCGCTGTTAAAGGATCGTTGTGTACCGAACCGTAGGTGTTCACATTTTCATAGGATTCCTGAGAAATGTCCTTGGTAACCCGGATAGACTGCTTAATCACCCGTTCTAAGACCTGAATTGGAGTTTTCCCGGTTCCACCGTCCTGAACGGGCTGGTTCTGCCCTGGATAGGAAAGGACGGCATATCGGATATAGCTGCCCGGATCATGATTTTTCAAGGAAACAGCCACATCCGCGGCGGCTCCTTTTTCCCGGATCAGATACTGGTTATAAGGAATGAGCGAGCCTCCTTCCTCTATGGTTTTTTTAGCCGTAACTGCGCGAAATACATCCTCCGAAAGCTGACCGGTCTCTGTACAGGAAGGCTCTGCATGGATAAGGTATGTACCCTTATCCGAATCCCAGACCGCCTCAACCGGCGTCTTTACCAGATCCTCGTATACGGTTTCTCTCTCTTCATATACCGGAACTTGCTCCATTACAGGTATGGGCGCTCCCGTAAGATCTAACAGCACTTCTCCCTCCTCATAACGCACATAGACTGGCTGCCAGATGGTTTTAATATAGTCTGAGGTACTTTCTTCCGCAAGAACATCTCTCTCAAGTTCCCTCTTTTCCTTCACTACCGCACGCCGGCCGCCAAGACTGTATGTGCCTTTGGAATACTCCAGCCAGTAGTGCCCTTTCTCTGTCTCCTTTTTTACATAGAAACATTGATCTGCCCGGTCGTAAATCCCGCTCATGACAGGAATCTCACCAATATGATCATAATACAGACGGGCATACCAGACTCCATCCTTTTCATATATGCCGCCAATACCGGCACAGTTGTAAAAGGCGTGTTCCGTATACCAGTCCAGCACAGCCTGGGCAGCAGCTGAGTTTGCAGGAGGAATTTTCCCCTTATGCAGCGGAATGTGGATCCAGGGAGCGCCCTCTGAACCGTCTGTCAGCTGATATCCCAGGCTTTCCAGCATAATTTCCGTCTGCTCCTTCAGATAATCCTCTTCTATGGGCTGATCCCACAGAGAAAGGTCTTTTGGCTCTGCCGTTCCAGACAGATAGGGAGCTGTCCGAAAACGGTAGGGAAGGATTTCCTTTGCAGGGATTTTCTCTTCCTCTGGTATATCTTCTTTTAACACGGGATTTCCATGCTCATCCGTTTTTAATTCTCCTCCCTGCGCCTTTTTATATATGGGATTCCCGTGTGCATCCGTTGCCTGGCGTGATACCATTTCTACAATCTGCTTTACCGTTTCATGCCGTTCCTCTGTAGTCAGCCGGTAGAATTTCGTATTCTCTGGATAGCCGGTGATTGTGATATCATAACCGTTTTTTGCCTCATAGGACTCTATGGTAAAATCGTTCCAGGAACCGTCGGCCTCCATGCTGTTGTGGTCAGAAAGGCCGTTTTTAATGCGGGCAGAACCGGAGGCAATCACCGTAAAATCCTCCTCTGTCTCCCGGTTTGTCTCAGCCTTATCAAGGCCCATAACAGAGAGCTCATAGCCCTCGGAACGGCTTAATTCCATGATATAGTAGCTTCCCATAAGCAGGGGGCGTCCAATCCAGGCGGAACCGTTTTCCAGACGGTAATTTGGATAGGCAATGGTTCCAAATCCCTGACTGGATGAGGTAATCGAACCGCCCTCATAAAGACTTTTTGGCTCTGTAAAGGAAGGTTCCGGCTTCACCGTTTCACTTCCGTTCCAGGCAGTTCCCGGCATTTCCGTGTAGGCCAGAAACGATGCATTTCCCTCCCGGTCGGTGGCGGCTATAGCCGTAAGCTGACCCTGCCCGTAAACCACACCGGTCACGCCATCCGGGTGAATGATATCCTGAGCCGCAAAGAGTCCATAAACTGCTCCTTCCAGAGCAGCATTTCCCTGTGTCTTTCCAAAACTTCCTTCCGGATTCTCCTGACTCAGTTCCAGATCCCGTTTATTGATGTGGATTCTCCCCTCTGTCCGATGATCCCATACCTTAAAAATATAGAGACACCGCAGGGGATCCCCATATCCCGATGGATCCATAGGATCCAGATCATCCTCCTGAAAGTCAGGAAGCAAAACCGACAGATAGCCGTCATCTTCTTCACCTTTTTCATTCCCTGAGAAAAAGGAAAGGAGACGGTCCAGGCGAAACGCGGCAGAGGCTGTGTACTCTGAGGCATCCGCCCTGGCACAAGAAGTATATTCCCGGTCTCCAAGCACAGGCAAAGCTATGGGATGCCTTGTATATATAAATTGTTCGGTGGCAGGAAACCCGATGTCTTTCATGCTTTCGTCCGTATACTCCCCCTCTGTATGTTCCGCACCATTTTCTTCGGAATCCGCCTTATTCAAAGCATTTGAGGCAGAAGCGCCGGACAGCACATGACTCTTAAACGGGCGGCTCAATAGACGACGGGCAAGACGGTGGTGATTCGGGGAAACAGCGCTTTTTTCCGCACTTAGCTGGCCTTTTTTTTCCACAGGTTCAGAAGCTTTGTCAGCCTCTCCGCTTTCCGGCTTATCCTCAGACGCCCCGACGCTCTCACCTGATTCTGCCTTATCTTCAGGTGATCCACTGCTTTCCTCCGATTCCGCCTTATCCGCAGATTCTCCTCCCTTTTCCCCTGACTCCGGCTTATCATCGGCTGTTTCCTCCGTTTCTTCCATATTATTTTCCTGCCCCGGACGATCATCTATCCCCCCTTCTGTCAGCCCATGATCTTCTTTTACAATCTCCTTTGTTTCCTTTTCCTGTTCTGTCTTTATCTCCAGGATACTTCTCTTCTCATCCACATCCCCCTGTTCGTTCTCCGGAAGTTCATACTGGTATCCCCTTACTTCCATGATCTTCTCCGGACGGCCACGGTAGTTTCTGTCCTGGGGAAGCATCATATCCCCATCCGACACAAACTCCCCTCCTTTTTCATCGCCTTCTGCCTGAGCCGCCATAAGGACGACGGTTTCAATCCCTAGATCGTCTCTATGGTTTCCATGAAGGATATACCCGTTTCTGGCCCTGATTTCCTCTGCCGTATAGCCATATTCCAGACGGATAAAATTTTCATATGTCTCATCCCGGTCCTTCAGCATCGCCTCCATAGCTGATGTATTCTGCTTGTGATCGTCCTCATCCCCGTTTTCCACATGGAAATCGCAGGTCTGGCTGCACAGTTGCTGCTCTGCCAGCCACTGCTCACGAAGCCGCGCATTTTCTTCCTCACAGCTGCAGTCCTGCCCCTCTTCTCTGTCTTCGGAGGCACTCTCTTTTCCGCTTTCCCCGCCCTCATGATCACATTCAATCCATTCCGGCGCAGGATGTCCCATGCAGTAGGTTTTGCTGTAATTATAATTGCGGATATCACTGTGAGCGGCTTTTCCATTCTCATCCGTGGTGATCACCGCACAGAGAAGCTTTTCCTTTGGCTCTGGCGTCATACAGTTTGCATACACCTCTCCGGTCTTTCCGTCAGGTTTTCCCTCCTCATAGCCGTTTCCATTCACCTGGCCAGGATCAAACGTCTCCCACACATTAAAATCCGCACCATCCAACGGCTTTCCTGTCTCTGCACAGTATTTTTCCAATTCAATCCTATAATTGGACTCAAATACCTCCTGATGGCGATACAATTCCAATCCAGGCCCCTCCTGAGGCGCCTGGGTCAGTCCTGCGTCAAACCAGACCTCCGCCTCTGTTCCAGCCATATCCAGCCATCCCATCTGCATCTGATATTTATCCTCCGGCTGGAAAATATAAGCATAATACCTGGTGTTGATACCGCTTATGGGCCCGGACAAGATTCTTCCCGAAGGCGTTTCCCCGCTGTAGATAAACGTAATGGCTGCACCGTCCGGTTCCAGCTTATAGCTCCAGTCCGCGTCTGGAAACTGCCAGGCCGCTGTCTTTAACTGGGGACAGCCGCTGATATCCAGCGTCAGCTCATACCTCCCATCCTTTAATGTCATCGTCTGCTGCCGTCCGGTCCATGCAGGAAGGCCGGATTTTCCCTGTGTCTCGTATTCCTCCAGCCCTGTCTCCACATAGGCCCTCATCTCGCGGAAAAACGGCATAACCTTTCCATCCCGGATCACCCCCTCCAGCTTTCTCATCATCTCCTCCTGCACATCCCAGGCCTCCTCATAGCCGGCCAGACAGCCCCAGAGATAGGTCTGAACCATGGCATACCGGGTTTTGTCATAATAGTTTCCTGACACCATCCACTCATAAGCCAGCGTCATGGGCAGATACCGCTCAAAGCTTCCTATCACCGGCACCGCCGTTCCAGGCTGTGCATTATACCTGGTGTAGGACGATACCGTATGATTAGGCAGCTTCTTCCCCGGCTGCAGACAGAAGGCCGGCACATGGCCTTCCACCGGATTTACATAATAGCAGGTGATGGATCGATGGCTGTGTCCGAAAATATTAATCTCGCGGTTTTGAAAGGCATCTCCCCGAATAATCATTTCCACCGTATCCTCTTTTGCAGCTGCCGAAAACGGAATCCCCGTTACGATCAAAACGGCTGCCAGAAAAAGGGCGCAAAAACGCCGCCATTTTTTTATATTCACTTGTATTTCCCCCTTGGTTTTTAACTACATCCGCTGCGCTTGCCCGTCTGCCCTGCTTTAAATACAGCTTTCGGGCGCATACCATATGGCTTTTTATTTTCCCTCTTATCAGGCCATATATAGACATCCCCCCTTTTGGATGCGCAAAACCCTGCCGGCCTGTTCATTGTCAGCCCCGCGTTGCCTTGGATACGTTTTTAAAGTTTTGATCTGAAATCCCGGCTGAAACAGCCAGATAATAAAATGAAAAGATAAATGATGCGGAGAACTCCGCGTCGGTTTTAATAGAATAACATAAGAAACAGGACAAGTCAACTCTCCTGTCCTGTTTTTACAAACTTTCATGCTTTTTGAAAACAGGCAGACAGCGTGGCAGAAGCGTTATAACTTTTTGCAGCTGTCTGCCACAGCCGCTGTACAGAAGCGGCTGCGTCTCTATCACTGATCCATCAGTCCTTTTTTGGCCCAGTCATACGCCTCCATGGCCAGTTCAAATCGGATCGCCGCCTGAATTTTCTTTCCATTGGCCTCCATATAATTGCTATAGTTTTCCAGATATTCCGGCTCTGCCATCAGCCCCAGTTCTTTCTTGCGGGAAGCCGCCTCCCAGCGAGCTCTGGCCGCAGCTTCCTCTGCCCCGGCTGCCTCCCATTCTGTCCGGCAGGAATATACCTGGGTAAGAAGGTTTTCCAGAGAAGCAAACATCTGATTCTCATCCTGCCGGGTCTGACGCTGTTTTTTATGAAGCTCCCTGTTGGTTTTCGCAGCACCGCCACGGCTGCTTCGCAGCTGATAATTATTTCCCAGAGCCGCTTTCTGATCCTCCTTGGGATTCATAGAGGCCACTCTGGACGGATCCGGCTGAGGCATAGGCCCCGGAAGAGCCGGATCCGACACCGAAAAACCGGTCAGCCGCAGCAGTTCCTGACGAACCCTCTCCTGCTCCGCTGTCATTCGTTCCCCTTCATTCAGCGCCAACTGCCATTTCTGCCGGGCCTCTTCTGCGGCCTGCGCCGTGCCATCCCCTAAACTTTTGCTGTTTTGAGCCTCTTCAAAACGGCGCTTTTGAACTTCTGCCCTTGCATTCGCCGCAAGCTTCTCTGCTTCCAGGCTGTGATACGTCCCCATCAGGTTCTGGGCCGTCCAGGTCATGGTATCCTCCATCTGACGCAGAGCCATGCGGCTTGAGGCATTGCCCGCCTGTCGGATCTGGCGGTCCAGGCTGTCAGCGGCATCTAAAAGCGCCTCTGCCTGCTGCCGGTAGTGATCGGCCCCGGATATGTCTCCCTCCTTCTCACGGTCAGATGCCTCTTCACGAAGGGCCCGCCGTGTCTTTAAAAGTTCTTCTCTGGCGTCCTTCAGGCGATCCATCCGCTCCTCGTACTGCCGGCGCTCCATCTCTACCTGAGGACAGTGCTCCTTTATAAGCGTTCCCAGCTCCTCATAGTTAAAAACAGCTGCTGCAGGCGGTTCTGCGCCATAGGCCAAATGATTTCCTGCGCCGAAGATCCCTCCAAGCAGAGCAGCGCACATGGCCGCTGCCGCCTTTTGGCATACCAAGCGGCAGAAACCGTTTTTCCTTTTGCCGGATCCTTCTTTTCTTCTCATCCTTATATCCCCCCATCTCCTGTCTGCCCCATAAACAGCCGCTTTCTCTCTTTTTTGTCGTTACACTCCATATGCCCCCAACCCGTTCACCGCCCACTGATAATCCTCACAGGCCTGTTTCCAATTCAGTCCCGCCGTTTCATAGGCCGTCTTTTTTGCTGCCAGCTCCTCCTGTGCCTCTCCCAGAGCATTCGCTGCCAGAAGTCCCAGCTCATATCTGCGCCGATCGGATCCTGCTTTCTCCTCTGACAGCCTGTATTCCTCTTCTGCCTGACGGTAATCCGCCCTGGCCTGGAGCAGGCTCTTATATTTTGCCTCCACATCTGCCCGGATCTGCTCTCTGCCCGCTTCCACCTTTTGCTCCAGGACATCTCTGGCTGTGCCAGGATCTGTATTTTCCAGTCTGCGGCTGTCAGCGGCCAGACTGTAGTTCCTTTCTATGGCTTTTTCCCTATCGGCCGTTAGATCAATCTCCTCCCCCGCATTTTCCTCCGGCAGGTTTATCTCCTGAATTTTCGGCAGTGCATCATAATCCCAGCCTGTCATGACCACCAGCTGACGGCGCAGGTCCTCTTTCTCCTTCCTGGCAGAAACAATGGCTGCCCTGGCAGTTCCTGACGCTGCCTGCGCCTCTAAAAGCTCCGGCTGTGAAAGCATCCCCAGAGACGCCCGTTCCCTGGCTGCCTGTTCTCTAATCTCAGCCTGCCTTAACGCTTCTTCCAGCGCGGGAAGGGCCTTTTCCTTCTTCCAGTAATCAATCATATGAGTCTGTGCTTCCTTTACAAGAAGCGCTTCCTGACGGTCATATTCATATTTCTTCACACGGCCGTCCTCATTTTCCATATCAGCCTGATCTCTGGCCTGCTCTGCCTGGAGCCTTGCGCTCATGGCCGCGGCCTCTGCCGCCCCGTAGCCCGGCTGATCCTCATCGATCCCATCTAACATCCGGTCGCTGGAATCCTCCAGGCGATCCGCCATATCGGAATATGTATTTCGCATATCGTCATTTGTCTTATCGCGGTAATCATCATATTCCAGACGGTTATTAATCACCTGGGAATTATACTCATGGATCAGATCTGCCAGTTCTGTATATTCCAGAATATCATCCCTAAGAGAGGCCCATTTTTCTGATGAATAGGCGAACTCCGGGCTGGCAAGGGCAGTTTCTCCCGGAAACAGCCCGGCTGTAACCAGCGCGCAGCAGGCCAGAGCCGCCGCCCTTTTTGCACGGACGCTCCAAAAAGCCCGGCCGTTTCGGGATCCCGTTTCCCAGGCCCTTATATTTCTCCTGTTTTTTCCATTTCCCCATACCTTATTCATCCCAGGTTCCACCTTTCCTTATCTTTTTGACTTCTCCCTCCGCCGCTCTTCAACAGCATTCGCTCTGGCCTGTGCATACCGTTTCCTTGCTCCTTACTCATACCGCAGAGCGTCGATGGGATCCGCCTTAGCCGCCTTAGAGGCAGGATACAGCCCGAAAAAGATTCCCACCACAGCCGAAAACGTCACTGCCACCAGGATCACCGCAGGCTTAATCACCACCTGCAGACCCAAAACCGCGCCTCCAAGAGCCACGATCCCGGTTCCTAAAATAACGCCCACGATTCCGCCGCAGGCGGATAAAATCGCTGATTCCGTGAGAAACTGGATCAGCACATCTCTGGTTCTGGCACCCAGCGCCTTTCGGATCCCGATCTCTCTTGTGCGCTCTGTCACAGACACCAGCATGATATTCATAATTCCGATTCCGCCTACCAGCAGGGAAATCGCCGCGATTCCTCCAACCGCCGCAGACAGTCCGCCCATAACGGAGTCCACACTTTTCATCTCATCCATAGCCGTCTGGATATACATATCCTCCGGCTCTCTTCCATGAAGCCCCGCCGTATAGGCCTTAAACTCCTGAAAAAACAGATCCAGATCCACATTCTCCTTTGCGAATACATGAAGCATATAAAATCGGTCATTTGGCCAGGTAAGAAGGGTGTACGGGATAAATGCCGCTCCCTTATCCCCTGAGCCGCCCATCATCAGCGCCTGAAAGGCATTCATTTCCTTATGGTACACTCCAACCACCGTATAGTCGTCGGTATTTCCATAAATCGTTGTACGGAAGGTCTTTCCCACTGCGTTTTCCGTGCCGAACAGCAGCTTTGCGCTGTTCGTATCCATAACCACGTTCTTCTTCCTTCCCAGCACATCTCCCTCATTGAGATAGCGGCCGTAAACCATGTTCACCGGCTGCACATCCTTATAATTATAGTCAATGCCCTGAAACTCAAACTTGATGGCGGTGCGTTTATACTCGGCATCCGCAGTGGTGTACGCGTTGCTGTCAATATAGGCGATCTCATCGGAAAATGCCTCCTTCGCCCGTTCCATTTCATCCAGGTTAAAATAATCGCCATCTCTTGTATCTTCCACCCAATATCCAATGCCCACATACGCCTGTGTGATTCCCACGTCCTTATACAGATCGGCAAACATCCCCCGCATGGTGTCGCCGATGGACACAATGGCAATTACCGATCCGATCCCTATGATAATCCCCAGCATGGTAAGCAAAGACCGCAGTTTATTGGCCCGGATAGCATTAAACGCCATGATCATATTTTCCCCTAACACGGCCTGATCCCTCCTTTTTCTGCCTGGAAACCCGTTTCCATATCCCACACGGGATGATGGATCCTGTCGCTTTGGATCTGGCCGTCTCCAAACCGGATGATCCGCTTTGCAAACGCCGCAATGTCCTCCTCGTGGGTCACCAGCACCACCGTAGTTCCTTCCCTGTGAAGCTGCGTAAACAGCTCCATGATCTCAATGGAGGAAGCTGTATCCAGGTTTCCTGTGGGCTCATCGGCCAAAAGAAGGGGAGGTTCATTGGCAAGCGCCCTTGCGATGGCCACTCGCTGGCGCTGGCCGCCCGAAAGCTCATTGGGCAGATGGTTCATGCGTCCCCCAAGTCCCACACGGGTAAGAAGCTCCTTTGCACGCTCTGTCCGCCTGGATCTTGAGATTCTGGCATAGGTCATGGGAAGCTCCACATTTTTAAGGGCCGATGTGCGGGAAATCAGGTTAAAGGACTGAAATACAAAACCGATCTTCCGGTTGCGGATATCAGACAGCTGATCCGGCGTCATGCCCGCTGTATCCACTCCATCCAGGTAGTAATGGCCCAGTGTAGGCCGGTCCAGACAGCCAAGAATATTCATCAGCGTAGATTTTCCCGATCCGGAATGGCCCATGATCGCTACAAACTCCCCCCGCTCTATGGTCAGATTGATCTTCTTCAGTCCCAGAACCTTAAGAGCGCCTGTGTCATAGATCTTCACCAGATTTTCCAGGCGGATCAGAGGCCCTGTGGAAGGTGGAAGCTGTTTTTCCTTCTTTTTCCATCTCATGCTCCCACCCCCTACTGGCCTGCGGGCAATGCTTCCATGCCCTCGGTAAGAGCAGGATCCGGAACAGCCACCACGGCCATTCCCTCCTGAAGCTCCGTATCATCCGCAGGAACCACCTCTACCACTGTCTCTCCGTCTACTCCAATGGTTACAGGAATCCAGCGGATCTTCCCATCCTGCAAAACTTCTATGTAAGAATGGTCTGCACTGTCAAATACAGCGGATACCGGCACGGTAAACGCACCCTTTGCCTCCTGCACCATCAGCTCCGCCCGCGCAGTGATCCCGGCCATCAGCTTCGTATCCGGGGTAACCACCCGGATAATGGTAGGGATGACTCGCTCTGTGGAACCGCCTCCCTTTTCTTCACCGGTAGGTGAGATCTTCACCACCTCTCCCTCTTCCTCTGCTCCATTTAAGATATCGGCCCGGATTCTGGCCTTCTGCCCCACCTGAACCTTTCCAATGGAAAATTCGCTTACCTGTATCTCAAGTTCCAGCTGTTCCAGATTTTCAATGCTGAACATGGGCTTGTCGTCTTCTACCTTGTCGGCAAACTGGCCCACCTTGGAATTGACCCGCACCACCGTACCGTCGATCTCGCTTCTGATCTGGGTGTTTTCCAGCTCTTCCTGCTTTTTCTCGAGCTCAAAAGCTGCATTTTGCACCTGAAGGGCATAGGACGGATCCGCCACACCCCGGCCATTTTCAACGGTATACTTTTCCATTGCCCGTCTGGCGTCATTTAAGGCATTGGAACTCTGCTCCAGATCTGCCTGTGAAATGTCTCCAGCCTCAAACAGCTGGCTGTTGCGGCTGTGATCCAGGCTGGCTTTCTGAAAATCCTGGACCGCTTTTTCATACCCCAGAGCCGCTTCTTTATCCTGGGTTTCTTTATTTGCCACTGCCTGTTCATAGGCATTGCGGGCAATATTTACCTCTCTCTCCAAATCCGTGCTGTCAAGCACTGCCAGCACCTGTCCCTTTGTTACCTGGTCGCCCTCTTTTACATTCATCTGAAGGATCTCGGCATGGATATTAGACACCACATCCACACTGTCTGTGCCGGAAACCGGCCCGCTTAAGGAAAGCTTTTCCTGGATATCCTGCTTTGTTAAGGGGATCGTCGCTACCGTAGGTACTGCCGTTTTTCCCCCTGAGGTAATTTTAAATACAACAGCCCCACAGACAATAAGCCCGGCCGCTATCAGCCATTTTCTGCGGACGAACCCCTTCTTTTTGGGTTTCCCCTTTTTTAATCCGTCCGTCTGTGTCATCAGCAGCTCCATCCGGCGGTCGATCTCTGCGCTTTCCCAGTCTTCCGGCTCCGCCCCCTGTTCATTCTTAGGCTCCGATCCGTCAGTGCCCGTATTTTCACCTGTATATTCCATCCCGTCTTCCCTCATATGTTCTTCCCCTTTCTCTTCGTTCCTGTTTGCCATAGCTCCTCCTTGCGTCTTTCCTGAACAATTCCCCTTTCTTTGTCTATCATTATAGCAAAGCCACTCTCATATTTCCATTGCATATCATCCAATTCTTTCTAAATGAAAATGAAAGATTTTCTAAAGACTCTCCTGTGGCAGACACCACGAAAAAAGGATGAACCGCCCGGATCATTCCCGGACGTTTCATCCTTTTGTTTTAAAACTTTGCGAGCACCAGTACATCTCCCTCACACACTGCCGTGCTGCCTGCCGGGATGATGGTCTCAGCGCCGCGGCGAATCATAACGATCAGCGTGCCTTTTGGTACAGTAATTTCGTATAAATGTTTCCCTCTCCATTTGTAGTTTTTATCCACCGTGATCTCGTGAAGGGTCATGTTCCTGCGATCTTCAAATTCCTCTGCCGCAGCAATAAGCAGATCTCCGCTTTCCAACTCTGTATCGCCGTTTGGCACCATCAGGTCTTTTCCGCGGATGATCAGAACCACTAAAAGCTGAGGCGGAAGAATGACCTCCTTCAGATTCTTTCCCACAAAGGGATGGCCGCTGTTTAAGTGGAATTTTACAAAGCTGATGCTGCTTTCCTCCTGATAATCCGTAAACGTCCTGCGCACATCCGCTTTCTCATCGATCATCTTTAACCGCCTGGAAATCCACGGCAGAAGGGTTCCCTGAATGGAAATGGACAGCAGCACAATACAGAATACCAGGTTAAAGAGGTTGTATTTCATCGGCACCTGCCGCAGTACCGCATAAATAGCAAATACAATAGAGGCAACACCCCTGAGCCCAGCCCAGGACACGGTGCCGATCTGCCCCCAGGACGCCTTAAAACCGCTAAGGAGCGCCGTCACCGCTAAGGGGCGGCCGATTATGGTGAGAAATACCATGATCACTGCCGAGGGGAACAGCACCTCCCCCAGCTGGGAAGGCGTAACAAGGAGGCCCAGGAGGAAGAAGATCATCATCTGAGCCACTTCCGTAAGCACATCAAAAAAGAGCACCATTTCCCGTTTGTGGGGTATGAACGAATTTCCCAGAATAATTCCGCACAGATAGACGCTTAGGTATCCGTTTCCTCCCAGAAGTACAGGTACCACATAGGCTAAAATAGCTACGGCAAAGACAAAAATCGTCTTTCCCTGGGCAATATCAAAACGGCTGCGGTTTAATGCCAGAACTGCTCCCTTTCCAAAAAGCACGCCAAACAGCAGACCGAAAAACAGCTGCTGAAACAGCATCAGGGGAACACTGATGCTGGCCCCTGTAAGAAGGGCCGTTAAAATCACAGTGAGCATATAGGAAATCGGGTCATTGGAACCGGATTCCATCTCCAGAAGGGAGGCCGTATTTTCCTTCAGATTCAGGTTTTTGGAGCGCAGGATACTGAACACGGAGGCCGCGTCTGTGGAACCCACCACAGAGGCCACCAGAAGACTTTCTAACAGAGGAAGCCCCAAAACGGCATGAACGAAAATGCCAACGATCGCAGCCGTGAGCACCACTCCGGCGGTGGAGAGCACTACCGCACGGGCGATCACTGGCCTGGCCTCCTTAATATTCGTTCCAAAACCGCCATAAAACATAATAAAAATCAGGCTGGTGGAGCAGATGATCTCCGAAGTCTGGTAATCATCAAAGGGGATCTTAAAAATACCGTCCACTCCAAAGCACATACCAAGGGCAATAAATGCCAGAAGGGACGGTACACCCAATTTGTCGGTAAACCGGCCTGTGAGAATACAGATTATAATCACAGTTCCGGTAAGAAGTAAAAATTCATTCATAAGCAGCTGATCCTTTCCGTCCCGCCGGGAAGGCTTCGCTGACCACAGGATACCATCCTTGGACGAGGCCGGCTGCCCCTCTCCCTGTCAGCGCCGCTCCCGGCAAACAATATGATGGATTTTATTATAACAGCTGTGAAAATCACCGTCAAATGCTCCGAAAGGACGCCGGCAGCTTTTGTGGCAATTTTAACGTTTTTTTAACCCACGTTTTCCTGCTGCGATATTCCGTCAAAAAGTGAAAAGTCTCGCTGCCCTCCCTGGTTCACGCAGGCTTTTGCACAGATGCCAAAGACCTGCCGGGTCCGTTCGGCATCCAGCACCTTAATGGGATCCCCGGATGCCAGAACCTCTCCCTCCCTCATCAGATAAACCCGGTGACAGTAATGGGCTGCCAGACGCAGGTCGTGGAGCACAATCAGCACCGTCCGGCCGCACGTTCTCAGATAGTCCATCAAAAACAGCTGACGGGATATATCCAGATGGTTGGTTGGCTCGTCCAGGATCAGCGTATCTGCACCCTGAGCAATGGCTCTGGCAATAAAAACCAGTTTCCGTTCCCCTCCGGACAGCGACAGGATACTGCGGTCCTTCAGATGGTAAATCCCAAGCTCCTCTAACGCCTGACGAACGATTTCTTTCTCAGAATACTGCAAAGACCGGGGTCTGCATTTCTTTGCGCCAAAGGCCGTATATCTTTCAAAAGATCTGGCATACATGGCCATGGATATCACATCCCATACAGAAAAGTCAAAGACGCAGCCTGTATCCTGACCCACATAGCCGATGAGGGAAGCCATTTCCCTGGGGCGGATGGCATAGGCTTCCCGCTCTCCCACCAGGATCCTTCCCTGAACCGGCTTTACCAGCCCGAAGGTAGTCTTTATCAGGGTAGACTTTCCGCAGCCGTTGGGACCGATGATTCCCGTCACCTTTCCCTCCTCGGTGCAAAGATCCACTCCTTTCAGGATTTCCTTTCCCCCAAGGCGCACATGGATATTTTCATAGAAAAGCCTCATTTTTTTCCTCCTCCATATCCATTTCGTATCATCAGGAACAAAAAGAAGGGGGCTCCCGCAAAGGCAGTGACAATGCCCAGGGGCAGTTCCGCCGCTCCAAAGGCGCTCCTTGCCAGGGCGTCAGCCCATACAAGGTATATTCCGCCTCCCAGGGCGCTTAATGGCATTACCAGCCGATTGCTGCTGGTTCCTGCAAGGAAACGTACCATATGAGGCACTACCAGCCCCACAAAACCGATAATCCCGGTAACAGACACCAAAGACGCTACCACCAGGGAACACAGAGCAAACATGAGAAAACGGAAACGCCTTACAGCAAGTCCCATGGCCGCCGCATCCTCATCTCCCATCATCATCATGTTAAAATATCCCCCGCAGGCGGTAAATACTGCCGTCCCTCCCAGAACCCCCGCCGCAGGCAGAGCCAGATTCTTCCACTGAGCCGCCGCGATGCTCCCCATCTGCCAGTTGTATACCGCCGCAATGCTTTCCGGGCTTTTTGCCAGGAAAATAAGAAAGCTGGTTACCGCGCTCATAACCGCGTTCACCGCGGTTCCCGATAAAAGCAGCGTCACCGGCCGAAGCTGTCCTCCTCCTGCCATTTTAGCCATAAAATATACCACCCAGGCAGATAACAGCGCTCCCAAAAAGGCAGCTGCCGTGGTCTGATAAGGGCCAGAAAACAGGGGGAGCGGCATCAGCAGCGCCCAGGCAGCCCCCGCCGATGCTCCTGATGAAATCCCCAGAATATAGGGATCTGCGATGGGATTGAGCACCAGCGCCTGCATGGCAGCTCCGCAGACTGCCAGCCCCGCTCCGCACAAAAGACCAAACAGTGCCCTGGGGAGGCGGATGTTCCATATGATCTGAAAATGATGCATGGGCCATTTTCCCGCCTTAAGTCCCGCTCCGCCGTTAAAAAGCTGATCCGTTAAGATGCCAAAGACCTCTCCTGCCGGGATCTGGGCAGAACCGATGCGGACGGTCCAGATGACGGAACATAAAAGCCCTGCTGAAAGCAGAAGAAAGAGGAGGCTGCTTCTCCCCCTCTTTCCCTGCCCGCCTACCGGAAACACTCCGGGTGGAAGGTCTCTGCAAATGTACGGCAGGCGCTGGCTGCCCTTACATCCTGCATAACCTCCACCAGCGGGATTACAAGATAGTTCTTGTTTTTTACGGCCGTTACTTCCGATAAGGCCGGATTGGAATCCAGAAATTCCTTCTTTTCTTCCACAGTCTGAGCACCGTAGTCATTGATAATGATCCAGTCAGGATCCGCCTCCACCAATGTCTCCACACTGGTATTAAACCATCTGGCCTCATCCATGTTGCGGGTACAGTTTATGCCTCCGGCCAGTTCAATTAAATTGCTCTCAAGGCCCTTTGAGGTGGTGTAAATCTCATTCCCCTTAAATGTATCAAGTACAAATACCCTGGGCCGTTCCTCTTTCTGCACAGAACTTACCGCTTCCGTTACTTCACCGATCTGAGAACGGATATCGTCGATCAGCGCCTGTGCCCTGTCCTCTGCCTTAAAAATCTTTCCCAGATTTTCAATATCCGTATAAACGTCCTCTATGGTTTCATCTGGAACAATGGTTCCTGTGATTGTAAGGCAGTTGATGCCCTTGCTCTCCAGCTGTTCATAGCTTCCCCAGGCCGTTTCCTTAAAGGCGCTTACCTGACCAATCACAAGGTCACCCCCCAAAGCCACTGCATTTTCATGAGATTTTTCAATCTGTGGGATTTTGTCAAATTCTGCCTGCAGCTCAGGAAGAGGCTTTTCCGCGGGGTTGGCGGGAGCGATCCGGCCCGCTACCCGGTCTCCCAGGCCCAGCATGACCATGTTTTCCGCTGCATAAAGGTTGGCGCAGAGAACCTTTTCGGGCATTTTCGTAAATGTGACGGTACGGTCTCCATTCTGGATCGTAACAGGGGTATAAGCGGTGTCTGAGACGTCTGCTGTTTCTGTCTGCGCATTCGTGTCACTGGATGCAGCTGTTTCTGTGCCTGCCGCTTTGCAGCCGCCGATCACTGCCGCGCTCATCATAAGGAGCGCAGCTCTTACCAGATGTTTGTGTTTCATTTCTCTTTCCCTCCGAAAGTATAGTTTACACTTCTGCGGCAGCAGGTCTCCTGGCTTGGATTCATTCTCTGTCTTTGCCTTCCCGGATGATTGATCCAGTGGCGCCTAAAAGACATCGTCCTCCAGTACAGTAGCGGGGGCTGCGCTGTTTTGCTGAAGATGCGGAGTCTGCGTGGTCATCCCATCCGCCGTTTTTCAGGTTCAGCTTCCCTGTCAGGCCCTTTATGGGCACTGCCGCAGATCACATACGGCCCCGTTTGCTGCCGCGCCGGATGGCGCAAAAGCAAATGGGGCCGTACACGGTTCAGGGCCATTATATGAATATTTGACCCGGATGTCAAATTGTTTTTATTTCTTTACGGCAGCCTTCTCCACCTGCTCATTCAGGCAGGCAGCGCCGATGATCCCCGCGCCGTTTCCCAGACGTGCCAGGAGAATCCTTGTATTCTTCTTTGACGCACGGGAGTAGACCTTTGGTGCGGTTTTCCTCTTTAAAGGCGCAAGCAGCGCTTCCCCGGCCCCGCTTAAACCTCCTCCGATGCAGAGCACCTCCGGCTGAAGGATATTGATAATATTGGCTGCCCCGTCTGATAAATCCTCTGTGAAGCGCTCCAGTACCCTGCAGGCTGTCTCATCTTTTTGGGCCGCCGCCTCAAAAATCAGACGGCCGTTTACCTCACTCATCTTCCCTCCGCAAAGGGACCAAAGAAGGGATTCCTGCGAAGTTTCCATGGCCTCCTTAGCCTGGCTTACAAGGGCGGTAGCGGAAGCATAGGCCTCCAGGCATCCCTTCCGGCCGCAGGTACAGGAACGGCCGTTCTGGCGGATTACCATATGGCCCAGCTCGCCGGCCGCCCCGTTTTCCCCCTCCAGAATCGTTCCGTTTAAAATGATCCCGCCGCCGACTCCGGTTCCCAGGGTCACAGCCGTCATAGAGCGGCTGCCCTGTCCCGCTCCTGCCAGATACTCGCCCCAGGCTGCCGCCTTGGCATCATTCTCAGCGTAGAGAGGGCAGGGAAACCAGTCCTTTACCATCTTTACAAAGGGTACGTTTTCAAATCCAAAATTATTGGCATATTCTACGCAGTCCGTCTCCCGATTCACCGTACCTGGTATGCCGATCCCCACGCACTCCACCTGCTCCCAGGCAATACCCTGCTCCTTAAGCAGACGCTCTGCCAGATGAAACACCGCTTCCGCCAGCTCTTTGGCCGGTCTTGGCAGCCTTGTAGGCTCCTGAACCGATGCCCCCAGATTCCTGCCCTCATCCACCAGCCCAGCGGCTATCTTTGTTCCCCCAAGATCAATTCCAATACGAAGCATTTTGTTTCCCCTTTCTTATCCGGTCTTTTAAACAAAACGAAATACAGGCCGTGCACCCGGAACATTTTCCGAGAAACACGGCCAGATCCGTTTCATGGTGTATTATACATGGTCATTTTACCATAAGGTTGAACTTCTTTTCAAGAGGAGTATATCCGTTTGCATAAACGGTATAGCCGTTCTGGTTGATTTCCTCCCCTGAATAGTGTCCCTTAAAAGAATGTTCTCCAAAACCAGGACCAATCTCCACTTCCGTCAGTCCGTCCCGAATCGTCAGATATCCCTCTTTTAAGATCATTCCCTCTCCGGGAGCTGCCTCCAAGGCAAATGCCGGATGTTCCAGGGTTACTCCTGCCGGAATGCAGATCTCCAGTCTGAGCGGAAGACGATCCAGCCCTTCTGCCTTTAAAGACAGCTCCAGACCATTTTCTGTCTCATGAATATTAAGGGTAGTCTTTAAACGGCTGCTGATGAGTTTTTTCCTCTTAGACTGATCCATTTTCCACCAGTCAGAAGTATCCTGTTTTTCCTCAAAAGGCAGATAGTACCAGCTCTCTGCCTCTGCCTCAAGCCGGCAGCCGTCCGGCAGTTCTTCAATTTTATCAGGAATAAAGTTGCGGATATCGCAGCAGCTTTCCCCAATCTTCACACAGAGCACAGTTCCTTTGCTTTTAAAGTACAAGAAAGCGCTCTTTCCGTTTAACACCGTATAAGCGTACTCCTTCTTTTTAACCCGCAGCACTCCTGCGTGGCGGAAAAACTTCCGGTACTGCTGCGGGAAACCATATTCCTTAAAATGATATCCCATCATCTCATCATGGTTCATAATGATATGAAGACAGTCCGGAGCCAGATCTCCCCGTTCCATATTATCTTTTATGATCTTATGGGCTGCCGCGTCAAAAGCCGGATATTCCTGCCTGCTGCACATATACAAATACTGGTAAAAATATTTATCCGCATATTCCTTCTTGCCCTGATCCTGCCTGGTCGAATTCTGGGTAAAAATGGTATCATCCGGATCCACATAGTTCAGCATCATGGCCAGGTTACGCTCCACATATCCCAGAAATGATTCTTCCCCGGTTTCCTGATACATTGCCATCATGGCATTATTCACCACCGCATTATAATTTCCGGTGGATCGCTCCGCATACTCGCCGTCCTCATCTGCATCTATCCCTTCTGCCAGATACTGCCCGGCCCGGTTTCTAAGGCCTGCGGCAAAGCCCTCTTCCTCTGCAAAGAGATTTGCCCCCTGCAGTAAGGCTGCAGCAATTCCCCACCGGTGATTGGGAGTATGAAAACCTCCAACCAGGACAGCTTCCAATGCCCGGTGCATCACAGTCAGGTATTTTTCCTTTAATACAGTAATCTTCTCATCTGTATCCATTCCGTATTTTACAAGAAGCCGGTAAGCGGCGATCAGACGCTTAAAACAAAAAGAGGTGTCTGCTGCCGATTTAAAGTTGCAGGAAGGATAGTCAAAGCTTCCGTCCTCTCTCTGGGTTCTGGCTACAAAGTCCAGAGCAAGATTCACTGCGTCATACAGTTCCCCATTTTTATAAAAGCAGCTATTCTCATTAAAATACACAGCCAGAGCCGGGGCCAGGGCATAGATAGTAGGTTTTGCCTCCCAAATATCCCCACGTATCCCCCCAAACTGCATAGAAGCAGGGTCTTTGACCTGGCCTCCCATAAACTGCCGTGTTCTGTATTCTGCGCCTTTTATCAGATGCACTATATAACGTTCCATTGTAAGCCTCCGTTTTTAGCCCTTTACACCACTGGCAGCCAATCCACCGGTGATATAACGCTGTAAGATAATGAAAATAACAATAATTGGAAGAATCGACAAAATGGATGCCGCCAAAATGGAATTCCAGTCCACACCCATGGTTCCGATATAGCTCTTGATTGCAATCTGTATGGTAAAATTTTCCTGATCAGACAGTACCATCAGAGGCAGGATATAATCATTCCACCGCCACATGAAGGAGAAGATGGTCAGTGTGATAGTAACGGAAGACCCCAAAGGAAGCATGATGGAACGAAAGATCCGAAACTCGGAAGCGCCGTCCAGTCTTGCAGACTCTACCAGTTCCAGAGGAATGGACATATAATGCTGCCGATACATAAAAATACCGGTAGTAGTCGTTACAACAGGAAGAATACATCCCCAGATATTGTTGTAAAGCCCCATCTCGCTGACTACGGTAAACTGAGTGATAGTAAGGATCTCACCAGGAATCAGGGTTCCCAGAAGAAATACTGCAAACACTTTGTTTACATAAGGAATCTCTTTGCGGTAAACAGCCAAAGCGTAACCGCACATTGC
Organism: Enterocloster alcoholdehydrogenati; assembly: GCF_013282095.1. Lineage (GTDB taxonomy): Bacteria > Bacillota > Clostridia > Lachnospirales > Lachnospiraceae > Enterocloster > Enterocloster alcoholdehydrogenati. Next base: position 30,647 of record NZ_BLTJ01000005.1, read on the forward strand.
GCTGATCACAACTGTGATCAGTGTACCTGCCACAGCCAGGAACAAGCTGTTCTTTACATAGTTAAAAAATCCATCTGCCACTACACTCACATACGACGCTCCGCTTGGCTCCTGCGGAAACAGGTGAAGGGGGTAAGAAAACAACTCTGTAGAGGGCTTAAATGAACTGAATCCCAACCAGATAATAGGAAATACCATTAGACCTGCCACCACCAGTCCCAGAATTGTCATACATATGGTTTCTGCTTTGCGTTTTGCTGATCCTTCCATTATACTTCACCTCCGCCTTTCGTTGCTTTAAACTGTACGACTGCAATCACAATAAACAGAAGGCTTATGAGAATGCCTGCCGCTGACGCATATCCGTACTTATACTGGTTAAATCCCTGGTCGAATATATACTGTACAATATAAGTGGTAGAGGAACCGGGGCCTCCCAGAGAAATACCCTGTACCAGTGCATATTCCTTTAAAAGGGATACAGTAGAAAGCAAAAGTACAATAAAGGTGGTAGGCATCAAAAGAGGAAGTGTAATCCTGGTAAATGCCTGGATCTTCTTTGCGCCGTCCACACTGGCTGCTTCATAAAGTTCCCGGTTAATATTGTTGATTCCGCCTACATAAAGAAGCATATAATATCCGGCTGAAATCCAGTTAGATGCCACACTGATAACAACGGTAGCCAGGATCGGATTTAATGACCACTGCAGGGGATCGATTCCCATTTTCTGTAAAATAAAGTTGATCAGACCGTATTCCTGCCCAAACATCCAGTTAATAGTGATACCTGCTACCAAAGCCGATAAAAGAACTGGAATATAGATCAGGGTACGCATCAGCGTCTTTCCCTTTACCAGCCTGGAAGTAACCAGCGCTGCCAACAGCAAAGGGATCGCGATCTTAAACGGAAGGTTGCAGACGGTATATAAAAGCGTCCGCCCCACAGTCTTATAAAAATCTTTATCCTTCAGGATATCCATATAGTTTTTCAGGCCAACCACATCCATTGTTTTCCAGCCGTCATAGTTAGTAAATGAAAACCAGATGCTCAGTACCAGCGGCAGCAGAAAAAAAATCGTAAACAGAGCCAGCGACGGAAGTACAAACATCCAGAAACTGTGCGTGTGGCAGAATGACTGCTTTCTACCTTTTTTCATATCGTTCTCCTCCTTGATCCTTCTAAATATCCTTGGCATACTTCCTGCATTCCATAAAGAACAGCATCGCTAAAGCCTGTCCGTATGGCATCGGCTTCAGTTCGATCTTTTTATAGAAATCCTTTGATTCCCTTCCCATGGGAGTTCCGTAAGACACCTGATTTACCACACCCAGTTCATCTGTGTATCCCATAATAGGCTCAAGAGCAGCCAGCGCCTGACGGATCCAGTCCTCCTTTGCCAGCCCAAGACCAGCTCCCTTTAAGATTCCATAGGCAAAACCGCAGGTTGCGCTGGCTTCCACATAAGAAGTTTTATCATCAATCAGAGTGTGCCACATACCATTCGGCTCCTGATACTCGATCAGAGCCTCTGCCTGCCGTTTCCAGGTTTCCTCTAAAAACTTTTTTACACTCCTGCTGCAATTAAACAGATTTAAAAATTCCGGAATAGCCGCGGTGATCCAGCAGTTCCCTCTTCCCCAGAAGGCAGCTGCAAAATGGCTTTTCTCCTTAAAAGACCAGCCGTGATACCACAATCCTGTCTTACGGTCTGTGAGATATTTAATATGAAGAAGAAACTGATATTCTGCTTCATCCAGATACTTCTTTTCTCCCAGGATCCGTCCCATATTTGCCAGGAATAAAACCGTCATAAACAGGGTGTCATCCCAAAGTTCTCCCTCATTTAAGGTATCGGATGTTATATGCTGAAGTCCGCCCTCTTTCGTCCTTGGAAAATCCTCATAGATCCATCTGGCCCATTCCCGGCAGACATCCATGTAGCGCTCATTGCCGGTTTCCTCAGCTACAAAAGACATAGCCAGCAGCGGAGTAACGGTATTTACGTTCTTGGAAGGAAGACCGATGACAAGCTGCCGTTCGTAGTAGGAGGTGAGAATATCCATATATCTGGCATCCCTCGTTTCCTTATATAGTTTCCATACTCCGTAAAGTCCCACACCCTGGGTCCACTCCCAGAATTGATACCGCCGGATATCGTCTCCTGCCAGGCTCCTTGTCTTCATTCCCTCCATAAACTGGGAATCCTCTTCATAAAGAACTTTTTCAAAGCTGTTAAGATACAGATCAATGTAACGGTCAATATCCGATGTTGTATATTTCATCCTCTCGCTCCTCTCACTGGAAGTCTCTTCTTCCATCGCTTTCTGGATTTATCTTAACACTTCAAAAAGTCAATTTCTACATTTATTTTGTCTTTTAGGAATAATTATATTGCATTTTTTGCTTTATCAACAGGTTTTTGCTTTTTTTTATTTTAACAATCATTTCTCCAAAACGCAAACAAAACAGCCCATTTCCTCCAAAAAAGGCATGGGCTGTTTTCTGTATGATATAAATTTAGTAAGCCATACTCCAGTCAGAAGCTTCAGACAGCTGCTTTGCAAAGCCATCCAGAGCCTCTTTTGCTGTGATCTCCCCGGATACAGCGCGTTTTAAGGCATCTCTGTATTCATTATCCTTATAGTTTCTCCAGGATGAACTCTCATCTGTCATAAATGTATCTGTTACATAGTTGGTTTCATTCTGCATCAGCTTGAAGTCTTCTTTGGCCTTATCCGTCTCCGGCTCATACGCAACATCATTCATAACAGACAAACCTTTATGCAGCTGCAGATACTCCTTATAGTGATCCTCTTCAAAAAGCCACTGAACAAACTGCTCTGCCAGCTCAGGATGCTTGCCATTTTTAGGAATAGCAAGGGCTGCTCCGCCGATAATCGCGGACTGGCACTGGGTCCCCTTTGGAGAAGGCATTACGCCAAAATCAAACTTGGAAATCTCATTCGTAAAAGTATTGTAGTTCCAGGATCCAGACAGCAGAATGGCTGCATCTCCGTTCTTGAAATACTCTACCGGATTATCTGTGGTACCGCCTGCCCAGATGGCTTTCGGCATCACCTCATTATTCGCCTGAACGAAACGCTCCAGGGTTGCTATGTTCTCAGGGCTGTTTACTGTTACCTTAAAGCTGTCCCCATCCTTCTCTACCAGAGAGCCTCCGTTGGCATACATCATAATATCGTAACGTGCTCTTGACACATCTGCTGCAAACCCGTATTTTACACCCGCCTTTTCCTGAAGAATCGCTGCATTTTCATAAAGCTGATCCCAGGTCCATGGATTCTCTACCGTTGGAGCCTCAATTCCAGCTGCCGCAAAAGCATCCTTATTATAAAACATACAGGTCGTTGTATACTGCTCAATAATACCTGTAATGGCATCGGAAGAATACGATTTTCCCACAATATTCAGTGCAGACTGGTTGAATTTGGAAAGATCCACCACATCCTCCATATTCACAAACTCATCAGGATAGATCTGGTGCAGAAAGGTAGTGGAAACAATATCAGGAAGATCCTTGTTCTTAGCCATGGCCGGGAACTTGCTCCTCATATCGTCATGGGAAATGATAATCTTTTTAATCGTATTTCCGCTTTCCTCTGCCCAGTGATTTAAGGCATTTCCCAGCGGATCCTGCTCACCCGGCTCCTCAGAGAGCATAACGGAAAGTGTCTGCCCTGTAATCGGGCCGGAATTCTCTGCTGCTCCATCCTTCTTTGCAGTCTCAGATCCAGAACCGCCGCAGGCAGTTAAGGCTGCTGCCATAGACAAGGTAAGAATCCCTGCCATTGTTCTTGCCGCTTTCTTTTTCATAATAATCTCCTCCTTAAAATACTTCTGTTTTTGCAATTCCAATAAGATGTTTGTCTGATGACTCCATAGTATCATTTTAACACGTCAATTTCTACACGATTTTTGCCTTTTCGTGTGTATATTATTGCATTTTTTGCTTTTTATGTATCTAAACGTTCAAATCTTGCGGTTCCATTGCAGCCGTATGGAGGTAATCTCATACGGCTTCATTTCAAACTCCAGACTACTGCCTTTTTGAATCAGCGTTTTCTCCTGATCCGCCGCAATTTTTCCCGGCTCTGTCTCTTCCATCAGATCACAGATAGCTGCACCAAAGCCGGAAGCAAGCAGCGGCAGTGTAAGGCGAACCTTCGTGCGCATACCATACGCTTCATAGAAACGCAGGATCAGATCGTCTCCATCCTCTGCCTTTTTAACCGTATCTGCCAGAATATTTTCCTCATCTATCTGAAGGAAAGACCAGCTTCCCGCCTCTGTCTTTGCTCCATTTTCCATAAACAGCGGACAGTTCAGATCATATGCCTCCTGTATCACCCTTCCCCGGCGGAAATCCCCCTGATGAGGATAAAGAGAATATGTAAAATGATGGATTCCCTGATCCGCTTCTGGATCTGGAAAGATACCGGATTTTATAAGCGTCAGGTTCAAAACAGAATCGTGGATATCGCAGCCGTATTTGCAGTCATTTAAAAGAGCAACTCCGTATCCGTACTCTGACAGATCCATCCACTTATGAGCGCATACCTCAAATCGGGCCTGATCCCACGTGGTATTTTTGTGAACAGGTCTCTTTACATTTCCAAACTGAATCTCAAAGTCCGCCTCACTGCCCTGGATATCCAGGGGAAATGCAGTTCTCAGCAGTAACTGGTGCTCTCTCCAGTCTGCGGTGGTCTTAAAGTCAATCCGGGAAGTATGCCCGTAAAAACAGATCCTCTGTTCCAGAACCGAGTCTAAGAATCTTCTGCGGATGTAAAGAGTTCCCTGAACAGGGCCGTTTTCCTCCAGGCAAAAGGCTTCTGCCGGGCCAAACGCCCACTGTTTTTCTTCATAGGAGGGATCGATATTCCATGCGTCAAATTCCCGCGGCCGATCCTCATATATTGTCAGGCGGTTCCCCACTTCCCCCTTCTTCAGAAGCTCCCTGCCCTCTGTTCGATCCAGAATCCGGCTCATCTCTCCTTCCCGATCAAACTCTATGTGGAAAAATGGCGTATCCAGACTTACAGGCCATCCTCTCTCGTCCGTGAGCAGATTCTGTATGACTGGAGCAAAAAACCGCTGATCCACATCTCCTTTTTCATAGACACAAAGCCCTTTGGATGGTATGCCCTTAGCCAGGCAGAGATAATCTCCCCCCTGCATTTTCTGGAACAAAAGACGCTCCGTCTTCAGTCCGTCTTCGATCCATCCTATCTTCTCTGCTTCTCTCCCGGAAAGGATTCCGATCCCGGTTCTTTCAAACCCCAGCGGATTGAATACCGCCAGGCTTTCTCCATCCGACTTCTTCTCCAACGCTGCCAGAGCTGCCGTTCTTGCTTTCTTTGCCAAACTGCGGCCTGATGAAAGGATCTCCTCATACTGGTTCTGTGAATCTGAATATACATCCCGGATGGCTGAACCTGGCAGAATATCGTGAAACTGATTCAAAAGCAGGAGTTTCCAGTTTTTTTCCAGTTCCCCGGCCGGGTAAGCAAGATCGGCTCCCAAAGCATTTGCAAAAACGGAATAAAACTCTGCATCCCCCATTAGAAATTCGCATTTCCGGTTATACCATTTATTTTTTGCCTGTGAGGTGTAGGTTCCCCGGTGAAATTCCAGATATAACTCTCCGCTCCAGGATGGAAGGTGTTTTTTATCCATGTTGTTTTCCAGAATATGAAAGAAATCCTTTACAAAGGTCTGACGCACCCGCGGAACGCCGGCCACTCCCGGCTCCAGGCGGCGGCTCTGCTCCAGCATTTCTTCCGTTGGCCCTCCCCCTCCGTCCCCATAGCCATAACAGGTCAGTACATCCGTACTCACATCCTTATTCTGATACCTCTGCCAGGTTCCTTTGATCTGGCTGGCATTCTGGAGGCCATTGTAGGTGGTACTTCCGTTGGGCAGATCCCTGATCCCCTTTCCGGGAAGGTAATTCCTGGTAGTGATCAGATGAGTCAGCACCTGACTTCCGTCAATTCCCTTCCACATAAAGGTATCATACGGAAAAATATTATACTCGTTCCACCCCAATTTCGTAGTCATAAAATAAGACAGCCCTGCTTTTTTCATGATCTGAGGCATTGCAGCGCTGTAGCCGAATACATCCGGCAGCCAAAGCACCTCCTGCTTTTTTGCTCCCAGTTCCTTTTCAAAAAACCGTCTTCCATAGAGGATATGACGAATGAGAGATTCTCCCGAAACCAGATTGCAGTCTGGTTCCAGCCACATTCCTCCTTCAGCTTCCCAGCGCCCCTGATCGATCTTTTTTTGTATCTCTTCAAAAAGTTCTGGTGCCTCTTCTTTTACAAATTCATAGAGCTGAGGTTGGCTGGACATAAATTTGTACTCCGGAAACCGCTCCATCAGGTTCAATACTGTCCGAAAGCTGCGCACTGCCTTCTGTCTGGTCTGTCTTAAAGGCCATTTCCATGCCACATCAATATGGGTATGTCCAATGGAATGAACCGTGACCGGCGTATACCGATACAGCTTTTCCCGATTTTCCCTCAGATACATCCGTGCCTCTTTTATAGACTGTTCAAATTCCTCTGACTCTGTTTTTCTCAGATCCAGTCTGGAAATACAGCCATTTAAGCACTTCATGATCTCTATTCGGTTCAGATCCTCCTCTGAAAGAAGCTCCGCCGCTTCAAAAGGAACCTTCAGATCGTAGTACAGTCCTGCCACATCCTCATTATAAACTGAAAGAATGAGATGAAAAAAATTGGTTGGCGCTTCACTGTTGGAATAAGCATAGAACACCAGCTCATACATCTCTCCCCCTTGAGCCGCCTCCGTAAGGATCAGATCCTGATGGTTCATATCCATCGTCCCTGAAAGGACTCCATTTTTGTAAACCATAACCTGAGGGTTATCTGTGTTCCAGATATCATCTGCCCCCGTATTTAACGTAATGCGAACCTCTTTTCCCTTCCATTTTTCCCTTACCTGCGCTCTGGTGCGAAACCAGAAATGGCGGTCTCCTCCTCCCCAGGTTTCATAAGAACCAAACGGTTTCCACCCTTCCTGCAATATTCTCCCGTTCAGACGCTCTGTAAAATTGTAATCACCCTCACAAATTTCCACCTCTGTCAGGATCTCTTTCTCCTGATAACGCCAGCCCCCAAGGCTTTCCAATATCGGAAGAATCCTGTTCCTTATGATATCCATGCACTATCGCTCACTTTCTTTTAACATTTCGGTCAGTTTTATATAAAGACTGTAAAATACAGCCATGGCTGCCGGAAGAATCATGAAGCTCGCCCTGTAGCCCCAGGCAGAAGAGGCAGCTCCAAAAAGCATATTAAAGGCAATATCGGCCACCGTGGCTGTGCTGATGATCATACCGGTTCTGGTAGCTGCTGTCCGGGCTGGATAGATCTGCTGGATCAGGAGTACCATGGTCGGATATAAAACAGCAAGCGCAAAGCCGGAGGCCCCTAATATCAGCACCCCCTTTTCCCCCACAACGCAGCCGATGCAGAACATGGCAGTTCCGATTCCCCCAAACAGTTTCATGCTCTTTACTGTCCCCATTTTCTGAACTGCAGGCGCAAACAAAAGCCTCCCTGCGGTCATTCCGCCCCAGAATAAAGACAGGCTTAAGGATGCTTCCCCTGCCTCCATTGAGAAAGCTGAGATACAGTAAGACAGCAGCCAGTTCATAATTCCATGCTCGCCAATAAAATAGCAGCCCATCATTGCTGTAAAGATCCACAAGACCACACGATCCGGCTCTTTTTTCTCTGATTCCGTCTGACTTTCTTTCTCTTTTTCCTGTTCCGGAACCTTTAAAAAGAAAAATAAAAGGATCACCAGGCCGGCTATAATCAATAAAACCGCATTAATCCATTTCCACCCTCCATAGTGAAAAGCATATCTGCCTAAAAGCAGCTGGCTCATGCTGGTACCTATGCCCTGAATAAAGAAAAACAGGTTTACCATCAGCCCCGCATAGCCTGCAAATACGGCAGGAGTCAGAATATTGACCGTTGTATTTAAAAGGGTGGACGCTCCCAGGGCAAAAAACATGGAAACCAGAATCCAGGTATAGCCATCCGACAGCAGGTTCATCACAATGGCCGCCGCCCAGACAGCTGTTACTGCCATCGCCACCCGTTTTCTCGGAAAAAGATCTAAAAGCTTTCCCCCTGCACTCAAAAACAACAGATTTCCCACATAGCTAATGGTAACAATCAGGGAGAGCTGGCTTCCATTCAGTCCATACCGTTCCTGAAAGACAGGGGCAAAGATTCCCCGCAGAGCATCATTTGCCCCCAATCCAGCCATCAAAAGGGCAAAACCTAAAAATGCGGCCCACTTTCTTTGTTTCATCTTCCTTCTCCTCACTTTATGGTTCCTTCGCTCCCAGCTCTATGGTCCAGGTTCGTGAAAACAGTTCCTCATTAAACTGGTATTTCTCTGACAGTTTAGGACCGCAGCTTCCTGAACCGATCCCGCTCTGACAGTGATCCAGACAGAGAACGGTACTGTCCGTTTCCTCCAACTCAAAATCATGCCTCTTCTTTTCAAGTTCCTCCTGCGTATACGGGCATACCTGAAACATAAATGCCTGACTGGAGGCTGCCTGTATGAACCGTCCCCCGCCTGCAAGACTGCACCAGCCGCAGTCCCAATGAGCCCCATACTCCTGAGGTCTGAGATAGGGCTTATGCATAGTCCTTATATTCCCCTTAAATATACCATGCCAGGATGCCCTGTGCTTATCCACATAACTCTCGTCCGGTCCCATTCCATAATAAGCCGCTTGCGTAAGGGCCGGATTCAGAAAAAGGCGCAGGCCAAATCGGGGCAGACATGGAAATTCCATGTTTTTATTTACGTCAAGTTTCACTGTGATCTTCCCTTTCTCATCCACGATCCATCGTGCCCTGATATTTAAAATCCTTTGAATGTGAACCGCTGATATGGATAAGTCTGTCATCAGTTCCACCGTTTTATCCTCTCTTTGGCTTACCTTCGTCAAATAAGTGCGCACCCTTGTTCTGTCATATCCGGCACGCTGCCACTCCAGACGGATCTTGCGGTCATTATCCGTCGGAGCGCGCCAGATGTTATATTCCATGGGATGAACCAGATATTCCTGCCCCATTTTTTTCAGTCCTGAAAAGGTCCCCAGAAATTTATCATATTTGTATGTAAAGTTCTCTCCCAGAATTTCCACAAAACGTTCCGTTTCTTTCAGATCAATTTGAAGCGATTTTTCGGAATGTCCCAACGCCAGTTTTGGAAGAGAATCCTGCGTTTTCGTCTCAGGCACTTCTGCCTCGTCAAAGCCCAGCTCATGGCCTTCCTTCAATCCCGGTGTTTTCTGTTTCAGGTAATATCTCACCCGCAGAAAACCTCTTCCCTCTGCTGCAAACTGTACCGGAAACTTTATGCAAACTGTACCGTGGGGAGGGATCGACGGCAGTTCTCTCTGAATCATTTCCATAACTGTTTCTCCATCCTGCACTGCTTCCCATTTCAGATACACATAGTCTGCAAGATCCGTAAAATCCATATAATTTTTGAATGTTACTTCTCCTGCATCCCAGTTGATTTCCCGGATACGGGCCGGACGGTACACATTTTTAAACTCCCTTAACCCCGGATGCGGAACACGGTCCGGCGATACCAGTCCATCAACACAGAAGTTTCCATCATGGAGCTCCTCACCATTATCTCCTCCATACAAAAAGCCTTTTTCTCCCCGAACTGCATGGTCACACCACTCCCATACAAAGCCGCCGCACATCCCGTCATAGCGGTGAATCCACTCAAAATAGTCCTCCAGATCGCCGGGGCCATTTCCCATGGCATGGCAGTATTCGCACATCATAAAGGGAAGATCCTCCGTAAAAATGCGCCTCTGAGGTTCTTCAAAATACTGCCGAATTTCCTCAAACTCCGGATACATACGGCTGTAAATATCCATATGACTGAAATCATACTTCTTCACATCCGGTACATAGCGTGCGCCCTCATAATGGCAGAGCCTTGTATCGTCCCGCTTCTTCGTCCATGCCATGGCAGATTCAAACGCACAGCCATAGGCGCTTTCATTTCCCATGGACCAGATCACCACGCAGGCTCGGTTCTTATCCCTCTCTACACAGCGTTTTACACGGTCCAGAACCGCCTCTGTATATGCCGGATTATCTGCAAGCAGCCGGTTCCACTGCTTCACATGAGTATTCCAGTCATCTGTTTTTTTAAAGATCTTATCCGTTCCATGGCTCTCATTATCCGCCTCATCCATCACATAAAACCCCATCTCATCAAACAGATGGTAATACTGCGGACTGTTCGGATAATGACTGGTGCGGATGGCATTTACATTGTGCTCCTTCATCAGGCGCAGATCTTGTTCCATCTGTGTCCTGCTTATAGCAAAACCTGTATCGGGATCACTGTCATGACGATTTACACCGTGAAATTTAACCGGTGTCCCGTTGATATGGATCACGCCTTTTTGTACACAGATCTCACGGATCCCAAAACGGTCAGTGATATACTCATGACCGGTACACAATTCCATAGTATAAAGCAGAGGTGTTTCGGCTGTCCAGCGTAAGCAGGAAGACAACTGCAGCTTTATCCGTTCCTTATTTGCGCTTTCAGAAACCGGCTCCTCCACATTCCCATCAGATCCGCTCTCTCCATAACAAACCTCATTTCCATAAGGATCCAGAATCCGATAAGAAACAGGCAGCTTTATATCTCTGTAAAAGGACAGCTCCACCGATACTTCCACGCTCTCCCCCATCTGCACGGTACGGATAAAATAATCCCGAATGGCTTTTTGTGGTCGGCGCAGCAGGTATACATCTCGGAAAATACCACTCATGCGGAATTTATCCTGATCCTCTAAGTAACTTCCATCACACCACTTTAATACCAGTACTGTTAAGCGGTTGTTCCCTTCCCGCAGCAGATCTGTCACGCAAAATTCACTGGTAGAATGAGATACCTGGGAATAACCTGCAAAGTTCCCGTTAAGCCACAGATAAAAACAGGAATCCACTCCTTCAAAATTGATAAATACCTCCGGTGCACTCTCCTCTCTGTAATATTCAAAGGTTCTCTCATAAAGTCCGCACGGATTTTCCCTGGGAACAAAGGGGGGATCTACAGGGAATGGATACCTTGTATTGATATACTGATTGCAGTCTGCGCCATAGCTTTGCCATACGGCCGGTACTGTCACGTTCTTCCATTCTTTTTCCTGTACCCCCTGCTTCCAGAAATCCTCTGGCAGATCATACACGCTTTGAAAATATCTGAACCTCCAGATTCCGCTTAAGAGAAAAAAACGGTCTGATTTTTCACGATCCAGAAAATAATTTCCCGCTCTGGAAGCAGGAATATAGTAAGCGCGGTCAGGCTCTGTATTGATGTGCAAATGGTCAAGGTCTTCAAAATAATGGGGTATCTGCATCTTTTATCTCCTGTGATGATTCATTTTATCACCTACAGTATACCTGCTTTTTACCGCAATAACTATTTTAATTTTGCCTTTATGATATTTTAGTATTGCATTTTTTGTTTTTTTGTGTTTTACTGAAACCATCTGTCATTCTGTGGGGGCAATCACCTCACGGCATATCAATACCAGGGGGATATATATCATGAAACCATATCATAACTCTCCCCTTCTCTATGAAGAGGGCTTTTCCATTATCATCAACGAGGTATCCACACCCATTGAAAATTCTACCTTTTACTACTTTGATTACGATAAACGGAGCCACTCCGTGAACATGGATTTCCCCCATTTTCACAGCTTTTATGAGCTGATGATCCTGCTAAGTCCCAAGGCTTATCATTTTGTGGAAGGAAAACGGTATGATCTGATCGCCAATGACCTGGTAGTTCTGCAGCCCTCCGTCCTCCACCAGTCCGAATATCTGCCAGGGCCGCCCAGCGACCGAATTATCATCGGCTTTATGCTTCCAAAGCAGATCAGTTTCTGCGCCTCCGGCTACAAAGAGATCCTCTCTGTCTTTAACAGCCCTGTGCCTGTATTCCGTTTTCATCGGGAAGAGCAGAACCGTCTGTACCAGAAACTCAATGAGATCGTTGATATTGCCAGAACTGTGCCAAATGTGAATGTACGAAACCTGTTGATCCACTCTAAATTTACCGAATTTCTCTTTCTGCTCTATGAGATGCAGGAACTGAATCACTATGTTCCCAATGTGGAAAACGGAGTAAAAGAGAAGATCTACACCATCACCAACTATATTCACACCCACTATACTGAGGACATCTCTCTGGCTTCCCTGGCTGATACCTTCTACATCAGCCCCTATTATCTGTCCCATCAGTTTAAAAATGTCACCGGGTATACGGTGGTTCAGTACATCCAGCTAACCCGCATTAAGAATGCCCAGTACCTTCTGCTCAATTCTCCCATGCGGATCACACAGGTGGCGGAATCCACTGGTTTTTCCAGTTTTTCACAGTTCAACCGTGTATTCCGAAAATTCTGCGGAATGTCCCCCTCAGACTACAAGCTGAGTTCCCATCAGACCTCCTACCATCCCGTGGCCCCGGACGCCAAACAATAAGGCGTCTGCAAAACAGCACAAAATGCACAATTCAGATTCTTAAACAGGCAAAATATGAGTAGTTTTTGCCTGTTTTTCTTTGCTATGATACATAATAGACAAAGGGACAGCATCGCTGTACCATAATGAGGAGGAGTTTCCATTATGAGATATGCAAAATTTTTTAAACAGGCCAGTGCTCTTGGGGCAGTTCTGGTTATGACTGCAACACCCGTCATGGCGGCCACGGCCGATTCCACAGCCATTGACCCGGTTCCCGGCCCCCATGGTTATTTCGTGGATACCTATAAGACAAACACCATGGATCAGCAGTCCCCCCAGTCCAATGCAGTCATTGGTGTACTCTCTCCATTTTTACAGATCTGGCAGCCTGGTTCCAGCTGGGATAACGGTGCCAGGCTGGGTTCGGACGGCCAGCTGCTCCTGGATCAAAATATTTTTACCTGTATTACCATGACCCAGAACCGGACGCCCGAACAGGCGCTTCAGGCTTATCTCACAGACAGGCAAAACCAGAACTGGTCTGCCCTGGACGGGCTTGGCCCCTATGAAACCGGCTTTAAGGGTCTGTCAAATGCCGCTACTTCCCTCCCTGACGAGATTCCGGCAGATGCACAAAACAAAAAGTACAGTGATAAGGGCAATGAAAACGGCGTCTGGGCTGATGAAACCTCCGCCCTTGGAAGTATGGTTAAGCTTGTCAATACCGTCCGCGGCCCTCATGCCAGCGGTAATCCGGCCAAAGTGTATTATCAGTATATGCGCCCCTTCCGCTGGAGCAGTGACGTTTCCATTCTTCCGGCTTTAAAGCCCTGTGTAGCCGGTGATCCCATGACTGACGGCGGTTTCCCCAGCGGACACACCAATGCCGGATATCTTGCCTCCCTGGCTTTGGCCTATGCCATTCCGGAACGGTTTCAGGAATGCCTGACCAATGCCTCTGAAATCGGAAACTATCGTATCATTGCAGGTATGCACTCCCCTATGGATGTCATGGGCGGACGCACCATGGCTATGGCCCTGGCCGCTGCGGCCTTAAACGATCCGGCTAATGACCAGTTGAAGGCGGCTGCACGCAAAGAGGCACAGGATCTTCTTCTCAAAAATCCCTCTGCTTCTGAAGTAACCTACTACGACAATGAGCAGTTAAACGCCATCCGCTACAACGAACGCATGACCTACAATATGCCTCAGACAGGCGATGCCACCCGGCCAATGACCGTTCCAAAGGGCGCTGAGGTTCTCTTAGAGACTCGTTTTCCCTATCTGGATGACACCCAGCGCAGATGGGTGCTGTATTCCACCGGTCTTCCCTCTGGCTATGTTTTCCTGGATGATGCCGAAGGATGGGGACGTTTAAACCTCTACGAAGCCGGGAATGGATATGGCTCCTTTGACGTAGATGTAACGGTAAATATGGACGCTTCCAAGGGCGGATTTTATGCTTTCGATCAGTGGAAAAATGACATTGATGGCGAAGGCAGTCTGACAAAAAACGGTTCCGGCACACTGGAACTCAGCGGCAGCAACAGCTACACCGGCGGCGTTCATGTAAACGGCGGAGTCCTGACGGCAGCTTCTCCCTATGCTTTCGGATACAGTTCTGTAGACAATAATGCATCCATCCGTGAGACGGTGGATGGTGCTGTAAATATCTCCGGCGACCTTACGCAGACCAGGGATGCCAGTCTGACCCTTGACATCAACAGCAGCTTGGATGTCTTAAAGGTAGGCGGAGCCATAAATGCTGATGGTAATCTCATCCTTGATTTTACAGACTATCCCCAGCCACCTTCCGGCACAGCCATAATAACCGCCTCACAGCTCAACGGAACCTTTGCTTCTGTTAAAACCATTGGTCTGACCGGCACAAAAAGCGTGGAAATGACCGATCGTGGAGTTGTGGTAAGGTAAGCCTTCTTTTTAGGTGCATGGCAAGCTAAAAGAGGCGCCTTCCCGGCTGATTCAGCCAATGGAAGGCGCCTCTTTCAGACAACGCACTGTCCTTACATACTGCAGTCCAGGGTAAACCAGAATTCCACGCCATCTTCCACATTCCTTACCCCGCAGGCCTTCTTATGGGAGTCCATAATAGCTTTCACGATGGACAGGCCGATCCCGCTTCCCCCGTATTCTCTGGTACGAGCCTTATCTACCTTATAAAACTTGGTCCACAGCTTTTCTAAATCCTCCTCTGGAATGTGATTTCCGGTGTTGAATACAAAAACGGTCACTTCATTTTCCTGCTGCTGAATACGAATCCTGATCTCCCGCCTTCCATCCAGATGATTCATCGCGTTATTCAGATAGTTGGTCACTACCTCCTCGATTTTAAATTCATCCGCCCAGACCATCACAGGTTCCTTCGCAGTAAAGTTCACCACTGCCTCTTTCTGCTGAAGTAAAATAGCTGCGGATGACAGGACGCCCTGGATCAGGGCGGTCAGATCAAACTGCTCCATCATAGGCCTGTCATTTCCAAACTCGAGGGCGGTCAGCGTCAAAAGCTGCTTTACCATTTTATTCATCTTGCCGGCCTCATCCATAATGACCTCACAATAATAATCCCTGCTTTCCGCATCCTCTGCCATCCCCTCCGTAAGGCCCTCTGCATAGCCCTGGATCAAAGCAATGGGAGTCTTAAGCTCATGAGACACATTTGCAATAAAGTCCTTTCGAGCCTCATCAATGCGGATTTTCTCCTCAATATCCTGCTGGAGTTCATTATTAGCCGTCTTTAAAGCGCCAATGGTATCCTTTAGTTTCTCTGAAAGGGTGTTCATGCTGTGCCCCAGGACGCCAATCTCATCCTGTGAATCAGCCGTATATCTGGCATCAAAATCCAGCTCCGACATACGTTCCGAAAGAGCGGCCAGAGACAGGATCGGAGAGGTAATCTTTTTCCCTGCAAAATACATCAATACCGCGCCGATCACAAGGGCTGCCATACCCACATAGACCATAAATCGGTTTGACAAAGCTACGCTCTCGTGAATCGAAGCAATAGGCATAGACATGATAAAAATGGTTCTGTTATCTTCCAAAAATCCCCAGTTTTGCAGGTAATAGCTTTTGCTGTGTTTGTCGTAACTTTTTTCAATCTTATAATTTTCCTCGGAAATAATGGTTTCTGTATCAGGAGCCTTTTTCCCAAGGATATACTGGTGCACCAGGTCTGCCAAAAGCCGTCCGTCCCAGAACGCCGGAAACGTCCGGTCATTCAGACTGTCGATCACGACTACGGTGGTATTGTACTGTTCATTCATTACCCGCAGCATCCGGCTCACCTCTGTCTGCTCGCCGTCTGTAGAATAAAAGCTCTGAAGCTGATCCGTAACGCAGCCTCCCTTAGCCGCCTGCTCCACGGCATACTGGTTCAGCTGCTCATAGGCATTCTGGAGGATCTTCACTTTTTCTTTTATATAATACTGTTCCAGAAAAAAACTGTTTACCGCCCAGATAGCAAGGAGCACAGCTGCCAGCAGACCGATAAACAGGGCCGTAAACTTAAGTCGGATGGAACGTTTCATTCTGCCGTCACCTCGAATTTATATCCCATTCCCCAGATGGTCTTGATATAGTCCCCCTTTTCTCCCAGCTTACTGCGCAGTTTCTTTACATGGGTATCAATGGTTCTGGCATCTCCAAAATAATCGTAGTTCCACACATTATTTAATATTTTTTCCCTGGACAGGGCAATTCCCTGATTTTCCGCAAAATAGGAAAGAAGCTCAAATTCTTTGAAGCTCAGTTCTATCTCTCTGCCGTCAATCGTAACCTGGTGGGCCGTCTTATCGATGGAAATTCCTCCTACGTTAAGCGCGCCTCCGGAAGCCGCGTTGGATCTGCGCAGGATCGCCTCTACTCTGGCTACCAGAATTTTAGGACTGAATGGCTTTGAAATATACTCGTCCACCCCCAGAGAAAATCCCTGCAGTTCATCCCGTTCCTCACCTCTGGCCGTAAGCATAATCACCGGCACCTGGGAATATTTTCGGATGGTCTTTAAAACCTCCCAGCCATCCATCTTCGGCATCATCACATCAAGGAGCACCAGCGCAATATCCTTCTGAGCGAAAAACTTGTCAATAGCTTCCTCTCCGTCTCCTGCCTCTTCTACCGAAAAGCCTTTATTGACAAGAAAATCCTTCACCAGCTTTCTCATTCTGGCTTCATCATCCACCACTAATATCTTTAAACCATCCATGGGTATTTTCCTCCTGTATGCTGTTCTTCATCATTCGCAGACCTCATATGTCTGTGAAGCTGTATTTATTTTAACAGAAAAAACGCATCATTTCCACGTTTTCACACAAGTTTCACAATGAGGATGATTCAGAAAATTCCTGTCTGGCTTAGTGATATTCTCCCCGCTTCACCTTTACCAGATTAAAAATGCTTTTCCTCTCAGCCGCAATATTGCCTCTGTCAAAAAATAGTCCCCATAAATAATAGGAACCTGTCGGTCAGAGGCCCTGTCATATCGGGCAGAACCTCCATCCAGAATGGAATCCCTCCTGGGCTCCCAGCAGCAAAAGCTCTCTATACCCTTAAGACACCTTAAAGCCGACTGTACGTAAAGTTCCTTTTCAAGCTCTCCTACGTGCTCTGAAAGTTCCAGCAGGCCGCAGGCTGCACAGACCCCGGCAGTCGTATCATAGTAAGCCGGCTCCCTGGGCGCTCTGAAGTCAAGTAGAGGCACATAACCGCTTAATGCTGTATTGGCCATAAAATAATGGGCAGACCTCTTGGAAGCGTTAAGATACTCCTGTTTTTTTGTATAACGATAAGCCAGAGCCATACCATAGATAGCCCAGGACTGCCCCCGGCTCCAGGATGATCCGCTCTCATAGCCCTGACCACCAGGATTCCCCCGGTATTCTCCTGTCTCCGGGTCAAAATCCACCATATGATTACAGGAGCCATCTGGGCGGAGAATATATTTTAACGCGGTCTCCGTATGTTCCACGGCAATTCTTTTCCAGGCTGCTGATCCGGTCTGCTCTGCCGCCCAATACAAAAGGGGCAGATTCATCAGACAGTCCACAATGGCAATTCCCTGACGTTCCCCGTTCCAAGCCCTGATATAGTGACCTGCCGGATTATAACGGCCTGCCAGAATCCCTGCAGCGTGAAGCCCCCGCTTCCGAGAGGTTTCATTTCCCGTCAGCCTCCAATTTGCCACTGCTGTGTGAAGCCACAAAAAGCCTACATCGTGATCCAGCTTTACAAACTCCTCAAAGGCTTCGTCCAGCCGTTTTTCGATTCCCTCTGCCACCTTCCGGCAGCACTCCTTTCCGGCAGCATGGTACATCTGCCACAGCATTCCTGCATAAAATCCATTGGTCCAGGCACTTAACTCCCTGGCTCCCATATCATAGTAAACACCGTTTTCCGGCACATAGGGCATGATGCTTCCAAGACGGAGGCACTCTGCCTCCAGTTTCCTGCCCAGCTTTTTCTCCAGCTCCCTAAGCCAGAGTTTTGTCTGCATATCTATTTCGTAAGTCATAGCAGTTTCCTCCTCCAATAATGATTTCCTTTTCCGTAAAGGAAGCTGTCACAAGACTTTCAATCTCTGTTATTCCCGGACAGATATGAAACTTCACAGCCGGAATCCGCACATTGGGGAAAATCAGATTCATATTGGAAAACGGATGGATGACCACTCCTGTTCCAAGAGAAGCCTCAAGGCGGCTTTCTCCATTTTCATCCCACACTGCCGCCTCCCCCTTTTTCTCTTTCTGATGGGTCTGTTCCATACAGTCGGGATAGGAAAAACCACAGTCGTATGCTTCACAGGCCAGCCGGCTTACGATCCTGTGCCTGCGCCTGTGTCCCCCCTCTGTAGGAGTCAGCCAGGTTTCCACCTCAATTCCCTCAGCAGGACTCCATTTTGCATAAACCTCCCGGTTCATTACGGCATATTCCAGACACCTGCGGCGCACATAATACATCCCGTGGACATGAAAGGTAAGCATACTATCTGTTCCTGCCTGCTCCAGACAATGAAAGGACCGGGAAATGCAGTATCCAAACACAGTGGAATAAGCAAATTTGGCATATTTTTCTGCCGCCATAGGGTGCTCCATAGTTGGGTACTGTCCTGCCGTAAGCGCTACTGCCTCATGCGGTCTGTGACAGATCAGCATATCGCACTCCTTTATCGCCCATACCGGCTTAAGCACCGGCAGAGGTTCTTCCCCGACCTTCCAGAATGGATGATCATCGGGCAAGGACAGGAATATAAAAGTCTTTAGGGCCCAGTAGGGAGATCCCGGCGCGTTATATGTTTCCGACATCAAAAGATTGGGGTAGGTATACCCCACTGTCAGCACTCCTCCGTTGTCGAAGATAGGCTGTTTCATCCAGTAATCCAGATGACGGGACAAGATTCCCTTCATCACCCCCCAGGAAAAGCATTCAACTCCCGCCAGCGCACAGGCGGAAAAGAACGCAGCCTGTGCAAAGCGATAGGTCAGAGAACGACCAAATGGCAGAGCTTTTCCCTCATCATCAAACCAGTAGATAAAGCTTTTCGAAAATGTTTTTGCCCGTTCTTTAAAAAGAAGGGTATGCTCCGGGTCTTCCTTTTCCATAAAACGAGCATACAGCAGACAATAAAAATGGATTCCAAAGGACACATAGTAATCCTTCTGGGGCCGTTTTCCATCAGAATACCAGCCGTTTCCCAGATAAAACGATTCATAACTGTCCATGGCTTTTTCTACTTCCCGCGGATTCCACCGTTTTCCCACACTCTTTAAAGCCAGGTTGACAATCACCTTAAAATAATGCCAGTTATTGTCTGCCTGCGAATAGAGATTGATCTGGTACAGCCAGTCTGCCAGATGCTCCTTCGTTTCTTCTGTCAGAGGCTCCCACAGCTTCTTAGGCACCATCATAATCCCATAGCTGATAGCTGCCATTTCCACCATCCTCTGATCCTTACTGTGAAGATCCCCCCAGTAGAAAGGGGATGTTGGATCTGTACCTGCCGCCAGCCCCCTCTGATAGGTGGCAAGAAGGGTCTCATCCTCTCCACCTCCGGCCCAGTAAGAGACCAATCCCCACAGAACTCTGGAAAATCCTTCCATTTCCGCAATTCTGTTTCCGTATCCTGCTGATGCAGCTCCCAGATAAAGCCCAGACCCGTCATCAGTATAATGACGGGTCAGAGGTCTTACCATTTTAAGGAGCATTTCCTGATAATCCGATTTATTCTTCATATCTGCCTCCTCTTTTTAAGTCATAAGCCTGAATGTGCTGGATGTATTTGTTTATTCCCCCTTCAGTTCATTCAAAATCTCCTGGTACTGCTCCATTAAGGACTTTCCTGCTTCCTCAGGAGTAATATCTCCATAGATTACTTCCTGTACAATATCTCTGCGGATCACTTCCAGGTCGGTGTTTCCGCTGATCATGTTGTTTGTATAGGAATCCTTTTCAGAAATATCAACGCCCTTTTTCTGGATCTCGCTTACAACACCCATTTCAATCAGAATGTCATCAGACGGCTTTGTCGGACAGTAGCCTACATCCGTTTTACACAGAGCGATGGCTTCGGGATCATTCATCAGGAAGTCAACAAACTTAGCAGCCTCTTCCTTGTGTGCAGAATTATCATTGATAGCAAATCCGCGGTCACCGCTGTAGGGAACACCGCTGCACTTGGCATCTGCTGTTACAGGAATCGCCATTACATCCAGAGTCTCCATAGAACTCATGTACTTTGGGGCACTTCCCGTATAGTCGATGATCATACCAATCTGACCGTTAATCCACTTGTTGTTCTGGTCAATCTGGCCCGCAAAAGCAGCTGCATCACCAAAGGGCTCTATTGTGTTTGTTTCATATAATTCCATGACATTCTGGAAGGCTTCCGTGGCATCCTGCTCCGTAAAATAAGGAGCATAGGTTTCCTCATTAATCAGAGGAGTTCCTGTTTTCTGAGTCAGGTATGGCTGAATCACCAGACGGCTTAACATATCTGCATCTGCAGTCATCAGATACACATCCTCGTCCTGAGCATGAATGGAAGCTCCCAATTGCTTGATCTCATCCCAGGTATATTCCTTTGTGATATCTACACCGTATTTTTCCGCAAAGTCTGTGTTTACGTAAACAACTGCGCCTCCTACAGTGCAGGGGAACAGGTTAGGCTCCCCGTTATAGGTACCGGCGATTTCTAACAGGCGATCCTTTAACGTAGTTAAATCAATGGGAAGAGTGGACAAATCTGCCAGATAGTGCTTCGCACCCTGGATATCAGGCAGCCATTCCTTGCTTAACTGAATGATGTCAGGAGCTGTGTTACTGGAAAGCGTAGTCATGATCTTCTCATAGTAACCGTCATACCCCTGATACTCTGCCTCAATCTTAACATTTGGATTCTTCCTCTCATATGCTTCGATTACAGAAAGAAGAGCCTGATGTCTGCTGTCGCTGCCCCACCACGAAAAACGCAAAGTCACATTTTCATCTTCGCTTTTAGCACCTGTCTCTGTCTTTGCCTCTTCCTTAACAGACTCTGATGCCTTTTCTGTTTCTTTGCTGCCCACGGAACATCCTGTCAGTGCTGCTGCCGCCATCATAGCTGCTGTGATTGCTGCCATACCTTTTTTCATGCATTTTCTCATCTTGTTTTTCCTCCTATTTTTATTTGTGCAAAACAGCGTATCTTCTGCATCTGTTCTGCTTGCTCCTGAATATCTCGGAACATACATTATATAGTTTATAACTGCTTAACCCTTCACACCTCCCGCTGTGATTCCTTCTACAAAATACTTTTGAGCAAAGAAATAAAGAAGAATCGGCGGGATCAGTGATACAAAGGACATGGCCAGAATCTGATTCCAGGGAGTGGATGCCCCCTGACTGTCGATAGACATTTTAAGCGCCAAGGACAGGGTGTAATTCTTTACGCTGCTGATATAGATCAGGTTGTTGAAATAATCATTCCATCTCCAGAGCGTCTGGAAAATAACAACAGAAAACATGGCTGGTTTCATAAGAGGCGCCAGGATCTTTACATATACAATAAACGGATTGCAGCCGTCCATATAAGCAGACTCATCCAATTCTCTCGGGATACTTCTCATGAACTGGATCTGCTGAAAAATCAGGAAAGGATAGCAGGCCAGCACAGCCGGAGCCCAGAACGGCATATAGGTGTCAATCCATCCAAAGCTGTTAAATGCCACATATCGCGGGATCATGATGACTGCATCCGGAAGCATCAGGGTAGATATCATCAGCATAAACAGCACCTTCTTAAAAGGAAATTTAAACCGGGCAAATCCGTATGCCACAATTCCCGTAGAAAAGGTAGTAAAAATAACGGTAGGAACTACCAGCTTAAGAGTATTCATATAAAATGTAAAGTATGTAAACTGCCCGCTTCCCTTCCATCCCTCTTTATAAGCGGAAAAGGAAATATGCTCCGGCAAAAGAGCTATCTTGCCAAACAGTTCTTTATTATCTTTAAATGTGGCAAAGAACAGCCAGACCAACGGATAAAGCATAGCTGTTCCCATGGCAATCAGAACCACATAAGCAATAAGTTTAGATTGTTTTTGTTTCATCAGTCTGCTCCTCCGTCATTGTAAAATACCCATGCGCTGGATGATTTGAATACCAGCAGAGTAATCAGCAGAATCGTCAGGAACATTACCCAGGATGCGGCAGATGCATAGCCCATTTTCAGGTTCTGGAAAGCATCCTCGTAAATCTTTACCCCCATCAGATAGGTACCGTGATTCGGTCCGCCGTTTGTGATAATGAATGCGGATGTAAACTCCTGAAGTGCATGGATGATCTGCATAATCAGGTTAAAAAATACCACTGGTGTTAAAAGCGGAAATGTCACATTCCAGAACTGAACCCATCTGTTGGCTCCGTCTACGGAAGCTGCTTCGTAAAGTTCTGTGGGAATATTTTTAAGACCTGCCAGAAAAAGTACCATGGATGAGCCAAACTGCCAGACCACCAACAGGCTGATCGTCACAAGGGCAATATCCGGATCTCCCAGCCAGTTCACTGCCGGAATATGGATTACCCCAAGAATCTTGTTGACCATTCCATCCTTCATAAACATAAAACGCCACAGGATAGAGATTGCCACGCTGCCGCCCATAATGGAAGGCAGGTAGTACACAGTACGGAAAAAATTAATGCCTTTCAGCTTCATATTTAAAATCATTGCCACAATCAAAGCCATAATTAGCTTCATCGGCACAGACATGAGGGCATATTTAAAGGTCAGTATAAATGATTTTACAAAGTATTTGTCTTTGTTGAACAGATCCATATAATTTTTCAATCCCACCCATCTCCCATCTGACAAAATGGAAAAGTCTGTGAATGAATAATATAAGGACATGATCAGCGGGTAAGCCTGCAGGATCAGAAATCCCAGCAGCCATGGGAGGATAAAAAGCATCCCCCAACGCCAGTTCTTAGGATATCTGCGAACGGCTGCTCCCCCTTTTTGCGGTACCTTCATCGGTATTACCTCCTCTTTCTTGGATGTTCTTGTTTTAACTGAATTAAGTATACCATATGGAGGGAATTGCAAGCCTCTGCTCAGGTTGTATTCTGCTATCATTTTTATCTATCATTATTTTGGCAGTCTATCATTATTTTTGGTTTTCCTTTTAAATAAGGGTATTGTTTTGACTAAAAAACTGGGACATGGTATACTTGTAGCAGTCTGACAGGACCGTACATGAAACGGTCGTTTTGCAGTTATTAAGGAGGATCCGATATCATGTATGAGCTTTTGATTGCCGATGATGAGAGCAGTTCCCGCTCGATCCTGGCCTCCTGCTTTCCCTGGGAAGAACAGGGCTTTCACATATGCGGCCAGGTAAACAATGGGCTGGAAGCCCTGGAGTATATAAAGGAGCATACCGTTCATGCCATTTTAAGCGATATCAGTATGCCTGTGATGGACGGCATAGGGCTGGCAAAAGAACTCTCCTTAAAAAATGTCCCCCGTCCCATTATCATATTTTTAAGCGCTTATGATAATTTCAAATATGCTCAGGAAGCCATCCGTTATGGTGTTCGCTACTACATTTTAAAGCCTGCAGACTTTGCGGAATTAAAAGATGTGTTCTGTACCATCCGTCAGGAACTGGATGCCAAATTCGATCTGTCCTCTCAGGATGAACTGACCGTTTCTTCCGATGAAATCATACAAAAGGTGATGGTCTACTGTATCCAGAACTATCAAAACGGAACTCTCTCTGAACTGGCCAACCTCCTGTATCTGAATGCTTCCTATCTGAGTCAGCTGATCCGCCAGAAAACCTCAAAAACATTTTCCGATCTGTTAAACGATGCCAGGATGAAGCAGGCAGCCCTGCTGCTTCAGGATCCTAAAGCCCGGATCTACCATATCAGTACCCAGATCGGCTATGTAAATCCCAACAACTTTGCACGTGCCTTTAAGGCCTACTGGGGACAGACTCCCACCGAATACAGAAACCATGGCAAACCAAAGAACAGCTAAGCTGCGAAAAAAATCTCATTCTACTACCATCCATTTTTTTACCAGAAGTCTGCTTGCAAACGGGCTTCTTCTTTTGATTCCCCTTCTGCTGGTAAGCGCTTACAGTATCTTCCGCACTGCCAGGGAAAGTACGGCGGAGGCCAGAGAAAAAGCATACGCCTCCTTACAGAGAGCAGGATCTATTTTAGACAATTATTACACCCATGTAGACAATGCCTGTCTGTTTCTCTCATCTAATCCAAAGGTGTCACGACAGCTGCAGCAGGCTTTTAAAGAGCCTTCTCTTTCACTGGAATCCCTGCGGGCCATTGAAAATATTTCCCTGAGTTTTCAAAACCAGATCTATACTAATGACTCACTGAATTCTATTTACATTTATTATACCAACAGCTACGGCCGGATCTTCGCCCCCTTGACCTCCAAGCTTCTCTCTTTTTCCGAGGAAAATGAAGCCCGGATCCTGTCTCTGTTTGAACGGACAGGTGAAACAGATGCATGGATGGAATTTTCCAGCAAACCCTTTTTATCTACAGAATATCATTCTGAAAATCTGCTGATCTGCCGCAAACTTTCCAAGCGGGCAACCGGCATCCAGAACGGCGTCGTGATCTACAGCTTTCGGGCCGACCGGCTGAAAAAGGAACTGAATGAACTGCTCAGCTATAAAAATCAGCAGCTTTTCCTGGCAGATCCCAGATCCCAAACCATCTGGCCTTCCTCCAAACTGTTTTCAGAGGAAGAACTGTTGACGCTGATATCCCCGCCGGAAGATCGTCCACTAGCAGAAAATGCCCTTATGGCTGAGGGCAGTGACGGCATTTGGCACGCAGACTGTCTTCATTCCCCCCGTTCCTACGGCTTTTCCTGTCTTCTTATGACACCACGGACGGAAATTTACTCCACAACCATCCATCTGACCAGTATGTATGTACTGATTACCTGCCTGGCTATGGCAGTAGCAGGTATTCTGGCCTGGTTTAAGACACGCCATGACTACAAATATCTGAACCGGATCATCTCCGTATTTACAGAACCGGAATCAGCGGTACGTCAGGCTCCCGTTCCCAGAAGCTTTCAGTCAGGCCCCTTTGAATTTATACTGATGAACGTAATCAACCTTTTTATCGAGCAGAATTACCTTCGTATCCAGGATTCGGAAAAGGAGGCCCGCCTCCAGCTATGGAAGATCCAAGCTCTCCAGCACCAGATCAACCCTCATTTTCTCCACAACACCTTAAATATCATCTATTGGGAATCCATCCGCCTTACCGGCGGTGAAAATTTGTGCAGCCAGATGATCTCCAACCTTTCCTCTATGATGCGCTATTCTCTAAGTGACGCCCAAGAGGATGTACTGGTAGAGGATGAGATAAGTTATCTGGAAAAATATGTAAGTATTATGAAGCTGCGCTATCCCGGACTTTTTGAAACTATTTTCTTCATCTCCCCCGAATGCGCAGACGCATCTGTAAAGAAAATGCTCCTGCAGCCTCTGGTAGAAAATTCTATCTACCATGGTTTCCGCGAAAAGGCTGGCTGCGGCCGGATCCAGATTACTGTCCACACAAAAAGGGACCGGATGTATTTTAATATTTACGATACTGGAAAGGGAATGTCCAAAAAACAGTTGTCTCTGTTAAAAGAGCGTTTAAAGGAACAGGAAAATAAAATCAGCCAGCATATCGGTCTGGCTAATACCAACGCAAGGCTAATCCTCTCCTATGGCCCTGCTTCCCGGCTTCAGATCTCCAGCAAGGAAGGGAGATTCACCGCAATATGGTTTTCCATTCCTCTGCCACGTGAAAGAACGGACTCCTTCTAACCGGTTGTTTTTTCACATTCTGATATTTATACCTGCATGGATACTGTGACTATCTGATGGGGTAAATGAAAAGAGTCAGAGAAATCCCTGGCTCTTTTCATTTACCCTGTCAGATGGCTATCCTGTTTTTTATATCTGAATTTTCCGTCTAATCCAACTGAAACACCGGCGTCAGATCCACACATACAGGGCTGTTATCCTCATTGGTTTCCATTATATCTGCCATGAAGTCCCACCATCTGCGGTTCACAGGCGTATCGGCGGAGGCGGCCCAGAGCGTCTCGTCCTCAATCTCAATATAGCCGTAGAGCACATGGGTTTCGCGGTCCAGATAGATGGAATAATTATGTCCGCCATGGGCATGGATCATTTCTTTCATTTCCGGCCACAGCATATTGTGGCGTTTCTCATACTCCTCCTCCATGCCCGGATATAAAAACATCTTAAATGCTTTTCTGATCATATCATTTCTCTCCCCCTTCGCTTTACTTCTCGTACAGAAATTTTTCCGGCAAAGTTACCTTAAAGTCCCTTGCCAGATCCCTGAAATCCTGGGGACTGATAGTCTGAAGCTTATCAGGACGCATAGACAGCATCTTTACCAGAATCTCTGCTGACTTCTCTACCGTATGCATCAGGCCGAAGGTCAGATCAAAATCCTCTCCTGCTGCAAACATTCCATGATGCGCCCAGATTGCCACATCATACTCCTTCATCAGCTCGCTGGTAGCAACTGCAATATCGCGGCCGCCTGGAACCATCCACGGCACCACGCCGATACCGGAAGGGAATACTACCGGGCATTCGGTTGCCATCTCCCACAGTTCTCTTGTGAATACCTCGTCTGTGAGAGGCAGAACAAACGTCAGAGCGATCACATTCGCAGTGTGGGCATGGTAGATCACGCGGTATGCGCCGCCGGTAGCCAGCATCTTTACCTCATGATTCATCAGGTGGGACGGCAGCTCGCTGGTAGGTTTTCCGCCGTTTACAAGCCCCCAGACGATGCGGTAGTTTTCTCCCGACTCATCCAGTTCAATCATGCAGATGGAATCCTCTGGTTTGATAATCACATTTCTGAAATACTTTCCGCTGCCTGTTACAAGGAAATATTCCCCGCCCAGGGCCGGAACGGTGGTTCCGATGGGCCGCCACTCTCCTGGGTAAAACTCCTCTTTTACGCTTTCTGCCTCCTGAGGCTTTACACGGTAGGATAAGTTGCCGCCATTTCTCTCATGCCATCCCTGCTCCCAGCCGTCATTGGCCATACGGATAAATCCCTGTACAAATTCTGCATCTAAAAATTTCATGTTCCTTTCCCCTTTACTTTCTCTTTGATAATACGTCCTGCTCGTATGCCTTGACTTTCTCAAACCAGCCCTGGCCGCCTTCCACGCCGCACTGACGGCAGTATTCGTTCCACACGTCTCCTAACGGATACAGCTTTATCTCTTCCTGCAGCATCATAAGCTCGGACATACGGTTTTCATCCTGAAGTCCCTTTAACAGCTCCGCCGGCGTTAAGAGGGCAGACAGCAGGGCCTTCTGGAAACTTCTAAAGCCTACCGTCCATGCCGAAATACGATTGATGCTGGCGTCAAAATAATCCAGGGCAATGTATACCCGGTTCAGGGCATTATTTCTGACGATTTCCTTTGCAATCTCCCTTGTCTCATCATCAAAAAGCACTACATGATCGCTGTCCCAGCGCACAGGGCGGGTCACATGGAGGGCAATCTCAGGGAAGAAGCACAACAGGGCCGGAATCTTGTCGGATACCATCTCTGTGGGGTGATAATGGCCATTATCCATCAGCGGAAGAACCCCCTGGTGGGTAGCAGCAAAGGAAAGGGCAAACTCCGCGGAGCCTGCGGTATAGGACTCTACGCCGATTCCAAATACCTTGGATTCCACGCAGGGCTTCACAAGCTTGGGATCATAGGGCTCTGCCAGAATCGCTTCAATCGACTCCCTGTAGCGCAGCCTGGGGCCTAAGCGGTCTGCGGGAACATCCTTAAAACCGTCGCCGATCCAGATATTCATCACACAGGGGATTCCCGTCTCCTTTGCAAAATACTCGGAAATACGGATACAGGCCTTTCCGTGACGGATCCAGAACTCTCTCGTCTCTTTGTCAGGGCTTGTTAAGGTCAGTCCGTCCTTTACCTTTGCATGGGAGAAAAAGGTAGGATTAAAATCAATTCCCATATGATGCTTCTTTGCAAATTCCACCCATTTTGCAAAATGCTTCGGCTCTAACTGATCTCTGTCCGCATACTCTCCGTTCTCAAAGACTGCATAGCTTGCGTGAAGGTTCAGCTTCTTCTTCCCCGGCATCAGGCTCATGGCCATCTCCATATCCTCCATCAGTTCCTCTGGCGTTCTGGCTCTTCCCGGATAATTTCCCGTTGCCTGGATACCCCCAGTCAGAGGGCCGTCCTGGTCAAACCCTTTTACATCGTCCCCCTGCCAGCAGTGAAGGGACACCGGAATCTCCTTTAATCTCCTGATCACCTGGTCTGTATCAATACCAAGGCCCCTGTAAAGCTCTTTTGCAGATTCATAGCGTTCTGTCTGATTCATATCTGATTCTCCTCTCTTCCGACCCGTTCATTCCGGCTTATATTCACGGATGGAAAATGACTGTCCTACGCACCTTCTCGCTGCCTCTAAGCTGTCAAATTCCCCGTTTTTGATCATCTGTGCCACGAGATTTCCAATAGCGGTTGCCTCTGCTGGCCCTGCCAGCACCTTTTTATGGGATTTTTCTGCCGTCAGGCGGTTTAAATAATCTGCATTGGAGCCTCCTCCTACAATACAGATGGTATCATAAACCCGGCCTGTTAGCACTTCAATCTCTCTTACCGTCTCCCGGTAGCTGTCGCTTAGGCTCTCATATACCACTGCTGCCAGCTCTCCCGGCGTCTCCGGCACCGGCTGCCTCGTCTGGGCACACATTTTCCGAATGGCGCGTATCATGGAAGGCGGCGCTAAGAAGGCATGGTCATTTACATCTACTCTGGACGGAAAACCGCTGCTCTTTGCCGCCATGGAACAAAGCTCTGCAAATGAATATGTATGCTCCAGTTCCCGTCTCACCGACTGAATCATCCACAGGCCCATAATATTCTTTAAATAACGATATCTGTATTCATATCCGCCTTCATTGGTGAAATTCCTCTGTCGGCTTTCCTCTGTGCAGATGGCGTTTCTGCTCTCAATCCCCATTAAAGACCAGGTGCCTGAGCTGATATACAGGCTGTGATCGCCTCCATATGGAACTGCCATAACGGCAGACCCCGTATCATGTGTGGCAGGAAGGACAATCTGGCAGGAAAATCCCACCTCTTTTTCAATCTCCTCTTTAAAGTTTCCCACTGCCGTCCCCGGCTGGCTTAAGGGAAGAAAGATATCTTCCGGATATCCTAAACGCCGGATCAGTTCTCTGTCCCAGTCATTGGCTGCTGCATTTACCAGCTGGGTAGAGGTGGCATTGGTGTACTCTGATCGTTTCTCCCCTGTCAGCAGGAAATGAAAGTAATCGGGGAGCATTAGGAATGTCCTTGCTCTCTTTAGATGCTCTGGGTTGTTTTTCTTTACTGCCATCAGCTGATAAATGGTGTTGAAACTCTGTTTCTGGATACCCGTGCGGCCATACAGCTGATCTTCGGGAATGATTTTATATACCTCTTTATCCATCCCCTCTGTTCGGCTGTCACGGTATCCATAGGTTTTTCCCAGCACCCGATCCTTTTCATCCAAAAGCACATAGTCCACAGCCCAGGTATCGATTCCCATGGATACCGGTACTTTTCCCAGTTCCTTACACCGGCGGATTCCTGTCTTGATTTCCCGAAACAGCGCGTCCAGATCCCAGCATAGGGAACCGTCGTGATCCTTCATGCCATTTTCAAAGCGCCATATCTCCTCCAGTTCCATTTTCCCGTTTTCTATATGTCCCAGCATATGGCGGCCGCTGGATGCGCCGATATCCACCGCCAGATAATACTTTTCCATCGTCCTCCTCCTCTGCACTGCATCCCTTGCCGTACAATCTCTTTTATAATTTTATTGTATTGGAAAAAGAAAGAGAAAAAAAGAACGCTTTTTGGCTAAAAAACTGTCTTTATTTGCACATCTGTGATACAATAAGCATATGCGCTGAAACCAAAAGGAGGGCTCCCATGAACAAGCTTTTGTTAGCTGAATTAAGCAGGATCACCGAAGAGGAACAGCGTATCCTGGAAGGAAGATCCGGCGTAGACCAGACCCTCTATTCCGAAGGATCTGATTTCGTCATCACCAGCGGGAAGATGTTAAAGGAAGGGCGTCTGATCCGGGTGCGTCCTCACACCCGGTTCGTCCATTTCCCCAGGCACACCCACAATTATGTGGAGATGATCTATATGTGCTCCGGCCAGACCACCCACATTATAAACAAAACCCGTCTGGTGCTGCAGACGGGAGAACTTCTTATTTTAAATCAGCACGCCACCCAGGAGATCCTTCCTGCAGGCAGAGAGGATGTGGCTGTCAATTTTATTATCCTGCCGGAGTTTTTTGACCAGACACTGGCTATGCTGGGATCGGAGCAGAGTATGCTTCGGGATTTTGTGGTAGGATGCCTGCAGACCGCAGATTCGCCGCTGTCCTATCTGCATTTTAAGGTGTCGGATGTCCTGCCTGTCCAGAATCTGCTGGAGAACCTGGTATGGACCATTTTTCATGAGATTCAGAACAAACGGCTGATGAACCAGATCACCATGGGACTGCTTTTTCTCCAGCTTTTAAACTACACTGACCGGATCGAAGCAGGACATACCTCCTTTGAACAGGAGATTCTGATGCAGGTCTTTCAGTATGTGGAGGAGCATTATAAGGACGGTGAACTGACCCAGTTAGCCGGGCGGCTCTGCTGCGACCTGACCTGGCTGTCCCGGACAGTCCGGCGGCTCTCAGGCTGTACCTATACGGAACTGGTACAAAAAAAACGGCTGAACCAGGCCTGTTCGCTCCTGCGTTCAACCGCTCTGTCCATATTGGATGTGAGTATGGCCGTGGGATATGAAAATTTCAGTTATTTCCATCGCATCTTTAAACAATATACCGGGCTGACCCCCAGACAGTACCGGGTATCCAGCCGCATGGAGCAGGAGGAAAGGTAAAAACCTCCTGCTTTTTATTTAAAATACATTTCGTTCCCTTATTATTTCAGGAATCCGTTTACGATCTGCGCCTCAGCCTCTTCCTCTGTCAGTCCCAGCGTCATCAGCTTGATAATCTGCTCTCCTGCGATCTTTCCGATGGCAGCCTCATGGATCAATGCCGCATCAATATTGTCCGCCACCAGACCAGGGACTGCCACGATCTTTGCATCGTCCATGATAATGGCGTCACACTCCGTATGGCCGCTGCACTTTGCATTTCCAATGATATTGGACTTAAATACCTGCCGTGAGCGGTCCTTTGCAACAGAACGGGATACCACATCCGCACTGGAATCATCGCCGTTAAGTTCCACATCATACACGCTTTCCGCTGTCTGATCGCCGTGGGTCAGAAGGCGCTCCCGAACCAGCAGCTTGGCGCCTGCGGCCAGCTGAGCCTTGTTGGTGCGGATGGTAGAATCTACGCCCCTAATCTGAACCATTTCCATCTCCATGAGGCTGTTTTCTTCCATATATACCTCTGTTCCCGGATTTAAAATGCGCTTTCCTGTGCCCTCACCTTCACCGTAATGCTTCTCAACATATTTTACCTTTGCATTTCTGCCTACAAAGAAACGGTGAATACCGTCATGCTCAGAATCCTGAACGCCGCAGTTGTGGATGCCGCAGCCTGCAACAATTACCACATCCGCGTCATCTCCGATGTAGAAATCATTATATACCACCTCTTTTAAACCGCTGGCGCTTAAAACTACCGGGATATGAACGCTCTCATGCTTTGTTCCCGGCTTGATGCGGATATCAATCCCAGGCTTGTCGGTCTTGGTGGCAATATCAATATTTGCCGTTGTATTTCTTCCGGCCATCTGTCCGTTGGCGCGGATATTGTAGGCTCCCTCCGGTACACCGTGAAGGTCAGCCACTTCCTCTAATAATCTCTCTTCGATCTGATCCATCCTCTTGTCCTCCCTTACTGCACGGAATCAAGGAAACCAAAACAGGCATCCACTGCAGAAGCTGTTCCCATGATCTTTGGCATGATCTCATCCCTTGTACCCTGATTTACGATTTTTCCATCTGCGATCACAATAATTTCATCTGCAATATTTAAAATACGCTCCTGATGGGAAATGATCAGGATGGAGCCCTTTGTATTCTGACGCATCCTCTCAAACACCTGAATCAGGTTCTGGAAGCTCCATAAGTCAATGCCGGCCTCCGGCTCGTCAAATACAGAAAGCTTGGCCCCTCTGGCAAGAATGGTAGCAATCTCAATTCTCTTTAACTCTCCGCCGGATAAGCTGCTGTTGACCTCGCGGTTAATGTAATCCTTGGCACAGAGTCCCACTTCAGACAGGTACTGACAGGCCTCAGATACGGTCAGTTTCTTGCCGGAAGCCAGACGTAAAAGGTCAATAACCTGAACTCCCTTAAAACGCACCGGCTGCTGGAATGCAAAGCTGATTCCCATCTTTGCCCGATCTGTAATACTCTTTTCTGTAATATCCTCTCCGTCAAACCAGATTTTTCCTCCCGTGGGATGCTCAATTCCCATGATCAGTTTTGCTGTGGTAGACTTACCTCCGCCATTTGGACCTGTGATCACCACGAATTTCCCGTCATCTACGGTCAGGCTTATATCCTTGATAATGCCCTTTTCTCCCTTTTCATCATTTACTTCAAAGGAGAGATTTTCCAATCTAAGCATAATGACACTCCTACCTCTCTTTTTCTTCTGTATACGTTCAAAGCCGTTTGGCGCTCAGAATGTATACTTTTATGTTTTCCCTTGGGGGCCAAAAAGCCGCACAACCTACAGTATATACTATTTACAGCTAAATTACTATTATAATTTACCACTCACGGCAAAAAATGTCTGCAGCATTTGCACCGCATCCCCAGCTTCTTCTCTGAAAGAATGGCTAAGGGAGTGCAGATGCCGGGTTTCTTGTTGGAAAACTGCCAAAAATTCTGTACTTTGCTCTTTAGATGAACTATCTATATTTTTACGGTTCATGCTGTAATTTTAGAAAAAGAGGTGTATGATTGTATATGAACAAACATGAGCTTGAAGAATATATTCGCCAGAAACTCTAATTATACGCCCCCTAAACAACAGAATATTAGTCCCATAAGATTGAAAAAAAGGAGGCTTTATGCTATACTTTATACTTGCGTTAAGTCCTTTTTTTGCTGAAAGGAGTCCGATATAGGAAAAAACTTTAAAAGGTAAGGCGTGCGGTAAAGGCAAAGAAAAATATTTTTTGACACTGCCGGGAATGGTTTAATTATTGGACTGCTAATATAATTTATTCCCCCGTACCGAATACAATTATGAAATTATCGGGCAAGCCTCATAACAACAATAGACCTATATGTCTATGTCACGGACGAATCCCTTATAAAAGCTGCTCAGCAATCTGAATCAGCTGCACCCATGATTTGAAAAAAGGCGTAAAAAGGTGTAATAAAAATATAGAGAAAGGCAGAAACCCGCAAAATTACAAGGGTTTCTGAACAGGTAAAGATAAAAATGAAATTAGGTATCGTAGGACTCCCCAATGTAGGCAAGAGCACTCTTTTTAATTCCCTGACCAAGGCAGGGGCAGAGTCGGCCAACTATCCCTTCTGCACCATTGACCCTAATGTAGGCGTTGTACCAGTGCCGGATGAGCGTTTGGACAAGCTGACCTCAATGTATCATTCAGAAAAAACCACTCATGCAGTAATCGAGTTTGTAGATATCGCCGGTCTGGTAAAAGGGGCTTCCAAGGGCGAGGGACTGGGAAATCAGTTCCTGTCCAATATCCGCGAGGTCGATGCTATCGTCCATGTAGTCCGCTGCTTTGACGATCCAAACGTGATCCATGTAGACGGAAGCGTAGATCCTGTTCGTGACATTGAAACCATTAACCTGGAGCTGGTATTCTCTGATATTGAGATCCTAGAGCGCCGCATTGCCAAGCAGTCCAAGGGCGCTTTCAACAACAAGGAACTGGCTAAGGAAGTGGAGCTTTTAAAGGCTATCAAGGCTCATCTGGAGGAGGGCAAATTAGCCCGCAGCTTTGAGGCGGATGATGAGGACGACCGCGCGTTTATCAATTCCCTGGATCTTCTTACCTGGAAACCGGTGATTTTTGCCGCCAATGTTTCTGAGGATGATCTGGCTGATGACGGCGTTTCCAACCCATATGTTTCTGAAGTCCGTCAGTTTGCCGGTGAGAATGACTGTGAGGTATTCGTGATCTGCGCGGAGATTGAACAGGAAATCGCAGAACTTGAGGACGACGAAAAGAAGATGTTTCTGGATGATCTGGGTTTGAAGGAATCCGGCCTTGAAAAGCTGATTGCCGCCAGTTACCGGATCCTGGGCCTTATGAGCTATCTGACTGCCGGCCCTCAGGAATCCAGAGCCTGGACCATCAAGGTAGGAACGAAAGCACCTCAGGCTGCGGGCAAGATCCACAGCGATTTTGAGAGAGGCTTTATCCGTGCCGAAGTGGTAAATTACGATGATCTCATGTCCTGCGGCAGCATGAACGCAGCCAAAGAAAAGGGGCTGGTTCGTTCCGAAGGCAAAGAATATGTAATGAAGGACGGCGATGTGGTACTCTTCCGCTTCAACGTATAATCCAGTCTGCATCCTCTTCTGATGCGTTTACAGCAAAAAACTCCCGGTCTTCAGGATGGCTTCTAACCATCCTGGAGACCGGGAGTTTTTATTATTACATTTTATTTCCTACTGCTCTTTCTTTCCGGAAGTCAGTTTTCCAAGAACAATCACTGCCACCATGATCACAAAGATGGCTACGAAAATACCGCCCATTCCTTTTGCCATGATCTCCAGAGCAATCTCTACGTTATTCATGCGTATTTCCTCCTTACAGATACTGTGTGACAATGCTGATCACCAGGCCGCCTGCGATTACAGAGGCTACCTGACCGGATACGTTGGTACCGGCTGCCTGCATCAGGATGATGTTGCCCGGCTCTGCTTCTGCCGCCATCTTCTGTACTACGCGGGAAGACATGGGGAATGCAGAGATACCGCAGCCGCCGATCATAGGATTAACAGGGTTCTTGCCTGCCATCTTCAGGAATACATTGACTAACTTTGCAAAGAGCACACCGCCGATGGTGTCGAATACAAAGGCCACCAGACCTAAGCCCATGATCATCAGGGTTGCCGGATTTACGAACTGCTCCGCCTTCATGCTGAAGGAAATGGTAATACCAAGAAGCAGGGTAATTATATTTGCCAGTTCGTTCTGAGCTGCCTGGCTTAAGCTGTTAAGTACGCCACACTCACGCAGCAGGTTGCCGAACATAAGGAAACCTACCAGTGCTACGGACTGAGGAGAAATAAAGCCTACGATAATGGTAACTGCGATCGGGAAAGCGATCCTCAGGGTCTTATTTACACTCTTTGGATTATATTCCATATGGATGCAGCGTTCTTTATGGGTAGTTACAAGCTTAATAGCAAAGGGCTGAATGATCGGCACCAGAGCCATATAGGAATAAGCGGCCACCGCAATGGGGCCCATGTAGTTGGAGCCCAGCACCTGGGATACCAGGATGGATGTAGGGCCGTCTGCCGCGCCGATGATACCGATGGAAGCCGCGTCCTTTAAATCAAAGCCCAGCAGGCAGGCAATCAGGATAGCCGCAAAGATACCAAACTGTGCCGCAGCACCGAATAAGAACAGCACCGGCTGGCTTAATAAAGGACCGAAGTCGATCATGGCTCCGATACCGATAAACAGCAGGATGGGCATGGCCTCAGAAGCCTCAATGCCGGACTCAAACAGCCACTGGATGATACCTGCAGCAGGTACTTTTCCCTGAACCATCTGATCAATCACTCCAGAATAGGGCAGATTTACCAGAATGGCTCCAAATCCCAGGGGAAGCAGCAGGGAAGGCTCATATTCCTTCTTTACAGCCAGCCAGATCAGTACGATACCTACAATATACATGACCAGCTGCTGCCAGGTGACTGCCAGGATTCCTTCCAATAGAAAACTCATTGTTTCTCCTCCTTGTTATGCAGTGTACAGGGAAAACTCTCCATCTTTGTACACATTTGCAGTATTTTTTGCGCAGATTGGGGACGGCCGCCGTTCAAAATCCCTACGGCAGGTCGTCCCACTTCCGCATAACACTCATATTATAACTGATTTTTTACTGTTTGTCTGCTAATTTTTTGCAATATTCCATTTATTTCTTATAACTATTCAGGACAGCATTTCTTCCTGAACCGCTGTTGCATTTACAAAATCGGCAGATATCCCAGTGCAAGTCCCACCACCATAAAGATAGCGAAAATACCTACGCACCAGCGGAAAATATATCCCTGATACTGAGCCAGGGTGATTTCGGTCTGGTCCATCAGAAGGTAGATGAACGGAACCAGCGGGCTTAAGAAATGGAACGCCTGTCCCATAAGGGCTGCAAAGCCGATCTGCAGGTCTGTAAAGCCATAAGCCTGAGCAGTAGCAGCCAGCGGAGGCAGAACGCCGTAGTAGAAAGCGTCGTTGTTTAACAAGTATGTACCCGGAGCGCTGATTACTGCAATAATCACTGCAAAATAGCGTCCCAGAGACTCAGGAATTACAGATACCAGAAGTTCTGCAATGGCATTTGACATACCGGCATTTTCCGGGCCGTTTAATACGCCCATAAGTACGCCTGCGCCAAGAACCATCATAACTACATTGATCATATCAGGAGCCAGAGAGCTGATTACCTTTCTCTGAACCTTCTGATTTGGATAATTGATTACCAGTGCCAGCGCAGTTCCCACACCAAAGAGGATTGCGGAAGAAGCAAGACCCATGATCAGGGAAACGATGATAGCAGCTGTAAGAATCAGATTGATCCAGAGGCGGTTTGGACGCTTCCATTCCTGTTCTTCCTCGGAAGTCTCCACGGTGTGAACCTCATTAACCACATCCTTGCGCACGCCCAGACGCTTCCTCTCCTTGATGCCCAGGTAGTAGGCAACGCCGATGACATAAATAGCAGAAAGAGCCATTCCAGGCACCAGAGGCGCCAGAATCTCACCTGCATCCAGATGCATAACGGACATAACGCGGGCTGTAGGGCCGCCCCATGGAATCAGATTCATGATACAGTTCTGTAAGATGATCAGATTTGCCAGGTAGATCTTTTTGATCCCCAGACGGTTGTAAATAGGGATCAGAGCCGTACAGCAGATCATAACGGTTGTGGTTCCGTCTCCGTCCAGAGACACAAAGGCTGCCAGAACCGCTGTTCCAACTAAAACCTTTAACGGATCGCCCTTACACCAGGCTACCACCCTGTCTACCATAGGGTCAAACATTCCCGTAAGCAGCATAACGCCGAAATACAGGATCGCAAAAGTCATCATTGCGAAAGTGGAAGCCACGCTCTTGATCCCGTCCATGGCATAGCCGAAGGTATCCCAGCCATAACCGGCTAAAAGGCCAAAAAGGATAGGAACCAGGATCAGAGAGGTAAATGGGCTGAGCTTCTTTGCCATGATCAGTGCCATAAATACGATGATCATGCCAAAACCAAGTAACGCCAGATACATACAAAACCCTCCTTTTGCACGTTAACGCACCCTTTCGTCCGGGATGCGCCATTCCCGGACTGCCGGGCATACGCACATTTGATAGCTTGTATTATATCTGGCGTTTCTTAAAGGAATCAGTGTTTATTCTTACAATCCATTAAGATTTGTTAAAATAATGCTAAAATCTTCACTTTTCCTCCTCTTCCTCTGTTCCAGGCAGCTCTTTTAATGTAAGCTTTATCCTGTCAATAACCCTGTCCTCCACAGACTGGATCTCATAATCTGCTTCCTCCGTCTGAACCGTCAGAGGAAGTTCCTCCTCCTCAGGAATATGGCCCAGAAGTTCCATCAGATACCCCGAAAGCGTATCGCAGGCGCTGTCCATGTGCAGGTGCAGTTCTTCTTTCAGATCAAAAAGGGAAATGCTTCCTGATACACGGTAGACCCGGTTGGGCTCGATCTCCATGAGCTCGGGCTCTTCTTCCTCGTATTTCTCATGGATATCTCCCACGATCTCCTCGATCAGATCCTCCAGCGTAACCATACCGGATACGCCTCCGTACTCGTCTACCAGAATGGCCATTTTCTCCTTTTTGGCCTGCATCTGTTCAAATAAGGCGTCCGTGCGGAGATTTTCCGGCACAAAATAAGGCGGGAGCAGAAGGGAGCGGATATCCAATTCCTCAAAGGACGTTTCCCTGGCCTGGAGTACCAGAAGCTTGGTTGACAGAATACCAATGATGTTGTCCATATCCCCTTCATAAACTGGGATCTTGGAGTGCATGGACTGCAAAATCTCATCCAGATACGACTCCATCGGCTCTTCAATGTCGATGGCCACCATATCTTGTCTGGAAACCATAACCTCTCTGGCTTTCTTATCGTCAAAGGAGAAAATGGATGTGATCATCTCCTTTTCGATCTCATTAAACACGCCATTTTCGCTTCCTGTCTCTAAAAGAGACTTAATCTCCTCCTCGGAAACATCCGTCTCCAGAGTCTCACTGTGCATCCCCAGAAGCTTCAAAATGCCGCTGGTAGACAGGGTGAGCAGACGGATAAACGGGTTCATGACCCGCGAGATAAAATAAACCGGGCCTACGCAGAAAAGACTGAAGCCCTCTGCCTTCTGAAGAGCGATCCGCTTTGGCACAAGTTCACCAAAGACCAGATTAAAATAGGCCAGGATCACCGTTACAACGATTCCCGCTACCGTCTGGCTGTAGGGCACGTTCCACTGGTTCATCTTTACTGCCAGCTCCTGGGCGATACCTGTCGCCGCCGATGCGCTGGAGAAGAAGCCCGCCAGGGTGATAGCCACCTGGATGGTAGAGAGAAAGACCGTTGAATCCTCCATCAGGCGCTCGATCAGGGCGGCATTTTTATTGCCCTGCTCCGCCAGACGGTGGATCTTGTTTTTGTTGACAGATACCACAGCCATCTCAGATCCTGAGAAAAATGCGTTGATCAGAGTTAAGACCAGCAGGATGAGCAGCTGTGTGATGATACTGGCCGATTGTGGATCGGATTCCATAGTGAAAAATTCCTCCTTTTTTGCGGCGTCCCGAATCTGTGTCCGGGAACGGTTAATATGTATAAGCTACATTATACTGAAAAGAAGGGAATTTGTCAGCAAAAATTTTTTACATCCCCCATCAGACGGCCAATCTGTATTTACGCAGCCGCCGATCTGTGTTAAAGTAGCCGTATATAAACAGGTCAGCCGCAGGCGGCAGAATTTACACATAAGGAGCTAAAAAATGATCAGACACGTTTTCATGGACCTTGACAATACCCTTCTGGATTTCAGCAAAGCGGAAGCGATTGCAGTAAAAAAGACGCTGAACACTCTGGGGATTGAATGCCCGGAAGCAGTAATCCGACGCTACAGCCAGCTGAATCTGGCGCAGTGGAAGCTTTTGGAGCTTGGAACGCTTACCAGGGAGCAGGTAAAAATACGGCGGTACCAGCTGCTTTTTAATGAGCTTGGAACAGATGCTTCCCCACAGGAAGCAGCCCGTATCTATGAGGAACTGCTTGCTGTGGGACATTATTTTATAGACGGGGCGGAATGGCTTTTAGATTCCCTTTACGGAAGATATAAGCTGTATCTGGCTACCAACGGCACAGCCGCAGTGCAGAACAGCCGGCTCAAAAGCGCCGGGATCCGAAGATATTTTGAATATGTATTTATTTCAGAGGAGCTGGACTGTAATAAGCCCTCCAAAGATTTTTTTGAGCGCTGCTTTCAGAACATACCGGATTTTAAAACAGAAGAGGCGGTTATGGTCGGGGACAGTCTGAGTTCGGATATATTGGGCGGAATCAATGCCGGAATCAAAACGGTCTGGTTTAACCAGGAACTCATAAAATCCACAAACACCGGGGCAGTCCGTCCTGACTGTATGATCAAAACCTTAAAGGAACTGCCTGGCGTACTGGAGACAATGTAAAAAGAGTCCCCGCTTCTACCGGCTTTGCTTCATTTCTTCTTTATTTCCGTGAGCCCTCTTGCGCTGCCAGACAGCCGTATTCCTCATCTGTCACCGGCTCACACCATTCATTGCTAAGTTCCCGGCCTGGAGCCTCAAAGGCAATGTGGCTGAACCAGGAATCCGCTTTTGCTCCGTGCCAGTGACGGACGTTGGGAGGAATGACAACCACCATTCCCGGCCGCAGACTGACCGGCGCTTTTCCTTCCTCCTGATACCAGCCTTCTCCTGCGGTGCAGATCAGGATCTGGCCGCCTCCTTCTGCCGCCCGATGGATGTGCCAGTTATTGCGGCATCCCGGCTCAAAGCTCACATTTGCCAGAAATACCGGCGCCTTTCCCATTTCAGTCAGAGGATTTAAATAGGAATTTCCTGTAAAATAGGCTGCGAATGCTGTGTTTGGATTTCCTGTCCCAAATACATTTGCCGTTTCAAAATCTGCCTGATTATAAATTTTATCCGTTGTTTTCATTGCTGATCTCCTTTCGTATCTGCACTCTGATCTGTTTCCATTTCTTTTAATTATTGTATCTTTCTCTTTCTTGACATGGAAGAACCAAAATGATAATATCGCATTAACCAAACCTTAATACTCATGCGGCCGCTAATGGCTGCGCCTGTTTAAAAGGAGGTTATTTCCCATGTTCAACAGCCAGCTTACGGTTTTTGTCTGCGTGGCAGACTGCGGCAGCTTTAATAAGGCTGCAGAACAATTATATATTTCCCCGCCTGCTGTCATGAAAAAGATCAATGCCCTGGAAAAGCATCTGGATATGAAGCTGTTTGACCGCACCAGCCAGGGAATCCGTCTGACGGCTGCCGGAAAGGTAATCTACCGCCATGCCCGTTTCCTGTTTGATTATTCAGACAAGGCCATAGAAGAAGCAAAACAGGCTGCCGGCACGGCAGACACTACGTTCTGTATCGGCACCTCTCTTTTAAATCCCTGCAGGCCCTTTATGGATCTGTGGTATCAGGTCAAAGACCATTTTCCCGGATATAAGCTCCATATTGTGCCTTTTGAGGACAATCACCAGGGGATTGTGTCGGAAATCTCTTCCCTGGGTAAAAAATTTGACTTTCTGATCGGAGCCTGCGATTCTGCTATCTGGCTGGATCACTGCAATTTTCAGCCATTGGGCGTTTATCAGCACTGTATCGCTCTTTCCAGGGAGCACCGACTGGCTAAAAAAGCGCGGCTGACCATACAGGATCTTTATGGCGAGACCCTGATGATGGTCAAACAGGGGGATTCTTCTGTGGTAGACAGGATTCGGGCTGAGATTTCCTGTCACCCACAGATAGAGATTGAAGATACGCCGCAGTTTTATGATATGGAGGTTTTTAACCGCTGCGCCCAGACCCAAAACGCCATGGTGATTCTCGAATGCTGGCAGGAAGTCCATCCCGGACTGGTAACGCTTCCCGTGGACTGGGACTTTCCCCTTCCCTATGGACTGCTTTATTCCCTGAATCCTCCAGAAGATGTGATAAAACTCTGCTGCCTGTGTCATGGAGCAGAGGAGGAACCGTTACAAAAAAAATGAAATTTTGTTGTTGTAACAACATATTTTTTTCTTCTTCTCTCCTATAATCAGCGTATCAATCATATCTATAAATCTATCACGCGCACCCTTTACCGGGCCGCAGGCAAGGCGGTCCGGCCGAAGGATACAACAGGAGGAAATAATAATGGAATCTAATATGTTTTGTTACCAATGTCAGGAAACTGCCGGCTGCACAGGCTGTACACGGGTGGGCGTCTGTGGAAAGCAGCCCGATGTTGCCGCCATGCAGGATCTTCTGGTCTGGGTGACGAAAGGTTTAGCTGCTGTTACCACACAGCTGCGTCAGGAAAATGTTGCCGTAGAGGAAACGATCGACCATCTTATAACACTGAACCTCTTTACCACCATCACCAATGCAAATTTCGACAAAGAGGCAATCATTTCCAAGATTGAGCATACCCTTACGGTAAAGACAGCCCTTCTTTCTCAGGTAAGCGCTCCTGCTGCTCTCCCTGAGGCAGCCCTCTGGTCACAAGACCGCTCTCAGTTTGCTGCAAAGGCAGCCGTGATCGGTGTTCTCTCTACAAAAGATGAGGATATCCGTTCCCTGCGGGAGCTGATTACCTATGGCTTAAAAGGCTTATCCGCCTACTCTAAGCACGCAAATGTACTCTTAAAAAATGATCCTGAGACAGATGCATTTCTCCAGAAAGCACTGGCTGCGACGCTGGATGATTCCCTTACAGTACAGGATCTGATCCAGCTTGTTCTGGAAACTGGTAAATATGGTGTTTCCGGTATGGCGCTGTTAGATGAGGCCAATACGAAAGCATACGGAAATCCGGAAATCACAGCCGTTGATATCGGCGTTGGAACAAACCCCGGTATTCTGGTTTCCGGCCATGACCTGAGGGATCTAGAAATGCTTCTGGAGCAGACAGAAGGCACCGGGGTGGATGTGTATACCC
Source organism: Enterocloster alcoholdehydrogenati (assembly GCF_013282095.1). Lineage (GTDB taxonomy): Bacteria > Bacillota > Clostridia > Lachnospirales > Lachnospiraceae > Enterocloster > Enterocloster alcoholdehydrogenati. The sequence goes on from NZ_BLTJ01000005.1 coordinate 73,294, forward strand.
ACTCTGAAATGCTTCCGGCCCACTACTACCCTGCCTTCAAGAAATATGCACATTTTAAAGGCAACTACGGCAATGCCTGGTGGAAGCAGAAGGAGGAATTTGAATCCTTCAACGGCCCCATCCTTATGACCACCAACTGTATTGTCCCTCCAAAGGACAGCTATAAACATCGGCTTTATACCACCGGCGCAGCAGGCTTTCCTGGCTGCACCCATATCGGAGGAGAAATCGGGGAAATAAAAGACTTTTCTGACCTGATCACTCAGGCAAAGCAGTGTCCTCCCCCCGCAGAAATCGAACGCGGCCAGATCATCGGCGGCTTTGCTCACGCCCAGGTGCTGGCCCTGGCCGATCAGATCGTTTCCGCCGTTCAGTCTGGGGCCATTAAAAAATTTGTTGTCATGGCCGGCTGCGATGGCAGGGCAAAGAGCCGCAGCTACTATACCGACTTTGCAAAGGCCCTTCCAAAAGACACTGTGATCCTGACAGCCGGCTGCGCCAAATACAAATACAACAAACTAAATCTTGGCGATATAAATGGTATTCCCCGTGTTCTGGATGCAGGACAGTGTAATGACTCCTATTCTCTGGCTGTCATTGCGCTGAAGCTGAAGGAGGTATTCGGTTTAGATGATATCAATAAACTTCCTATCATCTATAATATCGCCTGGTATGAGCAGAAGGCAGTGATCGTTTTACTGGCGCTGCTGCACCTTGGAGTGAAAAACATCCATCTTGGCCCCACACTTCCGGCCTTTTTAAGCCCCAATGTGGCAAAGGTACTGACGGAGAATTTCGGAATCGCCCAAATCCGGTCAGTGAATGAGGATATCGCCATATTTTTCGGGGAATAAGAATAAGGGGCAGAAAACCGACTCTTCGCACAGGGCCGGTTTTCTGCTTTTCCTGCCATCCACAGCTAAGGAGATCTGGCTCTTTATCTATGAATGACGCGGTTTTTTCGGCGCAGGCAATTCCTCATACATACCATTCATAACCTGCTCCATCAGCTCTGTATTTTCCACTTCCTCCACAATTACCATTAAACTTTTTGAACCCTCATAGGGATATCCCCGCTCCGCATCAGGCAGCAATCGCAAGACAGATTCTGTCGGCTTTAAAAACAGAGTATTGTCACAAATATCTCCTGCCAGCTTTCCATTAAAATAAACACAGTATTCCCCCATCATTTTCCTTGTTGCAACATGGCCGGCTTTTTGAAGCTGCTCTAATACATAATCATGAAATTCCTTTGTCGTTGCCACTGTTCTCCCCCTCCTGGGCATAAAATCCCTTTTTATGGAACTGATACCATTTCAGAATGGTACTCTCATCTGAAATCTGCAGTTCCAGCATAACATCCCTGGCAAATTCCAATGCTGCCGTGCCATTGGCTGTAACGATTCCTCTGTCTCTCACACATTGCCGGGGAATAAATTTCTCCTCTGCCGAATAGACAGCTCCCGCCCAGGCTTTCATATCCTCACGATCGTTGCAGGTGTGGAACACTGTATTCAGAATACCTGCCGTCCCCAGAAATGCAGCTGCGTCACAAATACCGCCGATCACTTTGGCGTCATTTTCCGCTTCCTGTAATATCGGTTTTATTTTTCCCGCATCCTCCTCTCTCCATCCTGTTCCTCCGATCAGAATGATTCCTGTAAAATCCTTCGGACAGCTGTCAATGGAATAATCCGCACACACATGAAATCCCCCCATTGATACTACCGGATCCGATGACCATGAAACTGTTTTTAGCTGGAATCCTTCGCCTCCCAGCTCCTGTATCCCCGCTGCCAGATATGCAGCTTCCCAGTCCGCGTAGCAGTTTTTTAATACCATTAAGACCGTATTCATTTGCCGCTGTCCTCCTGTATTCTTTCCCTTGTGGAATTTTTCTTTTCCTGTCTGTTGGCTGTCATACTGAAACAGACACAGCCATCTCACAGAGTCTTCAATTTTTTTATCCTCCATATTTCTTTACGATATTTCCCGCTCTTTTAAAAAGCTCGTCTCTCAGTTTCTTTGGTTCTGTCACTGTCACTTTGTCTCCAAAGGTAAGCATCCATGATACCAGACTCTCAAAATCCGTATACTCCCCCTTAAAGCAGATGTTTCCGGCTTTATCCTCTGTAAAACAATACGGACCGTACTCCTCCACCACACGCCATTTTACATCCGGCGTAAAAACTGCCTCCACATATATGCCTCCGGGAAACCGTTTCTTCACAGACAGATCTGGAGCAGGCACCTTTCGAACCTCATACACCGCCTGCCCGCAGCTCATTTCCGCCATACGGTTAAGCTTAAACAGCCTGAAATCCTCCCTCGTTTTACACCACCCATACACATACCAGCTTGACCACTTAAATATCAGGAAATAAGGTTCTATGGTTCTGTGGCTTTCTTTGTCAGGCGCATAATAATCAAAGGAGATCTCATGGCGCTGTTCAATGGCAGTCTGGATAAGAGACAGCTTCGGCTCTATGGCTTCTCTGTACCATGAGGACAGATCGATCAATATAAAATCCCTCCCGCTGATCAGGTCGGAGGAACCTGGCTTTATTTTTTCCATAAGCTGCCCATAATACTGACTGCCGCTTACACTGTCCAGGCTTCGCAGCCCGGCCATGATCATCTGCATATCCTTTGAGGTAAGGAGCGTCCTGTCCATAGCATAGCCTTCCATGATGCGGATCCCGCCGCCAGTCCCCTGAATTGTCTGTATGGGAATCCCTGCTCTGCAAAGATCTTCTATATCTCTGTTAATAGTCCTTCTGGAAACCTCAAATATTTCAGCCAGTTTCGGGGCTGTTGTGACCTCCTGCCGCAGCAGAACAGAAAGAATTCCTATAAGTCTGTCTATCTTCATTTCACACCCCCTAACCATATCCTAACACATAAAACACGCCACCTATATGTCATGTTTATTATCTATACATAAAAAAGTGACACGTCCTATCGTTATATGGTATCATAACATATGGAAATAAAACAAAAAAGGTCTGTACTGCCGATACGCTAAAAAAGCACCACTCTCAAAACAGAACCGCCGGTGATTTTCAAAGATGATATATCTTGTAGAGTATCTATGTATATGCTATCATAAACAATAAGAGGATACACACGCCTCCTGCTTATAGCAGACCAAATGAAACGGCCCATAGGAATTGCACCTGCGCAGCCATATGGTACGTTTATTGGGATTTTCCGGTCATGTATATCCGCCAAGGCCTTAATCTTTCAGTTTTCAATCATTGGAGGAATCGTATGCTTACACCCATGCAAACCAGAAACACTGCCAGAGAGTTACAGGAAAATTTCCGCAGATTAAATATAAACTTAGACTCTGCGCTGTCTGACCTTCAAATTTCAGGAGAAGAATTGAACCGGGTTCTTACCATGAATCGCCCTGACCCCTCGAATGTCTGGAAAGTCCGGGATTATTTGGAGGACAAGCTAAAGGAGCGAGGAATAGAAATGTACCCTTTTTCAAGGCTTGCAGACCACCAGGCAAACAAATGGTTTTCCTATGAAACACCCTGGAGAAGAAAATCATAGCGTCTGGACAGTGTATCGGAATAATCAGGCGGTACACCTGTCAAAGATGCAATGCAAATATAAGAAACTCTCGAATCCGCTTTACTTTTTCCTCCTTCTCCAGATGATCGGCCAGCAGGATGCCAAGCTGTCCATACACACAGAACATTGCAGCCGTCTGCAGATCCTTCATCTGGATCTCGCCCTTTTGCTGCGCCTTTTGAAGCCGTTTTTCTACAATCGGCACCAGTTTTTCGCATACTTTAATAGAAAGCTGATCGTGAAATTTCTTATTTTTTGCACCATGAAAAACGGAATAATAAGAGGAATTCTGATCTTCCGCCACAATTGGCATAGTTTCAATCATCTGCCGCAATGTTTGATCACGGCTTATCTGTATACCTGTAAACGACTCCACCAGCTGATCTGCATACTGCTCAACGGCACTGTCAAACAGTGTTTCTTTTGATGGAAAGTAACGATAGCATAAGCCCTGTGCCACACCGATCGCCCTTGCAATATCAGCGATCGAGGTCTTTTCATATCCCTGCTCCCCAAATAATCTGAGAGCAGTGTCTAATATCTCTTGCCTGCGTACTTCCGGTTCCTTTGTAATCCTCATATCCGAATCTCCTTTCACAGCATCTGTCCCCATGGAAAAAACATCCATACAGCCCAAGCCCATTATTTCACCCCGGAAGCCATACATGAGGTACTGCCAATCCGTTCCCAGGATACATCGTGAAAATATTTTAAAAGCATGGTAATAATTTCTTCTTTGGAGTATATCTTCACATCTCCTTCTTTGCTGTGGCGCATATAGAAATTCATAACCACACGTCCCGCAAAGGGAAGCCAGCAATCTCCCATCAGAAAAACGCCGCCTGGTTTCAAAACCCGGTGTATCTCTCCCAGTACATTCTCAGGAGCCGGGTAATGGTGAAACGAATCATTACAGTATACCACGTCAAACGAACGCTCCAAAAAGGGCAGCGATTCACTGTCTCCTAACAGGAGTTTAGCCTGCTCCGGCAATTTTTTCCTGGCGACCGCAAGCATTTCATCTGACAAATCAATGCCATACAGTTGTTTGGAGCTATCCTCCTCCAGAATCCGTTTCATCATTTCCCCGGTCCCCCATCCCAGATCCAGTGCAGAATAAAATGGAATCTGTGACAGCCGTTTCAACAGAGCCGGATAAAGAGACCGGGCGTGTTGTCCCCTCATATCGTTATCATAGGTGGGGGCTTGTTGGTTAAATGCAGCCTTTGAAGTTTTCTTTCTATCATCCATATTCTGGCCTCCTTTTCCTATCATCAGTATAGCAGTGTTTTGTTAAATGTCAATGAATGAATATTATTCATTTATGTTTTAAATACAATTTATCGTTCTGCTCTTAAAATGTAGAGAACTGGGCTGCTGCATCATCCCTAGTAAATCCCTGAATCTCTTTATAAATTTAAAGAGAGAGCAATCGCACTACTGTGCTATACTCTCTCTTTATGACTTATTTTAGTATTCTGCTCCCATGGCCAATCACAAAATGAACACGCAGGTCTGCGCTTATGTCGACTTCTTCTAATCCCATCTATACTGCGCATACCAGTCAGTTGACATATAGATTGCAACAGTCCAGCCTTCGCCCAGGCGTTGCAACGGCTGGACTTGCCGATTCTCTACACACCGTCTGAAAACAGAGAGCGCAGCCCCGTTGCAAAAAATAACTAATCCGCTGGTTCATCAGGTAGGTAAACAGTAGGCAAATCTGATTCTAATGTTGGCTAAACAAACGCAACTGCTTATTATTTACGAGTTAAGAGGCAGATGGTTTCAATATTCGCCGTACAAGGAAACATATCCACACAACACACCTTCTCCACCCGATACCCGCTCTCCTGAATCAGAACCAGATCTCTGGCCAGACTGGTAGGCTTACAGCTGATATAGACGATCCGGTCTACACCGAACTCAAGGATTTTTCCAATCGCCTTCGGATGTATCCCATCTCTTGGCGGATCCAGGATAATCAGGTCGGGACGGTCCGTCAGCGCATCAATAACCTTTAACACGTCCCCGGCGATAAACTCGCAGTTATCCAGTCCATTGGCAGCGGCATTCGTTCGCGCAGCCTCCACAGCTTCTTCTACAATTTCCACACCCACCACCTTTTTTGCCACCGGGGAGGTGATCTGAGCGATAGTTCCGGTACCGCTGTAAAGGTCAAATACTACCTTGTCTTTTGTTTCACCTATGTACCCTCTGGCAGTCTCGTACAATACCTCTGCCCCCAGGGAATTGGTCTGGAAGAAGGAGAAGGGACTGATCCGGAAGGTAAGTCCCAGAAGCTCTTCATAAAAATATTCCTGGCCCCAGAGCACTGTGGTTTCATCGCTCTGAACCACATCTGCCAGGCTGTCATTACGGATATGCAGAATACCGGCAAACGATCCCTCCAGAGGAAGCAGTTTGAGCATTTCCATCCAGCCCTTTAATACCTCCTGTTCCTCTGCCCGGCCGTCTCCCTGACCATCCTTAGCAAATCCCTCCGTCTGCCCTGATGTAACCAGCGCAGTCAGGATCTCCCCTGTTTTTACCGCCCGGCGCACCAGCAGATGGCGAAGGTATCCTGTATGCTTAAGCTTTCTGTAATATCCGATCCCACGGGCGGAAAAATACTCCAGCGTGGCTTCCAGGATACGGCAGAAGTCCGAATGAACAATCTGACAGCCTGGAGTGGTGACAATATCATAAAAGCTGCCTCTGCGGTGCATTCCCAGGGCCAGCGGGCCGTCCTTATATGCATCGCCAAAGGAAAATTCCATTTTATTCCGATAGCCCTGAGGCTCGGGGCTTCCCTTGATCCCTTCAAATTCATAGGAGTCGCAGACCTCATCAATCAGCCCTTTGACCTGTTCTGCCTTGATTCTCAGCTGCTCCTCGTAAGGCAGGCCCTGATACAGACAGCCGCCGCAGACTCCGGCGTGCGGACAGGCCTCTTCTTTATATTCTAACGGAGACGGTTCCAGCACCTCCAGAAGACGGCCCTCACTCTTCCCCTTCCTCCTCTTATTGATAACAAAGCGCACCTTCTGACCGGGAATCGCATTTTTTACAATGATCCTCTCTCCCTCCACATGAAGGATTCCTTTGTTTGGAAAATCAATCCTTTCTACAACTGCCTCGCAGATATCACCTTTTTTCAATGCTGTTACTCCTTATCCTAAATTTGCCGCCGAAAACGGCGAAGGGCCGCACAAACACCCCTTTTTGCCGAATCCCACGGTCTCCTTTTCAAAGAAACAGCCGGAAACCCTTTCGGCCATTGCGCCTTTTGTTTCCGGCTGTCGCCCTCTCTCACCGGGATAAGTCTATACTTCCGTGTCCTCGGTATCTTCTTTCTTATCCTCTGCCTTCTTTACCGGCTCTTCATCCTCGAAGAAGTCATCGTCGAAATCATCATCAAAGTCATCCTCGAAATCTTCCAGATAATCCGGTGTAAAGAAACGGTATACGGCATAGGCGATGCCGGCCACAGCCGCTACAGCGCCGATAATGGCCAGTATCCAGAGGATGCAGTTTCTCTTCTTTTCATCCTCTTCTCTCTTGTGGATCAGTTCATTGATCCGACTGGTGTTCATAAGTTCCTCCATACGGCTTAATGCTTCTTTTCCCATGGCATCCAGTCTTTCTCTGTCAAAACGATTCATGGCATATCCGTCCTTTCTTGCAGTAACGGGAAACCCTGCGGCTCTGTCTGGTTTGCTGTCCTTATGCAAAGCCGCCTGGCTGCCCGGCGTCTGGCTATTTATATTATATCATGAAATACAACTTTTTACTATCCCATTTCTTTTCAGTTGCTCCAATTTAAATTTTTTTCAGTTTTGCAAAGCAGGCCATCATTTTTCTCTGACCGCTGGTGTCAAACTCCACTGTCACTTCATAATCTCTGGCTCCGTCTGTGATCTTCTTTACTGTGCCGTCACCAAAACGGTCATGACGAACCCGGTCTCCTTCCTTATACTCTAAAGTTTCCGCCTTCTGGACGGTGAATGTCTTTCCAAATCCTGGATTCTTTCCAAATCCAGCTTTCGTTCCCTTTTCCAGTCCGCCTCCAGTACTTTCTCCCCTTAAGCCGCTGCCGCCGGCACCTTTGCTCCCGCTCCCAAAATTTGCCGTCTTTGAGGCATAAGCATTATACCCCTTTCCAAAGGTACTCACCGTCCCGCTTCCAGGCTGATTCCATGGCAGCCCTTCCTCATCAGAGCCAGGCTTCATGCCTGAAACGCTATAACCGCCGGTAAAATATGTATTTCCAAAGGTGCCGCCTGTTTCATTTCCCAGAGCCGGTTCCAGCCGTTCTTCCCGCAGAAGGCCTGCCGGAATCTCTTCCACAAAACGACTGACCTTGCAGTATCTGGTCTCTCCATGGATCATGCGCTTTCTTGCCGCCGTAATCACAAGTTCTTTTTTCGCCCGGGTGATTCCCACATAGCACAGTCGGCGCTCCTCCTCCATATCCGTCCGATCATCTGAAGAAATCGCCATCATTCCTGGAAACAGGCCGTCTTCCATCCCTGCCAGATATACTTTGGGAAATTCCAGTCCCTTGGCGCTGTGAAGCGTCATTAAAGTAACTCTGTCCTCGGAGGAATCCACATTGTCGATATCAGCCACCAGCGCCACCTGTTCTAAAAATTCATCTAATGAGGGATACTGGGCGTCCTCCTCATAGGCCACCACCTTGCTGATCAGCTCCTCAATATTTTCCATACGGGTCTCTGCCTCGATCTCGCCCTCGGACTGAAGTTCCTCCTCATACCCGGTTTCCTCCAAGATAGCCTCTATCAGCTCCTTAATGGAATACTCCTCCGACTGTGCCATGGAGCGAAATCCCTCAATCTGTGCCGTAAAACGGCCGATCTTCTCCACCGCCTTTCCAAGCCCCGGCACCATCCTGGCGTTCCCAAGAGCGCCGTAAAGGCTCATGCCATGCTCCGAGGCAAACACCGTCACTTTTCCCATAGAGGCAGCGCCGATTCCCCGCTTTGGCACATTGATAATCCGAAGAACCGACAGATCGTCGACTCCGTTGGCAATGGTCTTTAAATAGGCAAGAATATCCTTAATTTCCTTTCTCTGGTAGAAATTTACGCCCCCTACCAGCCGGTAAGGCACATTGTAAAAAATACACCGCTCCTCCAAAAGACGTGACTGGGCATTGGTGCGGTAAAGTACCGCCTGATCCTGACAGGGGCAGCTGCTGTCCCGAATCTGTCTTGCAATGTAATCCGCCTCATCCCTTGCAGCCTCAAACTGTTTAAAGAGAATCTTATCTCCTGTACCATTAGCCGTCCACAGAGACTTCTCCTTTCTTCCCTGATTGTGGCGTATCACACCGTTGGCTGCGTCCAGAATATTCTGGGTAGAACGGTAATTCTGCTCCAGCTTAATTACCTTCGCTCCCGGAAATGTCTGCTCAAAGCTTAAAATATTTTCAATATCCGCTCCTCTGAAACGGTAGATCGACTGATCATCATCGCCTACCACACAGAGATTGCCGTATTTAGAGGCCAGAAGGCTGATTAACTTAAACTGAGCCGTATTGGTGTCCTGATACTCATCCACCATGATGTAGCGGAACCGTTCCTGATAATGCTCCAGAACCAGATGGTTATTCTGAAATAGTTCTACCGTCTTTACAATGAGATCATCAAAATCCAGCGCATTGTTCTTCTTAAGCTGATTCTGATACTCCTTATAGATCTCCCCTACCTTCTTCTGACGGAAATCCTGCCCTGCGTTTAAAAGAAATTCCTCCGGCGAGATCAGCTTGTCCTTGGCAGAAGATATAATGGACAGTACCGACCGCTCCTTATACTGCTTCGTATCAATATCCAGCGTTTTAAATACCTGTTTCATCAGTGTTTTCTGGTCGTCACTGTCGTAAATGGAAAAGCTGGTGGTATATCCCAGATTTTCAATATAACGGCGCAGGATCCGAACACAGGTGGAATGAAAGGTGCTGACCCAGATGCTTTCTGCCCCAAAGCCTACCAGGGCGTCCACCCTTTCTCTCATCTCACCGGCCGCCTTATTTGTAAATGTAATCGCCAGGATATTCCAGGGATTGACCTCTTTTTCATCAATTAGATAGGCTATTCTGTGCGTTAAAACCCTTGTCTTTCCCGAACCGGCTCCCGCCAAGATCAAAAGCGGCCCTTCTGTGTGAAGCACCGCCTCCTTCTGCATGGGATTTAATGTATCATAAATGCTCATACTGTATACCGCCTTTTTCTTTTCATCACTGCCCTTATGGACAGATATCCATTATAGCATATGTCCTATTCCTGGGAAAGACCTTTCGCAGCTCTCATTTTCTTCTTGCTATCTGGTTTTCAATACTATATAATATATACAGCAATATAACATCATGTGTTAAACCGAGGTGAATATAGATGCGATCAAATGATGAACAGCTGGCCGGCCTCCTTTCCTTTTTAGAAGCCCAGACCCATGTAAAGCCGGAGGAGATTCCCAATATTGACCTGTACATGGATCAGGTTACCACCTTTATGGAGGAGCATTTAAAGGACTCCAAGCGATACGAGGAGGATAAGGTTCTTACGAAAACCATGATTAACAACTATGCCAAAAATAACCTCCTCCCCCCTCCGGTCAAGAAAAAGTATTCCAGAGATCATATGCTGATGCTGATCTTTATTTACTATTTTAAGAGTTTGCTGTCCTTTCACGATATCGAAACCTTTTTTAAGCCCATTACAGCAAAGCATTTTTCTGCACAGGGAGTCTCTGATCTGTCCCTGGAGGACATTTACCATGAGGTTTTTTCCCTTGAAAGCGAGGAGATGGAACGCCTGAAAGCAGACGTTTCCGCCAAGTTTGAGCGGGCCATGAAAACTTTTTCAGATACCCCCGCAGAATCCGAAGATCAGGAGTATCTGCGTCTCTTTTCCTTTGTATGTGAACTGTCCTTTGACGTATATCTGAAAATGAGGCTCATTGAGCGGATTGCCGATCAGCTGCGCAGGGACGAGCCTCCTGTGAAAAAAAAATAATGATTTGCAGCCGTCAAAAAGACCGTCCCGGTCACGGATGGATCCTTCACATCCATCCGTGAAACCGAAACGGTCTTTTTGATGATACTCCTTACTTTGCTGTAGCTTCCCTTCTATTTTTTTCTGGCGTAAGGCGTATTCTTAAGAGGCAGCTCTGTTTCAAAGATATGATTCTGTTTATAATAGGCGCCGGCCACTGCGGGCGCTGTGGGAATCGAGGTAATCTCGCCGATACCGATGGCACCAAAAGCCACGTCAACACCCTGTTTCTCTATAATCACCGTCTCCACCTCAGGAGCCTTGTCTGCGCGGAACAGCCCCAGAGTTCCATATTTCGCCGTGGGCACACAATCCTTTAATGGATACTGCTCTGTCAGAGCATAGCCGCAGCCCATGACAATACCGCCTTCTACCTGGCCCTGGGCGCTCATGGGATTTACTACCTTTCCCACATCATGGGCGCCTACCATTTTTTCAATGGTTCCGTCCTCTTTTAAAATACACAGCTGGGTCGCGTAGCCGTACGCCACATGGGAAACGGGATATTCCACATCAGACCCCATCTTATCTGTTTTTGCCAGATACTCCCCGTAGAACTCCTTTCCATTTAACAGCGCTACCTCCTCTGACGTAAAGGTCACAGCTGCCGTCTCCGGGCTTTCCTTTGCAACCATTACGTTGGACAGGCAGGCGCTTGGCATTTCTCTGGCCTCGTATCTGCGGCCGGTGGCCTCAAAGAGGGCTTTTCTTAACTCCTTGGCCGCCCTCCTGCAGGCTTCTCCCGTTACCAGGGTCTGCCTGGAGCCGGAGGTAGTTCCTGAATCAGGCGCCATGGAAGTATTGGGCCGGTGGTATTCGATCTCATCCATGCTGATGCCTGCGCTCTCTGCCAGCATCTGTACCAGCACCGTTCCCACGCCCTGGCCAATACAGGAAGCGCCTGAATGGATATGAACCTTTCCGCCCTCTACGATGAGACGCACACGGCCCGTATCCGGGATTCCCACACCTACGCCCGCATTCTTCATGGCACAGCCGATCCCAACATAAGGATGGCTGTAGTAAATATCCTTTACCGCCTCCAAGGTCTCTGCAAGACCCGTTGACGGATCGGCGATCTGGCCGTTTGGAAGGATCTGGCCGGGACGGATGGCATTTAAATAGCGAAACTGCCACGGATCCATACCGCACATTTCAGCCAGCAGATTTAAATTCATCTCTGTGGCAAAGCAAGTCTGTGTCACTCCGAAGCCGCGGAAGGCTCCTGCGGGCGGATTATTGGTATACACTGCCTTTCCGTCAATATCGATCACCTGGTAATTATACGGCCCTGCCGCATGGGTACAGGCCCTCTGAAGCACAGGGCCGCCCAGAGAGGCATATGCGCCTGTATCGGAGATCACCGTTGCTTTCATCGCGGTCAGACGGCCGTTTTCATCGCAGGCTGTAGTCATTTCAATGCTCATAGGATGGCGTTTGGGATGAATCAGCAGGCTTTCTTTCCGGGTCAGTTTTACCTTAACAGCCCGCCTGGTAATATAGGCAATCAGAGCGGCCTGATGCTGAACTGTCACATCCTCCTTCCCGCCAAAGCCGCCGCCTACAAGCATATTTTCCACGATCACTTTCTCCGGCGGAAGCCCAAGAAGGATGGAGGTTTCGTGACGGGTATCATATGTACCCTGATCTGTGGAATAGATCAGCACGCCATCATCAAGGGGCATGGAAATGGCGCACTCCGGCTCTAAAAAGGCGTGCTCAGTCCAGGGCGTCTCATAGCGGCGTGTTACTTTATACCTAGAAGCAGCGATTACCTCATCCGCATTGCCTCTTACCAGATGCTCATGACTTAAGACGTTGCCGGAGGAATGTATAAGAGGGGCCCCCTCTGCCAGGGCCTCCGCAGGACAGGTCACCGGCTTTAATTCCTCGTACTCCACCTCTACCAGAGCTTTGGCCTGCTCTAAAATTTCCGGTGTCTCCGCGGCTACGATACAGATCGCGTCTCCCAGATACCGGGTTGTGTCTCCCACTGCAATCATGGTATCCCAGTCCTGTTTTAAATGTCCCACCTTGTTCTTTCCGGGAATATCCTCTGCCGTCAGTACACACACTACACCAGGAAGCGCCTTTGCTTTCTCTGTGCGGATCGCCTTCACAATGGCTCTGGGATACCGGGAACGCACGGCGCTTCCATAGATCAGACCCGGAAAATCCACCTGATCCAGATCATCCACATATTTTCCTGTGCCCAGTACCTTTCCTTCCACATCTACACGATGAACCCTGCTGCCTACCTTAATCATCTTCTCCTGCTTATCCGGAGCCATATTCTCCCGCAGCATCCTGGCTGCCAGCCAAATGGCATCAATGATCTTTTTATAGCCGGTGCACCGGCAGTAGTTATTGCGGATAGCGTATGCAATTTCCGGACGGCTGGGATCGGGATTCGTATCCAAAAGTCCCTTGGCACAGATCACCATACCCGGAATACAGAAGCCGCACTGCACCGCTCCCGCCTCGCCAAACGCATATACATACACGTCCTTTTCCCTCTGGCTTAGGCCTTCTACGGTCAAAATGTGCTTTCCGGCCAGACGCCCCATCTTCTGTACACAGGACTTCGTCGCCTTTCCATCGATCAGAACCGTACAGGTGCCGCAGGCACCCTCAGAGCAGCCGTCCTTTACAGATTTCAGACGCAGATCATTTCTCAGCACGTCCATCAGTTTCCGCTCTTCATCAGCTTCCACCTCCTGGCCGTTGATCCAAACTTTACAATAAGAGCTCATAAAACCCCTCCACTTCTACACCCCACAAACGGATCTGTTCATCAGTTCTTGTTTTTGCCTCTGCCGGAGCCGCCCAGGCCATCCCGCAGCCTGCGCTGATCTGCCTTGGAACAGGGATCAGCCGGCCGGGAATCTCATGTTCTCTTGCACACTGCTCCATCTTCATGGCTTCTGTTGTGGCGCGAAACGTATACACTGCCTTTAACGTCTTTACCCTTGCCATGGGCTTCTCCTTTCTTTTATCCGTCCTGTTTTCAAAAATTGCGTTATTTCTTTAACATCTATTCTGTGTATCAGGCCCGGCGGGAACCTTCCTTCCCCTCCGGGCCTGTTTTGATCTCATCCTCTGCCCTGGCTGCCGTCTCTTTCTAAAATTCCCCCGGACAGCCCCTGTAATTACAGAATCAGATAGCTGTAATCGCAGATCACGGTCTCGATGATCTTTGCAATTTTCTCCGGCACCCGCTCATCGGCGGTTCCTGACTGATAAGCAAATTCATTTCCCAGAAGGCGCACGCGGCAGGCGCCGCTGTGTACATTCAGAACCGTAAAGCCCTGGTTGGCGCTGTCTGCCATATCTGCCTCATTGGCAAACAGTGTGAACTTGTCCATGTAGGGTGCGCTGTCCCATGGGCAGAAACTGCGGCAGTTTCCGCATTCGTTGCACATATAGTCCACATGGATAATCTGATGCTTCTCCATACCGTAAACTGCAAGAGCAATATTGGCGCGGTTGGGGCAGACCTCCATACAGTTTTCACAATAGCTGCTGCAGGAGAGACATCTGCTGCTGTCCGTCTCCGTCACATCCTCCTCTGCCAGATTCCCCTTGCGGTCCGCAATGGTTTTCTCATCCGACAGCTTAAACAGATCCTCAGCAAGTCCTTTTCCAAGGATTGCCTCCGCCGCTTTCCGGCCGTCCCGGATACCTTCTACTACTGTAGCTGGCCCAAAGAGGCCGTCGCCTGCTGCGTACACACCCCTGATGGAAGTTTCCAGCGTATCCGGGTTCACCTGAGGACGTTTTCTGGAATCCAGGGCAATGCCGTTTGCCTCATAGAAACCGGATGGAACCTTCTCACCTACGGCCGCGATCACCGTGTCTGCGGGAACCTCTATGATCTTATCCGTCTCTGCAACGCCCCGGCGGCCGCTTGCATCCAAATCGCCCAGAACCATTTTTTTACAGTAAAGCACGCCATTTTCCTGACGTACCGGAGAAAGGAGTTCTGCAAACTCGACGCCGTCCTCAAGGGCCATTGCCAGTTCCTCCTCATCCGCCGGCATATAGCGCCTCGTTCTTCTGTATACCAGAGAAACCTTCTCTACCCCTGCATTGCGCTTTGCAGCTCTTGCTGTATCCATAGCCGTATTTCCTCCGCCGATGACGGCTACATTTTTGCCCAGCTTTGCCTTTCCGTCTGTTGCCTTAAACTCTGCCAGAAATTCCAGAGCGTTAACCGGCTCGCCTGCCTCAAGCCTAAGCTCGCCGGGTTGAGAAGCGCCCAGGGCCAGAACCACATAATCATATTCCTTCTTAAGCGTTTCTATGGACTGAATCTCTTTTCCGTTTACCAGCTCTGCTCCCATGGCCTCTATGATCTTGACATCCCTGTCAATGGCGCTGTCAGGGATGCGGAAAGCCGGTATCACATTGCGTACCACGCCGCCCATCTTGGCTTCCTTCTCAAATACAGTTACCTTCATGCCTCCCCTGGCCAGGAAAAATGCCGCTGCCAGACCTGCCGGGCCGCCTCCTACTACGGCAGCCTTCTTGTCAGAGGAAACCGCTGGGGCCTTAAAATCCTCCATCACTGCCTCGTAACCGCCTTCTGCGGACTCCAGCTTGGTTCTGCGGATATTAACCGGTGTTTCATAGAAATTTCTGGTACACTTGCTCATACAGTTGTGAGCGCAGATAGTTCCTGTAATAAACGGCAGCGGATTCTTATTTAAAATAACCTTCAGCGCCTCCTCATATTTTCCCTCGCCTGCCAGCTGCAGATACTGGGTAATATCCTGATGGATGGGACAGCCTTCCTGGCAGGGAGCGATAAAACAGTCTGCCAGGGGCACGGGACGGTTTATCTTTCTGGAAGGAAGGGGCTTTACCGCCTTTACATGATGCCTGTCTGTCTTTGCCCCCTCTACCAGAGTTCTCACCTTTGCGGCGTCCACGCTCTCAAAGACAGGGGCTTTCTTTGCCGCAAACAGCCTTCCGATCTGCTCCAGCCTCTGGTAACCGCCAGGCTTTAACATGGTTGTAGCCATGGTAACCGGCCAGATGCCTGCATCCACGATCTTTTCAATGTTGAAATAATCCGCGCCTCCGGAATAGGAGATCCGAAGCTTTCCATCAAAATCATCTGCCAGCTTTAAGGCAACGGACAGAGACAGGGCATAGAGAGACTTTCCGGACATATACATCTCTTCACTGGGCAGCTCGTTCTGCTTTACATCCACCGGGAAGGTATTGGTGATCTTCACGCCGAATTCCAGCCCCTTTTCATCTGCCAGAGCCTGCAGTCTCTTTAACATGGGTACTGCATCCTCATACTGAAGATCATCTTTAAAATGGAAATCTCCAAATGCCACATAATCATAGCCCATCTCGTCCATCAACCGTCTTGCATAGTCATAGCCAAGAAGCGTAGGATTGCATTTAATAAAGGTATGTACCTGCTTTTTCTCAATGAGATATTTTGCGATCCGCTCAATCTCCTGGGGAGGACATCCGTGAAGGGTGGAAAGAGTAATGCAGTTGCAGACTTCAGGAGAGATCCCCTCCACATCATCCCTTGTCAGATTTTCAAAACGATCCAGATTATCTAACAGCCACTGACGGCATTCTGTGAAAATGGGAGCGCCGGAGGCATCCTTCATCCCCTCGATAAAGCGGTCGATCTTTTCTGTCTGAATCCCCTCAAGATCGTAACCGACAGACATATTAAACTGGAAACCATCCATAGAACCAAGGCCGTATTCCTTTGCCAGAACCTTGCAGGCAAACCAGGCCTTTACATACTCGTCATATGCCTGAGGCACATAAAGCTCTGTGGACCACTCGCAGTTATAGCACTCATCCTCTGCCCTGATACAGGGCTTGGATACAGGAAGATCCTCACCGTCTAACTTCTGTACGGTCTTTAACTCAAAGAAACGGCTGCCGGCCACATAGGAAGCCACAATATTCTGTGTCAGCTGTGTATGGGGACCTGCCGCAGGGCCGAAGGGAGTTTCAAGACTCCGTCCGAAAATCGTGGCTGTATTCTTCTTATCTGCAATAAAAGGTCTTTTGACTCCGAAAACGGAACCTGTCTTATGCTCCTTGATGATCCAGTCCATCAATTTTCCAAAAGGAATGGGTGTCATAATGTCGCTCATATTTTTCCTCCTTCTATAAAGTGTACGTCCCGCACCCTCCTGGTGCCTGTATTGCAGCCGTACACGGTACACGACCAGGTCCCAGCACCGGAAACATCCATTTTCCTTCTCTCGTCCGGCTCAGCCGCCCGGCCTCAAAAAGACCGGGGTGCTGCTTTCCCGCCGCCCTGTAATCGGCATCTGTCTTAATTTTTCATCCATACGTTTATCCGCGAATGAGGAGCATCCGCATTCCACGCTGTTTTTCTCAGCCGTTGATGGATTGTGCCAGCTCTGCGGCCGATTCTCTTACCTCATAGAGCACCTTCTCTTCATCAATGCCAAGCAGCTCTCTGTCCTTCATCAGCACCTTTCCGTTGCAGACGGTGGTAACCACGCTGCGGCCGGTCATGCCAAAGAGGATATGGCTGTTTACATTGGATGCGTTCATCGGCGTTCTGGGAATGTAATCCGTTACGATCACATCTGCGGCTGCACCTTCCTTTAAAACGCCCAGCTGCTTTTTAAAGTAGCGGTTGGCGATCTTTGCATTTCCCTCAAAGAGCATCTGAGGAACCTCGCTCCAGGCCGCATTTGCATCACAGAGATGATGCTTGTGAAGAACATTGGCTGCCTTGTAGGACTCTAATACATCCTGGGTATATCCGTCGGTTCCAAGACCTGTGAGGATGCCTCTGTGAATGATCTCCATGGTGGGAGGACAGCCGCAGGCATTGCCCATATTGGACTCCGGATTGTGGACTACCATTGTATCCGTTTCCTTAATTAAATCCATCTCATGGGGATTTACATAGATGCAGTGGCCCAAAAGCGTCCTGTTTCCCAGGATATTGCAGTCCATCAGCCGGTCCACAATGCGCTTTCCGTATTTTCTTAAGCAGTGGTGAAGATCCTCGATTCCCTCCGCTACATGAATGTGGTAGCCAACCCCATCAGGCTTGTTGGCTGCGGCAAGCTCCATGGTCTCATCGGAAATGGTAAACTGCGCGTGCATACCCATCATGCCTGCGATCATATCCGTATCATCTGCAAGGGCATGGCGGATCCATCTGGCATTTTCCATCACAGATTCTCTTGCCTTGTCCATGCCGTCCCGATCTGAGATCTCATAACACAGACAGGTGCGCAGACCGAACTCCCTGGCCGCATCCTCGATGGCAAAAAGGCTGTCCTTTATCTCTCCAAAGCTTGCATGGTGATCAAATACGGTAGTAACGCCGTTTTTGATGCAGTCCATATAGGTTACTCTGGCACTCTGGCGGGTCTGCTCGTTGGTCAGATGACGGTCAATGGTCCACCACATACCATCTAAGATATCCAAAAAACCCCTGGGATCATATCCTTTGATACTAAGGCCCCTTGCCATGGCGCTGTAGATGTGCTCATGAGTATTGATGAAAGCCGGCATGATGACGCCCCCCTTCGCGTCAACAAACTCTGCTTTCGGGAACTCCTTTTTCAAGGTTTCCAGTTCCCCCACCTTCTTAATGGCAGTTTTGTCGATCACTACTGCCCCATTTTCAAAAAATGGCTGCCCGGCATCTCTTGTAACGAGACGTCCGTTTCCGATCATCAGCATATCGTACTCTCTCCTTTTTCTGTTGGTTTGATACCCTTATAGTAACACTATAAATAACCATTTGCAAGAGTAAAATACAATTTTTTTTAGTTGTTCAAAATTTTTTTGTAAAAACCTCTTGCATTTACATTTTTTTGTGCTATGATGGAATCATAAACAATGTGGCTGCACTTTAAAATTTTTTTATTGTACAAAGTAGCCATGTTTGCACCCTATCAAAACAATAAAGGAGGTAAGGCTATGGCTTACACATTAAATCTGCTGGAGCAGATGGCCAATGGCCTTGCAAAGCAGTTCGGGCCTGACTGTGAGATCGTAATTCACGACTTAAAACGGCACGATTTGGATCACTCCGTCGTTCATATCAACAACGGTCATGTGACAAACCGCAAGGAGGGCGACGGCCCTTCTAAGGTTGTCTTTGAGACCCTCCATAAGGATCCTGCTTTGCTGAAAGACCATGTAGGCTATCTGACCCGTACATCCAATGGGAAGATTTTAAAATCCAGCACATTCTTTATAAGGAATGAGGAAGGTACGGCTGTAGACTACATCTTCTCTATTAACTACGATATCACAGGACTGATGACCATTGACCGCTCCATCCATGCTCTCATTGATACAGAGCCGGAGAGCGGAACCAGACAGCAGCCGGAACAGATCGTCCACAATGTAAATGATTTGTTAGACTCGCTGATTGAGCAGTCCGTAGCGCTGGTAGGAAAGCCTGCCGCCCTGATGAACAAAGAGGAAAAAGTGACAGCCATTCAGTTTTTAAACGATGCCGGTGCTTTTCTTATTACAAAGTCAGGGGATAAAGTCTCAAAATATTTTGGAATCTCCAAATTTACCCTGTACAGCTACATTGATGTAAACAGCCGCAAATCATCTTAACCCCGCATTCTTTCCAGAATGTGCCGCACAAATTAAGGAGGATAAAGTATTATGGATCAGAAAATTCTGTGGGCGGTCAACCATATGCCGAAAACAGAAGACAAAAATCTTCCCATCATGGGATTAGAGGAGATCAGGAAAGCCCGAACCTTCCACGAAAGCTTCCCGCAGTACAGCGAGACTCCTCTTACAAAACTTCCCCACATGGCTTCCTATCTGGGAGTGAAGGAAGTGTATATAAAGGATGAATCCTACCGTTTCGGCCTGAACGCTTTCAAGGTATTAGGCGGCTCCTTCGCAATGGCCCGTTATATCGCAAAAGAGACCGGAAAAGATGTATCCGAGCTCCCCTACTCCGTCCTTACTTCCAGGAAGTTAAGAGAAGAATTCGGTCAGGCTACCTTCTTTACCGCAACCGACGGCAACCACGGCCGCGGCGTTGCATGGGCGGCTAACCGTCTGGGACAGAAAGCCGTAGTACATATGCCCAAGGGAACCACGCAGACCCGTCTGGAAAACATCGCCAAAGAGGGGGCTCAGGTGGATATTCAGGAAATGAACTACGACGATTGTGTCCGTCTGGCTGCAAAGGAAGCCGACGAGACGCCAAGAGGCGTGATTGTACAGGATACCGCATGGGACGGTTACGAAGAGATTCCTGCATGGATCATGCAGGGCTACGGCACAATGGCAATGGAGGCAGGTGAGCAGTTAAAGGCTCAGGGCTGCGAGCGTCCTACTCACATCTTCGTACAGGCAGGCGTTGGTTCTCTGGCCGGCGCTGTGGTAGGCTACTTTGCAAACCTTTATGCAGATAACCCGCCCACCTTCGTAGTCGTAGAAGCCGAGGCTGCTGCCTGCCTCTACAAGGGCGCTGCTGCCGGTGACGGCAACATCCGCATTGTAGACGGCGATATGCCTACCATTATGGCGGGCCTTGCCTGCGGCGAGCCAAATACCATTTCCTGGGATATCTTAAAGAACCATGTAAAGGTATTCATCGCCGCTCCTGACTGGGTAGCTGCAAACGGTATGCGTATGCTGGCCGCCCCGATAAAGGGGGACGCTCCTGTCACCTCCGGCGAATCCGGCGCCGCTCCCTTCGGCGCGCTGGCTGCCATGACTACGCTGGATGAATACGGGCAGCTAAAGAAGGAGGTCGGCCTGGATGAAACCTCCAGAGTCCTGCTCTTCTCTACCGAAGGCGACACCGATCCCGACCGTTATAAAAATATCGTATGGAAAGGCCTGGATAAATAAAATTTATCAAACCAATTGCAAAAACAGGCGCTCTGAACACTTACAAATCAATCATGGAGGATATATCAAATGAAGCTGGATTACGGAAAGATCAAAGAAGCTGCACAGAATTATCAGAAGGACATGACCAGGTTCTTACGCGAAATCGTAAAGAATCCCGGCGAAAGCTGTGATGAGAAGGCCCATATCGAGCGCATCGCGCAGGAAATGAGAGATCTTGGCTTTGATAAGGTAGAGATTGATCCTATGGGCAACGTGCTTGGCTTTATGGGCACAGGCGAAACCATCATTGGCTTTGACGCCCACATCGATACCGTAGGAATCGGCAACCGCGGCAACTGGACCTTCGATCCATACGAGGGCTATGAAACTGAGACCGAGATCGGCGGCCGCGGCGTTTCCGATCAGTGCGGAGGAATCGTCTCCGCAGTATACGGCGCAAAGATCATGAAAGATCTGGGCCTTCTCTCTGATAAGTACACGGTTCTTGTAACGGGTACCGTTCAGGAGGAGGACTGCGACGGCCTTTGCTGGCAGTACATCATCAATGAGGACAAGATTCGTCCTGAATTCGTCGTTTCCACTGAGCCTACCGACGGCGGTATCTATCGCGGTCAGAGGGGACGCATGGAGATCCGCGTAGATGTTAAGGGCGTTTCCTGCCATGGCTCCGCTCCTGAGCGGGGAGACAACGCAATCTACAAGATGGCCGATATCCTTCAGGATGTCCGCGCATTAAACGAAAATGATGCAGCTGATGACAAGGAAGTAAAGGGCCTTGTAAAGATGCTGGATAAAAAATACAACCCTGAGTGGGAGGAGGCTAACTTCCTTGGCCGCGGAACCGTAACCGTTTCCGAGATTTTCTTTACCTCCCCCAGCCGCTGTGCCGTTGCTGACTCCTGCGCCGTATCCCTGGATCGCCGTATGACAGCCGGCGAGACCTGGGAAAGCTGTCTGGATGAGATCCGCGCTCTCCCATCCGTTAAGAAATACGGCGACGACGTAACGGTTTCCATGTATGAGTATTCCCGTCCTTCCTACAAGGGACTGGTATATCCCATCGAATGTTACTTCCCAACCTGGGTCATCCCGAAAGATCACAGGGTAACACAGTCTCTGGAGGAGGCTTATACCAACCTGTTTGGTGAGAACCGTATCGGTGCCAAAGAAACTCTGGAAATGAGAACCGCCCGCCCTCTGACTGACAAATGGACCTTCTCTACCAACGGCGTATCCATCATGGGACGCAACGGCATCCCATGCATCGGCTTTGGCCCGGGCGCCGAGGCTCAGGCACACGCACCCAATGAGAAAACCTGGAAGCAGGATCTGGTTACCTGTGCCGCCGTGTACGCTGCTCTTCCAACCATTTACTGCAAGTAATCCATATGCAATGTGCGAAACAGACTTCTCCCGTTGCCGCACAATATAAGGATTTTTGTCATCCGCAGTCCGGCAGCCCGGATCTGCGGAGGCATTCACTTCACACCCATTCTATCTAAAAATAAAGGAGAACAAAACACATGAAAACATTACAGGATTACATTGATAAGCTGAATTCCTTAAATTTCAAGGAGATGTATGAGAACGACTTCTTCCTGACCTGGGAAAAGACAGACGATGAGTTAGAGGCTGTGTGGACGCTGGCCGACGCTCTGCGTTTCATGAGAGAAAACAACATCTCCACAAAGGTATTTGAGAGCGGCCTGGGCATCTCTTTATTCCGCGACAACTCTACCCGTACCCGTTTCTCCTTTGCTTCCGCCTGCAATCTGCTGGGCTTGGAGGTTCAGGATCTGGACGAGGGCAAATCTCAGATTGCCCACGGCGAGACTGTACGCGAGACAGCCAACATGATCTCCTTCATGGCCGACGTAATCGGTATCCGCGATGATATGTACATCGGTAAGGGAAACGCATATATGCACGAAGTAGTTGACGCTGTTACCCAGGGTCACAAAGACGGCATCCTTGAGCAGAAGCCAACTCTGGTAAACTTACAGTGCGATATTGACCATCCGACTCAGTGTATGGCTGATATGCTGCATATCATCCATGAGTTTGGCGGCGCAGAGAACTTAAAGGGCAAGAAATTAGCCATGACCTGGGCTTACTCTCCTTCCTACGGAAAGCCCTTATCCGTTCCTCAGGGCGTGATCGGCCTGATGACACGCATGGGTATGGAAGTCGTTCTGGCTCATCCCGAAGGCTACGAGGTTATGCCTGAGGTAGAGGAGGTCGCAAGAAAGAACGCCGAGAAATCAGGCGGTTCCTTCCGTGTATCCCATGATATGGCTGATGCATTTAAGGATGCCGATATCGTTTATCCAAAGAGCTGGGCTCCATTTGCAGCCATGGAAAAGAGAACCAATCTGTACGCAGAGGGCGATTCCGAGGGAATCAAGGCTCTGGAGAAGGAACTCTTAGCTCAGAATGCAGAGCACAAAGACTGGTGCTGCACCGAAGAGCTTATGAAAACCACAAAGGACGGAAAGGCTCTGTACCTGCACTGTCTGCCCGCTGACATCAACGATGTAAGCTGCAAGGACGGAGAGGTTGAGGCAAGCGTATTTGACCGCTACCGTGATCCTCTGTACAAGGAGGCAAGCTACAAGCCTTATGTGATCGCAGCTATGATCATGCTTGCCAAGTTCGCTGATCCTGCAGATATCTTAAAGAAGCTGGAGGACAGAGGAACTCCAAGGGTATTCAAATAAACACTTCCAACTATGACTGAGCCGCCGGGCCGGAGCGCGTCTTAATATTGCTTTCTGTCAGACGCAATTTCAGATGAACTCCGTGTCCGGCGCTCTTTTTTTCTCAAAATTGATACGGATTGTCAGCAAAAACAGCCGGCAGCAGAGAAACCGGCGCAAAAGGGGTAAGATCACTATGGAAAATAAAAAGAAAAAACGGATTGTCATCGCCCTGGGCGGAAATGCCCTTGGAAACACACTCCCAGAACAGATGAAGGCTGTTAAGATCACGGCCAAAGCGATCGTGGATCTGATCCAGGAAGGCTGCGAGGTCATCGTAGCCCATGGAAACGGGCCTCAGGTTGGCATGATCAACAACGCCATGGCCGCGTTAAGCCGTGAAGATGCCAACCAGCCCAACACGCCTCTCTCCGTCTGTGTTGCCATGAGCCAGGCTTACATTGGCTATGATCTGCAGAACGCTTTAAGAGAAGAACTTTATAACCGCGATATCTACGATATCCCGGTAGCTACCATGATCACTCAGGTCAGAGTCGACGCCGATGACCCTGCATTTGAAACGCCTTCCAAGCCAATCGGCCACTTTATGACAAAAGAACAGGCCCAGGCTGCAGAGGAAAAATACGGCTATATCATGAAGGAGGATGCAGGCCGCGGCTACCGTCGTGTGGTTGCCTCTCCCAAACCTGCCGAGATCGTTGAAATCGGTGCCATCCGCTCTCTGGTGAATTCCGGCCAGCTGGTAATCGCCTGCGGCGGAGGCGGTATCCCCGTAACCCGTCAGGGAAACCATTTAAGAGGAGCCAGCGCCGTAATCGATAAGGACTTTGCAAGCGAACTGCTGGCGGAAAATCTGGATGCCGATTTCCTCATTATACTCACCGCCGTGGAAAAGGTTGCCATTCACTTCGGAAAGCCGGAAGAAAAATGGCTGGATGAGCTTGACACGGAGGAAGCGAGAAAATATATTAAAGAGGGACATTTTGCTCCCGGATCCATGCTCCCTAAAGTACAGGCTGCCGTTAAGTTCGCAGAATCCAAGCCGGGACGCACTGCTCTCATTACCCTGCTTGAAAAGGCAAAAGACGGAATCACAGGGAAAACCGGCACACACATCCATTTGGGACAGATCAACTAAATATTTACATATGCGCACACCTGTGCGCCCGGCCCTGCAGCGGTGCACAGGTATATATGAATACGAAATGTCCGCCGGGTCAGCCACCCCCCATCCATACGGTATATACGTTCCGGACATGGGATCCAAGGTATATCTATTCTCAGGTAAAGGAGAAGAAACATATGACTGCACGCAAACAATGCGCGTCCCTGTTTGAACTGGACGGCGCTCCCAAAATGAGTCAGGCCATCCCTCTGGCTTTACAGCACGTAGTTGCAATGATCGTAGGCTGCGTTACTCCTGCGATCATCATTTCCGGCGCAGCCGGGATCGATACGGCAGATCGGGTGCTTTTGATCCAGGCATCTCTGGTGGTATCTGCTCTGTCTACACTTTTACAGCTGTTCCCCATTGGAAGAAAGAACGGCTTTCATCTGGGTTCCGCCCTGCCCGTTATTCTGGGCGTAAGCTTTGCCTATGTACCCAGTATGCAGGCCATTGCCGAAACAAGCGGGATCGCCGCCATTTTAGGGGCGCAGATCGCAGGCGGTATCTGCGCGGTTGTGGTAGGGCTTTCAATCAAAAAAATCCGCAGATTTTTCCCGCCTCTGATCGCAGGAACCGTTGTATTTACCATCGGGCTTTCTCTTTATCCAACCGCTATCAACTATATGGCGGGCGGCACCGGACAGCCCGGCTACGGCTCCTGGCAAAACTGGACCGTGGCTATCTTCACACTGGTCGTTGTGACCGCGCTGAACCATTTCGCAAAAGGATTCTTAAAGCTTGCCTCCATACTGATCGGTATGATCGCAGGCTATATCTTCTCCAGTTTCTTCGGAATGGTAAGCTTTACAAACGTTGCGGAAGCCGGAGTCTTTCAGCTGCCTCAGATCATGCACTTTGGCATTACATTTGAACCATCCGCCTGCGTAGCCATTGGCCTGCTCTTTGTAATCAACTCCGTTCAGGCCATCGGCGATTTTTCTGCCACTACAGCAGGCGGCCTGGATCGTGAGCCAACTACAGGCGAACTTCACGGAGCGATCCTGGGATACGGCGTATCCAATATATTCGGCGCCTTTTTAGGGTGTCTCCCCACCGCTACCTACAGCCAGAACGTAGGAATCGTAGCTACCACAAAGGTGGTAAACCGCGTGACCCTGGGACTTTCCGCCCTGATCATCCTTACCGCAGGACTGTTCCCCAAGTTTTCTGCACTCCTTACCACCATTCCTTATGCGGTTCTTGGCGGAGCTACCGTATCTGTATTTGCCTCCATTGCCATGACTGGCATGAAACTTGTCATGACGGAAAACATGAACTACCGCAACACCTCTATCGTTGGGCTTGCGGCCGCTTTGGGAATGGGTGTATCACAGGCCTCCGCTTCACTGGCCGCTTTCCCCGACTGGGTGACTACTATTTTCGGCAAGTCTCCCGTTGTAATCGCTACCTTAGTTGCTGTTTTCTTAAATGTAACCCTTCCCAAGGATAAGACCGCAGAAAAATAGTAACGATTCAGAAATGCACAAACTCCTTTATGCCACATCAATATGCCCCTTTTCAGACCAGACAGGGCTTTCATCTGCCTTTGAGTCCGAAAGGGGGCATATTGCTTTGATACTGCATTTACCGGTGTTTTTAAGGCCAAACCTATCCTCTTGACCGCCGGCCAGCGCGGGTCTCTCAGACAGACTTTCCCTTCTGCACCCAAACGGCCCCCGGATACAGACAACAAAAACAGGAGACCAGCTATCTGATCTCCTGTCTGATTCGTGCAGAAGAAGGGAGTCGAACCCTCAAGGTATTACTACCACACGGACCTGAACCGTGCGCGTCTGCCAATTCCGCCACTTCTGCATCTATTATATTTGATTGTGATCCAGACTCATTGGTCTGTCTCAGCAACGTAGATTATTATAACGGACATGGAGAATTTTGTCAACGGTTTTTTTAACTTTTTTACACCCGTTCCACTTTCAGAAATCATCCTGCCTTAACAGATTGGGATGTACCCTCTAATCCAGTTCCTTTAGCAGTTCATACACTCTTTTTCTGGTTAGTTCCATGGCCTTCTGACTGAACGCCATATCCTGCATACTTCCGCCTTCAAATTCTTCTCCCGCAGCCTTTGAAGCAGCTTCTTTTTCTTTAATCCAGGATCGCTCCTGAAGAGTAAGTGCCTTCATATCCTGCGGGGCCTTCAGCTGACCTAACGCGCCCCAAAGCCCATTTAGAACCGAATCCCACAGACTGTACTGCTCTCTGGATATATCATTTAATTCTAACTGTGTATTGGCTGCCTGCAGCTTCTGATCCAGTTCTTCCATTTTTTCTTCCGCAGAAGCTACCGTTTCCCGTATATTCTCTGCCAGATCTGTTCCCACAAAACCGTACTGATGTGCATCATTGCCAATGGCATAAAAAGAAAGTTTTGTCTCCCCGCACACAAGCCAGCGATTCAGTTCTTCTGACCGCTCCTGCGCCGGCGTTCCGGGCACGTAGAGTGTAACCGTTTCTGTATCTTCCAGTCCATAGGCATCTGTATACTTATAAAGAACCCCATCCTGTACTGCCTCTGTTCCCACCGGGTTCTCATATTCCAGGGATAAAATCTTTGCACTGTATGTATACTCACTGACAGGGCGAAACTCTGCAAGCTGACCGGTAAACACAGACTGATATATAACACCCTTTGGATATGACTGGCCTGTTTCTCCCATATTGCTGTCCTGATATTCTCCCCAAAAGCCGCCGTCCGGCTGGATTGTAAATTTCGTTTGCCACGCTCCTGCGCCGGAGGAAAATATGAATACAATATTTTTAAGTTCTCCAAAGGACATTGTATCTGCAGCTGCCGAATCATTCTCTGTCACTGCGCTTTCTGCCGCCAGTTCCTGCACCGCCGTTTCATCGAAAGACGCTGCTTTCTCTTTCCTGACACAGCCCGCCGCAGCCAGCGCCACTGCCAAAGCGGTACATATTGCCAGTCTGCGAACCTGTAACCTTTTTCTCATCCGCCCTCTTCCTCCTGTTTTGTGTAAATACATGAGATTTTATTTACCTCCCTGACAAAAAGTATACTGTAATTACTGCAAATAAGCCAGGAAAATCTGCTGTTTTCGCAAAAACCCCCCGAAAAACCAGCACGGCCGGTTTTCCGGGAGGTTCATGATTTTTTATCTTTTTCCCTGCAGCCTGCTTACGCTCTCAGCTCAATCCCAAGTTCCTTTAAACCACTTAAAATCTTGTTCATCACAGCCGTTACTTCCTTCTCCTCCAGGGTATGATCCTTGGCGCGGAAGGTAATGGAGTAGGCAACAGACTTGTGGCCTGCCAGCACCTGAGCACCTTCGTAAATATCAAACAGATGGCAGCTTTCTAAGATCTTTCCGCCTCTCTGACTGATCACATCCTCAATCTGTCCTACCAGGATCTTCTTTGGAACTACCATACTGATATCCCTGGTAACAGCCGGGAATTTGGCAATGCCCGTGTATTTCCGATCAAAGGTGGTAAATTCTGTTATGGCAGGCATATCGATCACAGCCACATAAGCCCTGTCGCCGATCTTATAGTTTTGGGCCACTTCAGGGTGTACCTCACCTAAGAATCCTACTGTATGTCCCTCATAAACAATATCTGCTTTTCTGCCGGGATGCAGGTATGGGTGATCCCCGTTCGGATCATAATGAACCTTTTTGTTCATTCCCACCTTATCGAAGAATTCCTCTACCACTCCCTTCATGTCAAAGAAATCTCCGTTTCCGTACATACCAAGAGTAAACTGCATACGCTCATCCGGCAGCTCTGTTAGAGGAAGCGCCTTGGGACGGTATACATTTGCAAGCTCATAGAGGCGAACTTCTTTATTGCGGCGATTATAGTTGGTAGACAGCGATGCCAGCATACCGTTTAACGGCAGTGTTCGCATGATGCTGAAGTCCTCTCCAAGAGGATTGGAAATGGTAATGACCTTTCTTAAGCCGCTCTCCTGAGGAATCAGCAGCTTATCAAATACCCTGGGACTTTCAAAGGAATATGTCATCCCCTGAGAGAAACCGCAAAACTCTGCCGTCTCTCTTGCCAGTTCCTCGATCATCAGCTTATAGGAAAGCTTTCCTGTTGTAGCTTCTCCGGAAGGAAGGGTGGTCGGGATCTTGTCATAACCATAAAATCTTGCCACTTCCTCTGCCAGATCTGCCATGCACAGCACGTCCTGACGCCAGCTGGGAACTACGACCTCCTGCGTATCCTCATCATAGCCGAGATCGATTTTCTTAAAGTATGCAAGCATATCTTCTGCCAAAACGTCTGTGCCAAGCAGTTTATTGATCTTCTCTGGCTCAAACTTTACTCTTGTTTCCCCTCTCTTAACGGGGTAAACATCGATCATGCCGCCAACAACCTCACCGGCTCCCAGCTCCTTAATCAGCTGGCAGGCTCGGTTTACAGCCTCCTCTGCCGTATTGGGATCCAGACCCTTTTCATACTTGCCGGAAGCGTCCGTGCGCAGTCCCAGCTTCTTGGCAGAAAGACGGATATTGGTGCCGTCAAAGCAGGCGCACTCAAACACCATGGCGGAAACATTGTCCGTGATTTTAGAGTTTTCACCGCCCATAATACCGGCGATTCCTACCTGCTTTTCAGCGTCATTGATCATTAAAACTGTGGAATCCAGCTTTCTTTCCTGCCCGTCCAAGGTCTGGAATACATCTTTGTCCCCAGCGCATTTTACCACAATTTCATGACCGGCCAGCTGGTCATAATCAAAAGCGTGCATCGGCTGTCCGTACTCTTCCATCACATAATTGGTAATATCCACAATGTTGTTGATGGGGCGGATGCCGCTGGCAGCCAGGCGGCGCTGCATCCATTCGGGTGAAGGGGCCAGCTTAATGTTCTTTACCATTCTTGCGCAGTAGCGCCTGCACAGATCGGTATTCTCTACGCGTACCTTTAAATAATCGTGAACATCCTCTCCATTGCCTGTCGCCGTAATTACCGGAGGGTGGAAGGACTTGCCGAAGGTCGCGGCCGCCTCTCTTGCGATCCCCACTACGCTGTAGCAGTCCACCCGGTTGGATGTAATCTCATACTCAAATACAACATCCCTTAACCCAAGAATACGGACTGCGTCATCACCAGGAACGCTGTCCTGCGGCAGCAGATAAATACCGCTTTCCGGAGCGTCGGGATACATATTCCGGTCAGCTCCCAGTTCCTCGACGGAGCACATCATACCAAAGGACTCTACGCCTCTTAGTTTGCCTTTTTTGATTTTAATGCCTTCCTCAGGAAGAGGGCCGCCGTCATGGCCTCCGGCTACACGTCCGCCGTCCAGTACCACCGGAACCCTGGCTCCCACAGACTCCTTTGTGATATTTGGAGCACCTGTAACGATCTGAACCGGTTCTGTCTGGCCCACATTTACCTGGCAGACCACCAGCTTGTCTGCGTCAGGATGGCGTTCTACGGAAAGGATCTCTCCTACCACAATCTTTTCCAGGTTTTTATCTAAACAGGTATATCCTTCGACCTTGGTGCCTGTCAGTGTCATGGCGTCTGTATACTGCTGTGCAGTCACATCCAGGTCAGGAACATATGCTTTGATCCATGATAATGCTGTGTTCATGTTGGTTCTCCTTTATGTTTTTTTGTCGAAAAATATTGGGCGCAGGGGCCTGCCCCGCCGCACCTTCTGAAAGACAGGGACTCCCCCGTTTAAGCGCATTCTCCGATGCTTAGCCGGTTAAAACTGCTTAAGGAAGCGAATGTCATTCTCATAGAGCAGACGCATATCGTCGATCTCATATTTTAACAGGGCGATGCGCTCTAAGCCTACGCCGAAGGCAAAGCCCGTATATTCCTGGGGATCAATGCCGCACATTTCAAATACGTGTGGATGCACCATACCGCAGCCTAAGATCTCGATCCAGCCGGAGCCCTTACAGAAACGGCAGCCCTTTCCGCCGCACTTAAAGCAGCTTACATCCATCTCGGCGCTGGGCTCGGTGAATGGAAAATGATGGGGACGGAATTTAACCTTTGTTTCAGCCCCGAACATTTCTTTTGCAAACTCTGCCAAGGTTCCCTTCAGATCAGAGAATGTGATATTTTTGTCGATTACCAGGCCCTCCACCTGATGGAAGGATGGGGAGTGAGTTGCATCCACTTCATCGGAGCGGAATACACGTCCTGGAGAAATCATGCGGATGGGCAGTCTGCCTGTCTCCATGATTCTGGCCTGTACCGGGGAGGTCTGGGTGCGGAGCACGATATCCTTATTGATATAGAAGGTATCCTGTTCATCCTTTGCCGGATGGTTTGGAGGAATGTTTAATTTGGTAAAATTATACTCGTCATACTCTACCTCAGGCCCCTCCACTACCTCATATCCCATACCGACGAAAATACGCTCTACAGCTTCCAGGGCAATGGTATTGGGATGACTGTGGCCTACGCTGTTCTTCTTTGCCGGAAGGGTTACGTCGATCACCTCGCGCTTTAACTGCTCTTCTCTGGCCTTCTTTGCCAGTGCTGTCTTAGCCTCCTCCAGGCGGCTTTCGATCACGGCCCTGGCCTCATTTACCAGCTGCCCTACCTTAGGACGATCCTCAGGAGCCACATCCTTCATGCTCTTTAAGAGGGTGGTCAGTTCTCCCTTCTTTCCCAGATAAGCGACACGGATGTCATTCAGTTTTTCGAGGCCTTCGGAAACACCAATCTGCTTCAACGCCTCTTCTTTGATCTTCTCTAACTGCTCTTTCATGGCTTCTCCTTTTCATGTTCTCGTTCAAAAATGTACAGCAGGAACACAGTCCCGCCTGCTGTCCGCACAATAAAAAACGCCCCTTCAGTGAACTGAAGGGACGGATCAATATTTCCGCGGTACCACCCTGGTTCCTGTCCGTCCGTATATACGGCACATCCTTTTTAAAGGCCTGACAGGCGCTCAAAACGCTTAACGCGCGCTTACGTCACAGGCTATAAAACCGGCAGGTTTCATTCACCCATGCAGCTCCGGTGGGAAATTCAGCTTCCTATGTGAACCCGGGAACGCTTCCAGCCGATGGCCTTCCCTCTCTGTCGGAACATAAGAGCCTACTGTACACTCTCATCGCTTTTAGATATAGAATCTATTGTAAATTCTAGCCGTTTCAGCAGGAAAAGTCAACCCCTATTTTGGATTCCGCCATTTCCTCATTGACCTTCTTACGTTTTCCCGCTATCATAGAACTATCCCCCGGCGCACCTGCATCCTGCAAAATCATCACTGCCGGAGGATGCCTTTATCCAAAACGGATTCAAATCCCGCACCAGAGAAAGGATTCACAACCTATGAAATACACCTGCACCATCCCCTGCTTTGATCTGGAACAGACTGCCCTTTCCGGCCAGTGTTTCCGAATGATGCCCGGAAATGAACCGGGACTCTGGAACGTGATCAGCCGCGGAAAGTTTCTTTCTGTCCGCCAGGAAAATACATCTTTCACCTTTGAATGCAGCGAGGATACTCTAAGCGGCTGGCATTCCTATTTTGACCTGTCCGCGGACTATCAGGCCATGATCGATTCCATTGACCCGGAGGATACATATCTTGCCGCGGCCGCCCAGGCCGGAAAGGGGATCCGCATCCTGCGCCAGGATCCCTGGGAAATGATCATTACCTTTGTGATCTCCCAGCAAAAGACCATCCCTGCGATTCGTTCCCTTGTAGAAGCCCTGTGCCGCGGCTATGGAACGCCCCTCTCCGCCGTTTCAGAGTTTTCGCCTTCCCTGACTGAAAGCGGCCCACTCCCCTTTGCTTTTCCAACTCCCGAACAGCTGTGCCGCGCCTCCTTAGACGACCTGCTGGCCTTAAAGCTGGGCTACCGCGCCAAATATATCCACCGGCTCTGTAGAGATGCCGCCAGCGGTAATCTGGATCTGGATCATCTGAATGTTCTGGACTACCGGGAGGCCATGGAATATCTCACCGGATTCTACGGCATCGGAAAGAAGGTCGCAAACTGCATCTGCCTTTTCGGCCTTCACCATATTGAGGCATTTCCTGTGGATACCTGGATCCAGAAAATCCTCATGGAGCACTATTTTGACAAAGAAAAATACCTGACCATCCCAAAAAGCCAGCTCTTCGACCATATAATCCAGGATGGTTTCGGCAGCTATGAGGGCTACGCCGGAGTAATGCAGCAATATATCTTCCATTACGAAAGAAACGTCCTTGGAGCAAACAAATAAGCACCCCCCTGTCTGCTGATGATATCCCTACGTTTGTCCGGCAGCCCGGTCTCCCTGGTATCTCCAGCGAACCCCGTAGTCATTCATGCAGCGTTTCAGACCCTCCAGCGTATCTCCCAGCTGTAGTCCACAGGAGGTCATCTTCTCTGTGTCAATGGTCAGGTTTCTGGGAAGAGCCCCAAAGCGGTTTCTGTCTGCCTTTACCTCCGCCAGAATCCCTGTTTCCGCAGCTGCCGCCTGAGCAAAAATCCCTGCGGTCTCGTATGCGTTTCTCCGGTTCGTGCTTCCGAAATTATAAATGCCTCCCGGAAGCTCCATTACACGCTCCATAGACCGAATCACATCCCACACATAGGTGATTCCCCGATAGTCGTTCACCGGGCTTAAAACGGGCGTTCCCCTGTCTGCCGCCTCAAACAGCTGGCCCAACAGACCGGTTCCCGGCGTTCTTCCCTGCGCCGGATGATCATACATCCAGGTCAGCCGGAGACATACGGCCTCCTTTGCCAGGAGTAAGGCTGCCTCCTCCGCCCGGCGTTTGTCCTTTCCATATACATTTACCGGCTTTACACGGTCTGACTCCTTATTCGGCTCCATAGAATCCGTCCCCGTATAGACCTGGTCCGAACTCATAAAGATCAGCCGGCTTGCGTTCTCCCGGCAGGCCCTCGCTATATTTTCCGTTCCCTGAACGTTGATCCGGCCTGAAGCTCTCGGATCCTGCTCACACTGCCATGTATTGGAAAGCCCGGCGCAATGAAACACTGTTTCCGGCCCGATTGCCCTAAAAAATGCAGATACCGCCAACGCATCTGTAATATCCAGTTCCTCGTGGGTAACAGACACCGTCTCAAAGCCGGCCTTCCCCTCAAAATATTCCGCAAGTCTAGATCCCAGAAATCCTCCTGAGCCCGTGATCAGAATTCGCTTTTTCATGGTGTTTCTACAGCCTTTCTACCGCATACTCCTCCCGGAATATGCCTATACAATGATATCATTATACCCTCTCTCCCACTCATAATCTTTGCGATTTTCTTAATTTTTGGCTAAAATTCAGGACAGCTCAAAAACAGAGGCAGACACCTTTCGGATGAGACTTATAAAAATCAAAAAAAGACCGCCCTTCCCTCCCCTCTTTCACATATCAGGTTCGGCCAAGGCAGTCTCCCTCTTATTTCCCTGCGGATTTACACGCTAATCTGCTGACCTGTCTAACAGGCAGGCCTTCATCCCGGCACGCTCATCCGCCTTATCTTCATTTCTCAAAAAAATCCTTAAGCCCCTTCTTCTTGGGCTTTGCCTCCTCCGGCGCTGTTCCGTTCATAGCCTCATCAAACCTTCTGAGAGCCTCCTTCTGCGCCTGATTCATCCGTTCCGGCACCTGAACCACTAAAGTTACATAATGGTCGCCTCTCATGCTGCGGTTTCTAAGAGAAGGCACTCCCTTGCCTTTCAGTCTTACCTTCGTATCCGTCTGCGTACCGGGACGAACTTCATACTCTACTTCCCCGTCCACTGTCTTGATACGGATCGTTCCGCCCAGAGCCGCTCTTGCAAAGGAAATCGGCACTGTGGAATAAATACTGGTATCCTGACGCTTAAAGATCGGATGCTGGGAAACTACAGCCTCCACCAGAAGGTCGCCCCTCTCACCGCCATTCGTTCCCGGCTCTCCGCCTCCGGCCATACGAACGCACTGTCCATTGTCAATGCCGGCCGGAATCGACACCTTAAACTTCTTACGCACCGTCTTATATCCCGTGCCATAACAATCCGGACACTTCTCCTTGATCACCTTTCCAGTACCGCCGCACTCAGGACAGGTCTGCACATTCTGTACCTGACCAAAGAACGACTGCTGGGTATACATAATCTTGCCCTTGCCATTACATTTCGTACAGGTCTGAGGAGAGGTTCCCGCCTTTGCCCCGGAACCGTTGCAGCTTGTACAGGTCTCCTTAAAGTTGATCTCAATCTCCTTCTCGCAGCCAAACACCGCTTCCTCAAAGGTAATCCTCACTGCTGTACGGACATTTGCGCCTCTCTGAGGGCCGCTCCTTCCTCTTGCCGACCGGCCGCCGCCAAAAATATCTCCGAAAATGTCTCCGAAAATATCTCCCATATCCTGGCCGCCAAAATCAAACCCGCCAAATCCGCCAAAACCTCCGGCTCCTCCGCCTCCCTGTTCAAAGGCAGCATGGCCGAACTGGTCGTACTGCTGGCGCTTCTGGGGATCGCTGAGCACACTGTATGCCTCAGAGGCCTCCTTAAATTTAGCCTCTGCCTCTTTATCGCCCGGATTCGCATCGGGATGATACTTTTTGGCAAGCTTTCTGTACGCCTTTTTCAGGGCATCATCATCTGCGTCCTTTGAAACGCCCAGAACTTCATAGTAATCTCTCTTACTTTCTGCCATGTTGTTTACCTCTTACTATATCAGCACGTTTTTCTTTACTTTCAGCAATTCCCAAACAGACCTTTAGGTCCGGCCAGGGGACATCTTTCCCAATGGACCGAACCTCTGGCCTTACAGGTTTAAACGAGCCCCGGCGTATTCCCCCGCCCCGCTCGTTGTTTTTGTAAATAAAGGGTTCCCGCCCTGTTACAGGCGGGAATCCATATTTCTTTAAACTTCCTTAAAATCAGCGTCTACTACGTCATCATCCGGTCTTGAACCGCCTGCCGCACCGCCCATATCAGGGCCTGCACCTGCTCCTGCCTGCTGTGTCTGCTCATAAACCTTTGCAAACAGCTTCTGAGCGCTGTTCATCAGTTTCTCCTTGCCAGCCTTGATATCTTCCACCTGAGCATCAGTCATCTGGTCTACCGGAGCCCGGTTAATCGCTTCCTTGAGTGCATTTAAGTCAGCCTCTACCTCGGACTTGTCATTAGCATCGATCTTATCGCCAACCTCTTCCAGAGCCTTTTCTGTCTGGAATACCATAGAATCCGCATCATTTCTCGCATCAATGGCTTCCTTGCGTTTCTTATCCTGAGCCTCATACTCAGCCGCTTCCTTCACTGCTTTATCAATATCAGCGTCAGACATATTGGAGCCGGAAGTGATAGTGATATGCTGCTCTTTTCCGGTTCCCAGATCCTTTGCAGATACATTTACAATGCCGTTGGCATCAATATCAAATGTAACTTCGATCTGAGGGATACCTCTTCTTGCCGGCGGAATTCCATCCAGACGGAACTGACCAAGTGTCTTGTTGTCTCTTGCAAACTGACGCTCGCCCTGTACCACATGGATATCAACTGCCGTCTGATTGTCAGCTGCTGTAGAGAAGATCTGGCTCTTCTTAGTCGGGATCGTTGTATTTCTCTCGATCAGTCTGGTTGCTACGCCGCCCATAGTCTCAATAGACAGAGACAGCGGAGTTACGTCCAGAAGAAGGATATCTCCTGCCCCTGCATCGCCTGCCAGCTTGCCGCCCTGGATAGCTGCGCCGATGGCTACGCACTCATCTGGATTCAGAGATTTGCTTGGTTCCTTTCCTGTAATCTGCTTTACCTTATCCTGTGCGGAGATCATACGGGTAGAACCGCCTACTAACAGTACCTTGCCAAGCTCTGAAGCAGTGATGCCTGCATCCTTTAACGCATTCTGTACCGGAATTGCGGTGCGCTCGATGAGGTCATGAGTCAGCTCGTCAAACTTCGCTCTGGTCAGGTTCATATCCAGATGCTTTGGTCCCTCTGCAGTCGCTGTGATGAACGGAAGGTTGATGTTTGTGGTGGTGGCGGTAGACAGTTCCTTCTTTGCCTTTTCCGCTGCCTCCTTCAGTCTCTGAAGAGCCATCTTGTCAGCGGAAAGATCTACGCCCTCTGCCTTCTTAAACTCATCGATCATCCAGTTTGTAATGGCGTTGTCAAAATCATCGCCGCCAAGGCGTGTATCGCCGTTGGTAGAGAGAACTTCGATTACGCCGTCACCAATTTCGATGATGGAAACATCGAAGGTACCGCCGCCAAGGTCGTATACCATGATTTTCTGCTCTTTCTCATTGTCAAGGCCGTAAGCCAGTGCAGCAGCAGTCGGCTCGTTGATAATACGCTTTACGTCCAGACCGGCAATCTTTCCTGCATCCTTGGTTGCCTGACGCTGTGCGTCATTAAAGTAAGCGGGAACTGTGATAACTGCCTCAGAAACCGTCTCACCCAGATAGCTCTCTGCGTCTGCCTTCAGTTTCTGAAGGATCATTGCGGAGATCTCCTGAGGTGTATACTTCTTTCCGTCAATGTCTACCTTGTAATCTGTACCCATATGGCGTTTAATGGAAGAAATGGTGCGGTCTGCATTTGTAACAGCCTGACGCTTTGCAGGCTCGCCTACCAGTCTCTCTCCTGTCTTTGTAAATGCCACGATGGATGGAGTTGTTCTTACTCCTTCTGCGTTGGCGATAACGGTTGGCTTTCCGCCTTCCATAACGGCCACACAGCTATTTGTTGTACCTAAGTCGATACCAATAATCTTGCCCATAGTGATTTCCTCCTAATTTGATCTATATAGAATGATTATTCTCCTAACCAAAGCCAAATATCAGTTTGCTACCTTGACCATACTGTGCCTTACTACACTGTCACGGTACATATATCCCTTCTGAAGCTCCTCAGCCACAATGTTCTCTCCCAGACTTTCATCCTCAATGTGCATTACCGCATTGTGAAAATTGGGATCAAACGCATTGCCGGCCGCCTCGATCGGCTTTACTCCGGCCTCCTCAAAGACCTTTTGAAGCTGCCTGTAGATCTTTTCCATTCCCTCAGCAATCGGATCCTCCTTCTTGTCCTCAGGAATTACCGCCAGGCCTCTCTCAAAATTGTCCATCACCGGAAGCATACGCTCGATGATATCCCTTGCGCCCATCTCATACATGGTGGATTTTTCTTTTTCCGTTCTCTTGCGGAAATTCTCAAATTCAGCCATCTGGCGTTTCACGCGGTCGGTCAGTTCCTCGATCTTCTCATCTTTGGGATCCTTCTTTTTCTTAAAGAAGCCTCCTTTTAACTCCTTTTGAGACGTTTCCTCTGCTTCTGTCTCCTGAGTATCGGTCTCAGCCGCCGTTTCCTCTGTTTCCCCGGCTTTCATTTCCTCTGTCTCAGGAATGTCCTTTACATCTTCCTTCTTGATATCTTCACTCACTGCTTATCACCTTTCATCCTTTTTAAATGCTGCATCCAGCTGGCTCATCAGATTTCTTAACGTCCCAAGAACCTTTTCATAATCCATTCGCTTGGGGCCGATGATGCCCACTGTTCCCCGAAGGCCCCCTCCCAGATCATAGTTGGCAGTTACAACACTGCAGTCCTTCATGGACTGTACCGGGGTCTCATCGCCGATATAGACCTGAATCCCCGTGTCGTCACTGCTTTCTCCATTGATCTCAGAGACAAACTCCTGAAGCACTTCCTTATGTTCCAAAGTACCAATCAGCTTGCTGGCCTTATCGCCCTCAGAGAGCTCCGGGTACCGGAAAATATTCGTAGCCCCGCTGGTATAGATCTGAAGATCTTCCCCACCGGCCTTGATAGCCTCTGCCACCTCATTTAAAACCAGTTCCACCACCTGGCTGTGGATGCCTGCATCCCCTTTCAGCCGGCTGATGATATCCAGATTGATCTCTTCAATGGTCAGCCCGTTTAAGCTGCTGTTTAACAGGATGTTCAGATTCAGCAGTTCCTGCTCCCCCAGTTCCTCTTCAATATCGATCATGGTATTTTTAACGATATTGCCTTCCACCACCACAACGACCAAAAGCTTATGCTCCTCTACTTTGGAGAGCTGAATGAACTTCAGCTTCGTCTTATGGTAGCTGGGCCCGCTGATCATAGCCGCATACTTGGTGTTGGCTGCCAGAACCTGGGCCATCTTCTTAAGGACCAGTTCCAGCTTATCAACCTTCTGAACCATCATATCCTTAAGCTCTGTGACCTCATTGTCCTTTTCCTGCATGATCTGGTCTACATAGAACCGGTACCCCTTATCGGAAGGGATACGTCCCGCGGAAGTATGCGGCTGTATAATATAGCCCATCTCTTCCAGATCTGACATCTCATTGCGGATGGTGGCGGAACTTAATTTTAACTCTGAATACTTGGAAATAGTTCTGGAGCCAACCGGCTCGCCTGTTTCCAGGTAGGTTTTGATGATCGCCTTTAATATGGTGACCTTCCGGTCATCCAGCTGCGTATCCATCAGTTCCTGTCACCTTCCTTTCTTTCGATTATTAGCACTCGTTAATGTGGAGTGCTAACATCTACATTCCATAATATATTCCTTTCCGCGGATTTTGTCAAGGGATTTTTTATTATTTTCCCGGATTTTCGCAATTCAGATTCCTTTTATAAACTTCTTCTTTTCAGACAATCCATTCATCGCTTTCCCCCCACAGGCAGGCCTGTAACATATGTAACACTTTATTCACCATTTCAGCTTGACTTTTAATATTTTTGTAATATAATAAAAACAGTCTAACACACACATAACTACCCAGACTATATTTACCGCAACATAACATCAGGAGGCAGCTATATGTATAAGTGGAAGATATCTTTTCTGACAATAACTGCGGTCTTAGGACTGCTTTGTTCTTTTCCCGCCTTTGCTCAGGAAAATGACAATTCCTTTGTAAACGCCGGCCCCGGCGTACAGGCAGTCCAAGAGCCAGTTGAATCAGAACCGCCTGCAGAGCCAGTTCCCGCCGAGGTTTCTCTTGGTACCTTTAAAATCACCGGTTATTGCGGCTGTGAACGTTGCAGCGGAGAACACAAACTAACCTATTCCGGTACAGTTCCAAAAGCCCATCACACGATTTCCGCCGATCTCACCCGCTTTCCAATCGGGACTCAGCTGCGTATCGGCGATACTATCTATACGGTTGAAGATAAGGGGTCATCCGTAAAAGGAAACACTCTCGATATTTATTATGACAGCCATGACGAGGCGCTTGCAAACGGCGTCTACTACGCAGAGGTTTTTCTTGTACAGTAATCTGTATAATACCAGGGTTAATAACCTCTTCCATATATTTCCTCAGATCATTTAAGAAGCTGAATCGTCTTTTAAAAGATGGTTCAGTTTTTTATTTGCAGACACTCCCTTTAAAAGCATCCCCATCAATTGGTTTCATCTTTCACTTGACATAATAAAAAAATATGGTAAAATGTCCTTTATTGCTCATATGTTACAAAAATATTACATATATTAGTATTGTGTTAATTTTAAGTAACAATTATGAATAACGGTATATGCCGAATCTCCGGGTTCCGGAAATACCGCAAATGGAGGTTAAGTTTATGAAACTAAAACACTTACTGACAGGGATCATCATGGCAGCCGCATTTACCGTTTCTTCTGCCCTTACTGTTTTTGCAGCCCCTGCAAAAGGACGTTTTGAGGAAGTAACCAGTCAAACCATTAGCGGCTGGGCTTATGACAGTGATGAACCCGATCAGGCATTAAATGTACATATCGTAATCAAAAAGGAAACAACGGGAGAAGAGGTTTTAAACGAACGCCTGTCTGCCGGCGAATTCCGCAAGAATCTCTTAGATGACCGCAAAGGGAACGGAAATCATGGCTTTACCCTAAATGTAGACTGGGCGTCGTTTGGAGACGGTGTCTATGTGATCGAGGGTTCTGTAGACGGACGCGCCTTTTCCAACACCCGGACCTATACCAATGGAACTCCTGAGGCGGTTATGGAACCAGACGCAGCTTCCAGCACGGTCCCCCAGCTTCAGTCTCTGGGCATATTCAAGACCACCGGCTATTGCCCCTGTAAAAGCTGCTCCGGAAGTTGGGGACGCCACACCAGCACCGGCGCCGTAGCCACTGCCCGCCACACCATCGCGGTAGACCCGTCGGTGGTTCCCTACGGTTCCAAGATCATGATCAACGGCACTGTCTACACTGCGGAGGATAAAGGCGGCGGCGTACGTGGACGCCATATCGACATCTTTTATGATACCCACGCGGAGTCCAAACACCATGGCGTACAGAATACAGAGGTATTTCTTGTCCGGGCATAGGATCCCAT
This sequence comes from Enterocloster alcoholdehydrogenati, assembly GCF_013282095.1. GTDB lineage: Bacteria > Bacillota > Clostridia > Lachnospirales > Lachnospiraceae > Enterocloster > Enterocloster alcoholdehydrogenati. Next base: position 113,951 of record NZ_BLTJ01000005.1, read on the forward strand.
CCTCCTCTTTTTAAATGCGCAGCCGCGCAGTATCAAAAATGCGCCTTGTTACGGGGGATTTGTAACAAGGCGCATTTTTAACAGTTTTTAAATCCTTTAATTTTCTTTCAGTTCCGCTCCCTGGTAAAAGAAATCCAGGATATCTTTATAGGTCTTTCCCGATTTTGCCATAGACTGGGCTCCGTTCTGGCTCATTCCTACGCCATGGCCAAAGCCTCCGCCGTAGATACGGAAGGAAATACTTCCAGCCTCATCGGTTATTTTCTCAATGGAAATAAACGCACTTGGAAGAGAAGCTGTGGTCATCTTAGAACCGTCCTGTTTACGAATCGGCGCTTCTTCATTTCCCAGAAAAGTGCGAATGGCGCTCTGCCCCTTGATACGGGTTGTGCCCTGGTCTCCTTTCACAGTAAGCTCAGCAGCAATCCCGCCCAGCCCCCTCGAGGTCACGGTCACATCCTGAACATTTCCCACCGCAGAAGCCTTTAAGCCGATCTGAGCCGCCGTCAGTTCGGTCTGCCAGCGAAACATCGGGTATTTTGCATCATAAGACGTGACTTTGCGGGAGCGGATATAAGCGTCAAAGGTTTCATTGTCCTCCTCGGTCAGTTCTCTTCCTCCATTTTTAATCTGCTTAGACTTCAGGTAAGGAAGGGCTTCTCCCCCGCTTCCCCACACACTGCCATCCGCTCCATGGCCGCAGGAAGTAGAGTAATAAAATGCCTCAATGGGGGTGTCGTTATAAAAGAGCATCTGTCCGTAGGTCTCATCCACCGCCTGATCGGTACGCTCGCTGGTAGTGATATTATTGTAAACCTGAAAGCTGGTGCTGTCGTCCACATGAGCGCCGTACTGGCCGTATGTATTGCCCTGGATCTGCCGGTAAGCATAGGTTCTGGCACAGACAGCCTGCGCCTTTAATGCCTCTTTTTCATAAGAGGCCGGCATTTCGCTGGGAACCACTTTTTTTAAGTAATCCTCCAGATACAGCTCGTTGATGAGTACAAGGCCGTCTGACTCTTTTTTTATCTCCAGAGAACCGCTGTAAACCGGCTGGCCCTGACTGCGCTCTATGGAGCAGATTGTAATTCCCTCTTCCCCATCCGGTTTTATAGTCATGCGGCCATTTTGCAGCCGTTCATCCTCCAGGGTCAGTTTCAGCACATCGCCCTGGTTTAAGCGGCTGACCTCATCATCGCCATTTTCATTTTTATAGGTAATTTCCGCACCGGAGTTAAGCTTAATCTCCGCGCTCTGGTGGAACAGACTCTTAAACCCCGTATCCATCAAGAGAACCCGGATGGTCTTGGCATCAAACGGCCTCTCTAAAAGAGCCGCACAGAGTTTCCCATCCGCTGCCACAAACTCCTGAAGATCATAGCCAACCAGGATATCTGCAGCGCCAAGCACGCTGAAATCACCGTAAAGCTTATATACATGGAAATTTTCATCCAGAGGAATCTTTCCATAGCCTTCGATCTCAACCGTATCGTCTGTAACGGAAAGAATTTTCCCATGAATCCGCTCCTTCTTTACCGTCACCTTGGTCAGACGTCCATCCTTCATGTGGAGATCCGCCAGATTGGGGGCCAGCTTGGCCTCTGTCTTTTTGGCCTCTTCCGCCAGCTTTCCCTCTGCCGTAAATTCCCTGGAGGCTGCGCCCATATAAGCCTGAAATACGCCATCCTTTACCTGAGACAGCCAGATATTACGGTACACCACATCGCTGCTTTCCACTGCAGTCACAGCAGCTATCTCATTTCCCCGAACCATAAAGCGGATCTCATGATCCAGCCAGGCATCCAGAGCCAGTCCCTGAAAGCCGTACTCTCCTTCCGTAGTATATGCGGTCCAGCTGGGCGCATCCTTGATATTGGAAGGCGTTCCATATAAAATAGCCTCCACCTCTTTTACGTTTCCCTGCGGATCCGCCTCTTTTAAAATAGCCCGGTAAAGATCCCACCATTGATCTGCCGGAAATGGTTTTTCCCGGTTTCCCTTATTCATTCCTACCTGGCGTTTCAGCCGGCCGGAAATCTGCTCCGCCGCAAACGCAGCCTCCCCATAGGTCAGCTTTTTCTGAGCGCTCTCCAAATCAGCCGGCGTAAGGGATGGATCCAGATACCCCTTCTCATACAGCAGATCCATATATTTTACGAACCAGTTATCCTTTTCCTGGTCCGAAAACCAGGATTTCTGCCGCTGTTCCTCTGCGCTCTCACACTCCTGGCGGTCGGCAAATACCAATGCCAGCGCTTTATAAGCCTCCGCTCTGGAAATGCCTTCTTTTGCAGGCTCCATCCAAACGATCAGAACAGCCAGAAGAATAATGACCGTGATCGTTCCGGCTATCCAGGCAATCATTTTATTTTTACCATTCATTCCGTGATTCTCCCGTCATACTCATGTTGCGCCATCTTAAGATAAAAAAGCTTCCTATCTGTCTTATCCACAAGACGGCAGGATCCAGATATGAAAGAAAGCAGCGAGAAATCCCCCGCTGCTTTTATCATCTGTGACCCCAAGGTGCCGGCTCTTACATATTGACGCCTAGCAATGCTAGGTGGGCAACCTCACTTAAACTTCTGCCTTCCACTCGTACGGAGGCGTGACATCCGCTTAAAAATATTGGAATCCCTTTTGTCAAATGTAGGTTCAAAATTGGTAAGAAATCGAACACCCCAGGAATCACAAATATGTCTCATTTATTATGGCCCTATTATAACCCAAAGCGCCGTGTTTTTCAAGCTGATTTTTTCAACTTTGCGCCAGGATCACACATTTTGACCTGGAAAGAAGAGGGTACTTTGGAGAATATTTCCAAATCTCAGATCAACGGCGCAAAGACTCCCTCTGTATATGCCCTCAGATCCTCCGGCGACAGGGTAACCTGAACGCCTCTCTGTCCGGCGCTTACTGTGACCGTCTCAAAGAGCTGGGCCGTCTCCTCAATGTAGGTAGGGAATTTCTTTTTCATTCCAATGGGAGAACAGCCGCCCCGGATATATCCGGTGATGGAAAGCATATCCTTTACGTGAATCATTTCCACCTTCTTTTCCCCGGCGGCCCTGGCAACTTTTTTCAGATCCAGTTCCTCATCCACAGGGAGACAGCATACCAGATATCCCTTTTTCTCGCCCTTTAAGACGAGCGTCTTGTACATCTGGTCATGATCCACACCCATCAGATCTGCGGCATGGCTGCCGGAAAGGTCGTTTTCATCTACCTCATAGGTTCCTGTTTCAAAATGAATACCTGCCGCCTCCAAAAGACGCATCACATTTGTCTTAACTGTCTCCTCAGTCTTTTTTCCCTTCATGGATGATCCCTTCTCTCTTTTAGCCGCAGCCCTGTCTGAAACCGCGGATGTTCGTTCCATTACCGTCTGGAATTGGCTTTTTCCACATGGACATTTTTGCCCCGGATCTTTGCATGGCTCATGGCCTTTAATACGTCCTCGGCATACTGGGCAGGTACGTCTACAAAGGTGTAGCCGTCATACATATCAATGCTGCCTACCAGACGGCCGGGAATGCCGGACTCTCCCGCCACAGCGCCCAGGATATCTCCCGGAGTCACCCGCTGGGATTTCCCGATATTGATAAACAGACGCGCCATATGCTCCCCGCCGCCGGTCACATAATCAATGGCCGCCCGGTCCGTTGCGCCCTTGCGTCCGCCTCTGCCGCCGCGTCCTCTGTCCCGTCCGCGTCCTCTGCCGTAGCTGTCAAGATCGTCTAAGGATCTGGCCGGCATATAGCTATCGATGATATCCTCGTTGTCATCGCCCATGGCCATTTTAAGGAGTGCCGCCGCCAGATCTAAGGAAGTGTAGTCCTCCTCGATCAGCTTCTTTTCCAGAATATTTACCATCTTTGTCAGGTCGCTGTCATTTAAGGTCTCCTGTACCTGGTCTAAGATCTTCTCTGCCTTGATCTCTGTAATGTCATTCAAGGAAGGGATCGCCTGAGGGATGATCTTTGTCTTGCAGTAACGCTGAATATCACGGAGCTTATAAACCTCTCTGCCTACTACCAGACTGAAGGCCTTTCCCTCTCTGCCCGCTCTTCCGGTACGGCCGATGCGGTGGACATAATACTCGTCATCCTGAGGAATATCGTAGTTAAATACCGCCTCTACATTTCCCACGTCAATACCTCTGGCGGCCACATCGGTAGCGATAAGAATATCCGTGCGTCCATTGCGGAAACTTTCCATCACCCGGTCTCTCTGAACCTGCTTTAAATCGCCGTGAAGGCCGTCAGCAAAATAGCCTCTTCCCTGAAGAGCCTGAACCAGTTCATCCACCTGACGCTTGGTATTGCAGAATGCAATGGAAAGCTTGGGATCATAGAGATCTAAAAGACGGCACATTACCTCCACCTTGTTTTTGGGCTTTACTTCATAATAATACTGTGTCACCTTGGGAACAGTCAGTTCCTTTTTGATCACCCGGACTGTAACGGGATCCGTCTGGAATTTCCTTGCAATTTCCGCAATGGCCGGAGGCATGGTAGCGGAAAACATAAGCGTCTGACGCTCGGCAGGAAGCTGGCTCAGGATAGTCTCCATATCCTCTAAAAAGCCCATATTTAGCATCTCGTCCGCTTCATCCAGAACAACGGTATGAACATGATCGGTTTTCACCGTCTTGCGGCGCATATGATCCATCACGCGGCCCGGAGTGCCCACCACAATCTGTGTGCCATCCTTTAAGGCCCGGATCTGGCGGACAATATCCTGACCGCCGTAGATGGGAAGAACCTTTATACCATGCATAAACTTGGCAAATCGGCGCAGCTCCTCCGCCACCTGGATCGCAAGCTCTCTGGTCGGCAGCAGCACAATAGCCTGCAGCTTCTTAACCTTCGGATCTACCCTCTGAAGCAGCGGGAGCCCGAACGCAGCTGTCTTTCCCGTACCGGTCTGAGCCTGGCCAATGATATCTCTGCCTTCTAATACAACTGGGATCGCCTGGGCCTGGATGGGAGATGCCTCTTCAAAGCCCATCTCCGTAATAGCACGGATGATCCGGTCATCTAACTGTAACTCTTCAAATTTCACAATATCCATGAACTGTTATTTTCCTCTTTCATTCTGACTTTAACGGTTTTATGTCTCCGAAACAAAACGAGAGGCTGCAGCCACGCTCGGCTTTTCACCCTCTCGCTTCGTACAGTGAATTACTATAGCAGATTATTTTTACTGTGTCAATGTAGAATCGTTTCCTTCCTCCCCAACTCCCAAAACGCCACCGCCGACGCAGAAGCCACATTCAGTGAGTCCACCCCATGGCTCATGGGAATCATCACTGTATAGTCGCAGCCTGCAATGGTCTGCGGGGCCAGGCCATCGCCCTCGGTTCCCAGTACGACCGCCAGCTTTTCCTCTTCTTTCAGCACGGGATCGTCCAAGGAAACAGAATCCTCTTTTAAGGCCATGGCAGCTGTCTTAAAGCCAAGTTCACGCAGGATTTTCCTTCCCTCCTCAGGCCAGCACTCCTTCTTTTCATCAAAAAAGGTCCACGGCACCTGAAATACGGTTCCCATACTGACACGGCTGGCGCGCCGGTACAGGGGATCGCTGCAGCCCGGCGTCAGAAGCACCGCATCCATATTCAAAGCGGCTGCTGAACGGAATACAGCGCCTATATTTGTTGGATTTACAACATTTTCCAGCACAGCGATCCGTCTGGCCCCGGCACAGACTTCCCGGATTGACGGAAGCTTTCTGCGCCCCATGGCGCACAAAACACCTCTGGTCAGCTTAAATCCTGTCAGTTTTGTCAATATGTCAAACTCTGCCGTGTATACAGGAACATCCCCGCACATAGCGATTACCTCTTTTGCCTCTCCCTTGATATGCTTCGTTTCCACCAACAGCGAGATGGGTTCATATCCTGCAGTCAGGGCCCGTTTTACTACATTGGGGCTTTCTGCGATAAAGATACCCGGCCCGGGCTCATGGAAATGCAGAAGCTGCACCTCCGGAATCCGCGCATATATGTCCAGCTGTGATGCTCCAAAATCTGTTATTTTCCTGATATCCGCCATATCATATTCTCCCTTTTTATTCTTCCGCCACTATACAGCAGCCTGCCCTTAAAGTCAACCGCCCACAGCTGCCAGGGGATTCCTTCGTCAGCTAAAATCCTGTCCGCAGCCTTATGGCGACTCTATGAGGATGCAGCCTTTTCCTCCCGTCTCCATTACCCGAATCCCCCGTGTTTTAAGCCTCTTCACCACCTCTGCAGCCGGATGGCCGTAGGAGTTTCCTGCCCCATAGGAAATCACTGCCGTTTTTACCTGAGGAAGGGCCTTAAGAAAGGAATCGCAGGAAGAGCCGCCAGAGCCATGATGAGCAACCTTTAATATGGCTGCGTGAGCTAAATGTGTCTTTTGAAGTTCACCGCCTTCTTCCCCGGCCCGTTTAAGCAGCCTTTTCTCCTCTTCTATGCCCATATCTCCGGTAAACAGCATATGGAAACCCTCAAAGTCTGCACAGATCACCAGGGAGTGGGCGTTTCTGTCTGTCATGTTTTTGCCTTCCCCGCTGAAGATACAGGTAAGCTCCAGTCCGCCCGCGCGAAGGATATCCCCCGTCTTTACATAAATGGTTTTCCCTCCTGCCCCTTTCTGCAAGCCTTCCAGCTTTTCATAAATTTCCTGCCCCCTTCCCCCAATGGGAAGCGCCAGAGTGCCGATCCGCACACGCTTTTCCTCCAGCAGACACATAAGGCCGCTGATATGGTCATTATCTCCATGGCTGACAATCGCCATATCCAAAGTTGTGATCCCAAAACGTTTCAGGCAGGGCTCCAGGGTCATCTCTCCCAGTTTCTTCTCACTGCTGCTCCCGCCGTCGATCAGTATGCTGTGACAGCCTGTTCTCAGTAAAATTCCGTCCCCCTGTCCAACATCCAGGCACAGGGCCTGAATCCCTCCTGCAGGCTGAGGCCCAAGCAGAGAAAGACTCCAGAAAAATACTGCCAGCAAAACCGCCAGAGCCAAGAAGGCGTATCGCTTCCCTGGCAGTTGTTTCCCACCTCTGAACACATTTTTCTGCCTTCCCCGCGCCAGACACCACAGCGCTCCCGCCATAACGCCTCCATAAACCGCAATCTGCCCCCATGACGGCTTTCCAAGAACCAGGCAATATCCCGGAAGTCCTTCCGCTCTGCGGCACAGCCAGTCATAGTACATCAGGATATAATGTCCTGCCCCGGCTGCCGCCTTTCCGAGAAACACATTTACGCTTCCTGTACCGATTGCCAGCAGTCCCGAATACATGAGCAGAGGAACAAACGGAAGAATCAGAACATTGAGCGCCATCCCGTACAGGGGATACTGAAAATAATGCCACAGCATCACAGGGGTAAGCACAATCTGAACGCACAGACTGACGGCCGCCCCTTTCTGCCAGCCAGCCGTAAGCTCCAGCTGCTCCTCCAGCCATTTCCCCGGCCCTGCGATGGCCCATACGGCTCCAAAAGACAGCTGAAATCCGCTCTGAAAGATCAGATAGGGTTCTCTCAGCAGAAGAACCACTGCCGCCAGTCCCAGAGCCGAAAGGGTGTCATAGGTACGTCCTGCTCCCATGGCCAGCCAAAGGCACAGGATCATGATTACCGCCCGCATGGCAGAGCCGGATCCTCCGGTGAGAAGTCCGTAGCTTATCACCAGCCCTGCTCCCGCAGCGCCTGCGCCGGCAAAGCCAAAGCCCAGCCGCCGAAGGATCAGATAGATCCCTCCGCCGATAATGGCCAGGTGCTGTCCGCTGACGGCCAGCAGATGAGCGATCCCGCTGTTTTGGTACAGCTTTCTCTGCTCCTTCTCCATTTCCTTCGTATCCCCCAGAAGCATGGCTTCAAAAACAGCCTGATCCTCCGGCCCGCAGCACTGTTTAAGCACACGGCGGCAATGCTCTCTCACTCTTTCAATCAGCGCCGGATAGGGGTATGCCTCTCCTTCCGATCCAAACCATTTCTCCCCATATATTTTCACCGTGATTCCTTTAGATCGGTAATAATTCTTAAAATCAAATTCTCCCGGATTCAGAGCCCCCTTTATCGCTTGGGCCCGCCCAAGAAAACGCGCCTTCTTCCCCACTGCCAGCTCCTCCTCCCAGCGCGGCGCATCCTTCTGGCTGATATATAAAACGACTTTCCCAAAAACGTCCGTTTTATCTGCTTTTTGTATCTGAACGCCGCAAAGCTCCAGTGTCAGACGCTCCTCCTTCAAACTGCGCCCGGCCACTCTTCCCATAACCATGGTCTGGCCGCCTTCAAAGGCATTTGCCGCCGTCTCCTCCCGATCCAAACGCACCTTCTCCAGACCTGCCCTTATGCCTCCCGCGGCCATACTGACAGACAAACACAAAAAAACAAGCAGGAGCGCCCTTCGATCGACACTCCTGCTTTCCCGGCGTTTCCTCCCTCTCTTTCTCAACGAACCGGATAAAAATATCCAGACTATTCCCAAAAGAGCCAAAAGGATACCGCTCCCCATCAGCCATTGTCTGAAAGCCTCCTGCTGTTGCAGGGCCAGCACCTCTCCAAGTACGAATCCTGCTGCAATTACCACAAGGGGCCTTTTCATTTTTTTACCTCATTTTTCTTCTCCAATATAGTCCCGGTTTACCTCAAAGGTATTGTTTAAGGACACCACATCCCGAAACATAACATTCTGAGAGCCATTGACCATGATCTGTACCCGGGTAATATTCGTCATTTCCGCCAGGGAATCCACGATGGCGTAGATCGGCAGATACTCATTTACCGGATGCTCCATTTTCAGAAAAGCAGAATCAAAATTGATATAGCATACATTATCTGTCACTGACAGACTTAACACCTTGCACTCTGAAGGCAGCACCGCAAGATGCCCCTCCTCCTTTGGCCCCGCCAGGAGCTGTTCCACAACCAGCTGTTCCATGGATGTATTGATGTTATGCACTACTTCTCTCGTCTCAGCTACCAGCTTTGTGCCCGTTTTATCGGCAAAGTACAGCTTTAGCTCTGTTTTTTCATAGGCATTTACATTGCTGGTATTCAGGATAAAATCAGAAGCCGCCACGGCTCCCACCGGGTTTCCCTGACGGTCCATAAGCGGCTGGTCTCCGCAGTAAATACTGATATAATCCACCCCCTGAATCTGTGTCAGCGTCCTGGCAAGCGCTGCCCGGCACAGGATCTCCTGCTCCGGTTTCATGCTCACATAATTCACATCAAAATACAGATACAGCATCTGCCCGTCCAGCCGGCATTCCCTGTAAGCTACCTTTTCACTCAAAGGTGTCTGGCAGTCCAGATCCTTGGGCACATGGATCAGCTGTCCCATCAGTTCATCCGCAAGAGCCTCAGGCCTGGTCTCCACTGCCTCATACTCCTGAGGCGATAAGGTGACGCCGGAAGAATTCAGATAATAAACCAGATACCTGCCTTCCTCCGGCGCAGAAGAAGGCGTTTCACGCTCTTTGCAGCCCGACAGGAGCATGGCGCAGACCAGACAGAACAGGACCCCAAAGCTCCAAGAACGGGCTTTTTTCATCGTTTCCCTGGTCCTCATGACTTTTCCTCCTGTCTCGGCACATAATTTAATGGGATACGCACGCTGAAGGTCGTTCCCTCTCCCGGCGCACTTTCCGCGTCAATGATACCATGGTGCATCTGGATCACATTTTTTGTGATAGCAAGGCCAAGGCCCGTACCTCCCACTTCTCTGGACCGGGCTTTATCCACCCGGAAGAATCGCTCAAAAATATGATCGATACAATCCTGGGGAATCCCGATCCCGGAATCTGCCACCCGAATATAAAAATATTTGTGATCAGCATCCAGCGTAACCCGCACCCATCCGGAATCCACATTGTATTTCACTGCATTTTCCACCAGATTTGTCACTGCCAGAGAAAATTTTACCCGATCCACATCCGCCGTTACCTCGCGGATACTCTCAAAAATCAGCTCCACATTGCTTCTCTTTGCAATAGGGCGCAGTCGTTTTAAAATCAGCTCCAGTTCCTCATTGATATTTACCTGCATGATATTCATCTGACTCTGAGCCGACTTATCCATTTTCACAAGAGTCAGAAGGTCGCTGATAATCTGATTTTCCCGATCTACCTCATCTGAAATATCGGCCATAAATTCCCGGTACAGTTCCACCGGCACCTCCTCCATGCTCATAAGAGAGTCGGCCAGCACCCGGATCGAGGTAATAGGCGTTTTCAGTTCATGGGATACATTGGAAACAAATTCCTGACGCGACTGGTCTACCGCCTTTAACCTGCGCAGGGATTTCTGCACAGCCAGAGACAGCTGACTGGTTTCACTGTAAGCATCCTCTGTAATATCCGCATCCAGATCTCCGTAGGAAACCCGCTCCAAAGAGGCTAACAGCCGTTTAAAGGGCCTTACTACAAAATGTACCGCCGCCATGGAAAAAACGATGATCACCACCGCCATACACAAAAGAAACAGCTGCGTGCTTCCATAGACCCGGTCCATCAGGGAGGAAATATTTTCCGTGGAAGCCGTAACCACAATGGCTCCTGTCACCTTTTTTTCATCTGCGGCATCGTGGATGGGGATTGTCTGAGCCAAATACCCCATTTCCCGGTTCATACGGCTGCTGGTCTCTCCATTCAGGCAGCGGATCACCTCCTCGGAAATGTAGTATTTCCCCACAGACAGGTTAAACGTATCCTTTATGATCTTGTAGCTGCTGTTTACAATTACAATCCGCCCGTTGTAAATATCCCCGATGGTCTGCATCTGGGCGTCCAGCTCCATGGTATTTCCCTTATCTGAGGTCATATAGCCTGACCGCATGAGACGGTTGCTTAAGATCACGCACTGATTCTGTATCTCAATTCCTTTTGCATCTAACTGGGTCTGGTTGAATGCCCCTCTGGCGATCATGGCCTGAAGCATCAGAGGGATCAGCGCTGTCAGGATCATCAGAAGCGTCATTGGAACCATAACGCTTCTGCCCCTTATCTTCAGCCGTTCCAGCCATTTCTTCTTTTTCAATTATTCCAGCTCCTTTAACCGGCCGCTGCAGGCCACAGCCAGACTTCCCGGTCCGATATGGCAGGCAACGCTCAGAGAAAGAGGCGCCATGCAGATCTCCGCTCCCGGATAGGATTCCTCTAACGCCCTCTTCAGCTCCAGCGCTCCCTCCTCACTGCAGGTGTATGCAATCTCCAGCCATGTGCTGCGGGCCTCAGGATCATGAAAACGGGTCTCCAGATCCTTTTTAAGCGCCGTCAGCATAATGGTTTTTGCCTGCTTTTGAGTTCGTGCCTTTGAAAATGCGTCCAGCTTCTCCCCCTGGATGGTTAACACCGGTTTGATCTGAAGCAGCGTTCCGAGCATCGCAGCCGCAGGTGTGATCCTTCCGCCTTTTTTCAGATATTTCAACGTGGTAAGAGTGATGTAGATGGAGCTTTCAAACTTTGATGCCTCTAAGATTTCCTTGATCTTTGCCCCTGCATATCCTTTTTTTACCAGATCCCTGGCATCCAGTACGGACTGCATCTGGGTTACGGAAATGCGCTGGTTATTCACCACATGAACCTTTCCCTGGTAGTCCTCTGCCAGCAGCATGGCAGTCTGGCAGGAACCGCTCAGGCCGCTGGACATGGGAATATAAACAATTTCATCATACTCTTCTAACAGCCTGTCCCAGAAATCTGTTACCTCTCCGGGAGAAGGCTGAGAGGTAGTAATATCCGCTCCCGCCTCCATGCGGTTAAAAAACTCCTCATTGGTTAAATTAACGCCCTCATAATACATCTGGCCGTCGATCATAAATGGCATGGGAAGCACATGGACTCCCAGTTTCTTTGCATCCTCCTGGGTAATTCCGCTGTTGCTGTCCGTAGCTGCTGCGATTCTCATATCGTAATTCTCCTTTTTATTTTACACGCCATCCGCAGGCAGAAAGCCCCTGCTTTTTGCCTGCGGATGGCAGACCTTTCATTCCGTCTCAGTTTATCCCCTGATTTAAGCGGTTAGCCGTCATATAAAGCTGGTAGTACATCCCTTTCTTTTCCAGAAGTTCCCTGTGGTTTCCTTCCTCCACGATCTGATTTCCTGACAGTACCAGAATCCGGTCAGCTCCCTGGATCGTAGTCAGACGGTGGGCAATAGTCAGGGTAGTCCGCCCTGCAGCCAGCTTTTCCAGAGACTGAGATACAAGATACTCGCTTTCGTTATCAAGGGCCGACGTAGCCTCATCCAGGATCAGGATTGCCGGATTTTTAAGGAATACCCTGGCAATGCTGATACGCTGTTTCTGTCCTCCGGAAAGCTTCACGCCCCGCTCGCCTACATAGGTGTCATAGCCATCCGTCAGTTCTGTAATAAATTCATGGGCTCCCGCCAGTTTTGCAGCCCGAATCACTTCCTCCCTGGAAGCGCCAGTGCGTCCGTAGAGGATATTTTCATATACCGTTCCCGAAAACAGATATACATCCTGCTGCACAACTCCGATATTGGAGCGAAGGCTGCGCAGGGTGATATCCTTAATGTCCTTTCCGTCAATGCGGATCGCTCCTTCTGTAGTATCATAAAACCTGGGCAGAAGGTTGCACAGCGTGGTCTTTCCTCCGCCGGAGGGGCCTACCAACGCAATCCGCTCGCCGGGACGGACCTTCAGGCAGATATCGTTTAACACCTGGGTATGATCGTCGGCATACTCAAAACTTACATGGTCGAATTCAATGCCGCCCTTTACTTCCGTTAATGGCTTTGCCTTTTTGCTGTCTCTGATATCAGGCGTCACATCCATGATCTCCTGGAAACGCTCGATACCCGTCATACCCCTCTGGAACTGCTCTGCAAATTCTATGATCCTGCGGATGGTCGTCAGAAGCGTTGTTACATACAGGGTATAGGCCACCAGATCTCCCGGTTCAATTTTCCCCTGAATCATGAAAAGTCCCCCGGCTACGATCACCAGCACATACATAAGCCCGTCAAAGGAACGGGTGGTAATCTGAAACGCCGCCATGTACCGGTACGTATGCTTCTTAATCTTCATAAAGTCCTGATTGCCCCTGCCGAACTTCTCGATCTCCACCGGCTCATTGGCAAAGGCGCGGACTACCCGATTTCCCAGCAGCGTGTCCTCGATCTGGGCGTTCAGCTCGCCGATCTGGTTTCTCTGAAGCCGGAAAGCCGCCTTTACTTTTAAGTTAAACCAGGTGCAGGAGACGATCATAATGGGGATCATCACGAAAATTAAAAGGGTCAGTTCCAGATTGATTCCCGACAGGATCACAAAGGAAACAATTCCCTTTAAGACAGCAATAAAAAATTCCTCCGGGCAATGATGCGCAAACTCCGTCACATCGAACAGATCGCTGGTAATACGGGACATGATCTGTCCCACCTTGGTATTGCTGTAATAGCTGTCAGACAGCATCTGAAGATGTTCAAACGCATCCTGGCGCATATCCGTCTCAATATACACGCCCATCACATGGCCGGTATAGGCCATATAGTAGGCGGCCAGGGAATCGATCACTCGAAGGGCCAGGTACAGCATACCAATCTTTACCACCAGTCCCGTGGTAAGGGATGCCAGATCCTGCATTCCCTGGTTGGTGATAAAGCGCAGGATCAGCGGCAGCACCAGTTCTCCCAGTGTGGTCAGAGCCGCGCAGAAGAGATCCAGTATGAGGATCTTTTTGTATTTTCCATAATATGGAAGAAAGCCCTTTAACAGCTTCCCTGCTTTCATTCCCTTTTTCGTATTCATTTTCCGTTCTCCCTCGTACATTCCATTTTCTGCCCCAATCCCTCTGACCGCGGCAGTTATCTTTTTATTGTAACTGATATAACGGGAAAATGGAAGAGGCAGGGGAAGAATTTTTTAACCGCAGCATTTCTTCCCCTGCCCTATTCTATGGATCACCCTGTTCCATGGACTATCTTATTCTCACTTATGTTCTTCCTGTCGCCCTTTTCCCGGGTCAAGCTGCCGAAACCACACATAGCTCATAACGTACGGGATCGCCGAGGCCAGCATCACCGGCCCTTCTCTCAAAAGGTGAAGAAGCTCTCTGACTGGCTGTCAATCTTAAGCTTCTGGCTCACAGTATGAGGGATGGCTCTGTTTCTCCCATGGAATCTTTTACGCGAACCGTTTCCTGTTTTCTTCAAACTCCGCCTTCACTTCCGCCATAAGCCCTGGCTCCCGGATCAGATCAAACGCCGCGCCGGCGATGGCTTTGGCTCCATAGATAATGCAGTTGTGAGCGTCCTGGGATTTTCCGGCATCCACAAACTCCTGTGTATGAGAAGAAGTTCCCTCCGGCACAAAGGCCACGCGGATGCAGGATCCCGGCACTTCATACATGACATTTCCAAAATCTGTGGACCCTGTTTTCTCACGGGGCTCAGACAGCCGGGGTGCACCTGCCAGTTCAGCGTTGTCCATCAAAAGGCGGTTGAGAGTCAGCACCGGAATCTTGTTGTAAAAATCATGAATTAACTCTACCTCATAGCTGACCCCGGCGATCAGCGCCGCCCCCTTTATGATATCGTAAAAACGGGCTACCACTCCCTCAAGGTTCTTCTTTGAGAAGGAACGAAGGGAAAAGGTTCCCACCGCCTCTGCAGGTACAACATTTGAAGGGCCAGGAAGCTCGCTTACAGTATAGTGCATTCTTGTGTCATCCGGCATATGCTCCCGCAAAAATTCAATACCGTTAAAGGCAACCAAAAGAGCATCAAAGGCGCTGCGTCCCTTTTCAGGAGCAAGAGCCGCGTGGGCGCGCTTTCCGTAAAACTTCACGCGAAAACTCTGATCCGCCAGGCACTTTACATCCGTACAAGTTGTAGGCGAACCATGCATCATAAACGCAGCGTCAATCTCATGAAAGCACCCGTTCTTTATCATCGACGCCTTTGCCCCCCTGGTTTCCTCTGCCGGCGTTCCATACACTACAAGGCGGTAAGGCTTATCCGCAAGGGTTTCCTTCAAAGCTGCTGCTGCCCCAAGGCAGCCTGGTCCCTGCATATGATGGCCGCAGCCATGCCCCAGCCCTACCAGCGCGTCGTATTCACAGAGAATACCAATAGACGGGCCGCCAGTTCCGTTTTCGTAGACCGCCCGGAATGCGGTCTCATACCCGCCTACTCCCATTTCCACCGAAAAGCCGTTGTCACGCAGATAATCTGTCAGGCATTTTGAGGCCTGGTACTCTTTACCATCATACTCCGGGTGATCAAAGATAAAATCTGCCATCTCCCAGAGTGTTTCTTTCTTATTGTCAATCGCCCGAAACAGTTGTTCCTTCATTTTTTTCCTCCTGCGTCTATGCGTAATGCATCATCTGTGCGCCGTATACCATAATACAGCAGATCACCATCCAGATCACAAACAATTTCCACATAAATTTCATCCAGCGGTCATATGGAATGTTGACTGCGCTGATAATCCCCATAAGGGCTGTGGAATGCGGAAGGATGTAGTTGGTAAATCCATCGCTGAAGTTAAAAATTAAAACCGTTGTCTGTCTTGTCAGTCCCAGCAGATCTCCCAGAGGCGCCGTGATGGGCATAACCGCGGAGGCCATTCCGCTGCCGGAAACAATGACAAAGCTGATCAGGGTATTTACCAGATACATCACTGGCGCAACTAAGAACTTGGGCGCATAGGACATAACAGAACTCAGTCCGTAAATTACCGTATCTACGATGTGTCCGGCTGTCATTACATTTGCGATTGCAGTCGCAAGGCCGATGATCAGGGCAGCCGTCAGCATCTTTTTACAGCCGTCGATAAAGATAACTGACATGGAGGACGGCGTCTCCCCCGCAAGAAAGCCTACCACAACGGCAAGACCGATAAAGACTGCGGCCAGTTCCTCCATATCCCAGGAGAACTTTATTCCTCCATACACCATAAGCGCCAGCGCAGCAGCCAGAGCGGCTACAATCAGGCCCTTGCGAAGGGTCAGCGCGCCAAAAGAATCCATATCCAGATGCTTCATCTCATTATCCTTATCCAGCTCATACATGGGACTTAACGTGGGATCCCGACGGATTTTCGTTGCGTAGCGGATCAGATAGATATTGGTCACAATCAGAAATACCGCAAAACAGACGATTCGGTAGCTGATGCCTGAATACGGCGGCAGCTCCGCTATCTCCTGAGCTACAAGGGTCGTGCTGGGATTTAAGGTTCCTGTTGAAAAGCCCACACAGCCGCCCAGCAGGATGATCGCGGCTCCAACGATAGAATCAAGACCCATGGCCATTGTAATCATTACTACAATCGGGGCAAAGGCAATAAACTGGTTGACCCCCTGTGTAGTGCAGATCAGGGCAAACACCGTTGTCATGATGGGGATGAACACATAGAGACGGTCCTTAAACAGCTTTGCTACCTTGGCAACCGCTGCGTGAAGCGCACCGGATTTGCTGATCAGGGCAAATGCGCCGCCGGAAAACAAAATCACAAGCATAAGGCTGATACGTTTGCAGATGGCCTCCACAATATAGAGCGGAATACGCAGGGGATTTACCGGTGTACGCTCCACAAATGAAAACTGCGTAGGGTCGATCACCTCGATCCCGGCAGCGTTCTTATAACGGACATACTCCCCCGCCGGAATCAGCCAGGTCATTGCCGTAACAAACAGGATGATCGAAATAATGATCACAAATGTGTGCGGCATCTTAAAGGGCTTTTTTTCTTTTGGCATACGCAACTCCTCCTTCATCATGAATATAACTGTGAATAAATATACACATATATTACATAAAAAACAGAAATTGCGGAATTATAAAAATTTTATTATTTTTTCAGATTTCTTAAATTTGTCTATTATTTCTAAACAAAACAATCAATTCTGCTGATAATATTCTCCCGCCCGTTCCAGCAGCATATCGATCATACGGCGGATGGGCTTTGTAAGCGCAAGGTTCTTTCGATGGGCCAGCATCAGCGTAACCGTATCGTTCTGGTTCAGAATTCCATAATAATTCACCCTCTTATTATAGCTCATCTCATAGCTGTAGCCCTCCCGGTTAAAGCCCACTCCAAGATTTTCCGCCACAAACTGCATAGCCGTCTCAATACTTTCAAGCTCGCGGATCCGTCCGGGAACTACCTGCCTTTCCCTTAAAAGCCGGTCTACATCCCGCCGTATGCTCTGCATGGGCCGCTGCAGGATCAGCGTTTCTCCCTGGAGACAGGCAATATCCAGATAGCGGTATCGGCGTCCGGGCACATAAACCGCCTTCTCATTCAGAGGATGGCAGACCGGAACCGCGATTAAAAGCATCTCCTCAAAAATGGGATAGACCTTCATTGCAGACATATCGGCATCGGAACGGTTGCAGATAATAAGATCCAGCTGGTGCTCCTTTAGCTGCCTGCACAGATATTCATAATTCCCCGTCCGGATATCCACCGTAATATGCTCAAATTCCTTCTC
Source organism: Enterocloster alcoholdehydrogenati (assembly GCF_013282095.1). Taxonomy (GTDB): domain Bacteria; phylum Bacillota; class Clostridia; order Lachnospirales; family Lachnospiraceae; genus Enterocloster; species Enterocloster alcoholdehydrogenati. The sequence continues at coordinate 131,405 of NZ_BLTJ01000005.1, forward strand.
ATAGGCAGCGATCAGCGGCGGCAGAAAATAGGCGGAACGCCTGGTCTGCATTCCAAGACGCACACAGCCCTTGTACTCTCCGACGATCTCCTGAAGTTCCTGCTCAAAGCCCTCATTTAGATCCAGCATTTTCTTTGCCGTTTCCACATAGCGCTCGCCTGCATACGTCAGGATAAAACTCTTTCCAATCCGTTCAAACAGCTTTACACCCAGACTGTTTTCCAGATTGCTTATGTAAATACTGAGCGCAGGCTGGGAGATAAAGAGGTTCTGGGCCGCCTTTGTCAGATTCCGACAGCGGGCCAATTCGCAGACATACTGCTGTTCCTTCACATTCATGCGCATTCCTCCTTTTGTTTTCTTTATTATAGCGCAGAATAATCATAAAGAAAACTTATATTTAAAAAGGTGTGTTTCATTGCTGAATCAAAATGAAACACACCCTTGGGGCACTACTCATATTAAATTTTGCATTTAAGTCCCGCTCTTCTTACATCTAATAAAGCTTATTTTCTCTCCGGCTCTTAAATTTTCCCTTATTAGTTTCTTCTGCTATTTTCAGTAAAACAGAATTCAGTTTTCTGGCGTGGGCCGGGCAGACGGCAATACAGCCCATGCAGGAAATACAACGGCCTGTATCCGTACGATCTGGATGCTCCGGCGAAATAGCCCCAACAGGACAATGATTGACACATCTGCCGCAGCCCATACATTGTTCTGACGCTTTCGGCTTGAGAGGAATTCCGTTATACTGACGCCAGGGGCGATCTCCTGGTATGTCTGCGTGTTTCAGCTGCTCATCATCCGCTGCCGACAGAATCCGCTGAGCTATGATTTTTCCATAATCTTTCAAAATTCTATGGTCATTTTCGTCCGGACGCCCCTCTGCAAAATGACGCATAATAGAATGTTCCGCTATAGCCTCTACTGCAGCCACACAGATAAATCCCTGTTCGGATAACAATTCCCTTAACTCCGCCAGCGTATCTTCACTGGCCCGGTTTCCGTATACCGCCACCAGAACTGCCGGTGTCCGGTTTCCTTTCAGAAGTCTCAGTTTTTCCACTGCCGGTTTCGGAACCCTTCCTCCATAAGACGGCACACCAATTACTGCCAGCTCATCACCGCCAAACTCTCGTCCGCTGGTTCCCTGAGCCATTCCTGTAATATCAAATTCGTCCATTTCTATCTTCAGACCATCTAAAATACACATAATGGCTTTTTTCGTTCCTCCTGTAGGACTGAAATACACCACAGTTCCCTTATGCAGATCCATATGCCTGCTCCTTCCCAACGGTTTCTAAAACCCAAAATTTCTTTATTTTTCTGCAAAATTTGCTGTTACTTTTACATTTTTTCCAAACAGAATCATCAAAATTACTGCCGCTGCAAAGATACAGCAGTTTCCGCAGATCTGTGCCATGGATGATGTCATAAAAAGCATCAGAACAGAAATAGCTGTTAAAAATATAGAAACGGTACAAACTGCCTTTAATTTCCCTTCACTGATGTGAAATGCTGACTTCTCCCACAGTTCCGGCATTTTTTTTGGAAGCGACATTGCCACAAAGGAAATAAGTCCCCGTACAGATGTGGTAAGAATTACCGTGCTGTTTGCAATGGTACTTAAATCCACACCAAAAAGAATAGGGAGAACGCTGATGAGATAAAGTACCAGAATCAGCCAGTGAAATGTATGGAAACGGCTGTTGACCGCTGCAAGCCCTCCTGGCAGCCATCCGTCCTCACTGGCCTTTTTAAGAGGATAAAGAAGCATACCCACATTAAAATTCAACGTCGTCAAAAGAGCAAACATTGCGCCTCCCACTACAAAAAATGTATAGACAGACGAAGGCATAAAAGAAACTGCTGCCACACTTAGAGGTTGATTCGCCACCTGTTCCACCGGGAGAACGCCAGCCGCGATCGTAGACATTACCGCATAAAGAATAACAATCACCGCCGTAGAAACAATAATCACAAATGGAATATCCCTAGTTGGGTTTTGGGATTCCGCACTGAAATTCACTACATAGGTCGCTCCCCCTGCCGCAAAGGTCAGATAAACAGATGCCACGATAAATCCTGTCAGGCCACCAGTGGCAAAACCTGGCATTTCAAAATATCCCGGCTGGATATGTCCGATCCCAAACACAATATAAGAAGCGATTCCCAACGCCAGGATACCGCACATTAAATTTTGAAGTCTAGCCGCCTGTTTCATGCCTGTCAGATGCATCAGACAGATCACTGTCAGAACTACAAAGGAAATCAGTTTCCTGTTTGCCCCTGGAAACAGCGACAGAAAATATTCACTGAATGATAAAGTATACATAGATAATGCCAGTGCAATGGCGATCTGGATGTAAATAAAAATACCTGCCAGTTTTTTGTTTCCCAAGACTGCAATCTGTGAATACTGCCCGCCTTCAAAATTAGCAGTTCCTCCGATATAAATCTGAGGAATCGCTGTTACAATCGTAAGAAGACCTGCCACGATATACGCTATATTAACGCTACGTCCCGTAAATCCGATGGCAATGCCTGTCATGGTCATAATCCCCACTCCGATGATCTGTCCGATAGCCATTGAAAACAAATCCGTCCTCGTTAGTTTTTTCTCACTCATATCCTTCTCCTTTTCCCTCAATCCAGCGCCTCTTTGATACGCTGCAGAGCCTCCTCTAGCGTTTTTCTCTGACAGCCAATGTTAAGTCTGAGATGATGCTCCCCTCCTGGCCCGAACCAGCCTCCCGGCACACATATTACCCCGGCTTCCAGATTGATTCGTTTCAGCAATTCCTCATCGGTCAAGCCGTACCCGCTGAAATCCAGCCAGCATAAAAAGGTGCCTTCCGGCATTTCCATAGTCACCTTTGGCATCTCAGTACGAACAAATTCATGCACACGTTCTGCATTGTTCCAAAGATATTTCAGAAGCCCGTCCAACCATTGTATTCCATTCTCTGTATAGCAGGCGCTGACACACTCTACACCAAAAGTATTTCTGATATCCAGAGACATTGCCAGCTGCATGGTATCAAAGGCCTTTTTATTCTCCTCATCCGGGATAATCGAAAAACTCATCTTTAATCCTGGTACATTAAAGGTCTTTCCCGGAGCAGACAGATGTATAAAATTCTGTCCATATCTGGGATCCAATGACAACAGAGGTGTATGATGATGACCTGGATATACAATATCTGAATGGATCTCATCAGCCACAATCTTTACATCGTACTTCAGGCAAATTTCTGCCAGACGCCTCAATTCATCCTCTGTCCATACCCTTCCTACCGGATTATGCGGACTGCACAAAATCAGCATACGGTTTTCGGGCAGACTCGCCAACCTTTCTAACCCTTCAAAGTCCATTTCATAATGACTCTGTTTCCTTTTAAGAGGATTAAAGACCGGTACTCTCCCTGTCCGTTTCACAATGGAAATAAAAGGATCGTACACCGGCGTCTGAATAATAATTCCTTCTCCCTCCTTTGAAAATGCCCGGATCGCAATATTGATTCCGCTTACCACCGATGGGAGGGCCGTGATCCAGTCGGCAGAAATCTTCCATCCAAACCGCTCTTTTTCCCAAAAGGCTATGTGCCCACCAAACTCCGCGCCAGGGGCACAGTATCCGTAAATGCCGTGATCCGCCCTACCTTTTACTGCTTTTACAATTTCATCCATACATCCAAAATCCATATCGGCGATCCACATGGGTATCATATCCTGACGCACTTTCTGATTCAGATACGCCTCTACCCCTTCCTGACGCCATTTCAAATCGTGTGTCCTACACCGGTCAAATACACGATCAAATCCACAAAGGGATTCCTTTTGCTCCTGCATCATTTTTCTCCTTTTTTCTTTAGTAGCTAAAGTAATTTATCAAAAAAAAATTGTTTTTTTTGCTGTTATAATTACTTTAGTATCTAAAGTAATTATAGATAAAATAACTCTGATTGTCCATTGTATTTTTGAACAAATTCAGAATTATTTTTTATGCATAATGTATGATACCGTTTAATCATTAACCTTTGCATGAAGCGCTTTCCTGAAAAGACGTTCTGCATAGATCAGGCGCTCCATATCTTCATCTGAAAATTCGCAGAAAATATCATTCATTAACTCCAAACTCTTTTTATCATATTCCATATGTCTCTGGTAGAGCAAAATCCCTTTTTCAGTGAGACGCACGATGGTTCTTCTTCGATCTTCAGGATCCGAACTGCGCAGAATGAGGCCCTTTTTTTCAAGCTTTGTTGCCATCTGCGAAGCAGCTCCCAAAGTAACCTCCAGTTTTTTCGCCAGTTCTGTAATTGAAACCGGTTGTTTCGGATTTGCAGCCATCACAAAATGCATTTCCCTCATATAAAGATCCGTACCAGGGGCATATTCACGAAGCGTGTTTAAATAGTGTTCATGCACCATGGTCGTACTGTGCTTTTCATCTAAGAAAGTCTTTAATAATAAAATACGATCCATAAAACTCCTTTGTTTTTGTTGTGCTCCATATCATTTCTTCTCTTAAAGAGGCTGGTTAAGAACTCTTCCCTATATCATAAAACCAAAATGCGGAAAGCGTCTATAAAGACAGCATTTCCGCACTTCAGACTGCCAAATGCGGATTAAGGTCCGATATGGCAGAGCAATTTTTTATTATTTCACCAGCAGGGACTTACCTGTCATCTCCTTCGGCTGCTCCAGTCCCATCAGTTCGATAAGGGTGGGAGCGATGTCGCAGAGAGCACCGCCCTCACGTAGACGATAGGATGGGTCTGCATTTACAAGAATAAATGGCACAGGGTTAGTGGTATGAGCGGTGAATGGCTCTCCTGTCTCATAATCTACTAACTGCTCTGCATTTCCATGGTCTGCGCAGATAAACATCACGCCGTCCACTTCCCTGATCGCGTCTACCGCTCTTCCTACGCAGGCGTCTACCGTCTCGATGGCCTTGATCGCCGCCGGCTCTACGCCAGTATGGCCTACCATATCCGGGTTGGCAAAGTTGATGATCACTACATCATATTTGCCTGAGCGAATGGCCTCTGTAAGCTTGTCGCACACGCCGTCTGCACTCATCTCCGGCTTTAAGTCGTAGGTGGCTACTTCCTTGGGAGAAGGAACCAGGATACGGTCCTCGCCCTCATTCGGCTCCTCTACGCCGCCGTTAAAGAAGAAGGTAACATGGGCGTACTTCTCTGTCTCAGCAATGCGAACCTGCTTCTTGCCGTGAGCGGCCAGAAATTCTCCAAACGTATTGGTGATCTGCTCTTTCTTAAAGGCCACCAGCTTATTGGTAATGGTCTCATCATAGTCTGTAAAGCAGACATATACCAGATCCAGTTTCTTCTCTCTTTCAAATCCGTCAAAGGTATCATCGCAGAAAGCATGGGTAATCTCTCTTGCCCGATCAGGACGGAAGTTGAAGAATACAACGGAATCGCCGTCCTCAATGGCGGCTCTGGGAGCACCGTTCTCTGTAACCACGAAGGGCACTACAAACTCATCTGCCTTGCCCTCGTCATAGGACGCCTGAATACCGGCCGCAGCGCTCTCGGCAGTCTTTCCTTCGCCCTTTGTGAGAGCCCTGTAAGCCAGTTCCACGCGATCCCATCTCTTATCACGGTCCATGGCATAGTAACGTCCCATAACGGAAGCCACCTTGCCAACGCCGATCTCGGCCATCTTTTCCTCTAACTGAGCCACAAAGTCCTTACCAGACTCTGGAGGTGTGTCGCGGCCGTCCAGGAAACAGTGTACATATACCTTCTCAAGGCCGTTTCTCTTTGCCAGTTCTAAAAGACCGTAGATATGGGTCAGATGGCTGTGTACGCCGCCGGTAGATACCAGGCCGAACAGGTGAAGGGCTGAATCCTTCTTTTTGCAGTTTTCCACTGCCTGTAAAAACTCAGGCACCTGGAAGAAATCTCCGTCCTCGATGGACTTTGTTATACGGGTCAGCTCCTGATATACCACCCGGCCTGCACCCATGTTTAAGTGGCCTACCTCGGAGTTGCCCATCTGTCCGTCAGGAAGTCCTACGAACAGACCGCTTGCCTGTCCCTGTACAAAGGGGCACTGGCTCATTAACTGATCCATAACCGGGGTCTTTGCCTCGCATACCGCGTTGTGGTCGCAGTTTTTATTGAGGCCGTACCCGTCCAGGATCATAAGAACTACTGGTTTCTTGCTCATAATCGTTTTATCTCCTTATTTACAGTGGTTTGCCCCAACCTCCTGGGACATACTGCAGATCAGCCGCTTATGCCTGCTTGTAATTTACGATCTTTCCGAAATCAGGCTTTAAGGAAGCGCCGCCTACGAGGCCGCCGTCGATGTTTGCCTGTGCAAACAGTTCAGGCGCCGATGCAGCGGATACGGAACCGCCGTACTGGATGCGGATTGCTTCTGCGGTTGCCTGGTCATAGATTTCGCCGATGCAGGCGCGGATTGCTGCGCATACCTCTTCCGCCTGCTCTGTGGTAGCTACCTTTCCGGTTCCGATAGCCCAGATGGGTTCATATGCGATCACAGCAGTCTTTGCCTGGTCTGCAGTTACATTTAAGAAAGCAATCTTGATCTGCTGGCGGATCCAGTCAATGGTGATGCCCTGCTCTCTTTGAGTCAGTGACTCGCCGCAGCAGATGATGGGGGTGATTCCGTGCTCAAACGCCTTTAATACCTTCTTATTTACAGTCTCATCTGTCTCAGCAAAATACTCTCTTCTCTCAGAGTGGCCTATAATCACATATTTTACCCCTGCATCGGTAAGCATATTCGGGGAGATCTCGCCGGTATAGGCACCCTTTTCCTCATAGTACATATTTTCAGCGCCAATCTGGATGTTGGTTCCCTCTGCAGCCTCCATCGCAGGGATGATGTCAATGGCGGGTACGCAGAATACTACATCCACTTCATCATTTGCTACTAATGGCTTTAACTCGTTTACCAGGGCCACTGCCTCGGATGGCGTCATATTCATCTTCCAGTTGCCTGCAATGATCTTCTTTCTTGCCATAATCGTTTCTCCTTTATACACATAGGGTCTGTAAATGGACCGCCCGGACCGCAGGCTTGTCTCCGGTCCGGGCGGCAGATTCATCTAAGTATCTGTTTTATTTGTCGTCAGCTGCTGCTACGCCTGGAAGCACCTTGCCTTCAAGGAATTCCAGAGAAGCGCCGCCGCCGGTGGAAATGTGGCTCATCTTGTCAGCAAAGCCCAGCTGGTTTACAGCGGCTGCAGAGTCGCCGCCGCCGATGATGGTGGTTGCGTCTGTCTCTGCCAGGGACTCTGCTACTGCGATGGTTCCCTTTGCCAGAGTGGGGTTCTCAAATACGCCCATAGGTCCGTTCCATACAACGGTCTTTGCAGACTTAACAGCCTCTGCATAGATCTTTGCGGTCTCAGTACCGATATCCAGGCCCATTTTGTCAGCAGGCATAGCGTCTACGGATACGTTCTCAGCCTCTACAGGAGCATCGATGGGATCCGGGAAAGAAGCAGCTACAACTGCATCTACAGGAAGAAGCAGCTTCTTGCCAAGCTTCTCTGCCTTTGCCATCATCTCGCGGCAGTAATCTAACTTGGTATCATCTACTAAGGACTTGCCTATCTCCTTGCCCTCTGCCTTTAAGAAGGTAAATGCCATGCCGCCGCCGATGATCAGTGTGTCGCACTTCTCTAAGAGGTTGGAGATGACATTTAACTTGTCTGCAACCTTAGCGCCGCCCAGGATTGCTACGAAAGGTCTTACCGGATTCTCAACTGCATTTCCCAGGAAATCGATCTCCTTCTGCATCAGGTAGCCAACTGCGTTTGTGCCGCCCTTGGCTGTGATGAACCTGGTCACACCCTCTACGGAAGCGTGTGCTCTGTGGGATGAGCCGAACGCATCGCATACATAGTCGTCAGCCAGATCTGCTAACTCCTTGCTGAATGCCTCTCCGTTCTTTGTCTCCTCAGTACCGCGGAAGCGTGTATTCTGAAGAAGGACTACGTCGCCCTCATTCATAGCCTCCACTGCCTTGGTTGCTGCTTCACCGGTTACGGCGTAATCAGCTACGAATACGACCTCTTTGCCTAATTTCTCGCTCAGTCTCTTTGCTACAGGAGCTAAGGACTCACCCTCGTTAGGGCCGTTCTTTACTTTGCCTAAATGGGAGCAGAGGATTACCTTTGCACCGTCAGCGATCAGCTTGTTGATGGTTGGCAGAGCAGCCACAATACGGGTCTCGTCTGTGATCTCGCCGTTCTTTAACGGTACGTTGAAGTCGCAGCGTACCAGCACTCTTCTGCCTTTTACGTTCATATCGTCAATGGATTTCTTATTTAACATAGTGGTTGTACCCCTTTCATACTGCGTAAAAGGGGCCCGGTCCTGACGACCGGACCCCTTTTATGAGTCTACTAGAAATAAATCTGACCGTGTCTGCGGCCTGAGACCACAGATCTGTCTGGTCTTAAGCCAGTTCTGCGAAGTACTTAATGGTTCTTACCATCTGGCTTGTATAGGAGTTCTCGTTGTCATACCATGAAACAACCTGAACCTCGTACAGATCTTCAGCGATCTGAGCTACCATGGTCTGAGTAGCGTCGAACAGAGAGCCGTACTTCATGCCGATAACGTCAGAAGATACGATCTGATCCTCGTTGTAGCCGAAGGACTCGGAAGCTGCTGCCTTCATAGCTGCGTTGATATCTTCCTTTGTAACGCCGGCCTTCTTAACAACAGCAGTTAAGATGGTGGTGGAACCAGTTGGTACAGGAACACGCTGTGCGGAACCGATCAGCTTGCCGTTCAGCTCTGGGATAACCAGGCCGATTGCCTTAGCTGCGCCGGTAGAGTTAGGAACGATGTTTGCAGCACCTGCGCGTGCTCTTCTTAAATCGCCCTTTCTGTGTGGTCCGTCAAGAATCATCTGATCACCTGTGTAAGCGTGGATGGTGCTCATGATACCGCTCTGGATAGGAGCGTAATCGTTCAGAGCCTTAGCCATTGGAGCCAGGCAGTTTGTTGTACAGGAAGCTGCGGAAATGATGGTATCCTCAGCAGTCAGTGTGTTCTCATTTACAGAGAATACGATGGTCTTTAAGTCATTGCCTGCGGGTGCGGAGATAACTACCTTCTTAGCGCCTGCATCGATATGAGCCTGAGCCTTGTCCTTGGAGCAGTAGAAACCTGTGCACTCTAATACTACGTCTACGCCGATCTCGCCCCATGGAAGGTCAGCAGCCTTTGGCTCCTTGTAGATAGTGATCTTCTTTCCGTCAACTGTGATGGAATCCTCACCAGCCTCTACGGTGTGCTTGCCCTCGCCGATATGGCCAGCGTATCCGCCCTGAGCGGTATCATACTTTAACAGATGAGCTAACATCTTAGGATCAGTCAGGTCGTTGATAGCTACTACTTCGTAGCCCTCTGCTCCGAACATCTGACGGAATGCCAGACGGCCAATACGTCCGAAACCATTAATTGCAACTTTTACTGCCATGATTCAATTCCTCCTAGTTGTTAAATTGTATTATTGTTAAATAATAATCAACTTGCTCTCATTGTAATCAATTTTTTCCAAAATAGCAAGCGTTTTTTTTGCATTCTACCTTTTTGTTAATTTTATAACAATTTACTCAGGAAATTACAGCACTTTACCTGTTGACCTTCTTTTCCTTGTATTTTCCCACCTTTGTGAGTATAATGTCACAGAGAGATTTCTTCCCTTATTTCACTGCTTTTTCCACACAAAGGAGGATCCTGTATGATCTACGACTGCCATCTGCACACGGAATTTTCCGGCGACTCCGATACCCCCGTCCAGGCCCAGATCAAACGGGCGGCGGCGCTTGGGATGAAGGAAATTGCCGTCACGGACCACCACGACTATGACTGTCCTTTCTGCGAGGATGATTTTGAGCTGCATCTGCCGGAGTATCTGTCCGCGTTAAAATCCATAAAGAAGAAATATGAGGGGATGCTGCGGATAAACATTGGCATTGAGCTGGGGCTGCAGTGCCATATCCGGGATTATCTGGAGAAATTTTACGAAGCATACGGCGGGGAATTTGATTTTATCATCGGTTCCAGCCACTTTATCCGCCATCAGGATCCGTATTTTCCGGATTTTTGGGAAGGCTGCGGCTCAAAAAAAGGGCTGGAAGACTTTTTTGAAGCATCTCTTAAGCGGGTACGGCTTCTTCACCCCTTTTTTGACTCCTACGGCCACCTGGACTACGGGGCCAGATATGCGCCCGATGGGGAAAGCGTATATTCATATGAAAACTTTAAAGAGCCTGTCGACGCCATTTTGCAGATCCTGATCCAACAGGGCAAGGCTTTGGAATGCAACACGGGCGGGCTCAGAAGCCGTTTACAGCAGACCAATCCCGCGCCTTCTATCCTAAAGCGGTATAGGGAAATGGGCGGAGAGCTTATCACTGTGGGTTCTGACGCCCATACGCCGGAACATTTAGGATATGGCTTCGAACAGGCCCGTGAGCTTTTAAAAAGCTGCGGATTCCGCTATTATACCGTATTTCACCACAGAAAAGCGGAGATGATCCCTCTCTAGGGTCATCTCCGCCCGTTTTGCTGCGCCGTTTTCTCCCAGATCGGGTATGTATTTCATTCTGCTCTCATAGCCGCGTCCACATCCTCCCGCAGCTGTTTCCAGGCGTCCTCATGCTCCACATAATACTTCGGGCACAGCTTTCCGTTGATATCGTAATGGCGGAGCACATCACTGCTCTTTAGCTTTAGCTGGCTGCACAGCCAGGCGGTCAGCTGAACCACAGACTGATATGTGGCATCGCTGAATTTCCCGGTATCGTCAGGGTGGCAGACCTCAATGGAGAGCGTATCGTCATTTCTGGGGGCATTGGCATAAGCTACCTCGTCAATGGGGATGCACTGGATCACCTCTCCCTCCAGGCCCACGATAAAATGGCTGCTGGTGGAGGTGCCGCCCTTTTCGCTGTCCTGATCTGCCAGACTGTCAAAATAATCCCTGTTGTCCTGTGCGGTTGAGCCGGGATTAGCCACGTAATGGATCACGATGTTATTGATCCGTCTGCGGCTTACATCGGGCCGGGAAAAGATATTTTTCCGTATAAACTCCTGTTTCACCCAGCCCGGCACCTCAACCGCCTTCAGATCCACCGTGTACGGACGTTCCCACCCCCATACATAATAACCCCCGCCAAGACCGGACAGGACACCGATTACCAGCGCCATAAACACGGCTGCAAAGGGAAAGCCGCGCCTTTTTCGAACCGAACGCGCCGCTCCCCGCCTGCGGCTTTTCACCGTTTTCTTTACAGGCTCTTCTACGGGAACCTCTGCCAGTTCCTTCAGTTCTTCTGTAAGTTCGTTTTCCTCATCCCTGATATCGTTCATATCTGTAACCCGTCTTTCTGCGAAAGACACGGAAGGGATCCTGAAATCCGTCATGTGTCTTCACGATCTGATACCATCAGTATAGCCGACTGTTTTTCTCTGCGCAAGTATATTTTAGCCTCAAAAGGCAAATACCTCTTTCATCCGTTCGATCAGATACCTCTCCGCCCGGTCCAGATAAACATCTTCTTTATAAAATACATTCACATCCCAGCCGTCCGGCTCCCTGGAATAAGTATAGCAGCAGAATTTTTCTTTTCCTCCCAGAACCTCCAGCGCCCGCAGCGGCACAATCGCCGCCCCCAGCCCTGATGCTGCCAGCTGCACGGCAGAGATACAGCTGGAAACCTCCATGGCAATATTGGGGACAATTCCATGACTTTTCAAAATATTCTCCGTCTTTTTTCTGTTGGCATGACCTTTTTTCAGCAGAATGTAGGGAATTTGACTAAGCTGGCCCATATCAACCATCCCCTCCATGCCCGGAACCATCATTTCTTCTGTAACCATCCCCGGAGGCGTTACCAGAAGAAGTTCCTCTCTGTAAATTTTCTCTGTTTTCAGCCCGGCTGGAAGATTGTCTCTGTCTTTTGGAGCAACAAAAAAATCAATCTCATCCCGCAAAAGCATTTCAACCAGATTGTCTACCTTGCTTTCCTGCAGACGCAGTTCCACCCCTGGATATCTCTCCTTAAAATCCCCCACTACCTTTGAAAGCATATATCCGGCCCTCTCAAGAGGCATCCCCAGAGAAATCTTTCCCTTTTCCCCCATACCAATATCTGCCAGTTCTTTACGCAGGTTATCATTGAGAAGAAGGATTTTTCGTGCCGTATCCACATACTTTTCTCCTGCATAGGTAAGCGTCAGGGGATAGGTCCTGCGTTCAAACAGCTTTACCCCTACATCCTGCTCTACCTTGGATATAATATAGCTTAAAGACGGCTGGGAAATATACAGCCTTTTAGCCGCTGCCGTGACACTCCTGCAGTCTGCAACCGCAGTAATATAAAGCATTTCGCGAAAATCCATACCATTCTCCTTTTTATGAATCACCCTCAGAGCCTCTTTCGTGATAATCGGGCCAATGGTGTCTCCTTACTCCAGTTTTTATTGAATCGCAGTTTCCTGCTTCAGCTGATGTTTCAGATACCGCAGCTGTCCTCCGCACAGCACTGCTTCCTGTTCGCTGTCCGTTACATCCAGAACAGTTTTAAAAACAGTACCCTTGGTTACGTTCTTTACCACAACCTCTTTTGATCTCAGCTGTTCCGGGAAATGTTCGATTTCCAGTTCGTCCATCTGGTCAATTTCATCGTAATCCGCAGGATTTTCAAACAGAAGGGGAACCACTCCGTGATTTACCAGATTGCCCTTGTGAATCCGCGCAATCCCCTTGGCAATCACTGCCTTTACGCCCAGGTACATGGGGGTTATAGCCGCGTGCTCTCTGGAAGAACCCTGTCCGTAATTCTCACCGCCGATAATGATACTCTTTCCCATCGCCCTGGCCCGGACGGCAAAATCGGGATCATAGCGATAATAGCAATACCGACTCATCAAGGGAATATTGGAACGCATACTGGAAAATTCTGCGCTGGCCGGCGTAATATCGTCTGTGGTTACATTGTCTCCTGCTTTTAAGCTGACCCTGCATTTTAAATGCTTCATCGGGGCGTCCGGTACCGGAAGAGGGGCGATATCAGGGCCGCGGACAACCTCCACTTTGGAAGCTTCTTCGGGAGAAAGAGGTCTGATAATCATGGAATCATCTACCGGATACCGTTCAGGCGCTTCAACAGTTCCAAGTACCGAAACCTCCTGTCCCATTATTTCCTCTGCTGTTGTAAGCACTCCGGCAATCGCCGTCGCTGCCGCACTTTCCGGGCTTACCAGATATACGCTGGCATTGGGATTGCCCCCGCGTCCCCTAAAGTTGCGGTTCGTCGTCCGCACAGAAATAGCCTCTGTGGCAGGAGACTGTCCGATGGAGGTGCAGGGACCGCAGGCCAGCTCCAAAAGGCGCACCCCTGCATCTAAAAGCACATCAATATATCCGTCATGCAGAAGCTGCTTGTAAATCTGCTTTGTGGAAATGGCGCAGGTACAGCTCACATCCTCATGGACATGATGTCCCTTAAAGACCAGGGCTGCTCTTGCAATATCCTTATAATTGCCATTGGTGCAGCTTCCAATCATTACCTGCTGTACTGGTTTTTTCTCAATCTCACGGATGGCCGTCACACGATCCGGCTGATGCGGACAGGCAGCCAGCGGTTCCAATTCACTTAAATTTACCTCCATTTCCCCGTCATACTCACAGTTTTCATCCGGTAAAAGCTCTATATAATCCTCTTCCCTGCCCTGAGCCTTTAAATATTTACGCACCTGCTTATCTGCCGGAAAAATCGAGGATGTAGCTCCCATCTCCGCCCCCATATTAGCGATGGTTACCCGGTCATCTACCTCAAGAGCCTCGGCTCCAGGCCCCACATACTCATAAACCTTTCCCAAGCCTCCCTTTACTGAAATTCTGCGCAGCATCTCTAAAATCACATCCTTGGCGCTGCAGCCGGGGCGGAGAGTTCCAGTCAGATTTACCCTGATTACCTGCGGCATCTTAAGCCGCATGGGAACACCGGTCATAGCTGTGGCAATATCCATACCCCCTGCTCCAATACAGAGCATACCGATGGCGCCTCCATGAGGAGTGTGGCTGTCACCGCCCATGCTCAGCTTTCCAGGTACGCCAAAACGCGCCACATGAACCGCGTGCATAATTCCGTTTCCCGGCCGTGATACATATACGCCGTATTTCTTTGCAACTGACTGAAGGTAGATATGGTCATCCGGCGTCTTATAATCCAGATAAAGCAGGTTGTGATCCAAATAGCTTACGCTGGTCTCTACCTGCGTCCGGTCAAGTCCAATGGCCTCAAATGCCAGGTATGTCATAACTGCATTGATATCATGGGTAAGTGTCTGATCTACCTTCAGAAAAATTTCCTCCCCAAAAACCATATCTGAAGGCTTTGCAAGATGAGACGCCAGAATTTTTCTTGTTAAATTTTGTTTCATTAGCTCCTCTCCTTTATCTGTGTTTATCTTTCCATTATATACACAGTTTTTTCATAAGTAAAATACATGATTTTATATGATAGTTATATAGTTTTATCTATAATGCTTGATTCTCCTGCTCCAGATGGCGTAGAATAAATCATTACCACCAGACGATGCAACTTTTTCACAAATGCTGCCGTCTAACACACAGAATCAGATGAACCGGCGAATTTCACCGCGGTTCACACCAAGAAAGGAGGAGCTTAGCGTGGATACCACCCCCATCACACAGCAGACAGAGCAGATACTCATCGAACATTATGAGCAGTTCTACCGTCTGGCATACAGCTATGTACAAAACCGGGAGGATGCGCTGGATGTAGTTCAGGAAAGCGCCTGCAAAGCCATCCGGGACTGCGGACAGGTAAAAAATCCAGCCTACCTGTCTACCTGGATCTACCGGATTGTTGTCAATACAGCGCTGGATCTTCTGCGCAGAAATAAAAAGGAGATTATAACCGAAGAGCTTCCCGATATTCCCATTGAGGACCAATACCAGGAGCTTGACCTTAAAACAGCCTTAAACAGCCTGGATGAAAAGAGCAGAACCGTCATTGTGCTTCGCTACTTTGAAGACATGAAACTGGAAGATATTTCCAGAATTGTGGATGAAAATCTAAATACTGTAAAAGCCCGTCTCTACCGGGCATTAAAAAAACTGAGGATCACCATGGAGCCGGAGCCGCTTCAGAAATCCTACGCCAAATGAAAGGAGTATTTATATGGATCAGAACGAGTTCAAACCTTCCGGATACAGACAGTTAGAGAATCTCCGACAGGAGTATGCCTCTCTCCCTGTTCCTCTTGAGGCCAGGGAGCGTATCCTTAAAGGCATTGCATTGGGAAAGAGAGCCTCTCATTCAAAAGAGTTTCCCCCTCTTCCGCCACAGAAAGGAGTCATTTTTATGAAACTTATAAAACGTACCGGTATGACCGCAGCGGCGGCCATGATGGCAATTACCATCCTGGCCAATATCGACCCTACTATCGCAAACGCCATGGAGCAGATCCCGGTGATCGGCCCCATTTCCAAAGTAGTCACCTTCCGTACCTATGAAAATAATACCGATAATTTTGAGGCCAATGTCCAGATTCCTCAGGTGGAAGCTGCGCCGGAGGCAGTCAATAAGCCCATTGAGCAGTATGCAGACGAATTGATCGCTTCCTATGAGAAAGAACTGGCCCAGTCGCAGGGAGAGGGCCATTATTCCCTGGATTCCTCTTATAAGGTTGTTACTGATAATAACAAATATCTGTGCATCCGCATCGATACCACAGTGGTGATGGCCAGCGGAGCGGAATATACCAAGATATTTACCATTGACAAATCCACCGGGAAGGTCATTTCACTGAAGGATCTGTTTCAGAATCCCTCCGAAAAACTCGCAGCCATCAGCAGCAATATCAAAGAACAGATGGCAGATCAGATGGCAAAGGATGATTCTGTAAGCTATTTCTACAACAGCGATATGCCGGAAGACGACTTTAAGGGACTGAGCGGAGAGGAAAGCTTTTATTTCAACCAGCAGGGACTTTTAGTCATTACCTTTGATGAGTATGAAGTAGCGCCGGGATATATGGGAGCCGTGGAATTTACCATTCCCGCCGATGTGGCAGGAACCTTCTGACCAGTCTCTGCTTACCGTCTAAGCCGTCCTGTTTTAGCCCTGCAGTCATGCTTCATAAACAAAATACCGCCTTCTGCCGTAAACTTCCAACGGCGGGAGGCGGTATTTTATAACTGCAGCCTGCGCCTTTGGCGTCAGGCTATAAAGCGGAGGAAAAGGGATTTGAACCCTTGCGCCGGTGCTGCCGACCTACTGGTGTTCGAAGCCAGACCCTTCAGCCACTTGGGTATTCCTCCATCGGTCTGCTTATCTGCAGACTGTGTTATTATACACTAAAATATCCTATTTGGGTAGTAGGATTTTTTATTTTCTCTGATTTTTACCCATTTTTTTGAAGTTTTTGGAAATATCCCGAAAAGAGCTCTCTAAAATCTTATGAATTATCTATTTTTTTATCTTGATTTTTCTGCCCGTGTAGTATATATTTCTCCCGTAAAAACTTGAATGGATGGTACAGACACATGAAAAAAGCTATGCCCCTTAGGGAACTCCTTCCCCTCCTGGGAATGACGGTTTCCGCCTTTATCTTTAATACCTCAGAGTTTATGCCCATCGGCCTTCTCACCGACATTGCCGCTGCCTTTCATATCACAGAGGCACAGGCTGGTATGCTGATCACGGCCTATTCCTGGGTGGTCACTCTTTTATCCCTGCCTCTTATGATCCTGGCCTGCCGAATGGATTTTAAGAAGCTGCTCCTTGGGACTGTAGGACTCTTTGGCATCTGTCAGATTCTTTCTGCTGTTTCCCCCAATTTCACCGTGCTGCTCCTCTCCCGCCTGGGTGTGGCCTGCGCTCATGCAATCTTCTGGTCCATCGCCTCTCCCATGGCAGTGCGGCTGGTTTCAGAAGAACACCGTTCCTTCGCACTCAGCATGATCGTAACCGGAACCTCTGTAGCCATGATCTTCGGCCTGCCTCTTGGACGTATGATCGGCCTCACCGTGGGCTGGCGAATGACCTTTGCAAGCGTGGCCGTGGTCGCTTTTATCGTTCTGTTTTACATGAGCGCCCTGTTCCCGAAACTCCCCGGATCTCAGTCATTTACCCTGACCCAGCTGCCGGAGCTTTTTAAGAATCCGGTGCTTATGGGGCTTTATGGAATCACCTTTTTGTTTGCCACAGCCTATTATACAGGCTACAGCTACATCGACCCTTTCCTGCAGCAGGTGGCCGGTATGCCCGCAGGGCTTATCACCCTTGCGCTGACAGTGTTCGGTGTAGCGGGACTTTTGGGAAGTTTCCTTTTCTCTAAGTTTTATGACAGGATGCGTTATTCCTTTATACAGATGGCCCTTTTAGGCATTACGCTTTCGCTCCTGCTCTTATCGCCTGCCAGCGTAAGTTCCTGGGCTGTGATTGCCCTGTGCGTACTCTGGGGCATCTGTGCTACTGCCTTTAACGTAGCTTTCCAGTCGGAGACCATAAAAGCCTCCTCCGAGTCCGCTTCTGCTGTAGCCATGTCCATCTTCTCCGGCATCTTTAATCTGGGGATCGGCTGCGGAACCTGGCTGGGAGGCACAGTCTGCACCTATGGCTCCATCGCCTGGATCGGATTTGCCGGCGGTATCGTGGGTGTAATTGCAGCTGTCGGTTTCTGCCTGGTATTGGCGCCGAATATGAAGCGGGCAAAATAAGAGCATTGAATTGGGGAATACCGCGGGATCCCATATCCGATTCCGCGGTATTTTTTGAAAATAACCCTTTCTTTTATTTGCTTATTTCAAGCACCCCTTCCCTATTATGGTTTCCACACGCCATCTTCCCCTACCTGATATCCATCCGGCGTTTTTGTATCCTTTAACAGTTTTCCTCGAAATCCGTCTGACACATCATTGAAATAATACCATTTCCCATCAATCTGTTTCCAGCCGGTGATCATCCTGCCCCGTTTTCCATCTGATACCGGATTCAGATAGAATGTGCCGTCATCCAGCGTCAGCCATCCGTCAGCCATATTTCCCATTTCATCAAAGTAAAACCAGTCATAGGAATCGCCGTTGAGCGTATAGATCCAGCGGGACACTGCCTGTACGCCGTCTGCATCAGTAAAACTCCATTTTTGGCCGTTCTCTTTCCAAACACCTACTGTTACATATTTCCCCCCATCCAGAGGCACCGGTATGTTTGAAGTTTTGTGTTGGCTGTTAGAACTGCCTGATCCATCTGAGGAATGATCTGGTTTCTTCTGATTCTTTTTCAGTGAAGTATAAGCTTTTTCCAGTTTCTCCAGAGCTTTATCTACTTCCTTTTGAGAAACTCCCTCTGTTTCCATAATCTCCATTGCATCCTCTAAGGCATCATTCAGGTCATCCCAGCTCTTCTCTGTGTAGTCCTCTTCATCCATAGACTCCAGCTTTTGGAGAATCTCTTCCACCCTCTTTTTAAGAAGCGTCTTATCCGCAGGCTTTTCAGCCTCGCCCTTCTCATATTTTGCCTTGATGGTCAGATCTGATTTTACCTCATCAAACTCTCTGCTCCATCCCACAAAGTGATAGCCTTCTCTCTGAGGATCTTCCGGAGCCTGGGCTGCCTGTGCGTAAGGAATCCTCTGACGGCTTAAAACAGTTCCGTCCCAGTCTTCAAACACTACGTCAAAGCATTTTGTGTATGCAAGTGCATAAATGCCGTCTACACCTGCATCAAACGTAAGATACTTTCCTTCTGCCATGCTGCTTACTTCCGTGAGCATGAAACCGTCCCCATCAAATTCATAACTGTAAACAATGTAATCCGTCATTCTCCGGTCCTCCTCAGGCAGTTCCAGTACCACCTGGGCTGCGGGAAGAGAATTATCTGTCAGTTGTACGCTTATCGGCTGTCCGCCTCCGTTTGTGATCTTATGGGTGGTTGTGCGAAGCCAGAAACTGATTCGGGTTGCCTTTTTCAGTTCCCTGTCCTCCTGGATTCCCATTTCATCCTGAAGAGCCAGAAGAGGAGCCGGAATGTCACGGCTTAAAATAGCTGCAGGATTTTTTACTGCCAGATCCGCATCCGATGCCGTTGCCCGTTTCGCATTGGAACCGGTTGCCTTTTTGGCATCCGAGGGAGTTGCCCTGCCGGCCTCGGAAGGGGTTGCCTTCTGGGCGTCGGAATCTGTTGCTACTCTGTCATTATAGCTTTTCAAAATATCCTTTTTGGAAGGCGCGCTCCTGCTGTATTTAATATTCATCTTCAGTTCAACGCTGCCTCCCCGCGCAAGGGCCGTCTCATCGTTCTCGTCCATGGCTGCATCCAGCAGTTCGCCTAATTCCTCCTCATCTGTATAGGCAAACCAGTCAGAAGGATCTGCTGTGCTGTAGGAATCTTTTGTCACATGAGACATTCCCTCATCCCGATACACTGCAACCAGACGCACACTGCTGCCTGGAACTGTAAATGTAATCTCCTCCTGCTTTAGCTGCTGATTTTTCAGCACCGCGGCAGGCGTGCATCTCCAGTGGTCAAAGACCTGTCCCTGGCGCTCCTCTGCCTGTACCGTAACTGTCTTTCCGCTTTCAGCCTGAGCCCGGGAACCTCCTGTGTAATCTTCTCCCTCAATTCTTATGACAGCTCCGTTCACCGCCGTTATATCCTGAGAAATCAGGCTGACAATCCGAAATTCTTTTCGGATCTGTCCGGAATACTTCATAATTCCTTTGACGGTTACAGAACCCGTGCCCGGCTTATCATTATTTTCATAGGCCAGTGTGTAGTCGATCCCATACTTTAACTTTGCGCCGTCCAGTGTAACCGTAACCTCCGGCTTCACAGGATTCCCTGCCTCATCCATGATGTATATTTCATCATCCAAAACTGCCTCTGCCGCATCGGTTAAATCTATGGTTTCTCTGGCCCTGCGAACACGGATCTCTGCTGCCGTAATGAACTTATCCTTCTGGTCTCCATGAGTCTTTACGCCTGTCATGCGCACATATTTTGCCGCAGCAGGCTCTTCAAAGGCTGCCAGCTTCCAGCCGCCGTCATCCCCCCAGTTTCCGGATGCTGCTGTTTTCCATTCTATTTTATCTGTACTCACTTCAACCTTATACTCATTAACGCGTCCATTCTTGGCATCCTGTCTGGGCAGATACCGAAGGCCCTCAAGCTTTGTCTCTTCCTCCAGTTCGAGGATAATCCAGCGCCCATCTGAAGGATCATAAGTTTTCCAGTTATTATGCCAGAATGTGTTTGTCTTTCCATCCAGAACATTTTCCTTGGGTGCCTGTTCTCCCACAACCTCCTCGCTGCTGACCGAATCCACTGTCATCTGGTCTGCAGGATAATCCATGGAAGCATCATCCGGTCCGATGGCCGAATCTGCCCCCAGGTTAATGGTAAACTGAGCCCGGCTGGAATGATCCTCAGCTTCTGTAATGATAATTACCTTGTCCTCCAAAGCAGGAAGGATGGTAACTGCCGCATTCTCCTTACCCTCTGCCAAAATATCCTCCACTACCGTCATAGGCGTGCTGTAGGAATCGCCGGTAAGCATATCTTCTCCCACTTCCACCCCGTTTAATGTCAGCGCAGACAGCCCAACCTCATTTCCAGCCGAAAACCGTCCTTCCGCGCGGTACAGCTCCACTTCCGTAATTGCCGTGGCCGCTTTCCTTCCTTCGGAAACCTGGGCCGTCCTGGAATTATGTACCACAACCTTTATATATGTGGCTTTGACCGGCGAGAAATCATAGGTATAACAGGTGACAGCCGGTGAACTTTCTTCATCTGCAATGGTTTCTTTTGTTTCAAGAGGAATCCATTCTGATTTATCATTGGATATAAACCACTGTGTCTGACCTGCATCAGGTTTTTTAAGATCTGAGTTATTTTCTGCAAAGTAAATCTTTGCCTGTCCCAGAGTTTCCTGCGTATCATATGTAAATATCAGTTCTGCCGGAGGATCATTATCCTTCTCTTTCGTATACTTCCAGTTGCTCCATCTGGAAAGGTTTCTGCCTGATGCATCCTGTTTTTCTTCACTGGCTGCAGAACCGTTATTTACCGCAGATAAGGTATCGGATGTCATATCCTCTGAAATGCTCTGAGCCACCTTGGCCTTTGTTCCCACGTTATCCGTGATCTCCATCCTTTCTTCCTGAACACGTACCGAGGCCGTCACTTCCATAGGTTCTCCAAATACTTCGGCAATCCCGTTCACAGTTACGATTCCAGCCTCATCATAGGCAGAATCATCCTTTTCTTCCCATTCGACCGGAAGGGCAATGTTTAAGACCGTTCCGTCGCTGCCTACAATCTGGCGCGCCTCGGGAAGGATCGGTTTTTCTCCCATATGTACGGTAGTAGAATAATTCAGAATTGCCGCCACCTGTTTCAGCATACTTACGCTTACTGTTACGGCTGTTCCATTCATGTCACCGGATACTACAAAGCTTCCCTCTTCTTCCAGCTTATCAGGGTCAATCTCTTCCCATGCAACCGGTAATTCCTGAGCGGATCCGTCTGCAAGATATGCCGTAAGCGTATTTGGCAGCGCAGGCTCGTTACCCACTTTTACATAGTAATTTTTGGAGATCTCATAGCTGACGATTCCATTTTCCGGAACCGTCTGCGAATCTTCCACAGCCTCCGTTGATACTGTCACGCTGGAGCCTTCAAGTCCGGCCGAAGAAGCGGTCAGGGTAAATTCTCCCGCCTCTCTGGTAGAGCGCACAATCGCAACCAGCTTGCCGTTAAAAGCCCTTCTGTTACTGCTCTGATAGGAATCATGATCTGTCGTCCAGCCGTTATCCACGCCAACCAGTTCACCGTCTCCCTCAACCTTAAAAGAAACCCGGTTATCCGCATCCGGCACAAGATTGCCGTTTTCATCCGTCACCTGGACTGTGACATAGCAAAGATCATTTCCGTCGGCCCTGATGGAATCCCTGTCTTCCTCTGCCTTTAGCCGTGCAGCCTTTCCAGCAGTCGTTACGCTGCTTCGCCCTGATCCTGTAATTTCTTTTCCGTTCACGTCCTTTGCAACCGCGGTCAGAGTGCCGTCCTCATAAGGCACCATCCAGGTGCGGTACAGGTTCTGATGATTGTTCTCACCATTGCTGCCGTCCAGATACATCTGATATGTATAGCTGCCATCGCTTCCATCATCTTTTTTACTGTTTAATACGGTAAATTTCTTTTCACCAAGGGACTTCTTTTCATCCGTTCCGGCCGGTGTAAAGAACAGTTCTACGCTGGCTGCATCTGAGTACACAACTACTTTTACCTCATTCTTCTCATTTACAGCAACCGCCTCTTTGTTCCATGCAGGAAGGATATGAACGGTATTATCCTCCTCATTCCACATACTGCGGTACAAATAGTAGCTGTCCTTGGGAAGTCCGGCCGTATCTACGATTCCGAAGTAGGAATTTTTAGGTGAGGGCCATGCTCCCACCGCTCCGGCGGAGATACCGTTCCAGTTGGTAGGCTCACCGATGTAGTCAAAGCCTGTCCATACAAATTCCCCTGCCACATAGTCCTTTCGAATAGTATCAAACCATGCCTGGCTTGCCAGATGTCCCCAGTTGACCTTTGATTCATCGTAGGCCGTCAGCTGCCGGTCATATTTGGAGGGATCGTACACGCCCCGGCTGTTAATGGAAGAAGCTGTCTCCGATCCGTAAATCGGCCAATCCGGATGGCTGCTGTGATAGCTGTCCATTTGATCCAGAGTGGTATAATTGAACCCGACCATACCGCCGGCTTCTGCAATGGACTCTGCAATCTGCTGCGACTGAGCCAGATTCGATTTCAGTTTGTTATCCCCAAAGGTAACCGGTCTGGTGGAATCCTCATCACAGGCCCAGCCAATCAGTTTCTTCGCCTGAGCAGGGTATTCTCCTACTCCAATACCAATCCCTTCCATCACCTCATTTCCCAAAGACCAGGAAATGATGCTGGGCGCGTTATAATCACGCCGGATCACAGAACGGAGGTCAAATTCTGCCCATGTCATAGATTCCTGATTTTTTCCTAAAATCTGATTTCCTGATTCAACAGCCGTGCCGTACCATTTTGCGTAATCCTGGCTGTTTCCGTTTTTCGCTCCATGCCATCCGTCAAACAGTTCCTCAATGACCAGCATACCCTTTTCATTGCAGATATCAATCAGAGTCCTGGCGGCAGGATTATGCGTCACACGAATCGCATTACATCCCATGTCCTGAAGGATCTCCACCTGACGCTCAATGGCTCTTTTATAAGCCGCCGCGCCAAGAGAGCCCTGATCATGGTGCATACATACTCCCTTCAGCTTCACAGGTTCCCCATTAAGAAAAAATCCTTCGCTGGTGTCAAATTCAAAATAGCGGAAACCAAAATCAGACACCGTCACATCTGCTGCATCGCTGCCTGACTGGATGGTCGTTTCCACCACGTACAGTTCCGGATCCTCTAATGTCCACAGCTGGGGAGAGGTTACCGTCAGATCGGCCGTAACCGTCTCTGTCCCTCCGCCTGCCACTTTAACCGTTTCTGCCGTTCCTGTTGCAACAGGCGTTTTGCTGCCATCATCCTTTTCATAAACGGAATAAGAAACATTTACTTCCTTCTCCTCCATGGATTCATTCTGAATCTCAGTTTCCATATGTACCGTCGCATCTGCTGTGCTATCCTCCAGACCCGGCGTTGTGATTTTTGTCCCATTTAAAGCCTCATGAACCATTGGAGTGATGGTAAGCTTTACGTCACGGTAAATGCCGCTGCCTGAATACCAGCGGCTGGAAGGCGTCTGATGATTGACCTTGACCGCAATCACATTATCCCCGCCGAAATTCAGATACGGAGTAAGGTCAAATGAAAACGGCGAATATCCATAGGGGTGGCTTCCAAGTTCCTTCCCATTGATATAGACCGCAGCATTCATATAAACGCCGTCAAAATCCACACGGATCTGCTTATTAGCCGCGCTTTCCGGCACGGTAAAATTCTTGCGGTACCATCCCGTCCCTCCTGGCAGATAGCCGCTTTCCGCCTCCATATTAGAGGAGTATTCCTGTTCAATGCTGTAATCATGCGGAAGATTGACCGATCTCCATCTGGAATCATCGAAGCTTACCTCCTGTGCATTTCCTGCATCCCCAAGAAAGAATTTCCAGTTTCCATTAAAGTCCTGGGACCGTACGGTTCCGTCATAACTGCTTACATAAACAAGCGCCTTCTCAGAAACCATCTGGTTTTCTTCCCCCACCCCCGTTTTTTCATCTGAGGCAAGCCATATCATCGGCATCCCCAGCGTGTTCATTGGAAGGGACGTTGCTGCTATCGCCGGACTCAGCAATGCAGGAACCACTCGTTTGCTACTTTTCTTCATATGAACCCCCTTGTTCCTTTTTTGAAGTTTTGTTCAAAGCGGATTCATTATATCACTTTATTTTGAAAAATAAAATAAAATTTTCTTTTATTATTTATCAATTTTATTCAATTATTACATATATTTTTTCATGCCTCTCATTTTGTTTGTATATATTGCATTTTTCCGCAAAATTCGACTTATTCTCTGGTATTTATTTTTCCAACACCAATCTCTCTGTTTTCTCATTATCCAGGCACGCAAAAACCCCGCTCTGCAGCTGCACATACAGCTATAGAGCGGGGCTCTCATTTTATATTATCTCTTAATTAAGCAATCTTAGCCTTTGCCAGCTCAGCCAGCTTTGCGAAGCCTTCTGCATCGTTGATTGCCATATCGGACAGAACCTTACGGTTTAAATCAACCTCAGCCAGCTTTAAGCCGTACATGAACTTGCTGTAGGACAGACCATTGATGCGGGCTGCTGCGTTGATACGAGCGATCCACAGCTGTCTGAACTGTCTCTTTCTCTCTTTTCTGCCTGCGTAGGAGCTGGTCAGAGCGCGCATTACAGACTGCTTTGCTACTCTGTACTGCTTGGAACGTGCTCCTCTGTAGCCCTTAGCCATCTTCAGGATTCTATTGTGCTTCTTCTTTGCGTTTAAGCCGCCTTTAATTCTTGCCATCGGTAATTCCTCCTATTTAACTTAAAACTTACAGGTATGGTAAAATCTTCTTCATTGCCTTTACGTTGGTAGCGTCGGTAACGATATCTTTTCTGAGATTTCTCTTTCTCTTTGTAGACTTCTTAGTTAAGATATGAGACTTGTAAGCTTTATTACGGACTAACTTACCGGTTCCTGTCTTTTTAAAGCGCTTTGCTGCTGCTCTGCTGGTTTTTAACTTTGGCATTGTAAATTTCCTCCTTGAAAACTTTCTATTTTTAACGTTTTGCAGTTAAAAACATAACCATGCTTCTTCCTTCCACCTTTGAGGGCTTATCCACAACTGCGATGTCAGCCAGACTCTCAGCGAAATCGTCCAGAATGTACTTTGACTTGGACATATGGGCCATCTCACGGCCGCGGAAACGAAGTGTTACCTTTACCTTATCACCCTTCTCCAGGAACTTTCTTGCAGCTCCTACCTTGGTGTTTAAGTCGTTGGTATCAATGTTTGGCGATAAACGAACTTCTTTGATATCAATCACTTTCTGTTTCTTCCTGGCTTCCTTTTCCTTGCGGGCCAGTTCGTAACGGTACTTTCCGTAGTCGATAATCTTGCATACGGGCGGCTTTGCGGTGGGAGCGATCTTTACCAGGTCGAGCTCTGCCTCCTGAGCCATCTTGTAGGCGTCTCTTGCAGACATGATGCCTAACTGCTCTCCGTTCTCGCCGATCAGACGGATCTCTCTGTCTCTGATTTGTTCGTTGATCATTAACTCGCTAATAGTCGTACACCTCCATAGTCATGTTTGTTCGGATGAAAAAGCAAAATGTAAAAAAGCGGACAGCTTCTGCCATCCGCGAATAATCATACCCATCTGCTGTTTTCCTTGTATACGTGCGCTTAGAAACGCATCGCCCTTACAGCAGCTTCTGATATAAACCCGGGTCACTTGCTCGTGCCAGGGTGAGGCGGATAACCTGCTTTCCTGTCAGTTGTTTTCACAACTTTTAACAGAATATCATACCAGAAGCTGTTTGTCAATAACTTTTTTGATCTGTTTTAGCCTCAAATGTCTGCATGGATTGTTTTATCGGTCTTTATAGGTGGCGCACTGGGTATTTTCGCAGTCGCAGGCTCCGTTTCCCCGAATGGATATACCAGAGGCTGTGCAGCAGCAGTCCTCATTGTAAGCGCAGTTCACCGCGTCGCAGTCTACCTCCAGGCGGCTTTCCGGCGTTTTAAAAAGGTTTTTGAAAACGCCTCCCCTGTTTTCCTCAAAGCTTGCACAGCAGGTTCCTTCTGCATCCCTGGCTCCATGGCCGTCTACCAGAATAGAGCCCCTGCAGCAGCACTGATCCGCATTGTGCACACAGTTTTCCACTGAACATTCCAGTTTTGTCATAATTTCATTTCCTCCTGTCCCATAAATACGCTCCCGATGCCTTTTTGTATCCTGAAAAAGACAGCAGAAGCAGCGCTAAGTCCTTCCGTCGGCCTGTAACCGACGGATGTATGACAGAAGTTAGTATGTGCGCGGTCAGCAGGTCTCATACCCTGACAAGAGAAAATTCCTGCCGTTGTTATTTTTCCATGTTTCAGCTGTTGTCTGCCTGACTGGCCCCCAGCGTCCGGTTCAGCTGACGCACTGCCTCCATGCAGTGATCCTGCGAGCCGTCCATACGGTAAAGATCGCCCTCCGTTATATAAGTATAGACCTTTACATTGTCGACCATGGCAGTTCCTCCGCCCGTACAGGAGATAGAGAGCTCCTCCGCAGAACAGTCCTCAAATTTCATTTCCACTGTACGGCGTTCCCCGGCTGCCGCCGTCTGTGAACGTCCGCCGGCGCGCACGGTGACTACAGCTCCGTCCCTGCCTTCCAGCGTAAAACGCACATAGGCGTCCTTTCCGCTGGCCCCGGTGGCCCGGCTTCGGATATCCTGTGAAATGCGGCTGCCTGATGGAAGAACGGCCTCCTTTCCTTCGTCCCCCTCTGCCACATAGCTTCCGCCAAAGCTTTTCCATCCCCGAAGCCCTAAGGCAAACTGGGGATTGTAAAGCTTATTATCCCCATAATCCCGGTACGTCCAGATCCCGTATCCCATGGTATATTTCCGAAAAATCTCCCCCATTCCGTTCAGATAGGCTGTTTTCTCTGATTCCTCCAGCTGGGCATTCTGCTCAAATCCCACCGTATTATCCGTAAAGAGAAACTGATCTACATAAACGGGCTTATTTCCATTATAAGCCCGAACCTGATTTAATAATACAGGTGCCTTTTTAAGCGCTTCCTCTGCCGTGACCTTCTCTCCCGCATTTGCAAAGCCCATGGGAACGCTGTACATGATGCCGGTATAGGAAGCATCGCCGCAGCCAAAGGTATTCCAGTGCGGCACGCCTTCCAGAGAACCATCCGCCTTTTTCACAGCATCCGTATCCAGACGCACCTCCATGGAAAGATCGGGAAAGACAGCCTGAGTCTCTTTTAAAAGTTTCTGTAAAAATGCGTCATAAAATTCAAAGAGTACCTTCCTTGCGTAGGACTCTTTTTCAGGAAGATATATCTCGCTGTAATCGGAAAAATCCGTCCCATAGAAAGCGCTCAGTTCTTTAAGGCTGTAGCGCTCCCTGGCATAGGCGGTATATCCCACCTGCTTTGCCATCTTTCTCCCGGTAATTCCATTTCCATATCCGGCGCAGTTTTCCGTAAAATTCCAGAAATCCTCCCAGGTAAGAAAACCGCCGCAGAAATTTTCGTGAGCGCTGGCCCTCTCATAAAGGCGGGCGGCGTAGGAAAGCCAGGCGGATCGTATCTCCTCATCATACAGAAGGCGCTCATAGCGCGTTAAAACATTGTCCGAACCGGCATAATCCCAGGTATAGCCTACCCGCAGGATCACCCCCAGATCCTGGGCCGCAGCCATTTCCATCACGCGGTCCAGTTTTGCCCACGCGTAATCCTCATAGGATATGGGACGGGTCTGAGGCTGAAATTCCCGCCAGGGCACAGCCAGAATGATGCTGTTAAACCCGTCTGCTGCGATCTGAGCCAGTTCCTCCTCCATATGGCAGCTTTCACTGTTCCAGAAATTGATCACCCAGTCATCGGAATAATAGGTGGCAGACCGCAGATATCCCCGTCCGCCCCCGGCGTACTGAGAGGTTTTTGCAAATCCGCAGGAAAAAAGAATGGCCGCCCCCAAAAGCAGGGCTGCGGCTGCCAGCGCTTTGCCTGAGCGTTTCCTTTTCCATCCCCTCTTCTTGTTTTTTTTCCCATCTTTCTTATGCATCTTCCTTCTCCTTTTCCCCTTGTATCCTGCCTCGGTCTGCGTCTTTTTTCATTTTATCTGCATCCAAATCTTCCGCCCGGTCAATATCCCACAGCTGATCCGCCTTTGTCTCCATGATCCAGATCTCATCCGGGCGGGACTCCATGATCTGGCGGCCTCCTTTGTCGCCCTTTAGCCCCATAAGGTTTTGCCGGTAGCAGGCGGAAAAGGCTGTGGGGCTGCCCCGCCGGCCATTGGAGGCAGTACAGCCGATCGTTTTGCCGCTTTTGAGAAAGGACGATGCAAAGGCAGCGATAACGGCGGGCTCTGTATAGGGCTGGTCGGCCACAAAATACAGAAAGGCTGAGGCGTCCTCCCAGGCAGCGGCGGTTCCCAGGCGAATGGATGCGGCGATTCCCTCTTCACTGTAAGGATTTTCTACCGTAAGGCCCGTCAGAGGCAGAAGGCGGGCCGCTTCCAGTATCTCTGCATACTGGCTGACAGTGATAAGCTGGCATTCTGTCCCTTCCGCCTGTAAAAGGACGGCGGCCTCTGCCAGTGCGGTAAGACCATACATATAAAGAGGGCGCCCCCCAAGGGACGCCAGAAGTTTATTCGAGCCAAAGCGCCGGCCAAAGCCGGAGGCCATATAGATCATTGAAAGCTTCATATCCGGATGTTTCCCTTTCTTTTGTATCCTATTAAAAAACGAACCCACCGGGCAAAAAACGGGCAGATAGTCTGGCCACCGCATCGTCTGCCGCAGCAGCGAATATTTTCTTCTAAAAAAGGGTAAAGGAGGATTCCTCCTGCAAGTTCCCTGTTACAAGCCCCTCTGCCGCACCGGTCTGTTCAATAATGTTTTCTCCGGCCCGTCGTATTTTTTCAGAATCCGCCTGACTGCAGACAGGAACAACCCTGGCATTGGGAAACGCATTTTTCAGAGGAGTCACATAGCCATATTTCATAAGGCAGGCCATATCCTCTGTCTCTACAATCCAGGGCATTTCCGATTTCAAAGAGGGACGGCCGAAGCGGTTCAGGATTTCTCTGGACGGTTCCCTGCGAAAGCAAACTTCTTCCCCCTTTTTTCCCAGAGCCTTAAGGCCGCATATGCTGAGGATCAGGTTCGTATCCGGAGGGATCACCGGCTCATCTGGCCCAGGCGCCTTTAACGGCAGACATCTGGCCCCGTCCGCTTCTGTCAGGATGAGATCTGCCAGTTCTATGGCCTGATGATAAAATTCCCAGCCCCAGAAGGAGATTTTTTTTCTCCCCGGCGTCTTTTCTTCCAATTTTCCGGTGACGGCAATTTTGTTGTTCTTTATCATATCATCCAGAGCCCTAAGAGAGTCCTCCAAAACGGCAAATCGCTCCGGTACAGCCATATGGGTGGTGGGAATTACCAGTACGCGAAGCCCCTGCTGCCTTCCTTCCCAGGCCAGACGGCGGATCAGGGACGTTTTGCCCCCTCCGCCCGTAAATGCTGCCACAAAAGGGGCTTTCCTTCCCAAAACTGCATCCAGTTCCAGGGCCTCCCACAGGCTTTCAGCGCCAGTCCATCTCTTCTGTTCAAACTCCCCCCATGCCCCGGCCTCTGCTCTTATCCTCTCATAATGATATACGTCCAACCGTTTGCCTCCCTTGTCTGCTTATGGAATTATTTTATCACAGGCGAAGGCTCCAGGCAATCACAAAGGTGTTTTCCATGCTGTTTTGTGCAAATAAAAACAGCCTGTGCCGGACACGGCCTCCTGTTAGCTGCCATATCCGATCCGGGCTGTTTTCCTGAGAGCCTTTTAAACGCTCCCCAACACATCTATTAAAATCTGCTGCATCAGTTCTTTTCGTGATCGCGGATCACACGGTACATATCGTATCCAAGGCTTGCAAATACGATGACCACTGCGATAAATCCCATTCTTTTCTTCCTTTCCTTTCAATCAGCGCCTGATTGCTTATGATGGCTCTATTATAGCCGGAGCGTGCGATCCCCGCAATCCGCAGAGTGGACAATCTTTTTTTTGATATTCTAAATTTTTTTGTATTGTATGCAGTGTATTTAACAAATGAGAAATCTTATCACTTGATTTGTATGGACATTTTGCCTGTTATCCTGTATGATGAACTCATTAAAGTTAGTGCGTACTAACCATTTTGCAATTATATCTTTGAGGGGCTGTGTACAGCAGCGTTTCTGTGCCCCCTCTTATCTGCAAGGAGGAATCTGTATGAGTGTTGTTATTATTGGAGGCCACGACCGAATGGTCAGTCAGTATAAGAAGATCTGTAAGAGTTATAACTGCAAGGCAAAGGTATTTACCCAGATGAGTGCCAGCCTGGATAAGCAGATCGGCCGGCCGGATCTGCTGGTGCTGTTTACAAATACCGTATCCCACAAGATGATCCGCTGCGCTCTGGACGAGGTCAATGAAAATGAAACGGAGATCGTGCGCTGCCATACCAGCAGCGGTTCTGCGCTGACGGAAATCCTGATGCAAAAAACCGCTGCCTGTTAAAGAGAACGCTGCCGGATCAATACTCCCGCAGCGCCCTGACAGCCGTGTCAATATGCTCTTCCGTATTAAAATGGGAAAAGCTGAATCGAACCGCTCCCTGCTCTTTCGTTCCCAGAGCCAGATGCATCAGAGGCGCACAGTGGCCGCCGGGCCGGACAGCAATGCCGTATTCCTGGGATAGATAATCGCTGACTGCGGCTGAATCCTCGTCTCCCAGGTTCAGTGACACGATGGGTGCGCGGTTCTTTTGGGAAAAATCACCGTAGATACGAATATCCGGGATTTCCCGCACCTGTTCATAAAAACGTTTCATTAAGAACTGTTCCCGCTTTCTCAGCTGATCCATCCCCTGCTCTTTGATATAGTAAAGAGCCGCTCTCAGCCCTGCGATGCCGTGACCATTTAAGGTTCCGGCCTCCAGGGCTGTCGGCATCTGAGAGGGGTGTGTTTTTTCAAAGGTCCTGATCCCGCTCCCGCCGGATAACAGGGGGCGGATGACAAGTCCCTCCCGTACGCAAAGACCGCCTGTGCCCTGGGGGCCCATAAGGCCCTTGTGACCGGTAAAGCAGAGGACGTCGATCCTGTCCCGTTCCATATCAATGGGAAATACTCCCGCTGTCTGGGAGGCGTCTACGATAAAAAGTGCTCCCGCCTGACGGCACCAGGCTCCCACCATAGCCAGATTCTGACAGTTTCCGGTGAGGTTTGAGGCGTGGGTCATGACAACCGCCCTTGTGCCGGGGGTGATAGCCTCTTTTAACGCCTCAAGATCCAGGCGGCCTGCTGTCTGTGCTGTCCGTTCAATATTATTATTTTCTCTGCTGTCCCCCTTTTCCCGCTCACATCCGACCACAATCAGCTCTGCACCCATTTTCTCCATTTCATACAGAGGACGCAGAACACTGTTATGCTCTAAAACGGTAGTCACCACCCGGTCACCGGGGGCTATGAGCCCCTTGACTGCAATATTTAAACTTTGGGTCGCATTAGCAGTAAAAGCCACCTGCTCCGGGCCCGGCGCGTGAAACAGCTGTGCAATCAGCTGCCTGGTCTCAAATACGATCCTGGCCCCGGCAAGTGCCTCTCTGTGTACGCCTCTGGAGCAGTTCCCTATAGACCGGATAGCCTCTGCCACTGCCTCCGCCACCTGGGGCGGACGGTAAAAGGAGGTAGCCGCACTGTCTAAATAAATCATGAATCCCTCTCCTTTAATGGCCCTGTTTCATTTCCAGATACAAAAGCCCCTCTAAAACAGAACCTCCAATGGCCCTTGCCTTGTCGGAAATAGTAAAGCAGTTTTCAAATTCCTGTTCCCTTGGGTCAATGTCCGCGATCTTAAAGCCCTTTGTCACCGGATATCCGTCACGGATCAGCCCTCTTACCAGACCGGTCAGCGATGCCTCCACCGTCACCTCCCCCTGTCCGGTAACAATGATGGCGATCGGCTGCCCCTTTTCCACCCGGTCCCCGATCCGAACCGTTCCAAACAGGATCCCCTGTGCCGGTGAATGGATCACCCGTTCTTTGTCAAAGCCGCCGATCCGTCCGGGGACTCCCGTATTGGGAAGCGCACAGCCCTTTGAAAGGATCCTTCCCAGATCGTGGCCGCGCATGGTCTCGATAACCAGATCCACGTCCTCACCCGCTGTAAATCCCGGCCCCAGACCAATGGTCTTGTCTGCCATGTCTCTCGTGGTGCCCAGATTTTTCTTTGCCAGAATTGCGTCTACCAAAGCCCAGGGGCGCACCCTTTTCAGAATATCGCACCTTTCATCTATCATCACTGGCACAGCCGCCTCCCAGACGGCCTTTGCCTCCTCATAGCTGGATACCTTTAAACAGGTCACTCCCTCAATCTCGCTGCTTCCGTCGTAAATAGCCTCTGAAAACGCCACCTGCCTGCGGATCGCAGACGGCGTCCCTGTTTCCAGCACCAGCACCGGATAACCGCACCGGTGAAGGCGATGGATGGTTCCTGTGGCGATATCCCCTCCGCCTCTGACTATGATCAGCTGTCTCTGTCTCTCCATTCCCTTCACCTTAAGGCCGTATTAACAGCGCTGCTCCGGTCATCCTTTCTGCAATCTCATACATATTTGTGACACTGCCTGCTCTCAGCTTGTCTCCCAGGCCATAGTGATTCAGGCAGGTGCCGCAGGTTAATATCTCCACGCCCTGAGCCTCCAGCGTCTTAAGATCTTCCAGGTTATCAGATCCCTCACAGGAGAGGAATGCCCCTCCGTTGTAAAGAAGAACGGCCTCTGGAAGAACCTCCTGCTGCGTCAGGGCATAGATAAAGCCTTTCATCAGAAGCGCCCCTAACGCAGGATCCCCCTGTCCCATCTCACGGGATGAGATCACGGCTACCATGCCTTTTCTTCGCCCGTCAGGACAGCAGACAGCTGCCGGCTCTGGCAGGCTATTCTGCTGGCCTTCTGTCTCCTGAGAGGCCGTTTTGGTATTCCCGGCGGCAGTCAGCACCACTGCATACTCTCTTTCTCCCTTTTTTTGGGAAGAAAATGCCAGCCCCTTATAGTCTCCCAGCTTCTTTAAATTCTGTACTGCAATCTCATTGTCTACGATCACCTCTACCTGCTCGCCCGCAGAAGCGGTCTCCAGGGCCTTTTTGGCCTCGATTACCGGCAAAGGACACTGTTTTCCTCTTTCATCCAGTCGTATCATCGTTTTCACCCTCCTGTATCACTCTACAATAACGGCCTTTTCCTGCCGCTCTTCGATCCTTCCCACGATGGCGCAGGGAAGTCCCAATTCCTTTAACTCCTTTAGCGCCTCGGGCGCATCCTCCATCTTTACGGAAGCCAGCAGGCCGCCGGAGGTCTGCGGATCATAAAGAAGCTCTTCCATGGCAAAGCCGCACCTTCCCAGTTCCACCTTATCCTGAACATGGTTTCGGTTTCTCTGTGCGGCGGCTGTAATGTAAAATTCCTCCGCCAGTTTAGGAGCCTCTGGGATGTACGGGATCTGATCCCTGCTTATGCGGGCTGTCGCCTGATCCGTTACCATCTCACAAAGATGGCCCAAAAAGCCGAAACCGGTTACATCCGTACAGCCGTGCGTTCTGTATTTCCCCAGAATATCCGCCGCGTACCGGTTCAGCGTAGTCATGGATCTTACCGCAAGATCATAGGCCTCCTGAGGAGCCGCCTTTAAA
This sequence comes from Enterocloster alcoholdehydrogenati, assembly GCF_013282095.1. Lineage (GTDB taxonomy): Bacteria > Bacillota > Clostridia > Lachnospirales > Lachnospiraceae > Enterocloster > Enterocloster alcoholdehydrogenati. The sequence goes on from NZ_BLTJ01000005.1 coordinate 165,453, forward strand.
CGGGCCGCCGTACACACCAGGCCCACGCCCAAAGGCTTTGTCAGGATCAGAGCATCTCCCACCCGGCAGCCGCTGTTTGCAAATACGCGGTCAGGATGAATGATGCCGGTAACAGAAAGGCCGTATTTTACATCACTGTCTGCAATGGAATGGCCGCCTGCCAGTACGCCCCCGGCTTCTCTCACCTTCTCGCTGCCTCCCTGCATGATCTTTCCCAGGATATTTAAGTCCATGGTCTCAGGAAAGCATACGATGTTTAAAGCTGTCTTTACCTGCCCTCCCATGGCATAAATATCGCTTAAGGCATTGGCCGCCGCGATCTGGCCGAAGATATAGGGATCTTCCACCATGGGCGGAAAAAAATCCAGGGTCTGAACCATGGCCAGATCATCGGTCAGCTTATATACGGCCGCATCGTCAGAGCCGTCATAGCCAATCAGCAGATTGGGATCCCTGGTCTTTGGCAGCCGGTCCAGCACACGTGCCAGAGCGCCAGGCCCCAGCTTGGCCGTACAGCCTCCCCCTCTGCAAAATACGATCTCCTCACTCATTCCCTCTCTCCTCCTGCTGTTTTCATTTCCTGCAGCCGCTCACTGGAGAAATACTTCTCAAACAGCTCATCCAACGAAACCTCTGCCTCGCTGCGAAAGCCCGCGTACGCCTTCATCAGAGCCTTTGCCTGAGGCGTAAGCGTGGAGCCTCCGCCGTCCTTTCCTCCAGTCTCCCGATCTGTCAGGGCAAAGCCCCATTCCTTTTCCGCTACCTTGAGCATTTTCCAGGCTTTGCTGTAGGCCATATTCATAGAACGGGCGGCCCGCTGAAGGGAACCTGTACGCTCTACCTCCTCAAGGAGAACCACCATTCCCGGCCCGAATGCCTTTTCCTCAAAATACAGCCGCAGCGTAAGGCCGTAATGAAGTCTGCCTGTTTTTTCCATTGCTTTCCCCTCCCGTTATTTTCCCTCTTATATAACGATTCCTGTAAAAAAACCGGTATGTGTCTTTTTCAGAATAATTCGCCGAAGACCAAACCAGCTGTTTGCAGCGTATCGTCATCCTGCATTTTTACAAATGCACAACGCTGTAAACAGTATAGCATATTTTTGTGCTGTTTACCAGCATAGGCAGCAAATCCGTTCAAAAAACAGCTGCCTTCCCGACCGCATGGAAACGCAAAAACAGGCTGCACGGTTTTTATTCCGTACAGCCTGCTTTACCGGCTATTCCTTTCGTTTTTTTAGATGAAGGGCCAAATATACCCCGGTCATAAAGGACGAAAGAAGAAACATAACATGGGATCCATGGCGGTTTTCCCCTGTCTTTGGCAGAGGAGCCAGAGGAACATCCTCATCAAACAGGATTACAGGATCGTCCTGTTTATCCGGCCACTGTGCAAGAGGAACTTCCTCCGGCGCAATGGTGACCGTCTCCGTGTTATCTCCCGGTCCTCCATTAGACGGGTTGTGTCTGCCGTGATTCGTGGTTCCGGAGCCGCCCCCTGAACCTCCAGATCCGCCAGAATGACCGCCGTCCGGGACGGCAGGAGATGTCTCTGGAGAGGTTGGCGCTTCGGTTTCCGGCTGACTGGGATCTGTCTCTGGCTGACTGGGATCCGTCTCCGGCTGACTGGGATCTGTCTCCGGCTGACTGGGCTTCGTCTCCGGCTGACTGGGCTTCGTCTCCGGCTCCTCAGGCGGATCGTTCTTTACTGTGTTGACAAAGATAACGGTCTGTGTCTTTCCCGCCTGTACGGCAGCCTCCGCACTTGTGCCTTCCCTGCCGTCTGCTGTTACCTGATACCCAAAATCCTCTTCTATGGGGCTGCCCGCTGCATTTGCAGCCTCAGTTACGGTGTAAGTTCCCAAAGGCAGCCCGTTGATCATAAGCGCGTTTTCTTCTTTCGCCGGATCATAGGCAAGCCTGATGGTCTTTACCTCCTCTGAGGCATTTCCATTTCTGTCAAAATAGCGCACCCCATCTGTCACGGTAAAGTAGAATTCTGTTTTCTCCTGCCTGTCAGTCTCCTGACCGTTCACCTGTTTTGTCAGTTTCAGACTTCCCGTCTGTTTCTGATTCTCCACTGAAACAGGAAATCCTGGAATATAGATATAATGGCTCATATTCTCCGGAAGCTTGGTTTCTGTCCCCGTTGGTATATAAACATCCATCGCCTCGCTCTGTATATATCCGTCAGGCACCTTTGTTTCCACCAGCCGGTAAGCCTTTCCGCTTTTAAGCCCGCCTATCGCAACATTGGCGCTCTGGGAGCCATCCTGGATAACCGGCTCGTATGTACCTATGGGATCCGACTGACCGGTAATCCTGCCATCCCCATCCAGCTGCAATTCATACAGGGTAAACTCTGCTCCCTCCAGGGGCTGACCCCACTGATCAGTTTTTGAAAGCTCGATGGAATAATCACCGGTTACAGATGCAGATGACTGCACAAGGGTAATGGTATCCTTATGCTCTGTTTCTATGGATTTTCCCGGTCCATAAATCAGCTCTGCATGATTGCTGACATTAAACTCCGTTCCAATGGCTCCATTTAAGGCAGCCTCATATGTAATCGTAATAGGCGTCGCGTCTGGCAGGTTGCTGATGGTGCAGACAGAGCCGTTTACGGCAATCTTAGCTTCTTCAATCGCCGCTTTTGTCTTGCTGTTGACCACCTTTATGGTTTTCGGGCGAAAACTCATATTGGGATTTCCAAGGGTATCCCTTACGGTCAGCGTTCCTCCGTCCTTTCTCAGCTGGGAAGCCGGCTGATTTACCGACAGAGTGTACTGCGCCGATGGTGCGGTATACTCATCATACATCATTCCCTTTATGAGGAAGTTTGTTTTTAACTGGGCCTCTGCGCCCACCCTGGCAAGCTCAATACCGTCAATGTGCATGGCTGCTTCATTCTTAAACGTTGTTTTTTTGGGGTCATTCACCCTGGTTTCCACAACCAGTCGGAATACATGATTGATATTAAAGTCCTTTCCCTTTGACCGGACATAGTCCCTTGCCTTCTTGAGGTCGATCTTTACGGTCTGACCATCCACCGTATAGTCCTCCCCTGCTCTAAGCGTTACATCCTGGTATGCACGGGGATAGATATTGACCAGTTCCAGCCCCTCAGGCAGCTTCTCTTCAATCAGTACATCTCCCACTGCATCAAAGTTGACCTTATCGTCATATGCGTTTCCTTCCAGTATCCATTTGATGGTTCCTGTCTGGGCGTCCTGTCCCTCCACACCTTTTCTCAGAAATCCTTTGGCAGCTGGAAGGGACTGAGATGCCTCTGCCTGCACCGTCGTATCCTTATTAGGTTTCAGGATGGCCCTGTTTTTAAAGGATGCAGACTGACTGCTGGACCAGTAAAAGGAATCCCCGGATTCTCCTGTATTTCTTACATAGGATCTGTATTCAATGGTTACCGGACTGGGAACGGCTTTTGTAAATTTGATGGCAAACCGATTATCCGCAAAATTCTCTACTTCATAATCGGAAACCTCACTTCCCGTTCTGTCTTTGACTGAGAGGCCTTGTTTCAGGGTGCTTTCATCGATAAATGTATGCTTGACACTGCCGTCTCCGCCGCTTACAGAAAGCTCGTCGCTATAGACCCCATCTACTGGAATGACCGCATCCTCCGAATTTATCTGTCCGTTTACATACTGGGTCAGAACTGCCTTCCAGCCAATGATCCCCAGCTTCCCATCCTGCCATCCGGTTGTTGTTTTCGTCAGCGTATAGGTGTTGTATATACATTCTATGCTGGTAGATCCAGGCCTGGTTCCGGGATAACCGCTTCCCTCAGGAGCAGTCAGAAGAATCTCATTGCTGGCATTGCTGCCGCTTGGTTCCTGTATATCTGTATAGTAGGTAAACTGAAGGAAACAGCGCCCCAGCTCTTTTGGTATTGTATATTCCCAGGAATAGGAGTCTCTTTCAACAGGCACTGTAGTTTCACCTGACACATTTCCATTTTCCCGGTCGTAAGCAGTTACCTTAACCGCTCCCACATAATGCTGCTGTTTGTCAGAGTCTGAAACCTCTGGCAGCGTATCCTTCACCGTCCAGCCTGTCATATCGATCAGATTCGGATTAACGGATACATTATACTGAATACTAAACGGGATGGTTTGATCCCCAACTGTTTCATTGATACGGACCGTACCGTTCTTTGAAACCAGGGAAATGGTTTTTCCAAACCAGGACTGGGTCTGAGCCTGTACTGTTCCTCCTTCTGTGTCAGCCGCAGCTGCCGTGATCACGGCCGTATTGGTGAATGACGCCCGCATGGAGGAAGAAACACGATTTCCGTTTTCCGTCTGTTCCGGCTGCTGGGCTTTCCATGCGCTGGGATTGATCTTCATCCAGTAACTCAGTTTCACTTCCTCACCAGGTTTCATAACAGCCGGGTTTCCATCCTGATCCAAAAGGCGGATCGCACGGCTGTCAGATGAGCCTGTATTGTCAAATTCTGCTTTTGCAATATTGCTGCCCTCTGGTGTCGACTCCAGACGTATTCCAGCTGTATCTATATACTCAATCGCCCCATTTTCGATTTCGCTGAATCGATCAGTAATCACAGGATTTGTAAGTGCTCCTGTATTCTTTGCATCTGCCGTGATCTTCAGGTGAAAACGCACGGCATCCGGAATACCGGTAGTATCCGAATAATGCAGGTCTCCTGCGGAGTTTTCATCTGTAAACCGATCTCCGCTGTTATCTTTTTTAATCGTGATGCTGTAGTGTTTTTCCTGTTTTATTTCAGGAAATACAAGGGTTTTGTCAAGGTCATCATTCTTGATCTCAATTTCCGGCTTTCCTTCCGGTTCTTTTGAAAAATCAACGCTTCCCTTTACGGTTAGCTGGCCTTTAAAATTGGCGCCCACATTTTCTGTGATATCAATGGAAAGTATTCCATTTTGTTCCACATTCAGACTTCCAACCACCTTATCTCCAAACATGACCGGCGTATCTGTTTTCGTATCATAGATAATATTGTCCGGCAGCTGATAGACAAAGCGGTCTCCCTTTTTTACTGCATAACCTTTCAGTTCAGGATCGCTGCTGTTTTCCATACCATAGGTAATCTGGAAGGATGTGGTCAGTTCTCTGGGCAAAGGAAGATAATTGCCTTCCTCATCCTTTTGATTCTGATAGATTTTCGTAACCCCATCTTCGTCTACCTCTGCCGTATCAATGACTGTTCCGCTTTTATCCTTTATAATCAGCTTTGGAGATCCCTCGCCCAGCAGCTCTCCAATATTAAATTCTCGGTTCTGGCTTTCATCCACAGTATAGAACACTGGCCCGAAAAAGCCGGATCCGGTAATGCTTGCTGCCACTTCATCGGTGGTTTTTCCATTTGAGAAAGCCGTTTTTGTTCCCTTTAAAGCCTTTGCTTCATGGATGCTGTCACTGATCTGCAGCACCTTTACGCCATCAGCCTCCCTGCTCATTTCTTCGATGGCTGTACCTGAGAAACAAACCTCCACACGGCCATTTTTGGACCACGCAGAATCGTCCATGGGTTCGCCGTCTGCATAAAACCGGATCTCATAGAGAGCCGCAGCTGTAACTGCCTGTCCCTTCTTTAAGCGGTTTTCCCGAATCTCCTCTAACAGCCCGGACGCCTCGTCTTCATTCACCTTCGATACCACAGCTTTTGCACCGGCAGGAAGAACGCCTGCCTCTGCGTGGAGGGCGATATCTGTACCGTCATCCATGGTCATGGTTTCATCAAATTCCGGATAAGAGGCCATTTTCCAATCCTCTAAAAGCTTTAGCTTACCCACGCTGGTTATGTATGCCTTGGCGGTGACACTTTCGCCGATTCCCACCAGATCCCCATAGCCGATCTCCAGATCATTTCCATTATCCTCCGGCTGAGAGGGTGTGGCTGCCGGATCCTTCTGAGGCTCAGAAGGTGTTGCTGGAACCGTTGTCTGGATCTCGCCCTTTGTCTCTGCCTGTGTGGTGCTCTGGACGGGTGTTTGTGCTGTACTGTCGCTTTCCGTCTCACTTTCACCAGAGGCCGTCTCGGTCTGGGATGGCTGCTCCATATCCTTAGAGGCGCTCTCCCCGGTTGAAGCTTCTGTTTCCGGCAAAGAGGCGTTTTCCTCCGTCTGGGACTGGCTCTCTTCTGCCGTGGAGGTTTCTGTCTCCGGCTGTGAACCATCTGTAGAAGCCAGTTCGCTCTGCGTCTCACTCTCCGGCGTCTGGGCCGTGACAGCCTCCGTACTTACCACAGCGTCAGAATCCATCCCGTCCGTCTGTGCGTCATGAGCTTTGGAATTTAACAGTTCCCCTTCGCTCTGCTCCGTTTCGGCAGACGATTTTGTATCGCCGACGGCCTCCTTCTGCTCCGTCAGGGTCTCCTCTGTGTGTTCTGTCCTGGCCGTCTCGGGTTCCGCAGACGTTTCATCTGCAGCTGTCTTTCCTTCACTCACAGACTCTCCTGCCTGGGTTTCAGATTCCTGAGGCTTTTCCTGCTCGTCCTTAAGGTAATTATCTTCCTTTATAAATGCCTCCTTATAGGACTTTACCGAAACACGGCTGGTCTTTTGTATTTTTCCATTCTCATGCTCAACCGCAGTGGAAAAGCTTATGCTGCTTTCACCGCCGTTTTCATACAGAAATACCAGCTGCTCATCGCCTGTAAGTTCATAAGAGGCATCCGCATCCTCCGGCAGACGGATAAAGGTTCGGACACTGGCCTCCTGGTCCTGCCCGTCAATTTCAGGGTAAAATTCATAGAGGCTGCCGGTTCCTTCAAAAAAGAGCCGGTTGTATTTTTCTACACGCCCCTGTGAAAACTCCAGTTCATCCGGCTGAACCGTTTTTTGGGACCCATCTAATCCCCGGATCATGTCCATAATCGCACCGGCAAGATCCGCGCCCCTTACAGAGAGGTCTCTGTGCTCACCGCCGGAAGCCGCGTACACGGTGCTCAGAGTATTGCCTATATTGGTCAAAGTCAAAGCCGCAGCAATTCCAATTGCGGTAAGTCGTTTCCCAATTCTTCTCAAGTTTAAACCTCCTTCTTTCATTTTTCGGGAAAAGAATACCGATTCTCTTTCCCCCATTTACCGGATTATTATATTCTTATCTGGTTACAAATCGGTTACATTTTAAGGCTTTTCTGTAAATAAACAATGTATTTTTTCAAGTACAATCTGACTTTGGCACAGGTTCCAAAAAGCAATCAAAAAAGAACCTTTTTCCAGGTATTTCATATATATAAATTACAGGCAGCAGGGAAAAGGTGAGAAAAATATGACGAATTTTTTTATAGTCGGCGGCGATGGACGTCAGCGCCGGATGGAGCAGCTTCTTTCAGCTCAGGGCTATCCTGTTTTTTCCTATCAGGGAAATGACGGCGATCTGCCGAAGGAGAAATTAAAGGAGGCCTCCATCATTCTGGGACCGGTGCCGTTTTCACGGGATAAAATACACATTTTTCAGGCGTTTCCAGAGGTTTCCGAACCCTCCCCCTCCCTGACGATTTCCCGGCTGCTTGACGGTCTCCATAAGGGGCAGCTCCTCTTTGGCGGCGGCCTGTCTGCCTTCGTGAGGGAGTCCTGTCAGAAAAAAGGAATTTTATGGAAGGATTTTATGGAAATGGAGGAAATCGCCCTGGAAAATGCCATTGCCACGGCAGAAGGGGCCATATGCTTAGCCATCCGCGAAAGTCCCTTTAATCTCCATCTGAGCCGCTGCCTGATCCTGGGCTACGGGCGCTGCGGCCAGGCGCTGGCAGACCGGCTAAGGGGCATGATGGCCGAGGTAACTGTCTGCGAAAAATCCCCCATAAAGCGGACGCTGGCTGTTACCCGCGGTTTCCTCGCCGTTTCTCCTGAAATGCTGGGCAAGGTTCTGCCTGGGAAGCAGCTCATTTTCAATACCGTTCCTGCACCTGTACTCACCGGATCTTTTTTACAGAAAATTCCAAAGGAAACCGCTCTTTTTGAGCTGGCGTCCCCGCCCGGCTGCGCCGATGAGACGGCCTGTCATCAGGTGGAAGTCCGGCGGATTGCCTGTCCGGGGCTGCCAGGCCGCTTCAGCCCGGATTCTTCCGCCCGCATCCTGTGCCGGGCCGTACTCCGTGTCCTTGGAGAGGGACAGTAAAAACTACTACTTTTTATGTATAGAGGGAAATCATCATGTCTCTGAAAGGAAAAAAGATCGGTCTGGCTGTAACCGGATCCTTTTGTACCTTTGATAAAATAGAACAGGCCGTACAGACCCTGGCACGGGAGGAGGCAGATATCTTCCCCATCTTCTCCTCTCATGTCCAGACCATACGTTCCCGCTTCGGCAGCACCGATGAATACATCCGAAGGATCAGCGGTCTGGCCGGCCGGGATCCCATTCTGACCATAGAAGCCGCAGAGCCCATCGGCCCCAAAGGGTATCTGGATATCCTTCTGATCGCCCCCTGTACGGGAAATACCCTTGCAAAGCTGGCAAACGGCATCACTGACACGCCCGTACTGATGGCTGCAAAAGCCCATCTGCGCAACGAAAAACCCCTTGTGATCTCCTTATCCACCAATGACGCCATGGGGATGAATTTTAAGAACATCGGAATGCTGTTCCCCTGCAAAAATGTGTATTTCGTTCCATTTGCTCAGGATTCTCCGCAAAAAAAGCCCTGTTCCCTGATTGCGAAAACAGAGCTTATTGTACCGGCTCTTAATGCTGCCTTAGAGGGACGGCAGCTGCAGCCGGTATTATACGGGCCGGAATAAATCCTTACAGGAAAAGTTCATTCTCCCGCCGGATATCCTTTAAAGGCAGAAGCTTCTGACCCAGCATCTCCTGCGCCGGGTCAGGAAGCTTCTTTGCCCCAATGGGACAGACTGCCAGACAGCGCAGACAGAGAATACATTTCTCCCGGTCCGTCATCCCAGGGGATTCTTTTGAAATCGCTCCGGCCGGACATTTTGCAGCACAGAGTCCGCAGCCTACGCAGCAGTCGCTGATTACAGGCACCACATCCATTTTCTTCCAGTCCCTGTAAGGGCGGTTTCCGGGCACTTTAGGCTCTTTTATTCCTGTTGTTTCCAGTTTTTCCAGGATCCTTATGCCAAACCCATGAAGCTCCTTTCGATCCGCCTCATCAGGGCGGCCGGCGGCTACCAGGCGCACCATGGAATGTTCCGCAAGAACAGCGGCAGAGGAAACGACGGCAAAGCCCTGGGCCTTCAGGGTGTCATTTAGTTCCACCAGCGTATCCTCAAAAGCCCTGTTTCCATAAACCGCCACAGTCACAGCCATGGCCCCGTTTCCCTTCACCTGCTTTAAACGCTCTGCCATCAGTCCCGGAATCCGGCCGCCGAAGGCGGGAGCGGCTGCCACAACCAGTTCTCCCTCCTTAAACGCCGCGCCTTTAAAATCAGGGTCCGCAAGATCTGCCTCTTTAACCTCTTTTCCAAGGCTCTCTGCCAGATAGAGGGCCGCCTTCTTTGTTCCTCCCGTGGGGCTGAAATACAGCGCCCATACACATTCTCTCATTTTGCTACCTCCTTGTTTTCCCCATACGCTCCGCCCGCAAAGCAATCATCTCCCCGGCTACGCTGACTGCGATCTCCGCCGGTGTTTCCGCATGGATCGCCAGACCAATGGGCATATGGCAGGACTGGATCTCTTCTGCTGAAAATCCGTCTGCCAGCAGCCGTTCTGTCACCACGCGTATTTTATTTTTACTTCCCATGACTCCCAGATAACAGGGCTTTAAAGCCAAAGCCTGTTTCTGTACATAGTAGTCATACTGATGGCCTCTTGTCATGACGCAGACATAGTCCTGAGGCCGGATCGCCACATAATCCCCGATCCGTTCCAGATTTCCCACGATGATCTGATCCGCGTCGGGAAATACACCGGGATTGGCAAAGTTTTCTCTGTCATCCATAACCACACAGCGAAAACCCACCCGTTTTAATACCGGCACCAGTTCCTGGGCCACATGGCCGCCTCCAAAGATGTATACGGTGCCGGACTGTACCAGAGGCTCAGAATACCAGAAACGCTCCTCTGTCTTCAAAGTGACGGCAGCAGGGCCAAAAAGCTTCTCTAAGGTTTTTGTGTTTTCATATCCCAGCCCTAAGACCCCGGTCTTTTCACTGTAAAGCCCCATTTTCCAGGCATTTTCCTCTGTCAGATCCAGGATCAGCCAGCTGTCCTCGTCCACCTCCAGCATAGCCAGCGCCCGATCCACAAGCTGCAGCAATTCTTTATCCTCCGGATCTGCATACTGGATATATACCGTCACATTCCCTCCGCAGACCATGCCGATATCTCCCTCTTTGCCGCGCGTCAGGGTAAAGCTAAAAAGCCCGGACTGCTTTAAACGCACTGCCTCCTGGCAGGCTAAGGTCACCTGATACTCCACCGCGCCTCCGCCTACAGTTCCAAGGGACGAGCCATCCGCTCTCACAAGCATCCTCGACCCCGCCCCCCTGGGGGCAGAGCCTGCGCTCTCTATAATGGATGCCAGTGCCGCGCCCTCCTCTCTCAAAAGGCATTTTTTCAGTTCCTGAAACAGTTCTTTCATTTCTTCACCTCATTTTCTTTCGGAAAATACCGTTTAAACAGCCGTTAACTGCTCCTGTTTTTCCATTTCAGAGTTCTCCCTTTAACAGCAGGATCGCCGATGGATCCACTTGAAGATAGGGCGGGACGGCTCCTGCCGCATCATGAGTATGTATGGTCTTTTCCCGTTTCCACCACAGGCCGTTTTCCAGTGTGATATGCCACTCAAAGGGCATTTCTGATATCCTCGGTGCGCCCACAGGAATACAGTTTTTATACCCCAGCGCGGCCGCCTCTTCTGTGCTTACCGCCTCAAAATCATGGGCCCGAATCCCCACAGCGGCGATATCGTCTCCCACTGGCCGGTTCACCGTCAGCTCAATGCCGCCCCAGTCCAGGGCGCAGACCTGATACTCTCCCACTCTGCGGATCCGGGAAATATTTTTGCAGCCCGTAAGCCGAGCCCCTTTGCATATCGACGGTTCCGCAAAAATTTCCCTGGTTTTCCCCCGCACCAGCACCTGCCCCCGATCCATCAAAAGCAGCTCCGGGCACAGCTGATACGCCTCATCCCGGTCATGGGTGACCAGGATAGAAACGCCGTCATAATCCTTTAATACTTCCGCCAGCTCCAGCCGCAGTTTTTCTTTCAGATGGGTATCCATGGCAGAAAACGGTTCGTCCAACAGCAGTACCTCCGGCTCATATGCCAGGATCCTTGCAAGCGCCACTCTCTGCTGCTGTCCGCCGGACAGTCTGGAAGGGAGACACTGCTCCAGACCAGTTAAACGAAACCTCTCCATCATCTCCCCTACCTTTTTGCGGATGGCCGTATGCGACCTGGCCGCCGCTCTCCTGCCGCCCGCCACGGCCTTTGCCCCCTTTCCCTTTAGTCCTGCGGCAATATTTTCCTCCACGGTCATATTGGGAAAAAGGGCATAATTCTGGAATAAATATCCCACCCGGCGGACCTGGGGCGTCTCATTGATTCTCAGAGAAGAATCATAAAGCACTCTTCCTCCCGCCGCTTCTCCCTGGGCATACTGTAAAGCAATGCGCCCCCCATCAGGCGTAACGATGCCTGCAATGGACTTTAATGTCATGCTTTTTCCGCAGCCGGAGGATCCTAAGATCCCCATACAGCCCTTTGCTGCTGTGAAACTCACATCCAGAGGAAATTCCCTCAGCTGCTTTCTTATCTCAACTCCCAGGCGGAGCCTGTGTTCTGTCTCAATCGCCATATTTCTTTCCTCCTGCCTTTAGCGCTCCCAAATTCATAAGGATGATGGAGAGAAAGGCAATGACAACGATAACTGCCACATAGGAGGTGGCTGCCTCCATATTTCCCGCCGCCACCTCAGAATACACCGCCATGGGAAGAGTCCTTGTCTTTCCCGCAATATTTCCCGCGATCATGGAAGTGGCTCCAAATTCTCCCAGCCCCCTCGCAAAGGCCAGCACTCCCCCGCTTAGGATACCGGGAACTGCATTTGCAAACAGTACCTTCCAGAAGATCTCCCACTCGCTCATCCCCAGTGTCCTTGCCGCCGCGGCCAGATTGGGATCCACCTGCTCAAAAGCCCCTCTGGCGGAGCGGTACATCAGCGGAAATGACATAACCACAGCGGCCAGCACTGTGGCTCCCCAGGAAAACGCAATCTTAACGCTGAAAAAGTCAATGAAAAACTGACCGATGGGCCTTTTTACTCCAAACAGATAGAGCAGAAAGAACCCTGCAACTGTAGGCGGAAGCACTAACGGCAGCGTCAGGATGCCGTCGCATATGATCTTTAACCGGTCACTGTGAAGGCGAATCACTGCCCAGGCTGCAAAAATCCCCAGGAAAAAGGTAATAAAAATGGACAGACTGGCTGTCTTTATGGATATCAGGATGGGAGACCAGTCCATAAGCGATCCTCCTTTGCTTTTTGTATACACGCTGGCGTACCGGCCCTAAGTCAGACATGAAACCTCAGCTTCCTGCTGAAAAACCGTAGGAGGCAAATACGGACATGGCCTCATCGCTCTTTAAAAACGCTTCAAAGGTTTTCGCCTCCTGAGGATGGGCGCTCTTCTTTACCACTGCCACCGGGTAGATAACCGGCTTGGACAGGCTGCCCTCCGGCGCCTCAGCCACCACTTCCACCTTGTCCGCCATGCTGGCGGCATCCGTGGCATATACAATACCGGCATCTGCGCTGGAGACAGCCACCTGGTTTAATACCTCTGTCACATTCGATCCAAAGCTTACCTTATCCTGAATCTTATCCCAGATTCCAAGGTTTGTAAGAGCTTCCTCGGCGTACTGTCCGGCAGGAACACTGGCGGGATCGCCCAGGGCAATGGAAGCTGCCTCCTGGATGTCTGCAAAGTTTTTAAGCTCTGCCGCATTTCCTGAGGGAACGATGAGCACAATCTTATTTTCCAGAAGATCGGTAATTGACTCTGTATCGATCAGCCCCTCATCATTTAAGGCATTCATCTGCTTTTGTGCAGCCGACATAAATACATCCGCATCAAGTCCCTCCTCAATCTGAGTCTGAAGCTTCCCTGAGCTGTCATAGATGCCTGTGACCGTAATATCTGGATTCTGCTCCTCAAACATGGGGATGAGTTCGTTCTCAAAGGCATTCTTTAAGCTGGCTGCCGCCGCCACCCGTATCTCGGTGTGTTTGCTGTCATTGGCTGACGTTGTCTCTGTTTCCTTTGCTCCATTGGAACAGCCTGCCAGCATTCCTGCTGCCAGAAGGACAGCTGCCGTCATACGGATCTGTTTTCTCATTTTCATTTTCTCTGTTCTCCCTTCTTTTTTCTCTCATCTTCCTTATCCGACGTCCCTTATCGGGCGCATTCAGAGGCGCTTCCCCGTAAAATCCGGATCCCGTGATCCAGCGGATCCAGAATGTACCCCAGGCTCTCTCTCACTGCCTTGGGACTTCCCGGAAGATTTACGATCACCGTACCCTTTCGGATCACCGATACGCCCCGGCCCAGCATGGCCCGGTTGGTCACTTCCATGGATTTACAGCGAATAGCCTCAGCGATACCGGGAGCGATGCGGTCTGCCACCGCCAGAGTGGCCTCCGGCGTCTGATCCCGGAGAGAAAAGCCAGTTCCTCCGCTTGTCACCACCAGATCCAGCTGACGGGCATCTGCCAGACGAATCAGCTGTGTCTTAAGCATTTCCGGATCATCGGGCAGAATCAGCGTCTCCGCCACCTCATATCCGGCCTGCTCCAGCATTTCCTTTGCCGCAGGTCCGCTCTCGTCCGTCCGCTCGCCTCTGGCCCCCTTATCGCTTAAGGTGATAACTGCCGCCTGGAACGGACGGTCTTTTGACGGAAAAATTGTTTCCATGGTATCGCCGGAACGGATCCGTCCTCCTTTTAATACCCGTGCAAATACTCCCTCTCTGGGCATGATACATTCTCCCATTTTGTGAAAGATAGCGCAATGGCTGTGACATTCTTTGCCGATCTGGGTCATTTCCAGAACCGCATCCCCGGCACAAAAACGGGTTCCTACCGGCAGAGAGCTGAAATCAATCCCTTCAACCACCAGGTTTTCCCCGAAGGCCCCATCCTCTACGCCGGCCCCACGGTCGTTAAATTCCTTTATTTTATCATAGGAAAGAAGACTGACCTGACGGTGCCATTTTCCTCCGTGGGCGTCGCCTTTAATTCCAAAATTTTCCAGAAAACAGCCTTCCTCTATGCTGTGTTTCTCTGTTCCCTTGCGACTGCTGATACAGATCGCCCGAACAACCCCCACAGGCCCTTTCCTCTCCTTCTCGTCCATTTTTCATCCTCCGATCGAACTCATATTGTGTGATTCCGTGATTCGGCCCGGCGTCTCAAAACAATGAGCCCTGGGTTTTTTAAGGATCGCAGCTTCCATCGCCGTCTGCAGACGCCTCTGCAAACATTCCTCATGGATATCCAATCCATCCGGCCAGCCAAAGCGGCTTTCTTCTTCCGGCCGTTTTATCCCCTCTCTTAACACCGCCCGCAAATCGATTCCGTCCTCGTAACAGAGACAGGTCTTTAGATAGCCTCCGGCAGTCAGCCGCACCCGGTTGCAGGAAGAGCAGAACATTCTGTGGACCGCACTGATCAGGCCAATGCTCCCCTGAAAACCGGCCGGCTTATAATAAACCGCAGGGCCGAAACCATGCTTTTTACTGTCCTTTTTTAAGCCCGGATATGTGGTTTGAAGCTCCGAAAGCAGGGTTCTATGATCGATGGTCTTAAACTGCTTTCCATAGCCAATGGGCATTATTTCTATAAAACGCACATCCACCGGATATTGCCTGGCAAGCTCCGCTATAGAAAGCCAGCTGTTTTCCCTCTTTCCCGGCCCGTCCTTCCATTGATTAAAATCAATTGAGACCGCATTGATCTTCACAGGAATGGGAAGCTCACTTGCCCCGCAGATCACCCCCATTACCTTATCCAGGGCATCTGCGCCAGTGATGGCCTTATATAGCGCTCTATCCAGGGTGTCCAGACTGATATTGACCGCGTCCAGTCCGGCATCCAGCAGCTCATCCATATAAGTTCCCAGGAGAACTCCGTTGGTCGTCAGGGTTACCTTCTCAATGCCCGGAACCCTTTTAAGCCTCCTTATAAGCTGAGTACAATCCTTCCTCACAAGAGGCTCCCCGCCGGTAACCTTAATGTTTCGGATCCCCAGACGCGCCGCGCAGACAGCAATAGCCTCAAGCTCTTCCAATGACAGGATATCCCATCTGGAGATGCATTGGATCCCATGAGGCATACAGTACCGGCATCGAAGATTGCAGCGGTCAGTAACGGATATCCGCATATAATCTATCTCCCGTCCTGTCCCGTCCTTCATCCTTTGCGCTCCTGCTCCCTTCCTTCATTGCAAAACTCGCCGCTTTTGCCGCCGGATTTATGAGCCAGATAAATATGCCCCAGTTCCATGGTCTTATCCACTGCCTTGCACATATCATAAATGGTAAGAAGAGCCACATTCACTCCGGTCAGAGCCTCCATCTCCACACCGGTACGTCCGGCAGTCCGGGCCGTGCAGACAGCCTCAATCTCATTTCTCTCCTCATGAACCATAAAATCCACTGTCAGTTTCGTCAGGTTCAGCAGATGGCACAGAGGAATCAGTTCCGAGGTTCGCTTGGCTCCCATGATTCCGGCCACACGGGCCACCCCCAGCACATCTCCCTTTTTCATTGTGCCTTCCTTCACCATTTTCAGGCATTCACGGCTCATAAAAATGCTTCCTCTTGCAGTGGCCTCCCGATTCGTCTCCTCTTTTTCACCCACATCCACCATCCAGGCATTTCCCTGTTCATCAAAATGTGAAAAATTCATTATTCTAGACTCCTTTTCCAAATCCGCAGTTTGGGAAGGTACACACCGGACAGTCCAGACACAGACCGCCCTGTCCCAAAGCAGCCAGTTCCTCCGGTGTCACCTCGTCATCTGCCATCACTCTCGGCAGGATAAGATCAAAAATAGTTCTCCTGGCGTACATCACGCAGCCGGGAAGGCCCATGACAGCCGCTGTGCGGCTTGTTCCCTTCTCCTTTACCTCCAGATAGGCTAACAAAAACATGGCTCCTGGAAGGACGGGAGCACCGTAGGATACCACTCTGGCACCCGTATTTTTGATGGCGAGAGGGGTCTTGTCATCGGGGTCCACGCTCATGCCACCGGTACAGACCACTATGTCTGCACCTTTTTTGACCATATCCAAAATAGACGCTGTGACCTTTTTATCGTCATCATTCCAGGTCACATGATCGATGATCTCGGTGCCAAATTCCCTCATTTTTTCCCGGATAACCGGGGTAAATGTATCCTGGATACGGCCATAGAAAACCTCATTTCCCGTAGTGATGATCCCTGCCTTTTTATGTACAAACGGCTTTAGCTCCAGGATGGGACGGCCGCCGGTAGCGCGAAGCGCGCATTCTTTGGCCTGCCTCATCCTTTCCTCCTCGATCATCAGAGGAATGATACGGGTACCTGCCAGCCTGTCTCCCTTTTTTACGGCAAAATTTCCATGGCGGGAGGCAATCATCATCTGGCCGAAACCGTTGACCGCTTTTAAGCCCTGATTGTCTACTTTCAGCAGACCGTCGCAGGACGCCGTAAGTTCAATCTTGCCTTCCTTTGCCTGGGAGCGCTCCATATGACTGCCCCGGCACAGCGCGCACAGAATCTCGGCCGCATCATTCTCATGGAGCATTCCCTCCTCCTTCTCCCAGACGTAGAGCTGATCTTTTCCTGCGCTTAAGAGAACGGGAATATCCTCCTTTGTGACAATATGCCCCTTGCGAAATACGGCATCCTTGGAAACACCCTTTATGATTCGGGTAATGTCGTGACAGAGCACCGCTCCTTCTGCATCCGTTGTTTGGATCAGTTTCATATGCTGTAACCTCCACCGTTATTGATTCGTAAAAATAACGCTAATGAAATGATAGCACGGCTGGAAGGGTTTGTAAACCTCAATCCCTTTGAAAACGAACGGTTAATTTACAAAGTGGACGCTGGATTTTTAAGATCGGTTCTGCCGCTTTTTTCTTCATCGCACGAAGGATCTGTAAAATTTTATCCTCCTCTGCGTTTCGCTCCGTATATGCACGAATACTTCTTCTGTGAAAAATAGCATCCATTGCTGCTCCATTCTTCCCAGTTATATTATATCCCGGTCTCAGCAAACAAAAAAAGAATCTGCTGCTTCCTTCAAATCAGGATGAAACAGATTCCTTTTGCTGTTTAAAAGATGCGAATTTCCAGCCGCGGCCTATTCCTTTTCCGAACCGCCTGATCCGTCCTCTAAATTCAGACGGGTAAATACCATGTCGTAGCCGTCGCTTCCATAGTTAAGAGATCGGTTTACACGGCTGATAGTAGCGGTGGAAGCGCCCGTTTTTTCCGCAATCTCCAAATAGGTCTTGCCCTCTCTGAGCATCTTGGCTACCTCGTAGCGCTGAGAAAGGGAAAGGAGCTCATTAATGGTGCAGACATCTTCAAAAAATTTGTAACATTCTTCCGGGCTTTCAAGGGTAAGGATCGCGTCAAATAAGTGATCCACAGCTTCTGTTTTGATTTTTTTATTCATGCTTTTATCATCTCCTTATGGCTGTGATTGATTTATCCTGGGCTGTTTTTCCCTGATAGGGGGAAACAGGATGACATTTTCATACTCAATGGTTACTGCGTTTTTTGCTGTCCCCAATCATTTTAACATATTAAAGTTTGAAAGTCCATATCTGAAACAAGGAGATGTTGGGAAAATATACTATATGGGAAAATATACTATAATATGTAAAAAGTCAGCCGTATAACCCCTGGCACATATCTGTGTCCTCTTGTCCGCAGACGGTATGTATGTTATACTATACAGCGAATAATAGGGGATCTGCAGGCAGTCCTGTCCGGGCTCTGCCTGCAGATCCTGCAACCTACATAAAAGGAGGCCAATCATATATGCAGTACCGCATTGAACATGATTCCATGGGAGAGATCCAGGTTCCCGCCGACCGCTACTGGGGCGCCCAGACCCAGCGGAGTTTTGAGAATTTCAAGATCGGAACAGAAAAAATCCCCATGGAAGTAATCCGGGCCTTTGCCATCCTTAAGAAAGCGGCAGCCATGGCAAATAACCGGCTTGGCAGACTGGATGAAAAACGGCTGTCTCTTATAAGCGCCGCCTGTGATGAGATCCTTATGGGGAAACTGGACGAACACTTCCCACTGGCCGTATGGCAGACAGGAAGCGGCACTCAGTCCAATATGAATGTAAATGAAGTCATCGCCAACCGTGGAAATGAAATCGCCGGGGAAAAGCTGCTTCATCCCAACGATCATTCCAATATGTCCCAGAGCTCCAACGATACCTTCCCCACTGCCATGCACATCGCAGCGGCAACGGAGATCGAGGATAAGCTCTTCCCGGCTCTGGATCTGCTCATCATTACCTTTGACCGCCTTATGAAGGAAAACGAGGGCATCATAAAAACAGGACGCACCCATCTTCAGGATGCCACCCCCATTACATTTTCCCAGGAAATCAGCGGCTGGAAAAATATGCTGGAAAAATCAAAGGAAATGCTGACCTTAAGTTTAAAGGGCCTGCGTGAACTGGCTCTGGGCGGAACCGCAGTGGGAACCGGCCTAAACGCTCCCAGAGGCTTTGACACCGAGGTGGCAAAGGCTGTTTCCGAGCTTACAGGCAAAGAATTTGTCACGGCTGCCAACAAGTTCCATTCTCTCACCAGCAAGGATGAGCTTGTTTTCGCCCACGGAGCGTTAAAGGGCCTGGCGGCCGATATGATGAAGATTGCAAATGATATCCGCTGGCTTTCCAGCGGCCCGCGCTGCGGTCTTGGAGAGATCTTTATCCCCGAAAATGAACCTGGCAGCTCCATCATGCCCGGCAAGGTAAATCCCACCCAATGCGAGGCTGTCACTATGGTCGCGGTTCAGGTCATGGCAAACGATGTAGCCGTAGGCATGGCAGCCTCCCAGGGCAATTTTGAGTTAAACGTATTTATGCCCGTATGTATTTACAATTTCCTCCAGTCCGTCCGCCTTCTCGCTGACGCTCTGGTATCATTTAACCGTCATTGCGCCGCCGGCATCCGGCCAAACCGGGAAAAGATGGACGAAAATCTCCGTCGCTCCCTGATGCTTGTAACCTGCCTAAATCCTTATATCGGCTATGAAAATGCGGCCAAAACAGCCAAAAAGGCCTATAAGGAAAATATTTCCCTGAAAGAGGCCTGTGTTTCCCTGGGCTTTCTCACAGATGAGGCTTTTGACGAGGTATTCCGGCCGGAAGCCATGGTCTGACGGCCCCATACACATTCGGGCATTCCCAGTATAAACCGCACAGCTGCCCCGGCAGAACCGAATCTGCCGGGAAACAGCGGACACATACCATCTGATCCATGTTCCCGGACTTCTTACGATCTCCCGGAATGCACAATCAACCACAGGAGGAAAACCATCATGGATATCAATCAGGCATCCCTGCAGATGCATTATGACCTTAACGGAAAGATCGAAGTTATTTCACGCAAGAAAATTGAGACAAGAGAGGATCTGTCTTTAGCCTACACCCCCGGAGTTGCCGAGCCGTGCCGCGTAATCGCCAGGGACTACGAGCAGTCCTTTAAGCTGACCCGCCGCTCCAACCTGGTAGCTGTCATCACTGACGGCACCGCTGTTTTGGGCCTTGGTGACATCGGCCCTGCTGCCGGTATGCCGGTTATGGAGGGAAAATGCGCCCTGTTTAAGGAATTTGCAGATGTGGACGCATTCCCCCTGTGCATCGACTCCAAGGATACTGATACCATTGTGCAGACCATCGCCCTGATCTCAAAAAGTTTCGGCGGCATTAACTTAGAGGATATTGCTGCCCCACGGTGCTTTGAGATTGAGCGCCGCTTAAAGGAAATGTGCGACATCCCTGTATTTCACGACGACCAGCACGGCACTGCCATCGTTGTAGCTGCCGCTCTGTTGAATGCCATCAAGGTAACTGGCAAAGAAATGGGACAGCTGAGGATCGTAATCAACGGAGCTGGAGCCGCAGGCATTGCCATCGGAAAACACCTGATCAACATGGGCTTTGGAAATGTGATCCTGTGCGATATCAACGGCATTATCTGCGAAGGGGATGAAGGCTTAAATCACGGTCAGGAGGAAATTTCTCATATCAGCAACCGGAACAAGGAGCACGGCACGCTTGCCGATGCCTTAGAGAACGCAGACGTTTTCATCGGCGTGTCCCGTCCAGGCCTGGTAACAAAGGAAATGGTAGCCTCCATGAACAGGGGCATCGTATTCCCCCTTGCCAACCCAACCCCTGAAATCATGCCTGACGAGGCGCTGGCAGGCGGCGCAGCTGTAGTGGGTACCGGCCGCTCTGACTTCCCCAACCAGATCAACAACGTGCTGGTATTCCCCGGCGTATTCAAGGGCGCTCTTTCCGTCCGCGCAAAGGAGATCACCGAATCCATGAAGCAGCGGGCTTCTTACGCCATTGCCGACATGATACCTGAGAATGAACTGACACCGGAAAACATCATCCCCTCTCCTCTCAACAAGGCTGTGGCTGACGTAGTAGCAAAAGCCGTAGCTGACGTGGCTGTGGAGGAAGGGATCGCACGGATCTGATATTGGCCGCGTATTGGAGCAAGAACAGAAATGATCATACGAAATGAGGAAAAAAAAGACTTTGAGGCAGTGGAAAAGCTGACGCGGAGGGCATTTTACAATGTATATGTTCCCGGCTGCACGGAGCACTATCTGATCCGCCTCATGCGGGAGCATGAGGATTTTATCCCTGCGCTTGATTTTGTTCTGGAGGATGAGGGACGCATCATCGGAAACATCATGTATACAAAAGCCACTCTCACCGACGAAACAGGATTTGTAAAAAATATACTTACCTTCGGTCCTGTCTGCGTGGCCCTGGAGCACCAGCGAAAGGGCCTTGGAAAAATGCTCATGGAGCATTCCTTTCAGGCAGCCGCAAGGCTGGGCTATGATACTATCGTCATCTTCGGCAGCCCGGCAGTTTATGTCAGCCAGGGCTTTAAAAGCTGCAGGAAATTTAACGTCTGCATTGAAAAGGGCATTTTCCCCGCCGCCATGATGGTAAAGGAACTGATCCCCGGCGCTCTGGACGGCCGCAGATGGCTCTACCAGAGCAGCCCTGTGATGGCAATTTCCGAGGATGAGGCCAACGCCTATGACGATACCTTAGAACCCATGGAAAAAAAATATCAGCCAAGCCAGGATGAATTTTATATTATGAGCCATTCCTTTGTGCAGGATTAAACATTCCTTAATTTAATCGAGTAGGGGGGAGTGATTAGCTCCCGTCCGCCCACACCACCGTGCGTACCGTTCGGTACATGGCGGTTTCAATAGTCGATGTGCAGAGACTGATAGGCTGTGGCCAAATCATAAAAGCCCCAGTTTATCAGTCTTTCCTTCGTTAATGCTCTTTGTACCACTCCGCTTCCCGCCATCCGCCAGTAAGCTTTCCGGCTATATGCTCCTTCGCTGGCTACCCATTCCGGCATTCCTAGTACTATCAGCTTTCTTTTGCGTGTCTTTGGCAGCTTCCACTGTTTCCAGATACACATCCGTATCCGGCGGTACAGCCATCCATTCAGGCTTTCGATGTTCTTCTTCATATCTGCTATCCCGTAGTAGTTTAGCCATCCTCCCATGTATACTTTTATCTTCTCCATGGTTCGGATGATACTGCCGCACCTGCTTCGGGAAGTAAGCTCACGCAGCTTATCCTTGGCTTTCTTCCATGGACACGGATGTAAATTCCTTTTCCGTTCTTCCCAAAACAGAAGCCAAGGAACTCAAAATTTCGGATTGCGATCATGCTGACCGTCCGGCTCTTTTCCCGATTCACTTTCAGCTTCAGTGTCTCTTCCAGATATTTCGTACTGCTCTCCAACACTCGTTCCGCCGCCCGTTCACTCTTCGCCAGCAATACGATGTCGTCTGCATACCGGATACTCGGTACGTCACGTCTGTGGTATTCCCGGTCGAATTCATTCAGATACACATTTGCTAACAGTGGGGATAGATTCCCTCCCTGGGGAGCGCCTTCCTCTGTCTCTGTTACAACACCCTTTTCCATCACTCCACTTTTCAGATACCGCTTTACCATCTGTATCACTCGTTCATCCTTTACCTGCCTTCTCAACAAGTTCAGCAGGATTTCATGGTTCAGCGTATCGAAATACTTGGACAGGTCAAGAACTACTGCTCTCGTATATCCCTGCTCTATATATTCCTTTATTCTCTCAATGGCATCTTTTGCGCTTCTTCCCGGTCTGTAGCCGAAGCTATCATCCGAAAACAGTGGCTCAAAGACTGGCGTGAGCTGTTGCGTCATCGCCTGTTGGATAATGCGGTCTATGACGGTTGGGATACCCAGCTTCGGGATTTCCACTCTTCTGACCGGCGATGGGGTATATTTCCCCTTTCGCATTCTCTCTATCAACTCGTGGTTATGTTCCTTTAGCCATGGCAGTGCCGCTTCGATGGTCATTCCATCTACTCCCGGCGCTCCTTTGTTTGCCTTCACTCTTTTATAAGCCCTGTTCAGGTTGTCCTTATTCAGTATCTTACCTAAGATGTCCGGCTCTGCACGGTCTCTTTCCTTCCATATCTGGTTGAATGAACGGTGCGCTCTCACATACCCTTTACGTTCCGCGCTATCTCTTTGTGAGAAGCTTTCTTTGTTTTCTGTACCCATCTGCCCATTCCCCCTTTCCCAGTCGTACTAAAGACTCCTATTGATTCGGTCCTTCACTGAAAAAAACAGCTACTATGACCTCTGCTGACTTCTGTGCGTTCAGCACTACCTCACGATACAGGTTACTCCTTTCGGAGCGTTCCACACAGACCTCCCCGGGTACCACACATTTCTTTCCCTTTATCCATCTGCCACATTTACTGCACATGATTCCGTGTAGCTATCGGGCTTCATCTTGTGTTGCAGACTTACCCTCATGCACAGCCTTATATACGATTTCTGTTCGTCAGACCAGAGGTTTGCCCATGGGTTAGTTGGTTCCCCACATCCGGCTTCCTTCAGATTTGCAGTCACCTGCAACACCCTTACCTTCGGCTATGTCCTTCCCGCTACCGGCAGACTTGGGACTTGCACCCTTAAGAAACGTGCGCCGCCAGGCGCACAACTGAAACCAGGGGGGCGCGGCTTATATATAAGCCGCGCCCCCCTGGTTTAATTTAGGACTATTTTAATATCAGTGTCGGACAGCTCCTAGCCTGAGAATTCATATTTACCCACCGATTCATTCGCACTTGCTCCCCATCAAATAAGATGTTTACATGATCGAAAAATGCCATTTCCGGAAAACGCCATTCCATCATCAGCGCATTCGCACTGTTCCAGTACGCAATAGCTGAAATCCGTGATATATCCTGCTCATACTGATGATGAAGATAAGAACACGTCATAGTAGTTTTTCCGCAGATCCAGTGCTCCAGACCTGCCACAACCTCATGACAGCCTCGACTATCTTCCATCACGTACCGCACGTGATCCCTCTCAAAATGCAGCTCCACTCGTTTCACACCGTTACAATTTTCCTCTGGTATCCATACAAAATCTTTTTCCTTCAGCTGTATATGTTCCTTTACTGAGGCATTCTTTCCTTCCAGAGTCATACGCAGTCCTTTCTGAGTTAATATCTCATCTTTCACAGATGCATTCTCCCAATTAGTTTCCTGATCTGCCTTTACCTTGTCCACAATTTCCGTCTGAAATAATCTCATGGCTGTGTAATGCTCATCTGCCGCTGTCATCGCAAAAACCATATCCAGCTTGGGAACCTGACCACAAATCTGCCCAAACATCCCTCTACCTGCCCAAATATCATCTATATGATCCCAGTGGAAATTGTATTGAAGTCCGTTCTCCGGTGGAATCGGATCCAGATACCCCATAGCATAATCAATCCACTGTCGGGAAATCAGCTGCTCCCCCTTCCATTTT
Organism: Enterocloster alcoholdehydrogenati; assembly: GCF_013282095.1. GTDB lineage: Bacteria > Bacillota > Clostridia > Lachnospirales > Lachnospiraceae > Enterocloster > Enterocloster alcoholdehydrogenati. The sequence continues at coordinate 189,536 of NZ_BLTJ01000005.1, forward strand.
CCTTTATTCAGATAGAGAAGCCCTATCCGTAGCATATCTTCTACTGTAAGGGATACGCCATTCCCTCCAGAACAAACGCCCTCTGGACTCAGCATCCATGAAAATTCTGTCAGACCTATCTTTTTCCCGATTCGTTCCCAGATCAGTTCCCGACAGGTCTTTTTTTCCAGTTTTTGAACAATATAAGACAATATATAGCTGTTGCCACTGGAATACATATAAACCTCTCCCGGTTTTTTGTCAAAGGGTACTTGAAAATACGCATCTTTCCAGCTGCTTTTTAAAGGTCTCCATTCATTTCCGCCAATACTGCGTTGCTGTCCATTTCGCATAGTAATCATGTTCCGAATGGTACAGGCACTCAGATATTTGTTGGCGTTCTTTCTATATTCCGGAAAATATTTTAAAATAGGATCGTCTAATGCCAGAAGACCATCTGTGTATGCCAATGCCACCGCTGTATTGGTCAGAATTTTCGTAAATGAATGCATAATATGGGGAATATCTGCAGCATAGGGGGAATTATAAGCTTCAAAAACAACCTTCCCATGTCGGGCAATCATGATTCCATGAATCTCTGTCTCTGCCTTTTCACAGGCATTTAAGAAATCAATAATGTATTCTGGGTTGATTCCTTCCTGAGAGGGAAACGACCGTTCAAGTTCATTTTTCATTGTCGTGACTCCTTATTCAAAAAATGGAAATACCTGAGGAAGGATTGCCACACAGCAGACCCAGGTAATGATTAAAAGAGGCCAACCAAAACGAGCAAAATCCTGAAACTTCAGTTTGGTAAAAATCATCATGGTCTGATTTGTTCCTGAGGCAATTGGAGTTAAGTAAGAGCAGCCTGCTCCAATAGCAATTGCTAAAACAATGGCCTGAGGATTCGCTCCAAGAGTCTCTGCAATTGAAATTCCAACCGGAGCCAGCATACCTGCGCAGGCCATGTTATTCATAAACTGTGTTGCAATGGAGGCACCAATACAGAGTACAGCCGTAATCAGATACAGATTTCGAGATGTCCCAATTACACTGATAATTGCAGTTCCAAACAAATTACCGAGCCCGCTCTGATTCATAATCGCGATCATCAGATTAATACCTGCACAAAATAAGATCATATTAGCATCAAGAGAACTGATTGCTTCCTTGGGACTTACAACCATAGTGAGCACTGCAAGAGCAATCATCGCATATCCTACCAAATTCGGATCAACAGAAATCACCTTTAAAGATTTCAGCACCAGCGCAGCCACAAATACAAGGAATGCAATACCCACAACTTTCTGCTTATTTTTCTGAGCATCTGTCAATGTCTGAACTTCCATTTCATCACCAAAATCATCATATGACTTACACCATCCATTCATGATTACCATATAAATACCGCCCAGGATAAAAATAGGGATTCCAACCCATGCAAAATCCAGCATTCCAAACAAAGCTATCCCAGCCTCTTCCAATGCTGAATTTGCATAAACATTGGTAGGTGTTCCAATCAAAGTAATCGCTCCACCTAATGTTGTTGCAAAAATAACGAAGAGTACCAGTTTGGAAAGGCTGATTCGGTTTTTTCTGGCAATGCTCTTTAAAACAGGCAGAAATGCAAGAGCCACATAGCTATTTTGTAGCACAGTGGAAATCAGGCCAGAAAATAGATATATGATAGCAAAAATCATCATTTCCTTTTTCTTTCCCATTTGAGAGCTGGTAGCCCGATCCATAAAATCACCAATGATTACATCCAATCCTGTAGCTGCAATCATACCGGAAAACATACAGATAATTACCATTAAGTGCAGGCTGGAGCTGTTTAACACACTATAAATCCCATCCGCATCCATTACACCTGCAAAGAATGCCACTGGGGCTATGCTTACAAATGTCATCCAGTTTGGAAACTTCGGGTGAGCCAAGACGACCACAAAAATAATCAGGCAGATAAATGCCCATATTAAAGGCATATTCATACTGTATCCTCCTTCAGTAGCTATACTGTATTTTCTTTCATCTCTGCTGGCCAGCATTGTATTTTGACAAATACAGTATAATTCATTCTACAGGATCGCGCCAATGCCAAAACAAAATAGGGCTATAGCTTTATGCTATATCCCCATTTTTCCAACTTTCTTCAGATACTTTAAAATTTCTTTTTCTCCTGCCAACAGAGCATTTCGGATGCAGGCAACACAGTATTTTTCCTCTTGAGAAAAGGATTTGGTACGAAGAAAAACCACGCCCGAAGAAGCTGTTATTTCTTCCTCAATCTGATAAAAATTTAACCGTTCTGCATGATTTACATAAGCCAAATGCCCTACATTAACCACACAGCAACCAATCCCGCTTTCTGCCGCCTGGATGGCAAGCGGACTGCTTGTTACCAGCAGCTTCGGCGTAATTTTGTATTTTGTATGTTGGACCAAGCGCTCAATCCCTTTACGAACAGATGTAGACTCCTCCTGAAGGACAAAATCCATGGAAGGAAGTATTCCCATATTTATATATGGAAAACAACTGTCTACCCTATGCTCCACATATCTGCTGATATCATAACGCTCTGGTACGATAAGAACAAACGGATCGCTGCTGAACCTTTCATACCCAAAATCAGGATTTTTTTCCACATCTGGCCCAATCACAAAATTATACTTCTTTTCTTTCAGCGACTCCTCAATATCCTTTGACATGATATTAAACAATTCCACCCTACACCCCGGATACCGCTGTTTCACTTTTTCCGCTACATTAAAAATGGATAGGGATGCCGCATTCAATGTCATGCCAATTCGAATCCTGTTCATATTCGCTTGCTTGAATTTTCGCAATTCATGCTCCATGGTTCCCCGTAGCAGCTTTATTTCCTTGGCATACTTCAGATAAATCTTTCCTGCTTCTGTCAATTCCGTTCCATTGATGGTGCGTACAAACAACCCCACTCCCAGATCATGTTCCAAACTGGAAATATAACGGCTTAAGGACGGCTGGCTGATATAAAGCATCTCTGCCGCCTGAGAGATGCTTCCACATTCGGCTACTGCAATCACATAATCAATATCACGTTCCATGCTAATCTAAATCTCTTCCTTAAGGGACATTTCCGTATGTACTCCGCTATTCTGTTGATAAAAATCGTTTCCTACATCAGGTTCGCCGCAAAAGGAACTGCGATCACCGTCATAAGCCCGGCCACTGCAATCGACAGACTGCTCATGGCCCCTTCGATCTCTCCCAGTTCCAGGGCCTTGGCCGTGCCGATGGCATGAGCGCTGGTGCCAAGGGCCAGACCTTTGGCTACAGGATGGCGGACACCTGTAAGATGCAGAATAATCTCACCAAGTACATTTCCGATCACACCGGTGAGAATAATACTCATAACAGTCAGCGTGACAATTCCGCCCGCTTCCTCGCTGACACCCATTCCAATAGCCGTGGTTATGGACTTTGGAAGCAGCGTCACATAATCGATATGGGTCAGCCCCAGGATCCGGCTCATGAGGAAAATACTCACTGCACTGGTGATAACCCCGGCAGTAATGCTGAGAGCTACGGCAGCGCCGTGCTTTTTCAGCAGGTGGAGTTGCTTATACAGAGGGATAGCCAGGCAGACGGTGGCCGGTGTCAGAAGCCAGCTCAGGTAGGAGGCTCCCTGGTTATATACCGTATAATCCTCCCCTACGCCCACAAGAAATACAATAATAATCGCCGCCGATACCAGCAGCGGGTTTAAAATAGCCAGCCGTGTTTTTTCTTTCAGCCAGCAGGCAAACAGATAGGCTGCAATGCTGAATACAAGCCCCCAATACTGGGACTGATCTAAAAATCCCTGTAATGTCTCTTTCATCTTACCGTCCTCCCTGTTCTCTTTCTTTCTTTTCCACCATATGCTGAGCCACCTTTCCGGTCACTGCCATAACAGCGATAGTGGACACTGCGATGATCAGAAGAAACGGAAGCAGTACCGTCCGCAGCTGATCCGCGCACTCGATGATTCCCACCGTAGCGGGAATAAACATCATGCTCATGGTATCCATAAGAAAGTTGCCGGTGCCTTCTACACTCTCAAGCTTCACCGCGCCGGTGAGAAGAGTGCCCAGCAGCAGAAACAGGCCGTATACGCCTGCGGGTACAGGAAGAGGCAGGAACTGATTTAAACATTCTCCCGCCAGTGTGATCCCCAAAATAATGCCAATCTGTTTTACATACTTCATGTCTTTTTCCTCCTGTGTCATGCTGTCATATTCTACCACTGCATTTTTCCATATGCAAGGTGTGAAATGCCAAAATACAGAGAAAATACAATCTTGCATTTGACTGGCGCAGGGCCTAAAATAAAACCAGCGGACGCCTTGTCCTCCGGCCTCTGCAATTTTTAACGAAAATAATTCCCTTTGGAAAGGAAAATTTTATGAGGTTCTTTTTTGAAACAAAACTGACCCAAAAATGGAACCGGAAGCTGTCCGGGCTCCTCTCTGCCTGCGCCGCCTCCGGCGATATTTTTGACCCCCTCGGCACAGATGGAGATGGTTTCTGGCTGGCTGCCGATGAAAAGACAGGTTCGCTTGCAGGATGCCTGATCCTGTTTCAGACAGGGGAGGCTTCCTGGGAATGTATTCCTCTTACAGATCCCGGCTGCCGGAAAAAAGGCGTATTCTCCGCCCTTTTATCAGAGGCCTGCAAAGCCGGAAACTGTCCCGGAGAAGAAGAACTCTGGTTCACCTGCCGTCCCGGACAGAAAACCTGGGCCGCAGTTCTTGAGGCAATCCAGGCAGAGAAGGTTTATGACGAGTATATGATGGAGCTTTCTTTAGAAGGATTTATGTTTCCCCGGACAGCGCCCTCTTTCCCCGTCACCCTGTTTCTCCCTGATGGAAAACGAAACCATGGGGCTGCGGCTGTTTCTTCTGATCAGCCGCAGCTTTCCCCGGAAAGCGCCTCCTTTCAGGATACCGGCCGCGCCGTCGCTCCTCATGTATCCTGTTTCTTATCCCCCCAAGGGGGGAGGGTATATCTCTCTCATCTGGTCACAGAGGAGCCTTACAGGAACCAGGGACTCGGCGCCGCCTTTTTAACGAATCTCTTTTCCCGTCTGGCCGCACTCGGCTTTACCGCTGTCAGCCTTCAGGTTTCCGGTGAAAATGAGCCTGCCCTGGCGCTGTACAAAAAAACGGGCTTCCGCATAACGGAAACCCTGTCCTTTTATCTCTATTAAGCCGCTGCATCACGCGGCTTTTTATATATCTGCGCTAATCCCGGCGCACCTCTACTCCCTGGGCCTCGATTCGTTTGCGGATCTCAAGCATCTTTTCATCCGTCTGGGCAATCACATCGGCACACTGCTTCAGCTCACCGCTGATTTCCCCATCCGTGTCAAAAAAAGATTTCTTGTATTTCAATTCATGGTCCAGGCTTGCCCAGAAGTCCATGGCAATGGTGCGGATCTGAACCTCTACCCGGATAAACTGTTTGGAATCCGTGAAAAAGACCGGAACCTCGATGATCATGTGGTAGCTTCGGTAGCCGTTTGGCTTGGGATTTTTGATATAATCCTTCACAGCGATGACCCTTACATCGTCCTGGCGCACCAGCATCTCCGCCACTTCATAGATATCATCCACAAAGGAGCAGATGATACGCACTCCCGCCACATCATCCAGATTTTTAACCATGGACTCCAAAGATACCTCCAATCCCCTGCGCTGCAGTTTCTCCACAATGCTGAGAGGCTTCTTTACACGGGACTTGATCATCTCAATGGGGTTGCGCTGGTTTTTGACAGAAAGCTCGTCATTTAAGACCTCCAGTTTCGTCTTTACCTCCCGGATGGCGCAGGTATAATGCATCATCACCTGCTGGAACTGTCGGGCCTGATCCAGCCAGATATCGGGCACCTGAACAAGATCAGGAACACGGACAATGGACTGGTGAAGCTCGCTGTTGGGACTAAGATTGATATTCATTGATTCTGCCACCTCATTTTGTGCTACAGGGCCAGTACAGCCTCTGCTGCTTTTTCAAACCATGGCATATCTATGTATTCTACCCGGCCGCCGTCTACCATCTGGGCAAGCTTCGGATCAATCGGGATCTGCGCAAGAACCTTTAAGCCATATTCCCTGGCCGCCTGCTCCACATGACTCTCACCGAACACATTAATATGCCTGCCGCAGTCCGGACATTCCAGATAACTCATATTTTCTACAATGCCAAGAATGGGGATATCCATTTTCTTTGCCATATTGACCGCCTTTCCAACGATCATGCTCACCAGCTCCTGAGGAGAGGTTACAATGATGATCCCGTCCACAGGAAGAGACTGAAATACCGTCAGAGGCACATCCCCGGTTCCAGGAGGCATATCCACAAACATATAGTCCACATCCTGCCACAACGTCTCACTCCAGAACTGCTTTACCGCGCCGGCGATCACAGGACCTCTCCAGATCACAGGGTCTGTCGCATTGTCTAAAAGCAGATTGGCAGACATAATATCTATCCCCTCCAGGGATCTTGCAGGAATCATCAGACGGCCGTCAGGCGTCACTGCCGGTTTCTCGTCTGCTACTCCAAACGCCATGGGGATTGACGGGCCGGTGATATCCGCATCCAGCACAGCGGTATGTTTCCCCCTGCGGTTGGCGCTCACAGCCATCAGGGAGGTCACAAGAGACTTGCCTACTCCGCCCTTTCCGCTGACGATGCCGATCACCTTCTTTACCCTGCTCTCCGGTGCCAGCGCTTCTAAAAAGCTTGTTTTATCTGCTGTACGGCTGCCGCAGTTAGCACTGCAGGAGCCGCAGTCATGATTACATTCACTCATGGTCACTTTCTCCTTCTAAACTTCGTTTCCTTCTTCTGCCTGGAGGCAGCTATTGTTTTTATTATACGGCTTTCCTCTTAGAATGTCCATTCCTTTCCCGTGTATTTCACAGCGAACAATGGAGCGCCTTTCTGTTTGCTCAGCATTTTTCCTGAATCGCCCCTAAAAACGCCGTCAGGCCAAAACGCTCATCCTTGGTAAGGCATTTCTCTAAAAGGATCCGGTTCTCATCTGAATGTTCTACCTCCCTGGAATATCGGTGGGCTGTATCAGCCATTTCATCCAGCGTCAGGCATTTCTGCTCCATCCATCGCCCCAGAGCCATATCCTGAATCACAAGCACGGAGGCCGCAGCCATTTTTAACTTCCCATACGGATTTTCGTTGTAAACACCCCCGCAGAAACCGGTGAACACAAAATAGACCATCATCTGCTCGGTCCACAACTCCAGGTCGGGACAGGCAGCCGCAAATTCCTTCCAGCCGGCCTTATAGGCCTCTTCCCCGCCTTCATACAGTGCAGCAGCCAGTTTCTCCCGAACCCGGGGCCACGCAGCGTTTAAGGGTTCCATTTTCCTTAAAATAGAAAATAAATCCTGCATCAGCCGGTAACGGCTTCCAAAAACAGTCTTTTTTCTAAAATATTCCTCCCTGTTTTCCTTCTCATACCGGACCAACAGGGCGTCCGCCTCATAAAGCCTGTTTTCCCGAATCCTGCGCTGAAGATCGTGTCCCAGAGCCAGCGCCATCGACAGGCGAAGTTCCATTTCCATCTGCCGGTTCTGCAGTATTTTTAAAATAAGCGTCCTTGCATCTGTGAGTTTTGTATACAGGAAGAAGTCAAATTCTTCGTATGTTTCTTCCTTCTCATCCTCTTTCTCCAGAAAACGCACCGGTTCCTTACAGCCCAGGATCAGCTTTGCCGCCGCCGGGCAGGATAGGCACAGGGAAATCTCTCTGCAGCCTTCAAATTCCTCCGTATGGCGGGGATACATCCTGCAGGTTCTGCACAGGCTGTCCTTTCCCTCTTCGATATAGAGATCGCAGAGATCCTCCTCATTCAGAAAGGCACAGCGGCCCTTATATCGTTTAAAAGATCCCTCCTTCCAGTCGATGGAATTTTTCAGACGATTGCCAAAAGGCCCTTTTACCGTTCCATACTGCTTAAGAGACCGTTCATCGATCATGATGGACCAGCCGGCACAGCAGGTGTCGGGACATTCCGACGCAATACACGTAAAACGTTTGTAATAATGGGGGTAGATATAAAGCATACCTTTTATGCCTTTCTTATGATTTTGTGTCCCTGCGTCCCAGACGGATATCTTCCAGATAGCTGCCAAGTTCTTCTCCTGTATTCTGGAACAGGTAATTTTTCCCCGGTGTTCCCAGGCGTTCCTTTTCCTCGCGGATCAGGCGGTTTGTCCACTCAATCTCCTCTTTTAAATCTTTTGCAGACATCAGACGGCAGCCCTGACCGTAGATGATCAGCTGCTCCAGGCCGTCTGAGGTAGCCACCGTGACCTGATAGGTGCGGCCGATCCGGTGAGCCAGCTTTTCGATATACTGATCTGCCGTTTCCGCTTCTTTTGTATAAACGACATGAATATTGTGGTAATCCAGCGCTTCTCCAGTATTTCCCGATACCTTGTAGGCATCAAATACCAGGATCAGCGTGCATTTTTTGTAGCCCTGGTAGTTGCAGAGAATGTCCATCAGCTTATGGCGGGCTCCCTCGATGGTGGTCTTTGAAAGCTCTCTCAGTTCTTCCCAGGCAAAAATGATATTATAGCCATCTACCAGAAGATATTCTGTTTCCTCTTCCTTTTTCGGGGCAGAAATGTTCGTTTTGCCGGCTGTATATACCCGTCGGGCAGGCGCTTCCTGATTTGGATTTCTTCTGCGAACCGGCCCAAAGGTCCGCTGGAAAATGGCTTCCAGCTCTTTATCATCCGCCCAGGACCCACTAAAACGGCCGTTTCCCACGCCGCCCATTTTCCGGTCTGCTTCCGTTTTCCCCTCCTCCTCTTTCTTTTTTAAGGGGCTTTCCAGATGCATATACTGCTTCACCTGATCCCAGGGTACTGCAAACCCGGCCCCGTGGGAGCAGAACACGGATCCAGTTGGGTTATCCAGATCCCCATCAGGATCATACCCGGCGGCCCGGATCACTTCTTCCTCATTATGACAGGGCTCGTAATCCTTAACCCACAGAGACAGGCGACCTCTTCCCCTGGTGTATGCCGTCACCTCCCTCTGGTAATCCCGAAGATTTACCACCGGCCCTTTTCCCGTAAGAACCGCCGTCTCTTTCTGGGTCTGAGGCGGATCAAAGACGCAGCATTTTCTCTCAAAATCTGCCATGGCCCTTCCCAGATTCTCTGCAGGAAGCTCCATGCGAAATCCATAATAAGGCTCCAGCAGACGGCATTTTCCCGCTCGCAGCCCCTGACGCAGTGCCCGGTAGGTAGCCTGGCGGAAGTCTCCTCCCTCAGTGTGCTTAATATGTGCCCTTCCAGTCAGCAGCGTGATCCGCATATCCGTAATCTCCGCCCCGGTCATCACTCCCCGGTGGCGTTTTTCCTCCAGATGGGTAAGAATCAGACGCTGCCAGTTCCGATCCAGCACATCCTCACTGCAGGCCGTATGAAACTGCAGGCCGCTGCCTGGCTCACCCGGCTCCAGAAGAAGATGCACCTCCGCATAATGGCGCAGAGGCTCAAAATGTCCCACTCCCTCCATCGGCTCCAGAATCGTCTCCTTATACACAATGTTCCCTGTGCCAAATTCCACCGAAAGGCCATATCGCTCCCGGATCAGTGTCTGCAAAATATCAATCTGCACGTCGCCCATGACCTGGGCCTGGATTTCTCCTGTCGCTTCCTCCCACAGGATATGAAGCTCCGGCTCCTCCTCTTCCAGCTGGCGCAGATCCCGCAGACTTTTATGGACATCTTCCCCCTCCGGCAGAAGGATCCGATACGTCAAAACCGGCTCCAGAATCGGAAGTTCCGAGGCCGCCTCTTCCCCCAGCCCCTGACCTGGCCTGGAAGATACAAGTCCCGTCACCGCACATACGGTTCCTGCCTCCGCCTCCTGGACAGTCTCATATTTAGCTCCTGAGTAAATGCGGATCTGATTTACCTTCTCATCTTCTATCAATGTATCCTTCACCCGAAGGACGCCTCCGGTTACCTTAAGATGGGTCAGCCGCATCCCCTGGCTGTCCCTGGATATCTTATAGATTTTTGCGCCAAAACAAGAGCTTCTCTCAGGAACCGGTATTATTTCCCCCAGTTCCCTCAAAAAGCTCTCAATCCCCTGCAATTTAAGAGCAGAACCGAAAAAGCACGGAAACAGTTTCCGCTCTGCCATCAGGCGCGCTGCTGTATCCGGCGGAAGCTCTCCGGATTCCAGGTACGCTTCCAATACAGCTTCATCGCAGACAGCCAGACTTTCCTCAAAGCCCTCCGGATCCTCTGTTTGGGGATCCCATGCACCGCCTTGCGCCTGCCAGCCGCCAAAATCCACGCAGGCCTCATCCAGGCGGCTCTTAAGTTCTGCCATAAGCGTCTCTTTCTGCGTCCCCTGCTGATCCATTTTATTGACAAAAAGACACACCGGAATCCGGTAGCGCTTTAACAGACGCCACAGCGTTTCCGTATGACCCTGGACGCCGTCTGCCCCGTTAATCACAAGGATAGCGCAGTCCAGCACCTGCAGAGTCCGCTCCATCTCTGCGGAAAAGTCCACATGGCCGGGAGTGTCCAGCAGAGTAACGGACGTATCCTCCAGAGAGAACACGGCCTGTTTGGAAAAAATAGTGATCCCCCTGGCCCGCTCCAGTTCATACGTGTCCAGAAAAGCATCCCGGTCATCTACCCGTCCCAGCTTTCGTATGGCCCCGGCCAGATAGAGAATCGCCTCCGACAGTGTAGTCTTGCCCGCGTCTACATGGGCCAACAGACCAGCACATATATGTTTTTTAATTTTATCGGACTTCTGTTCGCCCATAAAAATTGCCTCCTTCCGCGATTGCATAATACTGCATTATACCACAAAAGGAGGCTTTGGTCGAGATAGTGGTCTCTTGAGTTTCTGCAGCTTCATCCTCAGCCTTTTGATTTTGCATCCATTCTCCTTCGCAGTCCTTTTTAATGCGGAGCTGTGGGCGCCGTCTTAGGCGCTGCGGGGCGGTTAATGGTAAGTGGCAGATTGACTCCCATCACATTTAAAATAATACCGCCTGCCTCGGACGCCAGTACGGTGGGAACCTTCTCAGCCTCTACCACCACGGGGCGCAGCTTATTGTCGCGGTTAAACTTCTGAAACTCTAAAATATCTGTAAAGGCGGGCTGGTACAGCTGTCCGTCCTTCATTTTCACAAGAGGAATCCCCTTTTCCTCCTTCTGGATGGCAAAGATATAGCTGCCCTTGCGGAAATCAGCCGTCAGCTCCTCGTTGAGCTCACGGATCCGGTCTGCTCTCTCCTTTGCAGCCGCTTCATCCCCAGACTCAATCGGCCTTCTCATCTCCTGAGACAGGTAAACAGCCGTCAGATGAAGAGATGGATTCTCTACCCATACCGTACCCTCAGGCATATCCTCCGGGGCTTTGCGCTTTACAATATCGCTTACCTGCATCGCTGCCTTTTCCCCTCTCATTTCCACGATGAGAGCATTAACGCCCATGGCGTACAGGCTGGTAAAAAATACCAGCATATCCTTACCGTTGATTTTTGCCACGGAGGAAGGGATCTTCTGTTCCGTCAGACGGGCCGCCTCTGCCTTCGCCTCCTCCTCCTCAAGAAATAAAAACACCTCATCATCAAAGGTTTCAGGATCGCATACAACGTATGGCTCTCTTGTACACAGAGAGATCAGTGCAAAAATATCAGCATCATGTCCAAGACGGCTAAGAAGCTCCTTCTTTACAGCTGCCGTGGTAGTTTGCGTGTCGCTCATTTTCTTTTTCTCCTTATCAATACATTCTGATAAAATTGTACCACATTCCGCAGACAGGCGCAATTAGTTCAGGTATTTTGTTTTTGCCCGAAAAGAGAATACCTGTCCGCAAGAAAACGCATAGCAGCAAAAAGACCGGCGCCTGATGCGGTGCCGGCCTTTTTATTCCTTATTCAAATTATAAATGTCCTATTTTACAAAAACGGCTGTTTCCTTCCTACTGTCCGGCTGCCTGGGTATTCTCTCCCAGGTATGCAGCCATATCCTGATAGGAAGCGGGATCCTGTACGGAAGGAACCTCTACCGGCTGGCCCGGATCTGCGATTCCGATATCGCCGTCCATTTTCATCGTAACCGTCTGTCCCTGATCGGTCACGCTCATATCCAGCTTCATACGCATCTTCACACAGTTTCCTGCGGGATCTACCACATATTCACATTGAATATCGCTTATATCCAGCCCAGAAAGATCCGTCAGTCCGCTCATGCCGGCAGCACTTAAGACGGTCTGAATATATTCATTCATCTTATCGTCCTCGATCACAAAGCCAACCACTTTATTCTCCCCCTCACCCCAGAGGCGGAAGTTCGATAAGAGGTCATCTTCATCAAAAGTCAGGGTGGATACCTTGGTCTGCTCTGTTATCGCACTCACGTCCATGGGCATCTTTATCTTCTGGCCCATGGTATCCACATAATACCATCCGTCCTGATAGTAAGCGGACATGATCACAGGTTCCTGAAGGCCGTCCATGGTAGTACGGGCATACACCATGTATTTCATCTGCTGTGGATCTGTCATATGATTCATCTTCATATTCATCTCCATACGCATATTCATGGAATCTATGCCAGCCTCTTCCAGCATATCGCCTCCAACGGATATCTTAAAATCCGCAAAGGCATTCATATCCGTCAGTGCCTTTTGCTTCTCCTCCACCTGATGGTAAAGAGCTCTGGCATCGTCAGAATTGTCCGCGTATGCAGTCATCGGACACAACAAAGCGGCAGATAAAAGAACAGCAGCAAAACGTTTCATTTTTCTCATAGCGTAACCTCCTTTAAATACGTACAGAAAACACCTCCTGCGTGCTTTCTTACGTCATAATTAACATCCCCTGAAACGATCAATGGTGATATTGCTATTGTAATCCAAATTCGGTCATTTGTCCATGAAAAATGCAAATACATTTCTTACATTTTCATCTGTTTTTCTTAAGATTCCGACTCTTTGCCGCCCACTGACCTATCTGCCAAAATACTGATCCACGCCCGCTGCCAGACCGTCGGCCAGCCGATTTAAAACAGCCTCCGAATGATCCGAGGCCTTATCTCCCAGTTCGATATCCACAGAGGGGATGGTGGAATAGGAGGTCTGAGTCAGATCCATGGCCATGGCTCCTCCGAAAAAAATCTTAACTCCCTGGGCCTTTAAGCCGGCCACCAGGCTCTCGCCCAGCGCCTGGTGCTGCTGCCAATGAGATTTTACAGGCTCCATCCCGCGATAGGAGGCATTATCGGGTACGCTCATATAAAAAGCGCCTTTATCCGTAGCTGTGGAATCCCAATGGAGGGCAATGTGGCAGTCGCTGGCATTGTTGGCAATTACAGTTCTGGCAATGTTGTCCAGCTGAACATCATCGCTCTCCCGGATCATCAGAACATCATAGCCTTTTGCCAGCAGCTTTTCCTTTAAAATCCGTGCCATAGACAGCGTAACTCTGCTTTCCGGCGTACCATCTGAAAATGTCATTCCCCCGGAGACGGCAGCTGCAGTAACGGCTCCCGCTCCCGTGGTGCCGCCTGTAACCTTGGGACTTCCATCAGGATGGCATTGGGTCTTGACAGCCGAACCGCCCTTGGTACCGTGTCCGGCATTGACGCAGACGGTTATATTCTTCCTATCAGCCCTGTCGCTTTTATAAAGAACGGCGCTGCCGGAGGTAATCTTTGCAAACGCTGCGTACTTCCAGCCGGAATCCAGGCCCACAGCACTCTCCTTCTGCCCGGAGGACACCTCTTCAAATTCCGGCAAAGCCGCCTGGGTGCGGTTTGCCGTGTTGACGGTGATCTCTGCCGGGGCGGCAGACGAATATTTTAAGGAATCCTCATTTAGCCCTGTCTCCTGAGCCCTTTCCGTATCCGGCATACCTTCCTGTACGGCCTGGCCGTCACCATCTTTACCGGTCTCTGAATAAGCCTGCTCTCTCAGCTCCTGGCTGGAAGCATAGCCCGAACAGCCCGCAAAAGACATGGCCGCCGCCAGCAGCACAGCCGCGCCGCAAAGCTTACGCCCTCTCATATAATCGTTCCTCCTCCCACAACGTAGCCATCCTCATAAAATACAACCGCCTGTCCCGGAGCAGCAGCCCGGACAGGCTCGTCAAACCGGCACTCTACCAGACCATCCGCTGTTTCCCGAATGGTGCACATAGCCCCGCTGTGATTGTAACGTATCTTTGCTTTTACCCCCATGGTTTTGCCGTGAAGTCCGTCCGCTGCCATCCAGTTTAAGTCTTTGCAGCGTACAATCTCCGTAAAAACATCCTGGCTGTCCCCGATCACCACCTCGTTGGTCTCCGGCCTCAGCGCAGTGACAAACACCGGATGGCCCATGGCCAGATTTAAGCCTTTTCGCTGCCCTACGGTGTAATGGGTGATTCCTTTATGACGGCCGATCACATTCCCCTGCTGATCCACAAAATTGCCCGGACAGCAGACCTCTCCCGTATACTGCTCGATAAAGGAGGCATGGTCATGGTCGGGGATAAAGCAGATTTCCTGGCTGTCGGGCTTTGATGCTACCGGCAGGCCCAGTTTCTGTGCCATCTGCCGGATCTCGTCCTTGTGATAGTTTCCCACCGGCATCAGCGTACGGGACAGCTGCTCCTGGGTCAGGTTATAAAGGGCATACGTCTGATCTTTTGCTGCCGTCACCGAAGTCTGAAGGGCGAAACGCCCGTTTTCCAGTTCTGCAATCCTTGCATAATGGCCTGTGGCAATGCAGTCCGCCCCGATAGCCAGGCTTCTCTGAAGCAGCGACTCCCATTTTACATAACGGTTGCAGGCAATACAGGGATTGGGGGTACGGCCTTCCAGATATTCCCTGGCAAAATAATCCATCACCCTGCGCTTAAACTCCTGCTTGAAATTCATGACATAATAAGGGATACCCAGTTCCATGGCAACCCTGCGGGCATCATCTACTGCGCTTAAACCGCAGCAGCCGCCCTCTGCCTCCTGGACCTCGGTATCCTCATCCTGCCATATCTGCATGGTCACTCCGATCACGTCGTACCCCTGCTCTTTTAACAGCCAGGCAGCCACGGAGGAGTCAACTCCTCCTGACATACCTACTACTACTTTTTTACTCAATAGTCTTCCTCTTCTTCCTCTTCTTCGATATTATCCTTGGGCTTTTCCAGGCCTTCGATGGTAATACCGTTTTTCTGTGCATAATCCCAGAGGGCGGCGTGAATGGCCTCCTCTGCCAACAATGAACAGTGTACCTTAACAGGAGGCAGTCCGTCAAGTGCTTCCATCACCGCTTTGTTTGTAACTTCCATGGCCTCCTGAACCGTCTTGCCTTTTACAAGCTCCGTTGCCATGCTGCTTGTAGCCACAGCGGCGCCGCAGCCGAAGGTTTTGAATTTTACATCACGGATCACCTGGTTCTCATCAATATCAAAATAAATCCGCATGATGTCGCCGCACTTGGGATTTCCCACTGTGCCTACACCACTGGGGTTTTCGATCTCTCCTACATTTCTGGGGTGTTCAAAATGGTCCATTACCTTTTCTGAATACATGGTTCATTCTCCAATCTTTTTCTTAAATATATCCGGCCTCTTACCGGCTGTGTTTTCTCATATAATCCTCGTACAGAGGAGAAAGTCCTCTTAAATATTCTACGATCTCCCTGATCTTTTCCGCTGTAAAATCCATCTCTTCTTTTGTATTTTCCTCGCTTAAGGTCAGGCGCAGGGAACCATGGGCGATCTCATGAGGAAGGCCGATGGCGAGAAGGACATGGGACGGATCCAAAGAGCCTGACGTGCAGGCGGAACCGCTGGAACCGCAGATTCCAGCCATATCCAGCTTAATCAAAAGGGATTCTCCCTCGATGAACTGAAAAGCAAAATTGATGTTATTTGGCAGACGGTCGGTGCGGGAGCCGTTGATCCGTGTAAAGGGAACCTCTTTTAAAACCTTTTCCATAAGGTAATCTCTCAATTCCCCCTCTTTTTCTGTCCGCTCTTTCATGTCTGCCATGGCAAGTTCCACCGCTTTTGCGTATCCTGCAATACCGGGAACATTTTCCGTACCTGCCCGGCGCTTGCGCTCCTGGGCTCCGCCGTGGATGAAGGAACGGATCTTGACGCCCTTGCGGATATAGAGAAAACCGATTCCCTTTGGGCCGTTCAGCTTGTGCCCGCTGGTGCTCATCATATCAATATTGTACTCGTCTACCTGGATGGGGACATGGCCGTATGCCTGTACGGCATCCGTATGGAACAGAATGCCGTGCTCTCTTGCAATAGCACCGATCTCCTTAACCGGTTCGATGGTTCCGATCTCGTTATTTGCAAACATGATGGAAATCAGAATGGTGTCCGGACGAATGGCTTTTTTCAGCTCATCCAGTTTTACCACTCCATTCTCATCCACATCCAGATAAGTAACCTCGTATCCTTTCTTTTCCAGATACTGACAGGTATGAAGTATGGCATGATGCTCGATCTTGCTGGTGATGATATGCTTTCCTTTATCGGCATAAGCCTCCGCCGCAGCAATCAGCGCCCAGTTGTCCGCCTCGCTGCCTCCTGCTGTGAAATAGATCTCATTGCTTTTTGCTCCGATGGAAGAAGCAATAGTCTCTCTTGCTTTCGTCACCGCCTCTTTGCTCTTGGATGAAAATGTATATACTGAGGATGGGTTTCCGTAATATTCAGTAAAATACGGAAGCATTGCCTCTACGACCTCAGGACGGGTCTTTGTGGTAGCTGCATTATCAAGGTAAATCATTTTTTCCATGTGATTGCTCCGCCTTTCAATTTGGTAACTCCAAGTATATCATACTATTCCTACAAATTCAATAGGATTAGTGCGATTTAAAATAAAACAATCATCTTTCTCGTCTAATCTCCCCGTCCCCCACATAAAATACCGTAACAGCACAGGAGCAGTCTGAGGTCATACGGGGCATTTTTCTGTTTGGATGTACCGGTTTTGGCGCCGTATGCTCCTGGACTGGCGCCATTTGCAGATAAGGGAACACACATCCGCAGACGGCGCATCCATTCCATGCAGAAGGAGGCATTTTCCATGCAGCGTTCCGTCAACCGTCTTTCCACTCCCGTCTCTGCCTCCGCACCGGCCTCCAGCCGCTCCATGCTGCGGCCGCACCTCTCCCCGCGCAAAAAAGCCTTTCTCACCAGCACGCTTCTCCTTACCTCCACAGGCCTGATCTGCCGGGTTCTGGGATTTTTTTACCGTATTTACCTGTCGCGGGCCATCGGAGCCGAGGGGTTAGGAATCTATCAGATGGTCCATCCCCTTTTCGGTATCTGCTTTGCGCTCTGCGCCGGTTCCCTTCAAACAGCTCTCAGCCAGTATGTGGCAGCCTGCCAGCCCCAGGGAAAGAAAGCCCTTCTGGCTGCCCTTTCTCTCTCCATGAGCCTCTCCCTCATCCTGGCCTGGGGAATCACCGCTTTGAGCCAGCCCCTGGCCCGCTATGTCCTGTTGGAACCCCGGTGCGCCCCTTATCTGCCTGTGATCGCACTGTCCGTCCCGTTCTGCGCCCTTCATGCCTGTATCAACGGCTATTACTATGGAATGCAGAAAACAAAAGTTCCCGCTCTGTCTCAGGTAGCAGAACAGGCAGTCCGCATGGGAGCCGTCTGGCTGATCGCTGCCGTGTGGGCGGAAAAGGGCCGGCCTGTCACGGCAGAACTTGCCTTCTACGGCCATTTAGTAGGAGAAATGGCCTCCGCGCTCTTTACGCTCATGTGTCTGGGAGCCTTTCCGCCCGCAAAAAAACAGCCGTCTAAAGGAGAACAACCGGCGCACAGCCTCCATCCCTCTTCCCACAGCTCTTCCCATGTCTTTTATTCCCTGCTTTCCCTGGCTGTGCCCCTTATGGGAAACCGACTGGTGCTGAATATTCTGGGAAGCGCTGAGGCAGTCTGGATTCCCAACCGCCTGATGGCTTACGGCCTTACAGACTCCCAGGCCCTGTCCCTGTACGGTGTTCTCACCAGTATGGCAATGCCCTTTATCTTCTTTCCCTCTGCCATAACCAACTCCATGGCCGTACTCCTTCTCCCCTCCGCCGCAGAGGCGCAGGCAAGCGGCAGTACAGAGCGCATTTCCTCCATGCTGGCTGTCTCCATGCGCTACAGCTGCTATATGGGCATCCTGTGCATCGGTATTTTTACACTATTCGGAAACACTCTGGGAACCAGCCTTTTTCATGATCCCCAGGCCGGGGAATTTATCACCATCCTCTGCTGGCTCTGCCCCTTTATGTATCTGGCTACCACTCTGGGAAGCATACAGAACGGCCTTGGACGGACGTCCTCCACCTTTTTTCAGAATATCGCCGCCATGGTTCTCCGCCTTGCTTTCGTCCTCTTTGCCATCCCGCGCTTTGGCATTCTGGGATACCTGTGGGGGCTTCTTGCCAGCGAGCTTGCCCTGGCGCTCATGTGTTTCTTTACCCTAAACCGTCTGGCCCCCGTTCCCTGGAATGTCTTTTCCATGGTAGTAAAGCCGGTTCTGTTCCTTTTTACCGCTATCGGCACAGATCTGGCGCTGTGCGCCCTTCTCCCGCGCCTTTCCTCTCTGCCGCCCTTTTTCAGCGCCGCACTGCAGACCGTTTTTATCAGCCTGGTGTATGGGGGGCTACTGCTTTTATTTCATCAGAGAACGGATGCTCGATAAGATCTGTCCGGTAATATTTCATCGGCTGTAACTGTTCAGGACGGCGAAAGGCATTCAAGAAGATCACCTCGTCCTGAATCTATACCATTGACTTTAAACTGCTTCCATGTTACAATGTCCCTGCTTGTCAGAGGACTTGCAGTCAAAAAGATTGTTGAAGTGGGATAAGACCGTTTAGGGTTTTATCCCACTTTTTTTATAAAGCGGGGTAAAGCTCAGAGGGTTTGCCCCGCTTCCTTTATGGAGGTATTCTTATGAACACTAAAACAAAATCCTTATTTGGTTACATCCTCCCTGCACTGGGCGGCTCGTTTGTAACCTATCTTTACAATGTTGTAGACGGTATTTTTGTAGGGCAGGGCGTAGGCCCGGCTGCCCTGGGTGCTGTCAATATCGGAGTTCCGTTCATCACCTTTGTTGTTGCCGTCGCAGCCATGTTCCCCATGGGCGGAGCAACGATTGTCGCTATCCGAATGGGCCGAGCGGATAAAAACGGCGCAAATCACGCCTTTATGACCGCTTTTTCCCTGACGCTTCTGATCTCCATTATACTTATGACCACAGGAATGGCATTTTCCCGACAGATCGTTGACCTAAGCGGCGCCAAAAAACTGAGTGAGGAAATGAGAAAAATGTCTGCCGAGTATTTGTTTTACTATTCTGCTTTTTCCATTCCCATGCTTATGAGCACCTGTCTTTCTGTTTTTGTGAGAAATGACGGCTCTCCAATGCTTTCCTTTGTGGGAATGTGCACAGGAGCGACATCCAATATCTTCCTGGACTGGCTGTTTATCTTCCCCCTTCATATGGGTGTAACCGGCGCGGCTGTTGCCTCCGGCCTGGGCCAGATTCTTTCAGTCCTTGTGCTGCTTTCCCATTTTATACTGAAAAAGGGGGATCTGCGGATCCGCCCATTTAAAATTGACGTTTCATTGATAATAAAAATCTGCAGGCGCGGTGTGCCCGAAGCAGTTACCCAGCTTGCAACGCCTGTCACCGCGCTCTGCTATAACCTCATGCTGGCCAGCCTGGTGGGCGACATCGGCATATCCACCTTTAGTGTTTTAAGCTTCATTTTTTCCCTTGCCAATGCCATCCTATCCGGCGTGGCCCAGGGCCTGCAGCCCCTTTGGGGACATTGCTGTGGCAAAGGAAATACCAGGGATATGGGATGGTATTTTTACTGCGGACTCCTTATTAACAGTATCCTGTCCGTTTTGATTTACGGAGTGCTGTTCTTTTTTGACAGGGCCGTAATCCGTATTTTTAGCAGCAGCGCAGACCTTGTACAGGCCGCTTCCGCAGCTTTACCGCTGTTTAGCCTGTCCTTCATCCCCATGGCGCTGAACCTTATCTATACGGCCTTCCTGTTCTCTACCAAAAGAACCGAAGCGGCAAACATCGTTGCAATCAGCAGAGGGATTGTGATAAAAGCCTTGGCCATTTTCTGTATTCCTGTGGTTTTTGGAAGCGGCTCTATCTGGATCGCGCCATTTGCCGCAGAAATCGTGACTCTTGCGCTCGCTGTCAGACTGTGTAGAGAAAATGGGAAAAAGGATCAGATATTCAAAAAATAACAAAACTTAAGTCCTGCTTTGGCAGCCTGGCCGGATACCATAAGAGCACGCCTATTGCACCACAATCAAAAAGACGGACAAAAGCAATGGCTTTTTACCCGTCTTTTTTACTGCATATCATGTATGCATTTATACCCGGTCAAAGACCTCCTGCAAAAACGCCACATCCTCATGGAAACGCTCTCTGTCAGAGTTTTCCAGCAGCATGGGAATATACGGTTTCTTTTCCTTAATGAGCTTCATAAACGGCTCATAATTAAAAAGTCCCTCTCCTACGTGCTTGAAAATCTGGTTTTCGCCGTCAAAGACGAAATCCTTCATATGAAGGGCGCTGATCCGGTCTCCATAATACTCAAAGGCCTGCCCGATCACCCTGGCCTGGGCTTCGGGTGCTGTCTCATTGGGATGGATCAGATTCACGCCGTCTAAGATTACCTCTACATTAGGGGAATCTATATCATCCAAAAACCGTTTCATCCGGGCAGGGCTGCAGAGCGTGTGGTCAAATACCCCTTCCACCCCTACGATCACTCCCAGCTTTTCAGCCGCAGCCACGATTTCTCTCATGCTCTTTAACAGCAGCTGATATCCATCCTCAGAATAAGTCTCCGGGGTTACACGAAAATCTGAAGATAAACGTCCTGTCTCAGTGCCTACCATATCCGCACCGATAATCCGGGCATATTTTAAATGCTCAATGAATCTGGCCACCTCTTTTTTCCGCTCTGACTCCACCGGATGCGTGGGGTTTATATAGCAGCCGAGCACCGCTACATGAATGTCATTTTTATCCAGCTGCTCCTTTATGTAGCGGGCAAAGCCGGGATTGTAACGGCCTGTTGTAAAATCATAATTGCTGATGGATTTGGCAAACGCCAGCTGGATCTGATGGATCCCATTTTCCTTTGCCTGTTCAAATACTTTTTCCATCTCCATTTTCGGACACAGGTCATGGCAGCGCATACCAGTGTTTAATTTCATGATAACTCCTCCTTTGGCTCTGCAAATACGTCCCTCACTGACGTTTCTGGTCTCCTGCGTTAAGGAAACGGAACATTCCAGCAGCGTCCAGGATCTTTGCAATATAAAAAAAGATCAGAGAATCAATGGGCCACATGATCAGATTTTTAATGATCCGCGGCGGCAAAAGGATCATAAATGCCTTTCCGTATAACACAGAAAGACACAGGGTATTAAGAAGCACATTGCACACCAGGCTTACAGCTAAATGGGCGGCAAACACTCTCCAAAGTGTCAGCGGCTTCTTATAATAAAAAGAGCCGTAGATCACGCCGGCCAGCATGGCCACCAGGGTAAAACCAGGAAAAAATCCCCCGGTAGGCTTGATCATATATTTTAAAATATCAAGCGCCCCTGCGAACAGACTTCCTGCCGCCGGCCCGAACAGATAGTGAACCAGTTCATTGGGAATACCGGAAAAACCAATGCGCACTGTAGGGCCCACCTCGATGCTCAAAGACCCAAGCACAATGGCCGCCGCGCCCAGCATGGCGCAGATGGTAACCGTCTTTGCCTCCTTAAGCTGACGGAAGGAACAGGTAAACAAAGTTGCTAATCTTGTCATAAAAAAATTACCTCCTTTGCAGACCTCTCAAACTACAATCGGAGATAATCAACCCCTATGATCTTCTCTGATGCAGCGGGATGCGGCCTATGCACCGCAGAAAGTTCCGGAAATGTACCCCCATCCGGCACTTGCTTTCGTCTGGCTGGCAACTCCCTGTCCAGCCGGCACTTAACGCGCATACGCCTACTCTGCTTATTTATTTTTCAATGATAACTATACACTTTTTTCAAAGATATGCAAGCACTTTTTCACATTAAAGAAGAAAATCGTCCAAAACACCTGCAGCTGACCGTATTTTCCCTTGGACGACATAAAAAATACACCCTCTCTCCCTCCGAATCAGAAGGTGAGCCGGGCGTTTTTCACTGTCCCTTCAGCGCTGTTATGCTGCATACCGGGAAATTTCCTCCATAAGTTCCTGACAGGCGTCGTCTGTATGAACAATGACCTCTACGGTCTTAGACTTTGCCAGGGCCAGCACACCTACGATGGATTTTGCGTCTACAATCCTGCTTCCGCATTTTACATCTGCATCATATTCGTACCGATTCATAATTCTTACAAAATCAATGATCTGATCTGGCCGTTCAAATTTAACTGCAACACGTTTCATGTTCATTACCTCCATCATATGCATGATGCGCCCCCTGGGGGAGCGCAGCTGTTTATAAAAGATCACTGCCTGATACACGGGGATGGCTGCTTACAGTAAGCAGTACCAGGCAATGCCTGCTATCATCTTATGTATTTATGGTATCATCCGTTCCTGCAAAGTTCCATGGTAAAATCTTTTCATCCTCTGTAAAATCCTACGATTTTCCCTGAAATTCTGCTCAGACCGCCTTTATAAAGCCGCTCATTTACTGTTTTTGAGTAAAATCATGTATTTTACATTGCGGTTTCTTGTATTATAATAGATTCACGGAAGATGAATTTTGGGAGGGTAAAATGGAATTTAAAGGCCTTTTTGACCTGCAGCTCATGATGTTTCTTCTCATGGGCACAGGTATGTTTCTGCGAAAGAAAAATATCATAACAAAGGAAGGGCGGGGTGTACTGACGGATCTGATCATCAACGTCCTTCTCCCCTGCAATATTATAACCGCTTTTTCCATCCCCTTTGACCGTTCTCTGCTGGTATCTGGTTTTCAGATCCTTATGGTCTCGTTGTTCCTTCAGCTGTTCTGCGCCGCTGTCAGCGCCTTCTGCTACCAAAAGCTCCCCAAAAAACAGAGGATGATCCTCCAGTACGGCACCGTCTGCTCCAATGCCGGTTTTCTTGGAAATCCGGTTGCCGAGGGGCTTTACGGCTCGCTGGGTCTTTTGTTCGCCTCTATCTATCTGATCCCGCAGCGAATCGTCATGTGGTCTGCCGGTGTATCTTATTTTACAGAAAGCCCCGACAAAAAAGAGGTGCTGAAAAAGGTTTTAAGGCATCCCTGCATCATTGCCGTGGAAATCGGGATCCTGCTGATGGCTGCCCAGTACAGGCTGCCCCTGTTTCTAAGCAAGGCTGTAAGCAGCCTGGGAGGCTGCACGACTGCCATTACCATGCTTTTTATTGGTTCAGGTCTGGCAGACGCGGGGATCCGTCATATGGTCTCAAAGCTTACAGTAAGCTACTGCCTGATCCGCCTGCTTTTTATCCCATCAGCCGTTCTTGCGGGCTGTCTTATGTTTTCCATTGACCCGGCCGCCGGAGGTGTGGCCGTAGTGCTGGCGGCTATGCCGGCCGGAAGCACCACCTCGATCCTGGCTGCCAAATATCAGGGCGACGAGACCTTTGCTGCCCAATGCGTAGTCCTCTCCACCCTTGCCTCTATGGCTGTGCTGCCGCTCTGGTGCATGGTAATCCAGGCTTTGTTATAAAACGAAAGGAACGATTCCATGAAATTATTGATCGCAGATGACGAAAAACTGACCAGGGAAGGCATACGAAACCTGTTAGATTTAAAAAAACTGGGCATTACGGAGGTCTTTTTGGCCGATGACGGGATTCACGGCCTGGAAGCGGCCAGATCGCACCGACCGGATATCATTTTAACGGACGTCCGTATGCCCCGCATGACCGGTGTGGAAATGGCCTCACGGTATCTGGAAGAAGCTCCTGACACAGCCGTTCTCTTTATGAGCGCCTATTCAGACCGCGAATATCTGAAGGCGGCCATCAAATTAAAAGCCGTAAACTACATTGACAAGCCCCTGGATAAAAAAGAACTGGAGAACGCACTGGAGGAGGCGGCAGACCGGTGCCGCTCCCTTGGGGCCGCCAAAAGCGGGGCGATGCTCAAGGAGCAGGATCTCAAAGGCCACCTGGTGCTTTTTCTCACGGATGGGGCAAAAGCGGCTGCCGCAGCCGCCCTGGGAGCCTGTCTTTCTCCTGCCATCGAACCAGACTTCTGGTTTAGTGCAGTTGTCACAAGCTGCCTGACCCCTTTGTCCGAGCTTCCTTCCGAAGAGTTGATGAAGGAAAGCCAGCTTTTTTCCGGGTATCTTAAGGAACACGGCATAACCCGGCTGATAATGCCGAAGGCTGACCGTTATATCATAAGCTTTCTCTGCAGCCCTTCCCGTCCGGAGACCAAAGTTCTGGAAGACTTTACCCGGCTGGTGCAGTCACGAATGAAGACTTACTGCCGTTTCTTTATAGCAGCCGGCCCGATTCTTCAGGGTATGGCGCAGGCCTCCGTTTCCTACCATAGCGCCATGAACCTTTTAGATGAAAGCTTTTACCATGACTATAACTCGGTCCTGACCCCGCAGCCGGCCGCAGGATCCTATCAGCCGGCCGCAGACCCCTTTACAGACTTTGGCGCTGCCTTAACGGCCCAAAAGAAAGAGGATGCCCTGAAGGCGGCAGAGGCATTTTACAGAGGCTTAAAAGACGGCCCTCCTCTTCCCGCAGCCCAGGCAAAAGACCGGTACTTCCGCTACCTGAATAAACTGGACGAAATCAGTCTTGCCAATCACATTTCTCTGTGGAAACGAGAAGGTCTGGAGTCCGAATCCATCTGGGAGGACGTTATGAACCGGGCTACCCTGAGGGAGCTTCATGAATTTCTCTGTGAACGGATACAGCTTTATTTTCAGCACCTGATTTTCAACCAGACCGAACATCCTGTTGTCTTTCAGATCAAGGAGTACATCCGTCTAAACTATGCAGTCCCTACCTTGTCCGTACCGGAAATCAGCGAATACGTCAACCGCTCTTCCAGCTATGTCTGCACCCTCTTTAAAAACGAAACAGGCCAGACCGTGAATCAGTACCTGACCGATTACCGGATCAAAATGTCCAAACAGTTTTTAAACGATCCCCGCTACCGGATTGCAGACATTTCCGCAAAGGCAGGCTACAGTGACGGAAACTATTACAGCAAGGCCTTCCGCAAAATCGTAGGCCTTTCCCCATCTGAATACAGGGAGAAAATGCTCTGATGAAACATCCTCTGAAACGTTTGCTGCATTATTACATCTATGACATGAAACTTAAGAAAAAGCTGGCTGTATCGTACGCCATTCTTTTTATGCTGCCTATGGCCGTAGTGACAGTTCTTATGTTTACCCGGTTCTTTCAGATCGTACTAAATAATACCCTTCAGTCGGAAGAGGCTTTCCACGCTCAGTCTGCCCTTGCCGCTGAGAATCTGATGACCCATATATCCTATGCTTCCGACACCCTCACAGACGCCCTTTCCGTCCAGGGCCTCTTTTCCATTCCAAAAGAGCAGGCAAAGACCTCCGCATTATCCCGCTCCCAGCTGGACAGCCTGTACAACCAGGCCCGTATGGCCGCAGAGCCGTCCCTGATCCGGTCGGTACGGATCTACTATGACGACAGCAGCTATCCCAGGCTGGATGTCTGGAACAACGGGCGTCAAATCCTGTTTTCCCCTCTTTCTTCCCTGGACAGCCAATGGATCTCACAGTTTAAGGCTTCTGAGGAAGATTATCTGTTCTGTTCCTCCTCTCTCTCGGAAACAGAACGGGAGACCTGCGGCAATCTGGCTTATATTACACGATTGAATTATCTCCCCCAAAATGGGGAGACAGAGCGAGAGACGGCCGCCTATGTTGCTGTATATTTCTCTCGTTCCTCTCTTCAGGAGCTGATCGCAAACCGGCGATCCATCGAGGGAGAATACACCTTCTTTGCAGACCAAAACGGGCGGACAATCCAGACCGGGGACCTAAAAACAAACAAGTCTATGCCTGCCATCCCACCGGAGCTTTTTGAGCAGCTGAAGACAGAGGAAGAATTTCTGCCTGCTGAGTTAAACGGGATCCGGGTATATGCAGCCTGTTTTCCTGTGAAGGATTCTGGCTGGTATCTCATTTCCCTCATCCCCAGAGAAAAACTTCAGGCAGTAGGCGCTTCCACCATCATGAATTTCATCGGCCTGTATGCCTTTATCTCTCTTCTGGCCCTGTTTTTGGCGTATCTGCTCTCAAGATCTTTCGCAGACCGCATCATCCATGTGGCCCTTCAGATGGAAAGTATTCGCTCCGGCCGTCCCCAGCCTCTTATATTAGAGCAGGCCGGCAATGATGAGATCGGGATTCTTTCCGGGGCCTACAATTTTATGACCGCTGAAATCAATGAGCTTATGGATCAGCAGGAACAGGCTTCAAAAGAGCTTCAGAAGGCTCAGTTCCGGGCGCTCCAGGCACAGATCAATCCCCATTTTCTCTACAATACCCTGGATATGATCAACTGGCTGGCTCAGTCCGGCCAGATCGGGCAGGTAAGCGAAGCCATCCAGGCCTTGACCCGTTTTTACCGCCTGACCCTTGGACGCAAGGATCTCCTCTCTTCCATCAGAGATGAGATAACCCATGTGTCTCTATATATGCAGCTGCAGAATATGCGCTACAATCACTGCGCCTCCTTTATCGCTGATGTTCCTCCGGAACTTTTGGATTTCACCATACCAAAGCTGACATTTCAGCCTATCGTAGAAAATGCCCTTCTCCATGGTATCCTGATGAAGGAAGAGAAGAAGGGCTCCATCCTCCTTACCGGGTGGCGGGAGGACAATGATATTATCTTAGTCATCTGCGATGACGGGGCTGGAATCCCTCCGGAAAAACTGGATACTCTTTTGGATGAGCCAAATACTGAAGGCGCTCTTACCTCCACCCGGCACATCGGCGTATCCAATACAAACCTGCGGCTGAAAAGTCTTTACGGAGAAGGCTTTGGACTGTCATTCACAAGCGTTACAGGAAAAGGCACAGAGGTAACTCTGAAAATCCCCGCAATGCAGGAGCAGATGCCTCTGTGACGCTCCTGCCAAATAACATTCCCGGCCCATCCATCCTCCATCCGTTCCTTTGCTGCCACGTTCATGAATCTTCATATGCAGTTTCAGCCTTTGAAGTTCTTTCCATGGCTGTAGTATACAAAAAACAGATCCGCCAGAAAAACCGTTCCCATCACAAACAGCGCCAGCCAGGATCCCGGCGAACGCAGATCCAGCCGATCTAAAAAGCACAGCGCACTGATTCCCCACAGAAGCAGGGGCAGTGCCGCAATGGAAATAACGCGAAGAATCCTGTATCTGCGGACCGTCATCCCTGCCGGGATATAATCCTCCGGATGAACCAGCTCGCAGCGGATCACAATTCCCAGACGCGAGGAAGTTCTGTAGGCTTTATATTCAGCCCCATCCATCATAAACCGGGGTGACAGACCCTTTTTGGTGATCACGATCGTTTTCTTATTTTCTCTGGCATATTTGAGAAGTTCCTGAGAAAAAATCTCCGGATCATCGCACCGATCCTCAGGCATGAAGGAAAAATCCCGGATTGCCTCGGACCGCACCACCTGCGCATAATCGTTAATGAACTGCATAAATACAGATCCCGCTCTCTCCTCTTTCTCTATCTCTTCCAGATACATATCCGGATCTACATCTGCCAGCTGTTCCTCCTTTATCTTCCCGCAAAACTCCAATGCAGCCGTCAATTCTTCCTTTTGAGACTGCAGACGGCTGATCTGGGACGCAATTGCTTCCTCCAAAGAGATATCGCCCTCAAACATCCGGCGAATCTCTCCCACCGGCATCCCCAATTTCCGAAACAAGCGGATCATTTTCAAGCGGCCAATATCCTCCTCGGAATACAGCCGGTAGGAATTTTCCTCATTCCTCTCAGGCGTCAGCAGTCCCTGTTTTTCATAGTATCGGATATTCTGGCTGGTGATCCCCGTCAGCTGTTGGGCTTCTTTGATTGTCCGTGACATATCTTCCCCTCCTTATCCGCGCTGTTATCTCCAGCGCATCTTTGCTCTCCAAGCATAAGGCTTATACCAGGTATAATGTCAAGTTTTTTATATTTTTGTACAAAAAAATCCGAAACCTAAGTTTCCTTAAGTTCCGGATCATCATCCAGTGCAGAAGAAGGGAGTCGAACCCTCAAGGTATTACTACCACACGGACCTGAACCGTGCGCGTCTGCCAATTCCGCCACTTCTGCATATGCGGGAGATGGGACTTGAACCCACACGAGCATACACCCACAAGATCCTTAGTCTTGCCTGTCTGCCAATTCCAGCACTCCCGCAGCACGTGTTATAATATATCACACTGTTTCCATTTTGGCAATACCTTTTTTTTATTTTTTTAATTTTTTTTTAGGGGCAGAAGCCAAAACTGCCGCCCCCATTTTTCCTAAAAGAATCCCAGATAATAATACGGCAAAAACAGCCGGCCAACCTGTTCTATTCCCGGCATCCATGTTCCTGCATCCACAAACACCGGACAGAATATAAGGCTTCCAATAATAAAGAACGGAATGGTACAGCAAAGCGCCCTGGGGGAGCGAAACACATTTTTAAGCAGAAAAACTACAGCCACGCAGGCCAAACCATAAATCAGCAGTGCGGCAGCTTCCTCTGCCGCTCCTGCTACTCCACTCTTTAAGCTTTTTCCAGCCCACAATGCGAAAAAGGCAGAAACACAGGACAGCGCCGTCGGAGCGCTTAAAACCGCCAGACGGCATGGCAGACGCAGTTTCCAGCTTAGAGGAATAAAAAGACCGCTTATCTCATCCTCTCCCAGCAGAACCGCTCCGTACAGCGACATGGTAAAGACAAAAACAGCCGCAAGGCCACGGACAGGAAAAAGCTTTGCTCCCGTCTCCTCTGCCAAAGTCCTGCCTGTGCTTTCCCCATCATATATGTACGCAAAATGAAAGAGACCGACGCCGTCATACCACTGATCATAGAGTTCTTTGGCCTGTCCTGCCGCCGCCTTTCTCTCTTCGCTTTCAGGAGACCCGATCTGCGAAAACGCCTCTCCCTCCGTCACATACATTTGTAAAAGTTCTCTGTTATACAGGGCTGCCAGTTCATGAAAAACCGTTTCTGCAGATAACGGGCCTGCCACAGTAGACGGGGCCGTATAAAGACGAATCACTTTCTTCCACTGCTTCTGATTCAGTTTTTCTTCCAGATTCGGATCAATGGCATATCCACATTCCGCCCGCCTTGATGCCACCTCATCCTTTACCTCCTGTTCACTGGCGCAGAGATAAAAATCAAACATCCCCTTTGCCCGCTCTGCCAGATTCCGTGCCAGCTGCCTGGAAAGCCAGGAAGCCTCCTGCTCCGTTCCTCCGGCTGTACACACGGCAATCCGAATTCTGTTTTCTCCCTGGCTCTCCATTTTCCCGATTCCCAGGGCTGCCAGAGGCAGAAGAAGTAAAAGCATTGGAAATATGCCTTTTTTTAAATAGCGCTTACACGCGAGAAAAAACCACACAATTACCTGTTTCATTTATCCGCCGCCTCCGCCGCTGCCGCAATCAGCCACCCTCCTGCAATCAGAGCAGCCAGCTTTCCCGCTGTTTCAAAGTTCCAGCTTTGGGTCACTGCCATCTTTACGCCTTCCATCAGGATATGGGAGGGTAAAAAGGGTGCTGCCTCCCGGATCTGTTCCGGCAGAAATACCTGCGGAAGGAAACCGCCGGAAAGAAAATGGAGCACTGTCACCATAACAAAAAGAAGAAGGATCCCTCCCATTCGGCTTCCTGCCGTCAGAAACAGACAGGCTGCTGCAGATGCCGCTCCCAGGCAAACCAGGATCCCTGCAAAAACACCTGGCAGACTGAACGAAAGCACACCTGCCGCCTGAGCAGCCAAAGCAGCCAGAGCCGTCAAAATCCCCAGTAAAAGAGAGAGTCCCAGAATACGGCCTCCTGCCGCTGTAAACGGGCCAATTCCGATCAGAGACAGCTTCTGCCTCATCACAGGGCTGTCTCTCTTTAACAGATCCGATACCGGAATGGCGGACAGCAACAGCACCAGCACAAAGCCGCTGATCCCGTAAAATACAGGCACCGTCACATCTCCCGCTCCGTTTACGGTGATTTTTCCAAAATAATCCATTCTGGGAAGGCTGTAGCTTAAGTAGATTCCGTTCATTTCTCTTTCAAACAGGGGAATTTTCTCCGTCAGACCATACTGTTTTAAAAGCTGATCTCCGCTGTAGATCCCCGCCTGACTGGCTCCCAATATGCCTGCGCCTGCATCCGTCAGTTCCTGAAAAATCCTGCTCTCGACTCCCGCATTTTCCGGAAAGATCACAGTTACAGGCGTATTGACTCCTGTCATAATATCCTGCACAAAACCGTCCGGCACCTGAAGCACGGCATAAAGCCGCCCTTCCCTTAGCCCCTGTTTCGCTTCCTCCTCGTCCATATAGGTAAGATCGCAGAGACTTTTAACGCTTTCAAGGGAACGGATCATATTTACGGCCTGTTTTGCCAGGGTATCCTCCTCAGGCAGTACCACGCCTACCGGAATCCGTCCCACTGCCTGACCGCCATAGAGCAGCTTTCCTGCCAGAAGGGCGGCCGCGCCCATGAGAATCACAAGCACTGCCGCCCCTGCCAGAATGTGGGGAAGCCGTCTCAGGGCACGTTTTAATTCCAGCCTTATATAGCACAGACGTCCACACATACTTATATCCTTTACTGAATCAATCCTGCTTCACCGCCAATTCCGATGACGCCAAAGAGTATCTCCATAGCAACGGCGTTCCATTCCTCTTCGGTGGCTGCCAGTATATCCATAGTTTCCCCTTCCAGAGGAACCACTTCTCCAGACAGCGGCCCGAAATGATATTCGCCGCTTAAAACAACATTTCCTGTATCTCCCATGGCAGAGGCTGTGATGGAATCAATGGCTACATGGATGGATTTCCCCTTTTCCAGCTGATCAACCGCTCCTTTGGCAGAAAGGCTCACAAGCTCCAGACCATCCTGGCTGACGGCTGCCTGAAGGTCATAAGCGCCGCCGTCACTGTTGTAGGAACCGTCAAAAGCAGCCTTCCACTCCTCTGACATGGCGCCTGTTGACTTCATCTCCAGATCCAGGCCTCCGGTCAGCTGCTTTCCATCATAGGTTCCGTCTTTTGCAGCTGTAAGCACCAGCGTCTCGTCTCCATTTACCATTTCTACCTGAGCATTAAGATTCTGGGTCAGATAGGAACCGCCCTTTAATTCACAGCTGAAATTCACACTAACCGGCTCGCTCTCCGTTTCTGTCTTGTCAGGATCATTCAAAGAGGTGGTTCCCTTTACAGAAACCAGACGGCCTTTGGAATCCACATGGACGGTCATCTGCACATCATTTAAGGAACTCTCCAAAAAGCTGATCATCTCATCGATGTTTGCCTTTGCCTCTTCGTAAGTCTGTTCCTGCATCTCCTTGGCAGTAGGGAACTCCTGTCCTGTTCCATTCCCTCCCATGAGCTGTCCAAGCTGTACGCTCATTTCCATCTGATTTAAAAACTCATTTTTCAGAGTCTCATCCTGAAGGAAGAAGTCAGATGAGGTTCTTAAAAAGCTGATCATGGCGTCTTTACTGATGGAAACCTCATAGCCTTTGCAGCTTACCTCTTTTCCATCCACAGTAAAGGTTCCCTTTTCACCCTTTTTTACAGTCATAGCCGCCTTAAAATCATCCTCAGCCTTGCAGCCTTCCCGATAGCGGTTCATGAGGCCCTTAAGATCAAGAGACTCTGTCTGTCCTTCGTCTTCCTGCTGGGCCTGGGCTAAAAGGGTGTTCAAATATTCTGCCAGAGCAGCCGGATCAATACCGTTTTGCTCCAGGGCCGGAGCTACAACAGGAGAATTTTTTACACGGTCACCCAGCCCTTCTCCCAGATCCAGAGTAAATACGCGGGAAGACAGTTCCGGTACTGCAGCCATAAGGGTGTGATCTCCATAATAAAGGTTCAGATTCGCCAGATCCATTCCATTATAAATAACCCCCATATTGAAGGAGCTCTTGTGGCTGTCTGTATCCTCCTTTCCTTCAATACGCAGCCCGCTGCCTGCATAGGCGTTGACCGCAGGCTCAGAACAGCTGTCAAGCTTTAACGTAAGACCGCCCTCGGAACTGGATGATGCCTCTGTTTTTGCAAACTCTGACAGTCCAAACAGTTCTTCCAGCGGATCAGTCTGCCCTTCTGTATAGATATTTTCAAATGCCTTGATCACCGTTTCCTTGGGATCCCCCTCTGACATCTGCGTAAAGGCAAAAACACCTCCGCCCACTACGATTACCGCTGCCGCTCCGGCCGCTGCCATTTTCATCTGCTTCGTTAATTCCATACACTTTTTCCTCCGTTTTTAGTCACAGTCTTTCCAGGCATTGCCGCATTTGACTTAACTTGTTATCCCTGCCGTCCTATATGCCGACCTTCGGCGGATGAAAGCTGGCGATCAGTTCTTTTGGCCCAAGACCTGCTGGAATCTCCTCCAGTCTGCCATCTCTCAGCACATAAAGCCGGCTGCACATGGACAGCTCCTCCATCTCATGAGAGGTAAGGACTGCTGTTCCTCCATTCTCTAAATAGCTTTGCAGGTACTGACGGATCGTTTCCTTACATTCCAGATCCAAAGCTGCTCCCGGCTCATCCATGATCAGAAGAGGGGCCTGTCCCGACAGAGCACAGGCGATACTGAGTCTTTTTTTCATACCTCCTGACAGCTTTCCCGCCCTGCGTTCCAGCATAGAAGGAATCCCTAAAAGAGCTGCCGGGCCATGTTCCAGATCTTCCTTCATCCGGCTTTTGCTGCCCTTATACCACAAAAGGAGATTATCCCTCACGGTCAGCTCCTCCATCAGAGGATTTTCCTGGGGAACATAAGCAGCCTTAGCTGCAAATACTGCCGGATGGCCTGATGCTTCCTGCCCGTCAATTCGGATACTGCCCCGATCCGGTTTCCTTACTCCCGCCAGGACAGATAAAAGGGTTGTCTTACCGCAGCCGTTGGCCCCTACAATTCCCACACAGGTTCCTCTGTGGGCAGACAGTTCGGCCTGATCCAAAATCCGACGCTTTCCATATGATTTACAGATTCCTGACACCTGCAGCATTCTGTGCCTCCTTCCATATCTTTTTTTGTCTGTTTTTAACAATATGACTGTCAGTATCTGGTTTTTAGTGTATCATGTTTTTGTATAAATGGCAAAATAATTATATTTACGGATTTCTTACATCCGCAGTGATTCAGCCCTTACCCAGCATAAACCGCTCCACCACCAGCCCCACACCGTCCTCGTTGTTGGAGGCAGTGATATAGTCGGCAGCATTTCTCACCGGGAGAACTGCATTCTCCATTGCTACTCCAAGACCGGCATACTGGATCATGGTAAGATCATTATAGCCGTCGCCGCAGGCGATCATCTCTTCCCTTGACAGGCCAAGACATTCTAAAAGACGCCCCAGGGACTGGGCCTTATCGATCCCCTTTGGCATCACCTCCAGGAAAAAGGGTTCTGAACGGTAGACACTGAAATCACGGCCCATGGCTGCCTTGACCCTGGGTTCTACCATCTCCAGATAATCCCCGTCATCTAACATCAGGAATTTAGGCACCTGAAAGGCGACATACTCTCTCATGTTTTCCACCTGGCGAAGAGGAAGGTGATTGATGCAGGATTCCTTGACCGCATAGGGACATTCCGCGTTGTTTGTAATGATCTTTCTGCCCTCATAAGTCAGGATATCCACCCCATTCTCCTCTGCCAGACCGATAATTTTTTGGTTGGATTCCACCGGGAGCAGCGAAGAAAATACCGCTTCCCCAGTACGGCAGCTGGTAATCATTCCCCCATTGTAGGACAAAATATAGCTTCCATATTTTGACAGTTCCAGTTCCTTTGCCAGAGGCTCAATGCCGGCCGTAGGGCGGCCGGAAGCCAGGACGACGATCTTTCCCGCTTCCTGGGCCTCCATCAGAGCCCTCTTTGTTCTTGGCGTAATAACCTTATCCCTGTTTGTCAGTGTCCCGTCCAGATCCAGAACGATAATCTTGTATTCCATCTTTGTTTTCTCCTGTGTCAAAATTCATATGTGAAAATATTTTATCAGAAATACTCCTGTCTGAAAAGAACGTTTATTAAAATAACATATGCGCAATATTATATGGCAGCCGGCCGTCAAAGACTCTTAAAAAGGCCGCCGTACTCCCCCGTACAGCGGCCTTTTGCCCATCTGTCTATCATCCTACGCCGATGCCACATCCTCTGCTTTCACAGCCCCATTTGTTATAATAAATCCCATAAGATAGCTGATCACCAGACCGATTCCATAGTACAGCATAGACCATACGGCAGGATTGGGGCCTGCCGTCATTACCGGGAACGCCAGAATACCGGATGGCCCCCATGTAGTAGAGGCCACCTGCATTGCCATAACGAACGCTCCGCCGAATCCTGCCCCAAGACCCGCTGTAAAAAATGGTTTTCCCATGGGGAGCGTGACTCCGTAAATCAGAGGTTCCCCTACCCCCAATACTCCCGCTGGAAGGGCGCCGTCAATAACGGAACACAGACGCTGGTTCTTCACCTTCTTTGCTTTCATATAAATGGCAATCGCCGCTCCAACCTGGCCCGCGCCCGCCATTGCAAGAGCCGGATATAAGGTAACAAAGCCAATGCTCTCCAGCTGAACTGTATACAGGGCCACCAGCCCATGATGCATTCCCATGGCTACCATTGGCAGGAACAATGCCGATGAAAGGAAGCCTGCCACGATTCGTACAGCCGGATTAGCGCTCATGCAGACCTGTTCTACGATCCAGCACAGGAAGGTAGAAACAAAACCCGTCAGGGGCATGATGATAAATACATATGGAATCACACAGAGAATCAGGGTAATCAGGGGTGTAAACATAATATCCAGATTATCTGGAATCCGTCTGCGGACTGCCTTTTCAATTTTAGCCAGAAAAAATACACCAATCACTACCGCCAGCACTCCGCCTCTGCCTGCCCTTAAGACAGCGTCTAACGGCTGAGCCTCGTTGTAGAGGCCAATCGTTCTGGAGATCACATCAATATTTCCCAGTGTGGTGATCATACCCAGCATACCGCCAAGGATCGGCGTTGCCCCGAAACGCTCTGCCGACCGATAACCGGCCCAGGCAGTCAAATATGTCATAAAGGACGCACTGACCATGGAAAGCAGATTATGTACAACGGTTAAAAATACATTTTCTGCATATCCGGGGAAAAGCTGTGTCAAAAGAGTTGCAAGACCAGAGCACAGCCCAGCCGCAATCACGCCGGGAATCAGGGGAACAAAAATCTCGCCGAATGTCTTTAGCATATTTTTTATCCTGCTATCCTTTTGCCCCGCCCTCAGGGCTGCCTTATTTTCTCTCCAGTTATTTTCCGTATTCACATCCTCTGCCGCCAAAATCCCCATTTCCGCACAGATATCCGCGCATTTGCGGCTCTTTCCCGGCCCTACCACCACCTCCGCAAAACCGGCCCGGTCATGGACAAGGCCAAGCACGCCCTCTATGTTTTTGAGCGCCTCATCCTGAATCTGATTGTCCTGCTTTACGTGAATCCTCAGCCGTGTCATACAGTTGGTCGCTGTAATTACATTGTCTTTTCCCCCTAGACAGTTCAGAATCTCATTTACCATTTCCTGATTTGACATAACTCCCTCTCCTTTCACTTCTGATGCGCCAGTGCATCACATACCCGTCCCCCGTACTGCTCCAGCAGCGTTTTTGCTTCCCTCGCGTCACAATGCAGCAGGATCATCACGATCGCCAGCTTCACCCATCCGCCGGCTTCATCAATAGAAGCCCTTGCCTGCGCTCTGTCTGCCCCTGTGGCTTCCATCACAATGTTTTCCGCACGGGTCTGCAGCTTCTCATTGCTCTGCACCACATCCACCATGAGGTTTTCATAGGCTTTCCCAAGCCTCACCATCGCTCCGGTGGTGATCATGTTCAGAATCATCTTCTGAGCTGTACCTGATTTAAGCCTGGTTGATCCCGTCAGCACCTCCGGTCCCACATTTACCTCAATGGCAATATCCGCCGCCTTTCCCACCTCGCTGCCTGTATTACAGGTAATGGAAGCGGTTCTGCATCCCAGTCCCGCCGCGTACTCCAAGGCTCCCAACACATAGGGAGTACGCCCGGAAGCCGCAATTCCTACCACTACATCTTTGGGTGTCAGCCCATGATCCTGCAGGTCTTTCTTTCCAAGTTCCCTGCTGTCTTCCGCCCCTTCGACCGGAAATCGAAGCGCCCGGTCTCCGCCTGCAATCAGCCCCACAACCATGGACGGATCTACCCCAAAAGTAGGCGGACATTCTGAGGCGTCCAGCACACCTAAACGCCCGCTGGTTCCCGCTCCCAGATAAAACAGCCTCCCTCCCTGCCGGAACGCACGCTCCACCTCAGAAACTGTCTGAGCAATCCTTGGCAGCACCGCCTCAATTCCCGCAGGGACGCTGCGGTCTTCCCGGTTCATTGCAGTTACAATCTCCAGAGGACTCATCTGATCCAGATTCATGGTAGATACATTGCGCGATTCCGTTGTCATCTTGCTCAAATCCATAACGTCACCCCTCTTGTTTTCTTGTTATTTTCATTATATTCTTTCTTTCAAACGTGTCAACATTTCCAATGTTTTGTGGTACAATGTTTCATATATAAGACATTATTTGGTTAAAATATTCAATACAAGCAAACAGGAGTGTATTTTTTTATGAGAAGTATCCTATTATCACTGGCTGAACTTAAACACAGCGCCAGCGGCGTTCCCGCACAGATTGCCGCCTATATCTATTCAAACCCAGATTCTGCCGCAGCTCTCAATATCCGCGCCCTGGCAAATAAAACCTACACCTCCCCTTCCAGCGTCATCCGCCTCTGCCGGACCCTTGGTTTCCATGGATACAAGGATTTTCGCCATGACCTGCTTTTGGAAATCGCATCTTTTGGAAATCAGATCTCCCATTCAGAGCGGGAACTGCGGCCAGAGGACTCCATCACTTCCATTATAAACACTATTACGCAAAAAAATGTCCAGGTGCTGCTGGATTCCCAGCATATCCTGGACCCGGATGTGGTAGAAGCCTGCGTAAACCTCCTCCGCTCGTCCCGCAGTATCCTCCTGTTCGGCATCGGTGCGTCCCTCTGTGCAGCCAAAGATGCCTATCTTAAGTTTCTTCGCCTGAATAAGCCCTGCTGTGTCAGCGAGGACTGGCACGCTCAGCTTTTGCAGGCGCGAAATGCCTCCTCTGAGGATGCTGCCATCATTTTTTCTTATTCCGGACAGACACAGGAGATGGCTGCCTGTATGAAGGCGCTGAGGGAAAACCGCACCAAATGCATTGCCATCACCCGTTTTGCTGACTCACAGGTGTCCCGACTGGCTGACTATAAGCTGTACATTGCCGCCAATGAAGCCTTATTTCGCAGCGGAGCCATGTCCTCCAGGCTGGCCCAGCTCAACGTCATAGACATCCTCTACACAGCTTTTGCAAACAGCGAATATGAATACAGCCTCCGCCAATTTGCCCACACCCATATACAAAAACCGCCCTATGAACTTTGATCAGCGCGCCTGAGCTGCCTTTCGTGCAGCTCATACACCGCGTCTGCATAAGAAATAAAATCCGGTTTGTGCGTAATCATCAGAATCGTAAAGAATATCCATGTCGTTTTTGGAAAATTGAATTACCTACTTCATATGATTTTTAATATCTTCTGCAATCAGCTCAGCCGTGAGATGATTGCCAACCGCAATGTCTGCCGCAGGCACCAGATCGTTAAATCTTTTTGCTCCGCCGAAGTTTAAAACCTTTACAGGATCAGCGCCGTAGTAAGCAGCTATTTTCTGGCCGAATCCGCCGTCCAGTATACCGTCCTCCACTGTAGCGATCAGATCGTGATCCTTTTTAAGCTCGTCCAGCAAGTCCTTATCCAGCGTTGTAAAGCACATTGGATTTACAACGGTAACATTTACGCCAACGGTTTCGTCCAGTGCCTCTGCAGCCTGTTTTGCCAGCGGCAGGGCATCACCCAGGCCAAGAATCGCAATTTTACTTCCCTTTTTCACGATTTTACCTTTGACTGCGGATTCGTCGTCAAATGCAATGGTTTTTCCGTCGCTGATAACCACTTTGGGAACCCTGATAACAACCGGATGGTTTTTCTGCTCCACAGACCATTCCAATGCAGCTAAATATTCTTCCCTGGTTGCAGGTGCAAGACCGATTATATTGGGGATGGAACCGATCAAAGCTATGTCATACATCCCGTTATGCGTGCAGTCTCCGCCTCCGATTCCGGATGAAAATACAAGAATGGTTGCCGCATTTTTGTTCATTGCAAGATCCTGACTCAGCTGGTCGTAGGTTCTCTGCAAAAAACTGCTGAACACTTCAAACACCGGTTTTCCTCCATTTTTGGCAATGCCTGAAATCATGGCAACCGCGTGTTCCTCCGCTATCCCCACATCTACAAACTGTTTCCCAGCCTTTGCCCTGAACTCCTGCGTCAGCCCCGTAGCGCCGGGAGTGGCGGCAGAAACTGCAATCACCGTCGGATCGCTTTCCATCTTTTTCAAAAGAAAATCAGCCGTCAGTGTTTCGTACCGTTCCATTTTTGCAAACGCTGCCAGATCAAATGCCGCAGGCATTGCCCAGTGTCCCGCCTCTTTATCCTGCATCGCCCAGTCCAGGCCCTTTCCTTTCAGCGTGTGAATATGGACCACCGTGGGACGTTTCGTATCTTTTACTTTTTCAAAGGCAGAAATAAGCGTTTCTACCTCGTTGCCCTCTTCCACATAATAATAATCCAGGCCAAAACTTTTAAAGAAGTTGTTTTCTGCCTTTCCGCCTGTTTCCCTTAACTGTCTGAAATTCTCATACATACCGCCCTGGTTTTTTGCAATGGACATTTCATTGTCATTAAACAGAATAATCAGGTTGCTGTTGAGCATTGCGGCATTATTCAATCCCTCCAATGCCTCGCCGCCGGACATGGAGCCATCGCCGATGACAGCAATGATATTTTCCCTGCCGCCCTTTAGATCTCTGCCCTTGGCAAGACCTGTTGCCAGGGAAATAGATGTTGATGTATGACCGATTTTAAAGAAATCATGCTCGCTTTCAGACGGCGTTGTGTAGCCGCTGAAGGCATAATACTTTTCCGGCTCTGTAAAGCCTTCCTTTCTCCCTGTCAAAATCTTATGAGTATAAGACTGATGGGAAACGTCAAAGACGAATTTGTCTCTGGGCGAATCAAATACATAGTGAAGCGCTACTGTTGCCTCCACAAAACCGAGGTTTGAACCCATGTGGCCGCCTGTCACCGTTACACGCCGGATAAGAGCCTGACGGATTTCCTCTGACAGAATTTTTAATTCATCCATACTGCAGCCTTTTACATCCGCAGGCCCGTGGATCTTTTGCAGAATATTTGTTTTCTTCATTCTAATCTCTCCTTGACTTTTTATTTGCTTGAGTTTAACATTAAAGCAAACTTTAAAGTCAATAGTTTTATAAATTTTTTTTCTAACGGTTCAGAACAGAGAGAAAAGGAGTTTTACCAATGGAATATTCAATCAAAGAAGTTTCTCAAATGACAAACATTCCGGCAACCACCCTTCGCTACTATGACAAGGAAGGATTGTTGCCTTTTCTGGAGCGCAAAGAATCAGGATACCGTGTATTTCATGACAGCGACCTCACCATGCTTCAGCTTTTGGAATGCTTAAAAAGCACAGGAATGTCCATACGGGAAATGAAGCAGTTTGCAAAATGGGCACAGGAAGGAGATGCCTCCCTGCAAAAAAGATATGATATGTTTCTTGAACGCAGAAAAGCCGTAGAACAGCAAATGGAAAATCTCAGCAAAATGCTGGCTATCCTCAACCACAAATGTCTGTATTATGAAACCGCCCTTCAGACCGGATCCGAAAAAAATATAATGCAGAAGGATACGCTGCCATATGCCGATGAATTTCTCTGCAGGAAATGTAAGAGCTGAGACAGCGGCAGACATCCTCTCATCTGACCTTTGTTCACGCGGCTGATTTTCCCGCTTATATCTGCCTGAATAAGCAAGAAGTCCGGCAAGAAACCGGGAGCCGTGGATATATAAAGACACAAACTTTGTTATAGTCTCCTGCATATGCCTAAAAGCAAAGAACCCATGCCCATTTGGGCACAGGTTCTTCTTTTCCTCATTACTGATTTTTCTTATAATCAAAATCCGGGATCTGGTGCCATCTATCCTTAAAATAATGTGCCGCCAGCTTCGGTTTTCTGTCTCTGGTGAACAGGCCTTTTTTGTTGCCCTGAACGCGCAGGAGGCCCTGGCTGGTAGCGAAGTCGGCAAAGTTCCACGCCTGCTCGCCTACCACGAAATCATACTCGTCAAATACACGGTGGTTCATCTTATAGTAATCTACCTGATATTCTTCCGTATACATAACCGGTGTTGTATCGTGGAAGCCCATCACCGTATCCGCGCCGTACTCGGTGAAGATAACCGGAAGTCCGAATTTCTGCCACTGGTCTAACTCATCACGCAGCGCCTGCTCCGGCCCTTCCAGATCCGGCGCTCCGAAGTACCAGCCATAGTAGCGGTTTAAGCAGATCACATCGCTGAGCTTTGCGGATACATCGGTTGCAGGTCCTCCTCCCATCTGTACGCTTACCAGCGTGCAGGGACGCTTCTGGGGATCTAAGCTGCGGGCCAGCTCATACAAAGGCGCAAAGTATTCATATGCTCCCTCAGAATAGGAATCCGGCTCATTGGCAATGCTCCACATTACAACGCAGGCATGGTTTTTGTCTCTTGCAATCAGGTCGCGGATCACATCCTTATGATGCTCCTGAGTCTGTACGCCGTGCTCCTTATCAAAGGTGCCCACCTTCTGTCCGTTGAAGTTGGCTCCGCCGCCAAACTCCAGATTCACGCCTACTGCCGTCGTCTCATCGATCACTACGATGCCTTCCTGATCGCAGAGGCGCATCATTTCCTCACTGTATGGATAATGGCTGGTGCGGAAGCTGTTTGCTCCCTGCCATTTCATCAGGGAAATGTCCTTGGTATTCATAGGCAGATTGATGCCGCGGCCGTTGGGGAAGGTGTCTTCATGCTTGCCGTAACCCTTAAAATAGAACGGCTTCTCATTGATAAGGAATCGGGTTCCTTCTACACGAACGGTGCGAACACCATAAGGCAGGGTGTATACATCCGTTCCAAAAGTCACGCGGATATCATAAAGGTAGGCATTTAAAGGCTGCCACAGCTTTACATTCTTAATCTCTAATACGCCCTCTGTTCCCGCAGCCTCTGCCACCTTATTTCCCTCTCTGTCAAATACTTCAACCAGACAGCTGCCTTCGCCAATGGTATCAATGCGGTAGTTTAAAGCCGCATATTCACCCTTTACCTCAGCAGTAACGGTAACATCGCTGATATAGGACTTTGGTGTGGTATAGATCCGTACCGGACGGATAATGCCGCAGTAGTTAAAGAAATCAAAATTTGGATTGTTCACTGGCTTTTTGGGGCCCTTTGCCTCAAAACCAGGAAGACCGCCTCCCAGAAGACTGCTCTTTCCTCCAACAGGCAGTGTGGTATAATCAATGATGTTGCTTACTGCTACGGTCAGGAGGCACTCGCCCTTTCCTGCCAGATCGGAGATTTCCACCTCAAAGGGAAGGAAGCCGCCCTTATGCGTGCATACCAGCTCTCCATTGATGTACACCTTGGCTTCGTGGGCCACTGCGTCAAAGCGCAAAATCACTCTCTGATCCTTCATAAATTCCGGCACAGAGAAGGTTCTCTGATAAAACACCCAGCCGTAATGATCTCTGAAATCCACGCCTTCCTTTAAATCATTGTAAGCAGCAGGAACCGGCATGGTCATGGGAGTTTCCAACGGCTTTTTAAACCACTCCTCCTCAAATCCATTTCCATTGTCCAGCTTAAATTCCCAGACCCCGTTTAAATCATTTAAGGATCTGGATGGCGTTAATATAGGATACAGCATACGATTACTCTCCTCTCTTTTCTCTTAAGATCTTCGCATTTTTTTCTACTTGTTTTTTATCCAGAGGATAAAGGAATTTTAAAGCCAGAGCCAGTAAAATAAAACCGGCTGCCGGCACCAGGCAGGTGATATTGTAGATGCCGTCTACCACCTGCGGCTCAAAAGCCGTTGCTGCGGAATATCCGACCATTGTCAAAAGTCCGCCGGTCAGTCCAGAAGATGCAGCCTGTCCCAGCTTTCTCGCAAAAGAATAAACCGCATAGATTGTTCCGTCAGACCGCTTTCCGGTACGAACCTCTGCATCGTCAATTACATCCGTGATCATAGCCCAGCACACCAGATTAAAAATGGCTGTGCCCAGAGAAGAAATCAGATACAGGGCCACAAATACCCATACGTTTTTCGTATGAAGGATGAAAGCGGCAATCAGTGCGATTGCTCCCACAGCCGCGCCCACTCCCGCGAGCTCTTTTCTTCCGTATTTTCCGGAAATATTTACAATCACAGTGGAAAGCGCCAGTGTGATAACAGTAACCCCCATATTGGCGGTGGACATAGCCTCACGGTTTCCAAAGTAATTAGGATAAATATAATTCCCCATACCAGACAGTGTGAGCTGTGCCAGCAGCAATAGCAGCGCCGCCGCTACAATGCCGATCAGCGCGCGGTTGGAAATCGTAGTACGGATCAGTTCCTTAAAGGAAAACTTCTCTGCGGTCTTTTCCATTTTAACACGTTCTGTGGTCATATGGTAGCAGAGCAGATAACAGATAATGGCGCCAACGGAACAGAGCAGAGCGGCTGTCATCATCCGGCTGCCGGAAAATACAGTATTGCCCTGAGCATCCTCATAGTAAACGATCAGCGGCAGAACCACACCGATCACCGTGTTTGCCAGAGTAGCTCCAATGGTACGGAAACTTGAAAGAGAAGTTCTCTCTTTTGGATCTGCTGTAATGGCAGATGCCATGGATCCGTAAGGAATGTTGATGCCTGTATAGCAGATGCTTCCCCAGAGCAGATAGGTAAAGAACATCCAGAAGATCTTAAAGCCCATGGGCATATCCTTAAACCATACTGCATACATCAAAAAAGATGCCAGAGCCACCGGACCGCACATCCGCCTGATCCAGGGTGCAAATTTCCCCTTCTTTCCGGGACGGCACCTGTCGCAGATCTGC
Source organism: Enterocloster alcoholdehydrogenati (assembly GCF_013282095.1). Classification (GTDB taxonomy): domain Bacteria; phylum Bacillota; class Clostridia; order Lachnospirales; family Lachnospiraceae; genus Enterocloster; species Enterocloster alcoholdehydrogenati. Next base: position 232,939 of record NZ_BLTJ01000005.1, read on the forward strand.
CCCATAGTCACGTCTGAAAATGCGTCCACCACTCTGGCGATCATCATCATGGCACCTACAACAGCAGCCGAAACTCCCATAACATCCGTATAAAATTTCATAAGGAACATAGATGACAGAAGAAATGTAAAATCATTTCCAAAATCACCGAACATACACCCCAGTCGGTCCCTCATTCCAAAGGGCGCCTCTTTCGTTTCCTGACGGTTCATTTTAACCTCCTCCTGACTTGCCATCCGCTGTCTGAAGCCAACAGACGGCCTTGATTGCTGATTGCTTTGTCTGTAAACGCAGTGTATGTTATTTTGCTGTTTTAAGCAATAATATTATTTACTATTTATATAATAATATTCTGTTTGATTTTGCAATAAAAATATATTATACTACTATTACTGAATATTTTACTATTTTCTATTATGCTGCAAACCGGGAGGTTCCTATGGATCAGAACGAACTTTTAAACTTTGTAAGAAACTATTTTGAAGAAATGCGTATCCATACGAGGCTCATCGATGCCCCCTACAAATGGGACGATGCCTTTGATCTGAATCTGCGCCGCACACTTTTAAAAGACTGCAGCAATGTGATCTCCACCTTTTTCCGGCCGGAGGAGAATTTCCATGAAAAACACCTGGTCTATTTCATAAAAGACCTGTTCTGGTGCTATTATCTGTGCATCCCCATTCCAAAAGCAGGACAAAAACGGGTACTTACCGTGGGCCCCTTTGCCATGGAGGACGCTACCCTTGGTTTTGTGCAGTCTCTGGCCAGACGGCTGAATATCCCAGAGATTCACATTCCCTTCCTTTCCCAGTATTACACCTCACTTCCCGTTCTTCGGGACAAGAGCTGCATACGCAGCATCCTGACCTGTCTGTGCAGCCGTCTCTATGATGGCCCCTACCGCATCCTGCCTCAGGAGTGTACCGGAGAGCTCCGGGTGCAGTACGATACCGAAGATTCCTTTGGCCGGAATCAGGATGTATCCGACAGCATTGAGCTGCGTTATAAAAATGAACAGGCACTTATGGACGCTATCTCCCGCGGCGACTATACCTCGGCCAGGGAATATCTGAACACCGGCAACTCCTACGGTATGGAGCAGCGGCTTGCAGATACCACACGCGACAAAAAAAACTATCTCATCATCTTTAATACCCTCTGCCGAAAGGCGGCTCAGTACGGAGGCGTCCATCCGGTCTATTTAGACGAACTGTCCTCCCGTTTCGCCATACAGCTGGAAACGCTCTACAGCGTGTCGCGTCTGGAGGCCCTTCCTGCAGAAATGATCTACAAATACAGCCTTCTGGTTCAGAACCACTCCACACGCTCCTATTCTCCTCTGATCCAGAGGGCCGTGGATCTCATCTGCCTGAATCTCCGGGATGACCTAAGCCTAAGTACCCTGGCAGACCGGCTCTCCGTCAACAAAACCTATCTGTCCACCCTTTTCAGGCGTGAAACAGGCTCCACTCTGACAGACTTTGTAACCGACCGACGGATCAGCCACGGGATTTATCTGTTAAATACTACCAGCGAGCCCATTCAGGAGATCGCGTCTGTGTGCGGCATTGCGGATCTCAGTTATTTTACAAAGATCTTCCGCAGAAAAAAGGGCATGACTCCCAGCCAGTACCGTGAAATGATACGGGGCAATCAATAGCCCTTCTGCCCTGACAGGGACCAAAGCCGCCGTCTGCTGACATTTCCCGCTCACACCGCACCATAAGAGGAAATCAATAATACAATAACAGTATGAACGCATATGCAAGGAGCTATCCATTATGTATGTTTTAACTGCAAAACGTTTTTTATCCCTCCTTATGGCTGGAAGCCTTACTGCCCTATCCCTTTCCGCCTGCAGTTCTTCCGGTTCTTCCGGGAACGGAGGAACCCCTGTAACCTTAAGCGAAGTGGCCCATTCCATTTTTTACGCCCCTCAGTATGCGGCGATCGAGCTGGGATATTTTGAAGAAGAGGGGATCAATCTGACTCTTGTAAATGCCGGCGGCGCTGACAAAGTTATGACCTCCCTGATCTCCGGCGATGCCCAGATCGGTTTTATGGGTTCCGAAGCCAGCATCTATGTATACCAGGAAGGTTCTGAGGATCCTGCCGTTAACTTCGCCCAGCTGACCCAGAGGGCCGGAAATTTCCTGGTAGGACGGCAGGCCGAGGAAAACTTTGACTGGGCCAGTCTAAAAGGCAGGAAAGTCTTAGGCGGGCGGGCCGGCGGTATGCCTCAGATGGTCTTTGAATACATTTTAAAGAAAAACGGCCTTGACCCTTCCACCGATCTTACCATTGACCAGAGCATCAGCTTTGGACTGACGGCGGCGGCATTTACGAGCAGCGACGCGGATTATACCATCGAATTTGAACCTTTCGCCACCACTCTGGAACTGGAAGGAAACGGTTCAGTCGTAGCCTCCCTGGGAACGGAATCCGGTTATGTTCCCTATACAGCCTACAGCGCCAGAAAAAGCTATATCAAACAGCACCCGGAGGTGATCCAGAGCTTTACAAATGCCATTCAGCGGGGACTTGATTATGTAAATTCCCATTCTTCAGAAGAAATTGCAAAAACCATTTCCCCGCAGTTTAAGGAAACGCCTTTAGATAAGCTGACTCAGATCGTGGAGCGTTATAAGGCGCAGGATACCTGGAAAGAGGATACGGTGTTTGAGGAAAGCAGTTTTGAACTTTTGGAACGAATCTTAGAAGAAGCGGGGCAGCTAAAAGAAACAGTGCCCTATAAAGAACTGGTAACCACAGAGTTTTCCACGAAAGCGGTGAAATAATCCACTCTGACAGAGATCCGTAAAGATATGATTTGTAAAAAGAGACGCCTTTGGGAATGAATCCTGCCAAAAGCGTCTCTTTTTCTTCCTGATTGCTAAAATATTTGACGTGTTTTATCCCTCAGCCTGTTTTTCAAATCTCCACGCGCTCAAAAGCCATTTCAGATAATCCCCATACTGTGCTTTTCGCACCTCCTCTGCTGTAACCACATCCATCTCTCCGATCTTCTCGCCGTTTAGCCAGTACTCCAGCACTCCGGCTTTTTGCCCCTGGGTGACCGGAGCCGGAAGAGCGTCTTCTAACGCCAGTTTCTTTTCCACCGCTGACAGATCCTCTCCTTTAAGACTCAGATATTGGAAACTTCCGTTCAAAGCCAGTTTGGCCCGGTCTTTTACCCCTCCGTCCACCAGGATCTCAGGAAGGGGAATCCCCTCTTTATCCTCATAAAGCTTACAGTTTGCATAACCGTAATTGAGCAGGGTCTGTGCATCGGCAAACCGCGCTTTAAAATCAGGAGCCGCCATGATAGACGCAATCAGCCTGACACCATCCTTTTCCGCAGTAGCGGACAGGCAGTATTTTGCCAGGGATGTAGAGCCTGTCTTTAAGCCGGTAACCTGAAAGCTGGTAGCCATACGCAGAAGCTTATTTGTATTTGACAGCCCAAATTCCTTGGTTCCCTGCTTCGTCACATGGGTGATATTTTCCATCCAAATGGTAGAATAATTATGGATCTGAGGATAACGATTGATCAGTTCCCGGCTCATTTTGGCAATATCCCTGGCTGTGGTCACATGGGCCGGATCCTCCGTAAGGCCGCAGCAGTCCACAAAATGTGTTTCGGTCATACCAAGCCCCTTTGCTCTCTCATTCATCTGCTGCACAAAGGCTTCCTCGGTTCCTGCGATATACTCGGCCATCGCAACAGAGGCGTCATTTCCAGAGGCGATCACAATACATTTGATCAGGGTTTCCACGGTCTGAACCTCTCCCTCCTCCAAAAACACCTGAGAGCCTCCCATGGACTTTGCGTTGGCGCTGGTAACCACTTCATCCGTCAGCTGTATTTTTCCTGCTTCCAGAGCATCAAAAATCAGGATCAGTGTCATTACCTTGGTAACGCTGGCAGGACTTCTCTTTTCGTCCGCCCCTTTTTCATAGATGACCTGGCCGGTAGATGCCTCCATCAGCACTGCGGAAGGAGCCGATATCTGGATCGCCGCCTGAGGGGCGGTATTTTCCCCCGTCTCTGCCTGCATTCTGGCCGTTTCCCCGCTTACCTCCTGAGCCGGCACATTCACCGGAATAGCGATCCCTGGTTCTGTAGCCAGAGCCGTCAGGACCTGCCCCGCCATGATCACAAGCGCCAGCGCGCATCCTGCTGCTTTTGTCCTTTTCATAGGCGCACTTCCTTAAAAAGACGTTCTCTGCCTAATATATGAAACCGGACCGGCTCTTTATGTGCAGCTGACCTGGATCGGGATTTTCCGCTGTCCAAAAACGCCTATGGCAGCTCAGACCTCTTTTAACGCTTTTCTTAAGGCCTCTGCCATCTCCTCATACTCAGCATCTGTAAGAATGGTTCTTCCGCTGTTCATCTCGAAGGTGCCGCCCCACTCTTCGCCGCCCTTATATTTGGGAACAATGTGGAAATGAAGATGACAGCCAGTATCGCCGTATGCGCCGTAGTTTACCTTATCGGGATGAAATACCTTGTGTACAGCTCTTGCCACCTGGGCCACCTCGGCAAAAAAGTCATTTCTCTCCTCGTCGGTCAAATCGATCAGTTCGCTCACGTGCTTTTTATGAGCCAGAATCACTCTTCCCTTCTTGCTCTGCTCCTTAAATACATAGAGAAAGCCTGTTTTCATCTCACAGACCGGGTAGGCAAACTTTGCTGCCAGTTCTCCCTGCATACAATATGCACAATTTGGATCTTTTACTATTTCTGCCATCGTTTTTCTCCTTTTCATAGCGCGCCCAGCTGCCGTACAGCCAGGGCTGTATTGAATCATTACTGCTTTAAAGATACCACGGATGCAGCCAAATTTCAACAGCTTTCCTATTGCCAGTTTCCGCTGTCCTCAAAGTATTGTAACCACTCGGGACGTGGGAATGCCTTTCGCCATTCTGAACAGTTACAACGTATTTTAAGAAAATCGTTATGATTGCCCATACCCGAAGGCCGCTTTTTTGTGTTATAATAAGGCAGTACCATACACAGCTGCCGGTACACCCTAAAAATATCAATACATAACAGGAGATTGAAACCATTTATGAGCCGAACAGATTTCAGACGCCGTCAGGCCCGCAGACACCGAAGAAAGCTTGTGGGCCTGTCCCGGCATCTTCCTACTATTTTCGCCGTAATCCTGATCCTGGCGCTGTTAGGCGCAGGTATATTTGCACTGACCCGCTTTGTATTAAAGCGGCAGCCTCCCCGGCCGGCCGTCGCTGCCTCCCCCTCTGATGCAGCGTCCCAACCCCAGCCCTCCGGCGGCCTTCCCGTCTCAGCGAATCCCGCGGATTCGTTAGAAAGCCTTTTAAGTCAGGCGGCCTTCCTGGCGGCAGGCTATGACTATGACAAAGCCATTTCCCTCCTCAAAGAGGACGCTTCTGCGGCAGAGGAACCGGCGGTAGCAGAAGCTATTTCCTCCTATGAGGCGGCCAAAGCTGCCCTTGTGCCTGCGGACGTGAAGAACGTTCCCCATGTATTTTTTCATTCCCTGATCATGGACACGGCCAAGGCCTTTGACGGCGACAGCCGAACCCCGGGCTACAATTCCGTAATGACTACAAAGGACGAGTTTTTAAAAATACTGGATGCACTTTATAATGACGGCTATGTTTTAGTCCGCATCCATGACATTGCCTATGAAACCACGGACGAAAACGGAAATCCTGTGTTCACCTGGGGAAATATCCTTCTTCCAGAAGGAAAAAAGCCCATTGTCATGTCCCAGGATGATGTATGCTACTATTCCTATATGAAGGATGACGGCTTTGCCAGCCGCATCATCATTGGAAATGACGGGAAACCCACCTGTGAAATGACGCTGGATGACGGCACGGTTTCCACCGGCTCCTATGACTTGATCCCGATTTTAGAGGATTTTATTAAAGAACACCCTGATTTTTCCTATAAGGGGGCCAGAGCCATCATTGCCCTTACCGGCTATGAGGGGATCTTAGGATACCGCACCGCCGCTTCCTACAGCGACAGCCCTACTTACGAAAGTGACCGGGAACAGGCCGCCAAAGTGGCGCAATGTCTGAGAGACAACGGCTGGGAGCTTGCAAGCCACAGCTGGGGCCATCTGTGGATGGGTGTGTCCTCCGTCCCTGGACAGACCTATCAGATCAGCGACGAACGTTTTTACGCAGACACAGATAAGTGGGAAACGGAAGTGGAATCCCTGATCGGTCCCACGGACATATACATTTTCCCTAATGGAAATGATGTAGCCGACTGGAAGCCGTATTCAGATGAAAACTACCGCTATCAGTACCTCCGCTCCAAAGGTTTCCGGTATTTCTGCAATGTAGACGCCAGCAAGCCTTCCTGGATCCAGAAGGGTCCAGACTACCTGAGAATGGCCCGGCGGAACCTGGACGGCTATCGTCTGTACCAGGATATGATCCAGACGGATCCTTCCAAAAAGCGGCTGGCGGATCTCTTTGACGCTTCCCAGATCTTTGATTCCTCCCGTCCTACGCCGGTAACGTGGAGCTATGACCACACGCAAAATGAGACATCCGGCGCGGCCCCCTCCCAGGCTACCGCCCAGTCTGAGAATACTGCGGCCGCCCAAGCGGCTGCTTCCCAGTAAAAGAAGGAAACGCTTTTGCCCGCCAGATTGGCCGGTAAAAGCGTTTCTTTTTGTGTGTTCCATGCGTATACTATACCAAAGACACATCTTATGAAAGGAGTTTCCAGAAAATGACACCCAAACTGGATGTGACCGGAGTCAGCTACTCCTACCATACTCCGGACGGCGAAACGCTGGCTCTTTCCAATATATCGTTTACTCTGGCCCCCGGTGAATTTGCTGCTGTCGTAGGGCCTTCCGGCTGCGGCAAATCCACTCTTCTCTCCCTTTTATGCGGTCTGACTCAGCCGGATGAAGGACAGATCCTCATAGACGGACTTCCGCTCTCCCATTCCCCTTCTGCAACCGGATATATGCTCCAGAAGGATCATCTGTTTGAATGGAGGGATATTTTATCAAATGTTTCCCTTGGACTTGAGATCCAGCACCGCCTGAATACAAAAAGTATAAACCGTTTAAAGGAAATGCTTGCCTCTTATGGCCTGAAAGGATTCGAGCACGCCAGACCATCGGAGCTGTCCGGCGGGATGCGCCAGAGGGCTGCTCTAATCCGCACGCTGGCTCTGGAACCGGATCTTCTTCTTCTTGACGAACCCTTTTCCGCCCTGGATTATCAGACAAGACTTTCTGTGTGCGATGATATCAGCTCTATTCTGCGAACTACAGGAAAAACGGCAATCCTTGTAACCCACGATCTGTCCGAAGCTATCAGCACCGCAGACCGCATCATAATTCTCACCCCCAGGCCCGGAAGAATCAAAAAGATCCTGACCATCACATTTCCCCAGGACTGCCAAAGCCCCCTGGAGCGCAGAAACTGTCCTGAATTTTCCAGATATTTCAACACCGTATGGAAGGAGCTGAAAACCCATGAGTAAAAGCCTTACCACAGCTGCTGCCCCATCCTTGGCACAGCAGGAATACCTGGCCAGCCAGCTCCGCCAAAAAAACATGATCCGCACATGGCGTATTATGCTTCTTGTGCTGATTTTAAGCCTCTGGGAGCTGTCCGCACGGCTGGGGTTCATTGACCGTTTTATTTTCAGCAGTCCCACCCTGATCGTAAAATGCCTGATCTCCATGATCCAGGACAAAAGCATTTTTGTGCATACCGGCGTCACCCTGGCGGAAACGCTGGTAAGCTTTGCCGTCTGCACCGCAGCAGGTCTGGCCTGCGCCCTGTTTCTGTGGGCAAGCCCCACCGCGGCGGGTATTTTAGAACCCTTTTTAGTCCTTTTGAACAGTCTCCCCAAGTCGGCCCTGGCGCCTCTGCTCATTGTATGGCTGGGAAATAACATGACCACCATCGTCACTGCCGCCGTCTCAGTAGCTGTATTCGGCTCCATTCTCACTCTGTACAGCAGTTTCTGCCAGACCGATGATGACAAGATCCGGCTGATCCGCTCCCTGGGCGGCACCCGCAGCGACGTTCTCTTTAAAGTCCTGCTGCCCGGATCCCTTCCGCTGCTCATTAACAATATGAAGGTCAATATCGGCCTCTGCCTGGTAGGCGTCATCATTGGGGAATTTCTCTCCGCACGGGCGGGACTTGGCTACCTGATCACCTATTCCGCCCAGACCTTCACCATGACAGTGCTCATGACATCCATTATGGTTCTGTGCCTGCTTTCCTGGCTTTTGTATCAGGCCATTGCCTGTGCAGAAAAGAAAATCAGCCGGTAGCCGCACCGCTTGCGCTCCCTGCGCCCATATGGTATGATGAAACAAGTATTCAACCCCAAAGACAACAACCGGTTCCGGGGCAGCCGCCCCACGAGAAGGAGGAGCCTGTGGATCTGATCAACCAGTTTATCGAAAACTACAAAAAGAAATTCAATTACTACGAATCCGTAGGCCGCCTGGCCGCCGGTCAGCTGGAGGCCATACTCCGCTCCTCCGGTATTCGCGCCATAGTCACCTACCGGGCCAAGAATCCGGGCCGTTTAAAAAGCAAGGTACTTCGCCGCAATGCAAAGCGCCCGGTTCCCTATAAAAATATGAAGGAGATTTATGAGGACATCGCAGATCTGTGCGGTGTCCGTGTCTCCCTCTACTTCCCTGGAGACCGTCTCCAGGCCGACCAGCTGATCCGGGATCAGTTTCATATCCTGGAGAGCAAGCAGTTCCCGGAACAGTCCAAGCCCCCCACCTACAACAAACGTTTTTCCGGCTACTGGGCCAACCACTACCGCGTCTATCTGCGGGAGGAGTTTGCCCAGCCGTCGGAAAAACGCTACTGCCGGGCCCGCATTGAGATCCAGGTGGCGTCTGTCCTGATGCACGCCTGGTCCGAGGTGGAACACGATCTGATCTACAAGCCTCTCCAGGGAACGCTCTCTGAGGAAGAGCTTGCCATCCTGGACGAGCTCAACGGCCTTGTCCTTGCCGGTGAAATTGCCCTGGAACGCCTGCAGGCTGCGGGAAACGAACGAATCCGCAGCAAGAACGCGGTCTTTGATAACCAGTATGAGCTGGCCTCCTATCTTTACAATTACCTGAGCAGCAACTTCCGCACAGAGGATATCGAACTGCGGATGGGAAATATCGAGCTTCTTTTTCGGCTTTTGCTCAATCTGAAGCTTTTGGATGTAAAGCACATGGGGCCAATTTTAAAATCGGTCAAGTTTGAAAAGGACAAGCGAAACATTTCCCAACAGATCATCGACCAGATCATCAGCGGCAATGAAAAACGCTATCTGGCCTATCAGTCCCTGAGAGCCGCAGTATCCGACCAGGATGAGGAGCGCCGTGAAGCCATCAGTTCCTTCTTTAGCCAGTGGGTACCCCTGGAGGCCCTGTTAAACCGTACCACCAAGCGCAGCTCCCGTTCCCTGAGCGTATTCAATATCAACGCATTAAAACGTCTTAACCTTCTGGACAGGGAAAGCCTGAATCAGATCGCGTTCCTTCGGAAGATGAGAAATGCCCTGATCCACGATATCGAGGTTCCTGAGGCAGCCTACATACAGGAACTGGGGAATGAGGCTCAGGTTCTGAGAGAAAAGCTGGCAAACGTGCTGGAACCGGAAAAACAGGCAGAAAAAGAATAGCGTGAGCCGCTCATCCGACATATAGCCTCATCCGGCACCCTCTTTATCCCAGCAGTTCCCGAACCATTTTCCCGTCAAATACCACCTTCTCCAGATGATCCACCTCGATCTGGTACAGAGCATTGGCAGCCAGATGCTCCGCCGCCTGCTCCAGATCCCGGATCCCGCTTGTATTGGAGTGCAGCTTTACTGCCATGTCCAGAGCCTCGTCCGTCAGTATACACTCCTCCGGGCGCAGGCTCATACGCCGCAGGATCTTTGGAAGGGCAAATTTTGAGAAAATAATTTTCTTTTCCTCCGGTGTATAATCAGGAATATCGATCACTGCAAACCGCGACATTAACGGCGCGCTGATCTGTTCCTTATTGTTGGCCGTTGCGATAGGATACACACCGGAAGTAGGCACCATGCACTCCATATAGTTATCCGTAAATCCGAGATTATCAAGAAGGGTTAAAAGCACATCCGCAGGATTGCCGTTTCCTTTGCCGGATGCAGCCTTGTCCAGCTCATTGATAATAAACACCAGATTAGACTCTCCCGCCATGGAAAAGGCCTCCATAATGATACCTGGCTTTGCATTAGCATAAACTCTGGAGCTTCCCGTAAGCTGCTCCGGATCATTGATGGAACTCATATCCAACGTAGTCCAGGGCAGCTTTAAGATCCGCGCCACCGCGTAGGCAATCTGGGACTTTCCCGTTCCCGCCGGCCCTACCAGAAGAAGGCCGTAAGCAGGCAGCGTATGGGTACGGTTAATCTGGATAATCGTCTCTATAATCCTCTGCTTCACACGCTCCATACCGTACAGTTCCTCATCCAGGATCTTTCTGGCCTCCACTGGATCGATGGCCTCAAAGTAATCATGCTTCCACCGCACATTCATCATAATAGACAGGGCTCTCTGTGCATGGCGGCGCTCCTCAGGCGATACCTCATGGGACTTTGCCACTGCAAGGTTTCTTCTGGCCCAGAGGCGGATATGATCCGGCAGCGTCTTTCCGGCACAGGTCATAAAATCTGTGATGCTCTGCAGGCTGGTCAGCTTCATATCATCCCCCTCTTCCGTTTCCTCCTCTTCCTCTGTCTCTGAAGGCGCGCTGCTGGCAAAAAGCCGCTCAATCATAAACTGCAGAAAGCCGTCCTCGGCAGAAAGCTTGGCGCCCTTGCCGAAGGCGGTTTCCCTGATCCGGCAGACCGCATATCCCTCCTTACCGTTCTCACCGGAAAGGCGCACATTGATATGGCTCTCTCCCAGCCAGCGGATCAGACTTACAAAACGGGCATCTATCTTTAAAATATCACCTCTGACCGTACGGTTTCCATCCTTAAATTCAAAGGCCGTGCCCCGAACCGGGCTGGTAAAAAGCCCGCAGGTATGATGATCCCATTGTTCCCCCTGATTATCCAGAATCAGTATGGGGTTCTCCGGCGTCGCCTCCGAGGCATCGGAATAAAAAACGTCCCAGGCACTCTCTGCCTGCTCAGGATCCTGTGTTTTGGACATATGGTCAAAATCAAAAACTGGCATGGTTCGATTCCCCTTTTTTCTAAATATGTTAAAATTCCCGCTTCAGTGTAGCACGAAATCGTCCTGCCAACAACCGGGTGAGCGATTTTTCCCGCAGTTTGGGATGTATTTTTTTATATGCCGCAGCTGCAAAAAAAAAGACCGCTTTGATCTGTTCTGTCTCTTTTTCCCACAGAACCTGACCAAAACCGTCTTTTTTATCTTACAGACGTTGGGATGCTCTTTCCGTTCTCTAATCCTACCGTCCGCTGTTTAACACTTCTACCGCCTTTTTAAGCTGGTTATCCTCCTCTGGGGCGATAACTGCCTGAGTCTTCAGCTTTTCATCCAGTTCTACCTCCACGTCCGGCTCAATGCCTTTTCCGTGAAGATCAAAGCCGCTGGGTGTATAGTAATGAGCCGTTGTAACCTTGATGGCTGAGCCATCTCCCAGAGGGATCAGATTCTGGACAATTCCCTTTCCATAGCTGGTAGTTCCAACCACCACGGCCTTGTCATAATCCTTCATGGCCCCTGTAAATACCTCAGAAGCGCTGGCGGAATCCCCATTTACCAGAATCGCCATGGGAATATCCACAGAATGGCCGTCAGAAGCGGTGTAGGTTTCTCCTTCCTGGTTCTTATCCGCCGTATAGACAATCAGGGACTTGCCTTTCCCTTTCTTATAAGTGGAAATATCGTCTGGAAGCAGATAATCTACCATGGCCACAGCGCTGTCTAATATGCCGCCGGGATTATTTCTTAAGTCAATCACCAGCTGCTTCATCCCCTTTGCAGTTAGCTCATCAATGGCCTGTTCAAACTGCTCCACCGTCACCAGATCAAATTCACTGACTGCCACATATCCAGTCTTGTCATCCAGCATCCTGAATTCCACCGTAGGCACCTCAATCTTGCGCCTTGTAATCGTCAGATCCACATAGGAGTCCTGCTCCGTCCGATACACCGTAATGTGTACATCGGTGCCCTCTTCTCCCTTTACATAATTGCTTACGATCACATCCAGGCTCTCTCCGGCTACCAGCGTATCCTCCACCTTATAGATCACATCTCCGGGCTTCATGCCCGCTTCCAGGGCCGGAGAACCGTCAAATACCTTTACCACGGTGCTTAAGCCTGTGGTCCGGTTCTGGCTGATCATGGCTCCAATGCCGGAGTAAGTGCCGCTGGTACTCTCCTGCATCATCTTATAATCCTCTTCTGAGTAGTAAACGGAATAGGGATCATCCAGCCCTGCTAACATTCCTCTGTAAATGTAGTCCTCTACATTTTCCTCATCCTCGTCATAAAGAAACACCTGATCAATGATCTGCTGTATCATCTCCATCTTAGAGGTGATATGTTTAAAATCCAGATCCTTTGAAGAATCATCCGTAATTGCCGGCGCTCCCGACTGCGGCTGCCGACTCATGACCCGTCTGCCAAAAAGGTAGATCCCCGCGGACATTCCCACGATGATCAGCCCCACAAAGGCCATTACAAGAGCACCGGTAAGCACTCCCAGCCAGAATCGGTTCTGCCCGCCTCCGGCCCTTTTTTTCTCATCCTGTCTGTCTAATCTCTGCTCTTCCACTTCAGTCTCCTATCTGCCTTTTCCCAGCCCATTTCTCTATCCTTCCCATCAGCAGACAAGAGAACCTGAGGTTCCCCTCTGCCGACGGCGCACCTGCCTAAGGACTCACGTAGCCGGAAGGATTTACATAAACGCCTCCGGACCGAACGCCGAAATGCAGGTGGGGACCGGTCGAATATCCCGTAGACCCCACCTTTGCAATGGTCTGTCCCTTTTTCACTGTGTCCCCCTCGCTTACAAGAAGCTGGGAACAGTGCATATATACGGTGCTGATCCCTCCGCCATGGTCGATCATAATATAGTTGCCGGCCGAATAACTGTATGTAGAGATCACCACCTTGCCGTCCGCCGCCGCCACAATGGCAGAGCCGGAAGCCGCCGGAATATCGATCCCCTTATGGTTGGTGGAAGCCCCTTCGGTTGGTGAGCTTCTGTCTCCAAAGCCGGAAGAAATCCTGCTGCTCGAAGGACAGGGCCATGTAAAACCAGTATTCCCCGTTTTTACCGTACTATCCGTTTTCCCGGAAGTCTCCTCCTTCTTTGCAGCCTCCTGCGCCTTTTTAGCCTCTGCTGCCTTTTTGGCCTCTTCCGCCTTTCTGGCTTCCTCTTCCTTACGGCGGATCTCGGCCTCCACCTGGGCCATTAGATCCTCCTGAGCCTTGATATCCGCATTATACTGGTCAATTTCATCCTGAGCCGAGGCAATCTTTGTATTATAGGCAGACAATTCTGCCTGCTTGGAAGCCATCAGCGTCTGTACCGAGCTCTGCTTGGCTTTAGTGGAGTCCTGAAGGGCAAGCAGCTCCTGGCGCTCTTCTTCCAGGTTTTCTTCCTTTACTGCCACCTCTTCCCGTACCGCTTTATATTCATTAAGCATTCTCCGGTCATAAGAAGTGATCTGGCTGGCATACTCCGCCCGGTTTAGAAGCTCAGCGATGCTCTCTGACTGAAACACCGATTCCAAAAGGCTGGTCTGTCCATTTTCATACATATACCGGATCCGCAGCTTCATATCTGCATACTGCCGGCTTTCTGTCTCCTTTGCAGCCTGCAGCTCTTCCTTTGCCGTTTCAATCTGGCTCTCTTTATCGGAAATGTCTCCCTCCAGCTTCGTAAGCTCTGCTGTCAGAGAGGACAGTTTTCCGTCCAGTTCCTTCACATAAGCCGCCGTATCAGACTTCTTACCCTCTAATTCCTTTAAGGTATCCTGAACCTTCTGCTTCTCCTCCTCCATGGAAGAGACCTTCTTCTTCGCATCCTCTATATCCTTATTCGTGGCATAAGAGGAAAATACCATTCCCATGGCCAGAATCACTCCGACCGCAGCCGCAGCCCCGGCCCCTATCTTCTTTTTTCTCATATGCCGCTCCTTTTCCACAGATTCCTGCCGCCCCATAAGCGTCTACACTCTCAGGTGTTTCCGAATCGTCACCAGGCTCACCACTACGCCGATGCCAACCCCCAGGAGCATGGCTCCTCCCGCCATATACGGAAAAATATCTCTCAGAGAAAGCGGCTCAAAAAGCCCCGTGATCAGGGAATAATTCTGCTCCAGATACAAAACTCCCTTCTCATAGAGAAACCATATGCCTCCCAGCGGGATCAGCGCTCCAAAAAGTCCCAGAAGCAGTCCTTCCACCAAAAACGGGGCGCGTATCATAAAATTCGTAGCACCGATATAGCGCATGATTTCATTTTCCCGCCTGCGGAAAGCCGCTGCCACAGAAATAGTGTTGCTTATAAGGAATACAGCTACCGCCAGCAGCACCCCGATAATCAGCGCTGACATCAGGCTGATCATCTTTCCCACGCTTGTAAATCCTGCTGCCAGAGTGCTGGAATAGCGGACCCGCCGCACCCCATCCATGGCTTCCAGCCGGCTGACAACCTTCTGCTGATCGGAAATATCATTTAAAAAAACCTCAAATGAAGCGGAATCAGCCAGAGGATTGTCATTTTCAAACCCCTCGGCCAGTTCCTCCGAGCCCTCAAAGTACTGGCTCTTAAACGTGTCCCATGCTTCCTGGGCCGAGGTATAATCCGCCTCTCTCACCTCACTCCAGCTTTTTATCTCTTCTCCTGCAGCAAGGATCTCCTCCTCTGACATACCATCATTAAAAAAGACGGAGATTCCCACGGTTTCCTGGGCGATTTTAGCCCCATGAGCCACATTGGCCGCCAGAGCAAAAAAGAGGCAGAATAAAAAAATACACGCAGAAATAGTCGCTATAGAAGCCAGCGAAAACAAAATATTTCTGCATATATTGACGATGCCCTGTTTCAGGCAATACCAAAATGTATTCATTTCAAACGATCGTGCCTTTCCGGCAGACCCATTTTTGTCTTATCTGGATCCGCCCTCATCTTTGACCACTACTCCGCGGTCCATGGTAATCACCCGTTTTTTCATCTGCTGGACCATCTCATGGCTGTGGGTCACGACAATCACTGTAGTTCCCCTCTCGTTGATCTCCTCTAAGAGGCCCATAATCTCATGGGTATTAAAGCTGTCCAGATTTCCTGTGGGCTCATCGGCTAAAAGGACTTCCGGCCGATTAATCAGCGCCCTGGCAATGGCCACTCGCTGCTGTTCACCGCCGGAAAGCTTGTCAGGACGGGTCTTGTATTTAGCGGAAAGCCCCACCATCCGAAGCATCTCCGGCACCGATTCCTTTATGACACGGTTCGGCACCCCGATCACCCGCTGGGCGAAGGCAACGTTCTCAAATACAGTAAGGTCTTTCAGGAGCCGGAAGTCCTGAAAGACCACACCTAATTTTCTACGGTATTTAGGAACATATCTTCTGGGCATCTTCCCCAGATCCATATCATTGACTATGATCTGTCCCTCCGTGGGCTCAAACTCCTTTAAAAGAAGCTTGAGAAGCGTGCTCTTTCCTGAGCCGCTGCGCCCTACGATAAAGACAAATTCCCCGTCGCCGATGGTCAGGCTTACATCCTTCACAGCCCGGTTTCCCTCACTGTATGTCTTGCTGACATGGCTGAGTTCTATCATTTTCCTGACCTCGTTTTAGTAATCCAGGCTTTCCATATACTTCATATACTTGGCAACCATAAGCGCAATCTTGAAGGTAATTGCATCCTCAAAAGTACGAAGATCAAGACCTGTGCTCTTCTGGAGCTTATCCAGGCGGTAAACCAGGGTATTTCTGTGGATATAGAGCTGTCTGGACGTCTCGGATACATTCAGACTGTTCTCAAAGAACTTATTGATGGTAGCCAGCGTCTCCTCGTCAAACTCATCGGGAGACTTGCCGTCGAATACCTCGCGGATAAACATCTTGCACAAAGGGATAGGCAGCTGGTAAATCAGACGGCCGATACCCAGATTGCTGTAAGCCACTACATTTTTATTTGCATAGAAGATACGGCCTACATCCAGAGCCATCTTGGCCTCCTTATAGGAGCGTGACACTTCCTTAATGTCGTTGATCACCGTACCGTAGGATACGCGAACCTTTGTCATGGCCTCTGTATTCATCATATCCAGGATAGTGTTGGCCGTCTTGTCCAGCTCGCTGTAGGACTCGCCCTGACGCACCTCTTTTACCAGGATGATATTCTTTTCATCCACGGCAGTAATGAAATCCTTTGTCTTTGAAGCAAAGAGGCTTCTTACAGTCTCAAGGGCGTTGACATCCTTTTCATTGTGCGTTTCGATGATATATACCACACGCTTTACATCGGTCTCGATGTGGAGTTTCTTTGCGCGGTTATAGATATCCACTAACAACAGGTTGTCCAGAAGAAGGTTCTTTATAAAGTTATCCTTATCAAAGCGCTCCTTATAAGCCACTAACAGGTTCTGGATCTGGAACGCAGCCAGCTTTCCTACCATATAGACGTCATCGCTGGCACCCTTTGCAAGCAGGATATACTCAAGCTGATGCTCGTCAAACACCTTAAAGAACTGATATCCCTGAATTACCTGGCTGTCTGCCGGAGAATCCACAAATACCAGGATCGAACTTTCTGATTCCTCTGCGTCTGTAAAGGTAGACGCTAAAACCTTTCCTTCTGTGTCGCAAATACCTAAATCAATTCTTGTGATTGCTTTTAATCCATCCAGTGTAGTCTGGAGTATCTGATTTGAAATCATTCCATACTCTCCTTTTTGACGTATTTCAAATGTTGCTACTTTCTCTATTTTCATATTTTAATGCAAAATTACAAAAAAAGCAAGAGAGTTGTCACCTCTCCTGCCCTTTTTTACAATCGTTTTTCAGCTTTTATGAAATCTGCTGGTCGGTCTCTTAGTTAATGATAACCTTCTCTGTATCCTTATCGAAGATATGTACCTTTTCCAGATCCATAGCAACCTTGATGGAATCGCCAGGTCTTGCTGTGGTGCGCGGATTTACCTTTGCAGTAAAGTTAGCGTCTGCGATATCGAAGTACAGAAGAACTTCAGAACCTAACATCTCGTATACACGGATCTCAGCCTGGAAAATGCTCTTTGGATTAGCTGCAAGGAAAGCTTCCTCGTCGTGCAGATCCTCAGGACGGATACCAAGCGTAACGGTCTTGCCGATATAGCCGCCGTCCTCTAAGCCCTTGCCCTTTGCTGCAGGAAGTGCTACGGTGTGGCCGCCGAAGGATAAGGTAACGTCAGAACCAGCCTTAGCTACCTGAGCATCGATCATATTCATCTGAGGAGCTCCGATGAAACCTGCAACGAACTTGTTGCATGGGCTGTCATACAGGTTCTGTGGGCTGTCTACCTGCTGTACTACGCCGTCCTTCATAACAACGATTCTGGTACCAAGGGTCATAGCCTCTGTCTGGTCATGTGTAACATAGATAATGGTAGTCTCCAGTCTCTGATGCAGCTTGGAGATCTCAACACGCATCTGGCCTCTTAACTTTGCATCCAGGTTGGACAGCGGCTCATCCATCAGGAATACCTTGGGGCTGCGGACAATGGCACGACCCATGGCAACACGCTGTCTCTGACCGCCGGACAGAGCCTTTGGCTTACGGTCTAACAGATGCTCCAGATCCAGGATCTTAGCTGCATCATGCACCTTCCTGTCGATCTCATCCTTTGGAGTCTTTCTTAACTTCAGGCCGAATGCCATGTTGTCATATACGGACATATGAGGATACAGAGCGTAGTTCTGGAATACCATCGCGATATCTCTGTCCTTTGGCTCAACGTCATTTACCAGCTTGCCATCGATGTAGAGCTCGCCGGAGGAGATATCCTCCAGGCCTGCGATCATACGAAGAGTAGTGGACTTACCACAGCCGGACGGACCTACGAAGATGATAAATTCCTTATCTGCGATCTCCAGGTTAAAGTCCTTAACAGCGACAAAGCCGTTGGGGTATTTCTTGGTTACATTTCTAAGGGATAAACTTGCCATGTTATGATTTCCTCCTGAATTGGATTTGTCTTACATTCATTTGTGATGGTTCTATCATACATGAAAGTCCTGGTTTAATCCATATTGTAAATCCACAAACTTCAATTTTTGTATTTAGCTAAATTGTATATTCAACAAAAAAAATGTCCGATCTGTCAATTTATCCCAGAAGATTCCGTTAAATTTTTGTTTATTATGTTATCCGGTTTTCTTTTTCTATAAAGCCTTCTCCAAAAACTTCACGAGCGTCGCTGACGATGAAAAATGCCTGAGGATCAAACTCCCTTACAATGGCCTTAATCTCCACAATCTCCTTGCGGGAAACCACGCAGAACAGAAGATTTTTCTCTTCCATGGAGTACATTCCTCTGGCCCCGATGCTGGTAACTCCCCTCTCCAGCCGCTCCATCACCGCCCGGGCAATTCCCTTATCCTGCTTTGAAATGATCCAGGCCACTTTTGAAAATTTCATTCCTTCAATCAGGCTGTCCGTCACCTTTGCCAGACAGAAAATGGAAAGAAGGGCATAGAGAGAGGGCCTGATGCCGAATACGCACACGCCTGCCGCCACTATAATCCAATCCAGCACCTGCATGATCTGAGCCGAAGAATAGTGACGCAGCCACCCCCGCATCAGCACTGCCAGCATATCCGTGCCGCCGGTAGTGCAGCCTCCTGCAAACACAAGCCCTGTTCCCAGACCGCTTATCAGCCCTCCAAACAGCGCCGACAGGATCATATCATCCTTTATCAGATTAAATTCAGGAAGAATGTAAAGGGCTGCTGACAGCAAGGCCGTTGAATACAGCGTCCTGCCTATAAACTTCCATCCCATCATACGAAACGCAGCCAAAAACAGCGGGATATTAAAAACCGTGTTGGTCAGCCACAGGGGGATATCCCACAATTCCTTCAGGATAATAGCCGCACCGGATACGCCCCCCGTAACCATGTTTACCGGATCAAAAATATTTTTAATGGCAAAGGCAATTAAAAATGTGCCTGCCGTGATGGCAATATACTCCCCGATCTGCCTCTTTTTTCCTGTCACTTCGTCTCCTCCTGTCCGCCCGGACACAGACCGTTCCATGTCCTTTCTGTAAGAAAAAGAGCAGCCCATCAACTGGAACTGCCCTGTGATCTCCACCATGTACCGCGAACCTTCGCAAGCTATGTATCACTCTCTGTACCTTATGGCAATACAGCCCGCTATATCCGCTCGATGGTCTTTTCCGTAATCCGTATCTTTCCTTCCTTTAAGAGACGGCCTACCGCCCTCTTAAAGGCATTTTTACTCATATTAAACTCCCGTAAGATGGTCTCAGGCCGCGCTTTGTCGTTAAATGGAAGAACGCCGTCAAACTCATCGATGGCCTGTAAGACAGCCTCCGCATCCGCCCCCATCTGAACATAAGCCTTTTCCCTCACGCACAGGTCAAGCTTTCCGTCCTCGCGAACCCGCATAACTCTGGCCTTTACCGGATCTCCCTCTCTGAAACGGCCATACATCTCGCTTTTAGGGATCAGGCCGTAATATTTGTTGTCCACTGCCACAAAGGCTCCGATGGCCTCATTGATCTCGTAAATAGTCCCTTCCACCCAGTCCTCTGCCTTGTAGGGAGACTCGCTGCTCATATGAGAATACACCTTCATCGTCGCTGCCAGACGGTGACTCTTGTCTACGTAAAGACACACCAGGCACTTCTCTCCCCGCCTTACCGGATGCGTCTGCTCTTTAAACGGAAGAAGGAGATCCTTTTCCAGTCCCATATCCAGAAATGCTCCGATCTTCCCTACCTCTTTTACCTCCAGAATCGCCGTCTCCCCTACCTGAAGTTTCGGCATTCCGGTGGTGGCAATGAGACGGTCGGAAGAGTCCTTATATATAAAGACGCTTATCCGGTCCCCAATCCTGGCCCCTTCAGGCACTTTTTTCTTCGGAAGAAGGACTGCCGCCTCATCTCCCGCCTTCTCACTTAAGTATACACCGAACTCCTTTGTTCTTACGATCTCAAGTTCCTGTACTTTTCCTAATTCGATCATTCGTCATACTCCTCTTTTTACTGCCCTGCAAATACCACACGCCTGCACTGCCCATTCCTATCCCTGAAGCCATACAGCGGCAAATAGCTCGCCTGTTTCATTTACCAGGGCCACAGTCCACTGGCCGGAACCGGAACAGCTGATCCTTGGGATCACTGTATCTCCCAAAAGCGCCGCCCTTTTATAGTCCGCCCGGATCTCCCGGATCCTAAGTCCCGGAGGGAGAGCGTCTTTGGCGATCTCTACATACTGAGCATTGTTCACATGATGGTTGGTGTCCAGATGGTGGCGGCCGATGATCACAGCCGAAGCTGTGTCATATTCCTCAGGAATCCTGATCTTTTTCGGCACCTCTCCCAGATCCAGGGGCGGCTCCGGCTCCCCGTAGGGCAGCATATCCTCCGGCTGTATCCTGGCAGGCATATTTTTCTCAGTGTCATAGAGAAACCACAAAGACAGCGCCCGCACCAGCGGCTGCTGCGCCTGGTCTAAAAGGACGAAGTTCCGGTATCCGTATATCCCCCTGGTACCGCAGTGCCAGGTTCCCACGGCGATCTCTTCTCCCAGTCTGGGGTAACGGTCAATGAGGATCCGCCAGCTGGATAAAAGCCATGCCCTGTTTCTTCCTGTGAGAAAATCCACGCCGGCATGGCGATCCTCGGACTGAAACGTACTGCAGTCCTGCATATAATTGATAATCCCCGGCACACTCAGACGTCCTGTCTCATCCGTCTCGCTGTACCGGATCCTGCTGTTAAACTGATACATAGCTGTCTCTTTCTCCTGGTTCTTTCCCATTTTCATAGTATACCACATTACGCAGCGGTGATACAAGCTGTGGATGAAAAAAGGGATTCTGTAAAACAAAAAACCTCCAAATGCTTCTGCATCTGAAGGCTCTTAAACTGGGCTACAAGGATTCGAACCTTGAAATGACGGAGTCAGAGTCCGTTGCCTTACCATTTGGCGATAGCCCACTATTGAATTGTATACAGGATATGTAAAATATCCTTAAGCTGGGCTACAAGGATTCGAACCTTGAAATGACGGAGTCAGAGTCCGTTGCCTTACCATTTGGCGATAGCCCATTAGTTCAGTCAGATGCCATATTCACAACTGCGAAAACAATTATACACAGTATGACGAATTTCGTCAAGCACTTTTTATAAAAACTGAAACGTTTCTAAGCTGGGCTACAAGGATTCGAACCTTGAAATGACGGAGTCAGAGTCCGTTGCCTTACCATTTGGCGATAGCCCATTAATGCAACGTCATGTATTATACCTCAGCCATAAGACTCCGTCAAGTATTTTTTTGAGTTTTTACCACGTTTCCATCCGTGTCATGGCTTTTGTCCGGACTCTGCCCATCGCCTTTGTCTTTCTCTATATTGCCCGCATTTGTCCAAGAAGCGCCGCCGGTTCTTTTGACCGCATCAGAAATTCTCCTACTAAAACTGCATCCGCCCCTGCATTTTTAAGTTTGTTTACATCCTCCAAAGAAGCCACGCCAGACTCTGCCACAAAGATCTTATCTGAGGGTATTCGCTCCCTTAACCGTGCCGCGTTGGAAATATCCACGGTAAAATCCTTTAAATTTCGGTTATTTACCCCTATTACCCTTGCTCCGGCCTTCAGGGCCGACTTAATCTCCTCCTCATTATGAGTCTCCACCAGAGCTGTAATCCCCAGCCGGTCACAGACGGCAAGATAGCTTTGGAGCCTTCTGGTGTCTAAAAGCGTGCAGATCAGCAGCACTGCGTCGGCCCCCATAAGAAAAGCCTGATAAATCTGATAATCATCCACAGTAAAATCCTTACGGAGCATGGGAATACGGATAGCAGTACGGATTTCCCCGAAAATTTCATCCGATCCCATAAACCATCTGGGTTCTGTCAGGCAGGACACCGCATCTGCGCCTCCCGATTCATAAGACTGTGCGATCTTTATATATGGAAACGCTGCATCAATCACCCCTTTGGAGGGTGAAGCCTTCTTAATCTCGCAGATCAGGGAAAGCCCTCCTTTTTTTAAGGCATTTTCAAATCGGAATGTCCCTGTCTGCCGGGAAAGAGCCCTGGATATAAGCTCCTCCTTTGAAGCTCTTTGCATATCCCTTTTTACACGCTCTGCGGCATACTCTGCCAGTTCATTTAAGATTGTCTGGTTCATTTAAGCTCCTCCTTCGATTTTTCCTGCCGCCGGTTTGCCTTCCGGCTTACCCGGCCGCCCGGTTCACCGCTGCCTTCATGGCTCTTACATACTCCTGAATATAGGGCGTGCTGCCTCTTCCATGTTCCGCCGTCAGCTTCACAATGGCGCTTCCTACGATGGCTCCATCTGCCAGAGCCCCCATCTGCCCGGCCTGCTCTGGTGTTGAAATTCCAAATCCCATCGCACAGGGCGTATCCGTCACAGCACGGATCTGCCGTATAACCGTTTCAAGATCCGTGGTAATCTCATTTCTCATTCCGGTCACTCCCAGAGATGAGACCACATAGATAAAGCCTTTGGCCTCTTTTGCTATTTTCTGGATCCGCTGTCTGGAGGTGGGCGCCACCATGGAGATCAGATCCAGACCATATGCTTTGCAAAGAGGCTCAAATTCTTCTTTTTCCTCAAAGGGCACATCCGGCAGGATCAGACCATCAATGCCGATCCGCGCCGCCTCACGTATAAAAGCCTCAGAACCATAGGAAAATACCACATTGGCATAGGTCATAAATACCAGAGGAACCATTACATTTTTTCTCAGCCGTTCCACCATTCCAAATATCCGATCCGTAGTCGCTCCTTGTTCCAGCGCTCTGGCGCTGGCCGCCTGGATCACCGGCCCCTCAGCCGTAGGATCTGAAAACGGGATCCCAAGCTCAATCATGTCCGCTCCTGCCTCTGCCATGGCCTTTACCAGTCTCTCCGTTGTCTCCAGATCCGGATCCCCGCAGGTAATAAATGGAATAAATGCCTTTCCCCCTGCAAATGCATTTTTTATCTTACTCATAAATATCCTCCCCTCTGTATCTTGCAATAGCCGCGCAGTCCTTATCGCCTCTTCCTGAAATATTTACTACAAGAATCTGATCCCTTCCCATCTGAGGTGCCAGTTTTCTGGCATATGCCACTGCATGGGCTGACTCAATGGCAGGTATGATGCCCTCGGTTCGGGCCAGATATTCAAAACCAGCCACCGCCTCGTCATCGGTCACGGCCACATATTCCGCCCGGCCCTGGTCATGGAGCATGGCGTGCTCCGGCCCAATGCCCGGATAATCCAAACCTGCGGAAATGGAATAAACAGGAGCGATCTGTCCATAGGAATCCTGGCAGAAATAAGACTTCATTCCATGAAAGATGCCAAGGCGCCCCACAGCAATAGTAGCCGCTGTCTTAGGCGTATCTGCGCCCCGGCCCGCTGCCTCACAGCCAATCAGGCGCACCGATGGATCGTCAATAAAATGATAGAATGCGCCGATGGCATTGGAGCCGCCGCCTACGCAGGCCAGGACGGCATCGGGGAGACGGCCTTCTTTTCGGGCCAGCTGCTCCTTAATCTCCTTTGAAATCACCGCCTGAAAATCTCTTACAATCGTCGGAAACGGATGAGGCCCCATAACAGAACCCAGGCAGTAATGTGTATCGCTTATCCTTCGAGTCCACTCTCTAAAGCAGGCAGAGCAGGCATCCTTTAAGGTTCCGGTTCCTTCTGTTACCGGAATCACCTCAGCCCCCAGCAGGCGCATCCTGTATACATTTAGAGCCTGACGAATGGTATCCTCCTTTCCCATATAGACCACACATTCCATTCCCATCAGGGCTGCCGCCGTAGCAGTGGCCACCCCATGCTGGCCGGCTCCCGTCTCTGCGATCAGGCGTGTCTTTCCCATTCTCTTTGCAAGAAGGGCCTGACCCAGGACATTATTGATCTTGTGCGCTCCCGTGTGATTTAAGTCCTCGCGCTTTAAATAGATTTTAGCCCCCTTCAGATCCTCTGTCATCTTCTCTGCAAAATAGAGACGGCTTGGGCGGCCTGCATAATCATTTAAAAGCTCCGTCAGTTCTTTCTGAAAACCGGGGTCATTTTTATAATGCTCATATGCCTCCTCCAGCTCTGTCACTGCATTCATAAGGGTTTCGGGGATGTACTGTCCTCCATGGATTCCAAAGCGTCCTCTTTTTTCTGCCATATCATTTACCTCCTCAATTGTCAGAACGTTCTCACTTTTTGTTCCATAAAACCTGCGTCTGCCGCCCGCCGGCCCTTTCCTGCCGCCCGACGATTTAGGGAATACACGGCAACAAAAAGTCCCTGATGATAGAATATCATCAGGGACGGAATAAACCGCGGTGCCACCTCTGTTCACAAAAAATGTGCGCTCTGCATAGTACAATCATACTATCGGCTGCTAACGTAAGCCTCACGTCGCAGAATACTCAGATCTCTCCTTTGACTGCGCCCTCAACGGTCCATTTGACAATCTGGGGTCTGCCTGTTTCTCATCATCACAGGCTCTCTGTGAGGCCATAACTGCCGTTATCTCCGTTTCAACGGTTTCGCTGATTAAGTTAGTAAAAATATAGCACTCTCATTTTTATCTGTCAAGCATCTTTTTCTGCATTCCGCAAAATTTTCTGCAATTTCCTCATAGAGCGGTTATATTTTGACAGTTCTGTTGCCAGAGGAAGGTTCATGGCCCTGGCCACCTCCCGATGCTTTAAGCCTGCCGCAACATAAAGCAGTACGATCTGGCGATCCTCCTCCCTTAAGGCATCCAGTGCATCCAGAAGAACCCTGCGGTCTGCAGCCTGCTCTAACACAAGTGAAACCTGCCCCTCTTCTCTTTTCTCCTGTTCCATTCCCTCTAAATCCGTCTCCCGTTTTCGCTGCCTAAAGCGCATATAGCACAGATGTCTTGCAATGGTAAACACCCAGGCCAGAGGCTTTCCCTGGTTTTCATAAGACGACGCACTGTCCCAGACTGCCAAAAAGGTGTCCTGCATCAGATCCTCCGCTTCATGGGGATCTTTTGTAAGGGACAGGATAAAGCTGTACACCGGCCCGGCCGCCTCCTGATAAAAAAGGCGGAAGGCCTCTCTGTCTCCTTCCGCTATGTTTTGTATCCATTCTTCCTGAATCAAGTTTATTCCCCCTTGCGGAGATCAGCTCTTTTTCCGGGGCTGTTTCCCGTCCTTTAAGACTCTGACAGATAGCTGTTTTCTACTGTGATCGCACAGCGGCAGTCCGGGTCTCTTCTGCGCATCTCATTGCTGATCCTTGCTTTCAGTTTTCCCACTGCGCTGCCTTTATATTCCCTTGGAACCACCAGATCAAAAATAAGACATACATTCTTATCCTTTCCTACCATACGAAAATCATGAAAATTCAGCCGCACATCCACATCAAACAATACTTTTTCCAATATTTTCCTGTAAGTATTCAGCCGCTCATTATCCGTTTCCACCGGATCCATGTGGATCACCAAAAGCAGTCCCATTTTTCGGGCCGCCTCACGCTCGATCCTGTCTACAATGGCATGAGATACAGCGATATCGGTGCTGGCTGATACTTCCGCATGGATGGAAGCCATGCTTTTGGAGGGGCCGTAATTATGGACGATCAGATCATGGGTACCAAGAATACCGTCAAAGCTCTCCACAAAGTTTGATATATCCTTATATACCTCCGGCGGGATCGCCTCTCCAATCAGGGGAGCCAGCGTGTCCTTTGCAATGCTGTAGCCTGCAAAAAGAACGGCTAACGACACTAAAAGTCCGGTAATTCCATCAATATTAAGTCCCCAGATTCCAAATATTACCAGAGAAAGCATCGCAGCTCCCGTGGTGATCACATCTCCCATGGCATCGGCTGCCGTAGCCAGCATTACCTTGGAGTTGATCCGCTTTCCCAGCTTACGGTTAAATGCCGACAGCCAGAATTTCACACCAATGGACAGGAGCAGGATAATGACAGAAATCCATTTAAACGTCATGTCCTCAGGATGAAGGATCTTTCCCACTGAGGACTTAAACAGTGAAAATCCCACCTGGATCACAAGAAATGCCACGATAAAAGCGGAGATATACTCAATACGTCCATGGCCGAAGGGATGATCGTCATCCGCAGGCTTTCCCGCCATCCTTACGCCGATAAAGCCGATGATGGAAGAAGCCGCATCCGATAAATTATTAAACGCATCTGCCATAACGGAGACGCTATTGACCAGAAGGCCAATAAAAAGCTTGGCTGCAAAAAGAAGGATATTGCAGCAGATTCCAACCATACTGGCCAGAACGCCGTATGAGGTCCGCACCTCCTCTTTTTCCGTCTGCTCATACTGTTTCACAAAATGTTTCACCAGAAATTCCGTCATATTTCCTCACCATATTCTACCTTCTCCAGAAAAAGCCCCTGAGCCGGAGCCGTAAATCCCGCCGCCTGACGGTCTTTGGCCTCTAAAATCTCCCTCATCTCATCCGGGCGTTTCTTTCCTGAACCAACCTCAATCAACGTTCCGGTCAAAATACGCACCATCTGCTGCAAAAAGCCGTTTCCCGTGTAACGGATATGAAGCCCCGTATCTCCTGTAGGTTCAAAGCCAATAGACTCAATGGTGCGGACTGTGGATTTTTTCATGCGGCTGTTGCCGCAGAAGCTTTTAAAATCATGGGTGCCCGTAAGGCAGACAGCCGCCTCTTCCATTTTCACAAGATCCAGAGGCTGACCAAGGCCGTAATAGTATCCTCTCTGAAATACGTCCTTTTTCGCCCCCATCTCGATCTGATAACGGTAGGTCTTTCTCAACGCGCTTAAACGGCTGTGAAAACGTTCCGGTACGGTTTCACATGAAAGAACTGCTATATCCTCCGGAAGATAGGCGTTAACATATTCTCTGATCTGCCGGCTTCTATCCTCATAAGGATCCTTCTGCTTTAAGTGGAAATTAGCCGTCTGTCCCTCTGCATGAACCCCTGCATCCGTACGTCCGGAGCCAAAAACCTCCACCTTCTCCCCCGACATCCGAGTCAGGATCTGCTCTAATTTTCCCTGAATCGTCCGATCTGTATTTCCCTGTCTCTGCCAACCGTTGTACCGTGTGCCATCATAGGCCAGGATCACCTTATAATTCATCTGCGTTGTCCTTTCTTATCCTTTCCTGTCCAGGATACCGCTTTGCTTTACCATTTTCTCCCACTGGCCGAACGTCCTGGGAATATCCTCTGTCTGCGGGATATTGGGCGCGTACATCTGCCTCACTGTTCATACAGAGAAAACAGGCGGGACCGTCCATTACGGTATCCCGCCTATTATAGTACAAAAGCCTGGCTATTACAACTTTATTTTAAGAGGGCGCTCTCCAGATCCCCGATCATCAGATCCAGGGCGCGGATGCCGCCTTCTGCAGTATACCAAACTGCCGGATGTGCCAGATAAACGATATTTCCATTCTTGTAGGCATCCGTTCCCATCACCAGCTCATTCTCCATAATGTCTTTGGCCAGCTTTGCTCCCTCGGTTCCAATGGCCGCATCACGGTCCAGTACGAAAATATAATCCGGCGCCTTTTCCACTACAAACTCAAAGGAAGCCCCATTTCCATGGGTAGACGTATCAATATTGGCATCTACCCCAATATTTTCAAAACCAGCTTCCCGGCCAATCAGGGAGCAGCGGCCGTCATTTCCAAGTACGTTAAAGCCTCCGCTGGTGCACATTCCTATAATCGCCGTCTTACCCTTTGAAAATTCGGAAAGCGCAGCCAGGCGGGCATCAAACCCCTCCATCAGGCCGTCTACCTTATCCTCCAGTCCGAACATAGACGCAATGATACCTGCATTTTTACGCACACTCTCCACTGTACCCAGTTCTGTATCCGTAGACAGATAGACTACCGGAGCAATCTCACTTAAAGCGTCATAGGATTTTGCCAGACGGCCCCCGATAAAGATTACATCCGGCTCGCTGGCCATCACGGCCTCCATGTCAGCCTCTTTGATGGTGCCAAGAGCCGCTACCTTTTCATTGTCTACATATTTTTTCAGATAATCCAGAGAAGTATCTGAAACGCCCACTACCCGGCTCTCCAGCCCCAGCTGATCCAGAATATCCAGAGCTGCCATATCCATCACGGCAACCCGCTCAGGATCATAGGGAACCTCCAGATCTATCTCTTCCTTGTTTGCATTTAAGGTTTTTACTGTAACTGTGGTTCGATCTGCGGCTGTTTCTGTGGTTTTTTCGTTTTCTGCGTCAGCCGACGCGTCGGCTGTTTCTTTCGCCTCCGTCTCCTGTGCGGCTGCGTTTCCTGCCGTCTGATCCGCCGTTTTTACCCCTGTGCCGGAGCAGGCTGAAAGCCCCATTGCTGCAGCTGCAATTACAGTCAATAATCGTATGTTTCTCATGAAAAATCCTCCTGATGTTTATGTTCGCTTATAAATAAATTCTCTTATTCTCAATACCAGATCGACAGAGGCTTTCCCTCAATTTCCATAATTTCAAAATCCACCCGGTACAGCTTTGAGAGGGTTTCCTTTGTAATGACCTCCTCTACCGTTCCGAATTTAGCCACCTTTCCGTCTGCAAAGGCGCAGATATAATCAGAATAGAAAGCTGCGTAATTGATCTCATGCAATACCAGCACCACTGTTTTTCCCAGCTCGTCGCAGAGACGGCGAACCATTTTCATCATATTGGTAGCATGATAGATGTCCAGATTGTTGGTGGGTTCGTCTAACAGGATATATTCCGTATCCTGCGCAATGACCATGGCAATGTAGGCTCTCTGGCGCTGTCCGCCGGACAGCTCATCCACAAACCGTTCCTTAAATTCCTCCAGTTCCATATATGAAATGGCCCGGTTAATAATATCCCTGTCCTCAGCCGTCAAACGACCTCCGGAATAAGGAAACCGGCCAAAAGCCACCAGTTCTTCCACTGTCAGCTTCATCTGGATATTGTTGCTCTGTGTCAGGATCGCCAGCCGTCTGGACAATTCCCTGCTTTTCCAGCTTCCGATATCCCTGTTTTCAAATTCCACGCGGCCGCTGTCTCTTTGGATCAGCCGCGAAATTATTCCCATTACAGTCGATTTGCCCGCACCGTTAGGACCGATAAAGGAAGTAACCCTTCCCTTTGGAAGTTCAAAGCTGACAGAATCCACAACCGTCTTTTCGTCGTATTTTTTGATCAGTTCTCTGATACGCATAAGCTTACGCCCTCCTCCTTTCCGTCAGCAGCAGATACAGGAAATAAATGCCGCCAAAAAATGTAATAAATACGCTCACAGGCACCGTATACGTAAATACCCGTTCTACAATCAGCTGGCCGCCTACCAGAATGATCATTCCAAAAAACACGGATCCTAAAATCAGCTGGCTGTGGCGATAGGTCTTTAAAAGCTGGCGTGAAAGATTTGCCAGAATCAGCCCCAGAAAGGAAACCGGCCCTACCATGGCTGTCGCCACTGCGATAAACAGGGTCACTCCCAAAAGCAGGCGGCGGATGCACCTGTCATAATCCACTCCCAGATTGATCGCCTGATCCTTTCCCAGGGTGATCACATCCAGGAGCGCCAGTTCCTTTCGTAAAATGAATACCACAGCCGCCAGCACAACCAGAGAGATCACCATGATCTCAGAATTTACATTGCTGAAACTTGCGACCAGATCTGCCAGCAAACTGTCATACTCATTTGGATCCATAACCCGGGTCAGTGTAGACTGCACACTTCCAAAAAAAGAATTGAGCACCGTACCAATCAACAGCACATAAAGCACATTATGACCCGTTTTCTGAAACAGGGTGCTGTAGATCACGGTAGCAACCACTCCCATGATCACCAGGTCCACGCCAAAGGCCGCATTTGCATTGACCGCCAGTATACTGCCAGAACCTGCCACAAACACCACTGCCGTGTGAATCAGCATATAGAGGGAATTCATTCCCAGCAGACAAGGCGTAACAATGGTATTATTGATAATGGACTGAAACACAATAGATGCACCGCCGATGGCAAAAGCGGTAATCAGCATGGCAATCAGCTTGGGGGTTCGGATACGCATAGCATATAAAAACAGTTTCTGATTGCCAAAATTCACATTTACCAGCATATAAAGAATCGCCGCTCCCAGAGCAAGCGCAGCCATCAGTATAAGCCGGTACCGGTTTCGGAGGTAATTCTTCGGCTTCACTGCTCTTTCCCTCCCTTTTGTTCTTTTGCGCCATGTTTCGGAAATTGAATCCTCTTAAAGCTGAATGTAAGGGATCTTCGTCCGTATTTCAGCCTGTAAAATACAATGGCTATGAAAATAAGGCTGCCGATGATACCCACAATCAGTTCAATGGGCAGCTCATAGGGCGCGATCACACTCCGTCCGATCATATCGCAGACCAGTACGAAAACCGCGCCAAAAAGCGCTGTATCTGCCAACGTTCCCCGTATCCTGTCTCCCTTGATCATAGCGATCACATTTGGAACGATCAGGCCAATATAGGAAATAGAACCGACTACCACTACAATAGATGCCGTTATCATGGCCGCGATGGTCAGTCCCATAAACAGAATCAGATTATAGGGAACACCCAGATTTTTTGAAAAATCACGTCCCATTCCCACAATATTAAAATGATTGGCAAAGATAAATGCCAGAACCACCAACGGAACCGTCAGATAGACGATCTCATACCTTCCTCTTAAGACCATGGAAAAATGCCCCACCA
The DNA here is from genome assembly GCF_013282095.1 of Enterocloster alcoholdehydrogenati. Taxonomy (GTDB): domain Bacteria; phylum Bacillota; class Clostridia; order Lachnospirales; family Lachnospiraceae; genus Enterocloster; species Enterocloster alcoholdehydrogenati. Next base: position 263,868 of record NZ_BLTJ01000005.1, read on the forward strand.
GCCAGGATGACAGAGCCTGTGTCATCTCGTATTTATAAGCAAGATAGCTGGTAACACCGGAAATCACATTGCTGAACATGATACCTACCAGGGGAACCATCACCGCATCCTTAAATTGTATCCGCTGTATGAACCAGACAAAGATCCAGGTGCCCGTTACAGCTGCTGCAAAGGCAAACAGCGCCCGCCCCCATAGGGTGGATCCAGGCATAAACAGCAGAGCCAGAAGAATACCAAACTGAGCGGATGAAATAGTCGCTCCTGTTGTGGGAGACACAAATTTATTCATACAGAGCTGCTGCATAATCAGCCCCGCTACACTCATCCCTACTCCAGTACATAGGATCGCCAGCAGACGAGGCAGGCGGGAAATCAGAAAAATTTCCAGCTGCTCCATATTTCCTGCCGCCAGAGAAGCTGGCGTAAGGTCGATTACACCTATAAACAGTGAGGCTGCTGACAAAACCACCAGGGTAACTGCCAGGATAATCGTTAACATCCTGCTTTTAATAATAATACCTCTCTTTCTCTCCTTTTATTAGTCATTACTAACTATAGAGTAAAATAAAATGTGTATCCGCTGCTGACTTTCACAGAGCCCGCAGTCGATGCACATTGCTCTGATTAGGATATACTAACTTTTCCATTTTGTCAAGCATATTTTGTATAGCATTTGTTTGCTCCATCCCCCGGATAGAGATCGTGACAGGGACCGTATATGAAAATATAGTATCCTGTCATTGCCGCCCCACTGCCATTTCACGCACAGACATATGAAAAATTCACAGATGCTGCCGTTTTTCTTCACAGAGATGTAAAACAGCATCTTTTATTAGCCCGTTAAAAATTGTAAGGAGCTGAGACCAGCATGAATAAACACACAACTGATACAGAAACACTTAATTCAATCGACCTGCAGACCATATTGAAAGAAGCCCTTGACGCTGGTATACTGGATTTGAGTACAGAAAAACTGCACAAATATATCAGAATGAGAAAACAGCAGAAAAAAGATCAGGAGCTTTTAAAGCAGCACATTGAAAAATTTTACCCTATCTGGCAAAACAATAAGGGCGTATATTTGTCCTATCTCCCCGCCGCTGACAAGCCAAAAGGACACAGGATATTATGACAGGGATTTTCTTTTTGTTCATGGCGGAAAGCTCATATCCCCAAGGGCGATTGATACCAGAATCCGGAAATATTGTGAGCATATGAATATTAACTGCAAAAGTACCCACAAAGTCCGCAAGTCTTATATTTCTGCTTTATTAGACGCGGGAATCAATATCAATGAAGTCCGCAAACAGGAAGGGCATGAGGATGAGCGAACAACGCTCCACAATTACTGTTTTAACAGGCGTGAACGGCTTGAAAACGAAGCCGATATGGAAAAAGCGTTAGCCGGATAATAAATAGAGTAAAGAGCAAAAAACAGCGGAAAGCCCGTAAAACCAAGCTTTCCGCTGTAAATAAAAAAAGCGCGAGACGGGATTCGAACTCTACCACCGTCAAAAACGTTAATAAAATCAAGGAGGAATGCACACTGTCTACTGCGTGTCTACATACTGTCTACAACTTAGATAATAGGAAAAAAGCAGTCAAGGGGTCTGCGAAGCAGATACATCTCGCCCCTTTACTGCTTTTAATGTGTTTATCCTAAAACCCAATAATTAACTTAGGCTGGATTAAAGCATATGCTTTCAATCCAGCCTTGTTTACGACCAGAATCTCCAGCCACACCCGGTAATCCACCTTGACTTGGAACCAAGCTACCTAGATCGCCATCAATTGGTTCAATACTTCCACTATCACCACCACCGTTCGACCCTGGCCTAACACCAGCAGCATATGCTGTTGCTGGAATTAACATAGCGATGACTAATAAAACCATAAATAATGCTTTTAAATATACATTACTCTTTTTGTTCTTTAAAATCACCTATAGACCTCCATTTATTTTGTTGCAATAAAATAACGACTACTTACAATCCAAATAGTCGTTACTTCATTTGCTATTCAATTTACTTAATATAATCTCCGTATCTGCAACCATCATCATTAAACTCATTTGCATTTACAGATACTGCATATTTACCATTATCCATACGATAGAAGCCAACTCCAAATTCATATACATCTTCAAGGCCCATTAACCCATTCCAATGGCCAACTGATGATTTATACTTTCTTATTGCATCCTCAGCAGAAACTACATTCTTTACAATGTACTCATTAGTGTATTCGTTCCATTCAATGTAGTCATTGTCCTCTGGAACATCGTGCGCAAAATAATCTACAATCTGCATAGAACGAATGTTTGCATAATACTCTGCATCTCCACCAGTCAGCTCAAGATCTTCATAACCTCTTTCTGCTCTATACTCATTTAACAGTTCTACGAACTTCTCTGCTTCTTCGTGATCCCATCTTTCTGGATCATCTACTGCAAGATCTTTTACATCAACTTCGTCATCATCTTCTGCTGCTTCGTAAGAATCAGACTTGTCTTTGCTGCTTGACTTGCTAGAGCTGTCATCATCGTCGCTTGTCCAAACTGTTGACTTTTTATTGTTATTTACCTTGATTGTTGTAGCCATAACAACACCATCTTTTACCCATGCACCGTCCTCATTTACAGTATAACCGTCTGGAGTTGTTGTGTTTGTAAGTAGCCAACCGTTGTTGTCAAAGTAGTAGCACTCGGAAATTCCGTCATTGTTTCCATCAAGCCAGTACCAGCCATTTGACGCATAGGTACTATCTTCATTGTCATACCACCAACGAGTTGCATTTTCACCTGCACCAGTCTGCCAAGCTGCATAAGAAGATACTGGCTGTGCGAATGTTAAAGCTGCTGCTAATCCCATAAGTGTAAAAGTTTTAATATTTTTCATCATAATAATTTCCTCCTCTTTATATAGAAACACTTTTTATAGTATAACTCGTAATAGTATATTCCACAATCGTACGTTTGTCAATTTAAAACATCTTTTTGGCAATGCAATATCCTCTCTTTTTTTGTTAAATTGCTATAATAGTGGAGGTGTACTATGATTGGAGAAAAAATCAAACAACTAAGAGAACGAAATAATCTTACACAAACAGCTCTAGCTAAAAAATTGAATATTACCAGAAGCTCTGTAAATGCTTGGGAAATGGGTATTTCTATTCCCTCCACCAGCCTAATCGTGGAATTAGCAAAACTATTTCATGTCTCCACCGATTATTTATTAGGGCTAAATGAAACGTCAACTCTGGATATTTCTTTCCTAAATGATAAAGAAATTCTCATGCTATCAGAATTGATTCAGTATTTTAAATCTTTGAAATAATACTTTCTAAAATAGGCTAGATTATTAACAAACAGTTATAATCTAACCTATTTTTATACCAAGAAAATCATTCTACTTTATTTGTTTGTGCATTGTTATTTTTATTTTCTCACCAATGGCTTCTTTTGTTAGGGAACCATTTGGAACATATCCAAGCTGAACATCCATATATTTTCCCCCTATCAATGGTAAATAATTATGAAGTCCCAGAGGAATAGTACCATCTGGCCGAAGCATAGAGGGAACTTCCTCTGCATTAAAAAAGAGCTTTGATAATTTAAAATTGATAAAATCTATAACCTCTTGAAGCAAGAGATAATAATCATTTTTAGGCACAAGAACCCATTTATTTTCATTAACATTTAAAAACAGGTGAATTTCATTATTCTTCAACCGTCTTCTAACAACCTCTAGATCTGACAGGCCTGCATCTGATGTGTCTGTATTTAATGCTTCTATAAATAACTTTGTATTTTCAGGAAATGTTATATTATAATCAGATTCTTTCATTTCCAACTCTGCATAGCCAAGTGCAATCAACATTTTATGAAAACTTTCAAAAATATCTTTCTTCTTTTGTTCATCTCGCTTCTTATCAATTTCTGTCCGATAATCATCGATCCCTGCCAGATATTCTTTTCTAATCCCAAACAGCTCCGAAAAAATTTTCAGATCATCGTCTCGAAGTTTTTTATCACCACTTTTAAAACGAGAAATATATTCTCTTGGGAATTCTTTATCTTTTACATAGCTTTCTAATATTTTTTCCACCGAAATATTTCCCTTTGCTTTTTTTAATCTCTCCCATTCTTCACGAAATCTCTCTGATGAAAGCTGAACATTCACTTCCATTTGCAATACGCCTCCTTTTCTGATTGTATTTATATTATAATCGGCGAGTCACATTTTGTCAATTTATGATATTTAATATTACATTTTATTCTTTTATACGTCAAAATATTCCATTACAACCAATCACTGTGACGATTTGTGTCATGTACTTTCGACTGTAATATAGTATAATATAACTAGCAAATGGCCATTGCGAAAAATATATAAAGTTTTTTTGTTTCACTATATCAATTTCAGAAAGGAATTTAATAACAATGAAGAAAATTATGTTGACTGAAAATCAAGTATTCCCTAAAGGAGCATACTTAGCCGAAGTCAAAGAGCGGCACATAATCAAAAACGGCACTTGGACTCCAGATGTAGAAGGCTGGAATTACATCGTCGCATCAAGAGCCGGCTTCGATAAGATCACCGTCAAAACTAATGACAAAGTGCCAAAAATCACGCCTGAACAGCTGGAAGCTTCTGAAAAAGATATTTCCGTCACGTTTAAGGGCTTTGTTGGAAAAATTTATACTATCAACGGAAAAGTAGGTATTTCCGCCACAGCTGAGGAGGTGATTCTCCAATGATAAGACGCTTGATAGAAAATATACAAGATGCATACCTTGCCGGTGATTGGAAAACTTTTGCAAAGTACTGTCTTATTCTTGTTCCGCCAATTATCATTGTCATCATCGGGGCTGCATTACTCGTCAATTTTATCATGAAAAATTTTGATGCGTTCATGATTGCTACAGCAGCTATTATTGCCGTTGTTGGATTTTCCACACAAAGCAAGTCTGTCGAAAAAAAAGCTGAAACACCTGCCAATAAGAACGCAGGAAATAACATTCTCTTTTTTAATAAGATTCTATTGAGAAATATTTTTCTTATTTTTAAAGAAAATCATCGAGTATTCCACGTGATCCCACCGACCACATTCGGAGATTTAAAGGATGATTTAGGCTCTCAATACGAACCTTCGAAAGGCTGTAGCGTTTACCGTTTCAAGATTATGTCAGACGGTGCAGCTCTGGAAGAAAATCTGTTTTATGAAATATTAACCTCCAAACTGGAAGCGAGGCTTGCTGACGGAAGCATGAACCTTGGACGTGCTACGGTCGAATATCACAACCGATTGTACCCCAGGATATTTGTGGATGAGGTAATATTGGTTTCGGGTGCATGGCATATTTCTCTTGTTATTGTAGATACACCAGAAGCTGCTAACTACATTGATACAAAAGAAAATACCGCCTATATGTATCATAATGCACAACAGCTAAAGGTATTTGATGATGATTTCTAAAACAGAAATTCCCTTTTGTCTTGATGAAGAGTATTTTCAACTTGGTATCATGAAATACTTAAACTTTTCTGACTTTAGGGTTCAGGGACAAAGATGCCTTGTTTGTGGGCCTAGCGGAAGTGGTAAGACGGTGCTTACCGCTTCCCTTCTGGGGAAATTAAGTCTATATATACCTGATATTTGTATATACATTGTGGATTATAAGGGAATGGATTATACCTATTGTGAGGAAATGGCAAATTATTATGCTGTAGATCATGCTCTTACCGGATTTAATGCATTCTTTGAATTGTTTGAAAACCGCTTGTACAAGAGAGTACCATCCAATCACTTCGTACTGCTCATGGTGGACGAACTTCCTTCGCTCTTAATGTCTCTTTCCAAGAAAGAACAGGAAGAAATCAAAGGTAAACTTGCCCGTATGCTAAATCTATCAAGAAGTTTTCGAATCCACCTTTGTTTTGCACTACAGCGTCCCTCCGCAGACGTTCTATTAGGACGGGAAAATTTTAACCATCGCTTTCTAATGGGTTCTATGGCTAATAACAAAGAGAGTGTTGCCATGATAGCTAATGAATACAAGGACACTATTGAACCTTGTCCTGTGGGTGTCGGTTATTATATATCGGATATTCAGATAAAGAAAATCCGTTCTGTACTTCCCAGAAATACACAAAAATTACATAAAGTTATATGTGAAGCTGTAAACAGGAGGCCGTCAGGCGGTGCGGAGCAATAGCCTAGAGGCCTCTGGGAGTGCCCTGCTTGCAGGGTGCTCCTTTAACTTGATTAACAGGTGACATTATGCCATGATAAAAAGAAATAAAATTGAAATACCAAAGTATATTGATAGTGGACGCCCTGTCTGTTTAAAGTCAATGGGGAATATTAAGCAAATAACCATTTCTGACAGACAAAATACAGGTGCCACTATCAAACCAATATCAAAAAAAGAATATATGGTTGTCTCCACTGGAGAAATAAAAAAAATTACCCATCATGCACATGACCGGACAGAAAACCTGCGAAATCTCGAAAAGACCATGCGAAATCTTCGGGATTTAATCAACACAAATGTAACCCCACAGAATATTAAGCGAATTCGTTTTATCACTTTAACATATCGCGAAAATATGCAAGATGCGAAAATGTTATATACAGATTATCGTGATTTTAATAAGCGATTACAGCGATACATTAAAAATAAATACGATATGTCCTATGAATACATTGTTTGTGTAGAGGCTCAGGGAAGAGGTGCTTTCCATCTCCATATGATAGCGATTTTTCCCAAAATCCCTCCATTCATTGAAAACGAAACACTTGCAAAAATATGGGGGCATGGCTTTGTTAGTATTAAAGCATTGGATAGTAACATTGATAATATAGGGGCTTATCTGACTGCGTATCTATCGGACTTGGATATTGAAAGTGGTATACCACTAACTCGTGATTTGCTGCAAGGTGAACTCCGGACAGTACAAACAGAACAAGGAGATAGCAAGCACATTATCAAAGGTAGCCGTTTAAAACTTTTACCGCCAGGATTAAATATCTACCGATGTAGCCGCGGAATCAAGAAACCCACCATAGAAAAGATGAGTTATGGAGAGGCGATAGAAACGTTATCTAAGACTAATTATCAAAAAGTACATGAATCCGCTGTTAAAATCGTAGATTCAGAGCGTGATTTTTCCAGTACCTACATAAGCCAAATTTACAAGCAACATATTAACCCTACTTGGTGTAATGGTTCAACAAAAAATACATAAACAACATATACAATCAAACATATATAAACGAAAAATACAAACACAAAAAACAACTATATAATATAAAAATATATATCTATCTAAATATCTAAACTTCAAAAATTACCCAGAAAAATGATTCAGAAAAAATTTATGAATCATACACCACCGTTATGATACAGGTGGACTATGAAACATATGACAAATAAGGATTTTGTTATCTTGAAAGAAGCATTTGACTGCGGTATAATCAACACAGACAGTGTGCTTGATATACTTATGTCTACAAAAAGAGAACAAATCCGAAAAATACATACTTATGCTATCACACCGCCAGCAAAAGAGGGCGGACGGTGGCAGACCTGCTATAAAGGAGCAGACGGAAAACGAAAAAATATCAAGGCACAAACGGAAGAGGAATTGCTGGACAAGCTGATTCCGCTTTACTTCCAAAATTCGCACATTGACAAACTGACTTTTTACGAACTGTATGAGGAATGGCTAGAATACAAACAGACGGTAACAAACAGCCCTAACACCATTAAACGGCATAAACAGCATTATAAAAAATATTTTGAACCATCCGCCCTGCACAATAAAAAAATCCGGCAGGTGAATGAGTTATTGCTGGAAACGGAATGCAATCGCATTGTTAAGGAGTTTCGGCTCCCACGCAAAGAATGGTGCAACATCAAAACGATCTTGAATGGTATGTTTGAATATGCTGTCAGAAAAAAGTATCTCACAGAGAACCCCATGGACAAGGTTCAAATCCTTGTCAAATTTAAACAGGTGGTTAGAAAGACGGGAAAGACGGAAACTTATAATTCTGATGAACTGAAAGACTTAAACCAGTATCTTGACCGTATGTATACAGAAACCGGCGATACTGCTTTTCTGGCTGTGAAATTAAATTTCCTGCTTGGCCTGCGTGTCGGTGAACTGGTAGCCCTTAAATGGGAAGATTACTGCAATAGCAACCATCTGCATATTGTTCGTGAGGAAGTCAGAAATCAGGTTACAAACCAATATGATGTAGTGGAGCATACAAAGACAAACCGTGACAGGTTCGTGGTTCTGGTTCCGAAAGCAATCAATATTCTGCAAAGAATTGAGCGTACCGGCGATTACATTTTTATGAGGGACGGGAAACGGCTGACATCAAGGCAAATCGCCTACGTACTGGAAAAATATGCGGAACGTCAGGGACTGTCTACAAAGTCCACCCACAAAATGAGAAAGACGTTCGCCAGCAACCTAAATGCCAGCGGCGTGCCGTTAGACTGTATACGGGAACTGCTGGGACACAGCAACTTGAATACCACCCTTGGATATATCTACAATCCATTGACGGAGAAAGAAACCTATGACCTCATATCTAAGGCTTTGTAAGCTGTCTACAGCCTGTAAGACACACAAAAACAGCGGAAACCTTTGAAACGAAAGGCTTCCGCTAAAATAAAATAGAGCGCGAGACGGGATTCGAACCCGCGGCCCCCACCTTGGCAAGGTGGTGCTCCACCACTGAGCCACTCGCGCATTTAATCTATCTCACACATACCTTCAAAACCACATATTGAACTGCCAAGCCACAACAACTCTCTCTTGCTCCTATACCGTCTGGTTAAGCCCTCGACCGATTAGTATCAGTCAGCTCCGTACATTGCTGCACTTCCACCTCTGACCTATCTACCTCGTCGTCTTCAAGGGGTCTTACTCTTGCGATGGGATAT
>NZ_BLTJ01000006.1 GCF_013282095.1 Enterocloster alcoholdehydrogenati
CTGTCATTTCAACTCTGTGAACCGGTTTCTTTTGTCTTGCCATAGTAAAAAGCCCTCCTAATGATATTTATTTTATCATAGAAGGACCTTATCGTAGTTAATTTTACAGAAAAAGTTTCACATTCTCTTAATTGATTGTTATATATTATCTTGTTCAGGCTCACTAAATCTACCTCTTTTTTGTACTCTTGAACGCTTTTCAATTTCCTCAGGAGACATCTGTGCTGAAATTGATAATAAAACTTCTTCCAATCTTGCATTAATTTTTAAGTTTCTCTCTTGTTTTCTTCTAATTATCCCGTAGCAACCTACTGGTGATATATATATATCTTCCGGTGCATCAGGTGAAACAATTGATCTCATATCAGAGAATTTGCTTTCTTCTGGAACTGTTGTACAATTCAAAGTCAACTCTGAATTAACTTCTATAATATCCTTTCCAAAGTCAATATAAAATCCTTCATTTGGAATGTCTGTACGTCTTTTGGCTAACAAAAGATTCCCATTTCCTAATTTAAATTCATCTTTTTCATATGCCAATAATCTTTTTCCAATCCACTCAACAACTGGAACTGCCCAAGAATTTCCTGTTGCCTGATATCTATTTGTTTTTCTCGCACCTTTCAAATCAGTATATTTATCTGGGAATCCCATCAATCTTTCTGTTTCTAGTGCTGATAATCTTCTTATTCTATCGTCTTGAACCACAAACAATGACCCATTATAAGCGGCAGCATTTCCATTCCATTTTGTTCCATAAGCTGAGTATAAACAATCCGTATATTCTCTAAAGACCTCAAATTTATGACCGTCTTTCTCAAAAACAAGAGGAGCTGAGGGATACTCTTCCAAAGTATGTTCATGCTTCTCGAACAATATATTTTCTGGGTAAAAATCCTTTCCACCTGCCATTACATATAATCTTTTTCTTTGTTGTGGTAATCCAAAGAATTTTGCATCTAAAACTCTCCAGGCAACATTTCTTTTTGGTCCGTGTACAATTCCTGCATTTGGCCATTTTTTTCCTTCTATAACATCGCTAAATCCTGCTAAAGAAGAGATTAAACACCCAAAAGCATTAGTTTTATCTTTAAGAACCCCTTCAACATTCTCCCAAAAAAGAACTGTTCTGTCTTTCCCATTTTCGAGTCTAACTTTATCATTAGCCTCAATTATATCAACAAATTTAAGAGTCAAGTTTCCTCGGTCATCATTTAATCCATTTTGCCAACCGGCTAATGAAAATGCTTGGCAAGGTGTTCCTCCACAAATCATGTCCGGTGCAGTTATTTCTTTCTTTTGTATTTTATCTGGAATTTCACTCATATCCCCTAAATTAGGTGTGTTGGGATATTTCTTCTCCAACACTCTTGATGGAAAGTCTGCAATTTCAGAAAACCAATCAAACATTAATCCTAAAGGCTCCCATGCGACTGACGCAGCTTCTATTCCAGAGCAAATACTTCCAACATTTTTTATAAACATTGTATTACTCTTTTTCAATTGTAGTATATCGTATGTTAGCTAATATATACTCATATATCAAGTACTATTATCCTTTATTTAATTCTTTATTTATGCTATCTCTCCACAATGCAAAATCATACCAACAACAACCTTTGCAACCGTTTTCTGCAATTTTACCTTGTGGTTCTCCCACCCAATCTTCTGAACCTTCGTAGTAATACTTTATCCCGAACGGATAAGGCCTTTTACCAGTAAGTCGGCATTTTCTACAAACTTCTCTTTTTTCTTCGTTATGCTGATTTGTCATAAGCTGAAATTTCTCTCGAATGTCATCCTCCGACATATCATCTGGATTATGTCCGATAGTATCTTGATCCCAACGAATCTCCGGAAATTTGTGATCTGGCAATAAATGTGCATTTCTTTTATTGTCACATACATCAACCCCGCCTAATACTTGAATAATTCGTTTTCTTAAACAGTCACTCCACTGTTCATATCCATTACCTACCCCATTTCTTTCTATAGGCAACATCATCAAATGTGTTCTATTTCTATTACAAGCCTCACAACGGTACTTTGTTTTTGTAGCAAGGGTATACCCAAAATCTTTTATCTGTTGTATTCTTCTTTGTGGATTACCATTATCTGGACTTAAACAATGACAACACATCCATTTACCTGTGTTATCTAATAGCCCATCAAAAAAACGTTTTGTTTCTCCTGCATTACTGTGTTCGGCATTCCACCACTCATGATTTTCTTGCACCCAAGTTTTTAATTCCTCTGTTGTTTTAGGAATGCATTCCGAAACCCTATTCAAGTAGTCATACAAGCGATTTCTCTTAAGACGGTTTTCTTCCAAATCAATAGCATTCTTACCAGGATATTCTAAGAACAAACCATTTCTTCTATATACAATAGGAATAAATAAAATCCATGTTGCATCATCAAATGGAAACAGAACCTCAATATATTCTTCAGCAGCTTTGGAATGACCAATTGATTCTTCAGAAATAATTCTTATTCCATCATTTAAATTTGTATCTGGCATATTATTCCTCTTCCTGTAATTTATTTATTACTTTCTTTCGCCATGTTTCAATATCATACCAAGGGCATCCTATGCAACCTTTTTCTGCCTCTTTTCCCTTTTTAGGAATATTTTCATCCCATTCAGGACCGCCTTCATAAAAATATGGAATACCAAAAATAGTTCCTCTTTTTCCTGTCTGAAAACAATTTCTACATACTTCTCGTTTTTGCTGATTTCTTTGATTACTTAAAAGCTGAAATTTTGCCTTGATTTCCATATCAGTCATAGTGTCCGGATTCTCTGCTTTTGTATCATCGTCCCAACGAATTTCAGAAAATTTATGATCCGGTAAACAATGTGTTGCTGAAGTGTCTTCATATACATCCACACCACCAAGAACTTTAATTATTCTCTTTCTTAAAGCAGGAGACCATGTTTCATACCCATTTCCAGCTAATTCTACTCTTTTAATAGGTAGTAATTGCAAGTTTGTGCTTCTCGAATTACCACAAACAGGACATTTATAATTCACATGGGTTGCAATAGTATATCCCATCTCCTTTAAATCCTGAATTCTTCTAGCAAAGTTTGGATTAGATATATCACAATTTCTGCAATGCCATTTTCCATCATTCAAAACATAAAAAATGTCTTTTGTCTCAACAGAACGAGAAGAGCTCCACAACTTATCCTGCTCCTTTTTCCACTCAGGATAATTCACAGGATTAATCTGTTCATATACACTATTTAAATGATTCTCTAATGCCTCTGTATCTCCATCAACAATTGCTACACCAGTTCTTCTATACTGAACAGGTACCCAACCATCCCATTTTGTATTGCTGTCAGGATATGAAAAAATAACATGAACATATTCTTCCGAAGCCTTTGTATTAACAGTTCTTCCGCTAAATAATTTAATATTCTTATTTAATGCCATAATCGTTCCTCCTCGTTATTTCTCATCTTCTGAATTTTTTACAGTCTCTAAAATATCTTCAATTTGGCAATCCAACGCATCACATATTTTTAGTAAAACATCAGTGGTAATATTCTCACCCTTACCAAGTTTTGCTATTGATGCAGAGCTTATCCCTGCTACTTCTTTAAGCTGTTGTTTACTCATATCACGGTCAATTAACAATTTCCACAGTTTCTTATATGTAATCTGCATTGTATACTTCCACCTTTACTTATTTGCAATTCCTCATAAAAATGTACATTTTATTCTATCATATTTATATAACATTGTATATAAAAGAAAATATTTTTTCTGTAATTGTGAATATCGTCTTTCTCTTTTGAGTCTTTTTTATGCAAAAACAAATAAAAGCACTCTCTAATTGAGTGCTTTCATATTCATATACTTTTTATCTTAACTAACACAGATATGATTACTCTCTATGTCATCAAAGCAATGTGTTATTATTTCTCCATCCGGAACAAGATTATTTTTTAAGTAATCTAACAATGGTAAGTCATCTAGATAATAATACATATATGGAATATTAAATCTTGGAACATCCTGATGTGGTATAAAAAAGTAGACAGCTTGTTCTCAAGGATCTCATAATAAAATCAAGAGAACAAGGAGGTATTCAAAGTGGCACGTAAATATGACCAGGAATACAAAGTACAAGCAGTAAAACTTGCCAAAGAAATCGGTGGTGCTAAGGCTGCGAAAGAATTAGGAATCCCTGAAGGAACCATCCACACATGGTTAAAAGCCGTAAGAAACGGTAAACTGGATATCGGGGAAGGTTCCCATACCCCTGCCAGTGCAATGAGTCTTTCAGAAGAAATTACCATGCTGCGTAAGCGGGTTAAGGATCAGGACAAAGAAATCCGACGTCTGAAGGAGGAAAACGAATTTTTGGAGGAAGCCAGCGCTTTTTTCGCCGCCAGCCGTCGGAAGTCAGCAAAAACCAGAGAATGATGTTTCTGGCATTGAAAACAGAAGACGGCAGGATTACCGGAAAAATTTCATTTTATTGCCGGATGCTTGGTATCAGCCGACAAGGCTTCTATAAATATCTTGTGGACAAAGACCGTCCATGGAGATATCAGGAGCTGACGGATGCTATGAAAGAAATCATCAGCGAGGATGAATGTAACGATACTTATGGACGGAGCCGTATGTATCAGGCACTGCTGCTGAAACAGCCAGAGGGAGTCCGTATTCCCAGTGAGCGGACCGTATACCGGGTTATGAACCGGATGGGTCTGAGCCATCGACCAAAGAGAAAGCCGAATGGGATCACAAAAGCAGATCGGGAATCCATGAAATCGGAGGATCTGCTGAAACGGGATTTCCATGCAAATGCCCCATTGGAAAAATGTATTACAGACATCACGGAGATCCCGGCGTCCAATGGAAAACTGTATGTATCTGCGATTTTCGACTGCTTTGATCTTAGCGTCCTTGGACTGGCAATGGAAACAAATATGAAAGCAGATCTGTGTGTCCATACACTGGAAAATGCTTTGACTGCTTATCCCGCACTGGAAGGTGCAGTCATCCACAGTGACCGTGGAACGCAGTATACCAGCGAGACCTACCGTCAGGCCATCCGGGAGAACCACATCCATCAAAGCATGAACAGTGCCGGATGACGCTGCCATGATAATGCACGGTGTGAAAGTATGTGGGCTAGAATGAAGACGGAGCTTCTCTATGACCGCTATGACATAAAGCAGATGACAGTAGAGGATTTAAAGGTGCTCATCTGGAGATACTTCCTCAGTTACTGGAATAACCGGAGGATCTGCTCAGCCAATGGCGGCCTTCCTCCTATGATAAAACGCAGGCAGTATTATGAGGCTTTGGAGATGGCGGCATAGTCAGTGATATCCTTGAGGAAAATGCAAACTAATATTGACAATATCAGTTTGCATTTTAGGATTCTATGAAAGTTTTTCTGTAAATAAAGACTTAGAAGGTCTTCTATGATAAAATAATAAATCATAGGAGGCCTTTTATTATGGAAAGGGAAAACAAACCCGTACATAAAGTACAAATGACGAAAGGAAAAGGAAATATCATCCAAATGTTCCAGCGGGAGTATGACATTGAGTCTGCCCAGGACATCCAGGATGCGCTCAAAGACCTGCTGGGCGTACCATCAAGGAAATGATGGAAGCTGAAATGGATGAACACTTAGGTTACTCCAAATCAGAACGCTCTGACAGCGATGACTATCGCAATGGCTATAAACCTAAGAGGGTCAACAGGCAGCTACGGTAGCATGGAGATCCAGGTGCCACAAGACCGCAAATCCACCTTTGAACCTCAAGTGGTTAAAAAGCGCCAAAAGGACATTTCTGATATTGATCAGAAGATTATCTCCATGTATGCAAAAGGGATGACCACCCGCCAGATATCAGATACCTTAGAGGATATCTATGGCTTTGAAGCTTCAGAAGGCTTTATTTCTGATGTGACAGATAAACTCATGCCTCAGATCGAAGACTGGCAGAACAGGCCGCTTGCAGAGGTTTATCCAGTCCTCTATATAGATGCGATTCACTATTCCGTTCGGGACAACGGAGTCATTCGGAAACTAGCAGCTTATGTTATCTTAGGCATCAACCAGGATGGCCAGAAAGAAGTCCTGACGATCCAGGTAGGAGAAAATGAAAGTTCAAAATACTGGCTGTCTGTCTTAAACGGACTGAAAAACAGAGGAGTAAAGGATATCCTCATCATTTGTGCCGATGGACTTAGCGGTATCAAGGAAGCCATTTAAGCAGCTTTTCCAAAGACAGAGTATCAGCGCCGCATCGTCCATCAGGTACGCAATACCCTAAAATATGTGGCAGACAAAGACCGCAAGCCATTTGCGACAGATTTAAAGACCATTTATCAGGCTCCTACGGAAGAAAGTGCTCTGGAAGCCTTAGAGCGTGTCACAGAAAAATGGAGTGAGAAGTATCCGAACTCCATGAAAAGCTGGAGGCAAAACTGGGACGCTATTTCTCCTATCTTCAAGTTTTCAGCCGAGGTACGCAAAGTCATTTATACCATCAATGCCATTGAGAGTCTGAATGCCACTTACCGGAAGCTGAACCGCCAGAGGACTGTATTCCCAAGCGATACTGCATTGCTGAAAGCCCTGTATCTATCCACCTTTGAGGCCACGAAAAAGTGGACGATGCCGATCCGTAACTGGGGGCAGGTTTATGGGTGAGCATCATGTACGAGGGACGGCTACCAGAATAACCCATAAGGTTCCTGTAAGACAGGCGGACTTTCCGCCTGCCCTTGACATACACTGATAGTGCTGTTATATATAAAGTGAGGGCTGAAAACTCCGGAACGAGCCTTCAGCCCCAATCATTATCATAGAAGATCTTAATTACAGACTTTTCTTCACACACTCTTTTGAGGTTGGCACGCCCTGTATTTCAGCGCTGTAAAATACAGTTGAATATGAGAAAACCACACGAAAAGATCAGGCAGTCAGCCTCCCGCAAAGGAGACTGGCTGCCTTGTTCCTATCATCTCATATACTTAGTTCAACGGCTCAATCACAGGAGCAGTCTCGGCTGCTGTGGTTGACTGTGCGGCTTTGGAGGTCTCAGAGGCTTTTGTAGAATCTGCCGCCTTTGTGGATTCTGTACTGTTTGAGGCCTTAGTGGATTTGGCTGCTTCTGTGCTCTCGGCAGCTTTAGTGGACTTGGTCGACTCAGCAGCTTTGGTGGATTTTGCAGCCTCTGTACTTTTGGAGGCCTTAGTGGATTTTGTTGTCTCTGTACTCTTAGAGGCTTTGGTGGATTTTGCAGCCTCGGTGGATTTGGAAGCTTTGGTGGATTTATCCGCTTCCGTACTCTTAGAGGTTTTAGAGGACTTTGTCGTTTCCGTACTCTTGGAATCCTTATCCGTCTTAGAGGAAGAGGAAGTGCTGTCTTTTTCATCCTCTTTCTCAGTGCTGCTGCCATTGGTTCCGTTGGTGCCGTCTTCCGGAAAGTCGCTGCTGCGGCCGTTGGTGTCGATGCCGGAACTGTTCAGGGAAAACTCAGCCTGATTTGCGTTGCCTGCCATGTCCTCCAGATAGACTGTGAGAGAACCTTTTTCCAATTCAAAGGTTATGCGGCCGGTTTCCTTGTCATAACTGAGCGGGGTGATCTTTTTGCCGGAATCGTCGGTAGCATAAACGGAATCATAATTGATGCCGGATACGTTGTCCTCTGCCATCAGCTCCAGTTTTCCGTCCTCCATGACGACGCTGTCCTCATCGATGGAGGGCGCAGTATCATCCAGTACGGCAATGTGTTCATTGTGCTGGGCGGGCATACCATTCCAGCTTTCAGCGTAAACCTCCAGTGCACCGTTGTTGGTCAGAGTTGCGTGATAAACGCCGTTTTCCTTCTGAAATTCAATGTCCTGAGATTCCAGAGTGGTGGTGAGCTTGCGGATAGGGAGCAGAGATTTTACCTTGAAGGAGACATCTACGGTTTTGTAATCGGAGGTGTCGCCTATGGTCATCTCGATTCTGGGGGAAGAAGTCACCAGAAAATATAAAATAACGTTAAAGACAATAAAGGGCAGTATGTAGCATAAAAAATTGTGAAGGAAACGATTTTCATTTCCGGGACGGCCGCTGTTGCCGCGTTTTGGACTGCGCCGTGTACTGCCGGAGGCCGGCATACGGCCGCTGCGGGGCGCTGTATAGGATGAATGACGATCCATTGTCCTATCCTCCTTTAAAATTCCTGTAACAATTCAGGAAAGAGCGTTCTTTTAACCGGGAAAGCGGTTGGAACACGGTACAACCGTGCGTTCTCCTGGCTGCTGATAGTAAGACCCGTTTATGGTAGGGACAGATTTCTTATGACCCTTGATCTGCGCTGCCTTGAATGGTTACGGTTTTATGAAAAATACCACTATAGCATAGCAGAAATCCTCCTTACTTACAAGGAAAAAATAGTCTTGTAAGAGTGTTGTAAGAAACGGGCGCAAAAAGGGGATGAAAACGGTGGCGGGATGTGATATGATGAAGATGATACACACATCTTTCCGAAATGGCTCAGGAAACAAAAGAAGGCCGGGAGAAGATGCAATGATCCCCAGGGATCCCATGAGAAAAGGGGCAGGAATATGATAGAGGAAGCAGCATCATTTGCAGCAAAGGCGCATCAGGGAGTATTCAGGAAAGGGACAGAGATTCCGTATATTACGCATCCTATGGAGACAGCTGTTATTGTTTCCGGTTTTACAGATGATCCGGAAATGATTGCCGCGGCTCTTCTGCATGATGTGATCGAGGATGCGGGAGTGACGAAGGAGGAACTGGAGGCGCGTTTTGGCCCCAGAGTGGCGCAGCTGGTGGCAAATGAGTCGGAGGACAAAACAAAGAGCTGGCAGGAGAGAAAAAGCGCTACGATCCGTCATCTGAAATGTGCCTCACGGGAGGTAAAGATTCTGGCCCTTGGGGACAAACTCAGCAATATGCGGTGTACCTCCAAGGATTATCTGGTACTGGGGGATGCGATCTGGCAGCGGTTTAATGAAAAGGACAAGGCGAAACATTCCTGGTATTACTGGGGGATCGCGGATGCCTTAGAGGAACTTCAGGAACATCTGTATTATAAAGAATATATTATGCTCTGCCGGACGGTGTTTGGCAGAAAGCGAGGGTAATTTATAATTAAGGAGAATGATAGAATGGGCTGTTTTAGAAAGAAAGGCAGGTTTCTGGCAGCTGTGGCAGCGGCGGGAATCCTGCTGGGAATACAGGCAGTGACTGCGTATGCGGGAACAACGGGGATTGGATCTGCAAAGACAGAGACGGGCGGTCCCGGCGCAGGGGAGATGAGCCCGGAATCCGTGGATCAGAAGTCGGACGGGCAGACGGGAATGGATGCATCTGCAAGTCAGTCCGGTGCCGCAGAAGGCGGAGATCATGGACAGCAGTCCGGCAGTTCTGCGGGAACGGATTCATCCGCCCCCCTTCAGGTCAACTACAGCGCCTGTATCCCTGGACGCGGCTGGAGTGCCGTGACGGCAGATAATGAGGCCCTTAGGGCCAATGCCGGCGGCTGGGTTACGGCTATGCGGGCTAATTTGATCAATATTCCTGCAGACGCTCAGGTAGGAATCCGCTATCAGGTCAATTTAAGCGGCTCTGGATGGCTGGATCCGGCAGAGGATGGAGCGGAGACGGGAAATGCTTCCGCCGAAGCCCCTCTGGAGGCTATACGCATGGAGCTTTACGGTTCTTCAGCCTCATCGTATGACCTGTACTACACCGTTTATCAGAATGGTTCCTGGACTTCCTGGGCCATGAACGGGGAAACGGCCGGTACAGAGGGAGAAGGCCTGCGGGTAGACGGGATCTGCGCATCCATTACGGCAAAGGGAGCGCAAGCGCCTGCGGCGCCTTGGGTGACTGCCGCAGTGGATCCTTCCAGGCCCATGATCGCGCTTACCTTTGATGATGGCCCCAGGACAGCGGTCACCAGCCGTATTCTTGACAGTCTGCAGCAGAATGGCGGACGCGCCACGTTTTTTATGGTGGGCTCCAATGTGGAGGCAAATGCCGGAGTGGTTCGCCGAATGACAGAGCAGGGCTGTGAGGTAGCGAACCACACGTATAATCACAGGTATATCACGAAGATCGGGGCAGACGGCATCCGCAGTCAGGTCGGCTCCACCAATCAGAAAATTGCATCCGTCTGCGGCGTCTCTCCGGTGCTGATGCGTCCTCCGGGCGGTTATGTGGATGCGGCTTCCCTTTCTGTGTTAGGCTCAATGGGAATGCCGGCGATCATGTGGTCCATTGATACAAGAGACTGGCAGCACCGCAACACGCAAAAGACCATTGACATTGTGCTGGGCCAGGTGAAGGACGGCGACATTATCCTGATGCACGATATTTATGAGCCCACGGCCGCTGCTGCGGAGGTGCTGATTCCAGAACTTACAGCACGAGGGTATCAGCTGGTAACGGTCAGCGAGCTGGCTTCCTATCGTGGAGGGATCCAGCCGGGGCACAAATACAGCCAATTTCGCTGAAAAACTTGCAATTTTTAAAAGGGACATTTATAATATGCTTACCGGGCGGAATTCCATCCGCCCGGATTTTTTTCTAAGGGCTTCAGGGGTTCACACATCCGATAAATTCATTTCTTAATATTTCAAGGGCTCCCACACCAGGATTTATATTGAAAATGAAAAAATCATGCGGCTGTTTATGACAGCGGGAAAACAGGTGCAAAATCATTGTACATTGGCAGTTGAATAGGGGAAAGCTGTATCATTTTGCAGATATCAGGCTTACTGCAGGCTAAAAGGAAAGAAATGGGGGAATACAATGAAGGAAAAAAGAGGAATACGGCGGTTTCTGAGGCTGGCAGGCATGGCGGCTGTATTGACGGCAGGTATGGCGGGGGCAAAGCCGGATAAGGTCCAGGCAGAGCAGATGGTGCCTGAAATGTCTGTCCTGTCGGCGGAAGGGAATGGGCTGGATTCAAATACAGGGGCAGCCGGAAAAGTCATTTTAAAGCAAAGTCTGAAAGAAGAGGAACTGGCAGCCTTAAAGCAGCCGGAATTGTCCTATACAGACGAGAATGGAACGGAGTACCGTCTGGCAGACTGGGAGGTGCGGGAGGTACCGGGGCTTACAAAAAGCTGCACCCTGGAAAAGACGGCCCTGTATCAGGCGGTAGAAGGAGCGGAGACCTTGCCGCCTTACATAGACAGCCGTGAGAATGAGGACGGAACACAGCTGTCAGGCCGTTTATATATGAAGGAAAGCCGGATCCTGAAAGAAGAGTGGAGGGATGATTTTAGGGTTCCCGTGACATTTTACTCCTATGGGGCAGATGCCTACGAACTGGGAGAAATCACAGTTTCCGGGGAAAATGCCCTGGCATCGGTTCTTGAGGAACAGGAGCGGCTTTTAGGGGAAATGGGACTGTCGCCGGAGGACTACCGTATTACGTCTATAGACTGGGATGGAGAGAGCTTTATGGATGAGGAGGGACAGGTCTGCCGTCTTGCGTTGGCGGGCGGGGAGAGACGCCTGCGGGATTATGAGGCAGTATACAGCGGTCAGGTACAGGCAGAGGAACCCGTTTCTTATGAGGTTTCTGCCATTTATGAGACGGCGCGGGAATCAGCAGGAGAGGACACAGTGCCGGATATACAAGAGGAAACAGGAGAGAACGAAAGGCCCTCTCCCCTGCCGGATCGATATTCAAGGTGGGTTCAGACCGGTGTGGTGATCACGATTGCAGCAGGTTTTTTCGGCCTGATTTTGGGAATTTTTCTCCTGGCCATGTCCAGGAGAAGGAGAAGAAAAGAAAGGGAGGAGGAGTTTGAGTACAGCTGAATTTTAATTATATTTTCATAGATTTTAAAGAAAAATTCAAAAAAAAGACATAGTAAAAACACAGGTTACGTAGTAAGATTAACGTACATACAGAGATGTACGGAGAGAGGAGATGTTATATTTATGAAAAAAAGATATCTTATGATTGCAGTGATGACAGTGGCTCTGGGAATGACAGCCTGCTCATCTAAGAAAACAGAGACAACAGCAGCTCCCACTACGACAGAGGCCCAGACAACCCAGGAAGAAGCGACTCCTGAGGATGCAGTAGAGGCGTCTGAGAGTTTTTATGGTTTCGTAAAGGCGGTAGAGGGGCAGACAGTGACCGTTGCTGATGATACCGGCGCTACGGCCAAATTTGATGTATCTGCGGCGGCAGTTACAGGAGCAGATGCCATCGGCGAAGGCGACGAGGTAGATGTCTACTATACCGGAGAGCTGGGCGATACGGCTGCAAAGGCAGTGGAGGTGGATATTATCACATCCGCGGCTGACATTGCAAAAGAGGAGGCTGCTCAGACGGATGATCTGACAATTACAGGAACCATTGAGAGCACAGAGGATGGAAGCCTGACCTTAAAGACAGAAGACGGATCCTATAAGCTGAATACGCTCATTGCCCAGAAGGTCACAAAGGACGGCATCAAGGCAGGAACCGAGGCAGACATTACTTACTATGGAGATCTGGAGGACGAGGAAACTCCGGCAGTAGCTACAAAGATCGTTACCGCTGATGCAAGAGATACCGCAGAGGCCAAGATCAAGACGCTTACAGGCACGGTAGCTCAGGTGGAGAGCAATTACATTGTTCTGGATACGGCGGATCCTGACAACACATTTTTCTCTTTTGTAGGGAAAGACGGTATGTTTGACGGCGTGAAAACCGGCGATAAGGTTACGGTTATCTATGAGGGAACTCTGACAGCTAAGACGATCACAGCAACAGGGCTTCAGAAATAATAACTCTGTCCGTCCAGAGACAGGAAGATAAGCTGCCCTGAATCTTTATAAAATATAGTAAAGGTACGCCTGTCAGCCAGGATTTCTTTGGCTGGCAGGCGTTTTTTGATAGACAAAAAAGAATCTGCAAAAAAATTAGCACTCGACACTTGACACTGCTAACAACGTGTGTTATAGTACGGCTATAACAAAAACACAGACACACGATTCCGCAGATAAAGAAAGGGGAATGGCGTATGAATATCAATAAATTTACACAGAAATCAATGGAAGCAGTGCAGAACTGTGAGAAGCTGGCTTACGAGTATGGCAACCAGCAGATCGATCAGCCCCATCTGCTGTACAGCCTTCTGACCCTGGAGGACAGCCTGATTATGAAGCTGATTACAAAAATGGGCATCCAGGGAGAACTCTTTAAAAATGAAGCAAAGCAGGCCCTTGAAAAGCTTACGAAGGTAAGCGGAGGGGGTCAGCTTTATATCAGCAATGACCTGAATAAGGTACTGATCAATGCCGAGGATGAGGCTAAGGCCATGGGCGATGAGTATGTGTCCGTAGAGCATTTGTTTCTGGCGCTGTTAAAGCAGCCGGGCCGGGAGATGAAGGAGCTGTTTAAGACTTACGGTATTACAAGAGAACGGTTCCTTCAGGCCCTGTCCACCGTTCGAGGCAATCAGAGGGTGGTAAGCGACAACCCGGAAGCCACCTACGACACACTGGAAAAATATGGTTATGATCTGGTGGAACGGGCCAGGAACCAGAAGCTGGATCCGGTGATTGGCCGTGACAGTGAGATCCGGAACGTAGTCCGTATCCTGTCCCGTAAAACGAAAAACAATCCGGTGCTTATTGGTGAACCTGGCGTCGGAAAGACCGCCGTTGTGGAGGGACTGGCTCAGAGGATCGTCCGGGGTGATGTGCCGGAGGGATTAAAGGATAAGAAGCTGTTTGCACTGGATATGGGTTCTCTGGTAGCAGGCGCCAAGTACAGGGGGGAGTTTGAGGAACGCTTAAAAGCGGTTCTGGAAGAGGTAAAAAAGAGTGAGGGCCAGATCATTCTCTTTATCGATGAGCTTCATACCATTGTAGGCGCAGGAAAGACAGAAGGGGCCATGGATGCAGGAAATATGTTAAAGCCCATGCTGGCAAGAGGCGAGCTTCACTGTATCGGCGCTACGACCTTAAACGAGTACCGCCAGTATATTGAAAAGGACGCGGCTCTGGAGCGCCGGTTCCAGCCGGTTATGGTGGCAGAGCCTACGGTGGAGGACACCATTTCCATTTTACGGGGGCTTAAGGAGCGGTATGAGGTGTACCATGGCGTGAAGATCACAGACTCTGCTCTGGTAAGCGCAGCCATGCTTTCCGACCGCTATATTTCCGACCGTTTCCTGCCTGATAAGGCCATTGACCTGGTAGATGAGGCCTGCGCCATGATTAAGACGGAGATGGACAGTATGCCGGCAGAGCTGGATGAGCTGTCCAGGAAAATCATGCAGATGGAGATAGAGGAGGCGGCTCTTAAGAAGGAGACAGACCGCTTAAGTCAGGATCGTCTGCAGGATCTGCAGCGGGAGCTGGCGGAGCTTCACGATGAATTTACAGCCAAAAAGGCTCAGTGGGAGAATGAGAAATCCAGTGTAGACCGTCTCTCGGCCCTCAGAGAGGAAATCGAGGCGGTAAACCGCCAGATCCAGGATGCGAAACAGAAATACGATCTGAAT
The DNA here is from genome assembly GCF_013282095.1 of Enterocloster alcoholdehydrogenati. GTDB lineage: Bacteria > Bacillota > Clostridia > Lachnospirales > Lachnospiraceae > Enterocloster > Enterocloster alcoholdehydrogenati. Next base: position 14,520 of record NZ_BLTJ01000006.1, read on the forward strand.
AAAGCGGCTGAACTGCAGTACGGTAAGCTGCCGCAGCTTCAGAAGGAACTGGAGGCAGAGGAGGAAAAGGTCAGGAGCGAGGATCTGAGCCTGGTTCGTGAGAGTGTGACGGAGGATGAGATCGCAAGAATCATTTCCCGATGGACCGGAATCCCGGTGGCAAAGCTGACGGAAAGCGAGAGAAGCAAGACACTCCATCTGGATGAAGTGCTTCACAGGAGGGTGGTAGGACAGGACGAAGGCGTTGAGAAGGTGACGGAGGCGATTATCCGCTCCAAGGCCGGTATCAAGGATCCTACAAAGCCCATTGGTTCCTTCCTGTTCTTAGGGCCCACAGGCGTAGGCAAAACAGAGCTTGCCAAGGCGCTGGCGGAGTCATTGTTTGATGATGAGTCGAATATGGTGCGTATTGATATGAGCGAGTACATGGAGAAGCATTCTGTGGCCCGTCTCATCGGAGCGCCTCCCGGCTATGTGGGCTATGACGAGGGAGGCCAGCTGACGGAGGCAGTGCGCAGAAAGCCTTACAGCGTAGTGCTGTTTGATGAGGTGGAAAAGGCCCACCCGGATGTATTTAACGTGCTGCTTCAGGTGCTGGATGACGGCCGGATTACGGATTCTCAGGGGCGGACGGTAGATTTCAAAAATACTATAATCATTCTGACCTCCAATATCGGTTCTCAGTATCTGTTAGAGGGCATCGATGAAACGGGCAGTATCCGTCCAGAGGCGGAAAGCGCCGTGATGAATGACCTGCGGGCACATTTCAGGCCGGAATTTTTGAATCGTCTGGACGAGATCATCCTCTTTAAACCCCTGACGCGGGAAAATATCGGCAGCATAGTGAAACTGTGCGTGGAGGATCTGAATAGGCGGCTGGCTGACCGGGAACTGAAGCTGGAGCTGACAGACGCTGCTGGGAAGTTCATCACGGAACACGGCTATGACCCCATATATGGTGCTCGGCCGTTAAAGAGGTATCTGCAGAAGCACGTAGAGACTCTGGCTGCCAGACTGATTCTGGGAGACGGACTGCGGGAAGGTTCTGTGATTGTGGTGGATGTATCTGAGGATGGAAAGCGGCTGACCGCTTATGCAAAATAAAAGACGCAGCAGGATATATGGGATGATATGTTTTCAGTAATAGACAGAAAATTTCGCTTTTAGAAATATAATTGCAAAAACTGAAAGCCCCGACTGGCAGATTCACATAAAAATTGGTACAAATAGGAAAAATATATTGAAAAGGCTATTTTTCGGTGATATAATCGAAACGGCTGAGCGTTTCAGGCAGGCTTTGACTGACTGAAAGAACGGATATTTGCCAGATGCGGATCAGGACGGTTTTCGAGCCGCAGAGGGCGGGAAAGGCAGGAAACAAAAGGTGAGTACGATTCCCAGGGATCCTATGATCCTGTTGAGTTATGTAAATACACAGCTTCGCGACCGTTACAGTTCTTTAGAAGAGATGTGCAGGGAGCTGGAGCTGGAGCAGGCATCGATTGAGCATACGCTGGCGGAGGCAGGATTTGCCTATGACCCGGAGAGAAACTGTTTCCGGTGACGGATTGCCAGGCAGCGGCTGAAGAGTTGATTAGATGTAGGCTTTGGCCGGTCTTTTCTGATCTGTTGGGATCAGAAAAGACCGGCTTTTGCATGGCTGAATCGTTATATTTTGTGAAATAACATGGAGAAAATGGGGGAAGAATCAGAGGAATGCCGCGTTACAGATATACAGCGAAAGGTATGAACGGCAGAGTCTGCAAAGGCAGCATGGAGGCATCAGACCCGGCAGATCTGACAGAGCGTTTAAAACAGAGGGAGCTTTACTGTTTCCGGTGGAGGGAAATAGAGGAGTCCCGTTCCAGCGGTCTGTCTCCTCTCAAAATCAGAATGCTCCCTCCCCTGTGCCGGCAGTTCAGTTCCATGATGGCGGCGGGAGTGCCTTTGGGGGATATTCTGACGGTGAGCATTCGGGCGGAGGGAGACAAAGGGATGAAGAAGGTGCTTCTGCGGATCCGCAAGGCGGTTTATGAAGGCAGCACGCTGTCTGAAGCCATGGAGGCAACGGAAGGGATTTTTCCTAACCTTCTTGTATACATGATACAAACCGGTGAGGCCAGTGGCCGTCTGGATGAGATACTGGACCGTCTGGCAGCCTATTACAGCCGTGAGGAAGAACTGGCGGGAAAGGTTCGGGCCGCTATGACGTATCCGCTGATTCTTCTGTTCGTTACCATATGCTGTTCCATTTTTCTTCTGACAGCGGTCCTTCCCCAGTTTGCCGCCATGCTGCAGGGAGCCAGGCTGCCGGTGCTTACCCGGTTTATGCTGGGAGCGGGTGAGCAGCTGCGGCTTCATGGCGGTCTGTATGCTGCGGCAATGCTTATACTTATTCTCTTTATTCTTAGCGCATCTGCGGTTACCGGTGTGCGCCTGCGGATCGGACGGGCGCTGCTTCATATTCCGTTTGCAGGCAAACTGCTTAAAATTATATACACATCCCGGTTTGCGTCATCCTTCTCCGTGCTGTATGGAAGCGGAACCGGAATCCTTGAGGCTCTGGATATAGCGGGCCGCGTGATTGGAAATGAACATATTCGGCTGGAAATCAGGGAAGCCTGTTTTTGTATGGAACAGGGACAGAGTCTGTCAAAGGCCCTTGGCAGGCTGGAGATGTTTCCGCCGGTGTTTTTATCCATGACAGCAGCTGCGGAGGAGTCCGGTGATCTGGAACGGATCATGGAACAGACAGGCAGGTACTATGAGAAGGAGGCAGAACGGGCCATGAATCAGATGATTGCCCTTCTGGAACCGGCTATGATACTGGTAATGGCGGGGATGGTGGGAAGCATTGTGCTGGCTGTGATGCTGCCGATGTTTCAGATGTATTCCTCGATACTGTAGAAACAAATGTTTGACGAATGAGCTTTTGACAGCTGGGTGGATCAGGAATGAAATATTATCTCTATTTGACAGAACGCCGTCTGTTCTGCTTTGAAATAGAATGCGGGGCAGGCCTTTTGAGGGAAAGAAGGGAGCGCTTTCACCTGCTCTGCGTAAAGGCCTATGAAAATGGAGACAGCCTGGAAAAGGCGTTTAAGGAAACGGCCTGTCTTTGCGGACTGGAGGGACAAAGCGCCGTGCTGGCTCTGGAACCTTTGGCAGGGGCCCGGTCTATGAGACTTCCGCCGTCGGGAAAGAAAACGGCGGTTCGGATGGCAAAGGCACAGATGCTTCGCGCAGCTGCATATGAAAGAAAATGTGAAAAGGATTTCACGGATCCTTTTGATCGGGTTATGACGGTTCAGCTGCTTACCGGTTCTGTGAGAGAGGAGGGGATACTTGCCGCTTTTGGGAAAATGCCGGTTAAAGCGATGGTATATACGGCAGATCGGAACGTATTAAAGGATACGCTGCGAATGGCCAGACAGGCGGGAATCCGTCTGAAGGCGGCGGTGCCGGGGCCGGATTTTCTGGCTCATGTGTATGAGGCGGAGAGATGGAGACGGGTAGAAGATAGAATCCGGCTGGGGAAGGAGGCCGGTTTTATTGTTATATGCCCGGAGAAGGACGGCATACGGGTATGCGGGATCTGGAAAGGAAAATGCGCCGCATGGATCCGGTCGGAGCTGAAACCGGAGGTCTTTTTGAGGCTGGGAGGCACAGAGCTTTTATATGAGGAGCTTGGGGATCTGGCCTGTCAGGCCAGAGAAGAGATGGAAACGCTGGACGGCAGATTTGCACCAGCCGGTATTTTTCTTACTGCCGGGTGTCTGGAGGATGCAAAGGGGGCGGCTGAGGCGGTGGAAGCAGCCGCAAAGCTCCCATGCATATGTTTGGAAAAGCCAGGGATATCAGGGATAAGACATACCCGTTGGCTGTCGTTTCCCATATCGGCCGGATGGGGGAAACGCCAAACAGAAGAGGAGGCATCGTTGGCTTTAAGGGAAATGGATGTGGATTCTCTTGGCGCGTATGAGAGGAACCGGGGAAAATGGATTAAACTGCGCAGCGGGGGAAATGTGGGCGTGTTTTTACTGGCGGTCAGTCTGGCGCTGTTTATAGGACTTGGGAGCTTCTTTCAGGGAAAGCTGGAGAACGAACAGAAACGGCTGACGGAGGTTTCTGAACAGCTGGATCGGGAGGACAGGCAGGGGGAGGAGGAGCAGCTGGAAACGCTTAAGGATGAGCTGGAGGCGGTTCAGCCCCCATCCTTTCTGGGAATATTAGATTCTGTTCTGGAGCCGGGGCTGGAGATCCGGCAGGTGGAATGGGATGGGGAAGAAGGCCTGCTGACCATTGCGCTGAGGGCTGTCCGCGCGGGCCAGATCCCCATGTATGGGAACCGCGTGCAGGAAGCGCTCCCGTTTTTGCATATTACGGGAAGCAAGTGGGAAAAGTCCGGGGATGAAACCGTTTTCCTGGGAGTGATTACGGCCAGCGCTGGAAAGGAGGAGGCGGTTGAAACTGAGTAAGAGAGAACGGGCGCTGTTGTGGACGGTATTTCTGATGGCATTGTGGCTGATGTTTTACCGGTTTTATATGGAACCGATTCTGATACAGCTGGATGGCTGTGAGGAGGAGATTCGTGAAATACAAAGCCGGATGGAACGTATCAGCAGCAGAAAGAGCGGGGAACAGGAGGCGCTGTCCCCAGAGGAAGCAGGACAGGGCCAACTGTTTTATCGAAACCTGACGGCCGGGGATATGGACCGGATTCTCCGGGAACTGGCCGTGGCTTCTCAGATAGAGCTTTTAAGTTTTGAAACCGGAGAAACATCGCCTATGGGAACCGCTGGATTTTACCAGACGCCGGTAAAGCTGGAATTTCGCTGTGCCGGCCTGAACCAGTGGAGTGATTTGGCAGAACGGATCGGCAGCCGGGGTCTCGGGCTGCAGGTAAAAGAAGTGAGTCTCTGGGAAGAGGAAACAAAGGATGGGGCCGCAGGCGGCAGGAAGGGGACAATGACGGTGATGTTTTGCCATGAAAATGAATAAGGATCCGATACGGGGCCGGGAGGGCTTTTCACTGATAGAGGCCGTGTTGAGCGCGGCTCTGATCCTTCTTGGGGCCACTGCATTTCTCACCATGGCTGCCGCAAACGGAAAACTGCTTTTACAGAGCGGCCGGATTGCCAAAGACAGCTACGGATGGGAGGCTGCGGCAGCCGACGGAGAGGGAGAGAAAACAGGGGAAACCATGGAGGTTATATTCCAAAAAGACGGGGAAGAGGCTGTGGAGGTATTCGATCAGTATCGGATGCCGCAGGATGAGCAATCAGCGGGAGAGGGGGTACCGTTTTTCCGTTACAGAGAACCGTAGAGGAGAGCGCAGAATCGCAAAAACACGAAGGAAGCAGGAGCGCCTGGGGCGCAAGGAGAAATGGGATGTCCAAAAGATACGGCGCGAGGGGTAAGGGCATGGAAAGGGACACGGCTTACAGGGATAAATGGGGTTATACGCTTATAGAGCTTGTAACGGCTCTTTCTGTCAGCGTGATGATAGGAACATTCCTGGCCGGATTTCTGTTTCAGCAGGCAAGTCTCTACCGCCGGCAGAGCGCTGCAGCCCAGGCTTTGAGCCTGGGCGGATTGATCTATGTACAACTGGAGGAGCAGCTGCGCTATGGGGAGCACTTTTACCCAGACCCTCAGGATCCGGGAAGGCTCTTTTATGCGGTAAGGCGGGAGAATTCGGGAACAAAGGACGCAAAAGTGTGGAAAAGTCTTGGCGCTGGGGAGCTTTTTGTGGATATCCCCCAGGGCTTTGAGACAAAAATAGACTTTAGCGGAACAACAGATAAGAGGGCAGAGGCTGAGATGACGATTTTATTTCAGGGAGACATAGTTTACACCCAGAAATATACCATCTGTTCTCTTTTGGGTGATATAGGGGAGAGTTTGGAGGATGAATGAAACAGGCATACCAGAAGAAGGGCAGGACAGAGTTGTGTGATGTACGGGAAATAAAACACAGCATGGGAGACCGACGCTGCGGGGGCAGCTCCATGGTATATGTGATCCTTATGATTACGCTTATGGTCACGCTTTCCTGCGGGTATATGGTTATTTCCCACCGCAGTCTTCAGTCGGCGCTTCGGACCAGGAAATACCTGAAAGCCAGTCTGAATGCAAAGTCCATGCACCGGGGATTCTGCGAAGCCGTCAGCCGCGGTGACAGTCCTTCCATGAATCTGATATGGGATGAATTTGACGCAGACTGCCTGGAACTGCGGGAAACCTATGAAGAAGAGATGGAAATGGCGCAGGACAGAGAGGGCGATTCCAGGAAACAGACGGATTGGGAGGAATACCTGAAAGAATACCTTGGAGATAAGGAGTATGTGATAGAAGGATATGGGGAGGACGTTTCAAACAGACTTAAGGTTCATATCACGGTTCGGGCAAAGCCTATGCATGAGCGGGCCTTTGTGGAAACGGCTGTTACAGAGGACGGATATCAGATGTCCCTTGAGAGTGAGATCCGTTTCGACGGGGCTTTGGACAGCGGGGATTAACCAAATCAATTCTCTGGCCGTCGGGGATTGACCGGTTCCCCGGTCAGCTCCGAGGCCTCACAGGCTTTCTCCTTGTTGCTGTTTCTACAGGCCCCACAGTCCCATATACCACTGGCCGAGTTCATTTCCAAAGAGAACTGTCGTGATGAGGGCAGCAGTGAAAAATGGCATCATAGGAAGCCGGTCTTTCGGATCCGCACGGCCTGAGAGGAGCAGCGGAAGGCAGAATACAGAGGCAAGCACATACCCTGCGGCCATAGCGCAGAACCCATGGGGCCAGCCAAGGAAAAAACCGCAGGCTGCCATCATTTTTACATCCCCAAGGCCTATGCCTCCTCCGGTTAAAATACGCAGCAGCCACAGCCCGCCTCCGCAGATCACAAGGCCGGCCATGCGGCGGAGAAATTCGGGCCAGAATCTGCCGTGATCTGCGAAAAATCCGACGATTCCCAGAATAAGCACCAGAAGGGAGAGTCCATCCGGTATATAAAAATGCCGTCCGTCGATGAAAGCCGCTGTTATAATCAGAGAGAAGAAGGCGCACAGGATCACGGATCTGAACCCGGTTCCCCGAAAGAAACAGGTCAGAGAAAATAAAATCCCCATCCCCAGTTCGACGGCAGGGTACTGTATGGAAATGTTCGCCCTGCACCAGCGGCATTTTCCGCCCAGAAAGAGCCAGGAGAGAACCGGAACCAGTTCAAGGGCGCGCAGCGTGCGGCCGCAGACGGGGCAGGCCGAGCGGCCGGATATAAAACTGCGCCCCTCAGGGATCCGCAGGATGCACACATTTAAAAAACTGCCGGTTAAAATACCGGCAATACCATATAAAAGGATAAAAAGCTTCATCTATATCACCTCTATGCTGTTATGGGCAGATGGGATCGGTATATCACCGCATTTATCTGCTGAACCGTTATCAGTATATCATTACCGGAAGAAGGGAGCAACCAGTGGATCAGCCATATATTACAGCCATGAAACCAACGATAGAAGAGATCCTTGTGGAAGAGGGCTATATTTCCAGACAGCAGTTAAGGCGTCTGCGCCTCTTCCATAAGAAATGTCCGGAGCGCTCCGTAACAGAGCTTTTGACAGAGCTGGGATATGCGGATGAAAACAGGATTCTGATGTGCGCGGCAGGCAGAGAGCATCTGGAGGTGGCGGATCTTAAGAAGCTGACTCCAGATCCGGACGTCCTTTCGCTGATTCCGGCGGGATTTGCGGTACGAAACCGGCTGCTGCCGCTGTCCTGTCCGGATCAGATACTGACAATGGCCTGCGGATTTCCGCTGCCTTCGGAGGCTCTGGCGGAGGCGTCCCTTCTGACGGGGAGGGAGATCCGGCCAGTGCTGGTTCCTTCCGGGGAATTGGAAGATGCTGTGAGAGCGGCATATGCTGGTGCAAAGGAAGAGACCAGAAAGGAACATAGCGGGGAGACGCAGCCGCTTAAGGAGGAGTTTCTCACAGAGGAGGGGGATGAGACGGCTCCTGCAGTGCGGATGGTCAACCGCCTGATCGAGACGGCTTACCGGGAAAATGCCAGCGATATCCATGTAGAACCTGGAAGAAAGACGTGTATCATCCGTCTGCGCATCAATGGGGATCTGGAGCGTCACGGAGAGATGGAACTGTCCTTTTACCATCCCATGGTCACGCGGCTAAAGCTGATGGGCGGTATGGATATCGCAGAAAAACGGCTTCCTCAGGATGGAAAATACCGCTACCAGAGGGGAGAGATTGCTACGGATCTGCGCATTTCCACCCTTCCGTCCGTTTACGGGGAAAAGGTGGTGCTGCGTCTGCTTGGGAACGACAGGGACCGCAGGCTGATGGATATCCGTCAGCTGGGGATGGAACCGGAACAGATGGGCGCATTTGAGCGGATGATAAAGTCTCCTTACGGCCTGGTGCTGGTAACAGGGCCTACAGGAAGCGGGAAATCCACCACGCTGTATGCGGTTTTAAGCCGTCTGGCAGAGGGGAAGATCAACGTAGTTACGGTGGAGGATCCAGTGGAAAAGGAGATAGAGGGAACGGTTCAGGTGCAGGTAAATACCAGGGCAGGGCTGAACTTTGCCTCGGCTCTGCGGTCCATCCTAAGGCAGGATCCCGATGTGATTATGGTGGGAGAGATGAGGGATGAGGAAACGGCTGCCATGGGCGTCAGGGCCGCCATCACAGGCCATCTGGTACTGTCTACCCTGCATACCAACGATTGTCCCGCTGTGGTGAACCGCCTGCGCAATATGGGTGTTCCTTCCTATATGATAGCGGCAGCTCTTACGGGAGCGGTGGCCCAGAGGCTGGTAAAGGTGCTCTGTCCCTGCTGTAAGCGGAGGGTAAAGGCGAGGCAGGAGCAGAGACAGACATTGTGCCGCCTTGCCGGCAAGGCGGCGGAGGAGGTGTGGGAAGCGCCGGGGTGTGAAAGCTGCCGGGGAACCGGTTACATCCATCGCCGGGCCATCTACGAGATCATGGAAGTAGACGGGGAGATTAAGGAGATGATCCTTCAGGAAGAAAGTGCCGCCAGGATCCGCAAAGCCCTGAGGGAGCGGGGCTGTCCTTCCCTTAGGGATCAGGCGGCCAGACTGGTGGCCGAGGGAGAGATCGATTTGAAGGAAGCAGAGAGAATACTGTATTTTGGGGAATAAAGGAGATATGTCCCATCCGGTTCAAAACGGTCTTTTCCATGGACAATCCATACAAAGGAGAGAAATGATATGAAACAGAAACGCAGTACAAATTCACAGTCCGGCTTTACCCTGGTGGAGATGATCTGTGTCATCGCCATTCTGGGAATCCTGGCTGCGGTGGCAGTTCCGGCCTACAGTAAAATTCAGGAAAAATCCGCCAGCCAGGTGGCCATCACCAATGCTAAGAGCAATTACATCCAGGGACGGGCACAGCAGGAAATGGTGGAAGGCGGAGTGATGAAACCCTCAGAGACAGAAGATTTTCACTATGATGCCCAGGAGGACAGCGCCTACTGGGAGGGCGAGATCGGAGGAAAGACGTATCATGCCGTTTATCCCGGAGAGGACGGAGAAGGCACGGTGGAGGCTGGAAATAAATAGCGGAATATGATAGACTGGAGGAGAAAACGATGCCAGAAAGATCCAGCCGGAGAAATGACGGCTTTACGCTTGTGGAACTGACAGCTGTTTTGGCGATTCTGACGGTTCTGATGTATATTGCGGTTCCTGGTATGTTAAGCTATATAAAGAAAGCAGAAGAAACAGCCGCCTTTACCGAAGCACAGGTTGCCGCAGAGGCGGTTCAGCGCTATCTGAACGATGAAAAAGAGGCCGGCCGTCTGACACCGGGCCGCCTCCACCGCCTGATGAATGTGAGGTTAAATGATCCTTCCGGCCCGCTAAAGCCGTATATCAGCACCAGTTCCAGGAATGCAAGGGTAGTATCTGTGGATGTGGATCTGGCAGAGGGACGTTTGAAGAGCCTTACATATGAAAACAAAAAAGTCCGCGTGAAGGTAACAATAGAGGAGGACGGGACTAAGAAAGTGGAGGATGCCGGATCAGACAGCCCGTAAAAAGGCAGGAGGAAGCATATGACCCATCTGATTGTTATCAATCTGTTGTTTTCCGTTATTATTGTGTTTTTTCAGCGCAGGGATCCCAGGTCTGTGTGGACCTGGCTCCTTGCGCTGAATTTTATTCCTGTATTTGGCATTGTATTTTACCTGCTGTTTGGCCAGGATCTGAAAAAAAGCCGGATGTTTAAGGTAAAGGAGATCAGCGACCGTTTAAATATGCCGGTCAGGAATCAGGAGAAGCTTCTTCTTTCCAATGATATGCCGGAGGAAATGATGGATCCCATGTCAAGAGATTTCAGCAGCCTGATTCTCTATAATCTGGCAACATCCGGGGCGGTGCTGACCATGGATAACCACGTTAAGGTCTACACAGACGGACAGGTGAAATTTGAGGCCCTTAGAACCGCCCTTCGGAAAGCCAGGAGGTTTATTCATATTCAGTACTACATTATCAAAAATGATGAGGTTTTTGATTCAATTATTCCTATTTTAGAGGATAAGATCCGGGAAGGCGTGGAGGTGCGGATTCTCTATGACGGCATGGGCGGCCGTTTTATGCCAAAGAAAAAATGGGAGCAGCTGCGCCGGTCCGGGATTCGGGTGGGAGTATTCTTCCCGCCGTTTCTTGGGTGGCTGAACCTTCGCGTCAACTACAGAAACCACCGTAAAATCGTGATCATTGACGGAGCGGTGGGATTTGTAGGCGGGTTTAATATAGGACGGGAATATATTTCAAAGGATCCTGCGTTCGGTTACTGGCGGGACACCCACCTTCGAATCACGGGGGAAGCGGTAGTCAGCCTCCAGATCCGGTTTGCACTGGACTGGAATTATGCAACAGGGGAGAACCTCTTTAAAAATGAGGCTTACTTTCAGCCGTCGCAGTCTGGCGATGGGGACTCTCCACATAAGGCTGAATCTGCAAAATTGGATGAGCACGCCTGTCAGGACGGCAGCCAGGTATGTATGCAGATCATTGCCAGCGGGCCGGACACCCGAGAGCCCCATATACGAAACAACTACCTGGCGCTGTTTCACAAGGCCAAGCGCCATATCTATATCCAGACCCCGTATTTTGTGCCGGATGATGCTATTTTGTCAGCCTTAAAAATAGCCGCTCTGTCTGGCGTGGATGTCCGCCTTATGATCCCCTGCAAGCCGGATCACCCCTTTGTATACCGCGCCACCTGTGCCTATGCGGGGGAGCTTTTGGACTATGGGGTTAAGGTCTATATTTACACCAACGGCTTTCTTCACTCCAAGGGAATCATGATCGACGGACGTGTCAGCTGTTACGGCACAGCCAATATGGATATACGCAGCTTTGAATTAAACTTCGAGGTAAATGCAACGATTTACGATGAAGATGTCACTGCTGAGCTGGAGCGGGCCTTTATGAACGATCTTCCCCACTGCCGTCAGGTCACTCGGGAGAATTACGAAAAACGGGGACTCTGGACACGGATCAGAGAGCAGGGAAGCCGACTGCTGTCGCCTTTGCTGTAGCTGGGAATCGGCGCGGGTGGAGCGTAAGAAAAACGCGGCGGAATAGTTTTTGTCCGATCCGTCCATACTAGCCCTATGAAGAATCTGCAAAAAAACCTTTTTTACAATCACTGTTTGCTGAGGGAGTCTGGAGTCCTTTGCCGTATAGTACATTCCCGCTTTTTCATCGGCTTCTGCCGCTGCGGGGTAGCGGGCTGGTGCCTGGAGGTATTGTTTACCTCGGCAGAGTCCTGGATGCGGGGGGATCTGCGGCTTATGGGGCGTACCTCTCTTTGGATGTTTCCCATCTATGGCATGGGCGTCCTGCTGCCTGGAATCACCGGATTTGCCGACCGGTGGCTTACAGGGCTTTGCCTGTTTCCGCAGGCAGGAGAGCAGCATATATCTGCGTCTGCCCGTCTGGTGCGCCACGGACTGATGGACATGGTACTGATCTTTACCGCGGAATACCTGACAGGCGTGTTTTTAAATGCCTTTGGCGTCTGCCCCTGGGATTATTCCATGTGGCCGGACCATATTGGCGGCGTGATCCGCCTGGCCTTTGCGCCCTTGTGGTTTTGTACCGGCCTTCTCTTTGAACGGATCCTGGCCCCTTCGTAAGAAGGGGCTGCACACGCGTTGGAACCTGGCTGCAACAAAGTATTGTGTTTGCTCCGTTTCCTGTTATATAATGAGAACATACCGGATAAGGTATGTTTTTCTGTTTCCGGTATATCCTAAAATAAAAGGCAAAGGAGAATACATATGATACGCTTGATCCTGGCAGTCATTGCCATTGTCCTGTATCTGATCCTGACCATTCCGGTTTTATGGATCTTAAAGGTGCGGGAGAGGAAGAACCCAGAGGCCGCCAACTGGCGCAGCTTTTATATGGTTCGCTGGATTTTCCGGCTCATCAGCCGTCTTGCCGGAATCCGGTATGAGGTGCGGGGACTGGAAAATATACCCAGTGACCGTGCGGTGCTTTATGTGGGAAACCACAGAAGCTATTTTGATATTGTGATGGGATATATAACGGTTCCCGGCCTTACCGGCTTTATCGCAAAGAAGGAGATGGCTAAGATCCCTCTGTTAAATCGCTGGATGGATAGGATGAACTGCCTTTTTCTCGACCGTTCCAATATCAAGGAGGGGTTAAAGACCATCCTGACCGGTATTGAAAAGATCAAAGGCGGGATTTCCATGTGGATCTTCCCGGAAGGCACCCGCGGTGCCAGTGAGGATCCAAAGGAACTTCTGGAGTTTCATGAAGGGAGCTTAAAAATTGCGGAAAAAAGCGGCTGTCCCGTGATCCCTGTCGCCATGGTGGGAACGGCGGAGGTTTTGGAACGCCATTTCCCATGGATCCGCCCCAGCCATGTGATTATCCAGTACGGAAAGCCCATTTACATAAAGGAGCTTTCGGAAAAGGACCGTAAATTCCCCGGAGCATATACAAGACAGGTCATAAGCTCCATGGTGGAGGAATTGGAGGGACAGAGATGAAGGAACTGAATCTGCAGAACATCCGTCAGCAGCTGGATGTGATGGATGCCCAGCTGACGGAACTGTTTGAGAAACGAATGGAATTGTGCAGAGAGGTAGCTGAATATAAAATACATACGGGCAAACCTGTTTATGACAGCGCAAGGGAAAAACAGAAGCTGGAAGCCGTCACCGCCCTGGCGCACAGCGATTTTACCAGGAAAGGCACCTATGAATTGTTTTCCCAGATCATGACCATCAGCCGCAGACTCCAGTACGGCCTTCTGGCCGCTCACGGCCAGGCCATGGATATGGGTTTTACCATGGTCGAGGATCTGAAACGGGAAAATGTCCGCATCGCCTATCAGGGTGTGGAAGGCTCCTACGGCCACGGGGCGGCTCTTCAGTATTTCGGCCGGGAGGCGGATGTGTATCACGTAAAGACCATGGAGGATGCTATGGTCGAGGTGGAGGAAGGACGGGCGGATTACTGCATCCTTCCGATTGAAAACTCCTCCGCCGGAGCGGTCAGCGATAATTACGACCTGCTGGTAAAGCATGATGTATACATTGTGGCGGAGACAGAGCTTCCTGTAAGCCATGCACTTTTAGGTCTGCCGGAGGCATCCTTAGAGGATATCCGGACGGTGTATTCTCACCCTCAGGCGCTGATGCAGAGTTCCAGGTATCTCAATTCGCATCGGGACTGGAAGCAGATCAGTACAGTAAACACCGCTGTGGCGGCAAAGAAGGTGGCAGAGGAAAAGAACATCTCCCAGGCAGCCGTAGCCAGCCCCGCAGCGGGAGAGCTCTACGGCCTTAAAGCCCTTGAAACCTCCATTAACCACAATAAAAACAACGTGACCCGTTTTATCATTTTATCCAGGATTCCGGTGTACAAGAAAGGCTCCAGTAAAGTAAGCATCTGCTTCGAGGGCGCCCACAGGAGCGGTTCACTTTACAATATGCTGGGCAATCTTATTTATAACGATATCAATATGCTTATGATCGAGTCCCGGCCCATTCCCGGAAGAAGCTGGGAGTACCGTTTCTTTGTAGATGCCCAGGGATCTTTAAGCGACGCAGCTATTCAGAACGCTTTAAAGGGTATTTCCGAGGAGGCGGTTTCTTTAAGAATCCTTGGAAATTACTAATCTAACCACAGTCGAGGAAATAAATATGGATATCAGAGAACGCGTGATTTACCGTAATTTAAAGCATGAAGAACTCCTGGAACACATGGCCTGCCTTATGGGGATGGCAAAGTGTGACGGTGAGCCGGATCCGTTTTCCTGTGCCGGACAGCTGGTTGATCTGGCAGCCCGGTATGGATTTGAGGGAAACCTATGGCACTGTTTTTTGGCGCTGTGCCTTGGGGATAATGAAAATGCCTATACAACTGCCTGTGAAGTCCGGGGGGCGGCCGGTGGAACCTTAGATGAGCTTGCAAAGGGGGATTTCTCTATTTTTAAGGCATTGTTTGACTTTGACCTGACCTCTTTATCCCCCTCTTTTGTGTGGAAACAGCTGGCAGACTACCGCCCTGCGGTTCAGGAAAGCCGTGTTTTCAACCGCAGGATCAGGGATCGCCTGGTAAAGCTGGCGGTGATGCTGGGGCAGGCAGAGGACACAGAGACCTTCCAGAACCATATGGTGGAATTTTACAGGGAGTGCGGAGCCGGCAAATTCGGCCTCAACAAGGCTTTTCGGATCCTTGAAAAAGAGGAGGGCGCAGAGACCGTCATTGATCCCATTGTCAATGTGGAGCACATTTATTTTAAGGATATCGTAGGCTATGAGCTGCAGAAAAAGAAGCTGATTGAGAATACAGAGGCCTTTGTAAACGGGAAAGAGGCCAACAACGTGCTTCTCTTCGGTGATGCGGGAACAGGAAAATCCTCCAGCGTCAAGGCGGTTCTCAACGAATACTACAGCCGGGGCCTGCGCATGATCGAAGTATACAAGCACCAGTTTAAGG
This sequence comes from Enterocloster alcoholdehydrogenati, assembly GCF_013282095.1. Lineage (GTDB taxonomy): Bacteria > Bacillota > Clostridia > Lachnospirales > Lachnospiraceae > Enterocloster > Enterocloster alcoholdehydrogenati. Next base: position 29,545 of record NZ_BLTJ01000006.1, read on the forward strand.
CGCTTTCCGATGTGCTGGAGCAGATCAAGGATCGGAATTACAAGTTCATTATCTATATGGATGACCTTTCTTTTGAGGAATATGAGCTGGAGTATAAATATCTGAAGGCTATTTTGGAGGGCGGTCTTGGGAAGAGGCCGGGCAATGTGCTGATCTATGCCACCTCCAACCGCCGCCATCTGATCCGGGAGAAATTCAGCGACAAGAGGGAGCTGGACGACGATCTTCACAACAACGATACAGTGCAGGAGAAATTATCTCTGGCTGCCCGTTTTGGCGTTACCATCTACTATGGTTCTCCTGATAAGCGTCAGTTCCAGACCATTGTCAAGGCGCTGGCAAAACGAAGCCATGTAGATATGGCGGAGGAAGAACTGTTTTTAAAGGCCAGTCAGTGGGAGCTAAGCCATGGCGGGCTTTCCGGCCGTACAGCCGCTCAGTTTATCACACATCTTCTGGGGCAGGATCAGGAGAAATAGGAGAGGAAAGCAGGGAGCGCAGTTACATAAGTACATGGTAAAAAGGAGGAGCAGCGTGGCAGTAAAAATGTTTGCGGCAATCGAGATTGGTTCATTTGCCCTGGAGCTGGGGATCTATGAGATCTCGGAAAAGACGGGGATCCGCTGTGTGGACAGTGTCCGCCATGTGATCTCCCTGGGAAATGATACTTTCAGTGAGGGAAAGATCAGCTATGGGCTGGCGGATGAAATGTGCTCCGTGCTGGAGGATTTTACAGGGATCATGAAAACCTACCGGGCGCGGGAATACCGCGCCTATGGCACAACTGCTTTAAGAGAGGCGAAAAACAGCCAGGTTATCCTGGAACAGATCCGGGTAAGAACCGGCCTTAAGGTGCGTATTATCAGCAACTCGGAACAGCGTTTTATCAGCTATAAGGCAATAGCCCTAAAGACGGGGGAGTTTAACCGGATCATCCAAAAAGGAACAGCCATTGTGGATGTGGGATTTGGAAGCGCTCAGATTTCCCTCTTTGACAAGGATACGCTGGTAACGACCCAGAGCCTGCCTCTGGGTACATTAAGGATCAGCAGCCAGCTGGCCAGGATTCCGGCCAGCGTAAAGGATCACTGCCTTCATATCGAAGAGATTGTGGACAATGAACTGCTCACCTTCCGGAAAATGTATCTGAAAGACCGTCATATTGACAATCTGATCGGTATTGGTACCAACATCGCCTATCTGATGCGCCAGCTGGGAATGAACACGGCGGCCGACAGGGCGGATGCTGCCGCTATGGAAGTGTTCTATAAGCGCCTGTCCCAGATGACGCTGGATCAGATTGAAGAAAATTTCAGCGTCAACAGCGAATACGCGCCGCTGCTATTGCCGGCTGCCGCCGTGTACCGCCGTGTGATGGAGGCTACAGGGGCCAGTCAGTTCTGGATCCCCGGCATAGGGCTCTGCGACGGGATTGCGGCGGAGTACGCCAGCTCGTCCCGTCTCATCCGCTTTAACCACAATTTCGAGAATGATATCCTGGCGGCAGCCAGAAATATGGCTAAGCGCTACAAATGCCATGCGGGCCATAATCAGACGCTGGAGCAGTATGCCCTGTCCATTTTTGATGCCACCCGGAAATTCCACGGCATGGGAGCCAGAGAACGGCTGCTGCTCCAGATCGCTGTAACCCTGCACAGCTGCGGCAAATTTATCAGCATCCGCAATTCCAACGAAAGCAGTTATAACCTGATTATGTCCACGGAAATTATAGGCCTCAGCCATCTGGAGCGGGAGATCATCGCAAATGTAGTCCGCTATAATATCCGCGACTTCGACTATGACATGATCCAGCTTGAGACCCATATCGGCGAGGAAAATACAGGAGATCTGAACGTGGGGGCTATTACCATCCTTATAGCCAAGCTGACTGCGATCCTGCGCCTTGCTAATTCTATGGACAAGACTCACAAGGCCAAGATGCAGGACTGCCGGATGGCCATACGGGAGGGCGAGCTTGTGATCACCACCGGATATACGGGAGACCTGGCGCTGGAGCGGGCTTCCTTTGAACAGAAAGCGGATTTCTTTGAAGAAATATTTGGAATACGGCCGGTATTAAAACAGAAAAGGAGAGTGTGACATGGCCGAAAAGGAAAAAAATATAAAATCTGTCAAGGCGGATAAGACAGCAGAAAAAACGGCGCACAGGCCGGATGCCGCAGATTTCGGAGCCAACTCCTCCAACTATGTAAACCGTGAACTCAGCTGGCTGGAATTTAACTATCGTGTGTTAAGCGAGGCCAGAGATAAGACGCTACCCCTTTTTGAGCGTCTGAAATTTTTAAGCATCACAGCCTCCAACCTGGATGAGTTCTATATGGTTCGCGTGGCTTCCTTAAAGGATATGGTGCACGCAAAATACACAAAGCCGGATATTGCAGGGCTGACGGCTCAGGAACAGCTGGACGCCATCAGCGTCAAGACCCATCAGCTGGTAGAACTGCAGTATTCCACCTATACCCGTTCCCTGGTGCCCGCCCTGCGTCAGAATGGCCTGCGGATCATCATGGGGCATGAGGAACTGACACCAGAGGAGGCTTCCTATGTGGACTCCTATTTCCAGACCAATGTATACCCGGTGCTGACGCCCATGGCCTTTGACTCTTCCCGGCCTTTTCCGCTGATCCGCAATAAAACCCTGAACATAGCGGCTCTGTTAAAGAAGAAGAACGGGGACGGGGAAATGGAATTTGCCATGGTTCAGGTGCCTTCTGTGCTTCAGAGGATCGTGGAACTGCCGGAGCAGATCAATGAGGATGGGACAAAGCAGCGGGTGGTGATGCTTTTGGAGGAGATTATAGAGCGGAATATGCCGTCGCTGTTCCTGAACTACGATATCATCGCTTCCCATCCTTTCCGCATCATGCGCAACGCCGATCTCTCCATTGATGAGGAGGAGGCGGTGGATCTGCTGGAGGAGATTCAGAAACAGCTCAAAAAGCGCCAGTGGGGCGAAGCGATCCGTCTGGAAATCGAATCGGACGTAGATAAGCGCCTTCTTAAGATCATAAAGAAAGAACTGCTGATCAGCAGCCAGGATATCTTCTCTATCGCCGGCCCTCTGGATCTCACCTTTTTGATGAAAATGTATGGTCTGGACGGCTTTGAGCACTTCAAGACGCGAAAATATAGGCCTCAGCCAGTGCCGGCTCTAATGAATGAGGATGATATCTTCACCAATATCCGCAGGGGAGACATCCTGCTCCACCATCCATACCAGAGTTTTGATCCGGTGGTGGATTTTGTGCGCAGTGCTGCCAGGGATCCCGAGGTGCTGGCTATCAAGCAGACCTTGTACCGGGTCAGCGGAAATTCGCCTATCATCGCGGCGCTGGCAGAGGCGGCGGACAATGGCAAACAGGTATCCGTGCTGGTGGAGCTTAAGGCTCGTTTTGATGAGGAAAATAACATTAACTGGGCTAAGATGCTGGAGAAGGCAGGCTGTCATGTGATCTATGGTCTGGTTGGACTTAAAACACACAGCAAAATTACCCTTGTGGTCCGTATGGAGGAGGATGGTATCCGCCGCTACGTTCATCTGGGCACCGGAAACTACAACGACTCTACGGCAAAGCTGTACACGGACTGCGGGATACTGACCTGTGATCCGCAGATCGGAGAGGATGCTACAGCTGTATTTAATATGCTGTCGGGCTACTCGGAACCCAAGGCGTGGAACAAACTTGCTGTGGCCCCTCTGTGGCTGAGAACCCGGTTTCTGCGTATGATCCGCCGGGAGACGGCTCACGCCAGGGAGGGCCGTCAGGGACGAATCATGGCGAAAATGAACTCTCTCTGCGATAAGGAGATCATTACTGCCCTGTATGAGGCTTCCTGCGCCGGTGTCGAGATCGAACTTGTGATCCGGGGAATCTGCTGTCTGCGGGCAGGGGTTCCGGGACTCAGCGAGCATATCTCAGTCCGGTCCATCGTAGGAAACTTCCTGGAGCACAGCCGCATCTTTTATTTCCTCAACGATGGAAGCCCGGAGGTCTATATGGGAAGCGCCGACTGGATGCCCAGAAACTTAGACCGCCGGGTGGAGATCATGTTCCCGGTCGAGGACGAAGGCTTAAAGGAAAAGGTGATCCACATCCTGGAGGTGGAGCTGGAGGATAATGTAAAAGCCCACATCCTGCAGCCAGACGGCACCTATGAGAAGGAGGACAAGCGGGGGAAGGTTCTTATAAATTCTCAGGAGCAGTTCTGCCAGGAGGCCGTGCAGCTGGCAAAGGAAGGCAAGGGAAAGGACGACCCGGCTGTAACCCGGATCTTCCAGCCTATTGAGAGCGGAAATGTATAAATGTGAAAAACGGCTGCGTTAGCGGCCTGGGATTCTCCGGACAGACAGGAGAGCCCCTGTAAATGGAACGGGGCGCCTGTCAGGTTCGGAGAATATTTTTTAACCCGTTGAAGAACATATGTTCATGTGATATATTGGGATTGTAACATAATTCCCATAATTTTTCAAGAAAAAAGTAAGGAAATACGAGAGTTCTTATGTTAGAATAGACATAAAGAGCCGGAACGTCGGCACGGCAGAGGCAGAAATCAGACAAAGCCGTTCTGGATCGTTCTGAATGAACATAAATGATAACATATGAGGAGGGGATCGTATGCCCGATATTAATATTCTGGTAGTAGATGATGAAAAGGAGATCGCAGACCTGATTGAGATCTATCTGGTCAGCGACGGCTATAAGGTCTTTAAGGCGGAAAACGCGGCCATGGGTCTTGAGATCCTGAACAGGGAAGATATCCATCTGGTGCTTCTTGACATTATGATGCCGGGGATGAACGGCCTGGAGATGTGCAAGAAGATCCGGGAAACCAACAATATTCCGATTATTATGCTGAGCGCCAAGTCAACGGATCTTGACAAGATTCTGGGACTGGGGACGGGAGCAGACGACTATGTGGTAAAGCCCTTTAATCCGCTGGAACTGACGGCCAGAGTCAAGTCCCAGCTCCGCCGCTATACCCAGTTAAACCCCAACAGCATGGCCCGCGAGGCAGTCAGCAGCGAGATCACTATTAAGGGAATGACCATTAACAGGGACAATCACAAGGTAGTGGTGGATGGAGAGGAGATCAAACTGACTCCTATTGAGTTTGATATTCTTTATCTTCTGGCATCCAATCCGGGTAAGGTATTCAGCACTGACGAGATCTTCGAGCGGGTTTGGAATGAAAAGGTATATGAGGCCAATAATACGGTTATGGTACATATCAGGCGATTAAGAGGAAAGATGAAGGAAGATACCAGGCAGAGCAAGATCATCACTACCGTATGGGGCGTAGGATATAAGATTGAAAAATAATATGGGCGGCAGTTACCGTGCCCGCGTACTGACTCATATTGTATACAGCGCCATCATCACCTGCCTGGTAGAGGTATTTCTCATTACGAACCTCTCGATGGTGGCAAAGTATATGCAGCAGAAAGGACAGATCTCGGCACTGTCCCAGTTAATTCTGGAGCAGCATACGGCGGTGGTGATCCTTTATGTACTCTTTGGGATCCTGATCTTTTCTGTCACTTTTATGCTCTTAGAGGAACCGGGGATCCGCTATATGGGGCGTATCTCAGACGCGGTGGAGAGCATCTCTCAGGGAAATCTGGGGACAGAGGTAGATGTGACGGGAGATGATGAGTTCTCTGCCATGGCAGCCAATTTAAATAAAATGGCCTCTGACATCCGAACCCTTATGGACAAGGAGCGGGAGGCAGAGCGGACGAAAAATGAACTGATTACCAATGTGGCCCACGATCTAAGAACGCCTCTGACCTCCATCATCGGCTATCTGGAACTGCTGGCGGGCAATACAAAGGTTCCGGCAGAGATGGAGCACAAGTACATAGAAATCGCTTACAGCAAGGCCAGACGGCTGGAAAAACTGATCGAGGATCTTTTCGGATTTACGAAGCTAAACTATGGAAAGATTGCCATGCACGTGGGTCAGCTGGATATTGTTAAGCTGTTAAGCCAGCTGCTGGAGGAGGCCTATCCGAATTTTGTGGAAAAGAACCTGTCCTATGACCTTCAGAGCAATGTTCCGGCAAAGACCATCAGTGCCGATGGAAACCTGCTGGCCAGGCTGTTTGATAACCTCATTGGGAATGCCATTAAATACGGGGCTGACGGCAAGCGGGTGCTGGTTAAGATCCATGCGGAGGATGATACTGTTACCGTGTCGGTCACTAATTACGGCTATGTCATCCCGGCCGACGAGCTGCCTCTTCTGTTTAATAAATTCTACCGGGTAGAGCAGTCGCGTTCCACCACCACCGGAGGCACCGGTCTGGGACTTGCCATTGCCAAGGAAATTGTGGATATGCACGGCGGCACCATCAGCGTATCCAGCGACTTAAACGGCACTGTGTTTACTGTAAAGCTCCAGGTTTATTTCGATGTAAATAAGGAAAATTTCGCATCCCAGTCATGATTTGGCAGATTGAACAGAAAAGAGAGGAAATACAGATGTACAGATACAGATGGGTGCTGAAAAGCACCCTTTTTGCCCTTTTGCTATCCCTTTTTGCCGCTGTAACCGTTTCGGCAGCTATGACGGCAGACGGGCCTGGAAACGCAGGTTCTTCCTTACCGGGCAGTGCTGCCGGGCCACGGACGGCAGACGGTATATCCCAGGAGGGGATGATGGACGGCCCCGTGACAATGGAGGTGGTATACGGCTATGACAATGTAGCCAGAAGCGGAAGGATCCTTCCGATGACCCTTACCTTTAAAAACTCCATGGATCAGGATTTTACAGGGACTCTGCGCGTTGCCACTCTGGAGCCGGAATACCAGTCTTACTCAGGCAGAAGCCAGTGGAATTACAGCACCTATTCCTACGAATATCCGATAGAGGTCGGAGCGGGAGAGACAGCAGAACAAAAGATTCAGATCTCTTTAAGCGACAGGGTAGATCAGGTGCATCTGTCTCTGGTGGATGAGAACGGGAAGGAGACAGCCAGCCGAAGGGTGAAACTGGATCTGAATCTGAATACAGCCGAGCTTTATATCGGTGTCTTAAGCGACCGGCCGGAGCGGCTGTCCTATCTGGATAATATGGGGATCAATTACAGCACGCTGCGCACCAGGGTTATTGAATTGGATCTGGACACGCTGCCGGAAACTCAACGGGGACTGGATCAGCTGGATGTGCTGCTGATCAATGATTTTGATACAAAGAGGCTGTCGGAAACCCAGAAGGAGGCTGTGTGGGAGTGGGCCCAGAGAGGCGGAGTCCTGCTTTTTGGCACGGGAGAACATGGAAGGGAAACCATGAGCGCTTTCTCACAGGAGCTTTTAGCGTATCCTTTGCCGGAGGCAGGTGTGTTTGACATTGATATGGCGATGGAAAAGGATTCTGCAGCCAGGGACGAAGGCGTCCTTTCTCTCAGCTGTTCGGAGGTGGAGCTGAAGGGAGGAACCGAGCTTATCACAAAAGGGCCGCTGGTGATCCTGTCCGAAACCTCGGTGGGAAATGGGGCAGCGGCTGCGGCGATCTATGATTTCGGCGATCTGAAGGAATACTGCAGCTCTAACCCGTCTTATGTGGATCATTTTTTTACAGAGCTTTTGGGGGAGGAGCGGCTGAACCTTTTAAGCAGCGGGAACGGAGGCGCAAGTTCCGGCCGTTACTGGGAGGTTCAGAGCCTGATCAATACGGGGAATGTAAACCGCCTGCCGCGGGTGGGCCTGTATGTGGTGCTGGGAACGGCTTATGTGGCGCTTGCAGGGCCGGGGCTTTACTTCTTTTTAAAACAGAGGGAGCTGCGCCAGTATTATCAGCCGGCCGTAGCGGTGCTTTCGCTGTGCTGTACCGGCATGGTCATTTTAATGGGCGTGCCCACACGGTTTGACGGCCCGTTTTTAACCTATGCTTCGATCCAGGATGCAGGGGACAAGGATACCACGGAGACTCTGTTTATCAATATGAGGTCTCCCTATAACCGCACCTATTCCGTGGGCCTGGATCCCTCCTACCAGCTGTTTCCTGTGTCAGATTCCTCCTACTATGATCCGGCTCAGGCCCCGGCTCTTACAGGGGCTGAGGACCCGGATATGGTGATCCGGTACGGACAGAAGGCTACCCGGATTGAGGCGAGGGATACCGGAGCATTCAACTCCAAGTATTTCCAGATGGAGCGGACGCAGACCAATGAGACCGGGGAGGGATTCTCCGGAGAGATCCGCGCCTTTGACGGCAGGGTAACAGGAACAATCACCAACAATTATTCGCAGACTGTGGAAAATGCTGCCCTGCTGCTCTATAATCAGATGATCGTCATCGGAGCGATGGAGCCGGGACAGACGATTTCTCTGGACGGTCTGGAGGGGGTCTACTGCGCTACGGATCTTGGATATGCCATGGCGGCCCAGATAACAGGAGCCTCCCAGTACGGCCAGAAGGTGGATATCGAGGATCAGGAGTATGTGAAGGCTTTGGAGCGGGCCAATCTTCTGTCATTTTATATTGACAATTATTTCTCCGGCTACCATACCCAGGGACGGGTGGTGGCTTTTGGCCAGGATCAGAGCGGGCAGGACTTTCTGACAGATCAGGGCATAGAGACCTATGGCTGTACCCTCCTTACATCCCAGATCAATGTAAATTATGAGCAGGGAGGCCTGGTGTACCGCTCTGCCATGCAGAAGCGCCCGAATGTGCTGTCGGGGGAATATGACGCTGTCAGAAATACCATATATGGCATGAATCCGGTGATTCTGGAGTATTACCTTGGAAATGACCTGGATGTGGAAACCCTGGATTTTCACCGTTTAAGCGATGAGGTAGTGGCAAATCTGCGGTATTACTATACCGTTCCCTTTGCAGGGGATATGTACTTTTACAATTATAATACAGGCAGCTATGATCTGATGGACAGCTCAAGGAGCCGCTATAATAAAGAGGATCTGGAGGCCTATCTGTCTCCGGGCAATACAGTTACGGTAAAATACGTTTACGATACAGCCGGGGAATATACCTGGAACATTATGCTTCCGGTTCTTACGGTTACAGGAAGGAGGCAGTCCTGATGCTTACCATACGAAACCTTCATAAGATATACGGAAAGTACCATGCCCTGAGCGGTCTGGACATGAATGTGGCGGATGGGGCGCTCTACGGCTTTGTGGGGCCAAACGGGGCGGGAAAAACCACCACCATAAAGATTATGACCGGACTTTTGGGGGCGGAAGAAGGCTCCGTTGAGATTGACGGAACGGACGCCCTGGGGGAACCGGATGCTTTAAAGGGGCAGATTGGATATGTGCCGGATTTCTTTGGTGTGTACGATAACCTGACGGTGGGAGAGTATATGAGTTTCTTTGCTTCCTGTTACAGGATCGATGGTCTGGTGGCCAGAAAACGGTATACCGCGCTTCTGGAACAGGTAGGTCTGGAGGATAAGCTGGATTTCTATGTGGACGGCCTCTCCAGAGGGATGAAACAGCGCCTCTGTCTGGCAAGGGCGCTGATTCATGACCCGGCGATCCTGATCCTGGATGAGCCTACCTCGGGTCTGGATCCAAGGACAAGATTTGAGTTTAAGGAGATTTTGGAAGAGCTTAAATGCGCAGGGAAAACCATTATTATCAGCTCTCATGTTCTTTCGGAGCTTTCGGAGATGTGTACGGATATCGGCATCATTGACCAGGGCCGTATGGTTCTGGAGGGAAATATCGGAGATATTCTTTCCCGCGTCAATGCCTCCAATCCTCTGGTGATCTCGGTGTACAGCAATATGGAGCAGGCCATGGCAGTGCTGCGGCGTCATCCCTGTGTACAGACCATTTCCATGCGGGAAAAGGATATCTGTGTCCGCTTTGCGGGGGACAGCGCCGATGAGGCCATGCTTCTCCAGCAGCTCATTGACGCCGGGGTTCTGGTAAATGGCTTTGTCCGTGAGAAAGGCAGTCTGGAATCCGTCTTTATGCAGCTGACGGATCATGAAGAAGAAAGGGTGGTGACGTCATATGAGGCCGAATCCGGTCTATATTCGTGAGATGAGAGTCAGCGCCAGAAGCCCGCGGTTTCCGTTTATCGTGGCTCTTTTTAACGGAATCCTGTGCCTGGTGGCGCTGATCAATATGTATTCGGTGGTGCTTCGGGTCCGCACCAACGCAACCATCCAGTACAGCAGTTTTATGGATATCTATGAGTTTGTAACAGCCATCGAGTTTGTCCTTCTCCTGTTTATTGTTCCGGCGGTGACTGCCGCCAGCATCAGCGGGGAACGGGAGCGTCAGACGCTGGATCTGATGCTGACTACCCGGATGACGGCCGTTCAGATCGTGACTGGAAAGCTTCTTGGGGCGTTAAGCTCCCTGTTTGTATTGATCTTGTCCAGCCTTCCCGCAGTGGCAATGGTCTTTGTTTACGGCGGCATTACCTGGAAAGACGCCTTCTCCCTGCTTCTGTGCTATGTGGCAGTTGCCTTTATGGCAGGCAGTCTTGGGCTGTTTTACTCTGCCGTGTTCCGGCGGTCCGCCGTTTCAACGGCAGTGACCTACGGGACGATCATAGCTGTAGCGGCGGGAACCTATTTTCTCAACCGTCTGGCCTTGTCTCTTTCCTCCACAAACCTGAACCGGACGGTAGCGGCTTATACAATGGGTGAAAATGCAGTGCGCGCTTCTTCAGGAGGTATGTTCTATCTGTTCCTGATGAATCCGGCCTTTACGTTTATGGCGGTGATTGGAAATCAGGCGGGCCGGAGCACCTCATTTTCCAAGCTCTGTAATTACTTCGGAGTGGAAGGCACCGGCTTTGTGATGGAGCATTGGGTCGCCCTCAGCATCTGTCTGCAGCTGGCAGTCGGAGCCATCCTGTTAGCGGGGGCCGTGCGGTGCCTGGAGCCGGTGAAGAGGAAGAGAAAACGGAAGAAGTAGGAAATACAGACCATTTCAGAGAGGAGAGTTAAAAATGGGACTGATTAAAGCGATTGAGTCAGCAATAGGAACAGCCCTGGGAGATCAGTGGCTGGAGGCCATAGAGCCGGACGATATGGGAGGACAGACGGTCTTTGTGAGGGGGATTCAGGTACGAAACGGCCGGGGATCCAACACAAAGGGAGCGGGTGACATTGTTTCCAACGGTTCTGTGATCCATGTGTATCCAGACCAGTTTATGATACTGGTTGACGGGGGGAAGATAGTGGATTATACGGCGGAGCCTGGATATTATAAGGTGAGCCAGTCCTCCCAGCCCTCGCTTTTTTCCGGGTCTTTTGGCGGGGCATTAAAAGAATCCTTTGACCGTATCCGCTTTGGAGGCGTGCCCTCAGGGGCTCAGAAGGTATTTTATGTGAACCTTCAGGAGATCAAGGGGCTGAAGTTTGGCACCCGCAGCCCGGTAAACTATTTTGACAGCTTCTACCAGGCGGAACTTTTTCTTCGGGCGCACGGAACCTATTCGGTGAAGATTACGGATCCGCTGAAGTTCTATGCGGAGGTGATTCCCAGGAATGCAGATCGGGTAGAGATGGATGAGATCAATGAGCAGTATCTCAATGAGTTCTTAGCGGCCCTTCAGACCTCCATCAATCAGATGTCCGCTGATGGGATCCGAATCTCCTACGTACCCTCCAGGAGCCGGGAGTTGGGGCGGTATATGGCGGATACCCTGGATGAGGAGTGGAGCAAGCTCCGGGGCATGGAGATCCAGGCAGTGGGCATCGCCAGCATTTCCTATGATGAGGAATCCCAGAATCTGATCAATATGAGAAACAAGGGAGCTATGATGGGCAATCCCATGGTGAGGGAAGGATATGTGCAGAGCACCATTGCGGAAGGCCTTAAAAGCGCCGGGGAAAATCCCGCAGGTTCTATGGCCGGATTTATGGGAATGGGTTTTGGAATGCAGACCGGGGGAGGTTTTATGGGAACGGCTTCGGCAGCCAATGCAGAGCAGATGCGGATGATGGGGCAAAACGGAGGTTTGGGCGCAGGAATGGGATCCTGCGGAGCAGGCGGAGGTTTGGGAGCAGGCGGCAGCTTCGGAGCCGAAACCGCGGTTGGAAACGGGGCCGCAGTGGGCAATGGAACTGCAGTCGGAAACGGGGCCGCCGGAACCTGGATATGCCCGCAGTGCAGAACGCAGAATGAGGGGAAATTCTGCAGCGAATGCGGAAAGCCCAGGCCTGCAGGCCCCTGGACCTGTACCTGCGGCACGGTAAATACAGGTAAATTCTGCAGTGAATGCGGGAAACCAAGGGGAGACAGATAAGATGGCGGCGATCACCTACAAATGCCCAAACTGCGGAGGCGGCCTGATATTTGAGCCAAAATCCCAGAAGTATCACTGTGAATTCTGCCTCTCTGACTTTACAGAGGAAGAGATGGAGAAAATTCAGGAGAAGGAGCAGGAAAAGGAAGAAAAGGGGGAGAAACAGGAAGCGCCGGTGCTGTATACCTGTCCCAGCTGCGGCGCACAGATTGTTACCGACGCTACGACAGCGGCCACCTTCTGCTATTACTGTCACAATCCCGTGGTACTGGCAGGGCGTCTGACCGGCAGCTTTGAGCCGGATTATGTCATTCCCTTTCAGATCGACCGAAAAAAGGCAGAAGAGATATTCGGCCAGTGGATTCGCAGAAAGCGGTTTGTCCCTGATTCCTTCTATTCTCCAAAGCAGATCCAGACCATGACAGGGGTTTATTTCCCTTATTGGCTCTACCGCTGCCAGCTCCACGGAAATCTTACAGCAGAGGGAAGGAACAACCGGGTCTGGACGGCAGGAAATATTCGCTATACAGAGACAAAGGTCTACGACGTCCGAAGGGAAGGAGATCTGGACATTGATTCGGTTGCAAGAAACGCCCTTAAAAAGGCCAACCGAAAACTGGCAGACGGCGTCCTGCCTTACCGGATGGAGGAAAAAAAGCCGTTTTCAATGGGATATCTCTCCGGCTTTGTGGCTGAAAACCGGGATATGGAACGGGAGTCGTTCGTATCAGAGGTTCAGTCCGAGGTGCGTCAGTTTGCGCTGGAAAACCTGAAGGCCAGCGCAGGTGATTTCAGCAGCCTGGAGGTGAAAAACAGCGAGGTGGATGTGACAGAGGAGGGATGGAATTATGCCCTTTTGCCGGTGTGGACTCTGACCTACAATGATAAAGCCAGGGGAAAGATCTACTATTTTGCCCTTAACGGACAGACTGGAAAGGTATGGGGGGAACTGCCGGTGGACAATAAAAAGCTGGCAGTGCTGTTTCTTGGGGTCGTTCTGCCGCTGCTTATACTGCTCTTGACGGGAGGATATTTTCTGGGATGAGAAGAGAAGAAAGAAAAAGGCGGAATATACATTTCAGGACAGTGAGGCAGAGGTTTGGAGGATACCTTCTGTTTATCGGAGTTCTGTGGTTTTTCTTCGTATGCCCGTTTATGTCATATGGCGCTCAAGGCCGTGTGTTCGATCAGGCGGGAATCTTTACAGACAGTGAGATAATACAGCTGGAACGTGGGGTAAATGACTTTACCCAGACTACAAAACAGGATGCCGTGATCGTCACCGCCTGGGCGCAGACCGGGAAAACTGCAGAAGAGTATGCCGATGATTTTTATGACGAAAATGACTTTGGCACAGGAAAGACAAAAAGCGGGGTTCTCCTTCTGTATTATATGGATGGGCCGGGAAGCCAGGAGGGAACCTACTGGATCTCTACCTGCGGAAATATGATACAGATCATGACCGATGCAAAACTCGACCGTGTGAAAAAACATTTGTCAGCATATCTGAAAAAAAGGGATTTTGCAGGCGGAGCAGAGGCATTTCTGGAAGATACTGCCATGGTTGTGAAACAGGGAGTTCAGTCCGGGCAGTATACATACGATCGGGATACCGGCGAGATTCACCGCTATCGAAGCATCCGCTGGTATGAGGCAGCCTTTGCGGCAGGTATTTCCCTCTTTGCGGGAGCTGCGGTGTGTCTTGATGTAAAACGCAGATATGCCATGAAGCTGAGCGGCCGCCAGCAGGAAAACGGCCTTCTGGCTTACCGGGCCCAGGCAGGTTTTCATTTTACAGACACCGATGACCGTCTGATTCATCAGTTTACTACCCACGTGCGGATTGCAAAACAGAATGATATCTGGAGAGGGGGATTTCCGGGCGGAGGAAATACTGCCGGGCGCAGTACCACCCACCATTCCAGCAGCGGCCGCAGCCATGGGGGCGGCGGAGGAAGATTTTAAGCCGCCGTTTTTGCGAACCTTTTTTGCTGGTATGCGTATAGTATACTATAGATATCGGAAAACTCTCTGGCAGCACCCATATGGCGCATCCAGCTGGTGCTTTATCATAGATACAGACCTTCGGGTCCGGGCGGTGATGGCGTTTTGGCGTGATCGCCGTTTACATAGAAACCGGATAAGACAAATGAACGAAAATTACACCTATATTCTGCGATGTGCAGACGGAACCTACTACTGCGGCTGGACCAACAATCTGGACAGGCGCTTAAAGGCCCACAATGAGGGAAAAGGAGCAAAATACACCAGGCCCCGCAGACCGGTGGTTCTGGTTTATTATGAGGCCTTTTCCACGAAGGAAGAGGCCATGAAACGGGAATATCAAATAAAACAGCTCCCCCGAAAGAAAAAGGAGGAGCTGATCTTTATGCGACAAACTGATACATCATCATATAATGGCAGAGGCTGCCGCCCATAACAAAGAGATGGAAAATCTCGTGGGAACCGAAGTACCGGTGCCTGGAATTGAAAACAGGCAGCTTCAGGGCGTAAATGATGCCGCCCAGGGTATAGATGATGCCTCCTGCCAGCAGCCATATAAATCCTTCCCTAGGAAGGGCAGTGAGGATCTTTGAAAATGCCAGGACACATACCCAGCCCATGGCAATGTACACCATGGAGGAAAACCATTTGGGACAGGTGATCCAGAAGGCGTTGATCAGGATTCCCAAAAAGGCAATGATCCATACCAGCCCCAAAAGGAACCAGCCTGTTTCATCCCCCAGCACAATAAGGCATACCGGAGTGTAGGTGCCGGCGATCAGCACAAAAATCATCATGTGATCGATTTTGCGCAGCAGGCGGTTCACCTTTGGGGAAATGTCCAGCGTATGATAGATGGTGCTGGCTGCATAAAGTCCTACCATACTCAGGATGAAAACTGCCAGAGCTGCCAGATGGAACTGCGCCGGAGAACGGGAACCCTTGATGAGAAGGGGAACCGCCGCTGCCGCTGCCAGAATCATGGCTGTGAAATGAGTCAGGGCGCTGCCGGGATCTTTTATTTTGAGAATATTGCGTTTTATTTTCTGTGCCATTGCAGATACCTCCTTTTTAATCGTAGAATTTAACATAAAGTTATAATAACTAATTTATGTAGTTTTTAATACTACATAATACCGTAATACATACTATACACGGAATACGAAAAATATGCAATACTTTTGAAAAAATACTGCAGCTGTTCAGAACGACGGGAAAATACTTGATCCTGAATCGTTACAAAATACGTTTAATATCAAAGTAATTGATAGGAAAGGATTTACTATGCTTTCTGTATTATATGAGGATAAAGATATTCTGGCAGTCATCAAGCCGGCAGGGATAGAATCCCAGTCGGCCAGAGGCTTTGCAAGGGATATGGTAAGCGAGATCCGGCGGTATCTTGCCGCACCTTTGGGAAATCCACAAAATATCCACAAATTAGCCACAAAATCATCCACAAGGCCCAATCGTGCCCAGCCTCCGTATGTAGGAGTTATCCACAGGTTGGATCGTCCTGTGCCGGGAATCATGGTATATGCTAAGAACCGAACTGCCGCGGGGGCACTTAGTACCTTGATGCAGCAAGGGAAGATGGAAAAATGGTATAAGGCAGTGGTATGTGGAAAACCTGTGGATAATCAGGGGACATATGTGGATTACCTCAGACAAATACAGGGAGAAAACCGATCGGAAATTGTGGATAAGTCAGCGGAAGGGAGCAGGAGAGCAGAACTGAAATACCGCGTTGCAGCACAGACGGAGCGCCAGGAGGAAGGTGAAAAAATATACAGTCTCGTAGAGATCCGCCTTCTCACCGGCCGCCACCATCAGATCCGCGTTCAGTTCTCCAGCCGGGGAATCCCTCTGTACGGAGATGAAAAATATGGGACAGTATCCCTTTGCGCCGGCAGTGAGAAAACCAGCGTCCTCCCCCATTCTTTCCCCCCTCACAAGCCGACGCCCTTAGCCCTTTGTGCCTTCCGTCTTGTCTTTCCCCATCCTGTGACAGGAAAACGGCTGGAATTTCAGATGGAGCCTTCCGGAGGAGCCTTTGACTGGTTTAAAACGGCAGAATCGGAAAGTTTAGGGACTGAAACGGTTTAAAACCCGCCTTAAAACTTATTTAAAAACGTTTAAAAAATGTTACTTTTGCAGAATGACGCTGTATTTGTTTTTTGATATAATATCAACAGGAACAGCAGGATAAGGATGAGGAGCTAAAAACATGGAACAGACGCAAAAAGTAAAGCTTGAAAAGCTGCTGCATTACAATATGACCTGTATCGGCGGTTTTATGGGAACCTGCGCGATCTGCGGTTTTGAGGGCAATTTTGCCTCTGCTCAGACTGGAAATATTATGAGCCTGACAAAGGAACTGGTAGGCGGCGACCTGTTTCAGGTATCCCTTCGTCTTGGGGCGTTGATTCTGTTCTGCCTTTCCATGGCAGTATCATTTCTGATAAAGCGTTTTTTAAAACCCGATATGGAACGTCTTTCTCTGATGGTAGATGGGGGATGTCTCCTTTTGTCACTGACTCTGCCTGAGGGGATACCTGCTATAATCCGCCTTTATCCTGTTTTTATTGCATCCAGTTTCCAGTGGGGGACATTTTCAGGAGCCGGAGGATATAACAGTGCCAGTATCTTTACAACCAACAATCTGAAACAGTGCGTGCTCAGCTGGACTCAGTATGTCCTGGACCGGGAGGAGGCCATGCTGGACAGGGCCTGGTTTTATACCTGGACGGTTACAAGCTTTATCACCGGAGCTGTCACCGGATGCATTTCCATGCTGGATATGGGAAATAAAGGGATATTTATAGGGCTGGCTATGATCCTTTTGGCAGAGCTTATCTGCCGGCGCAAAAATAAGTGTATCCGCCGGGAGCAGGATCAGATGGATAAGAATCCCCGCCAGGCAGCCGCCCTCTGAGGCAGACTGAGGCGGGAAGAGAATATTAAAAACCGGCATACAGCTGCGATTTTGTTGCAGCTGTATGCCGGTTTTGCATATCTGAAACCGCTGCCTATGACAGACGCAGCGCCCAGTCTCTGCAATCCCACACATCCGTTGCCAGCCCCTCATAAAACTCCGGCTCATGGCAGATGAGAAGGATGCTTCCCTTATACTCTTTTAATGCCCTTTTAAGCTCCGCTTTGGCGTCCGCGTCCAGATGGTTGGTGGGCTCGTCAAGGAGCAGTACATTGGATTCACGGTTGATCAGCTTGCACAGCCGCACTTTTGCCTGTTCGCCGCCGCTTAGCACCCGTACCTGGCTCTCGATGTGCTTGGTAGTCAGGCCGCATTTTGCCAGGGCTGACCGTACCTGATACTGGGTATAGGATGGAAATTCCTTCCATATTTCATCCAAACAGGTATTTGTGTTGCCCGGAGCCATTTCCTGTTCAAAATATCCGATGGACAGATAATCTCCCAGAGTTACACAACCGGACAGCGCCGGAGTCAGCCCAAGGATACTCTTTAAAAGCGTGGACTTTCCGATACCGTTTGCACCAACCAGCACTGCCTTCTGGCCTCGCTCCATCACCAGATTTAAGGGGCGCGATAAAGGCTCGTCGTAGCCGATCACAAGCTCTTTTGTCTCGAAAATATATTTTCCGGCTGTACGTGCCTCCAGGAAATGAAACTCCGGCTTCGGCTTTTCCTTTGCAAGTTCGATCACTTCCATTTTGTCCAGCTTTTTCTGCCGTGACATAGCCATATTCCGGGTGGAAACGCGGGCCTTGTTGCGGGCCACAAAGTCCTCCAGCTCTGCAATTTCCTGCTGCTGCCGCTTATAGGCTGCTTCCAGCTGTGCTTTTTTCACGGCGTAGACCTCCTGGAATTTATCATAATCTCCCACATACCGGTCCAAACGCTGGTTTTCCATATGATACACCAGATTGATGACGCTGTTCAAAAATGGAATGTCATGGGAAATAAGGATAAAGGCATTCTCATAGTCCAGAAGATACCGCTTAAGCCATTCGATGTGCTGGACGTCCAGATAATTGGTAGGCTCGTCAAGGAGCAGGATATCCGGCTTTTGCAGCAGCAGCTTTCCCAGGAGTACCTTGGTTCTCTGGCCGCCGGAAAGCTCTGTTACATCACGCTCCATTCCGATCTCGTCTAAACCAAGGGCTCTGCCCACCTCGTCTACCTTGGAATCGATGACATAGAAGTCGTGAGCCATGAGAAGATCCTGGATGGTGCCAAGCTCCTCCATCATCTCGTTCATCTGATCCTCATCTGCTTCGCCCATGCGGTCGCAGATGGTATTCATCTTCGCCTCCATATCAAATAAGGGTGCAAAGGCGCTCTTTAGCACCTGACGGATGGTCATTCCCTTTTCGAGGACTGTGTGCTGGTCCAGGTAGCCTACATTTACATTTTTTGCCCACTCTACCTTTCCCTCGTCGGGCATCAGCTTTCCCGTGATGATGTTCATAAAGGTGGACTTTCCCTCTCCGTTTGCACCCACAAGGCCGATGTGCTCTCCTTTTAAAAGACGGAAGGACACATCCTGGAAAATGGCCCTGTCTCCAAAGCCATGGCTTAAGTGTTCTACATTTAAAATACTCATGTTTCGTTCAAACTCCTTATATCTGCTGTTAAGTGTCAGGCATATTCCAGTCGATTGTACATGAGAACCGGGGCGGTGGCAAGGTTTTTCCGAAAAATGTCCCGGCTTTTGAGGCTAAAGGCTCTGTTTTAGCTGAAAATAGTTCCGTTCTGTTTCCAGTATGCCCTCATCCCGCATCCGTCCAAGCTCCGCCGACATGGCGCTGCGGTCCACACTTAAGTAGTCTGCCAGCTGCTGCCGGTTAAAGGGGATAGTAAACTCTCTGCTCTGATGCACCGCAGCCTGAAAGGACAGATAGGACAGGAGACGCCCCCGGATGGATTTTGGAGAGGTATGGAAAATGCGTCTGGACAGGTTCAGGTTCTTTCGGGCTGACAGAAGCAGGAGGTTTTGAACCAGTCGGCTGTGATGGGAACAGGCCGAGGGACAGGAAGTCAGCACCCGGCTGGCATTTAAAAAGAGGATGTCACAGTTTTCCGCCGCCACGGCGCTGACCATCATGGGTTCGCCGGGTATGCAGGCGTAGGTTTCAGCGAAAACCTGCCCCGGCCCAACGCTGTCCAGAACGCTTTTATTGCCCCAGAGATCGTCATTTTCAATCTGTACCCGGCCTGCCAGCACCAGGCCGATGGAACGGACGGTGTCTCCTGCGTGCAGGATGACAGTTCCTCTGGAAAAGGATTGCTCCTTTGTGCCCAGACATTTTAACATAGCGCCGATTTCTTCTGTGGACGAGCCCTGAAAAAGCAGGGTGCTTTGTAAGAAATTCAGATCCATTTTATCTCCTTTTGTTGTAGAAACAACATACTTTTGGGGTTGATTGTAGTATACTCCGGTCATAAAGTCAAGATTCATGCCGGAGGGAACCATATGATAAGAAGGATTATTCACATTGATGAAGAAAAATGTACTGGATGCGGCCTCTGTGCCGAAGCCTGCCATGAGGGAGCCATTGCCATGGTAGACGGAAAGGCAAAGCTGATGCGGGACGATTACTGCGACGGTTTAGGTGACTGTCTGCCGGCCTGTCCCACAGAGGCCATTTCCTTTGTGGAACGGGAGGCTGCAGCCTATGACGAGGCAGCAGTGGAGGAAAATAAAAAGAGAAAGGCGGCCCATAAAGCAGTGGCAGGCGGCTGTCCTGGAAGCCGGATGCAGCTTTTTAACCGCACCCAGGAGAATGAGACAGATGCCAAAGGGGCTCAGACAGAAGCGTCAGAACCGTATACGGCTCCGGCCTCTGAACTTCGCCAGTGGCCCGTTCAGATCAAACTGGTGCCGGTGAACGCCCCCTATTTTAAAGATGCGAAGCTGCTGATCGCCGCTGACTGCACCGCTTATGCCTATGCCCGTTTTCACCAGGATTTTATGAGGGGTAAAGTAACGATCGTGGGCTGTCCCAAGCTGGACGAGGGAGATTACACCGAGAAGCTGACCCAGATTATTTCCCAAAATGATATTAGAAGCGTAACCATTGTCCGTATGGAGGTTCCATGCTGCAAAGGCCTGGAGCAGGCGGCTGTCAATGCCTTAAAAGCAAGCGGGAAATTCCTGCCCTGGCAGTCAGTGACGCTGTCGCTGGACGGACGTATTTTAGACTAAAGAGAGTCCCCCTGTGTGTATGCACAGGGGTATTCTCATTTCCAGATAAAAAATTATCTTGAAAAAATCCCCCAAAATGGGTAAACTGTTATCATGGAATTATTATATAGGAAAACAACGGATGGGATCTGCCTGGAGCGCTGCTATACCCTGGACGGCGCTCCCGTCCTTCCGGATTATATGGATGGGATGCCGGTAACGGAGCTGGAACGGTATCTTTTTTCACAGACTGTTCGGGGGAGGGAGACACCGCCGGATCATCTGAGGGAGGAACCCCAGCTTTGCGGACGGGCTGTTAAGGAGTTAGCGCTCCCGCAGCATCTAAAAAAAGTGGGAGCCTATGCTTTTTATAATTGCTCTGAACTAAAGACGCTGTCGTTTGGGAGTACGGTGCAGGATTGGGGAGCAGGGGTGTTTACCGGCTGTACAGGTATTAACTCCCTGCGGATTCGGATAGTTCCCGGCAGTAAGTCCTGTTTTAAGGAGGTTTTGTCCGAGCTTCGCCAGGAACTGACTGTGGAATATCTGGACGAGGAAGGACGGCTTCTTGCGAAGCTGATTTTTCCGGAATTTTTCGAGGATTCCGTGGAAAACACCCCGGCCCGGATCATTATGCGAAAGATGCACGGCTGCGGCCATATGTACCGCTATTGTTTTTCAGGGACGGAGTTTTTGTTCAGGGAGTATGACAGGCTCTTTCCCAATGCGGTAATCGTGGAGCGGCCAAAGCTTGTGACGCAGCTGGCCCTTTACCGCCTCTACTGGCCCTATGGACTTACGGAGGAATGGAAGGGAGGGTACTGGGACTATTTAAAACAGCACCCCATGGAAGCCGTAAAAGGGCTTATGACCCGCAGGGAGGATGATATTTTAAGATGGCTTTCCTGCCAGGAGGAGGCAGATGCGTCCTTTTTGGCTGCGGCCCTCAAGGCGGCTGAGAGGGAAGAGGATCCCCAGTCATCCGCCCTGCTGCTGGACGCCGTGCACCGGCGGTTCGGTTCGGAGAGAAGAAAGCAGGCTGCGGCCCGCACCTTTGAGCTTTAGGGATTTGGCTCGGAGTTTTGAAAATGAAATCAATAACCTACAGGAGGATAAACACAATGGCAAACAAGACAGAAGCACAGAAGCTTCAGGAAGAGCTTACCTGGTCCGCGCCTCATATCGCAAAAGAGGCTCCGGAGCAGAAGGAGCAGGCATATAAATACTGTGAGGGCTACAAGGAGTTCCTGAACACAGGAAAGACAGAACGGGAGTGTGTAAAAGAGGCGGTTAGGATGCTGAAGGAGGCAGGCTACAGGCTGTTTGACCGCTCAGAAACCTATGCGCCCGGTGATAAGGTATATTTTGTAAACCGGGAAAAGGCTGTGATCGCCACTACCTTCGGAACGAAGCCTTTAAAGGAAGGACTGCGCATCAACGGTGCCCATATCGACGCCCCCAGACTGGACTTAAAACCCAATCCTCTTTACGAAAAGGAAGATATCGCCTACTTTAAGACTCATTATTACGGTGGAATCCGCAAGTATCAGTGGGGAACCGTGCCGCTGGCGATCCACGGAGTAGTGGCAAAGAAGAATGGAGAACGGATTGAGATCTGCATTGGAGAGAAGGAGGATGAGCCTGTATTCTGCATTACAGATCTGCTTCCCCATCTGGCTGCCAAGCAGAATGAACGTCCCTTAAAGGATGGCTTAAAGGGCGAGGAATTGAATGTGATCATGGGTTCTGTGCCTTATGAGGGAGAGGATATAAAGGAGGCTGTAAAGCTTACGGTTCTGTCCCTGCTAAATGAAAAATACGGCATCCGGGAGAAGGATTTCTTTCGTGCGGAGTTTGAACTGGTTCCGGCAACCAAGGCAAGGGATATCGGCCTGGACCGCAGCCTGATCGGCGCATACGGCCAGGACGACCGCGTGTGTGCATATACAGCTCTTACAGCGGAGATCGACACAAAGAAGCCGGTGCATACTACGGTGACGATTCTTACGGACAAAGAGGAGATTGGTTCTGAGGGCAATACAGGCTTAAACTCCGACTATGTGCTCCATTACATCGAGGATCTGGCAGAGCAGGAGAAGGTGGCTGTGCGGGATGTATTAAGAGCCTCTCTCTGCCTTTCCTCCGATGTGAATGCCGCATACGATCCCACCTTTGCGGACGTATTTGAGAAACGCAACGCCAGCTACATCAACAAGGGATGCGTTCTGACAAAATACACCGGAGCAAGAGGCAAATCCAGCTCCAATGACGCCAGTGCAGAGACCATGGCAAAGGTGATCGGAATTATGGAGGACGCGGGAGTATACTGGCAGGCAGGAGAGCTTGGCGCGGTAGATATCGGCGGCGGCGGAACCATTGCCAAGTATGTGGCTCATATGGATGTGGACACAGTGGATCTGGGAGTGCCGATTCTTTCCATGCACGCTCCGTTTGAACTGTCCTCCAAGCTGGATGTATACAATACATATAAGGCATTTAAGGCATTTTATGCATAAAAGGCTTTTTTTTCACGGCCTTGTATGGTATAACTATGTACAGCGTCTGCCTGTGCTGTCTGCGGATGAGAGATCCGCAGATGGAACGCAGGCGAAAATAGTATGAAATAGAAAAGGGAAACCATTATGAAAAAAATTGCATTATTTTGTCTGTGCAGTCTTGCGTCCATGTCTATTCTGGCAGGATGTTCCGGCAGCGCCGACGGTAACGTTAATCTGGGGACCGTGACTCTTTCTGAGTACAAGGGAGTGAAGATCAATGTAGCCGCCCCTGAGGTGACAGATGAGGAAGTGGATGCAAAAATCCAGACAGCTTTAAAGCAGAACCCCGACCTGGTAGAGGTAGACCGGGCCGCACAGGACGGCGATACAGTGAATATCGACTATACAGGGAAAAAGGACGGAGAGACGTTTGACGGCGGCACTGCAAGGGATCAGGATTTAAAGCTGGGTTCCGGCACGATGATCGACGGCTTTGAAAGCGGGCTGGTCGGCGCAAAGAAAGGCGATACAAAGACGCTGGATCTGACCTTCCCGGAGGACTACAAGGAGCAGTCCCTGGCTGGTAAGGAAGTGGTATTCGAGGTAAAGGTCAACTCTGTAAAGGAGCAGCAGGACGCACAGCTCAATGATGATTTTGTGAAGAAAGTATCAAATGATGAGTATCAGACTGTAGACGAGTATAAGGCAAGCATCCGTGAGAGCCTGCTGGAGCAGAAGCAGGCAACCGCAGAACAGCAGATGGAGGAGGATGCCCTTCAGAACGTGGTTGACAGCTCCCAGTTTAAGCTTTCCAGAAACGGCCTTTCCGTCCGCTACAATCAGATGGTAAAGCAGTATACGGATCAGGCTAAGACATACGGCATGACCTTTACTCAGATGGCGCAGGCAAACGGCATGAGTGAGCCAAGCTTTAAGGAGTATATTTACGCAACTGTAAAAGAGGCCGCCAAGAGGGAACTGACAGTAGAGGCCATTGCTGCAAAAGAGGGCCTGGATCAGCTGACCGATGAGGACAGAGAGCTGTTTGCCCAGGACAACGGTATGTCTAAAGATACTCTGGTAAGTATGTACGGCCAGGAGAATGCGGATGAATACGTACTCCAGGATAAGGTGATGCGTTATCTGGCAGAGAATGCAGATAATGAGGCAGAGAATCCGGCAGCTGTTTCCGAACGGGTGTTAGAGACTACAGAGGCGGCGTCCGAGGAGGGCAGCGAGGCAGCAGATACCACAGAGGCGGCATCTGAGGAGAGCAGCGAGGCAGCAGATACCACAGAGGCGGCATCCGAGGAGAGCAGCGAGGCAGCACAGACCACAGAGACGGCATCTGAGGAGAGCAGCGAGGCAGCAGATACCACAGAGGCGGCATCCGGGGAGAGCGGCGAGGCAGCACAGACCATAGAGGTGTCCTCTCAGGCAGAATAAACAGAACATACCATATAAAAAGGGTGCGCGCCAGGGATTTACGGCGCGCACCTTGTTACAAAAAAATAACCCCAGGGGGGCTGCGAGTGAATCAAGGAGGATACATATATGCAGATCTTAAAAGACCGGATCCGCAAAGACGGAAAAATCAAAGCCGGTAATGTTTTGAAAGTAGACAGCTTTTTAAACCATCAGATGGACATCAAACTCTTCGGGGAGATCGGAAAGGAATTTAAACGCAGATTTGCTGACACAGAGGTAAACAAGATCCTTACCATCGAGGCCTCCGGCATTGGAATTGCCTGCATCGTAGCCCAGTATTTTGACGTGCCGGTGGTATTTGCCAAAAAGACCCAGACAAAGAACATCGCAGGAGAGGTCTATACCACAAAGGTGGAGTCATTTACCCACGGAAGAGTATATGATATCATTGTTTCCAAAGAATTTTTAGGCAAAGGGGACAAGGTTCTTCTGATCGATGATTTTCTGGCAAACGGCAAAGCGTTAGAGGGGCTGGCAGCGCTGGTAAGAGACTCCGGCGCAGAATTAGTGGGAGCCGGCATTGTCATCGAAAAGGGATTCCAGGTAGGCGGCGATCTGCTTCGCTCAGAAGGGATCCGTCTGGAATCCCTTGCGATTGTGGACAGCATGGATGAAGAGGCAGGAACCATTGTATTCAGGGATGACGAGTAGAGATATGAAAGCATTATTTTTTGATATTGACGGCACCCTTCTTTCTGAAAAGACCAGGCAGGTTCCAGAAAGCGCGAAGGAGGCCATTAAGGAGGCCAGGCGCCGGGGACATCAGGTGTTTATCAACACAGGCCGGGTGTACTGCCATCTGGCCCAGATCCGCTCTCAGGTAGAAGCCGACGGGTATCTCTGCGGATGCGGAACCTGTGTGGTGGTTCACGGTGAGATCCTGTACCGCCATGCCATTCCCCATGATAGGGGGATGCAGATTAAAAGGGATATTGATGAATGCGGCCTGGACGGTGTATTAGAGGGAACGGAAGGCTGCTATATCCACAAGACGCCATCCAGGATCCCAAAGGTAGAGGAGTTAAAGCAGGCTCTGGCAGACAGCGGCTGCATAATCCCCCATTACTGGGAGGAGGACGGTTATGTCTTTGACAAATTTTATCTGGGAGCCGATGAGAACAGCCGGCCCATGGAATTGTTCGGGCGTATGAAGGACATTGAGGTCATTGACCGGGGAGACGGCTTTTATGAGTGTGTGCCCAGAGGCCATTCCAAGGCAACTGCCATTGACCAGGTATTAAAGCACTGCGGCATCCGTCTGGAGGATGCCTATGTGTTTGGAGACAGCAGCAACGATCTGTCCATGTTCCGCTATGCTTCCAACTGTATTCTTATGGGCAGCCACAGTCCGGTGCTGGAGCCCTACGCCTCCTTTGTTACAAAGACCGTGGAGGAAGACGGAATTGCTTATGCCATGAAGGAGCTGGGGATCATATAGATCCCGGCCTGGAGCGCAGAAAGCAGGGAACAAGGAAATGAAACGAAAGACCTGGATCTTAAGTGCCGTGATGTACGTCATAGTCGCTATGGCGTGCTTTGGGGTGCTGCACCTTTTAAAGAAAATGACCCATCCCCAGGAGCCGTTTGAAACATCCGCCCAGGAGAGCAGTTCCCGGTCTGAGGAACATGGGGAGCAGGAAACAGAAACGCAGGAGGAAACACAGCCTGCAGAGTCTGAGACGCTAAAGAGCAGGGAGGCTGCTCTGGAACGGGGCAGCGGCTATAGCGGCTGGAAAAAGGAACTGCCCGGTATCTTTCCGCCTCAGCCGGAGGAAACGCCCTATGAGCCGCCTAAGCTGATTCTGGCAACGGATCTTCATTATCAGAGCGCTTCTGCCGACGATGGGGGAGAGGCCTTTCAGCTTTTTGTGGAGCGGTGCGACGGCAAGGTGGTGGAATATCTTCCAGAGCTTCTGGATGCCTTTATGGATCAGGTAATTGAGGAAAATCCTGCGGCTCTGGTGCTCAGCGGCGATATTACCATGAATGGGGAAAAGATCAACCATGAGGAACTGGCTGAGAAGCTAAAAAAAGTTCAGGATGCCGGTATTCCCGTATTAGTTATCCCCGGAAATCATGATATTAACAACACCAATGCCTCTGTGTATTTTGGAGCAGAAAAGACGCCGGCGGATCCGGTGACACCAGAGGAATTTTACAACATTTACCATATGTACGGTTACGATCAGGCTATCAGCCGGGATGAGGCCTCTCTAAGCTATGTATACCAGCTGGATGAAAAGAACCGCCTTCTGATGCTTGACACCTGTCAGTATGAACCCAAAAATCTGGTAGAAGGGCGACTGAAGGAGGAGACTCTTCAATGGGCCGACGAGCAGCTGAAAAAGGCGAAGGAGGATGGGATGAATGTTCTTCCCATCGGCCATCACAATCTTTTGGCCCAGAGCCGGATGTACACAACGCAGTGCGCCATGGACAACAATGGAGATGTGATTGAACTGCTGCAGAAATATCAGCTACCTTTATATCTAAGCGGCCACCTTCACGTCCAGCGTATCCGCAAGCACAAGGCGGAGCCTGGAGTGGCGGACAGCGCTTATGGCATTATGGAAATTGTCACCGACGCGTTGAGCATACCTCCCTGTCAGTACGCGGTACTCCAGTGGAAAAAGGACGGGAGTATGGAATATGCCACAAAGGCGGTGGATGTGTCTGCCTGGGCGAAGCGCACCGGCAGCGGGGATCCCAATCTGCTTGATTTTGAGGGCTGGTCAGAGCAGTATATACAAAAGCTGATCATTGACCAGATCCGGGGCGTGGTAAAGAACCTGGGAGACGAGGTGGAACATTCCATGGCGGAGGTTTACGCCGCAGTGTATATTGACTATTATGCGGGACGCGAGATCGACGCAAAGGGCGTCAGGAACTCCAAGGGATATCGGTGGTGGCAGAGGAATATGCCTGACAGCTATCTGATCCGGGAGCTGGACGCCATGATCGATGACTCGGATCGGGATAATAACTATATGCTGCTGCCGGAATTACAGAATGCAGCAAAGGAATAGTATAAGCTTTGAAGTATTTATAAGAAAACAGGGGAGCCTGTATACAGGCTGAGAGGAAATTTGTAATTTCGACCCATAACCTGATTTGGATAATGCCAACGTAGGGAAATACAGAGTAAAGAATGGTTTTGGCCTCTGTCCTGCGGGATGGGGGCTTTTTGCATGACGGCAGAGGAGGATGATGAGAATGAAGGAATGGAGAGGACGGGCGGTTTTGGTGGGGGGAGCTATGGGGCTTTTAGCGGTGTGGGAGCTGTCAGTGAAGATCTTTGGCATTCCTCTCTATGTGCTTCCCGCTCCTACGGATGTGGCTGCCGCTTTTGGAACAGAATGGGAGACGCTGGCGGGCCATGGGGCAGTAACTACGCTGGAGGCTCTGGCTGGAATCGGGATATCCTTTATTCTGGCGCTGGCGCTGGGGATTCTCATGGACTGGTTCCCGGCGGTAAAAAAGGGCGTTTATCCTCTCCTGGTGGTGACGCAGACGGTGCCTATGCTGGTTCTGGCACCGATCTTTATTATTTATATGGGCTTTGGCATTGGGCCGAAGATCCTGACTGTGGTGCTGATGTGCTTTTTCCCGGTTGCAGTCAGCTTTTCTGACGGTCTTGGCAGGGTAGATGAGGAATATGTGCATCTTGTCCGTTCCTGCGGCGCAGGCAAATGGGGCGCTTACCGGCTGGTAAAGATCCCCGCGGCTTTGCCGTCCCTTCTGTCAGGGCTTAAGGTGGCCGCGACTTACAGCATCAGCGGAGCTGTGGTGGGAGAATGGATCGGGGCGCAGGAAGGACTTGGATATTATCTGCTGCGGGTGAAAAACGGATATATGCTGGATAAGGTATTTGCCTGTGTGGCAGTGATTATCGGTCTCAGCCTTTGTATGAACGGGGCCGTAAGGCTGCTTGGGCGGCTGTGGCTGCCCTATGAGAGAAAGCATAAGCCATACCGCAGATACAGCGGCGGGATGGACAATGAGGCATCCGGCAGGATGTAAGTGTATCCGAAGGTCACAGGAAACGTTTATAAAGGAGGAAAATGTATTATGAGAAAGAATTGGAAAAGTATGGTAAAGATGACGGCGGCAGCAGCCATGACGGCCGCTTTTGCGGCAGGAATGGCCGGATGCGGGAACCGGGCGGAAACCTCCCTTGAGCCTGTTACAGTAATCCTGGATTACGTTGCCAACACGAATCATACGGGGATGTACGCTGCTCTGGATCAGGGATACTATAAGGAAGCAGGTCTGGATGTAAATATCATCGAGCCTACGGAGGGAGCC
This sequence comes from Enterocloster alcoholdehydrogenati, assembly GCF_013282095.1. Taxonomy (GTDB): domain Bacteria; phylum Bacillota; class Clostridia; order Lachnospirales; family Lachnospiraceae; genus Enterocloster; species Enterocloster alcoholdehydrogenati. Next base: position 58,265 of record NZ_BLTJ01000006.1, read on the forward strand.
ACCGCAACCCTGATCGCCGTGGGGAAGGGTGATTTTGGAATCAGCTATCAGGAGGATGTGACTGTGGCGCGTACTTCACAGGATCCCCTTCCCATTAAGGCAATCGCAGCTCTGATCCAGCACAATACGTCAGGCTTTGTAACCTACGCGGACAAGGACATTCATTCTCCCAAGGATTTTGAGGGGAAAACCTATGCAGGCTGGGGCGGCCCCGGTGAGGAGGCAGTCTTAAAAGCGGTGATGGCCAAGGATGGAGGCGACTTTTCCAAGCTGAACATGGTAATCTCCGACGGTTCCGGTTTTGAGGCGCTCAAAGACAAAGCAGATATCATGTGGTTTTTTGAGGGCTGGGACAATGTAAAATGCAAACTCAGCGATTTCCCCATTAACTATATGGAGCTTCGCCGGCTGGATGAGCGTCTGGACTACTATACCCCGGTGATCATAGCCAATGAGGATACCTTAAAAAACAAACCGGAAATGGTAAAAAAATTCCTGGCTGCCACAGCAAAGGGCTATGAGTACGCAATCAGGCAGCCTCAGGAAAGCGCCAGGATCCTTCAAAAATACGCGCCTGACTATTCTCTGGAAATGCTTACCATGTCTCAGGAATATCTGGCAGGCAAATATATGGAGGACACAGATCGTTGGGGTTCCATGAAGGACTCTGTGTGGGATAATTACACGGACTTTATGGTGGAATACGGCGTGATCGACAAGGCGGTTCCGGCTGGGGAGTGCTATACCAACGAATTTCTTCCGCAGTAAAGGAACCATCCGCTATAGGAGGGCAGCCTTCGGCCGGGTATGTGATTCACTGATGGGGCAGAGGAATGACTGCAAGTGCATATAAAAAGGAGGAAGCAGGCCTGTTTTCCTGCAAGAGATAATGAAATTAGAGATTTCCGGTCTTACATTCAGCTATGAAAATAAGAAAATACTAAACGGTCTGGATCTTTCCATTAGGGAGGGTGAGTTTGTAAGCCTGTTAGGCCCGTCCGGCTGCGGCAAATCCACTCTTTTAAAGCTTCTCACCGGTGTGATTTCACCGGAGGGAGGCCAGGTATTTGCAGATGGCCAGAGGATCCGGGGGATTACGGAGCATTTCGCCTATATGCCTCAGAATGACCTGCTTTTCCCGTGGAAAACCATTTTGGAAAATGTGTGTCTTTACGGCAGGATCCACGGCGGACTGGAGCAGATGAAGGGCGAGGCCATGGCCCAGATGGGTGCATTCGGTCTTAAGGGGTATGAGAATGAATATCCCTCGGCTTTGTCGGGAGGGATGCGTCAGCGGGCAGCATTTTTAAGGACCCTGCTGTGCCATGCGGATATTCTGCTTTTAGATGAACCCTTTGGAGCGCTGGATGTGATCACGCGGGGGGAGATGCAGGACTGGCTTTTGGGAGTTCGGGACAGAATGAATCGAACGGTGCTTTTAGTGACCCACGATATAGATGAGGCGATCTATCTCTCTGACCGTATCCTGATTCTGGATCCTGCCACGGGAAAGACAGGAAGCGAAATCGTGATCACCGAGGCCGAGCGAAGCCGTGACTGGCTTTTTCGTCAGGGAGAACTGCGTCAGCGGATCTATGGGGAGATTATGGGCGGCGGGAAAAATGACTAAAGCGCACGGACTGGGGGATTTTTGTCGGATTGTCCATTCAGGAGAGGAGATGGGAGAATGACAGCGGTACAGAGAGGGCATATTGTAGTAACCGACGCCCATGCTCATACAGGTACAAAAGAGGAGACGCGGGAACGGATTCGGGATGGGATCATGACCATGATATGCGCAGGGGAGCCAGAGGATGCAAAACGACTGGATGAGATTTTAAAATGGCCTGGAGCCATACAGGCGCTTATTCCTGCGGCGGGCCTTCATCCCTGGAACAGCGGGAAGGCCTCTGTGGAGGACATGATGCCGTTTATGGAAAAATATCCGGTGATCGGTGAGATCGGTATGGACACACTCTGGTGCGATGTGCCTGTGAAGGTTCAGAGGGAGGCATTTGAACGCCAGCTGGCCTTTGCCATGGAGCAGAAAAAGCCGGCGGTACTCCACACGAAGGCACAGGAAAAGGAAATCGCCCGGATTCTTAGAGACTATCCGAACCGCTATCTGGTGCACTGGTATTCCTGCAGCCGCTTTCTGGATGAATATCTGGAGCAGGACTGCTATGTGTCCATCGGGCCGGATGTAGTCTGGAACCCGGCTGTACAGGAGGCGGCCCGGAGAGTTCCAAAGAACCGGATCCTGGCGGAAACGGACGGTTTGGGGGCGGTGGAATGGGCACTTAAAGAGGGAGAGAAAATGGGAATAAAAAATACGCTGCCGTCTGCCGCCCCGGTGCGCCCGGTGGGAGCCTCCCTGGAACAGACGATAAAATGTTCAGCCGGTTTGCGGGGAATGGATCCGGCTGACCTGGCCATCAGGATTCGTGAAAATATGATCCGGTTCCTCTCGAATGGCATCGCCTCTTCCTGAATTACTGCCAATACACATCATATATCAGGGGAAATAAAGATGTTTCATTTATTATTAGCCATTATTTATCTTGCATTCATCAGTCTGGGGCTTCCTGATTCCCTGCTGGGCTCTGCGTGGCCCTCCATGTATCATGAGCTTTCTGTTCCCGTTTCTTATTCCGGCATCATTTTTATGATCATCGCCTGCGGTACGATTATTTCCAGTCTGCTGAGCGATCGGCTGACAAAAAAGTTTGGAACGGGAAGAGTAACCGCATTCAGCGTCCTGATGACAGCAGCCGCGCTTCTGGGATTTTCGGTAAGCGATTCATACCTTGAACTGTGCCTGTGGGCTATTCCCTATGGATTGGGGGCAGGCAGTGTGGATGCTTCTTTAAATAACTATGTTGCCCTGCACTATGCCAGCCGTCACATGAGCTGGCTGCATTGTATGTGGGGGATAGGGGCCACTTTAGGGCCTTATATTATGGGACAGATGCTGTCCGGCGGAGAAAGCTGGACCAGGGGATACCGGCTGATAGCCCTGCTTCAGGCTGCTCTTACGGCAGTGCTGTTTTTTAGTATCCCTCTGTGGAATCGGGGAGACAGAGGCAAGGACAGCCGGCAGGCTGTGTTAGACAGTGAGGAGGCAGAGGCCAATGTACAGCTTTCCATAGCGGAAATCCTTCATATCCCGGGTGCAAAGGAAATTATGACTGCATTTTTCTGCTACAGTGCGCTGGAGCAGACGGTAAGCCTGTGGGCCAGCAGCTATCTGGTTCTGCACCATGGTCTGCCTGCCGAGACAGCTGCAGGCTTTGCAGGACTGTTTTTTATCGGGATTACAGCAGGAAGATTTGCCAGCGGCTTTTTAACCATTAGATTCAATGATTCCCAGATGATTCGCATGGGAACTGTCCTGATTTTGGCGGGAGCGGCAGCGTTTCTTCTTCCTCTGGGAACTGGAACCGCACGTTTGGGACTGGTTTTAACAGGCCTTGGCTGTGCGCCAGTGTATCCATCTATTATCCACTCTACCCCGGCTAACTTTGGAGCAGAACGTTCGCAGGCCATGATCGGTGTCCAGATGGCCTCGGCCTATATAGGCACCTGTCTTATGCCCCCGCTTTTCGGGCTGATCGCCAACCACATAAGCCCGGCCTTATTTCCGCCGTATCTTCTTGCCATACTGGCTTTAATGGCATGGATGTATGAGAGGATGCTGTCACAGGTGCAGCGCTCCCGGTGCAAAGCAACGGACTGCAGATGAAAATGCCGAAAACTGCAATTTCCGGTTTACAATCCGATCTCCTGATAGTATAATGATTTCCGGGAATGAAGTTCTCCCTTGGGAATGATACCCCTAAACCGCTTACTAGGCTGATGACTTCTGTGATTACACCGTCGCAGAAGAACACCAGCTTTTTTTGTGCATTTTCTTCGGCCTCGGTGAACCTCAACCGATACGCACAAAATATTTACACTTAAAGGAGGAACATCCATGCTTACGTCCCTTTCATTTATTTTCCTTGCAGGCCTGGCTCTGGCGGCTGTCTGCAAACGGCTTAAACTGCCCCGCATCATTGGTATGCTCATAACCGGTATCCTGCTGGGGTCTTATGTACTGAACCTTCTGGATCCATCCATTTTATCCATTTCCGCAGACCTGCGGCAGATGGCTCTGATCATCATCCTTTTAAGGGCCGGCCTGTCTCTCGACCTGGCAGACCTTAAAAAAGTAGGCCGTCCCGCAGTCATGATGTCCTGTGTTCCGGCCAGCTTTGAAATACTGGGTTTTTTACTCCTTGCTCCCGTCATTCTTGGAATTACAAGGATGGATGCGGCGGTTATGGGCGCTGTTTTAGGCGCCGTCTCTCCAGCAGTAGTGATTCCGCGGATGGTGTAGCCTATGGATGAGGGATATGGTACGGATAAGAGCATCCCTCAGCTCATCATGGCCGGGGCCTCCTGCGACGACATTTTCGTTATTGTGCTGTTTTCCACATTTGTTGCCATGGCACAGGGAGGCACTGCCAATGGAATGGATTTTGTCAATATTCCAGTGTCCGTTCTTCTTGGAATAGCGTTGGGGGCAGCGGCGGGATATTGCATGAACCTCTTTTTTGAGGCGGCCTATGCCAGCGGGAATTATATAAGAAACAGCATGAAGGCTGTTATTGTGCTGGGCGTATCATTTCTCCTTATGGCTGTGGAGACCTGGCTGAATGGCATTGTTTCTTTATCCGGCCTTCTGGCAGTTGTCAGCATGGCCTGTGTGCTGAACCGAAAGAGCCCGGCAGTTTCCAAACGGCTTTCAGAAAAATTTGGAAAACTGTGGATTGCCGCTGAGGTGCTGCTGTTTGTACTGGTAGGCGCTGCGGTGGATATCCGCTATACTCTAAACGCCGGATTTCCGGCCGTGCTTATGATCCTGACGGCGCTGGTGTTCCGTTCCCTGGGTGTGTCTCTCTGCCTGGTGGGAACGGCCTTAAATCGAAAGGAGCGTCTGTTCTGCATCATTGCCTATCTTCCCAAGGCCACAGTTCAGGCTGCCATTGGCTCTGTTCCGCTGGCCCTGGGCCTGCCCTGCGGTCAGCTCGTTCTCTGTGTGGCTGTGCTTTCCATTCTCATAACAGCTCCTCTGGGCGCTGTGGGAATGGACCTGACCTTCCGTAAGCTGCTCAAAAAGGAAGAGCACAGCATGGCTGACAGACAGGAAGATTCAGCACCGCCATTTACCGGTAGTACGTCAGCATAAGATCCACCATCCGCCCATAGCTTTTGATCCCATCGGTCTGGCTGTGGGCTTTTAAATAGGTGTCGTTCATTTTGGCGGACGCCTCTGCCACTTTTCCTTTGAACCGATCCCAGAAGGCGTTATTTTCCCCCAGATCCTGCACTGCCTGGGGATCTAACTGTCCATACAGTCTGCGATACCCGTCAAAATCCGCCTGGGCCAGGGCATTTCCCGCGTATACCCAGCCAGTCAGATACCCACTGTAGCGAAAAGCCGTATCTTCCGACCCGATACAGGCCAGATAACCGATAAAATTGGCCTCATCCTCCCGCATATAGCCCTTTAGATGGGACAGCTCATGGCAAATGGTATGGGGAATATTGTAAAATGGTATTTCACGGTTATAGTTAGCCTCGATGGTAAAAGGCGAGTAGATTCCAGTCAGCTGCTGCACGGATAAGAGCCGGGAGTTGATCAAAGGCTTTGGAAACGGATACCAGCCTCCAAGCTGGGGAAATTCATTTCCAAGTCCGCTCATAGCTTCCCGCCCCAGCTGTCCCATGCTCTGAAAATAGGACAGACTGCGGTCAGGGTCTGTCTCCTGAGGGATATTTTCGTTGACTTTCTGAACTAGAAACTCACACAGTTCATAAAGCTCCCTCTGGGAACTGCCCTCGGCCAACTTCTCCGAAAAACCGGCCTCCACCGAAAAGGGCGTCCTGTAATAATTGATTCCGCAGTTGATGGTGTAGATAAAAAACAGCAGTGAGGACAGGAAAAATGCCTTTTTTAAGAGGAAAAGGGGCTGCCGAAAGGAATGGATCAGCTGATACACACAGGCGGCTGATAAAAGATAGAGCCCTGCTTCTGACAGAGAAAAAGGAAATAGTCCACAGGCCCGTCCTACTGTATTTTTTAAGAAGGAATAAACCGTGACAGAATACTGCTGGGCAAAGCCGGATACATTTCTGGCGCACCAGGTAAGGAGAAGAGAGACGGCAAGCAAAAGCACGGCTGCGGCTTCCTCTTTTGTGAAACTTTTTATTAGGGACAGTATTTTTCGTCTTATGTAATTCGATTTCATAGGCAGTACCATTTCTCTGAATATTATAAGTGCCATCCACAAGGGAAAAACTGTGCGAAACGGCAGTTTCCTACATTATAATATCAGAAAAAAACACCGTCAAGGGCTGGATAAAACAGCGCGCATCCAGCCGGGCAGGTTTGTTTCTCTATCTTGACGCGGCCTGTCATTTCCACTATACTTAGCAGAGAATGCCGCTGTCAGAAACGAAAACCGTCGGTTTTTGCGTCTTGGGCGGCAATTAACAATCAGGAGTGAGACTGCTATGGGATATCAGGATGATTATGTAATGCGGACCATTACCGATCTTGTGCGCACGATCGCAGGTGTGGCTCTCGGAAAGAATGAAATTGACTATGAACTGCCTTCACTGGATGACGCCTATACGCCGGCGGACCGTATCTACCGCCATTTAAAGGAGATGGTAGATGCCGGAGACATCAATGGGGCGGAAAATGAGCTGTATGAGGCGCTGGATGTCACGGACAGAAACTATCTGGAAATGGCGCTGGCCTTCTATATGTATTTAAACCAGCTGGATGATAATACCCTCTATACCGCCAACTATTCCAGAGAGGAGATCGTGGACGGGATCAACAGTGTCAGCGCCCAGTTCGGCATCAGCGGTTTTGAGCACTTTGTAGACACCACAATGGTGTAGAGGATGGACAGCAGAAAAGAATGTGCCGGTTATCTGGCAGACTGTTATAAAGAAATATTCTTCGGCCCGGTCAACAAGCGCTACCGCTCTATGACCGGGGCCGAGATGCGCAAGCGTCTGGCCCGCCTGACGGAAAAAGGACTGGCGGAGGTGGAAAAGGCAAATGAGCTGAATGACATACACGCCATGTTTGCCAAGGTCTGTGCCTGTCTGATGAAAAGGGAAGGCCATTTAAAACCCGGCCCCCAGCTTGGGGAGTGGGAGGAAAACTGCCGCAATATGCACCGATTCTGTGCACTGCTGGCAAAAAAGGATCTGGAATACCTGCCGGAGCTTTCTTTGGAGGAGCTGGAGCGTGTTTTGAAGATGCAGGGGATCCGCAGATATCTTCTTACAAATTCCCTGGAACGGGCATATCAGCTGTTCTATATTCCAAAGACCATCAAAAAAGGCATCCGAGAGTCGGTAAAACGGCGTCCGGAGGACGAATACCCCGAAGCCAGGGCCATGAAACGCCGGTTCATTCTCCATATCGGACCTACAAACAGCGGAAAGACCCATGATGCTCTGGAACGGCTGAAACAGGCGGAGCATGGGGCATATTTCGGTCCCCTGCGTCTTCTGGCTCTGGAGGTGTATGACCGCTTAAACAGTGAAAACGTGCCCTGCTCCATGATTACCGGCGAGGAGACCCTGGAGATCCCCGGCGCAGTCTGTCAGGCCTGTACAGTAGAAATGCTCAATGACCACGAATATTTTGATGTGGCCGTAGTGGATGAGTGCCAGATGGCATCCGATCCCTATCGGGGCCACAACTGGACCAGGGCTGTATTGGGGCTTCGGGCGGAGGAGATCCATCTGTGTATGGCTCCGGAGGCAGAGGATATCGTGATTCAGATGATCCGCCGCTGCAAAGACAGCTTTCAGGTTGTGCGCCATAAGCGCAATACCCGGCTGACCCTGGAGAAAAAGCCCTATTCCTTAAAACGGGATCTGAAAAAGGGAGATGCGCTGATCGTATTTTCAAAGAAATCCGTTCTGGCGCTGGCGGCCCATCTGGAAAATCAGGGCGTCCGCTGCAGCGTTATCTATGGAAGCCTGCCGCCGGCCACCCGAAGGGAACAGGTGCGACGGTTCCTGGAACGGGAAACTGAGGTGGTGGTCAGCACCGATGCCATCGGTATGGGCTTAAATCTTCCTATCCGTCGGATCGTATTTGTAGAGACACGGAAATTTGACGGCACTTCCAGACGCAGCCTTCTGCCGGAGGAGATTCGTCAGATTGCAGGCCGGGCAGGACGCTTCGGTCTGTATGAGGAGGGCTTTGTGACCGCCATCGATGATATAGAAACTATTGAAGACGGCTTATCCGCCCGTCCCCTTCCGATTATGAAGGCATATGTGGGCTTCCCGGAGCAGCTTTTAAGCCTGCCTGCGGATATTGATACCCTTGTAAAGATCTGGGCCGGGATGGAGGCCCCTGCGATCTATGAGAAGATGGAGGTGGACGAGCTTTTATCTCTGTATATGAGTTTTGAGCATATTCACAGGGAGCATATGGAAGAATTTTCCAAACAGGAGATCTATAAGCTGATCACCTGCTCGGTAGATATTGATAACAAGCTGGTGATGGAGCTTTGGAGAGATTACTGCCGGGAGTACCGGGGGGCGGAGGAACTGGAATTTCCCTACCATCCGGGGCCGGATCTTTATGATATGGAGAGCTATTATAAAATGCTGGATCTCTATTTCCAGTTTTCAAGAAAGGTGGGTCTGCCGGTGAAGGAGGAGGAGCTTTCTCTTGAACGGCGCCATACTGAGGAGGAAATCAGCCGCATCCTGCGGACAGAGTGCGCCAGCTACACACGAAAATGCTCCATCTGCAGCAGAGAGCTTTCCTGGGATTATCCGTTTTCCATCTGTGAGCGCTGCTTTGAACAGGGACGCTCCGCCCGGCCGGGAGGCAGGAGGGGAAGGAGAGGGTAAAACGCCCCCTCCCAATATACTATTTCACCATCTTTCTCATCTTCGCGATCAGAGGAATCACCATCAGTACCCATACGACAGGTTCGGCCACGATAATGCCCCAATACTGGAAGATATCTGCCAGAAAGAAGGCTGCAATGATCTTTCCGACCAGTTCGATCATACTGGAGCACACGGGCGTCACATGGTCGCCCATGCCCTGGAGACCATTTCTGAGGATTGAGATGGCGGCGGGAGCGAAGTAGAACAGGGTGTTGAATCTCAGATACAGGGCCGCGGTAGAGCGGATCACAGGATTATCCGAGCCGGTGACCATTCCCGCCAGAGCAGGAGATGCGGTGAAACTGAGAAGAATCATCCCAACAGCCCAGATCCATGTCAGGATCAGCGCCTGGCGTATGCCCCCGCGGATCCTGTCCATGCGTCCGGCTCCTGTATTCTGACCGCAGTAATTGGCCATGGTGACGCCCATGACGCTGAAGGGGAGCATGAAAAATTCTGTGATCTTCCGGGCGGCTGTATGGGCCACAATGATATCCTGGCCAAAGGTATTGATGGCACACTGGAGCGACAGCGTGCCGAAAAAGACCAGCGACATCATAGCGGCCATGGAAAGGCCGGAGGCATAAAGGGCCTTTGCCTGTTTGGCGGATATTTTAAAATCCCGGAGGGTAAAGCGGAATACCTCATATTTACGGAACATATAAATCAGGCTTAAAAAGGCCGCCAGCCCCTGGGAAAATACAGTCGCCCAGGCCGCTCCCGCCACGCCCCAGCCAAAGATCAGGATAAAGGCCAGATCCAGCCCAACATTGAGTACCGCTGCAAAAATAAGAAAAAGCAGAGGGGCAGCCGTATCGCCTATTGCCCTCAGAACAGAGGCGCAGGCATTATAAAGCATGGTAGCAATCAGGCCCATAAGGACGACGCGGATGTAGCTGTCCGCCTGATCCATGAGCTCCTGGGGGACATTTAACAGATGAAGGATTGTTTTCAGACTTCCCATACAGGCAAACGTCAGCACAAGGGCGGTTATGGTTCCTAAGAGCAGGCTCCCCGCGGCATAGCCCTTGACGCCCTTTTGATTGCCTGCTCCAAATTCCCTGGCAATCAGAAGGGAAAAACCGCTTGTCAGGCCGGAGAGAAAACCGATGAACAGAGTGCTGACAGAGGCAGTAGCTCCCACTGCCGCAAGAGCTGTTTCTCCCAGAGTGCTTCCCACGACCCGCGTATCTGCAAGACTGTAACACAGCTGAAACATATTTCCAAGAGCTACCGGAACTGCAAACTGGATCATGACCCGCGCCGGAGTACCTTTTGTAAGGTCTTTCATATTGGATTCCCTTTCGTATTTTAGTCATCCTCCACATTGTACCTGATTTATTCCCGAACCGCAACCGGATATGGCAGCTGCGCGGTTGTGGGCGCCTCCCTATATCCTGCGCACTAAAATTTCCCGTGTCGTCCGCTGGCGAAGCCCAACCACCTTTTTATGTATCCGGTAGGCCGAGAGCCCGGCCATGCGGCTTTTGAAAATACAGGTCACGGGTTCGCCGAAGCGAAACCCCTGCTGTCCCAGACGGCGTTCCATGGACGGTTCACAGATAAGCCACACCACGGTTGCTGTTTCTCCGGCGTTCAGATCGCATAATGGAAATACCATTCCTGTCCCATCCTGTTTCTTCTATAATAAACATCTTATGCGCCAGTGGAACAGAATGTGCGTTAAAGATCGGCGGACAGTCGGACGGCTACCTTCTTTTGAAGGACTAAAGAGTTAATTTCTGTCCGACAGTCATAGGCCAGAATGTGCACCCCGGCGTCTGCACCCGCCCGCAGAGCGTCTCCGAAGGCCGGGTGGGTCTTATCATTGGGGCGAAATTCAGTAACCCCGTTCATCTGCACCACGAAAAGCACAAAGGCTTCAAAGCCCTCCCTAATCGCCCTGGAAAGCCCCTGAATATGCTTTATGCCCCGTTGGGTGGGAGCGTCTGGAAACATTACGATTCCATTTTCTTCTAAAGTTACCCCTTTTACCTCCATAAACGCGGGACGTTCCTGTCCTGTCTGCTCATTTTGCAGGGTAAAGGCAAGATCAAAACGGGAATCCCCGTGGGTGACTTCCCGACGAAGGTTTCCGGGCTGGAAAAAACCGTCCTGCCTATCCCAGGGCTGCAGCTCCCAAAGCGCGCCCATTAGTCTGCAGTCGGCGGGCTTGCTGTCTGTCATGCAGAGCTGCTCCATCCACTCCCAGGCTGCTTTATTCGGAGCTTGAGAATCCATATTGATCAGCAGGTCTCCCTTATATACCGCTATCAGGTCAAATTCCGTTTTTCTCCCGGCAGCTCTGGCTCCCGGATGGTACTCCAGCACTACTCTGCATCCGGGGATCAGAAGCTCCCGGCACCGTCCCGTATTCTTCACATGGCAGACCATCCTCTGCCCATTCACTTCCACATAAGCAATAAAACGATTGGGCCGTTCCAGAAAACGGCCCAATACAGTGTGTTCATATTTCATCCTTAAAACATCCTTTCATTCCCTGTAACCTGCATTTTTATCTGTGCCGGGCATATCAGCCATTGACATTGTACCAGGGAACGGCCGGACAGTGCCTTTAAGGCCACGGCGGTTCAGGCTGTCAGAAGAATCGTTTCCTTACAACCTCTGCCAGCACCTCGGCGGTCTCATCCACCCCCAGTAGGGAAGAGTCAAGCAGCAGGTGCTTGTGGGACGTATCCGACGGCAGATATCCGGCATATTTCCTGTGGTAGGCATTTCGGGCCTTATCCACGCCTGCGATCATCCGTCTGGCCTCTTCCTGTGTCATTCCCAGCTGCTTCACGCAGTTTTCGAGCCGCGCTTCATAGGGAGCATAGATAAATACGTTCATTACATTTTTCTCATTCTTCAGCAGAAAATCCGAGCACCGCCCAACGATGATACAGCTGGATTTTTTCGCCAGCTCCCGAATAATGTCCTTTTGCACATCAAAGATCATATCCTGAATATACTCCTCATCGGTTCCCAGCGGAAACATATGGGAGAAAAAGCCGTGGTGGGACCGCTCCTCTGCGCTGCTGATCTGTGACAGCGGAAGATTCAGCTGCTGCGCTACCTGATCTACAATGTCCCTGTCATAATACTCGATTCCCAGCTTTCCTGCAAGCCTTTGCGCCACGGCACGGCCCAGACTGCCAAATTCCCTGGCAATAGTGATCGTATATCGTTCCATCTCATACCCCTCCTTAAGCCGTTACAATGGTTTTCTGATAACCTCTTACCGCACAGCTCAGTGCAAAACAGATTACAAAATAGCATAGGGCTTCAAAACCCAGTAAAAGCAGCATCCCGCGCCAGTCATATATGGTTCCCATAACAACCGTACAGTTTCGCATAAACTCCGCCACATCTACCATTTTTAAGAAAGAAGTATCCTTAATGATCGTAATGACCTGACTTAACAGCGCCGGAATCACCTTTTTATAGGTCTGGGGCAGCACAATATACCACAGCGTCTGAAAAAAGTTAAATCCCTGCGAACGGGCCGCTTCAAACTGTCCTGCGGGAATGGAGTTTAATCCGCCTCGCAGGATCTCTGCCATAACAGCAGAGGTAAACAGGGTGATGGCAAAGACGCTGACTGCTACTTTATTTCCTTTTACTGTAAAATAGATCCACAAGATCCACAGCAGGTTCGGCGTGCATCTAAAAAATTCCGTATAAGCCGCAACCAGAGTTTTCGCCCATCGGAAGTTTCCTTCGGCATAGGTTCTCACCAGCGCCAGGATCGTCCCAAAGAACAGGCTGAACAGGGTAGCCAGGATGGCGATCACAATCGTCATCCCAAGGCCCTTAAACATAAATCCCACATTTGCAGGTGTAAAAATCTGATGAAATAATGTCATCATGTGCTTTCCTCCTCAAAGACCATCCGCTTCGGCGCAGGCAGACGCATGGAGCGGATCTCCAGATAGCGGGCCAGCCTTGCAAGAGGGAAGCAGATGATAAAATACAGGACGGCGCTTGTTAAATACGCCTGGGCAAAATATCCCCGGTCCGCGCCCCAGGAATCTGTAAAATACATCAGATCCATACCGGCCACCATAGCCAGAATGGAGGTGTTTTTTACCAGATTCAGCGCCTGATTGGCCAGGGGAGGCATGATAATCCGAACGGTCTGAGGGAGAATGATGTAATACATGGTCTCCAGATAGGAAAATCCCTGGGAAGCCGCAGCCTCAGACTGTCCCTTTGGAATTGCCTCAATACCGGTCCGGATGACCTCGGAAATATAGGCTCCATGGTAAATGCCCACGCCAATCACGCCAAGAACAAACTTGGGGATACGGATGCCGGAGCCGGAGGCTGTGCTTGACAGGATGATGGGAAGCACAGAGTAGTAGAACAGCACCTGCAGGGCAAGGGGCGTATTCTGAATAAATTCCACATAGATTCTGGAAATGATTCTGGCTGGCTTAAAGCGCATGGAAGAAAGAGAGCCGAAGATCACGCCCAGGATTAAGGCCAGCAAAAGGCCCGAAACGGCAATCTTAAGGGTCATGATAAATCCCGGAATATAGTAGTCCGGCAGCGCCTTCCACAGCGCAGCCCATCGTTTTCCTTCAAAAAGACCTTTAATCATAGCAGTATTCCTCTTTTAGTGTTTACTTAAGCCCCCACTGTGTTTCAAGGGCGTCCATGGTGCCGTCAGAGAGCATGGCGTTTACCTTTTTATCAACCAGTTCAGCCAGTCCAGTGTTTTTCTTTGCGGAGGCTACGCCATATTCCTGCTCGGCGAACCGGTCGTCCAGCAGGTGGTTGGAATCATTGATGTAGCCTGCCAGGATAGCGCCATCCACAGAGAAGCAGTCGATCTGTTTGGTAGCCAGCGCCTGCGCCAGGGCGGGATAGCTGTCAAACTCCTGAAATTCCGGTTTTACATTCAGTCCTTTTTCATCTACATAGTCCTTAAAGCCTTCCTTGGTAGTAGAGGACTGAGCCACGCCGATGATCTTGCCGTTAAGATCTTCAATGGTGCTGATGCCGGAATCATTGTTTACCAGAAGACCTACCGCATCCGTGTAATAGGGGGTGGAGAAGTTATAGGTTTCTTTTCTGTCATCGGTAATCGTAAAGGTAGCGATCACCAGGTCGATTTCGCCGTTTTCCAGCAGAGGTCCTCTTGTCTTTGCGGTGACACCCTGGAATTCCACCAGCTTTTTCTCCTTTGCTTCATCGGCGGTGCAGCCAAAGATCTCTCCGGCGATATTGTAAGCCAGATCGTCCTCAAAACCCTCATACTCGCCGGTGGCTGTATTTTGAAGGCTGAACTTGGGAACATCGGACTTGCAGCCGACCTTTAAAACGCCGCGATCCCGGATCTTTTTTACGTCCGCCGCTGTGCCGTCAGAGGAAGCAGAGGATGAACCTCCGTCTGCTGCCGTGGTTGCCTGGGCGTTTCCTGAGGAACCGGAGCAGCCGGTTAAAGCGGCTGCTGTCATCATCGCTGCCAGTGTCGCACATAAGATTCTCTTCTTCATGGTTGTTTCCTCCTGTATATAGACATTTTTTATAGGAACCGATTCTGAGCAAAACCTTCTTTAATGAAGGATCTTGCTTAAAAATGCTTTGGTTCGCTCATGCTCCGGCGCAGTAAAGAAATGATCCGGCGTCCCTTCTTCCACAATATATCCGCCATCCATAAAGATCACCCGGTCGGCCACCTGTCTTGCAAAGCCCATCTCGTGGGTTACGCAGATCATGGTGATATTTTCATGGGCCAGCTCGACCATAACGTTTAGCACCTCCTGAACCATTTCAGGATCCAGAGCCGAGGTGGGCTCGTCAAACAGGATCAGGGGCTGGCTGGTGCACAGCGCCCTGGCAATGGCAACGCGCTGCTGCTGTCCGCCGGAGAGCTGAACCGGATAGTTTCCCGCCTTTTCCTTAAGTCCTACGCGTTCCAGGCACTTAAGGGCTTTTGAGCGCGCTTCGTCTTTTGGCACACGCTGGAGCTTTACAGGCGCCAGGGTCAGGTTTTCCAGCACCGTCAGATGGGGATAGAGGTTAAACTGCTGAAACACCATGGAGGAATATTTTTTAGCCATCTCCAGATGATTCTTCCTGGTCACGGTCGTTCCCGCAATGGATACTGTACCGGACGTGGGTTCCTCCAGATGGTTAATGCACCGGATAAAGGTGGATTTGCCGGAGCCGGAGGGGCCGATGATAACCAGCTTTTCCCCTTCCTTTACTGTCAGGTTGATATCCTTTAAAACTTCCAGATCACCAAAATGCTTTTTCAGATGTTCGACTTTTACCATATCAGCCATATTCGTTCCGCCTTTCCTGGGATTTTTTGGAAAACATTCAGATTAAAAAAACAAAAACGGCGCAAAAAGAACAAAGTGTCTTTAAGCGCCGTCGCTTTCTTTTCTTAAGTTGTATTTCCGTTAGTTGTTTTGCATTATAGGCATAAAACCTTAAAAAGTCAAGTGTAAATTTTTCCCGGTTTCCAGTTGCGCCACCATTTAAAATATGCTAAACTTTCTGCAAACAAGGCAAAAACCCTCACACAAAGAAAGGAAATGTATCATGGCATTATCTTACCAGAGTACCAGAGGCGGACAGACCGGGGTGACGGCATCCCAGGCAGTCCTTCAGGGCCTGGCTGCCGACGGCGGCCTGTTTATGCCCACGGAGATCCCGGCGTTAGACGTATCTTTAGAGAAGCTGGCCGGGATGACCTATCAGGAGACAGCATATGAGGTAATGAAGCTTTTCCTTACGGACTATACAGAAGAAGAATTAAAGTCCTGCATCGCAAAAGCCTATGACAGCAAGTTTGACACCGAAGAGATCGCCCCCCTTGCAAAGGCGGACGGAGCCTATTATCTGGAGCTTTACCATGGAAGCACCATTGCGTTTAAGGATATGGCCCTGTCGATCCTGCCCCATCTGATGACAACAGCGGCTAAGAAGAACCGCGAGGACAGAGAAATCGTGATTCTTACCGCTACCTCCGGCGACACCGGAAAAGCTGCAATGGCGGGCTTTGCCGATGTTTTAGGCACCCGTATCATCGTATTTTATCCCAAGGGCGGCGTAAGCCCGGTGCAGGAACGCCAGATGCGCACCCAGAAGGGGGACAACACCTTTGTCGTTGCCATCCACGGCAACTTTGACGATGCCCAGACCGGAGTTAAGAAGCTTTTTAACAACAAAGAGTTTGCCAGGGAGCTTTCTGATAAGGGTTTCCTGCTTTCTTCCGCCAACTCCATCAATATCGGCCGTCTGGTGCCGCAGATCGTGTATTATGTATATGCATATGCCAGACTTCTGGCAAATGAGGAGATACAGGGGGGAGAGGAGATCAACATAGTGGTTCCCACCGGTAATTTCGGCAACATCCTTGCCGCCTACTTTGCCAAGAAAATGGGACTTCCCATCCGTACTCTGATCTGCGCCTCCAATGACAACAAGGTGCTGTATGACTTTTTCACCACAGGTACCTATGACCGCAGAAGAGAGTTTATCCTGACGAATTCTCCGTCCATGGATATTCTGATCTCCAGCAATCTGGAACGTCTGATCTATCTGAGTGCGGGCTGCGATGCGGCTGCCAACACGGATTTAATGAGGGAACTGGCGGAAGAGGGGCGCTACACAGTAACCGGTTCCATGCGGGACTTTATGTCGGATTTCAGGGGCGGTTTTGCCACACAAAAGGAGAATGCCAAAGCCATCCGAACCATTTTCCAGGACACAGGATACCTGATTGACACCCATACGGGCGTAGCCGCTGCTGTATATGACCAGTATAAAAATGACACAGGAGACATGACAAAGACCGTCATTGCCTCCACCGCCAGTCCCTTTAAATTCGCCCGCAGCGTGATGGAAGCGGTAAAGGGCAGGGACGCAGTGGAAGGAAAGGACGAGTTTGCCGTTGCAGACGCCCTTGCAGAGGAAGCGGGAATCGCCCTTCCAGAGGCAGTGGAAGAGATCCGCACCGCATCGATCCGCCACAGCAGAGAGTGCGCTGTGGATGAAATGGAAAAAACGGTGAAGAATATCCTGAGGATTTTATAAAAACTCTTCCCTTTTCCTCATGGATGGGTTATAATGGGAAGAGTGTTAAAAACGTAACAAAGTGTGCCGCCGGAAGTATGCGGCGGCACGCCAAAGTATAAGGAGGACAAACAATGTTAGTATCAGCAAGAGAAATGCTTGAAAAAGCAAGAGACGGCAAGTACGCAGTAGGACAGTTCAACATCAACAACCTGGAGTGGACAAAGTCCATCCTTCTGACGGCTCAGGAGCTGCAGTCTCCTGTGATTCTCGGCGTATCCGAGGGAGCAGGCAAGTATATGACCGGTTTTAAGACTGTAGCCGCTATGGTAGAGGCGATGATTGACGAGTTAAACATCACCGTTCCTGTAGCTCTGCATCTGGATCACGGCTCCTATGAGGGCTGCTATAAGTGCATCAAGGCAGGCTTCTCATCCATCATGTTCGACGGCTCTCATTATCCCATTGCCGAGAACATTGAAAAGACAAAGGAGTTAGTAAAGATCGCTCATGCGATGGGACTGTCCTTAGAGGCTGAGGTAGGCTCCATCGGCGGTGAGGAAGACGGCGTAGTAGGCATGGGCGAGTGTGCAGATCCTGCAGAGTGCAAGGCCATTGCAGATCTTGGAATTGATTTCCTGGCAGCAGGCATCGGAAATATTCACGGCAAATATCCTGAGAACTGGCAGGGACTGAACTTTGACGTATTAGCAAATGTAAAGGAAGCTGTAGGCGGTATGCCTTTGGTTCTTCACGGCGGTACCGGTATCCCTGAGGATATGATCAAGAAAGCGATCAGCCTGGGCGTTGCCAAGATCAATGTAAATACAGAGTGTCAGCTGTCCTTTGCAGAGGCTACAAGAAAGTACATCGAGGACGGCAAGGATCTGCAGGGCAAGGGCTTTGACCCAAGAAAGCTGTTAGCTCCCGGCGCAGACGCAATCCGCGCAACTGTAAAGGAAAAGATGGAGCTGTTCGGATCCGTTGGCAAGGCAAATGCGTAAGCATTAGTCCTGCGAATAACTCTATTAACGCAGCTTAACAAAGCTTATTAGAATAAACAAATTCATATTTTGGAAAAAGCGCTTGCATTTTCCGGGGAAATGGTTTATTTTATAGAAAAGAACGAAGGCGTTCTCTTTTTGCAAAAGGAGAGAACGCCTTTTTCTGTACAGAGCCGCCTGTGGGCGGAACGGGAGGCCGGCCGGGAAGACAACCCCCGTCAGGTCTGCGTAAACAGGATGTAATTGGGGAAATGTGAAAAGAACCCAAAAGAGAGGATGGAGTATCTATGAGCGAAGTAATAAGTGTTTCAGAGATGTTTGGCAAGGACGTATTCAATGACGCTGTGATGAGAGACCGCCTGCCAAAGAGTGTGTACAAAAAACTGAAAAAGACCATTGAGGATGGTGCGGAGCTGGATCCCAGCATTGCGGATGTAGTAGCCCACGCCATGAAGGACTGGGCCATTGAGCACGGCGCCACCCATTTTACCCACTGGTTCCAGCCTCTCACCGGCGTGACTGCGGAGAAGCATGATTCTTTCATCTCTGCCCCGGTAGACGGCAAGGTCATTATGGAATTTTCCGGCAAAGAGCTGATCAAGGGCGAGCCGGACGCCTCCTCCTTCCCCTCCGGCGGACTGCGCGCCACCTTTGAGGCCAGAGGCTATACCGTCTGGGACTGTACCTCTCCGGCCTTCTTAAAAGAGGATGCCATCGGCGTGACGCTCTGCATCCCAACCTCCTTCTGCTCCTATAAGGGAGAGGCCCTGGACAAGAAAACGCCTCTGCTGCGTTCCATGCAGGCAGTGAATGAGCAGGCCTTAAGGATCCTGCGCCTCTTTGGAAACACCACCGCAAAGCGTGTGAATCCGTCCGTAGGCCCGGAGCAGGAATACTTCCTGGTTGACCGTCAGAAGTATCTGCAGAGAAAAGACCTGATCTATACCGGACGCACCTTATTCGGCGCTATGCCGCCAAAGGGCCAGGAGATGGACGATCACTATTTCGGCATCATCCGGGAGCGTGTGGGTGCATATATGAATGATGTAAACAAAGAGCTTTGGAAGCTGGGCGTGCCTGCAAAAACGCAGCACAACGAGGTGGCTCCCGCGCAGCATGAGCTGGCTCCTATCTATGAGGGAGTAAACCAGGCTGTAGACCACAACCAGATCATCATGGAGACCTTAAAGAAAGTGGCCGGACGCCACGGAATGGCCTGCCTGCTCCATGAGAAACCGTTTGCAGGCGTAAACGGTTCCGGCAAGCACAATAACTGGTCGCTTACCGCAGACGACGGCACCAACCTGATGAATCCCGGCGATACGCCTCATGAGAACATTCAGTTCCTTCTGGTATTAGCCTGCATCATCAAGGCGGTAGACCGTCATGCGGATCTTTTAAGAGAGTCCGCTTCCGACGTGGGGAATGATCACAGACTGGGTGCAAACGAGGCTCCGCCAGCCATCATCTCCATCTTCCTTGGGGAGCAGCTGGAGGATGTTATCGACCAGCTCTGCGATACCGGCGAAGCTACCCACTCCAAGAAGGGCGGCACCCTGCGCACCGGAGTGAACATTCTTCCTGACCTGGATAAGGACGCTACGGACCGCAACCGTACCTCACCCTTTGCCTTTACAGGAAATAAATTTGAGTTCCGCATGGTAGGCTCTTCTGATTCCGTGGCGTCTGCCAACACTGTATTAAATACCATTGTGGCAGAAGCGTTCAAAGAGGCTGCGGATATCCTGGAGAAGGCGGACGACTTTGATCTGGCTGTCCATGATATGATAAAGGAGCTTCTGGCCGCACACAGGAGAGTCATTTTCAATGGAAACGGCTACTCCGACGAGTGGGTTCAGGAAGCTGAAAAGAGAGGGCTTCCCAATATCCGCTCCATGGTAGACGCCATTCCCGCCCTTGTGACAGATAAGGCGGTAAAACTCTTTGAGGAATTTGGCGTGTTTACCAGGGCTGAGCTGGAGTCCCGCGCCGAGGTTGAGTATGAGAGCTACGCAAAGAGCATTAACATCGAGGCAAAAACCATGGTGGATATGGCCGGAAAGCAGATCATTCCGGCTGTGATCCGCTACACTGCCCAGCTTGCAGGCTCCATTTCCGCAGTCAGAAATGCCTGCCCGGAGGCGGATGTCAGCACTCAGACAGAGCTTCTCTTAGAGTCCTCGGATCTCTTAACAGAGACAAAGACGGCTTTGGCTGCTCTTGAGGATGTAAACAACAGGTGCGCCGCAATGGAGAGCGGAAGAGATCAGGCAGTGGCTTGCCACAGTGAGGTAGTTCCTGCCATGGAGGCCTTAAGAGCCCCGGTAGACCGGCTGGAGATGCTGGTAGACAAGGAACTCTGGCCCATGCCAAGCTACGGCGATCTGATTTTCGAGGTATAATTACATATTCATTCATAAACAGAAACCAGCCGGAATGCCTGCTTAAAAGGCTCCGGCTGGTTTTTCCAGCGCAAAATCACAATCCAGAATCTTTTTTCCTGTTCCGATCTGATGTATAATGGCAAAAGAAAAGGAGGCGTGTCATCACACATGAAAATACTGATCGTAGAGGATGAACGGCTGTTAGCCGGATCCATAGAGGAACTTTTGAGGAACCAGGGCTTTGGGGCAGAGGCGGTACATGACGGGGAAACGGGACTTTCCTATGCCCGGACCGGGGTATACGACCTGGTGATCCTGGATGTGATGATGCCGGGGAAAAATGGGTATGAGGTGGCAAAGGCCCTTCGGTCCAGCCATCTGGGAACGCCTATTCTGATGCTGACGGCCCGTTCGGGGCTGGAGGACAGGATCACGGGACTGGACGCAGGAGCCGACTATTACCTGACAAAGCCCTTTGATTCCAGGGAACTGACGGCCTGTGTGCGCGCCCTGCTGCGCAGGCAGGGGAGTCAGGTGGATGAGATGGGGTTTGGCAATACGATCCTGGATCTGTCCACTGCCGTCTTAAGCTGCGCAGGAAAGGAAATACGGCTTTCTGCAAAGGAATTTGATATCCTGCGCCTTTTGTTTCAGTCCGGGGCAGGAAACCTGTCAAAGGAGACTATTCTTGCCAGAGTATGGGGGTATGATTCTGATGCGGTGGAAAACCATGTGGAGGTTTATATGGGCTTTTTGAGGAAAAAGCTTCTAAGCATCGGCTCCAATGTGCGGATCGAGGCAATCCGAAGAATGGGTTATCATCTGGAGGTGGCAGAACATGATTCGTAGGCTGCGAGTGAAATTTGTAGTCATCAATATGACTATTGTAGCGCTCATGCTGAGCGCTGTTTTTGGTCTGGTATACCATTTTACAAGGTCTGACCTGGAGGATAAGAGCATCCGCATGATGGAGAGCATAGCCCGAAATCCCTTTCAGATCGGCGTTCCGGGGGAGCAAAGCGAGCAGATCCGTCTGCCCTTTTTTATTCTGCAGCTGGGGCCGGGGGGAGAACTGATTGCAAGCAGCGGAGGCTATTATGATCTGTCGGATCAGGAGTTCCTGCACGATCTGATCGTAAAAGCCCTCTCCGCCCCCAAAAGCATAGGAGTGCTGAAGGAATATGGGCTGCGGTATTACCGAACCAATACCCATCTCACGCACAGCCTTGTGTTTGCTGATATCTCCAGTGAGACGGCAGCGTTAAGAGGGCTGGTGAGAAACTGCTCCCTGATTGCGGCGGTCAGCTTTGCGGTCTTTCTGGCCGTGAGCATCTGGCTTTCCGGCTGGGCCGTAAGGCCGGTGGAGGAGGCCTGGAGGCAGCAGCGCCAGTTTGTGGCGGACGCCTCCCATGAGCTTAAGACTCCTCTGACCGTGATCATGACCAATGCAGAGCTTTTGCAGTCCCCAGGCTGTGAAGAGGAGAAGAGAAAACAGTTTTCGGAGGGCATCCTCACCATGTCCCGGCAGATGCGGGGGCTGATTGAGCAGATGCTGGATCTTGCCAGGGCGGACAGCGGCCAGACGGAGGAGGTCTTTGCCACAGTGGATATAAGCCGCCTGATTGCTGACGGAATCCTGCCCTTTGAGCCGGTTTATTTTGAGCATGGGCTCAGCCTGTTTTCAGAGATAGAGGAAGAAATACGGGTATGGGGGTCAGAGGAACGGCTGCGTCAGCTGCTTGAGATCCTTTTGGACAATGCCTGTAAATATTCCGCGGAAAATGGAAGAGTCTGGGTAAAGCTTAAAAGACAGGGAAAGAGCCGCTGCGTGCTTGCGGTGGAAAATGAGGGCGCGCCCATTTCGCCGGAGGAGCTGCGCCAGCTGTTTAAACGGTTCTACCGCGCCGACTCTGCCCGCAGTGCCTCAGGCAGCTACGGACTGGGCCTTTCCATCGCTGAACGCATCGTACAGCTGCACAAGGGAAAGATAAAGGCAGAGAGCAGAGGCGGGATCAACAGTTTTTCAGTGGAACTGACCTGTTTATAAAAGGTGTTTTTTTGCAAATACTGCCTCCTGAAGAAATTTTCAGCGTCATTTCAGCATAAATTGTTATAATGCGAGAATGAAGAACACAAGTAGGAGGTTTATCATGATACAGGTTGAGCATTTGACAAAATGCTACGGCGATGTGACGGCAGTGGATGATCTGTCCTTTGAGATAGAGGGCGGTCATGTGTACGGCTTTTTAGGCCCAAACGGAGCAGGAAAATCCACCACCATGAACATCATGACCGGATGCTTGTCGGCTACAAAGGGAAGCGTAAAGATCGAGGGCTTTGATATTTTTGAGGAACCGGCTGAGGCAAAGCGAAGGATCGGTTATCTCCCGGAGCAGCCGCCCCTTTATATGAATGAGACACCGATGGAATACCTGAGGTTTGTGGGGGAGGCAAAGGGAATTAAGGGAAAGGAGCTGGAGCGCCAGATCGGCAGTGTGCTGGAACGGACAGGCTTAACGGAGGTAAGAAACCGCCGTATCAGCGCATTGTCCAAGGGCTACAAACAGAGAGTGGGAATCGCCCAGGCTCTTTTGGGGGATCCCAAAGTTATTATCCTGGATGAGCCTACTGTGGGACTGGATCCCCTGCAGATCATTGAGATCCGTGACCTGATCCGGGATCTGGGCCGGGAGCACACGGTTATCTTCAGTTCCCATATCCTTTCTGAGGTGCAGACCATTTGTGAGAAGATCCTCATTATCGCAAAGGGGAAACTCATTGCCTTTGACGAACCGGAAAATCTGGAAAAACGCCTTCTTTCTCCCGGTGAGATTACCCTGCTTGCAGAGGCGTCCGGGGAAGAGACCAGGGATATCCTGGCCGGGATCGAACATATCACAGATATTTCCATAGAAGAAAAGAATGGGGGGCGCACCGCCGTCAGCCTCCGGTCCGACTGCGAGGACATCTATGAGGTATCACGGGGCCTGTTTAGCAGCTTTGCCGCAAGAGACTGTGTGCTTTTGGAGATGAATGTAAGAAAGGCTGATTTAGAGGAGATATTCATAGAGCTGACGGAAAAGGGAGAGGAGGAGACGGTATGACCGCTGTGTTAAAGCACGAGCTGCGCAATTATTTTCATTCACTGACCGCCTATGTATTCGGCGCGTTTTTGCTGGCCTTTGTAGGTCTTGGAGCCACTCTTTACAACCTTCAGGCAGCAGTCAGCAACTTTGAGTTTGTCTTAAGCTTCGGCAGCCTGGTCTTTGTGGTGATCGTTCCCATCCTGACCATGCGCGTCATCGCCGAGGAGAGAAAACAGAGGACAGACCAGCTTTTATATGCGCTCCCTATTTCCACTACCCAGGTGGTGCTGGGAAAATATCTGGCTCTTCTGATCGTATATTTGATCCCGTTGGCCGTTATTTCCCTGTACCCCCTGGTATTTTCAAGGTTCGGTGACGTATATCTGCCAACCTCCTACGGTTCTATTTTTGCCTTTTTTGCGCTGGGAGCGGCTCTGATTGCGCTGGGGATCTTTATTTCATCTCTGACAGATAATCAGGGCTTTGCCGCAGGTATCGGGATTGCGGTGATCCTGCTTAACTATTACAGCACCAGCCTGTCAGCCTATGTCTCCTCTACGGCGGCCGGTTCTCTGATCGCCCTGTTTGTCTTGGTTATTATCCTGGGACTGGTTATACGGTATCTTACAAAAAATGAAAATCTGGCCTATGGCTTTTATTTCCTGGGCGGCGGTGCAGTGCTGATTCTGTATTTTGCTGACAGGGAGATCCTGGCGGGGCTTCTGCCCTCTCTTATGAAAACGCTGTCGCTGTTTGCGCGGTTCAATGTCTTTGTAAATGGCGTATTTGATCTCACGGCCATTGTGTATTTTGTGACCTTTGCCGCATTTTTCCTGTTTTTATCGGTGCAGTCACTGGAAAAAAGGAGGTATAACTGATGAAGCAGAACCGCAATGCGCTTCGGGGCGGAGCCTATTCCCTGATCGTTACAGCAGTAGTGCTGGCGATGCTGATCGTGATCAATATACTGGCCGGGGCTTTGCCGGACAACCTGACAAAATATGACATCAGCTCATCCAAACTGTATTCCATTACCAGCAACACAAAAGCAGTGGTAAACGGGCTTGATAAAGACGTGACAATTTACTGGATCGTACAGGCAGACAAGGAAGATCCGGTCATTGAAAACCTGCTGAATAAGTATGACAGCCTTTCAGATCACATCCAGGTGGTAAAGAAAAATCCGGATGTATATCCCACCTTTGCAAAAAACTATACCGACGAGACTGTGGCGAACAACAGCCTTGTAGTAGAGTCCGGGGAACGCAGCCGCTTTATCAGCTATGATGATATCTACGTTAAGGAAGCAGATGTTTATTCCTACTCTTATAATACGTCCTTTGACGGAGAAGGGGCCATTACCTCCGCCATCGATTACGTCGTCAACGAAGAGCAGCCGAAGATGTATTTTTTAGAGGGACACGGGGAGAAGGAACTGCCCGCCTCCTTTAAAGAGCAGATCGAAAAAGAAAATATACAGCTGGATCAGCTGTCCCTGCTGAATGTGGATTCAGTTCCGGAAGATGCTGACGGCATCATGATCTACGGACCTTCCAGCGATATTTCCGAGGCGGAAAAGGAAATTCTGTCATCCTATACCAAAAACGGCGGAAAGCTTTTTGTGGCAGCAGGCCCTGTAAAGGAAGGAAGTCTTGTTAACCTCCACGGCCTGATAGAGGAATACGGTGTGACGGCAGAGGAGGGAGTCGTAGTAGAGGGAGACAGAGAGCACTATGCCCTTCAGACACCCTACGCCCTGCTTCCTAAGATGGAAAGCAGTTCCATTACAGATCCTCTGATAGAGGAGCACTATTACCCCATCCTTCCCCTGGTTGAGGGACTGAAGGTAGACGAGACAGAGGCTGCGGGCAGAGTAACCACTCTTTTGTCAACCACAGCGGAAGCCTTCAGCAAGACAGCCGGTTATAATCTTTCCACCTATGAAAAGGAAGAAGGGGATATTGACGGCCCATTTGCGGCAGCTGTATCCATCGCCTGCGAAAATGACGGTCAGATCCTCTGGTTCGGATCCTCGGACTTTTTGGAGGATATGTACAATGCCCTTTCCTCCGGCGCCAACAATAACCTTGGTATGAACGCCATTTCTTCCATGATCGGGCAGAGCGAGGCCATGGCGATCCGCAGCAAGTCCTTAAATTACAATTACCTGACTATCAGCGATTCTACCTCCGCCATGCTCCAGGCCATGATGATTGGAATATTTCCTCTGATCTATCTGGGGATCGGCATTTGTGTAGTAATGAGAAGAAGGAGAATGCAGAATGAAGCGGGCTAAACGATTATATATCCTGTTAGGCGCTCTGGCTGTTCTGTCAGCGGCGGCTGTAGGCGTGGTTAAAACAGAACATCATAAGGAAAAGATCAAAAACAGCGATGAGATCATCCTTGAAATACCTCAGGACAGTGTTTCCGCCCTCTCATGGGAAAATGAGTCTGAAAGCCTTTCCTTCCACAAGGGGGAGGACGGAACCTGGACTTATGACAAGGACGGGAACTTCCCTGTCAGCACAGATAAGATGCAGGAACTCTTAAAGCCGTTTGAGCAGTTCGGCGTATCCTTTGTCATTGATGATGTAGACGATTATGGACAGTATGGGCTGGATCACCCGGTCTGCACCATCCATCTGGAGACTGCGGATAAGAGCTATGATGTGCGTCTGGGAAATTTCAGCAATATGGATTCAGAACGGTATGTATCCATCGGAGACGGAAAGGTCTATCTGGTAAAGGACGATCCGCTGAATTATTTTAATGCCGGTTTAAAGGATATGCTAAACCGGGATAAGGTGCCGGCCCTTGATAAGGTGACTGACATACGGTTTACCGGGCCGGAGACCTATGAGGTGGTTTACAGCGAGGACAGCAAGGCTTCCTACAGCAGCGCAGACGTCTACTTTAAGCGGGATGGAGAAAATCTGCTCCCTCTGGATCCAAAACTGGTAAACGCCTATATAAAAACCCTCCAGAACCTGAATCTCTCTGATTACGCGTCCTACTATGTTTCTGATGAAGAGTGGGGCACATACGGTCTGGATGCGCCGGAGCTTACGATAGAGGCAGATTATACCTCTAAAAATAAGGATAAAGAGCAGACGTCTGGAACCTTTACCCTGAGTATCAGCCGCGATCCGAAAGAGAAAAAGAAGGCAGAAAAGGAAAAAGAGGAAAATGAAAAGGATGAGGAGATCACCGCTTATGCGCGGGTAAACGGCTCTCATATCGCATATAAGCTGTCCTCCGGGGATTATAAAGCGCTTATGGCCATGAAATACGATGACCTGCGCCATAAAGAAGTTTTCTGGGCGGATGCAGAGGATATCACAGGAATCGATATTTCTCTGGAGGGAAATGACTACAGTCTTACCTCCAAAGGCGGCAAGAAAGACCGCACCTGGTATTACCAGGAAGAGAAGCTTGATATGGCTGACTTAAAGTCTGCGCTGGAAGGTTTGAAGGCAGACAGCTTTACACAGGAGGAACCAAAACAGAAGGAGGAGATCCGGCTGACGGTTCATCTGGAAAATGAGGTTACACCCCAGGTTTCTCTGGCTTTCTACCGCTATGATGGAAGCCACTGCCTGGCCCAGGCAGACGGAAAAACCGTATCTCTGGTTCCAAGATCTCAGGTAGTGGATCTTACAGAGGCAGTAAACGCCATTGTTCTGGGAAATGCAAAATAAAGACCACAGACAGAAACGACCAGGGGCCGGCTGATTCATACAGCCGGCCCTTGCATTTCTCATTTTCTGTGCTATAATGTTCATATATTCATGATAAAATGATAAAATGAACACAGGCGGAGCATACGGAAATAAAAACCCAAGGTGCAAAAACGTACAGCATGGAATATGGAGGATCATATGGATCGATACGGATTGATATGCAGGAATATTTTAGAGTGTCCCGGCATTACACAGAGGGAGCTGGCAAAGAGTATGGATCTGTCTCTGGGAACAGTCAACGGGCTGATAAGGGAATGTCTGGAAAAAGGCTTTATCAGAGAGAGAGATGGAGAAAAGGGCAGAGAGCTGGCCCTGACGGATAGGGGCAGAGAACTTCTGGCCCCTTATAAGGTTGACGGCGCCCTGATCATCGCTGCGGGCTTTGGCTCCCGGTTCGTGCCGCTGACCTTTGAGACGCCCAAAGGCCTTTTAGAGGTATTCGGCGAGCGTATGATCGAGCGCCAGATCCGTCAGCTTTATGAGGCTGGAGTAGAGGATATCACCATTGCGGTGGGATATCTGAAGGAAAAATTTGAGTATCTGATTGATAAATATAACGTAAAGCTTCTATACAATCCCGAATATTCCTGCAAGAACACCCTGGCTACGGTCTACCGGGCCAGACATCTGCTGCAGGGCCGGAATATGTACATATTATCTTCAGACAACTGGCTGCGGGAAAATATGTACCATGCCTACGAGTGCGGAGCCTGGTACAGCGCCGCTTTTAAGGAGGGCGATACCAGGGAATGGTGCCTGACCTTCAACAAAAAGGGGAGGATTACCGATGTAAATGTAGGCGGAAAGGATCAGTGGGTCATGTACGGCCCGGTTTATCTGTCCAGAGAATTTTCTGCCCGGTTCCTTCCGGTGCTGGAAGCCTATTATGAAACGCCGGGAACGGAACAGTTCTATTGGGAACAGCCCTATGTGGATATGCTGAAGGGCGAGGCAAAGCGCCGCCTGGAAGCGGAGGGGGGAGATCTGCTTGCCAGGGCGGAAACGTTCTCCGGCCAGAAGGCCTCCGGGTGGGATCAGATCGAGATGTACGCCAACCGCCAGCCCAGGGATCAGGTCTATGAGTTTGAGAACCTGGAAGAACTGCGCCTGTTCGATCCCAGATATCAGAACCATTCTGACAACGCGGCCATGGATCTGGTATCCAGGGTTTTTGAGGTGCCGGAGTCAGAGATCACCGATATCTGCTGTCTGAAGGCGGGAATGACAAACAAATCCTTTTTATTCCGGGTAAACGGCAGCCGCTGCATCTGCCGCATTCCCGGACCGGGAACAGGACTTCTCATCAACCGCCGACAGGAAAAGGCGGTCTATGATACAGTGGCTTCTCTGGGAATTACGGAGGAGGTTCTTTATATGAACCCTGATACCGGCTACAAGATTGCACGGTACTATGAGGGAACCCGGACGGCGGATGCAGAAAACTGGAAAGATATGGAAAACTGTATGGGAATCATCCGAAAGCTTCACCAGTCGGGCCTGAAGGTGGGGCATTCCTTCGATATCCGGGAGCGGATCGGATTTTATGAACGGCTGTGCCTGGAGCATGGGGGCATTCCCTTTGAGGATTATGGCCAGGTCAGGGGATGGATGAATGAACTTATGGACCGCTTAGACCGTATGAACCGTCCGAAGTGCCTCTGCCATATCGATGCAAATGTGGATAACTTCCTTATGTTTCCGGACGGCAGTGCAAAACTTCTCGACTGGGAGTATGCCGGGATGTGCGATCCGGTGATGGACATTTCCATGGCAGCCATCTACTCTTACTATGACGAGGAGCAGACAAAGCGGCTGTTAGAACTGTATTTGCAGCGCAGACCTGAAAAAGAAGAGTATTACGCGGTCTTTGCAAACGCCGCACTGGGAGGCTTCCTCTGGTGCCTGTGGGCTGTGTACAAGGCGTCCCTGGGCGAAGAATTTGGGGAATACACCATCATCATGTACCGCTACGCAAAGGGCTACTATAAGAAACTTCAGGCGCTCCGATAAAATTTACGAAATTGTAATAAAATCGTTACCTTTTTCGGAACGGATCTGTGGTATAATCAAAATTATGACAACACAGAAGGACAACCCTCTGGAAGTATATCGGGGCGTTCCGGAGCGGTTTTCTGCTCACAATGCAGACAAAGCAGGGAAGCGTTTTGGCGCGCCAAAAGGAACAGGAGGAGACAAAGGCATGAAACATAAGAAATACCTGGCTGCACTGGCAGCAGCCGGTATGATCGGCGCCATGGCCATCGGGACGGCGTTTACATCATATGCGGCAGACGGATGGACCAAGTCGAACGATCACTGGACGTATATCTATCAGGGCAAGACCCATACAGGATGGCTTCAGACCAGCGAGGGCTGGTATTATATGGATCTTTCCACCGGCTATATGACCACCGGATTTAAACAGATCGACGGCAAGTGGTACTTCTTCCGTCCCGGCGGCCTGATGGCAAAGGGATGGATCAACCCCGAATACGGCAAATGGTACTATATGCTGGATGACGGCACCATGGTTACGGGCTGGTTAAGGATCGGTGATGACTATTATTTCATGCGCGGCGACGGGAGCATGGGAACGGGCTGGCGTCAGATGGACGGAGCCTGGTATTATTTCCAGGATAACGGCAAGTGCGTAGTGAATGCCTGGGCGCAGATCAAGGATAGCTGGTATCTCTTCGGCACAGACGGCAAGATGATGACTGGCTGGGCCAAGGTAGACCAGGATTACTTCTACTTGAATACAGACGGCCGTATGCTGATCGGCTGGCTCAGCGACAGCGAGGGAAACAAGTATTATATGGATATGACCAACGGCAAGATGTCCGTAGGCTGGAAGCAGATCGACGGCAAGTGGTATTACTTTAACAGCAACGGCCATATGATGACAGGCTGGATCCTGGTAGACAGCAAGTATTATTACCTGAATCCTGCGGACGGCGGCGTGATGACGGCAGGAACTACCCTGGATATCAATGGTACATCCTACACCTTTGATGCCTCCGGCGTATGCCAGAATGCAAACGGCGTATCCGCCCAGACCCCGACTGGAGGCAGCCAGTCCTCCACCGGCGGAGTGACCGGTGAAAACGGAGGTCCCGGCGTATCGAAAGGTTCAGGCAGTTCAGGCTCCGCCGGTCCCGGAAGCTCTTCCGGCACCAGCACAACCAGCACAACCGGTCCTTCCGGAACTGGAACTGACAGCTCTCTGACGGCAGGACGCACCGACGGTCCAGGCTGATGAGTGATCATAACAGGATACGCCTTTGGGAACGCATGGCGTTTACAGACAAAGGCGCAGGAGAGCGTGGCTGAATCTCATTCCCGCTCGGATATAACAGGGGGATGCTGCGGCGGGATAAGCTGACGGCATCCCCCTGTTTGTGTATACGTCCCGCGCCATATGCGCAGGAAAAAGTAAGACTGAGGAGACGATCATGAAAAGGAAACAGGAGATGAAAAAGCGCTGCCAGGCTTTGCTGCTGGCAGGCATACTGGGAGCCGGCACTCTGGGGCCGGCGGCCACTGTCTACGCCATCGGGCCGGGAGAGACCGGTTCCCAGACAGGGCAGGTTACTTCAGGCGGCCCCGGAGCGACAGGAAATAATACCTCTTCCGGCAATACAGAGACCGGTTCCCAGAACACGGGAGCAAAGAGCACCGATACGTCGCAGACCAATACAAACGCCTGGAAAAAGGTAAACGGTGTGTATCAGATGCCCGACGGCAGTTCCATCCAGAACGTCCTTGCAAGAGGTATCGACGTATCCAGATGGCAGGGCGAGATCAACTGGAGCCAGGTAGCTGCAGACGACGTATCCTTCGTGATGCTGGGAACACGCTCCAAGGGTGCCGTTGACCCCTATTTCCATCGGAATATCCAGCAGGCCAGCGCCGCAGGCGTCAAGGTAGGCGTGTATATCTATTCCCTGGCGACTACGGTGGAAATGGCAGAGGCAGAGGCTGACTTTGTTCTGGATCTGATCCATGATTACCCCATTTCCTACCCCGTGGCATTCGATATGGAGGACTCAACCCAGGGAAATCTTTCAAAAGCAGACCTGGCGGCCATTGCCAATGCGTTCTGCAGCAAAATCTCTTCTGCGGGGTATTATCCTATTATCTATGCAAATGAGAACTGGCTGAAAAACAAGCTGGACATGAATCTGATGGATTATCCCGTATGGGTGGCCCGTTACTCCGCCCGCCCAACCTACGAAAATCCCGTTATGTGGCAGGCCACCAGTACCGGCTCTGTAAACGGTATCAATGGAAATGTGGATATTGACTTCCAGTTTAAAGATTTCACCTCTGTGATTCCTGCGAATACCTGGCGTACCATTGACGGCAGACGGTATTACTACAGCAATTATACCAAGCAGAAGAACGCATGGGCCCAGGACGGAAGCGACTGGTACTATATGGACGAAGAAGGCCTTGCCTCCACCGGCTGGATCACCGTTTCCGGCGTCCGCTACTATCTGGATGAAACCACCGGAAAGATGCAGACCGGCTGGCGTCAGGACGATGGGAAATGGTATTATCTGGGCAGCTCAGGAGCGGTGAAGAAGGGATGGATCAATGACGGAGGCGTCTGGTATTATTCCAATCAGGAGGGCGTGATGCAGACTGGCTGGCTGGAGATCGACGGCAAGCGCTACTATATGGAACCCTCCGGGAAAATGGCTGTGGGCTGGACCAGCCAGAATGGAAAATGGTATTATCTGGATCCGTCCGGCGCTATGATGAAGGGATGGATCAATGATAATGGAACCTGGTATTATTCTGACCAGAGCGGCGTGATGCAGACCGGCTGGCTCAATGATGCGGACGGCAAATATTATCTGAAAACCTCCGGTGCCATGGCTACTGGCTGGCGTCAGCTGGACGGAGCCTGGTACTACTTTGACGGCAGCGGCCGCATGGCTGTCGGCATGATCGAGGTAAACGGTCTTCACTACTATATGGATCCCTCTACCGGCCGCATGGTATCCGACCGGGCAGTGGACATCGGAGGAGTCACCTATCAGGCTGCTGCCGATGGAAGCTTAAGCCAGCAGGGAGAGAGCGGCGCTGTATCCGGCAACACAGGCTCTGAGGCTCCGGGAACACCTTCTGAGAATACCGGTTCCTCTTCTGGCGCGCCGGGAACCGCTGCCGGAAATGAATCCTCTTCAGGAACCATCATTATTCCATCCAACGGAAACAACAGTTCCGATGGCGCTTCCTCCCAAACCGGCTCCCCATCCGGTACGGTAACCGGAATCAACGGAGGCCCCGGCGTCAGTTCATCCACGTCTCAGTCCCAGGTAGTGACCGGGACAAAGCCGGGAGAGCAGTAATAATATCCATTCTTTATAACTCTAACATCATGTATATTCAGACGGGGCGCCGCAAAATGCAGCACCCCGTGTTCTAGTTTCCCGCTCCCGGCCATATCATATAATCAATATATGCAGTCTGCCGGGAGGCTCTTGTAACCTGTGAAATTCAAGCAATCCATCCGCCTGCTTTCCGTCATCCTGGCGGCGGATCTCTTTCTTTTGGCATTCCTGATCCAAATCATATTTATCCCGGCCCCTTCCGCCGCCGTTTCTGCTCCGGAAGCGCCCCGGACGGAAAAATACGTGGCGCTTACCTTCGATGACGGCCCTGATCCCATCCATACTCCGGTTCTCCTAGACGGCTTAAAAGCCAGAGGGATTCCCGCCACCTTCTTTCTCATGGGAAGCAGTATTCCAGGCAATGAAGCCATCGTAGCGCGGATGAAAGCGGAGGGCCATCTGATCGGAAACCACAGCTATAACCATGTTCCCCTCACAAAGGCAAAAACCTCTGCTGTCTGCCAGGCCCTGGACCGCACCAGCACGCTGATTCAGTCTATTACCGGCTCGGCTCCCGAATATATGCGCCCTCC
Organism: Enterocloster alcoholdehydrogenati; assembly: GCF_013282095.1. Classification (GTDB taxonomy): domain Bacteria; phylum Bacillota; class Clostridia; order Lachnospirales; family Lachnospiraceae; genus Enterocloster; species Enterocloster alcoholdehydrogenati. The sequence continues at coordinate 91,427 of NZ_BLTJ01000006.1, forward strand.
TTACGGCGACTGGAACGAAGAACTGGAATGTCAGGCGGGCATGACAACCGTCCTCTGGTCTGTGGATTCTCTGGACTGGAAGCTAAAGGACAGGGAGCGGATCGTAAAGAGGGTCTTGAAAGATGTGGAAGATGGGGATATTATATTGATGCATGATATTTTTGGCACATCCGTATCAGCTGCTCTGGAACTGGCGGATATCCTTCAAAAGGAAGGCTATACCTTTGTAACCGCCGATGAGCTGCTGATCGACTGATATTTCACAAAAACATTCCGTAAAACCCCGCCAACATGAAAAAGGAATAAAAAATGAACCTGTTTGATTATATGAGAGAAAATACAATGGAAAAAGAAGCGCCTCTGGCTTCCAGGCTTCGCCCAAAAACTCTTGAGGAGGTGGTAGGCCAGCAGCATATCATTGGAAAGGACAAACTGCTTTACCGGGCCATCAAGGCTGATAAGCTGGGCTCGCTGATTTTTTACGGCCCGCCCGGCACCGGAAAGACTACCCTTGCAAAAGTAATCGCCAACACCACCAGCGCTGATTTCAAGCAGATCAACGCGACGGTAGCAGGGAAAAAGGATATGGAAGAGATCGTGGCTGTGGCAAAGGACAGCATGGGAATGTACGGCCGAAAGACCATCCTGTTTGTAGATGAGATTCACCGTTTCAACAAGGGCCAGCAGGATTACCTTCTCCCCTTTGTAGAGGACGGAACGCTGATTCTGATCGGCGCAACTACGGAAAATCCTTATTTTGAGGTCAACAGTGCGCTGATTTCCCGCTCCCGCATCTTTGAGCTTAAGCCGCTGGAAAAATCAGATATCCTGGAGCTGATACGCCGCGCTGTCACCGATGAAGAACGGGGAATGGGAACGTATCAGGCGGTCATTGATTCAGACGCCGCTCAGTTTCTTGCCGATGCTGCGGGAGGGGACGCCAGGGCCGCCTTAAATGCCATAGAGCTGGGAGTTCTTACCACGCAGCGCAGCGGGGACGGGAAAATCCATATCGATCTGGCTGCGGCGCAGGAATGTATTCAGAAACGGGCTGTGCGCTATGATAAGAACGGGGACAGCCATTACGATACCATTTCCGCTTTTATTAAAAGTATGCGGGGCTCGGATCCTGACGCGGCGGTCTACTATCTGGCCCGTATGCTGTATGCGGGAGAGGATATCAAGTTCATCGCCCGCCGGATTATGATCTGCGCGTCAGAGGATGTGGGAAACGCCGATCCTCAGGCGCTGACAGTAGCGGTAAGCGCCGCGCAGGCTGCCGAGCGCATCGGTATGCCTGAAGCCCAGATCATCCTTTCACAGGCCGTGACCTATGTGGCCTGTGCCCCCAAGAGCAATGCCGCCTGTCTGGCCATTCAGGCCGCTATGGATACGGTAAAGACCACACGCTCCAATCCGGTTCCGGTTCATCTTCAGGATCGTCACTACAGGGGGGCTGCCGATCTGGGCCATGGAAATGGTTATCTTTATGCGCACGATTACCCCAGGCACTATGTAAAGCAGCAGTATCTGCCTGACGGTATGGAAGGCGCTGTCTTTTATGAGCCATCGGATAACGGGTATGAGAGACAGATCCGAAAACATATGGAGTGGCTGAAAAATTAAACTTTACAATCAGTGGGAACAGAGGCTATAATATCTGTATAAGGGCAGGACGGCAGGCTGCCGGCTTGTCCGTCCTCCGTTTCGGATTCATCTATGACCAGCTCCCCTCAGGAACTGGACAACATCCCCAAGATCATTTTTCAAAAGAACCAATGATACAGCAATACAGGATTATTCAGAAACACATAAAAACAGGCGTACGCCTGCGTCCTGCCCCATAGAAATAAGGAGAACAGATATGCGAGAAAAATTACAGACGCTGCCTTTGGCAGAACTTAGGGAATTAGCCAGATCCCAGGGACTAAAGGGGATCAGTGCGCTCAGAAAAGCAGAGATCATAGATCTTTTATGCCAGAAGGAGGAAAGCGGGAGAGAGAATAGCGGGAAAGAGAATAGTCCTGCGGCTCCTGCGGCTTCGCCGTCCAGGCCTGCCAGGACAGCCAGAGCTCCTCACACTCCGCGGTCCCGCAGAGAGACGGAAACGCCCGGTGCACAGAGGGAGCAGAAAGAGGCCAGAGAACTCCGCGATACCCGCGAATCAAACAATTTTAAAGATGCAAATGAAGTCCGCGATGCCCGTTCCTTTTCTTCCGAGCGCCGGCCTTATACCTACAACTCCCGCTACGAAAACCGCCAGTCCAGCCGCACGGACAACCGCAGCGAGAACCGTTATGACACCCAGAACGACAGCCGCCAGGAGGCCCGCAGCTTTCAGCCGGTCTCTGCATCCCAGTTTACTGAGAATCAGGAGTTCCGTCCGTCCCGTCCTGAGATGCGCAACGATGCCGTAGGCCTTTCCAATCAGGATATGGCGGAGCTGGACAGCGGCATCGAGGCAAACGGCATTCTGGAGGTCATGCCGGACGGATTTGGCTTCATCCGCTGTGAGAACTTCCTTCCCGGTGAAAACGATGTATATGTGGCTCCCTCCCAGATTCGCCGTTTCAACCTGAAAACCGGCGATATCATAGCGGGAAACAGAAGAGTAAAGGCAATTACCGAAAAATTTGCCGCCCTTCTTTATATCAAAACCGTAAACGGCTATCCCTTAAGCGCCACAGAGCGCCGGCCCAACTTTGAAGATCTGACCCCCATTTTCCCTAATCAGCGCCTTCACATGGAAAATACCAGAGAACGCACTTCGGTAGCCATGCGTGTTCTTGATCTTCTGGCCCCCATAGGAAAAGGCCAGAGAGGTATGATCGTTTCTCCGCCAAAGGCAGGAAAGACGACCCTTTTAAAGCAGGTAGCCAGAGCCATTACCACCAATCACCCGGATATGCACCTGATGATCCTGCTCATCGACGAGCGTCCTGAGGAAGTAACCGATATCAAGGAAGCAATCGTAGGCCCTAATGTAGAAGTGATTTATTCCACCTTTGACGAGCAGCCCGACCGCCATAAGCGCGTATCGGAAATGGTTATCGAGAGAGCTAAGCGTCTGGTTGAGCACGGCAGGGACGTGATCATCCTCTTAGACAGTATTACACGCCTTTCCAGGGCTTATAATCTTACCATAGCTCCCAGCGGCCGTACGCTGTCAGGCGGTATTGACCCGGCGGCCCTTTATATGCCGAAACGTTTCTTTGGAGCTGCCCGCAATATGCGTGAGGGCGGAAGCCTGACGATCCTGGCCACTGCGCTGGTAGATACCGGCAGCCGCATGGACGACGTAGTGTACGAGGAATTTAAAGGAACCGGCAACATGGAGCTTGTTCTGGACCGCCGCCTTTCTGAAAAACGCATTTTCCCGGCAATTGATATTTTAAAATCCGGTACCAGAAGAGACGATCTTCTCCTGACACGGGAAGAAGCCGAGGCAGTAGACATCGTGCGCAAGGCAACGAACTCTCTCCGTCCCGACGAAGCAGTGGAAAAGATTCTGGATCTCTTCTCAAAAACCAGGAACAACCGGGAATTCTGTGAGATGGTCAAGAAAATACGGTTGGTGTAGCAGAAACAGAATATCCTTTTCTTTTTCTGGCCAGTGTAGTATAATCGAAAACATAAAAATGCAGGCGCTGTTATGCATTGGGAAATCAGGAGGGAGTATAGAAAATGAAAGACTATATGAAGATTTATCAGGAATGGCTGTCCAATCCGTACTTCGATGAGGCCACAAAAGCAGAGCTTAGGGCTATTGAAGGCGATGAAAACGAGATCAAAGAGCGTTTTTACATGGATCTGGAATTTGGAACAGCCGGCCTGCGGGGTATTATTGGGGCTGGTATCAACCGCATGAATATCTATGTGGTAAGACGCGCCACCCAGGGACTGGCAAACTATATCATCAAGCAGGGGGCTGCCGATAAGGGAGTAGCCATTGCATATGACTCCCGCCATATGTCTCCCGAATTTGCCATGGAGGCAGCTATGACTCTGGCGGCCAACGGCATCAAGGCATACAAATTTGAGTCTCTCCGTCCTACACCGGAACTCTCCTTTGCTGTGCGGGAGCTGGGCTGTGCAGCCGGCATCAACATTACTGCCAGCCACAATCCGCCGGAGTACAATGGCTATAAGGTATACTGGGAGGACGGTGCGCAGTTTACGCCTCCTCACGATAAAGGCGTGACCGAAGAGGTTCTGGCCATCGAGGATCTCTCCAGCGTAAAGACCACTGACGAAGCTTCCGCCATTGCCGCAGGCAGATATGAGGTTATCGGAAAAGAGATTGACGACAAATACATTGCGCAGGTAAAGGCCCAGGTAGTAAACCAGAAGGCCATTGATGAGATGCAGGACGAGATCACTATTGTATATACTCCCCTCCACGGCACCGGCAACATTCCTGCCAGAAGAGTGATGAAGGAGATCGGCTTTACCCATGTGTATGTAGTTCCTGAGCAAGAGCTTCCTGACGGCGATTTCCCCACTGTAAGCTATCCAAATCCAGAGGCAGCGGAAGCTTTTGAATTGGGGTTAAAGCTGGCAAAAGAGAAAAATGCTGACCTTGTCCTGGCAACGGATCCTGATGCCGACCGCCTGGGCGTATATGTAAAAGATACAAAATCGGGAGAATACATCCCGCTGACTGGAAATATGTCAGGCTCCCTGCTGTGCGAATACGTTCTCAGCCAGAAGAAGGCCGCAGGAAAGATCCCGGCAGATGGACAGGTGGTAAAATCTATTGTATCCACCAACCTGATCGATGCGGTAGCGAAAGCCTACGGCACAGAGCTGATCGAGGTTCTCACCGGCTTTAAGTGGATCGGAAAGCAGATTCTTAAAAATGAGACATCCGGGACCGGAACATATCTCTTTGGAATGGAAGAAAGCTATGGCTGTCTCATCGGCACATATGCCCGTGATAAAGACGCTATTTCCGCCACAGCCGCGCTCTGCGAGGCGGCTGCCTATTATAAGCAGAAGGGCATGACTCTATGGGATGCTATGACAGCCATGTATGAGAAATACGGCTACTACAAGGATTCTGTTAAGTCCATCGGTTTATCCGGCATTGAGGGTCTGGCAAAGATCCAATCCATCATGGAGACACTGAGAAACAATACGCCCGCCGAAGTCGGAGGCTGCAGGGTAGTGTCTGCAAGAGATTATAAGCTGGATACCGTCAAGGACATGGCATCTGGAGAGGTAAAGCCAACCGGCCTTCCATCCTCCAATGTGCTTTACTATGACCTGGAGGACGGCGCATGGATCTGTGTGAGGCCTTCCGGCACAGAACCTAAGATCAAATTCTACTTCGGTGTCAAGGGAACCTCTCTGGAAGATGCAGACCACAGGGAAGCTGACCTGGGTGCAGCCGTTATGGCCATGGTAGATAAGATGATGTAATTCCAATACGGAAAAACAAAAGCAGATAAAAGTGTAACGATTCCAGATGGCACTTCTTCTTGAATGTCTATGGTCATTCAGAAAGCATCGGAGATTCCTTTGATGTGAAAACAGGTGCAAAATCATGCTTGTAAGCGAGCCTAACGCCTGTTCTTGCACCTGTATTTTTGCCGTCCTGAACAGTTGTGTAAATAAAAAAGGCCCTGATGCCGGTTCTGTCAGACCGGTTTCAGGACCTTTTTCAAATATTATTTTCTTTTCCGTTTCTCTGCAATCTGCCGAAGCTCCTTAAGAGCAGCCCCGAACCGCACAGACGAAGCGGTGGGATTACCGCGCAGGATTCCCTTTCGGTAAAAATCCATATGCAGGGCCAGATGCTGACGTTTGCGCGCTAATTCAGCCACCCGCCTTGACAGCTCCCGGATCCGTTCTTCACCGGTGTCTTTGCAGAGCATGGCCTCATCCTTCAGGCGCATTGCTTTTTTTGCTGTACCAGTTTTGAACTGCTGGGCACAGAACAGGGCTTCGTCTTTCAGAAATGCCGCCTGCTCCACGGCTCCGTCTCTCAGACTGGCGGCCCGTTCCGCAGCTCCGTCCTTCAGACTGGAGGCCCGTTCCACGGCTCCGTCCCTCAGACTGGCGGCGCGCTCTGCAGCTTCGCCTACCAGCCATCCGGCTACGGTAGCTGCCTCTGTCCTGACGCTTTCCAGTTTTTGAGCCGCCTCTTCCTTTACATCTTCCAGCCTCTGACCGGTCTCATCCCGCAGGAGCGCCATCTGTACCTGGATATCCTCTAACTCCGTCCGCATACGGGTCATCGCATCCAGAACCTTTGCAAGGCTGAGAGCTGCCCGCACAGACTGCACCGTATCATAGACAAAACACAGGGTCACTGCGGATACCACAATTATCGCTGTCTGCTCTGAAAGTCCTAATACCCAGTGTTCGATGGGCTTGTGGATCACCTCAGTGAGAAACAGTGTCAGAAATCCCCAGGCGATCGAAGAGGTGAGACAGATATATCCGTTCAGATTAAACTTCTGGCTGCTGTAATCCCAGTATTTCACCTTAAACAGCCGTTCCATCCCCCAGCCCGTCACATACTCCAGGGCCGTAGCCGCCGCTACGCCCGACAGATACACAAACAGCAGATTATCCTGCACTGGAAGAGACACCCACAGCATCATCACCGCCCCGGTTCCGTACAGAGGGAGCATGGGAAGCCTCAGAAAGCCTCGGTTTACCAGCCGTTTTTCCTTTAAAGACACATAGGAGGATTCAAAGATCCATCCGAAAAAGCAGTAGAGATAAAAAAAACAAAGCCATTGATACCAGGTATATTCATACATACAGATCCATCCTCGCAGTAAAAAATTCTTCTAACGTTTAAACAGTAGTATAATACCCGTTTTATGAAAAAAAATCAACTGTCTTACCATGTCACCACCCGGTCGATCACCGCCTGCTGCTCCTGGGACGACCGGGTCAGATACACTCTTGTAGTTTCGATGCTGTCATGGCCCATCAGGTCAGCCAGCAGAGAAATATCGTTAAATCTGGACAGAAAGTTCTTCGCATACCGGTGACGGAAGGAATGGGGATACACCGTTTCCGGCCGGATCCGGTATCGTTTTGCCAGTACCTTAAGCTGGGCGCTGATGCCCCGGGGAGAGATAGGTTTTCCCCTCCGGTTGGTAAACACATATCCTGAAACCATCCCTCTCTGGTTGAGCCATGCAGCCATTTCCTTACAAAGCGTCTCAGGAAAATAGATCCGCCGTATTTTTCCGCCTTTTGAATAAAGATCCATACATCCCACGGCGATATGCTCCGCCTTGATCTGTACCAGTTCGCTGACTCTGGCTCCGGTCGCGCCCAGAAAACGGACAACAAAATACCAGAACAGATCCTGATCCTTTCGCAGTCCCCGTTTCAGCTTTTCATAATCCCTCTTTGAGATTACATTATTGAGAAATGGTTTCTGCTGGCTTTTCACTGCAGGCAGCTTAAAATCCGCAGGAACCGTGCACGCTGCGTTTGGGGGATCGAATACGGTTTCCTGGCATTCCTTCCGGCAGTGCCTTAATGCCTTCACATATTGATTCATTCCATAGATTCTGGTATTGACGGTGGAAGGCCGACATTCCTTAAGAAGCTCCTTTTTATATGCCTGCAGTGCCTCAACCGTCACCTCTTCATGGCTCTCATAAAAACGCCGCACCGAAGCTAGATATACCCGCACTGTATTTTCAGAGGCTCCTTTCCCCAAAAGTACCTCCCGGAACCATTCCAGTTCCTGTACAGCCGATATGGTTTTCTCATCCGTATTTTTCATAGCTTCATCCCATCCTTTCACCAGTCAACCACCTTATTTACAATCCGGTACTGCTCCGCACTGCTTCGTCTCAGATAGATTCGGGTCGTCTCGATGCTTTCATGCCCCAGAAGATCCGACAGAAAGGCAATATCTCCGCAGGCTTCAATAAAATTTTTTGCAAACCGGTGCCTGAAGGAGTGAGGATACATTACTTCCGGATCCAGTCCGTACCGTGCGGCAAAGGTCTTAAGCCGTGTCCTCACGCCGGATGGTGTGACCGGCGCGCCAAACCGGTTCAGAAACAGCGCTCCGCTTTTGCGTGCGGCAAACTCCGGCCATTTTAAAAGCTCCTCCTTTAAACGGGAAGGAATATACACCCTTCGCATCTTATCTCCCTTGGAATAGATATCCTTATATCCCTGGTGCACGTCCTCCACCTGAAAAGTCACCAGTTCACTGACGCGCACTCCGGTAGCGGTGATCATCCGAATCACAAAATAATACACCAGCTCTTCGTCCTCTGCCAGACGCCGTTTCAGATACTCATAATCCGCCTGGCTGATAATCTTATCCAGATAGGTTTTCTGCTGAATCCGTATCATAGGCACCGGATCCGCGTTCATTTCCTTATCCTGCAGGAAACAGTTTAATGCCCGGATCCGAAGATTTACCGTCTGAGGCTTGTAATGCTCCAAAAGGTACACCTTGTACAGCTGCAGGTTCCGGGCTGTCATCTGAGGATACATCCGGTAAAACTGCTCGACTGCACAGCGGTAAACGCAGATGGTGTTGGCAGACAGGTTCCTCTCCTTAAGATGCCGGACAAATAGTTCCAGTCTCCGCCCGGTTGATGGTTTCATTGTTTCATTCATAAAATATGCCCTCCTTGATGCAGACGGCGCTGCGGGGATGAACGGAAGGCTGTTTTAAAAAGGCCGGCCCGTCTTAAAATACCCGCCCGCTTTCCCCGCCGCGCCGGATATCCTCTGCATTTTATCCTTGTTTTCCAGAAAATGTAAGTGTGGGGGCATACAGAGCTTCCAGATCACTATTTTATCGATGATTTTTCTTTGTTCATGGGATGATTTGGTGAGATAGATCCTGGCTGCTGCGGACACAAAGAATCCCCCTCCGGCGTTGGCGTACCGGAGGGGGATTCTTCTGCCTGACTGATGTCACGCAATGGAATGGTAGGTATAATAAAAAAGAAAATGTTAAAAAAGGGGGGACCGGACGGATCGCTCCGTCCGGGTATGAGTATGAAAAAGCTTGTAACTAATTCTCTTATAGTATGCCCTGAAAATGTGATAAAAGTATGGACGTTCTATAAAAAAAACATGAAATTCCTTATGAAATTATTACAGGAAATGTAACGATTTATCCCATTTGTTCCCCATACAGCCGAAAACCCGTCCGGCAGTACCGGACGGGTCATCATCATAAATACATAGAGGGGATATGATTAAATAGGGGGGCCGGACGGATCACTCCGTCCGGTATGAGTATGAAAAAGCTTTGTGATTTCAAGTAATCACTTGAAACAAAGGCCTGTCCACCTCTCGGTGAACATTACTAATCATAATGAACAAATATGTCTAAACAATGTACATAACATTAAAAAAACATAAAGAAAATAAATAAAGAAAAAAAACCTTTGAAAACTCGGGAATATTGTATATAATAAAAGAAATGTAAAATCAATTACCCACAGCCTTCCGTCCGGCCTGTAAAAAGGGGCCTGACACCGGGCTGTTTTTGCCTGCCCTGCGGCTATGCGCCGCACCACACCTGGAGATGAGGAGGAAATATTCATATGTTTTCAATGATGTCCAATGACATTGGAATCGACTTAGGAACAGCCAGTATCCTTGTATATATTAAAGGAAAAGGCGTTGTATTAAAAGAACCGTCCGTAGTAGCCATTGACCGCGATACCAACAAGATCATGGCAATCGGAGAGGAAGCCCGTCTGATGATCGGACGTACCCCCGGCAATATCGTAGCTGTCCGTCCGCTGCGCCAGGGTGTTATTTCTGACTACACCATTACGGAAAAGATGATGAAATATTTCATCAACAAAGCCATTGGCAAACGTACGTTAAGAAAGCCGCGGATCAGCGTATGTATTCCCAGCGGCGCTACGGAAGTGGAGAAAAAGGCGGTGGAGGATGCGACCTATCAGGCAGGAGCCCGTGAGGTAGCCATCATCGAGGAGCCTGTAGCAGCAGCTATCGGCGCGGGTATTGACATTGGAAAAGCCTGCGGAAATATGATTGTTGATATTGGAGGCGGTACGGCGGATATCGCTGTTATCTCCCTGGGAGGCCCTGTTGTCAGCACCTCCATTAAGACTGCCGGCGACGATTTTGATGAAGCTCTGGTCCGCTACATGAGAAAGAAACACAATCTTCTGATCGGTGAACGTACCGCAGAGGAGATCAAGATCAATATCGGAGCGGCCTACCGCCGTCCAGAGGTTCTGACCATGGAAGTCAGGGGCCGAAATCTTGTGACCGGTCTTCCAAAGACCATCGTGGTTACCTCGGATGAGACGCTGGAAGCGTTGAGAGAACCGGCTCTTCAGATCGTAGATGCGGTACACAATGTCTTAGAGCGCACTCCGCCTGAGTTGGCAGCCGATATCTTTGACCGCGGCATCGTGATGACTGGCGGCGGCTCCCTCTTAAGCGGTCTGGATGCTCTGATCGAAGAAAAGACAGGCATCACAACCGTGATCGCTGACGATCCTCTTACTGCTGTAGCAATCGGCACCGGTAAATTCATCGAGTTTGCCCACGGTATGACCTCCGCGTTGGAAGCGTCCATGGGAATTGCCGGCAGCAAAGAGAGAGAAGACTACTAAAATGAAGAACCCGGTTTTACGGCCGGGTTCTTTTTCATCAAAGCATGATAGCGTCTCATCGGCAGATGGGCGGCGTTTTGGATAAAAGACGGCAGCATACTATCACAGAAAGGGCGGTGTTTCCCGCGATGGCAACCATTACAGGATTTATTGAAAAAATCAAATTCCGCAATGAGGAAAACGGTTACACCATTATGACAGTTACCGACCAGAGCGATGGTGACGAGGTGGTAATGGTAGGGGTTCTTTCCTATGCCGCAGAGGGTGACATGATCCAGGCCAGCGGACATATGACAGAGCACCCGGTTTACGGCGAGCAGCTCCAGATCGAAAGCTACGAACTGAAGAACCCGGAGGATGCCGCTTCCATGGAGCGCTACTTAGGTTCCGGGGCCATCAAAGGCATCGGCGCGGCCATGGCTGCCCGGATTGTCCGGCGCTTCAAAGCCGACACCTTCCGTATTATGGAAGAAGAGCCGGAACGCCTCTCTGAGATCAAGGGCATCAGCGAGAAAATGGCCATGGCTATTGCAGAGCAGGTTCAGGACAAAAAAGAGATGCGCCAGGCTATGATGTTTCTTCAAAACTATGGTATCACCCTGAACCTGGCTGCCAAGATCTATCAGGAATACGGCCCAAAGCTCTACGGCATTATCAGGGAAAATCCCTACCGTCTGGCAGACGATATTCCTGGCGTAGGCTTTAAAATGGCAGACGAGATCGCGCAGAAGTCGGGGATTTTCACCGATTCCGACTACCGTGTCCGGGCCGGTATCCTCTACGTTCTTCTTCAGGCCTCCGCAAACGGTCATACATACCTTCCCAAAAGCGAACTTTTCCGCCAGGCCTCCGAGCTCTTGAAAGTAGCTCCTGAGACCATGGACAAGCATCTGATGGATATGCAGATCGATCGGAAGCTGGTTGTAAAAATGCCGGTTTCTTCAGATGAAGGCGGCTGTTCAGATCCCCTGGTCTATTCTGCCCATTATTATTATCTGGAACTGAACGCAGCCCGTATGCTCCATGATTTAAATATCCGAGGCGATATTCCTGAAACGGAGATCCGGGACAATCTCATGAAAATTCAGCAAAAAGAGAACATTCACCTGGATGAGCTTCAGGAAAAAGCAGTCTTTGAGGCCGTTAACAGCGGTCTGCTTGTTATCACCGGAGGCCCCGGAACCGGAAAGACCACCACTATCAACACCATCATCCGATATTTTGAAGCCGAAGGCATGGAGATTCTTTTGGGAGCGCCTACCGGCCGGGCTGCCAAGCGGATGACAGAGGCCACTGGCTGGGAAGCAAGGACGATCCACCGTATGCTGGAGCTGGTTCCCATCGGTATGGCTGCTTCTGGAAACGGTTCCTTAAGCAGCAGTTCATCCACCGCCGGTATGCGCTTTGACCGCAACGAGGAAAATCCTCTGGATGCTGACGTAATCATTATTGATGAGATGTCCATGGTAGATATAAGTCTGATGCATTCTCTGCTGCGGGCGGTCAACGTGGGGACCCGTCTCATCCTGGTAGGAGACACAGATCAGCTTCCCAGCGTAGGCCCCGGGAATGTGCTTAAGGACATTATAAACTCCGGCTGCTTCAATGTAGTAAAGCTCACGCACATCTTCCGCCAGGCGGCCCAGAGCGATATCATTGTAAACGCCCATCGGATCAACGAGGGAGAGGATGTAGACCTTTCCAGGCGCAGCAGGGATTTTCTCTTTATCCGCCGTGATCATCCCGACGCCGTTATAAGCGCTGCGATCACTCTTATACAGAAAAAACTGCCCGGCTACGTCCGCGCAGAGCCGGATGAAATCCAGGTCATGACTCCCATGCGCAAAGGAGCCTTAGGGGTAGAGCGGCTGAACCAGATCCTGCAGGAGCATTTAAACCCGCCGTCGCCGGAAAAAAAGGAAAGGGAAGCCGGTGGCATCATCTACCGCACCGGGGATAAGGTAATGCAGATCCGCAACAACTATCAGCTGGAATGGGAGACCCGCAGCAGCTATGGCATCCCCACAGATAAAGGTGCCGGCGTGTTCAACGGCGACATGGGAATCATCCGCGAGATCAACGAGTTTGCCGAGATTCTCACTGTAGAATTTGACGAGGGGAAAATGGTGGAATACAGCTTTAAACAGTTAGAAGAACTGGAACTGGCCTATGCAATCACTATCCATAAATCCCAGGGTAGCGAGTACCCGGCTGTGATCATTCCCATGTATTCAGGCCCGCGGATGCTTATGACCCGCAATCTGCTTTATACGGCTGTCACCAGAGCGCGCTCCTGCGTCTGTCTGGTGGGGCGGCCGGACGCATTTTACAGTATGGCCTCAAACTCTGCGGAACAGGAACGCTGTTCCGGCTTGAAGGCCCGTATCGAGGAAATCTATAAGGAGGTATCATGCCCCGAATAATATCTGTAGCCCGGCTGTACACCGGTTTTCTGGATCTTCTGTATCCCCGCCGTTGTCCCGTATGCTCCCGGATCGTCCTGCCCAGGGGGCGTCTGATCTGCCCGGGCTGTATGGAAAAGCTGGCCTGGGTCCGCCGCCCTGTCTGCAAATGCTGCGGCAAAGAGGTAGTAAGCGATACCGTGGAATACTGCTATGACTGCACAAAACACGACCGATCCTTCCGCTTTGGTATGGCTCTTATCAATTACAACGAGATCGCCGGCCGTTCCATGGCGCGGATTAAATACCACGGCTGCCGGGAGTATCTGGACTTCTATGCAGAAGCCATGCTTCGCCGCTTCGCCCCGGCCATTTCACGCCTTTCTCCCGATTGCATCATTCCCATTCCCGTCCACCCCAGCCGCCTGAAAAAACGCGGCTTCAACCAGGCGGAAGAGCTGGCTGCCCGCATCGCCCGTAAAACGGGTATCCCCCTGGAAAACGGTTTTCTGAAACGGATAAAGAAAACACTTCCCCAAAAATCCTTAGATCCCGCTGCCCGCCTGAAAAACCTGGAGCAGGCCTTCGACTGTGCCCGACTGCCTCCCGGCATTCATACCGTTCTACTGATCGACGATATCTACACCACAGGCAGCACCATGGAAGCCTGTGCCAGAGCGCTTAAAAGCGCGGGAGCTGAAAAAGTAGCCTTTGCCGTGATCTGCATTGGTTCAGGAAGATAGGCAAAAAAGGCCTCTCATCCTCTTGACGAACCCGTGATTTTTGTGTTATAGTATACGGGCGAATGGAAGACAGGTCTTTTTTTTATGCTCAAAAATGAGACCTGGAGCAAAACAAACGATTTACGATAATTTATATGGAGGTGGAAGTCGTGCGCACAAAAATCACACTGGCATGTACGGAATGCAAGCAGCGTAACTACAACATGACGAAGGATAAGAAAACTCATCCCGACCGCATGGAGACAAAGAAGTACTGCAGATTCTGCAAGAGACATACGTTACACAAGGAAACAAAGTAATCCTGTTCAGTAAAGGACGTGAAATTATGGAAGAGAATACAGTGAATTCAGCTGTAGAAACCACAGAAAAAGCGGCCAGGGCTGACAAGAAAACGGCTAAGCACGAGAAAAAGCCAAGCTTTTTCAAGGGCCTGAAAAACGAGTACAAGAAGATCGTCTTTGCTGACAAGGAAACCGTAGCCAGGCAGACAGCTGCAGTGGTAACGATGTCCATTTTCTTGGGCGCTCTCATCGGCGTACTGGATATGGTCATAAAGTTCGGTTTAAGTTTTATTCTTTAATTCAAAGGCGAGGGTGATTGTATGTCAGAAGCACATTGGTATGTAGTCCATACCTACTCAGGTTATGAGAACAAAGTCAAAGTCGATATCGAAAAGACCATCGAAAACAGAAATCTTCAGGATCAGATCCTGGAAGTGTCTGTGCCCATGCTCCCTGTAGTAGAGCTGAAAAACGGCGTGGAGAAGAAAGCCGACAAAAAGATGTTCCCAGGTTATGTACTGATCAACATGGTCATGAATGATGATACATGGTATGTAGTACGCAATACCCGCGGCGTGACAGGCTTTGTTGGTCCGGGCTCCAAACCGGTTCCTCTGACAGAAGAAGAGATGGCAAGTCTGGGCTTCGTTAAGACAGATGTCTTAGTCGACTTTGAAGTAGGAGATATGATAACCGTTATCTCCGGTGCATGGAAAGATACGGTAGGCGCCATCAAGGCGATCAACGACAGTAAGCAGACCATCACCATTAACGTAGAGATGTTCGGCCGTGAGACACCGGTCGAGCTGGGATTTGCTGAAATCAGAAAAATGTAAGCAGATTCGTGTAACAGACAGGAAGATCAGCTTTTGCAGGCGCGAAAGCTGGTGGGAGGGAGATTCCCGACAATACCACATGATTTTAGGAGGTGCCTAAGATGGCAAAGAAAGTAACAGGATATATCAAATTACAGATTCCAGCAGGCAAGGCTACACCAGCTCCGCCAGTTGGTCCGGCTCTTGGTCAGCACGGTGTAAACATCGTACAGTTCACCAAAGAGTTCAATGCTAGAACAGCAGATCAGGGTGACATGATCATCCCTGTAGTTATCACCGTATACGCTGACAGAAGTTTCAGCTTCATCACAAAGACTCCGCCGGCAGCCGTTCTGATCAAGAAGGCCTGCAACATCAAGAGCGGTTCTGGTGTTCCTAACAAGACCAAGGTTGCTGTATTAAAGAAGGCTGACCTGCAGAAGATCGCAGAGACAAAGATGCCTGACTTAAACGCTGCAAGCCTGGAAGCTGCTATGAGCATGGTAGCCGGTACAGCAAGAAGTATGGGCGTTACCATCGAGGAGTAATCAGGAATACCCGTTGTATTTGCAACAGAGAACGTGGGAGGGAGATTCCCCGTCAATACCACTAGGAGGTTATTTTAAATGAAATCAGGAAAAAGATATGCAGAGGCCATGAAGAACGTAGACCGCGCTGCACTTTATGACGTAGCAGACGCTATCTCTATCGTTAAGAAGAACGCTTCTGCAAAATTTGACGAGACTGTAGAGCTTCATATCAGAACAGGATGTGACGGACGTCACGCTGATCAGCAGATCCGCGGCGCTGTTGTACTTCCTCACGGAACCGGCAAGGTTGTTCGTATCCTTGTATTCGCTAAGGGACCAAAGGCTGACGAAGCACAGGCAGCAGGCGCTGACTATGTAGGAGCTGAGGAACTGATCCCGAAGATCCAGAACGAAGGATGGCTGGACTTCGATGTTGTTGTAGCAACTCCTGACATGATGGGCGTTGTTGGCCGTCTGGGCCGCGTACTTGGACCCAAGGGCTTAATGCCAAACCCCAAGGCTGGTACCGTAACCATGGACGTAACCAAGGCGATCAACGATATCAAAGCTGGTAAGATCGAATACAGACTTGACAAGACAAATATTATCCATGTGCCAGTAGGAAAAGCTTCCTTTACCGAGGAGCAGTTAGCGGACAACTTCCAGACGCTTATGGACGCTATCTTAAAGGCAAAGCCAAGCACCGTAAAGGGCGCATACTTAAAGAGCGTAGCTCTTACATCCACTATGGGTCCTGGCGTAAAGCTGAACGTGGCAAAGCTTTCCAACTAATTTGGAGTCCAGAATATAAAATCACAGCGGGAATCGCAGTTTGCGGTCCCGCTGTTTTTAGATTTCATGGAATGCTCCATTCTATGCTGGAAAAATCATATTAAAATCAGTTGACATTTAAAAGCAAATGTGCTATCTTAATACAAGTGTTGAATGCCCGAAGACAGCAGGTACCGTAAGGTGTAAGTGTTATCGCCTGCCGAGGAACATACAAAACTCTAAGTGAGATTTTGCATCCTCTCTGTCCCTGCGGCAGGGAGGTTTTTTATATCCGTTCCCATGCTATGGTTTTCAATGCGCAAATACTATAAGGAGGTAAACCATTCATGGCAAAAGTTGAATTAAAGCAGCCAATCGTAGACGAGATCAAGGCTATGCTGGACGGCGCCTGCGGAGCAGTCGTAGTTGACTACCGTGGTCTGACAGTAGAGCAGGATACAAAGCTGCGTAAGCAGTTAAGAGAAGCTGGCGTGTCTTACAAGGTATACAAGAATACCCTGATCAAGCGTGCCGCAGAAGGAACAGAGTTTGCAGCTCTGGATCCGCATCTGGAAGGACCTACTGCTCTTGCAGTATCCAAGGAAGATGCAACCGCTCCTGCAAGAATCCTGGCTGAGTTCGCAAAGACAGCTCCAAATCTGGAACTGAAAGGCTCCGTAGTAGACGGAACTTACTATGATCAGGCTGGTACTCAGGTGATCGCTACGATCCCATCCAGAGAGATCCTTCTTGGCAAGCTGCTTGGAAGCATCCAGTCCCCAATCACCAATCTGGCACGCGTTCTCAATCAGATCGCAGAAAAGAACGGTGGCGCAGCAGAGGCATAAGTTTTGCTGCCTGAGAAAAAGACCATATAATCGATATTAAATAATAAACAGGAGGAAATTAAAATGGCAAAGTTAACAACCGCTGAGTTTATCGAAGCTA
The DNA here is from genome assembly GCF_013282095.1 of Enterocloster alcoholdehydrogenati. Lineage (GTDB taxonomy): Bacteria > Bacillota > Clostridia > Lachnospirales > Lachnospiraceae > Enterocloster > Enterocloster alcoholdehydrogenati. The sequence goes on from NZ_BLTJ01000006.1 coordinate 108,518, forward strand.
TCAAGGAATTATCCGTATTAGAACTGAACGAGTTAGTAAAGGCATGTGAGGAAGAGTTTGGCGTATCTGCAGCAGCAGGTGTTGTAGTTGCAGCAGCAGGCGCTGGCGCAGCAGCAGCTGAGGAGAAGACAGAGTTTGACGTAGAGCTGACTGAGGTTGGTCCTAACAAGGTTAAGGTTATCAAGGTTGTTCGTGAAGCTACCGGTCTTGGCCTGAAGGAAGCTAAGGACGTTGTAGACGGCGCACCAAAGGTATTAAAGCAGGGCGCTTCCAAGGAAGAGGCAGAGGATATCAAGACCAAGTTAGAGGCAGAGGGAGCAAAGGTTACTCTGAAGTAATCACCACCCATACTGATAACTTCCTGAGATATCATTTCTGTATCAACGGATATAAAAAGACCGCCGGTTCCGCAAAAATGGAGCCGGCGGTTCTTTTTATATCTTACGGTATATAGACGCCATCGGTATCTACCCGGTACTGTCCCACCATAGTATCCCTGGCCATACTGCAGTCTGAATCATTGAAGAAATACCACTGTCCGCCTAACTCCTTCCAGCCGGTAGCCGCAGCTCCCGTTTCGGTCAGATAAAACCGTTTTCCATTATAATCCATCCAGGCATTTTTCATCATCCGTCCGTCGCCGCCCATATAATACCACAGATCGCCGCTTTCAACCCAGATATTAGAAGCCTGTGCTCCCTGAGCGTTGACCCAGTACCACTGGCCGTCCGTGCTGACCCAGGACTGTTTTGCCATCTCTCCGTTGTCCTTCATCCAGTAGCGGTTCGCGCCATCCTGAACCCACTGGTTCTTCACAGGATTTCCATTGGAATCAAAATAATACCACTTGTTTTGAACATCTACCCATCCCGTTTTCCGGGAGGTAGCCACCGGGTTCACCGAAGTAGTCACATCTGCCAGTCCCATAAAAGCGGATCCGGCTCCCAGCACAGCCGCCAACCCCAAAGCAGCCGCAGTTTTCGTAAAACGTCTCATATTCCTTCTCCTTTCAACACAATCGTCTGAAAATAGATGTTTGATAGTAATATAGTAAATCCCTTTGCGGTCACTGTCAATTATAAAATGATAATTTTAAAAGAAAAAAGCCCCGGCCAATGTGACAAGCAATATGCCCTGTCGGATCTGCCTGGTTTGAGCCTGCCGCTTAATTTTGATACAAAGCAGGCGGCAGAAATAACTCCCAGAGCAGGAAACCGTTTTCCATCTCTGAACCCTCTGATTCATGTACTGATATAAGTACAAAAAGGGTCACATTCAATACTTTTGTAATAATTATGTAAGAAAATGCACAGGTAAATGTTATGGCTTTTTTTCGGAATTTATAATATACTATTTCATGTGATGGAGCTGGTTATTCATCCGGGAAATGTCAATATTCCTAAAAAACAGGAAAAAATGCAAAAAATGCAAAAAAAGTATTGATAATTTTCCTTATCGGAAGTATAATCTACTCGTAATGCAATTAAGGAATTTCAAAAAGTATTTCAAAATCAAAAAGGAGAGTGCATTCATTATGAAGAAGCAGACAAAGTTAGTTGCTGTACTTTCAACAGCAGCACTGCTCGCTATCGGCGCTTCCATGACTTCCTTCGCAGCTACAGGCTGGGCAGAAGAGGATGGCACATGGGTATACTATGACAAAGACGGCGAGAGAGCAACCGATACCTGGAAGAAGTCCGGAAACAACTGGTATTACTTAGACAGCGACGGTGAGATGGCAGTAGATCAGCTCATCGAGGACGGCGACAACTACTACTACGTAGATGTAAACGGCGTTATGGCTTCTAATCAGTGGGTTGCTATTGAGAACGAGGATGCTGGTGAGGACAACGAGCCAGAGCATTACTGGTACTACTTCCAGGCTAATGGTAAGGCTCTGAAGAATGGTGATAATTCAAGCGTAGCTCTGAAGACTGTAAACGGCAAGAAGTATGCTTTCGATGAGGAAGGCAAGATGCTGTACGGCTGGGTTTCCGCAGACAACGCAGAGCGCATTGACAATACAGATGGTGATGGCTTCAAGGAAGGCGATTACTACTTCGGCGGCGAGGATGACGGTGCAATGACCACTGGCTGGTTACAGATGGACATTACATACGATGAGGCAACCAATGATTACGAGATCGCTCCTGTATTCAACGAGGATGAGGATCAGAGCCGTTGGTTCTACTTCCAGTCCAATGGTAAGAAGGTTAAGGCTTCTGACGGTGATGTTCAGAAGAGCAAGACTATCAATGGTAAGAAGTACGAGTTCGATCAGTACGGTGCTATGACAGCAGAGTGGTCTCTGGATGTTGAGTCTGCATCTGATAACGGTGTAAGAACTGGCAACAGCTCCTCCTCTACTAACAGTGTAGCAGCTCAGTACGCTAAGGAGTGGAGATACTTCAACAGCGTTGAGGATGGTTCTCGCGTAAGCAAGGGCTGGTTCAAGGTAGTAGCAGCTGAGTACCTGAACTATGACAAGTATAATGATGATGAGGATGCATGGTACTATGCAGATGGAAGCGGCAACCTGTATGCAGGTGAGTTCAAGACCATCAATGGCAAGAAGTACGCATTCAGAAACGATGGCCGTATGATCAGTGGCCTGAAGTTCATCAAGGGTGAGGGCACAGGCAGCTTAGATGTGAAGGCTGATGATGATGACAGCCATCCTTTCGATGATGAGGATCGTTTCGATGAGAGCGCTCTGTGGTATGAGGCTAACGGCTATGACTGCTACTACTTCGGTGATGGCGACGATGGCGCTATGAGAACCAACAAGACCAGCGTAAGCATTGACGGCGACAACTACAACTTCTACTTCGAGAAGTCCGGCGGCAACAAGGGTGCTGGTGTGACTGGCGAGAAGGATGACAAGTATTATCAGACTGGTAAGCTTGTAAGAGCTGGCTCTGATGAGAAGTATCAGGCTGTTCAGTATGTAGATGAGGCTGATAAGAAGGGCTATGCTAAGCTGGATGATGCTGATGATTTCATTGATGCAGTTAAGGATGCTGGTTATTCTGTAAGCCAGGAGATCACTCAGGCAAATATTGATGCTCTTGGTATCAATAAGGATACTGATGATATTAAGGAGATCGCTGTTATCACAGGTACTGATGGCAAGGCTGGTACCGATGCAAAAGAGTTCTTCTTAGTAAATACTTCCGGTAAGGTAATCGACAGCAAGTCCAAGAACAAGGACGGCAATGATTATCAGTTCGTAGTTGCTAAGGGCGGCGCTATCCTTGGTTACTACGTTGAGGACTAATCCTTAAACGGAAACTGACAATTAAAAATTAGGGGGAGAGCGTTGTGGCTGATATTGTTATTAGCTGCGGCGCTCTTCTTTTATATTTTAAAAGGAGGGATACCTGAATGATTAAAAGAAAACTGAAAGCTATCATATTGGCAGCGGCACTTTCTATTTCTGCAGCGTTCACTGCTGTTGCAGCCAATACCACTACCATGGAAAGCTGCGGAGCATATCTGTTTGAATGGCGTCCGGTAGACTGCGGGGATGGTCAGGCATTTGCCATCTTAGTAGGGGGAAACACAATTAATGAAAGCGATGTAATCCTCAGAAGGGGGTATGACTATGCATATACGTTTAACCCCATGACATATTCCCGGCCTTGGGGACAGGTGCCGGATCTGGTAAATATCGATGGTGTATGGGGGATTCCAGAAAACTGGTCATCTCTTCCAGAAGGAGCACAGCCTACCACTCGTATTGTACTTTATACCAACAATAAAAACCTTTCCACCAATGAACGATATATCGACGTGGTTCATCTGCCAGGAAATGTAGACACATCTACTCTTCCAGCAGAAGTCCGTAAATATCTGATCAATGTGGATGGATCAGATGCAGGAGCATATGAAGGAACAATCACCGCTGGCTGGGTTACGGAAAACAATCAGAAAAAATACCGCAAATCCGATGGAACTTATGTTACCAATGGCTGGCTTAACGTAGATGATGAGTCCTACTATATGGATGAAAACGGTGTTATGCTGGCAGATACCATCACTCCTGATGGAGTATATGTAAATGCCAATGGTGAAAAAACAAACTATATGCCCGGCTGGTACCAGGATGCCGGAGGCTGGCACTATATTTTGAAAAATGGTCATTATGCCGGAGCAACCTGGATTCAGGATACAGATGGGAAATGGTATTACATGAATATTGGAACCTATATGGAAACCGATGACATCACCCCCGACGGCTACTATGTAGATGCCAATGGCGTATGGGATGGAAAGCCAAGTACTCAAAAGAACACTGTAAACCTTGGTCCTGGTATGGCAAAAGGATGGGAGCCGATCGATACCGGATGGAAATTCAAGCAGGAAGATGGGACCTATCTTACAAATAGCTGGCATCAGGATCCTGATGGCAAGTGGTATTACCTGAACGAGGATGGCTGGATGCTAAAAGACCAGACTACACCAGACGGCTACTATGTGGATTCTAATGGGGTGTGGAATGGAGCAAGTGCTGAAAACTAGCACAATGACTGTATGATATGTAAAAAGACTGCCCTGTTAAATGGAGCAGTCTTTTTTGCATGGATCATTTCAACAGGCATATTTTATCAAAGGGTATGAGGAAAAGAGAACTGTCCTGTTTTTGATACTCTAACACCTCTTTCGTAAAACCGGTCTTTGAAAATAAAAAATAGAAAATCTGATCATAATGGAACAGTTTGCCCCTGTCTAATAACTGTTTTGTAATTTCTATATTAACAGGTACATTCCGCCATTTACACTCACACAATAATGCCTGATTATCCTGAATCGCCATAATATCGATTTCTTCCTGCCTTTTTTTGACAGGATCCGTTCCCCACCACCTTCCGGTATTACCGGGTAAAAATGGGAGCTTGGTGTATATTTGAGGATGGTAAAGATATTGCTGGCAAATATCCTCAAACACGCGTCCGCTTTCTTCAAAAAATGTAAATGGGTGTAGTTTAAACTGAACCGTTCGGAGCCCGTAAAGCGGATTCTTATAGCCTAATACCTGCTCTTCCATAAAGCTAATGGAAGAACTGCGCAGAATTAGAAATAAACGGTTGGTTTTCCAGCACTGGTCAATGTGGCTCTGAAGAATGGATGAGATAGGAGCCGGTCTTCAAATTACTAAATTGAGGGGCTGATACCGCGTGGACGGCTAACGGTGATTCTGGCAGACCCGCCAGATTTTCTTTTTTCGTCCGTCCCCTCCACAGCCATATAGTAAACGGCGTGTTTATCCTTAATAAATTCATTAATCAGAGTGGTTTTGCCTATGCGCCTTCTTCCATGAAATACCGCAAATTCAAAATGATCACTGTTATAAAGCGATTCTAATTTTGCCAATTCTCTGGACCTGCCAATAAACATATGTTCACCTTTTCTGCTAATCAAACAATTAGTAATTATATAATTAGTATACATTACAATGACGAAATAATTTTCTCTCAATGCAATTAAGGAATTTCAAAAAGTATTTCAAAACCAAAAAGGAGAGTGCGTTCATTATGAAGAAGCAGACAAAGTTAGTTGCTGTACTTTCAACAGCAGCAATGCTCGCTGTCGGCGCTCTCTTGACTTCCTTGGTAGCTATAGGCGGGGCAGAAGAGGGGGGACATGGGTATACTATGACAGAGATGGCGCGCGTGTAACAGGCACATATAAGACGTCCGGAAACAACGGGCATTACTTAGAAAGCGACGGAGAAGATGGCGCTATGAGAACCAATAAACAACCGTTGCAATTGACGGCGAGAATTATAACCTTGACTTTGAAGAATCTGGCGGCAGCAACGGTACTGGTAAGGCTGGTGAGAAAGATGACAAGCAAAATGATTTAATATAGCATAAGGGGGAAACGTTATAACTGATATAGTAATATACTGGCTGTAACGCTTATTTTAGCTGTTGAAGGTGATTTAAGAAAATCTTTTTGTAAAACAATGTTAATTTTAAGAAAGATAAGTATTTTATATGATAAGAAAATATTTGTTATATTTGGGTCTGTTTGCCATCTTAGCGACCTCCTCTGCTATTCTGATTTTTGCTGATACTAATTCTCTTGTTTCCAACACTTTAATGAAAAAGTGCGGAGTATATCTCTTCGAGAGGCCTCCAATTGACTGTGATAACAGAAATTATTTACAATTGCTGAAAGCTACGTAATTTCAAATAGGGGCTATAATTACGCCTATAAGTTGCGCTTTTAATGGCAAGATGGTATACTGTAGAGCATGAAAGCTAATATACCACACAGAAGTAAAATCGAAAAGAGGTTAAGCATGGATAAAAATCAAAGTTCATACCCCCTGTCTGCTCAGATCGAGCAGTTTAGACGCGATTGGAGAAAGGAAAATTCCAGAATAGTAGATATTTTTGTTCTTTTGATTTTGGTAGGACTTCCCCTTGTGTTTCAGGATTTTTATTTTAATATTTTAGTTGTTAAATACTATTATTATTGTGCCATGGTTATTGGAATGGTTGTTTTTACCGTTATAGTGGCCATCATTTATATACGACGTGATAAACTTTATTTTGGCGGAGAAACGCTTAAGCTGATTCGAGGCGACTTAAAGGTATCATCTTTGCAAATTGTCGATTGGGCTATGATTGCTTTTGCATTAGCAGCAGTCATTTCTACGTTGCAGTCAGAATATGTCTACGAGTCCTTTTGGGGAAATGAGGGGAGGTATTGTGGCTTGTTTCTGATTCTATTGTATACAATCTGCTATTTTCTTGTAACACGGTGTTTTAATTTTAAGAGATGGTATATAGATGTATTTTTAGGAACAAGCGTAATTGTTTGTTTCTTGGGAATCCTGCATTTCTTTAATTTGGATCCGCTTGGTTTTAAAAAAAATATTTCACCGGACGATTACAATATATTTGTGTCAACTTTTGGGAATATCAACACGTACACTTCTTATCTTGCGTTGCCGATAGGAGTAAGCTCTGTTTTATTTGCGATTGAAAAGAACCTAAAACGGAAAATATGGTATTATATCTGTATGACGTTGGCGTTTATGGCAATTATTATGGGAGTCAGTGACAACGCGTATCTGACATTGTTTGCGCTTTTAGGACTGCTACCGCTATACTTATTTGGGGATCGAAAGGGGATCAATGCCTACGTTGCTATTCTGTCTACATTTTTTACAGTTATTTTAACTATCGACTGGATTGAAAGCATAATGGGAGATAAAGTGCAGGAAATCAGTGGAATTTTTAATTTTTTTACCCGAATCCCGGGGCTTTGGATTGTGGTGCTGGTATTGTGGGGAATGACGGGAATTTCATATCTGCGTAATCGAAAATTGGATCAACAGGGAAAGAAAGCAAAAGCTACTAATTTATACAGATATTTATGGTTGATTTTGGTATTGGGGGGAGTATCGGCGATTCTGTTTGTACTCTATGACGCTAATTTTATGGGAAATGGAGCACGATATGGAGCGGCGGCCAATTATTTTGTATTAGATGATACCTGGGGAACCGGCCGTGGCTATGTTTGGAAACTAGCTTGGAAGATATATAAAGATTTTCCTATTGTGCACAAGCTTTTTGGCTATGGACCGGATACTTTTGGGGTAATCACTGTTCAGAATTTTTGGGAAGATATGATGAAAATTACAAATCAGAAGTACGAAAATGTTCATAATGAATATTTGCAGTACTTGGTGACGATAGGTATTATTGGTCTTATAGCCTATCTGACATTTTTGGGAACGGCTTTGGTTCGTATGATTCACATTGGACACCGAACGCCGGTAGTAATGGCTTTCGTATTTGCTGTTATTTGTTATTGTGTACAGGCTGTAGTAAATATAAGCGTTCCGATGGTAATGCCGATAGTGATGCTTTTGATTATGATGGGAATTGCGGCTGGCAGAGAAGAATGCGGTGTTTCCTAAGCTTTTTGAAACTAAAAGGAGCTTGTGTTTTTATGGATAAAATAAAAGTGCTTCAGGTAAACAAGCTATATTATCCAGAAGTTGGCGGAATTGAGAAAACATTGCAGCTTATAGCAGAAGGGCTGAATGAGAAAACAGATCTGGAAGTGCTGGTATGTCAGAAGAAGGGAAAAGGAATAACGGAACAAATTAATGGAGTACGAGTTCATCGAGCCAGCAGCTTTGGGGTTGTCGCGTCAGTTCCAATTTCAATTTCTTTTATTTGGAAGTTAAGACAAATGTCCAAAGGAGTGGATATTGTACATTATCATATGCCTTTTCCTTTGGGAGACTTGGCCTGTTTGCTGTCAGGGTATAAAGGTAAGGTAGTAGCATACTGGCACAGTGATGTTGTAAAACAGAAAAGATGGATGTTTCTGTACCGGCCGGTAATGAATGCGTTTCTAAAACGTGCGGATGTGATTTTTATTGGAGCAAAGGGAGTGGCGGATGGGTCAAAATATCTGAGACCTTATTTGGATAAATGTCATGTGGTGCCTTTTGCGGTAAGTGAAGATATTCTGCAAGATGGCAAGGTTTATTTAGAAAAAAATGGTTATTTAAGAAATAATGAAAACCTTCATATTTTATTTGTAGGTCGTCTCGTGTACTATAAGGGTATTTCTGTTCTTATTGATGCAGTAAAACAGCTTCCATACTATATAAGATTGTCCGTGGTGGGAGATGGCATTTTGGAAGAAGAGATGAAGCGGAAATGCCATGACCTCAATATAGAAAGCAGGGTGAATTTTTTTGGAAAGGTAACAAATGAACAGCTGAGGAAATGTTACAAAAATGCAGATGTGTTTGTATTGCCTTCAACTCAACGAAGTGAGGCATTTGGGCTTGTCCAGCTGGAGGCAATGGCCTATGGTATTCCCATCATAAATACAAATTTAAAAAGTGGAGTACCAGAGGTCAGTGTTCATAAGGAGACAGGATTAACAGTGAATCCGAAAGATTCAGCTCAGCTTGCAGAGGCATTACAATGGATGTCAGAACATCCGCAGGAGCGGATTGATATGGGGAAAAGAGCGAGAAAGCGTGTTGAGAAATATTATTCGGAAACAGCATTGTTTTCTAAACTGATGAAGGAATACGAAGAAGTTTTATGGTGTAAAAAACAAAGATAGGCGTAAAAAGAAAAAGGGAACCGAAGTCACTATAATACCAGGGACTGCGGTTCCTTTGACTTATGAGGAATAATATACCAAAATTAATAAATAATTAAATAAAAACCAATTTTTATTGACATTGTAAAGTTGCGCTTGAAAGAGTTAAATGCTATACTGTATTGAGGTTTATCATGTATAGAAATAGGGAGGATTCTATGAAACAGAGGGAACAGTTTAAACGTATAATTAAATTTATGTCCTCTCTTACGGTTATTGCATTGCAGATGTCTTTGTACTGGATTGTCTGGCTATATCATTATAACAGCAATATTGAACTCCCCTTCTTTAGAAAAGGCAATTGGCTTATGGTAGCTTTATATGGGGTTCTTCTGTTTTTCTTTGTTCACATTTATGGCGGACTGAAAGTTGGATATCTGAGAAAGGGAGAGATTATTTATTCGCAGATATTGGCTCTTTTTTGTGTAAATGCCGTGACATATATTCAGATCTGTCTGTTGGATCGCCATTTTGTAAATGCTGTTCCTTTGGTCGTCATGATGATATTACAGATAGTGGTTATTGTTCTGTGGGCCAGCTTGTTCCAGCGGTTCTATTCAAAAATGTTTCCGCCGAGAAAAATGCTACTGATTTATGGTGAACGTTCGGCTTTTGGACTGATGAATAAAATCAGTACAAGAGATGACAAATATAATATATGTGAAACGGTGAATGTAAAGCGTGGTATGGAATATGTGTCGGGCAGGATTAGAGAATACGATTCCGTGATTATTGGTGATATTCCTTGCCAGGCGCGAAACCACATTTTAAAATATTGCTTTGAACATTCCATACGGACTTATATTTTACCGAAAATTTCAGATATCATGCTTCGTGGAGCGGATGACATAAACTTATTTGACAGTCCCCTGCTGCTGGCGCGAAATCAGGGATTTACCTTTGAGCAAAAGGTAATGAAACGAACGATGGATCTTATACTGTCACTGATAGGTATTATAATTTCATCTCCGCTAATGCTATTGACTGCTTTTGCAATTCTAATTCAGGATGGCGCTCCAGTGATTCATAAGCAGACCCGGCTTACTATGGGAGGAAAGGAATTTTGTGTTTATAAGTTCAGAAGTATGATTAAGGATGCTGAGAAGGATGGTATTGCTAGGCTTTCAGCAGAAAAAGATGTACGGGTTACGCCAGTAGGCAGGGTAATACGCCGAGTACGTCTGGATGAATTACCGCAGTTGTTCAATATTTTGAAGGGTGATATGTCTTTGGTGGGTCCCAGACCAGAACGTCCCCAGATCGCTGCGGAATATAGGGAATATATGCCGGAGTTTGATTACCGTTTGAAAGTAAAAGGTGGTCTTACGGGTTTCGCACAGATATATGGTAAATATAACACAACACCATATGATAAGCTGAAGCTAGATCTGATGTATATTGAAAATTATTCTTTTCGTCTGGATCTAAAACTTATTTTCATGACGGTGAAAATACTTTTTATGAAGGATAGCACAGAAGGTGTGGCAGAAGGACAAACAACGGCAACATTGGTGGATGAAGGGTATACCAGAGAACGGTCAGATGGGTATGGCCGATATTAGGCATTAGGAAAGAATAGGAAAATAAAATGAGCCTGTTAAAAATAGTAGTAAATACAACGGACCACTTAAAACCGGTTCTTCTAAAAATATTTCCCCACGAGTTGCTACGCATCATGAAGGGGAGAGTGATAAAAAAAAGTCATCAAAAACTTTTGAAGGTAACATTGAAGCCTTTTGACAGAAAACGTTTTCAAGACGGCGTCAATCTCATTGGCAATATAAAGGCAGATACAGGACTGGGACAGAGTTGCCGACTGGTAGCTGCGGAACTAGATAAGAGTAGCATCCCATATTCCGTGTACCAGTATGAGCAGTTAGGAATTATGTCCAGTACAGATATGCAGTTTGCTGGAAAAATCAGTTGTGAGCTTCCGTATAATATAAATCTGATTCATATTAATCCTCATGAACTGGGGCTTGCGTTTCAGCAGTTGGGACATAGTGTGTGGGATGGACACTACAATATCGGTTTTTGGTTGTGGGAATTAGAAGAATTTCCAGAAGAATGGACCCCTTGTTTCAGATGCCTTGATGAAATCTGGACTCCGTCTGAGTTTATCAGCCAGGCAGTCCGTAAAAAAACAAGTCTTCCAGTGAAAACGGTACCATACCATGTAGAAACGAGGATGGATCAGGTTTATGAAAGAACTGAGTTTGGACTTCCAGATGATATGTTTCTCTTTCTCATGATGTATGACAGAACCAGCATGACAGAAAGAAAGAATCCTGAGGCAGTAATACAAGCTTATAAAAAGGCCTTTACCAGACAAGACAAAGCAGGACTGGTGATTAAGATTAACAACTGTACACATGAGGAAATTAATGTTCTTAAAAAAAGTCTGGAGGATTATCCTAATGTATTTTTCATCTCTCAGATCATGGACAGGAGTCATGTAAACAGTCTGATTCGTTGTGTGGATGCAGTGGTATCTTTGCATCGGGCAGAGGGATTTGGATTGGTTCTGGCAGAAGCAATGATGCTGGGAACGCCTACTATTGCAACGAACTGGTCTTCCAACACAGAATTTATGACTTCAGATACTTCCTGCTTGGTAGACTGCCAGCTGGTAGAACTAAAAAAAGATTTGGGACTTTTCAAAAAGGGAAATCGCTGGGCAGAGCCAGATGTGGAGCAAGCAGCAGACTATATGAGGTGCTTGTATCATGATCCTAAATACGCACACGAAATGGCTGAAAGAGCCAAAGCATATATTGAAGAAAGGCTTAGCATGAAGCAGATTGTAGGGATTATAGAGGAAAGAATTGGGGAGATCTATGAAGCAGCAATTAAAGAAGGTAATTAAGAGAATAGTGCCAGAATCAGTATTAGTCTGGTGGCAAACAAGGTCTTCAAGATATTTGGAACAATCTGATATAATTAAATATGATTCTCAATTTTTCAAGAGAGGAATAAATCTTATAGGCCCAATGCAACAAAATTCTGGATTGGGACAAAGTTGTCGGCTGTTGGAACGAGCTATCAATGCTAGTGGTATTATGTATGAAGTGTTTCCGTATTCATCGGAACTAAGTCCTAGAAAATTTAAGCTATTTTCCACCAAATTAGTGTATAGTATTAATATTTTTCACATAAATGCTCATGAGTTCTGCCATGCTTTTTATCAATTGAAAAAAAAATCTTGGGATAGGCATTATAATATTGTGTATTGGTTGTGGGAATTGGAGGATTTTCCAGACAGCTGGGTGCCATATACGAGAATGATTGATGAGATATGGACACCAGCAGAATTTGTCAGCAACAGCATCAGAAAAAAGGTTAAAATTCCAGTAAAGACAGTTCCATATTGGCTACAAGTAAAAATAGACAATCAAATAACTCGTAAATATTTTGGACTGCCGGAAGAAAAGTTCCTTTTTTTTGTAGCATATGATAAAAATAGTGTTGCAGAACGAAAGAATCCTCAGGGATGTATAAATGCATTTAAGATTGCTTTTAGGCCCAATAATAGAGATGTTGGCTTGGTGATAAAGATTAATCATGCAACAGAGACAGATGTAGAACAATTGAAGGAAGAACTGACCGGTTACAATGTGTATTTTATTAAGAAAACATTGTCAAAGCTAGAAATGGATACTATGATTTCACTTATGGATGTATATATATCTTTGCATAGAGCGGAAGGATTTGGTTTAATATTAGCAGAGTCCATGGCTTTGGGAACTCCGGTTGTTGCTACAGATTATTCAGCTAACACAGAATTTATGAATAGTGAAGTTGCCTGTATGATTGATTATCAGAAAGTAATATTAAAAGACGATGTATGGCCATATGAAAGGGGAAATTGCTGGGCAGAGCCAAATGTGGAGCAGGCTGCAGAATATTTGAGAAAATTGTATGAAGATTCTACCTATTACAATGAAATAAAAATAAGGGCTCAGAAATATATAACTGAGTGGTTGGGTGAGAAGAGAATCACAGAAATTATCAAGTCTAGATGTAAAGAGATATTTAACTTAGAGAGAGAGAATGAGAAATGAATACATTAAAAGAGTTGTATGCTTATAGAGAAATGATATTTAGTCTTGTGCGCCGAGATTTAAAGGGACGTTATAAAGGTTCCGTTTTAGGCTTTTTATGGACATTTTTGAGTCCTCTTTTACAATTAGTTGTTTATACATTTGTTTTTTCTACGATTATGAGAGCAGGAGTTGAAGATTATTATTTATTTTTATTTGTCGCGCTTGTTCCATGGACATTTTTCAGTGCGTCCATATCTGGGGGGGCAACTTGTATTACAGGGCAGAAAGATATGGTAAATAAAATATATTTTCCAAGGGAAGTGCTACCAATATCTCATGTAATTAGCCAGTTGATTAATATGTTACTGACATATTTGGTGGTGATAGCAGTGTTAATTGTTTCAGGAAAGGGAATTAATGTTGCTATATGGATATATTTTCCGGTTGTAGTTTTTCAAGAGGTTTTGTTAGCGTTTGGATTAACAATGCTTTGTTCAGCGATTAATGTTTATTTTAGGGATTTACAATATATTTTGAATATCGTTGTTTTAGCATGGCAATTTATGAGTCCGGTAATGTATGCTGCAGATCAAGTTCCTGAAAAATGGAGAACATTATTTTACTTAAATCCGATGACTCCTATTATTGAGGCATACAGGGATATTTTTTATTATAAGCAATCTCCTCAAATGAGTGATTTTATTTTGGGGGCTTTAATGGGATGTATCATGTTATTAGTAGGATGGATTTCTTTTGATAAACTGAAGAAACACTTTGCGGAGGTAATGTAATGCAACAGGAATATGCAATAGAGGTTAAAAATATTACTAAGTCTTTTAAGGTATACTTGGATAGAAGCAATAATTTAAAGGATTTTGCTATTCATAGCAGTAGAAGAAAATTTGAAAACAGGGAGGTATTAAAAGGAATTAGTTTTAAAGTAAAAAAGGGAGAAGCTATTGGATTAGTTGGGAGAAATGGCTGTGGTAAGAGTACAACGCTTAAGCTTTTAACCCGTATAATGTATCCCGATACAGGGGAAATAAAGATTAATGGAAGGGTATCAAGCCTAATCGAATTAGGGGCCGGATTTCATCCTGATATGAGTGGACGCGAAAATATTTATATTAACGCATCAATTTTTGGATTATCCAGAAAAGAAATAGATAAAAGAGTAAAAAAAATAATAGCCTTTTCAGAATTAGAAGATTATATTGATAACCCAGTAAGAACGTATTCTTCTGGAATGTATATGCGATTGGCATTCTCTGTAGCAATTAATGTAGATGCAGACGTTTTATTAATTGATGAAATATTAGCTGTAGGGGATGCCAATTTTCAGTCTAAATGTTTTCAAAAGTTACGCGATATTAAAGAAAGTGGAACGACGATTGTGATTGTTTCACATGCACTTGGTCAAATTGAATCAATCTGTGAAAGATCTATATGGATTGAAGATGGAAAAATCAAGGCAGAAGGTGAACCAAGAAAAGTGCATAGACAATATTTGCAGTATATGGGAATGGAACGTAGGGAAGATAAAGACGAAGAAGAAAACAATAAAAATGTAGACGTTACTATTAATAGAGAAGGTAATCATAAGGTTGTATTTGAAAAGATACAAATATTTGATTCAGATGGAAAAGTGTGTCACCAGTTTGAAAGGGGAGACGATATTATTATTGAAGCGCAGTACCGTGTATTTGAGAAAATACACAATGCGTATTTTGCATTGGATTTAATTAGAGAAGATGATAATATGTACTGTTTTGCTTCTAATACTAATTTTTCTCTAAAGAGAAAAGTAAATCTAATGTCTGATGGAAAATTGCAGATTAGACTCAACAAAGTTCCTCTTGTTCCACAAAGATATTTTATAGATTTAATTTTAAAAGAAGGTAATACAAAACCTATTGATATCGTACGTCACGCAGTCGACTTTGAAATGTTTTCATATGAAAAATGTGGTGGCATCACATATATTGATACAGAATGGGATTGGACAGATAAAGATATTGAAAATTCTTTGAACTAGTAATAAGGGCGTTTCCTGTATAATTTAAAATGTGGACGTTGAAAATTAAAAATACCTCAGAATACAATAAAACTACTGATTGGCAGGTTAGCAAAAATCTTATTGAACAGAGAGGTATCTAGAATGAAGTCTACCACACAGAACAAAAAAATACGTGAATTTCAAAAGTAAATTACGTATGCAAAACAAAAATTCCACATATGCCTTGAAAATATCATATTTCCTATATTTTAAAGATATGAAATCATGAGTTTTTGTGGTAAGATAACTACAAATCATTGAAAATAATCGTTTTTGCGATATGGCAAACAAGTCTCTGAAAGGGGATTTTTGAGACTGACTTTTACAGGCTTCTATGAAAGAATGAAAGTTTGCTGTGTCCTGCGGCGTTTTTCACTGATTGGTTTTATTTCAGCAGCTTCGGTGATAACGTTACTTCGTCAGGGGCAACGTACCGGAGCTGCAGTTTTTTCATTATCTCTTCTCCTGCCGATTCGTCTCAAGGCTTTGCGGATCATCAAATTCACCGCCGCGATCTGTTAAGACGACCAGGAGGAGAAACATAAATTCAATGCTGCGGCCCAAGGCCTTCTGCAGACGTTCAAATTACAGCTTTACAGCGCTTTCTGCACAGAGGTTCACGAGTCTGTCGATCAGAAGCTGTGTTTGAGGGAAATAGAGAGTCAGGATACATTTCGTGGATTCATGTGCAGATTTGACCGTATCCACTTCCCGAAAGTCTAGTTCGTCTGTATGAGCCCCTTTGAAATCAGCAAAGGTGCGCCCGATCAAGACCTCCCGGATCTGGGTCTGATGGGGCTTTCGCTTTTTAAACTTCACTTTCCTTTTCAGGTCGACATTCCGACTTAGGAGAATTCCATTGTCGATGTAGGAATAAAAGGTTAGACACATTGAGTTCGGGATGATTGGTCAGGATCATGTAGGGAGACTCTCCCTGTCCGATCAGAGGAGTGACAATGCGATCAATCAGATGGAGCGCCTTCCTTGTCAGGTTGATTCCTTCTCGGAAGGAAGTACGCAGTCTTCATAGAGTCGCTGTGTAGCTTTTGCGTGGTAGTCATATTTGCTGTGGATGGAGCATTTGTTTCTGGGTTTGTAACAACCGCTGCAGACAAAAGGAGCCCGTTCGATTCGTTGGCAATGTTCCGGTTCAAAACTGCTGCAAACGCGATTACATTTATGACAGGATTTGCATTTGATATCACAGACGAGCAGTTTGCTGCAGGCATTGGTCTTCTTACAATAAAAACGGTGGATACAGAAGTTATAGGAATTATTGAAACTGCCGCGATTCCAGAGTTTTTTAGAGATGGTGGAAGGATCTTTGCAAAGGAATTTTGCGATTTCTCGAAAAGATTTACCGTTATCTAAACTGTGTTCGATATAGAGCCAGTCTTTCAGGGTTAAGTGTTTGTGATGCCCAGGTATCAAATTTGGCATCATGAGCCTCCTTTAGCCGCCGCAAGGAACTAAAAGAAGGATACATGAAAAGACATGAGAATAACAAGAGATAAATGAAAGAGTAAGTTCTACATTTGCGAGACTAAGTTCTACTTGCCAGATGAATAGTAGAATTTAAATAAATAGTTCAGGAATAGATTTCTATGGAGATTTTATGCTGACGAACATAGAAATCTATGGTATTATGAACATGGATGGTACAATGACCAGATTTGCATGATTTGATTGAATGGGTTCAACGAAGTGCAACATTCTCAAGTTCTTGGAGGAGAGGAGAAACTTGAGATTACATGATTTTATATAGGAGATTAAAATGAAAAAAATTGCGTTAGTTAATCATCGATATGGTTTAGAGGTAACAGGCGGGTCTGAATTAGAGTGCCGTTTACTGGCAGAAAAGTTGAAAAAATATTATGAAGTGGAAGTGTTGACAACATGTGCAATTGATGATGGAACATGGAGCAATTTTTATCCAGAAGGCGTGCAGAACGTTGATCAAATTGTTGTCAGGCGTTTTTCGACGTCTCATGATAGAATATGGGAAAACTATGAAGAACGCTTAAATAATATGCTTGCACTAGAGTCTAATTATAAGTTTGAAGATGAAGTGCAGTGGATTATGGATCAGGGGCCATATACACCAGCATTGTTTGAGTATATTCATAGAAATTATCAAAATTATGATGTTATTATTTTTATGACATACTTATACTATACAAGTGCTATATGTATGTTAGGTATTCCTAATGCATTGTTTATCCCTACAGCACATGATGAACGAGCTATTCATTTACCATTTTATAAACGGGTCTTTGATGAGCCAAACGGGTTTTTCTTCAATGCTGAAGAGGAAAGAAAGTTTGTAGAGAGACAGTTCCCAAATGTTAAAAATAAACCAAGCACAACGGGCGTTTTTGGTTTAGACTTGGTGCAGGAGGAAACTTTACCGGACATAAGAGAAAAATTTGGCTTACAAATGCCATATATTATATATGCAGGACGGATCACGCCAGCTAAGGGTTGTGATGAAATAATAAGCAATTTTCTTACATATAAACAAAGAAACAAAAATGACTTAAAGTTAGTATTGATTGGAAAAAAAGATATGGATCTTCCAAATACAGAAGATATTTTGTTTCTGGGATTTGTTTCTGACGAGGAAAAGTTGGCACTAATGCGTGATGCACGTTTATTTGTCATTGGATCACATTTTGAAAGTTTATCTATAGTCGTATTAGAAGCATTATCTGTAAAAACTCCTGTTTTGGTTACAGCTAAATGTGAGGTATTAAAAGGCCATGTATTAAGGAGCAAAGCTGGATTTTATTATAATGATTATAATGATTTTGAAAATGCTATTAATAAAACATATCAAGATAATGCAGAATACTTGACTATGGGAGAAAGGGGAAGAAATTATGTAGAAGATAATTATTCATGGAATAAAATCCTTGAATCAATGAGACGTATTATAGATAATGTTGGTTTTTGCAAAAAAGAACTTTCGGATAAAAAAGAAGAATTACTAGATGTATCCATAATTAATAGGAAGGTATTGCCTGCGTTTCAAAAAAATAATATAGCTATTGTTTTGGCAACAGATAATAATTATGCTGCTATTTTATCGGTTGCACTTCAGTCGATAATTGAAAATTCTGCAGAAAGCAATAACTATGATATACTTATTTTATCAGATCGAATTACCGAAAATAATAAAAAAATGCTTGAGTATATGTTGACGGAAAGAGAAAATTTTTCTCTGCGCTTTATAGAAGTATCTCATATATTAGATAAGTATAGTTTTAAGTTTAATAATGCACAGTTATCGCGTGCAACGTTTATGCGCTTATTGATTCCAAAAGTGTTTTGTGAGTATTCAAGGATATTATATTTGGATTGTGATTTAGTTGTTTTAGAAGATACAGCTGAATTATATAGAGCAGAGTTAGATAATAATATAGTAGGTGCGGTAAGAGATCCCCATATAATTGAAGTCTGGAGATTTAGAGATGAAATAAAAAAACATATTATGGAAGATGTTAAACTTGATACACCAAGTGATTATTTTAACGCAGGAGTAATGCTGGTAGATGTGACAAAATGGAGAGAAATTTATACATCAGAACAATTATTAGAGATAGCAATATCCAAGAAATGGATGTGGGAGGATCAAGATGTTTTAAATTATACATTACGTAATAAGGTGAAATATTTGGATGCAAGCTGGAATGTTTTTTGGGTTCTTTGCCCTAGGGTGCAACAAATAATGGAGACTAATGTGGCATATTTTGCTGCACTTAATACTCCTAAGATTATTCATTTTGCAGCTGGTTCTATGCCCATTAAACGTTTAGGAGAAAGATATTCTTACTACTATTGGAAATATGCTAGAAACACTCCGTTTTATGAACTGTTGATTGAAATAATGAATAAAAAGGAAGTACAGATGCCTAAGGTAGTAGAGGTTAAAGGAAATGTATTAATTAGGAAGATGAGAGGGGTATGCAGGAATATTGGAGAATTTGGTTTTGTGTACACAGCTAGGTTATTTAAAATATATTTGAAATCAATATTTGTTACTAATACGCATAATCGTCATACATATATTCAATCACAAGCTATTGAACTTCAGAAAAAAGGAAATTTATAAGTATAATAGTAAAATAAAAAACTTTTATAAATAGTAAAGATCGTGAGGTGTGAGATGGGGAAGGTATACTTTTTTTGTGATTCACAAAGAAATATATTATCAGCTTATTTTCTGAAAAAAATATATTTTAATTCGGATGAATACGAAACGATATTATTAGTTTCCAACAATTCGAATAATTCGGTTGCTTGTGCACAAAGAATACTAAAAATGGGGGAATGGAAACAGGTAGAGATAATTGAGGAAGCCTTTAAAGACGAAATATATTTAAAAGAAAGAGCAGAATATTATAAGATTAATCATGGAGATATTGTAGGTGTATTTGCATTACAGAATAGATTTGCCAGGGCACTTTATCAGCAAGCTACATTAGTGGATGCATCAGTTATGTTAATTGATGAGGGCGTGATTTTGTTTCACGATTTTATAAATTGGCAGAAAAATCATAGGGATGGAATGTTTGCAGACATTGATGTGGAGAAAAGGTCTATTATAGCATGGTGTTATGATCCACAAATGTATAATTTGCCCGACAATTTTGATGTTAAAAGAATAAAAATCAGAGAGTACTTAGAGGATGTTATATTATGTAAAAAGATGCAGTCGGAAATAAAATATATTTTTAATGTACAAAATGAGAAAGCTGCACAAATTATATACTTTGATCAATATTATGCTTTAAGTGGAAGAACTAGTGCAGAAATTGAACGATATTTTCTCGAAATGATTTCCATAATATGTTCATCATTTGATTTTTTTATTAAGCCTCATCCAATGGAGAGGGGGTTTAATGAAAAATATAAAAATATTAGCGGATCCATTATGCAGTCACAAAATAGTCCTTGGGAGGCAATATATTTTGTAAATTATTATAAGCAAGAAAATAAAAAATTGATCTGCATAGCAGGAGAAAGCACAGCAATATCGTCACCACTACTTATGTTTGGAGATAATAATTATAAACTGATTATTTTGAAAGACATTTATAATAGTTTTATTTTATCCTCAACATTATGGTCTCCAGATAAATATTTCGATACATTACGAAGCTTATATAATGAAAATCTTTATATGCCAAACAGCTTTGGCCAATTGGATTATGTTATAAGAGAAATAATGGAAAGCGGGGATAAGAGAGAAAATGAACTTTTAAATAAAACAGAAATGACTTTGAGTAAATTAAGTAAAGAAGTAATTGGTTATAAGCCAACAGTAATTACCCCACAGCTCCAAGTGTTAGATAATAATATTTTGCTAGAAAGCCTTACTGTTGAATATGTTTTGAAAGATGGAACCTTTGATTTTAGCTATGAAATTCCAGAGAAAACATTTAGAAAAGAAAATAGGTTTAGATGGATACCCCATCAAAAATGTTTTATACGATTTAAAAATTTGAGAATTACTATTGTTGTAAATGGTTTGGAAGAAGAACTGATGATTGAAAACTTTATTCCAGAGCAAACAATAGTATTAACTTCAGATGGGTACGGTGAACTTAGTTCTTGCTATCCATCTTTTATAATAAAATTGGAGGAGCGGAAACCTGAAAAAATAAGAATTAGGGGAACATGGAAATTTGACTTTAATCGTGAACGAGTATTAGGCGCTTTACAATTATGTAATGAACAAAAGGTTTCTTTATTGAAATCTCAATATGAAGATAAAATCAAACAATTAAACATGAATATTGATAATTTGGAAAAAATAATTAAAAAACAGGAAGATACAATTGGAGTACTGAAAGATAATGTGCATAATTTGAAAAAAAATTATGATTTGTGGGAGCGCTTGGACAATAAGTCAGATATTTTAGAGCAAAAGATTGATAATCTGGAAAGTAGAAAAAACTTTATATTTAGGAAGAAGTAGAAGGCGTATTTGGGAATTATTTAATAGTATGTTAGGAGAAAAAGTATATGAGTTTTACGGCGATTATTCCAGTGAGAGAAGGAAGCAGACGTTTAAAAAATAAAAACATTGCACCATTTGCAGGAACAAATTTACTAATTAACAAAATAAACCAACTGAAAGAAGTAAACGAAATAGAACATATTGTAGTTTCTTCAGACTCTGATATGATGCTAAAAATGGCAGAATCTAGAGGTGTATTAACACATAAAAGATCTATAGAGTATTGTGATGAGAAAACTAAAACATTTGGGGAAGTGGTTGCATATATTTGTAATAATGTAAAAGGTGATGATATTCTTTGGGCGACTTGTACAGCGCCGTTAGTATTCCCCAAACATTATCGAGAGGCGATTAAATTATATAAAAAAGCAATTAAAGAGGGGTATGATTCGTTGGTTTCTATGGAAAAATTTAGGCGTTATTTATGGGATGACAATGGGCCTATAAACTACAGGTTGGGAATTGAACATGTTCCTTCTCAAGAACTGTCTCCGCTTTATTATGCAACAGATGGAATACTAATTGCTCCGCGTGAAAAAATGGTAGAGTGGAAATATTTTCATGGAAAACATCCATATCGTTATATATTAGATAAAAGAACCAGTATTGATATAGATGATGGTTTAGATTTGGCGTGTGCGCGGGCATGGTTAGATATGGATGAGTCAGTATCGCAGATAGATCCATATTGTATTGATGCACTACAGTAAATATTAGAAAGCATTCTACAATGCGTTGGTAAATACCAATCAGGGCGAGCAAAAGCGTTAGTTTGGAATAGCCATACTATAAGTGATAAGTAATCGTATATGAGTTTACTAGCCTGGGAAACTGTTTAAACAAAACTTGAAACGGTTTGAGTAGTAAATTCGGTCGTATATTGTATTTGCTAGAGGATTGCTAAATTCTATAATGCGAGTATGATGTTAAAAGAATTCTTAGCTACAGAGCAGTTTCAGAAGTAGCAGGAAAGTTTTAAGCGGTTAGCTCAATATTTTTGCGTAAGAAAATTGAAAGCCATTTACCAGTTGAAAAAGCCTACTAAATCTGCTAGACTAACTATAGTTTTACTATAAAATAGTTACAGTTTCAAAGAGGAGTATACCATGAAAGTTACAGCACTGATCATGGCCGGTGGACGGGGAGAGCGTTTCTGGCCGCGAAGCCGCAAAAGCCTGCCAAAGCAGTTTTTGTCTCTGACAGATGATGGAAAGACGATGATACAGCTGACAATTGAGCGCATTTTACCGTTAGTTCAGTTAGAAGATATTTATATTGCAACCAACAGAGACTATAAAAAACTTGCTCTGGAGCAGCTGCCGGGAATTCCTGAGGAAAACATCCTCTGTGAGCCCATTGGACGTAATACAGCACCTTGTATCGGGCTGGGGGCAGTTCATATGGCCAAGAAGTATGAGGATGCAGTTATGCTTGTTCTTCCATCAGACCATCAGATAAAGTTTACAAAGATGTTTCTGACTACTCTTCGGGATGCCTGTAGCCTGGCCGAGAAAAACAAGAATCTTGTTACTGTCGGTATCACCCCGGATTATCCGGAAACTGGATATGGGTATATTAAGTTTGATTCTCACGAGGTAGAAGGCAGAGCCTTTAGAGTAGATCGATTTGTGGAGAAACCTACGCTGGAGGTTGCAAAGGAATACTTGGCTACGGAGGAGTATCTCTGGAACAGCGGAATGTTTGCCTGGAAGATTTCTTCTATCTTAAAGAATATACAGCAGTTTATGCCCGATACCTATAATCGTCTGCAAAGGATTAGAGATGTTATCGGAACACCTGAGCAGGAGGTAGTGCTTGATAGGGAATTCCATGCTATGGAGTCTCAGTCCATTGATTATGGCATTATGGAGAAGGCAGAGGATATATATATTCTTCCCGGCACCTTTGGCTGGGATGATGTGGGATCCTGGCTGGCAGTGGAGCGAATCAAAAAGACAAATGAGTTTGGAAATGTGGTAAACGGGAACATTATTACAGTAAATACCAGAGACTGCATCATTCAAGGTGGAAAGAAACTGATTGCCACAGTTGGTTTGGAGGATCTGATTGTAGTGGATACGGAAGACGCTACACTGATTTGTGCCAAGGACAGCGCTGGAGATATAAAGAAGGTTTTGGAAAACCTGAAAATATGCAATAGAGATGAATATATTTAAGGAGATAAAAAATGAAAAATACATTGATTACAGGAATTACAGGACAGGACGGTTCTTATCTGGCAGAGCTTCTGCTTGAGAAGGGCTATAATGTTTATGGAATCATGAGAAGAAAGAGCGTTGTGGATTACGGAAATGTGGAGCATATTAAGGATAAAATTCATTTTATCTATGCAGATATGACAGATGTGATTTCTCTGATCAGCGCTATGAGAATTTCACAGGCAGATGAGGTTTACAATCTGGCAGCACAGTCTTTTGTGGCAACCAGTTGGGAGCAGCCGATTGCTACGGCTGACATTGATGCTGCTGGTGTCACAAATATGCTGGAGGCTATTCGAACAGTAAAACCGTCTGCTCATTTTTACCAGGCTTCTACCAGTGAGATGTTCGGGCTGGTTCAGGAGATGCCTCAGACTGAGAAGACACCATTTTATCCCAGAAGTCCCTATGGTGTTGCCAAGCTGTACGGTCACTGGATTACCAAGAATTATCGTGAGAGCTATGGGCTGTATGCCTGCAGTGGTATTTTGTTTAATCATGAGAGTGAGCGTCGGGGCAAGGAGTTTGTTACCAGAAAGATTACAGATGCAGTTGCAAGAATTAAGCAGGGCATTCAGGAATACATGGAACTTGGAAATATGGATTCCAAGCGTGACTGGGGGCATTCTAAGGACTACGTCCGTGCTATGTGGCTTATGCTGCAGCAGGAAACACCAGATGATTATGTGATCGCTACCAATGAGACTAGAACTGTCCGCGAGTTTGTGGAGACTGCATTTGCTCATGTAGGTATCCAGGTAAAGTGGCAAGGGGAAGGCGTAGACGAGGTAGGAATCAACGCTGAAAACGGCCAGGTGATTGTTAAGGTAAATAAGAAATTCTTCCGTCCGGCAGAGGTTGATGTATTGCTGGGAAATCCTGCTAAGGCAGAGGAAAAGCTTGGATGGACAAGAGAAATCCCATTTGCAGAACTGGTAACAAGAATGGTAGATAATGATATGTCTCTGGTTGCAGAGGAAATTAAGATTGCCAATTTAAAATAAATATTGAGGAAAACTATGAAGAAAGCATTGATTATAGGTGCGGCAGGCTTCGTAGGCAACTATTTGATAGACCATATACAGAAAGACTGCGTATGGTCTATTGTTGTTACTAAGATGCCGCAGGAAATGATAAAACGGGACAGCGTTGAGGTTTGTGATCTGAATATTTTGGACAGAGAGGCAGTCTCTTCGCTGCTGAATGAGAAAAGACCAGATTACATTTTCCACTTGGCAGCCCAGAGCTCAGTGGCGTTATCCTGGAAGAATCCGGGACTTACAGTAGATGTGAATGTAAAGGGCAGTTTAAATGTACTGGATGGGGTGAGAGAACTGGATTATAGTCCCAGGATACTTTTGATCGGGTCTGGTGAGGAGTATGGCCATGTAAGGTGTGATGAGATTCCTATAAAGGAGAACAATGTACTTCGTCCTGGAAATATTTATGCAGCAACAAAGGCCTGTCAGAATATGATTGGACAGATTTATGCTCAAGCATATGGAATGGATGTGATGATGGTTCGTGCATTTAATCATGTGGGACCTAACCAGACATCGGCATTTGTAGTGTCAGATTTTTGCAGACAGGCAGCAGAAATTGAGAAGGGGTTACGGGAACCGGTGATCAGTGTGGGGAATCTCAGTGCGAAACGAGATTTTTCGGATGTGCGTGATGTGGTACGGGCCTATACAGCGCTGATGGAACATGGAGTTTCTGGAGAAAGTTATAATGTAGGATCGGGTCATGCTGTAGCTATTAAGGATATATTAGATATGATTTTGCACTATGCAAATGCGGATATTACCATAAATGTGGATCCGGCTCGTCTGCGCCCTGTGGATGTACCTGTGATTGAGGCAGATGTATCCAAACTGAAGGGGTGTACGGGATGGAGACAGGAGATTTCTTTGGAAAGAACAATTGAGGAAACCCTAGAGTATTGGCGGAAGGAGCTGGCTTGATGGTTACAACAGAACAAATGCAAAAGGAATACACTCGCTGGATTGATTATGCAGTAGAGGACACAGATGTAGCAGAAGAATTGAAGCAGATGGCAGGAGATTATGCAAAGCTTGAGGATGCTTTTTACCGCAATCTTGAGTTTGGCACCGGTGGCTTGAGGGGAGTAATTGGCGCAGGAACGAATCGTATGAATATTTATACAGTGGCAAAGGCTTCTCAGGGGTTGGCAGCTTATGTGAAGAAACAGGGGGGCCACGAAAAGGGCATTGCGGTCAGCTATGATTCACGGATTAAGTCGGATCTGTTTGCGAGAGTTGTGGCTCAGGTGTTTGCCGCAAATGGGATTCAGGTATATCTTTATAATGAACTCATGCCAACACCATGTTTGTCTTTTGCGGTTCGCAAATTGGGGTGTGCAGCAGGCGTTATGGTGACTGCCTCGCATAACCCTTCTAAATATAATGGATATAAGGTATATGGTTCTGATGGTTGTCAGATTACTACCGAGGCTGCTGCTGCAATTTTGAGCGAGATTGAGGCTGTGGACGTGTTTGACGGCGTTTCACGAATGAACTTTGATGAGGCAGTGGGTAGTGGGCGAATTCACTGGATAGACTCGGAGGTTGTAACAGATTTTGTAGATTTTGTAAGGTCTCAGAGTGTGCTTGGCTCTCAGGATGTGGTTGATAGGGATGTAGCGATTGTTTATTCGCCTTTAAACGGTACAGGACTTAAACCGGTGCTTCGGACGCTTAAAGAGAGCGGATTTACCAATATTACTGTGGTGAAGGAACAGGAGAAACCGGATGGTTATTTTCCGACCTGTCCATATCCCAATCCTGAGATTCGAGAGGCTATGGATCTGGGAATTGAGTATGCCAGACGGTATAATGCAGATCTTTTGCTGGCTACGGATCCGGATTGTGATAGGGTGGGAATTGCTGTAAAGGATGAAAAGGGCAATCATGTGCTTTTAAGCGGAAATGAGACAGGTATGCTGCTTCTTGACTTTATTTGCGGGCGCAGGATGGCCAATGGTACTATGCCGGAAAATCCGGTGATGATAAAAACCATTGTAACCATCGATATGGCGGAGCGGATTGCAGATCACTATGGAGTAAGTACTAGGAATGTTCTTACAGGTTTTAAATTTATTGGTGAGCAGATTGGATTACTGGAAAAGGAAGGACAGGAACAGCGGTACATCTTTGGTTTTGAGGAGAGCTATGGTTATCTCAGCGGATCCTATGTAAGAGATAAGGATGGGGTGGATGCCGCTTTTATGATCTGTGAAATGTTTGCTTATTATAAGGCTCAGAATATCAGCTTGTGGGAAAGACTGCAAAAGCTGTATCAGACTTATGGATACTGTTTGAATACGCTTCATTCTTTTACTTTTGAGGGATCAGCTGGATTCCGAAAGATGAAGGAAATTATGGCGACTCTGCGGAAAGGCATAGAAATTATCGGAGGCAAAAAGGTATTGCGTTGTCTGGATTATTCGGAGGGGCTGGATGGTCTGCCTAAATCCGATGTGCTGAAATTCATCTTGGAGGGGAACTGCTCTGTTGTGGTACGTCCTTCCGGAACAGAACCTAAGATGAAGGTGTATGTGTCGGTGAGTGCAGAAGATATGGAAGAGGCATCCTGCGTTGAGAGGAGGATGCAGGAGAATATGAAAGGGATTTTTGAGTAAAATATTCTCACATTCCTTCTGCTTTCTCCGTATAGTAAGGCGGGCTATAGTGAGACTGCTGTCAGTAGGTCTTTAGGGGAATGTGTAAATTACAATATAAGAACAGGAGAAAAGAAAATGGAACATTCGCTGGCCTGGAAAACATTAGCTAAGAGAACAATTTTTAAGGATAAATGGGTTAATTTGGAGGCAAGTGACTGTGAGCTGCCGGATGGAAGAGTGATTGCTCCTTTTTATGTGTATCGTGCCAGTGACTTTGCAGTGGTAGTAGCTGTGACAGAGCAGGGAGAGCTTGTGATAGAGCGTCAGTATCGACATGGAATTGAAAAAGTGATCTGGGAGCTTCCTGCCGGTGCGATTGAGCCAGGAGAAGATCCTCAGGAAGCAGCAAAACGTGAGCTTTTGGAGGAAACAGGTTATAAGGCTGAAAAACTGGAGTTTTTGTTTAAGCTGGCACCAAACGCCTCATCTAACAGCAATTTTGCCTGGTGTTATTTGGCTCGAAATGTAGTGCCAGTGGGATCACTAAAATTGGATGAGTTTGAGGAACTGGAGGTAGAAAGACTGCCGTTAGAACAGATAAAAGTGATGGTAGATGCGGGAGAGTTTCCGCAGGCAGTACATACAGCAGTGCTTTATAAGGCGCTTAGTAAGTTGGAAATAACTTTTTAATTTAAGTCTATCCCTATGCCAACCACCTTTTCAGCTTCTCCAATATCTTCCTATGCCGGTAATGCAGCGTACTGAGCGCCACGCCGGTTTCCTTTGCAGCCTGTCTTAAGGACTGGTCATAGCAGTAGATGCGTCTTACTATGTCCAGTTCTTCTTTTTTTATCTTTTTCAGAGCATTTTTCAAAGCAATGCAGTCCAGCCCGGCTTCTGCGGTTTCCTCGATGCTGGGAGCGGCAGGATCAGACAAGAGATCGCAGCTGTTTGTTTCGTCAGTATCCAGAGCGTTGTAATAGACAGTCTTATTATGGATATCAGATTCACGGAAGTAGCGCTCTTTGTGCTGGCCATGGCAGTAGGCTTTGTAGATTTCTTCGGTGACAAAAACGTTTTTTTATCAATTAAGTATAAAATATTCCATGATGAACTCCTCTATTTGGAAAACGTATGTTCTGCATAATATAACATAGCACTGTATAACAGAAATGTCAACAGAAAAAGAAAACATTTGTTCTTTCTGTTTGTGTTAAAATGCAGGCCAGACAGGAGTTTCATGCCAGCCCGTCTCAGGGGCTTCAGGTGATGAGAAGCAGAAGCAGAAAGGGAATGTATGAGAAACGATTATGATAAAACAGGAGTCCATGGGCCGCATCGGGCGCAGCCCAAAGAGACAGATAAAGGAGATTTGAAAGATGGATAAGAAAAATTACGGATCAAGGGTTCGGGGATTGCAGGAACCCTGGGAGCCATACTGGCCGGGACCGCTTTTTTTACCATAAGCGGTTCCGCCCGCCAGGGAACCCTGGTACAGCAATATGAGGCGGGCGCCCCGCCAGCGGAGTACACGGTGATGGTGTATATGAATGGCAGCGACCTGGAGGAGGACTGTGGTGCGGCTACGGCGGATATCACAGAGATGATCCGCGCGCTGGACGGGATGAAGGAAGATCCGCCTTCGCTTAATCTTGTGGTGGAGATGGGAGGCGCTGCCTCCTGGCAGCTTCCACAGATGCAGGGAGAGGGGCATGAATACAGCCGTTTTCGCCTGACGGACCAGGGGGTGGAGGACATGGAATATATGTCTCTGCGCAATATGGGAGAGCCGGAGACGCTGACGGATTTTATCAACTTTGCCAGTCAGACCTACCCGGCCAGCCACTATGGCCTTGTGCTGTGGAATCATGGCGCAGGCCCGGTAGAGGGCTATGGGAGCGACAGCAATTTTGACGGTGACAGCCTGACCTTATCAGAACTCAGACAGGCAGTCAGCACCTCGTTCAGAGGACAGGAGGGCTTTGATTTTGTCTCCTTTGACGCCTGCCTGATGGGCGGGATAGAAACGGCGGCCTGTCTGGACGAAATGGCTGATTACGTCATTGCCTCCCCGGAACTGGAGCCTCAGGACGGCCTGGATTATGGCTGGCTGACGGTATTTGGGGATGAGGAATTTGGAAAAACGGAGCCTGTGGGAAAGATGGCAGGAGAGGCGATCCTGGATTCCTATGAAAACTGGTATCAGGAAAAGGGGCAGGATGTGCTGGTAACAATGACGCTGATAGATATGGAGGTTTATGACAGCTTTCACGAGGCATTTCACCCGTTTCTGGCAGCACTTCCCCCGGATCAGCGAGAGGAGCTGTTTGAAAAGCTGGGGCGGGAGCGCCAGAGCCTGCGGGTCTTTGGAAGCCGACGGGCAGACACATTTTCGGAAATGGTGGATCTGATGGATCTGATGGATGCCTGCCGCATGGTTCCAGAGCAGGATGCCCTTTATATGGAGTTGCAGGACGCTGTTAAAAGGCTGGCGGCAGATACGGCAGCCTCAGGCAAAATGGAGGGTACCAGCGGACTTTCCATTTACCTGCCAAGCGGCTCAAACGTGCAGCTGGAAGAGGATATGGGGATTTATGAGCACGCAGGATTCTGCAGCGCCTATCAGGAACTGATGATGGATTATGCAGCTTACCTGGCTTATGATGAGGAAATTTTCTGGGAAAATGTGGAAAACGGCAAAGATGGAACGGTGTGTCTGGAAATATCCCCGGAGGAGCTTACGGAGGTGGCAGGAGCGTATCTGGCTGTGTTCTGCGACAGCGGAAATGGAACGGATTATTATATGCTCAGTACCGACAGTGATGTGGAGATCCGGGCGGACGGAAAGTTGCAGGCCGTGCCGGAGAAGTCCTACCCTGGCCTGAAGGGAGAAATCCTGTGCCTGATCGAGACCATAAACCTGGAGTCCTATACGGAATACATGGCTCCCATCCTGTATAACGGGAGGCTGTGCACCATGGAGATCAGCTTTGATGACGAGCATGAGGACGGGGAAATCCGCTCGATTGTTCCTGTGGAGAATTCCAGACAGGGGACAAAGGAGGTCTATACACTGAAGGAGGGCGACAGGATCTGTCCGCTGTATCCGTTTGAAGCCATGGAGGAGGCTTCAGAAACCTCTCAGACAGAAAATATGCCCGCAGATGCAGAGATTGATCTGGATAAGCATTACTACAGAGGGAAAGAGATTGTAATGGAAACACCGGAGGATATGAGGCTGGAACTGGTTGAGCCTGAGACAGACCGCTGTGTCTATGGATATATGCTGGTGGATCTGCGTCAGAAGATATATTTTACAGAATTTACAGAACTTTAGGATATCAGGAGGAAAATATACACATGAATAATAAATGCACAGAAATCAACAACACAGAGAGAGAGTTAAAAGGCTGGGTAAAGGAGGAAGGCGGACTGCGTTTTTATCTGGAACCGGGGCATTGGGTGACAGACGACTGGTATCAGGATGAGGGAAAACGGTACTGGTTTAACAACGCAGGCTATGCCGTTCGGGAGGTATGGTATTTCTATAAGGAAAACTGGTACTATTTTGGAACGGACTATGCCATGGTGAAGGGCGTGCAGGTCATCGAAGGAAAGGCATATGTTTTTGATGAAAACGGGGCCATGGTGAAGGAAGGAACAGCTCTAAGGGGAACTGTGGGCGAGAAAGGCGTTCTTATGCTGGAGGGGATCCCTCAGGGAGAAGCGCCGGGATCCGGACCGAAACTGGCTGCAGACCTGACCGCGGTGGGAGCGGAGCAGAAGGCGCAGAAGGAATCCGGGGAAAAGCAGCCGGTAACAGACGGCGCCCAGACAGCGGGGCCAACCTCCATTTCCGACCGCGGAATCGCTCTCATTAAAGAGTTTGAAGGCTGCCGCCTTACAGCCTACCTCTGTGCGGCCGGGATCCCTACCATCGGCTATGGCCATACGGCCGGAGTTGTGATGGGAACGTCCATTGATCAGGCCCAGGCAGAGGAACTGCTCAGAAAGGATCTGAGGAAATTCGAGCAGGGGGTCCTTGGCTGCCTTTCCCATCCGGTGACCCAGAGCCAGTTTGATGCCCTTGTAAGCTTTGCCTACAACCTGGGAGTCGGAGCATTGAAAAAGAGTACGCTGATAAAGCTTCTCAACGCAGGGCAGACACAGGCCGCGGCAGGAGAATTTCTTAAATGGAACAGGGCCGGAGGCAGGGCTCTGAACGGGCTGACCAGAAGACGGCAGAGGGAAAAGGAACTGTTTTTATCCTGAGACAGGAGGGGACAGGCTGCAATGGTGTTATAAATAAAAAGAGGCGTCCTGCCGGTGAAATTGCCCGGCAGGGCGTCTCTTTTTCAGTAGAATGAAATGCAAGGAGCAGGCAGTGGCAGACATCATCCCCCATGGTTTAGTTTATGAAAAACCTCTCCCTTCATCCTGCGGGAGCAGCAGCAGCTTAGCCCGCGGGGCAGGTTAAGAATTCCGGATCCCGGTTCCGCTGTTTGAATGAGGGTCAGATTCACAATAGCAGATGCCCGCACCTGACAGAAATCCTGGTTCAGTTCCCTTAGAAGTTCCTGGATAGAGGCGCGAACGGAATATTCCCCAAAGGTGCACCAGATTTTTGAAAAATGGCTTCCTTTTTCCGTCTCAATCATGCAGATGTCTTTATAGGGGATCCGAAGCTCCTGCCCGCAGCTGCGGATCATAAGAGTCTGTTCCAGACTTGAGATCCGACGGGTGAGGAAGGAAATGAGGTTTTTGCACTGACGGTCCAGGTCATCCTCCTCCGGGTGAATGTAGCCCGCGATCCCGCGCAGAATCCTCTGCTGCAGAAGCTCGCCGGCCCTGCGGTAGTCCCTGCTCACAAGGCAGACCATGATATGGCTGTTGGCTTCGGTCATATATTTCACATCCAGAAGCCAGTTTTCACAGGTGTCACCGTCCAGAAATATAAGCCACCACTCCTTCGGGTTCTTGGCCGCCTTTAGTACCTGACCAGGCGAAAGGGGATGAAAGGAGTAGTGCTCTGCAAAACGCTGCCCTTTGACTGTGCAGGCCTGCTCTGCGGCCTGATAGAGCCTGTGAAACAGGCCGTTGTCTTTGGTTATGATTCCAATATTCACAGTTGTCCCCTCCTCTCTGCCGGAAGAAAGCCGGCCATCATAAGAGCGCACTGTTTCCAGAGAAGGGCTGTCTGCGGGCTGTCCATTTCCCTTATATAGGCAGCTGCCGTTTTCTGGTCTGAATAGACGGCTTCGCTGAGAAAAAACAGATCCCGCAGTCCGGGGTCTGTAAGGCTTTGCCTGTCCGCCCGGAGCCTCTCGTCCGCTGTCTGCAGACATCCGAGACAGCGGTGGCGGAACAGCTCCAGAAACATAAAAAATTCTGTCAGCTGGGCCTGTGCGGGAAGATACATTCCCATTCTGCGGGAAACATCATAAAACCGGGGGCTATGTTCTGTCCTTAACGCTTCTTTAAAGGGCAGAATACGGTTTTTGGAGGCGTCGCCCCAGTTCTCAAGCCGCCGCTTTGCCTCCTGGGCCAGGGGGAAGATCTGTTCTGTCAATTCCGTCTTCAGCTTCATATCTTTTTTTAAATATAAATAAAACTCCTCAAAATCGTCCTCTTTTATATAAGGAATCCGAACCAGAGAAAATAGGTGTCTGATCTGTAATGTATACATAAATGTAAAATCACTCCTTCGTCCTTTTGTTTAAGGGGATATTCCCCTCACCCCTTATCCGACAAAGGGAACGTACGTTCGATAAAATTTCGTTACGTATCATTGACAGCAGGCTGGACGCCTGGTGAATATCCCGCCGTTTCCCGTCTATACTTTCACTATCACCTCAGGAAAGGATGGACAAATGTATGAGGCTTCCAAAACATATCGGGATTATTCCTGACGGCAACCGCCGCTGGGCGGTAAGAGAGGGAATGGAAAAAGCAGACGGCTATGACCATGGGATTTCTCCGGGAATGGAGCTGTATCGGATGTGCTGTGAAATGGGGATCGAAGAAATGACCTTTTACGGCTTTACTGCGGATAATACAAAACGCCCCTCTGCTCAGCGCCAGGCATTTACAAAGGCCTGTGTGGCTGCGGTAGAGGAGCTTTCAGGGGAGGATGCCAGCCTTCTGGTGCTTGGGAACACGAATTCTGCTGTATTTCCGGCAGAACTTCTTCCATACACCGCCCGTCATGATTTCGGGAAAGGAGGCATGAAGATCAATTTTCTTGTCAATTACAGCTGGCAGTGGGATCTGGGACTGAAAAACGGAATCATCGGCCCCTGCCTTAAAACAAAAGAAGTGCCGCGGATCGACCTGATCATCCGCTGGGGCGGAAGGAGCCGCCTTTCAGGCTTTCTGCCGGTGCAGTCGGTCTACTCAGATCTGTATGTGGTGGAGGACTACTGGCCGGATTTTAAGCGGGAGCACGTAGAGGCGGCGCTTGCGTGGTATGATGCTCAGGATGTGACGCTGGGCGGGTAAGGGGACGCCCGGCGCTTATCCGATGGTATAAAGCAGTTCATCCGGTTCATGGTAATTCCACCCCTTGTCATTGAAAGGGAGGGGATTCGTATCGCCTTTGAGTTCTCAGCCGGCAGCGTCTGCCAGGCGGCAGAAATCTCCGTCTTTGGGAGGAAAGTACGGAAAAATCAGTCAAAAAGAGATCCGACCAGCATTTTCAGCATGGAGTCCGCTGTGCGGATACGCAGTTCGTTTGCCCCGCAGCACTGGATGGTAGTAGCCATCAGAGTGTCCTTTAACTCCGGCTCGCAGATGCTGACCATGTTGGCGCAGGATTCCACAATGGCGCTCATACGTCCCGCTTTCTCGATAATACGGGAAATATGATCCTCGGTGAGCCAAAGGGAAAACTGGATGAGCGGTTCTCCGGGAAGAGCGGTCCACTCTGCCTTTGAAAATCCGTAGGTTTCTTTGAGACTGTTCATCAGTTGATTCATATCCATTTCATACTCCTCATTCGTGTAAAATCCGGCCTTTGAAAGGCCGGCTTACACTACTATATGACATACAGGGGGATATTTCAAGTGAAAACAGGCAAAATATTTGACGGCTTAAGTGGTCCCGGCTTTTATCCTTTGCCTCCGTAAACGCATGGTTATAAAAGGTGAGCCTACTTTCCAGTCCGCTCCGCCTTTTTCTGTTCCCGGATCATTTCCCATATGGTGTCGTGCATCCATTTGATGGTGTCGCTTAAGACCTTATTTTCCGTATCCAGGCGCATGATTTCCATATTCATTTCTGCTATGATCTCACGGCTGTTGTATTTTTTATGGGGTTCAGTGAGACGCTCCATCAGGGATGGATTGTGCTTTAAAATCTCATTTCCCAGATAATCGTCCCGCTCCTGGCAGCTCATGTCCATAAATTCTTTATAATGCATCCGTACCATATGCATGGTTTCCTGGGAATGGCATCTGGGGCACTGTGGGTGGCGGGATGTCTGGTAATAAGCATAGTACCCGCATCTGGGGCAGTAAAAAGCAGCAAGTTCTCTCATCTGTATCCTCCATGTTCTGACCAAACTTATCCGGTCTATAATAAATAACGCATGAGAACGTAAAATATACCACATTTTTTCGATTTATTTTAAAATAGTCATAGTGTACAAAAAAACTAATATAAGTTGTGCAATATGATGAATGAAATATGTAAAATGGCCTGACAGACTTACAAAAAATGTAAAAGACTGTCAGGCCAGTGTAACACGCAATGTCTCTTTTGTAAATGGAATCCGCGGTTTGTTACCAAAATTGTAACTGTACGGCAAATGGCTGCGCTACATCCCGGCATCTGCTCCCGGCTGCCCTGTAATTTGTTATTATAGAAGAAACGGATGAGATGGCAGCCGGGAAACAGGAAACGCTGCCGCCGCGAAGCTGTAACATGGAGCGGTATTTGTGCAGGAAGGATACGCCTGCTTTTATGCGGGGATTACTGGATCACGCCGCTTGTGTTTACGGTCCAGACGGTGTCATTTTCGTCTGTAAAATCCTTATATCCGGCTCCAAGCTCCGGCCTGGAATTGGATTTGGAACTGGAACCCGCCTTCTGGATGGCTCCGTTTGCGTTGATCAGATAGCGGGTGCCGTCTAACTCGGCAGGGGCAAGACGAAGGTCGGGATCGGCCTCTGCACGCAGTCCCTGGATATAGAGAGTGTTATCTTTGATGCCGTGGTATCCCTGGCCCTTTTTGGAGCCGTCGGTGTGGAAGAACCAGTTCTGGGTCTCTCCAAGATCCTCATCATAGATAACCTGCTTGCCGGTTTTCATCACGCCTTCCCCGTCAAAGTAGAAATTAGCCGCAGCGCCGTCGCCGATGTTTACGGACTGTTTGCCGGTCTGCATCTCACCTCTGGTGTTGAAGGCGTATTTCTTGGAATCAATGGTGAAAAGCTCTAAGCCGCTTTCTGCATGATAGGGAGCGCCGTTTTTAAAGTAGAACTTATAAACCTCGGCCTCCTCGCTGATGCCCTCAGCGCCTTCGATGGTTCTCCAGCCGGAAGCGCGCTTGCCGTCTTCGTCATAATACTGATAGGAAGCGATGGCGGGAATTTCTGCCTTTGATGCCTCAGAGCCGGTAGCGGTATCAGCCGTTTCCTGTGCGGGAAGCTTAAACCATCCGGTCTGCATCTTTCCGTCTACAAAGGTGTAGTAGGAGCCGTCGATCTTCTTGTCGATCTCATTTTCAATGCGCTTTCCGCTGTTGTCGAAATAGTACCAGGACTCAATGATCTCCGGGTCGTCTGTCTCTTCCTCCAGGAGCACCCAGCCGGTCTTGCGGCTGCCGTCCTCGCCCAGATAGTAGTTATGGCCGTCCACCTCAATGGATCCGGTCTCCATGATGGAGTCCTCATTGAAATAATACCACTGGCCGTTGATGGAGGCCCAGGTGGAAGTCAGGGCTCTTCCGTCTCTTCCATAGTAATAATAAAGAAATTCGGGAGCGTCCTCCTCGGACCAGAAATCCTCATTTTCAATGGAAACCCATTCCATGGAAACGCGCTTTCCATCTTCATCTACATAGTATTCGTCGATCTGCGCAGAGGTGGCGCGGATGCCGTCAGAATCCAGGTAATACCAGTCATCGCCGGATTTCTTCCAGGTGTCCGTCAGGGGCTCCCCGTAGGAATCGTAATAGTACCAGTTGCCGTTTTCCTGGGCCCAGCCTGCATTCTTTGCGTAAGCCGGGAAGGACAGCGCTGCAGTCAGGACTGCGGTGGATAATACAGCCAGAAACTTGATCTGTTTTTTCATAATAAATGTCTCTCCTTTTGAAATATGTGAGTCGGCCGAACATCCGTCGTTGCATTACGAGGCTCATTATAGCGGGTGAGAGGGGAGATTTCCAGTGAGGCTTACTGGAAAGGCTGGAAGGTCTTTCCCGCAGGCCGGGGACCCCTGCGGGGATACGGGGAAAGCCGGGCAGGAAAATGGTAGTAGGCTTTTTAAGGGTTTTATGATATACTCACCATATGTTTCAGAACGTATTTAAAAACGATGTATGCGTTCGCGGCATTTTTGTCTGCAGAAGCCGGAGGGGAACGCCTGGGCGCGTCACTGTTTAAAAAGGCGCAAAGCGCCGCAGCAAAGGAGAAGATGTATGAGGATAAAGGTTTCAAATTATATTTCGGGAAAACTCACAGAGGCTGGGATCCATCAGGCATTTATGGTAACCGGAGGCGGAGCCATGCACTTAGATGACGCTCTGGGCCATCAGGAGGGCCTTCACTGCATCTACAACCACCATGAGCAGGCCTGTGCCATCGCGGCAGAGGCCTATGCCCGGATCCACAATGAGATCGCGGCTCTCTGCGTTACCACCGGCCCCGGAGGCACTAACGCCATCACCGGAGTGCTGGGAGGCTGGCTGGATTCCATTCCCATGCTGGTACTTTCCGGTCAGGTGCGCTATGACACCACCGCCCGCTGGTCAGGCACCGGGATCCGGGCCATGGGTGATCAGGAATTTGACATCTGTAAATCCATTGACTGTATGACAAAGTATTCAGAAATGGTGATTGATCCCATGCGGATCCGCTACTGCCTGGAAAAGGCGCTGTATCTGGCCGTATCCAGCCGTCCCGGCCCCTGCTGGCTGGACATCCCATTAAACGTCCAGGGGGCGTTTGTGGAGACGGAGGATCTCATCGGCTTTGATCCCGAGGATTACGAAAGGGGAGGAGACGGCTGGGCCGGGAGTGGAACGGTTCATGGAATCCCTGAGGATGAGGCGGGAAAGGGTGAGAAGCGTCAGATTCTTCCCGGCCGGGTGACGGCCCAGACCGCACGGGAGATCCTCTCAAGGATCCGGGCTGCGAGACGTCCGGTGATCAATGCCGGAAACGGGATCCGTATTGCCGGGGCACATGATATTTTCATGAAGGTGGCCGAAAAGCTGGGGATTCCCGTGATCACAGGCTGGGACAGCGAGGACTGTATTTGGGATGCGCATCCCCTGTATACAGGCCGCGCCGGGAACATGGGCGACCGGGCCGGAAATTTTGCGGTTCAAAACAGCGATCTGGTGCTGTCGATCGGCAGCCGCTTGAGCATCCGCCAGGTGGGATATAATTATAAGACCTGGGCCAGAGCCGCCTTTGTAATCGTAAATGATATTGACTGCGAGGAGCTTAAAAAGCCCTCTGTCCATGTGGATATGGCTGTTCACGCAGACGCCGGAGATCTTCTGGAGCGGCTGGACGGGGAGCTGGATGCCATTTTTGCGGAGGAGGGGGAGAAACTGCCGGAAAGTATCAGCCGGCCGGGGCTAAAACAGCTCTTTGAGGGCGGAGAAGGCCTTCCGGGCATGAACTGGAGCGAAACCTGCCGGATGTGGAAGGAGACGTATCCGGTAGTGCAGCCAAAGCATTGGGCGTCCGGTGAGATGGAACCGGCCAATGTGTATGCGGCCATTGAGGCTATCAGCAGCCGTTTAAAGGAAAACCAGATCACCGTAGTGGGAAATGGTTCTGCCTGCGTGGTAGGGGGCCATGGATATGTGATCAAAAAAGGGCAGAGATTTATCACCAATTCCGCTGTTGCGGCCATGGGCTATGACCTTCCTGCGGCCATCGGGGCCTGGACGGCGTCCAGAGAGAACCGTTTCTACAGTCAGGGCACAGACCGTGGGGGGGAGGATCTGGTTCTGGTGACAGGGGACGGAAGCATCCAGATGAACCTTCAGGAGCTGCAGACCATCATCCATCATAAAATGGGCATCAAGATTTTTCTCATCAATAACGGAGGATATCACTCCATCCGCCAGACACAGAAGAATTTCTTCGGCGAGCCCCTTATCGGCATCGGAGTGGACAGCGGGGACTTAAGCTTCCCGGATATGGAGAAGCTGGCGGCGGCTTACGGATACCCTTATGTGAAGGCGGAGCACAATAGAGAACTGGCAGAAGCGGTGGAAAAGACGCTGAATACAGAGGGGCCGGTGATCTGCGAGATCTTCGTGTCCATGGATCAGAATTTCGAGCCGAAATCCTCGGCCAAGAGACTGCCGGACGGAACGCTGGTATCTCCGCCGTTAGAAGATATGGCTCCATTCCTTTCGGATGAGGAGATGGACCGGAATATGATTATTCCCAGAATAAGGGAATAGCAGTGAAAGGAGACAGCCGTATGGCAGTGATTGTCACAGGAGCCACCAGCTTTATCGGAAAGGCGGCCGTAGAGGAATGTTTAAGACAGGGACATAAGGTATATGCAGTGGCAAGGCCGGGATCAGCCGGAATAGAAAGGTTAAGGGCGATAAAGGCCGGGAACGGGGCAGAGGATCCGGCCGGAGCGGGGGACGGCAAGCTGAAGCTTCTGGAGTGCAGTCTGCAGGAGATCGAAACCTTACAGTCCCTTTCCATCCCCGACGCCTCCGCCTGGCTGCATCTGGGATGGGAGGGAGCGGGGAGCGCCAACCGCCAGGATCCCGCCCTTCAGGCAAAAAATATCGGTTATGCCATTTCAGCCCTTAAGACGGCCGCCGCCCTGGGCTGCACCCGTTTCCTCTTCTCCGGCTCTCAGGCCGAATACGGGATCTGCCATTCCCCTATGAAGGAGGATCAGCCCTGCCATCCCGTATCAGAATACGGCAAGAACAAGGTGCTGGTGTGGGAACAGGCAAAGGAACTGTCCGTGCAGCTTCGCATCGATTATATCCACACCCGCATTTTCAGCGTATACGGTCCCGGCGATCATCCCTGGTCGCTGATTTCTGCCTGCCTGGATACCTTTTTAAAGGGCGGCCATATGGAAATGGGGCCATGCACCCAGCAGTGGAATTTCCTTTATGTCACTGAGGCAGCGGCTCTTCTGACAAAACTTCTTCTTGGCAAAGCCCCGGCCGGCGTGTATAATGTGGCGGGGGATGACACCCGCCCTCTGCGGGATTATATAGAAGAACTGCACCGTCTCTGCGGCAGTCAGGGCACTTATCATTTTGGAGACAGGCCCCCTAACGCAGAGGGAATGGTATCGCTGATGCCGGATCTTTCCAGACTGAAAGAGGTCACCGGCTTTACCCAGCAGATCCCGTTTGCAGAAGGGATCCGCCGACTGGTGCAGGAGAAGGAAGGAGAATATAGATGAAACGTTGTATCGCCTGCGGTGCGCCACTCTGGGAGACACCGCTTCTAACCCTGGACAATATGCCTGCGTCCGCCCAGCATATGCCGGATAAAGATCATGTAGATAAAGATCAGGGCCTGACGCTGGATCTGTGCCAGTGTATGGGCTGCGGCCTGGTGCAGTTTGACTGTGAGCCTGTGGATTACTACCGGGATGTGATCCGGGCCGGCGGATATTCCACCACCATGGCAGAGCTCCGCAGAAAGCAGTACAGCCACCTGATTGATACCTATCACCTTGAGGGAAAGCGATTTATCGAGGTTGGCTGCGGTCAGGGGGAATTTTTAAAGGTTTTAAAGGAATTTCCCGTTGAGGGGTTCGGCATCGAGCACGATCCCGCTCTGGCAGAGCTTGCGAGGGCCCAGGGGCTGAATGTGGAGCAGGGCTTTACAGAGACAGCCGATACCGTGATTCCCGGCGGCCTCTATGATGTGTTCCTTTCTTTTAATTTTCTGGAGCATCAGCCGGATCCGGCGGCGATGCTGCGCTGTATTTACAACAATCTGGAGGACGATGGGATGGGACTGCTTACCGTCCCAAGCTTTGAATATATTATGGATCACAGCAGCTACTATGAGCTGATCCGCGACCATATTGCCTACTATACTTTTGAGACACTGACCTCCCTTCTGGAACGCACTGGCTTTGTGGTTCTGGAGGCAGAGGTCATTAACCGGGATACACTTTCTGTGGTCGTCCGCAAACGGCCCCAGATGGAGACGGAAAATCTTCTGGACTGCTATGTGAACCTGCGCAGAGAGATGGATACCTATATGAAATATCTGGAAGTCTGGAATAAAAAGGCAGCCATCTGGGGAGCCAGCCATCAGGGCTTTACCCTGGCAGCCACTACCAGTCTGGGAAAGAAGGCGGCTTATATCATCGACTCCGCCCCCTTTAAGCAGGGAAAATTTGCTCCGGCCTCCCATCTGCCTATTGTGGCTCCCTCTTATTTTGAGGAACACCCGGTAGATGCCATTGTGATCACCGCTCCCGGCTACACCGACGAGATTGCGGCTGTGATCCGGGAGAAGTTCGGCTCTGAGGTGGAGATACGGGCCATGCGCTCCAACCATCTGGAAATGGTTTAGGAGGCGCCTATGAGAATCGTGATTACAGGGGCCACGGGCTTTATTGGCAGCCATCTGGCCTGTAAATTTCTGGAAGAGGGCGGGGAGGTATTCGCTCTGGTGCGCCCCGGCTCCAGCCATCTGGAAGCGCTTCCTGTCCATGACAACCTTCATATCATCTGGTGCGACCTGGAGCACACGACAGACTGTATTTCGCAGATCGGCTCTGCAGATGCCTTTTTCCATTTTGCCTGGGGCGGCGTCAACCGTCAGGAGATCGATTCCCCAGAGGTTCAGGCAAAAAATGTAGCCGGTTCCCTGGACTGCGTGCGCACGGCGGGGGAGCTGTCCTGCCGCATATTCATGGATGCGGGTTCCAGGGTAGAATATGGACTGACAGATGGGATCATGTCTGAGGACAGAGAGTGCCATCCCATCAACCAGTATGGAAAGGCCAAGTGGGAGTTTTACCAGAAGGCGGCCCCTTTATGTAAAGAACTGGGGATGCACTACCTCCATCTTCGCTTTTTCAGTGTCTATGGCTGCGGGGATCACCCCTGGTCCATCATATCGACTCTGGTACGGGAACTGCCTCAGGGAAAGACCGTACCTTTAAGCGCCTGCCTGCATCACTGGAATTTTATGTATATAGACGATGCAGTACAGGCAGTATATGAACTGTACCGCCATCTTCCCAATCAAACGGATGCTCCCGCTTTCAGTGAGATCGTCAACGTGGCCAGCGCCGATACGCGGGTGCTGCGTTCCTTTGTAGAGGAGATCCGCCATCTTGCGGGAGACAAAGGACAGCTGGAATACGGCGCGTTTGTCCAGGCGAAGGAAGGGGCGCTCTCCATACGGCCTGATGTGACAAAGCTTCAGGCGCTTACCGGAGGCTGGAGGGAGGCTTATACCTTTGGCCGCGGGATTGAGCAGATGCGAAAGAAACAAATACAACCTTAGAAAGAGAAGTACACCCAAATGAAAAAGATCAGCATATTGATCCCCTGTTACAATGAGGTCGAAAACGTAGGCCCCATCAGCCAGGCGGTGACGGATATCCTGAAACACGAACTTCCCCAGTACGATTACGAACTGGTCTTTATTGACAATGATTCCACCGACGGCACAAGAGACGTACTCCGCGCCCTCTGCAGCAGCGATCCCAAGATCAAGGCCATTTTCAACGCCCGCAACTTCGGGCAGTTTAATTCTCCCTACTACGGGATGCTCCAGGTGACCGGTGACTGCGTCATTGAGATGGTGGCCGATTTCCAGGATCCGGTGGAAATGATTCCTAAATACGTGCACGAATGGGAAAAGGGCTACAAGATCGTCATCGGGATCAAGACCAGCAGCAAGGAAAACAAGTTCATGTACTGGCTGCGCACCTGCTACTACAAGACCATCAAGAAACTGTCCGATGTGGAGCAGATCGAGCATTTTACCGGCTCCGGCCTCTATGACAGGGAGTTTATCGAGATCCTGCGCCGGCTGGATGATCCCACGCCCTTTTTACGGGGGATCGTGGCGGAGTTGGGCTACAAGCGAAAGGAAATCCCCTACGAGCAGCCAAAGCGCCGGGCGGGAAAGACCCACAATAACTTTTACCGTCTGTATGACGCGGCCATGTTAAGCGTTACCTCCTATACGAAAGAGGGTCTGCGCCTTGCCACCATCTTTGGCGGCATCTGCGCCGCTGTGAGCATGGTCATCGCCCTGGTTTACCTGGTGATGAAGCTGATCTGGTGGGAGCGTTTTCCCGCAGGCATGGCTCCTATGCTCATTGGTATGCTGTTTCTTGGTTCTATCCAGCTGTTTTTTATCGGTTTTCTGGGCGAGTATATCATGAGCATCAACCAGAGGGTAATGAAGCGTCCTCTGGTTATTGAGGAAGAGCGGCTGAATTTTGATGAAGCGCCGGAAGCAAAAAAGGAAGGATAAAAAGGATGAAGTATAAGATAGACATTGTGCGGATCCGTGAAAATTCCATTACATTAAACGGCTGGGTTCTTGGAAAATCCCCGGAGAGCAGGGCTACCTTCCGGGTGGAGGATGAACGCCATACCCCGGTGAAATATAAGCTGGTAACTACAAGAAGAGATGATGTAAGCCAGATTTACTTTAAACAGACCTATGATAAGGACTTTGGCTTTGATATCCAGTTCCCCTATGAGCGGGGAAAGACCTACTGGCTTTTGATCCGCTGCGAGGGCCGTCAGGCAAAGATCAAGTACAACGAGGAACTGATTGCCAAACGCTCCAGCGTAGCCCACAAGCGGATGGAAAAGATCAAAGATCTGATGAACATGGAAACCGTTCGGGTGGCGGCTGATTTCTGGAAGGAAAACGGGCTGAGAGCCCTGATAAAGAAGTCCTGCCACAAGCTTCAGGGCATTGACAATGACTACGATTACAGCGAGTGGTATGAGCTGACAAAGCCGACCCAGGAGGAGTTAAAGGCACAGAGAGAGACGCATTTTCCCTATGAGCCGCTGCTGTCCGTGGTAATCCCCGTATACCGGACACCGGAGCATTATCTGCGGGAGATGATCGATTCCATTGTAAACCAGACCTACACCAACTGGGAGCTTTGCATTGCAGACGGAAGCCCCAGAGGCCAGAGCGTGGAGCGCGTCTTAAAGCGCTACGCCCAGAAGGATCCCAGGGTGCGCTATGTGATTCTGGGAGGCAACCGGGGCATTTCCGGCAACACAAACGCGGCTTTGGAAATGGCTGCCGGTGATTTTGTGCTCTTGGCTGACCATGATGATACGCTGCCGGAGCACGCTTTTTACGAGGTGGTGAAGGCACTCAACGAGCATCGGGACTGCGACGTCCTCTATTCCGATGAGGATAAGCTGGATATGGATGGAAAGGCGCTGTTTGATCCTCATTTTAAGCCGGATTTTAACCCGGATCTCCTTACCAGCGTTAATTATATCTGCCATCTGTTTGTGGTGAAGAAGAGTATTCTGGATCAGGTGGGCGGTTTCCGCCAGGAGTTTGACGGCGCTCAGGACTATGATTTTATCTTCCGGTGCACCGAAAAAGCAAAAGAGATCGTCCATATACCAAAGGTATTGTATCACTGGCGCTGTCATCAGAATTCCACGGCCAGCAACCCTGAGAGCAAGCTGTACGCTTTTGAGGCCGGATCCCGCGCCATTATGGCTCACTATGAGCGCATGGGTATCCAGGCTGAGGGTGTGGAAAAGGGCGTGGATTACGGCATTTACCATACCCGTTTTAAGATCAAGGGAGAGCCGTTGGTATCTGTGATCATACCCAACAAGGATCACAGCAGGGATCTGGACACCTGCGTCCGTTCTATTTTAGAGCGGTCCTCCTACCGAAATCTGGAATTTATCATTGTGGAAAATAACAGTACCCAGCAGGAGACCTTTGACTATTATAGGAAAATGGAAGAGGCCCATC
Source organism: Enterocloster alcoholdehydrogenati (assembly GCF_013282095.1). Classification (GTDB taxonomy): domain Bacteria; phylum Bacillota; class Clostridia; order Lachnospirales; family Lachnospiraceae; genus Enterocloster; species Enterocloster alcoholdehydrogenati. The sequence continues at coordinate 152,819 of NZ_BLTJ01000006.1, forward strand.
CATGTTTTCGGGTAGTGACCTGGAAGGAAGGCTTTAATTACTCAGCTATCAACAATTTCGGCGCGTCCTTTGCAAAGGGAGAGTACCTGCTTCTGTTAAATAATGACACAGAGCTTTTAGAGCCGGACAGCATCAGAGAACTGCTGGGGTTCTGTCAGAGAGAGGATGTGGGGATCGCAGGGGCGAGACTGCTCTACGGCGACGACACCATCCAGCACGCCGGTGTGGTGGTCGGCTTTGGAGGAATTGCAGGCCATACCTTTATCGGCCTTCACAAGGCGGAAAACAGTTATTTCCACCGGGCTATGTGTGCCCAGGATTACAGCGCCGTCACGGCCGCCTGCCTGATGACAAAGAAGTCCGTCTTTGACGCTGTGGGCGGATTAAGCCCGGAGCTTGCGGTGGCCTTTAATGATATTGATTACTGCATGAAAGTGCGGGCGCTGGGAAAACTGGTAGTATATGCTCCCTATGCCTGCCTTTACCACTATGAGTCCAAGTCCAGAGGGCTGGAGGATACACCGGAAAAGGTAGCGCGCTTCAACCGTGAGGTCGCCATATTCCACCGGAAATGGCCTGATATTTTGAAGAACGGCGATCCCTATTACAATCCTAATCTGACCCTTCGCAAGTCAAATTTTGCCCTGAGGGATCTTTTGAAGGAGAAAATAGGAGAGCCTTACGATTTGTCTGTCTATGACGCCTACGCGCCGGAGGAAAAGGAAGGAAAATGAGCGACCGAAGTAAAGTCACTGTGATCATACCCAATTATAATGGCCTTAAATTCATGGAGCCCTGTTTTCGGGCGCTGGAACTGCAGATCTGCCACAAATTTCAGATCCTGGTAGTGGATAACGGCTCCACCGACGGAAGTGTGGAGTGGTTAAAGGAGCGGGGGATTCCCACGATTTTCCTGGATTCCAATACCGGCTTTTCCGGAGCGGTGAACGTGGGAATCCGGGCTGCAAAAACCCCTTATGTGATCCTTTTAAATAACGATACAGAGCCGGACTGCCACTATATCGGCGAGATGATAAAGGCCATTGAGCGTTCCCCGAAAATATTTTCCGTCAGCAGCAAGATGATCCAGCTCTACCGCAAGGACAGGATGGACGATGCCGGAGATATGTACAGCCTTCTTGGCTGGGCCTACCAAAGAGGCGTAGGGCGGCCCTCCAAGGGATATAATCATCCCTGCCGGATCTTTTCAGCCTGCGCCGGAGCGGCCATCTACCGCAGGGAGGTATTTGAAGAGATCGGGTATTTCGATGAAATGCACTTCGCGTATCTGGAGGATATCGACGTGGGCTACCGGGCCATGATTGCGGGGTATGACAATATCTACTGCCCCCACGCAGTGGTGTACCATGTAGGAAGCGGCACCAGCGGCTCTAAATATAATTCCTTTAAGGTACGTCTGGCTGCCCGGAACAACATCTACTTAAACTACAAAAATATGCCTCTTCCCCAGCTGGCCCTGAATGTTCTGCCCATCGCTGCGGGAATGGCGGTAAAGTATATGTTCTTTAAGAAGCGGGGCTTTGGGCCGGATTATATTGCTGGTGTGAAGGAAGGACTTTCCACAGTGAAGAAATGTAAAAAAGTGGAATATAAGCCGGAGCATTTCAAAAACTATCTGGCCATTGAATGGGAACTTTTGACAGGAACCTTCCTTTATATCTACGAATTTGCCTTAAGACAACTGGAAAAGCGGAAATAAAAGGCGAACTTTATCATATTTTAAGATAAATGTTATAGAATATTGAGATTAAATAAGATATAATGAGCGTTAGCGAGCCGGGGCCTGCAGGGCCTGCCTGGAGCAGGCGGCGAAGAAGGGGCACGGCAGCTGCGTCGGCAGTGACCAGCACCGAAGGTGCGGACTGTGAGAGAATAGGAACACCTGCGGAAATCCTGAAAAGGGGATTCCGTATGGTGAAAATCAATATCAGGTGATTATCCATGATAAAAGACAATCAGAAGAGGCTGAACCATATCCACGTCCTTCTGGACGCTGTGATGACGGTGCTTGCCTATTCACTTGCGTGGTTCATCGTAGTCAGCGGTCAGGTGATCCCCCTGGGACACAATGTCAAAACCCTGAATCCGCCGGTCTACTTTGCGGCCCTAATATTTATTGTACCGGTCTATCTGGTACTCAACGCCATATTCCACCTCTATGTGCCCAAGCGCATCCAGGGCAGGAGGTCTGAATTTGCAAATATCTGTAAGGCCAATGTGATTGGCCTTATGTTCTTTACGCTGATCCTGTTTGGAGGAAGAAATATCAGTACCTATTTCGGTTATTTCTCTACCAGGATGCTGCTTTGCTTCTTTGCCCTGAACACCCTCCTGTTAGAAGCGGAGCGGATGGCGATCCGCCTGTTTTTGCGCTCTCTGCGCACCAACGGCTACAACCAGAAGCACATTCTTCTGGTGGGCTACAGCCGGGCGGCAGAAGGGTTTATCGACCGGGTAGCCTTAAATCCCGAATGGGGCTATCACATCCAGGGTATACTGGATGACCATAAACGGGAAGGCTATACCTATAAGAACGTTCGGGTTCTGGGGAAGATCGCACAGCTGGAAAGCTTTCTTGAGGAGAATATGCTGGATGAGATTGCCATTACCCTGGGGCTTGGCGAATACGCCAATCTGGAGCAGATTGTTGCCGTCTGTGAGAAATCAGGCGTCCACACCAAGTTTATTCCGGATTACAACAATATTATCCCCACAATCCCCTATATGGAGGATCTTCAGGGGCTGCCGGTGATCCATATCCGCCATGTGCCGCTGACAAATGTGTTCAATGCTACAGTAAAACGGATGGTAGACATATTGGGCGCGCTGGTGGGACTGCTTCTTTTTTCGCCGCTTATGCTTTTGACTGCCGGGCTGATAAAGCTCACCTCGCCAGGGCCTGTTTTTTTCAGTCAGGAGCGGATCGGTCTTCACAACCGGCCTTTTAAGATGTACAAGTTCCGTTCCATGGAGGTGCAGGATCCAGGCAAGGAAAAGTCCCGCTGGACTACACCCCATGATCCAAGGGTGACGCCGGTAGGCCGTTTTATACGAAAGACAAGTATTGATGAGATGCCCCAGTTTTTCAATATCCTCATTGGGGATATGAGCCTTGTGGGGCCAAGGCCGGAGCGGCCGCTGTTTGTAGAAAAGTTTAAGGAGGAGATTCCTCGCTATATGATCAAGCATCAGGTGCGGCCGGGACTGACCGGCTGGGCGCAGGTCAACGGTTACCGGGGAGACACTTCCATTACCAAGCGGATCGAGCACGATCTGTATTACATTGAAAACTGGAGCCTTGGCTTTGACTTTAAGATCATGTTTTTAACGATCTTTAAAGGCTTTATCAATAAAAACGCATACTGATGCAGTGAGGATGAACGTATGAATCGCGATGAATTTGATTACGGATTTGAACCGGAAGAGGAAAAGGCAGGCCGCGGGCAGCAGGCAGGGAACACAGGCCACACCTTTGTACCTGCCTTCCGTCAGGCCGCAAACGAGGGAAACCGCCAGAGGCGCAATACGGCCTTTCACAGAGATCAGGGGGATGAACCTGGTTTTGACGGGGATTTCGACGGAGACTATGAGGATGTGGATATGAGCCGTGCCGTGGAGAGGCAGCCGGGCAGTTCCCGGAGAGTCCAGGCCGGTTCGGGCCGTGCCCTTAAGGATGAGGGCCTCCAGGGCCGCGCTGCAGCCCGACAGGGAGCGGATGCGGGGGCAGGAAGATCCCGCCGCAATACCGGTTCTGGCCGGGGGAGCGCAGGAAACACGGGACGTACCGGAGCCGGAGGGGGACGGGGAGGCCGCCAGGGAGGAAACGGCGGTTCCAAAAAGGTGTTTGCCGGTCTGACCCTTCGCGGCCTGGTTCTTCTCATCGCGGCCCAGCTGACAGCCTTCGCCATCATCGGCTGCGTCTGGTGGGGAAAGCGAATGCTGTCCCTGATGCAGACGGATACGGAGTTCAACAAAGAGGACATAACAAACCCCTATATCTCTGTGGACAAGGAACAGCAGATGAGCGGCTACTGGACCGTGGCTCTTTTTGGTGTGGACAGCCGCAACAATTCCGTAGGCAAAGGAAATATGTCCGATGTTATCATTATCTGCAACATCAATCAGGAAAATGGAGAGATCAAGCTGGTCAGCGTGTTCCGTGACACCTACCTGAACATTGATGAGAAGAATACCTATAATAAGATCAACATGGCGTATGCCAAAGGAGGCCCCAAGCAGGCAGTAGAGGCCCTGAACCGGAATCTGGATCTGGAGATTGACGATTACGCTACCTTTAACTGGAAGGCCGTGGCGGATGCCATCAATATTTTGGGCGGCGTAGATGTAGAACTGAGCAAGGCAGAGTTCTACTATATCAATGCCTACATCACGGAAACCGTAAAATCCACCGGTATCGGCTCCCATCAGCTAAAGAGCGCGGGCCCCAACCACCTGGACGGCGTTCAGGCCGTAGCCTACGCCAGACTGCGGAAGATGGATACGGACTTTGCCCGCACGGAGCGCCAGAGAAAGATTATTGAACTTTGCTTTGAGAAGCTCAAAAAAGCGGATTTTGCTGTGGTCAATAACGTAATGGAAGTGGTATTCCCTCAGATTCTGAGCAGTATCACTTTAAACGATGTGATTCCTGCCGCAAAGAACCTGAGCAAATATCACATTGCAGCAACAGCCGGTTTCCCGGAGGCCAGAAGCGATGCGATCTTAGGCAAGAAGGGTGACTGTGTAATTCCTCAGACGCTGGAGAGCAACGTCATCACGCTTCATAAGTTCCTCTTTGACGATGAAAATTACGTTCCCAGTGAGATGGTAAAGAAGATCAGTTCCAAGATCTCCTCCGATACTGGTATGTACAAGGAAGGAAAGCCGGTAGAGAGCGTGGGTACGGACGGAGGATATGTTCCGAAGGCCACGACGGCGGCCAAGGAGAAGGAGACAAAAGAAAGTGAGTCCCAGTCCTCAGAAAAGAGCAGCGAAAGCACACATTCCACGGATGAGAGTATCATAGACGGCGAATATCCGGACGGGCTTGAGACGGATGCCAACGGCAATGTCATCGATCCGCCGGAGAATTATGGGCCAGGCATCGTGCCCTCTGAGTCAGATGGAACTACCCAGGGAAGCCAGTCCGGTCCGGGAGCATCCACGGAATCTTCAGGCAGCCTGAAGCCTACCGTTCCCAGCGGGACGCTTTCGCCGGGAACCACAGAGACGTCTGCAGAAGCGTCTAAGGGAAATAATAGTTCTTCTAACGGGCCAGGCGGAGTTTCGGGCTCAGATGACGTTTCCAACGGGCCGGGAGCGGCTTCTCAGCCCAGCCAGACCCAGCCGTCCTCCAGCGGGGGAACGGTGCCCGGAGCAGGGAATGTGATCCAGGGAGAAAGCCAGGGCAATGATGTGATCATTGGCCCGGGAGCGTAAAAACACATAAAAATACCAAGATGCTGCCGGGAAGCGAGTCTGCTTTTCCCGGCGGCTTTATTTATATCAGCCGGTTTATCAATTATTTATTTGATATTTTCAGTATTTCATTATAAGATAGTCACATAGGCCTTTGCCTGTGCAGCGGAGGAGATAAGGAAAGGAGATACAGATCATGTACCAGGAAGATCAGGGTCATAATTGGGATAGAGAACCCGGCAGGGAGGAAGAAACGCCCAGGCGGGGAGGTATTTTAAAGAAGGCAGCCTGGATCACGGCAGGCGCCCTTCTGTTCGGAATGATTGCGGGAGGCGTGATGGTAGGCGTGCAGGTGGCTTCTTCAGACCTGTTTAAGGAACTTTATACCGTAGTGGCAGGCGATCAGGCGGCAGGAGCAGTGAAAGCGCCGGCGCCCGGCGGCCCCATGGGGCAGGGAGAGAATGGCCCAGGGCTGGCTACGCCTTCCTATATTGCTGCGCCTGTCACGGATGTGTCTGTCATTGTAGAGCAGGCGATGCCTTCGGTGGTATCCATTACCAGCACGGCTGTGTACCAGAGCCGTGATTTTGGGTACGACTGGTTCTTTGGAGGCACGCCGGAGGGACAGACCTATGAGGTGCCAAGCAGCGGTTCCGGGATTATCATAGGAGAAAATGACACAGAGCTGCTGATCGTGACCAACAATCATGTGGTAGAAGATGCCACGTCGCTGAAGGTTACTTTTATTGATCAGGAGACTGTGGATGCGGTGATCAAGGGGACGGATCCGGAGACGGATCTGGCAGTCATTGCCATTTCTCTGGATCAGATTAAGGATGGTACAAAATCCCAGATCAGGCCTGCAACTCTGGGCAACTCAGATGATCTGAAGCCCGGTCAGGGTGTGATTGCCATTGGAAACGCCCTTGGCTACGGCCAGTCCGTTACAGTGGGCTATATCAGCGCTGTAAACCGGGAGGTACAGACGGAGGAGGGTAATACCCGGCTGCTCCTTCAGACCGATGCGGCCATCAATCCCGGCAACAGCGGCGGTGCCCTTCTGAACATGAAGGGGGAGCTGGTGGGAATCAACGCGGCCAAATATGCTTCCACGGAGGTGGAAGGCATCGGCTACGCCATTCCCATTTCCAAATCAGAGGATATCATCAATCAGCTTATGACACGAAAAAGCAGGACTTCCGTGCCGGAGGAGGAGAGAGGCTATCTTGGCATCCAGGGAACCAACGTGGACGAGAATGCCGCCAGAACCTTTGGTATGCCAAAGGGCGCGTATATTTACAGAATCCTGGAAAATGGAGCAGCAGCGGCTTCTGAACTGCGGGAAAAGGATATTATCACAAAGGTAGACGGCCAGACGGTTCGGAGTATGGAAGGGCTTCAGGAGATCCTGGCAGGCTACCGGTCCGGTGAACAGGCAGAACTGACGGTTCAAAGACAGGTGGACGGCAGCTATCAGGAGCTTACGGTGACGCTGGCCGGTATGCCTCAGGAAGATCAGGGAAGATAAAACCTGATACAGTCTGCGCCGGGCGGTTTGCGCCGGAAACGCCGGAACGCATCGCCGCCTTAAGAATGCAGACGGGAAACGACAGGCGTCAGGCCTGTCAGGAGAGGAGAATCACATTGGAAGATAAAGATATGGAAAAAAATGACGTTTCACAGTCAAGGGATAAGGAAAAAGACGGGGACAGTTACGAAAAGGTCTGCTATATGTGCCGCAGGCCGGAGAGCAAGGCCGGCCCCATGATCTCAATGCCGGGAGGTATGAACCTCTGCCATGACTGTATGCAGAAGGCCTTTGACTCGGTGATGAAAAACGGTATGGATCTCTCACAGATCCCTAATATGCCCTATATGAACCTGAATTTTAACGATCTGTCTCAGACGCCCCGTCAGACGGAGATCCCAAAGAAACAGAAACTGCGCAAACAGAAAGAGCCACAGCCCCAGCTTACCATGAAGGACATTCCGGCCCCCCATGTGATCAAAGAAAAACTGGACGAATACGTCATCGGCCAGGAACGGGCCAAAAAGGTCATGTCAGTGGCAGTGTATAACCACTATAAGAGAGCGTTTCTTGAGAAGGACGATGCCGACGGCATTGTCATCGAGAAATCCAACATCCTGATGATCGGTCCCACAGGAAGTGGAAAGACCTATCTGGTAAAAACGCTGGCAAAGCTGCTGGATGTGCCGCTGGCCATTGCCGATGCCACCTCATTAACCGAGGCGGGTTATATCGGCGATGATATTGAGAGCGTGGTATCAAAGCTTCTGGCTGCCGCCGGGAACGATGTAGAGAGGGCCCAGAAGGGAATTATCTTCATTGATGAGATCGATAAGATCGCAAAAAAGAAACAGACCAATACAAGAGATGTCAGCGGTGAGTCGGTGCAGCAGGAGCTGTTAAAGCTGCTGGAGGGCAGTACCGTAGAGGTGCCGGTGGGATCCAACCAGAAAAATGCCATGACGCCTATGGCAACGGTGAATACAGATAATATCCTTTTTATCTGCGGCGGCGCATTCCCGGATCTGGAAGGAATCATCAGGGAACGGCTGATGAAGAAATCCGCCATGGGATTCGGAGCCGTGCTGAGGGACAGCTTTGACAATGACCCGGATCTTTTAAGCCATGTGACCAATGAGGATCTGAGGACCTTCGGCATGATTCCTGAGTTTCTGGGCCGTCTCCCCATGACCGTTACCTTAAAGGGGCTGGATCGGGACCTGATGGTCCGTATTTTACGAGAACCGAAAAATGCCATTATACGCCAGTATGAAAAGCTGCTGGCTCTGGATGAGGTAAAGCTGGTCTTTGAGGATGACGCTCTGGACTGGATCGCCGAAGAAGCCATCAAGCGGGGAACGGGAGCCAGAGCGCTGCGGGCGATTCTGGAGGAGTTCATGCTGGATATCATGTACGAAATTCCAAAGGATCCCAATATTGGTTCTGTGGTAGTGACCCGTCCTTATCTGGAAAAAAATGGAGGACCTCTGGTACGGATGCGTGGATAGGCAGCCGCTGGCTGAAGCAGCAGCTACTCCCTCAGCCTTAAAAATGTCTGAAACAGATCCAGCGTTCCATATCCGAACTCCCGGTTCGGGTAGGTGAGCGCTGGATTTCTCTGTGCCCCCCGGATGAGATAGCTTTTCAACGAGGCCTCGCTCATTGTAGGGTAATTGCCTTCCACAATCCCCCAGCTGAGCAGATTAGCCGCTGCTCCCGCTGTGATGGCCGCGGCAGCCGAGGTGCCTGTGCGGGTGGTCATAGGCAGCTCAGTTCCGGGTCTGCGAAGCACTGAGGGGCCAAGGATATCTACGCCGGGTGCCGCCAGTTCCGGCTTGATATAGCCGTTGGGAGTAAAGCCCCGGCTGGAATGGATGTAGATCCCGCCGTTAGCTGCATCATAGGCACCTACGGTAATAGGAAGCCTGGAATTGCCCGGTACTGTGATGGTACTGTATGGATCGGGGCGCAGAAAGACTGTTTCATCAGAGATCATCCCTGTGACCGGCAGCCACATATGGAAGGTTCCGGTAAAACGCTGTGTATTGTATACACGCACGGTCCAGATCCCTGCGGCCGGCGTTTCAAAGCGCATGAAGATAAGCTGACTGCCGGATTCCGCCTCGATGAGCTGGTAGTTTACTGTTATGGTGGAGGCGTCCAGAAGAAATGGGATAGAAGTTTCATTATTGGCGATAATAGGGATACGGCTGATCCGTTCGCCGCTGGGTGAGATAAAGCCTACCGTATAGGTGTCTGCATCAGCAGTCCAAAGCTCCAGTACGAAGCCGCGCGCGGCTTCCTCCTGTCCCACCCGGATTTCAACATCCTCCCATTCCTGATCCGCCGGTATGGTTCCGGAAAAATGATGGGCCATACCCGTTTCATTGCCTCCGGCGATCACTGTTACGATGCCGAAAAAGCCTCCGTAGTTCTGAGCCACCTGGCTTAAGGGTGAGGTTCCCAGGTGGCTGCCGGAATTGGAGCCTAAGGCCAAAAGGATCACCAGGGGCTTTCGCAGGCGATCCGCCATCATACGGAGATATTTAATGCCCATCATAATATCATTTTCCTGGAAAGCCGTGGCAGAGGGAGGAATCAGATAGAAATCCCGCAGATACTGCTTTGCCGGCTTAAGCTTCACTACTGCCAGTTCCGCCCTTGGAGCCGCTCCGGTGAAATCCTCCTGGGGCGCGGAATTTCCTGCCGCCAGACCGGCTAAGAAGGTGCCGTGGCCTTCTGTGTCTGCAGTAGGAACCACAGAGAGGGGATCCTCTGCGGCCAAAGCTTCATTGATCTGCTCTCTGGTGTACTCTGTGCCGTAGGAGGCTCCGCCCATGGGATAGTAATCTGGAACGCCAGGAGGAAGGATATCGGGATCTGTGGGAACAGACTGATCCCAGATCCCGGCGATCCGGGTAGTGCCGTCCGAATTTTTGAATAGGGGAGAGCGGTAATCGATGCCCGTGTCCACCAGGCCGATGAGCACTCCCTCGCCCCGGTTCCCAAGAGCCGGGGAGTTGAAGGCAGAGAGGATCCCGGCCGCTTCCATGGCGTCGTAATCCAGAGGCGTAAAAAGAGAAGGGATCATATAGTAGGGATGGGTCCGCATGGAAACAGCCTCCGGCGTCAGAGGTACATGAAAGATCACATAGTCGCTGCTCACATAATCCATACAGATGGATGGAGCATTGACCCATTTTTCGTACTGCAGGGAACCGAAACGGTAAATCAGATCCGCCACATTCTCAGCGGCCGGATTGAAGGGGCAGTCAGCCATGAGCGGCCTCCCGAAAGATTGGATTTGGTTACAGTATATGCGGGAAACGGGGAAACATTCAGAAGGGGCAAACGGAAAGTGGGAAAAAACAGACGCAGCAGTGGAAAAAGGCTCCATATACTGGACGGATGGTGGAAAACATAGTAAAATGATCATGATACCGGCCCTCTGGCCATGGTATCGCGAATTGAAAACCCATAACAAACAAGGAGGGAGCGCCATGAAAGGACTTATCTGGCTTGGCTGTGCCATCGCAGCCCTGGACCAGGGAATGAAAAGCGAGATCGAACAGGAAGAGGGCGGCGAATTTCCGCGGGATCTGCCGGGAGCCAGAGGTATGATCCGGGTTCACAGGAATCACAACTATGGTTTCCCGTTCGGTTTTTTAAAGGAAAAGCCCAGGATGGTTACGGCGGTTCCGCTGGCAGTGGCCTCCGCTGTGGCGGGAGCCCTTTCCATGCTTCTTGCAAGAAAAGGCTCCGCGGCTCAGAAAATCGGCCTTACCATGGTTTTGGGAGGGGCGGTCAGCAACCTCTATGACCGGTTTAAACGGGGCTATGTGGTGGATTATTTCTCATTTTCTGTAAAAGGGATCCAAAAGGTCGTTTTTAATCTGGGGGATATAGCTGTATTTTTGGGAAGCGCACTCTTCCTCATCGGAGAGATGATAGAAGAATACAAAAGCAGATAGGAGGCTTTGGACATTGGGGCAGCCGGGGCCTAACCGCTGAACATCCCGCCGAGCATTCCGCCAAGAGCGCAGATCCCCATCACGGTCACGGCCCGTTCTGTGTCAAGGGCAGACCAGGGATTCATGGCCCAGGAGACTGCAAAAAGGACGACAAAATAAAACAATCCCGACAAAAGCCCCCAGAAAAAACGTCTCTGGCGCAGGGAGCGGCCTGCCAGCGCCCCTCCTGTGAGACAGGCGGTCAGATAGACCACATATACCATCAGGTTTACCTGTCCCTCCTTCAGCCGCAGCTTAAACAGCGCAAAGGCCAGAGCGCCTAAAAGCAGGCCGGAGAGAACATAGGAGATAAGCAGGGAGCGAAGCAGCGGCTTTACGATCCCGTTTTCCATAGGAATACCTCCGAACTTGTTTGGTTTGGTGTAAATATATACGTCGGAGAGGGAAAATATGACAGGCTGGCGGACGGTGCAAACGGTTATAAATCCAAAAAGGGGCGTACGCCCTGAATCCCGAATGAAGTGAATTGCGTATTGCAAGGGATGAAAAGCTGTGCTATAATCACTACGATAACAATTCGGACGGCATAAAAAGCGGTGTGAAACGGCTGCCAAGTCTGCTTGCCAGGCCGTTTTTCCTGTTTGTTATACCGGAGCGATCATAAAAAGGAGGTACTCTAAAATGAAGCACGTTAAGACTTTGAATACCAATACCTTAAAGGATACAATGAAGAAGGGCGGATGCGGCGAGTGCCAGACTTCCTGTCAGTCTGCTTGTAAGACTTCCTGCACAGTCGGCAATCAGAGCTGTGAGAACGCTGACCGCTAATCAGAGCATCAGACGTATTTTAAGGAACAGGTAAGAAAAGCCCCTATGGTCCCGGGATTATAGGGGCTTTCCTCTGCTATGTACAGATACCGGGCCAAGGCCCTTAGAAAGAGAGAGTATAGACTTGATTCATCAGTATATCAATAATGGTTACCATATTGTCCTGGACGTAAACAGCGGTTCCGTCCACGTAGTAGATCCGGTGGTCTATGACGCCGTCAAGGCCGTATCAGATCAGATCCCGGAGCTGGAAAAGCCAATGCCCCTTCCAGCAGAGGTGACTGCAAAGGTTCATGAGGCGCTGGATGCTTCCTACAGCGAAAAAGAAGTTGCAGAAGCGCTGGAGGACATTCAGCAGCTCATTGACGCGGAACAGCTTCTGACTCAGGACATTTACAAAAACTTTGTGGTGGACTTTAAGAAGAGAAAAACCGTAGTCAAGGCCCTGTGCCTGCATATCGCCCATGACTGTAACCTGGCCTGTCGCTACTGCTTTGCCGACGAAGGAGAGTACCATGGCCGCCGCGCACTTATGAGCTTTGATGTAGGAAAGAAAGCCCTTGATTTCCTTGTTGCCAATTCCGGCGGCCGCCGCAATCTGGAGGTAGATTTCTTCGGCGGCGAACCACTGTTAAACTGGAATGTGGTCAAGCAGCTGGTAGAATACGGCCGTTCCCTGGAAGAAACCCATAACAAGAAGTTCCGTTTCACCCTGACAACCAACGGCGTCCTCTTAAATGACGAGATCATGGAGTTCTGCAATCGTGAGATGAGCAATGTGGTATTGAGCCTGGACGGCCGTCCTGAGGTCAACGACAGGATGCGTCCTTTCAGGGGCGGAGCCGGCAGCTATGACCGCATCGTACCGAAATTCCAGAAGTTTGCCGATAGCAGAGACCAGATGAACTACTATGTCCGCGGCACCTTTACCAGAAACAACCTGGATTTCTCAAAAGATGTGATCCACTATGCGGACCTGGGCTTTAAGCAGATGTCCATGGAGCCGGTGGTAGCGGAGCCAGAGATGGATTATGCCATCCGCGAGGAGGATATTCCCCAGATTCTGGAAGAATATGACAGATTGGCCGTTGAGTACATCAAGCGCAAAAAAGAGGGAAGAGGCTTTAATTTCTTTCATTTTATGATCGACTTAAATGCAGGCCCCTGCGTGGCAAAGCGTATGGCAGGCTGCGGTTCCGGCACGGAGTATCTGGCAGTCACCCCCTGGGGCGATCTCTACCCTTGCCATCAGTTCGTGGGAAATGAAAAGTACCTTCTTGGAAATGTAGACGACGGCATTGTAAATGAGGAAATCCGCAGCGAGTTTAAGCTCTGCAATGTATACGCCAAGGAAGGCTGCAAGGACTGCTTTGCCAGATTCTACTGCAGCGGCGGATGCAGCGCTAACTCCTACAATTTCAGCGGCTCCATTAACGGCTCTTACGAGATCGGCTGTCAGATGCAGAAGAAGCGGATCGAGTGTGCCATCATGATCAAGGCTGCCCTGGCAGATGAGGAATAATCTATGAAATATCAGGTAATAACAAAAGACGGCCGCGCCAAGCGGGCTTCGATGGAAACGGTTCACGGAACGATCCAGACACCGGTCTTTATGAATGTAGGCACCGTAGGCGCTATCAAGGGAGCTGTGTCCACCGATGACCTGCGCCAGATCGGCACTCAGGTGGAACTGTCCAATACATATCACCTCCATGTGCGCACCGGCGATAAGCTGATCCGCGAATTTGGCGGTCTGCACAGGTTTATGAACTGGGACAGGCCTATCCTGACGGATTCCGGCGGCTTTCAGGTATTTTCGCTGACTGATTTGCGCAAAATTAAGGAAGAGGGCGTATATTTCAGCTCTCATATCGATGGACACAAGATCTTCATGGGGCCTGAGGAGAGTATGCAGATCCAGTCCAACCTGGGCTCTACCATTGCCATGGCATTTGACGAATGTCCTCCAAGCCACGCCGATTACGACTACATCCGCAAGTCCGTAGACCGCACTACACGCTGGCTGGCGCGCTGTAAGACAGAGATGTCCCGTTTAAATTCTCTTTGTGACACCGTAAACAGAGAGCAGCTTTTATTTGGTATTAACCAGGGCGGCGTCATTGACGAGATCCGTATCGAGCACGCACAGACGATCCGGGAGATGAATCTGGACGGTTATGCTATCGGCGGACTCGCGGTAGGAGAGACCCATGAGGAAATGTACCATATCCTGGATGTGACGGTTCCACATCTGCCGGAAGAAAAGCCGGTTTATCTTATGGGCGTGGGAACGCCTGCCAACATTTTGGAGGCAGTAGACCGGGGCGTTGATTTCTTTGACTGTGTATACCCGTCCAGAAACGGCCGCCACGGCCATGTATACACCAACCAGGGCAAGCTCAACCTCTTTAACCAGAAGTACGAGCTGGATCACCGCCCCATTGAGGAAGGCTGTCAGTGTCCTGCCTGCCGTTCCTACAGCCGGGCTTACATCCGTCATTTGCTCAAGGCCAAAGAAATGCTGGGAATGAGATTATGCACCTTGCATAATTTGTATTTTTATAATAAAATGATGGAAGAGATCCGGGAAGCCATCGAAGAACACCGCTACAGCGAGTACAAAGCCGCTAAGCTGGCCGGCATGGCAGGTCAGAAGGATTGATAAAAAGAAACTGCTGGGGCAATGTAGCAGCAGGTATGAAGGAGGAAACACAATGGCTGGAATGGGAGGAATTATTCTCTATATCGTATTTCTGGGAGCGATCGTTTACTTTATGGCGATTCGTCCGCAGAATAAGGAGAGAAAAAAACAGCAGGAACTGCTTGCGAGCGTTGCTGTTGGCGATACGATCCTGACAAGCAGCGGATTCTACGGCGTGATTATCGATATGACCGACGATACAGTGATCGTAGAGTTCGGCAGCAACAAAAACTGCCGTATTCCGATGCAGAAAGCTGCCATCATCCAGGTTGAAAAACCGGAGTCAAAGTAAAATGCACATAGGTTTCCCTGCCGTGGGTGCTCTGGCAGACAGAGCCGGTCTATACAGGGATATGTGAGTGCACGGAAAATGGTATGAAGGGCGTCAGAAAGCGGAGTTTATGCTTTCCGGCGCCCTTCTTTGCATCAGAGGAGTACAGACAGAAAAGCTGCGGGTGTGGCGGCCCACGCCTGCAGAAATCTATAAGGAAAAGGAGAGCACAGATGATCAAAAACATCGTATTTGATATGGGAAAGGTACTGGTGGATTATAAGGAGGACCCTGTCTGCCGCCGCTTTTGTGCAGATGAGGCTCTGATCCGCAGGGTCTGCACGGCGGTATTTATCTCTCCGGAATGGCTGATGCTGGATATGGGCATCATTTCTGAAGAAGAGGGGCTTTGCGGGATGGAGACCCGATTAGACACAAAAGAGGAGAAAGA
The DNA here is from genome assembly GCF_013282095.1 of Enterocloster alcoholdehydrogenati. Classification (GTDB taxonomy): domain Bacteria; phylum Bacillota; class Clostridia; order Lachnospirales; family Lachnospiraceae; genus Enterocloster; species Enterocloster alcoholdehydrogenati. The sequence continues at coordinate 168,008 of NZ_BLTJ01000006.1, forward strand.
ACTTGCAAAAAAATGCTTTCTTCACTGGCATGAGTACAATATGCAGCCGAAAAAGGGAATGGGGGAAGTAGTGCGCGCGTTAAAAGAGGAGGGCTACCGCATCTATCTTTGCTCCAATGCCTCCGTCCGGCTTTTGACCTGCTATAAAGATGTGATCCCGGCCATTGACTGCTTTGACGGTGTGCTTTTTTCCGCTGAAGTAAAATGTATGAAGCCCCAGAAAGAAATGTACAACCATTTTTTTGAACGTTTCTCCTTAAAGCCGGAAGAATGCTTCTTTATTGATGACTTAAATCGAAACATAGAAGGGGCCAGAGCCTGCGGCATGGACGGCTACTGCTTTGCGGACGGAGATATTGGACGTTTGAAAAAGCGTCTGTCCGGTTTGAACGGATGAAAAAGGACAGGGATGATTACGATTCTGTCATATCCCTTACATCTATAGTCTCACTAATTTTAAGATTTTCTTAATAATCTATTCAAAGAACATTCAAACATTTCCGAGGAAGGCATGATATACTATGTACATAAGAGATGCACGAATGTTTAACAACTATCCTTCAACCCTTTTTGAAAATCCTAAATCCTAAGAAAAAAGCTCCGTACGGTTGTACGGAGTTTTTTTCTGCGTGAAAATAGCCCTGGCCTGCGCACAGGCTTGGGGGAGTCTGAATAATTTAATAAAAAAGAGGTATTTCAGATGTGAATCGGGCCAGAAGTGAGATCCACTGTGAAGAAGCGTATTCCATGGGAATCACCGGCCGCGGAATCGGCGTTGCGGTGCTGGATACGGGAATCTACCTCCACAGGGATTTAAAAGATAGAGTAAAAGGATTTGCAGATTTTGTCCGCAGAAGGGATCGGCCCTATGATGACAACGGCCACGGAACCCATATTGCGGCTATGATTGGGGGAAACGGAGAATGTTCGGAAGGGAATTACCGGGGAGTGGCTCCGGGATGTTCCATCATTGCCGTAAAAGTCCTGGATCATCGGGGGAACGGCTATGCCTCGGATGTTTTGATGGGGCTGCGCTGGATCCGGGCGCACAGGGACTGCCTTGGGATTCGGATTGTCAATATTTCCGTAGGGTCTCTTTCCAGAAAGGATATGACTGAAAACTCCGCCCTGGTAAAGGGGGTAAATGCAGCCTGGGATGACGGGCTGGTAGTGGTGGTAGCCGCAGGCAATCACGGCCCCGGTCCCATGACGGTTACCACTCCGGGAATCAGCCGTAAGGTGATCACAGTGGGAAGCTCCGATGACCACAAGGAAGTGGACGTGATGGGAAGCACTATGGTAGACTACTCCGGCCGGGGGCCTACCTCATCTTGTGTCTGCAAACCGGATGTAGTGGCTCCGGGCTCTGCCATCATCAGCTGCAAAAATGAAGAAAACGAATATTCCGCCAAATCCGGCACCAGTATGTCCACGCCGCTGGTGGCCGGGGCGATTGCGCTGCTTCTGGAGAAATATCCCGATATGACGAATCGGGATGTAAAGCTCAGACTGAGAGAACGGGCAGTGGATCTGGGGCTGCCGAAAAATCAGCAGGGATGGGGGATGGTAGATGTGGGGGAACTGCTGCGGTAGAGAAACAGAGGCCAGAAGGCTCCGGCACAGTCCCGGAGCCTTCTGGAGGAAAAGGGTAAAAATGCGCGTCCCTGCCTTTATTTCTCCCATCTGCCGGAAGCGCCGCAGGGCAGTGTTAGTCCGCTCTGGGTTACGGGAAGGCCGACCTCATCTGCACGAACCTGCCCGCCGTGTTTTGGCACAATTTCTGTTCCCATCATATAGGAAAGTACGGCAGGGGCCAGACCGGTGGTGTAGGAATTGATGAGGAAGAAAAGGGGATCATCGGAAAGCAGCTGGGTACAGAGCTTTACCAGAGGGTGGATCGCATCCTCGATCTTCCAGATCTCGCCTTTAGGGCCGCGGCCGTAGGAAGGGGGATCCATGATGATGGCGTCATAATGATTGCCTCGGCGGATTTCACGTTCTGCGAATTTTACGCAGTCGTCTACGATCCAGCGGATCGGGGCGTCTGCCAGGCCGGAGGAGCCGGCGTTTTCCTTAGCCCAGGTCACCATTCCCTTAGAGGCGTCTACATGGGTCACGCTGGCGCCTGCCCTGGCGGCTGCCAGTGTGGCCCCGCCAGTGTAGGCGAAGAGATTGAGTACCTTCACCGGCCTTCCCGCGGTGCGGATCTTTTCCCCGAACCAGTCCCAGTTTGCGGCCTGCTCTGGAAACAGGCCGGTATGCTTAAAGCTGAAGGGTTTTAGATTAAAGGTAAGTCCCTTATAGCCAATGGACCACTGCTGGGGAAGATCAAAGAACTCCCACTCGCCGCCGCCCTTGCTGCTGCGGTGATAGTGGCCGTTCATCTTCTTCCAGCCTCTGTGGTTTTTTGGCGTATCCCAGATTACCTGGGGATCGGGGCGGACTAAAAGATAGTCTCCCCAGCGCTCCAGCTTTTCACCTTTGGAGCAGTCGATCACTTCATAATCTTTCCATCCATCTGCAAGCCACATAAATTGATTAACCTCATTTCTTTCTGAATATATAGTCCCCGTGCAGGCGCACGGTACTGTTTTTGTTTTAGATTCTTATTGAGTATAGTCTAAACAGAGGCATGGCGTCAAGCGTTCCTGAACAGCGGGGGGTTATAACTGGAAAAATCTGTACAAATTATAAAAAAAGTATAAAATCAGATTGACTTTTTTATTAAATGTTGGTATTATGTCTATATAGATGAAAATATCTAGTAAAAACAATTGTATAAAAAGAAATTTTTTTCAATAAAAAAGACCGTATTTGTCGAGGGATTATAAAGGTTCTGCCAGAAATGTCCGTTTATCAGACAATGCGGTTTTTGCTTTTACCTGTATTTTCATGATGTAAATATGAGCGGCTTTTAGAGGGAAGGGCAGCTCATAAAAGAAAGGAGATACATATTATGAAGTATTTGCAAAAACTGGGTAAAGCTCTGATGCTGCCGGTAGCCTGTCTGCCGATCTGCGGTATCCTGATGGGAATTGGTTATTATCTGTGCCCATCTACCATGCAGGGCGGTGATATTGTGGGGCTTAAGGAGCAGATCGGTTTCGTGCTTGTAAAGGCGGGCGGTGCTCTGATCGACAATATGGCGATCCTGTTTGTAATCGGCGTAGGTGTGGGAATGTCGGAGGATCACGACGGTACCGGCGGTCTTGCCGCTCTGGCCTCCTGGCTGATGATTACTTCTCTGCTGTCGCCGGCAGTGGTAACCACTCTGATGCCTTCTATCGCTGAAAATCAGCAGACGACATTGGCATTCAGCAAGATCGCAAACCCCTTTATCGGTATCCTCTCCGGTATTATTGGTTCTACCTGCTACAATAAATTTAAAAGCACACAGCTTCCTGACTGGCTTTCCTTCTTCAGCGGCAAGCGCTGTGTTACCATCATAGCGGGCGTAGTCGCCATTATTACGTCAGTTATCCTGCTTTTTGTATGGCCGGTCCTGTTCGGCGGTCTGGTTTCCCTTGGCAAGGGCATTGCGGGTATGGGTGCATTAGGCGCAGGTATTTACGCATTCCTGAACCGTCTGCTGATTCCTACAGGTCTGCACCATGCACTTAATAATGTATTCTGGTTTGATACTATTGGTCTTGGCGACCTGTCCCATTTCTGGGCAGGTGATACATCGGCAGACGTATCCTGGAGCCTTGGTATGTATATGTCCGGCTTCTTCCCATGTATGATGTTCGGTATTCCTGGCGCAGCTCTGGCTATGATCCAAACCGCCAAGTCCAACAGGAGAAAGGTTGCCATCGGTCTGGTAGCATCCGCGGCCATCAGTGCATTTGTCTGCGGTGTTACAGAACCCTTTGAGTTTGGCTTCATGTTCCTGGCTCCCGGCCTGTATGTGATCTACGCACTGCTGTACGGCATTTTCACTTTTGTTACAACGCTGGTTGGTTTCCGTGCAGGTTTCAGTTTCTCCGCCGGCGCTACGGATCTGTTTTTCTCCGCCGCCCTTCCGGCAGCTCAGAAAACATACCTGATTATTCCTCTGGGTATTGCGGCATTTATCGTATTCTACGTGGTATTCCGTTTTGCTATCACAAAGTTTGACTTAAAGACTCCCGGCCGTGAGGATGACGACGATATGGAGGCTGAAAAGTCGGTGGTTCTGGCAAATAATAACTACACACAGGTCGCTTCCATTATTCTGGAAGGCCTGGGCGGTAAGGAAAATGTAAAATCTCTGGAAAACTGCATTACCAGACTGAGACTTGAGATCAAGGATCAGAGTGCAGTGGACGAGAAAAAGATTAAATCTGCAGGGATTGCCGGCGTGATCCGCCCTGGAAAAAATTCGATCCAGGTGATCGTAGGCACAAAGGTACAGTTTGTTGCGGATGAGATGAAGAAGATGCTGAAATAGTTCAGCCATCGGGCTGTCTTTTCTGTAATGTAAGGTAGGATCGGTTCTTTCTTTAAAGAGAGCCGGTCCTATTTTGCTGCAGAAACTTCCTGGAAGCTGTAATAGAATTGAAAGATAAAATCGGTTGAAAGATAGTGAAAGCCTTGATACAATAGAAAAAAGACGAGAGCCCTGCAGGCGGTATTTCCTGATGGGAAAAGCGGCGGCAGGGAGAAAGAGGCGTATATGAAGAGGAAGATAACAGCGGTGTGGGCGGCGGCGCTGCTGCTGTCAGCCGGGGCGGCCAATGTGACGGCTCTGGCTGAAGGCTGGGCGCAGTCCAACGGCAGCTGGGTCTACTATGACAGCAATGGAAATAAGATACATAACGAGTGGAGAAAGGGTGCGGATGGTAAATGGCGCTATCTGGACGGAGACGGCAGCATGGCGGTCAATGTCTGGATAGACGGCGATTACTATGTGGACAGCGATGGCATCATGGTTACTGAAAAGTGGCTCCATGTACCGGAAGATGAAGGAGAGGATGAGTGGTATTATTTTACCGAGTCCGGCAGGAAGGTAGAGGATACCTGGAAGAAGATTTCGGACAAGTGGTATCATTTTGACAGCAATGGAGCCATGGAACGGGGCTGGATTCTGGATGATATGTATTATACTGGTGACGATGGCGTGATGCGTACCGGCTGGCAGAAGCTGATTCCGCCGGAGCAGTATGACGAGGAGATCAACAAGGTGGTGCCGGGGTATGACACGGGCTCCATTGATTACGGGGAGGACGGGTATTACTGGTTCTATTTTGGAACTAACGGTAAGAAATATGTTCCCGGCGATGACAACTCCGGCGACGATTACGGCACCCGCAAGATTGACGGGGACTATTACTGCTTTGATGATGACGGAATCTTGCAGATGGGCTGGAAAAATGTACGCAATAATAACGGCGGCTCCATTCAGGATTATATGTACTTTGGTTCAGACGGCAAGGCGCGGATTGGCTGGTATTCCATTGAACCGCCGGAGGATCTGGAGGGCTATGACGGAGATGTGGAGTGGTTTTATTTCTCCAATAACGGAACGCCCAAGGCTGCCGACTCGGATCGTCTGGATACCCAGGATCTGACCCGGATCAACGGAAAGACATACCTCTTTAATGAAAAGGGAAATCCGCTGTATGGGCTGAGAAAGGTGTATACAGGATCGGGGGATGACAACTGGACAGCGTATTATTTCGGCAATAAGAACCAGAGCTGCGTACAGAAGGGAAAGATGACGGTAGAAGAGGACGGTGGCTCTAAGACAGAATATTATTTCAGCGACAACGGCCGCGGCTATACCGGCGTCCGCGACGGCCGCCTCTATTATAAAGGAAAGCTTCAGAAGGCAACGGATGGACAGAAGTACGTCTGCTACCGGGTAGACGGTGGAAATTATGTGGTAAACAGTTCAGGAAAGGTTATGAAGGATACCACGGTGAAGAACAGCGACGGGGTAAAATTTAAAACCACAGCCTCCGGCACCCTGAGTACGGCAGATGATGATTCTGATATTGACTCTTATGTGACAGCTCCAGAGGAGCCGTTGTGCCTGGAAAGCTGAGGCGCCGGACGGAGGAAGGGTCCCGTTTTGATTTGAAGCTGATAAAGCGCATTATATTATTATAGAAGAAACTCCCTTTCTGGAGAATCGTGTGGCTGAAACAGGTCTCCGGTTTCAAAAGAGGGGAGTTTTTTCTGACATGGAAACGGTGTGTGCTGTAAATTGCAGGACGTAGGGTTCCATATGTACCGATGGAAGAGAGGGATGAGAAAAAATTAAAAAAATACTTGCATTTCCTGCAAACATATGATATTCTTGAAAAGCTGTGACATGATAGCAAAGAAGCGCGAGGTTGCTGCCCACCATAAGGCAGGTTTTCCGTGGAGCGAATGTCAAGTTAGGAAACTGGCGACAAGTCACTGTACCAATTAAAGAAACTGCTGCAAATTTAGCAGAATCAGTGTGGGGTTCCGTGAGGACACACACGGGAACGTGTACAGTCACCGCTTGTCGTACTTGGTTTATAAAGTGCGAAAAGGAGGCGACTTTTTTTATGGCAAGTCAAGTAATGAGAATCACATTAAAAGCTTATGATCATCAGTTAGTAGATCAGTCCGCTGGAAAGATCATCGAGACAGTAAAAAAGACAGGATCTCAGGTGAGCGGACCGGTGCCGTTACCAACAAAGAAAGAGGTTGTAACCATTCTGCGTGCGGTTCATAAGTACAAGGATTCCAGAGAGCAGTTCGAGCAGAGAACTCACAAGAGACTCATCGACATCACTGCTCCAAGCCAGAAGACAGTAGATGCACTGTCCAGACTGGAGATGCCTGCAGGCGTTTACATCGACATCAAGATGAAAACAAAGTAAGGATGCCGAAGGGCTGTTTAAATGATTAAGTTTATATCCTGAAGGGTTTAGATATAAAAGCAACACTACATTCCTGTAGGAATCAACATACCGGAAACGGTTCATAGTGTTCCACCTATATTAGACTGTTCTAGGATGAATGCGAAAGCATTCCGCTGTAGATCAAGAAACAGGAGGTAAGACAATGAAGAAAGCGATTTTAGCAACAAAAGTCGGAATGACCCAGATCTTCAATGAGAATGGTGCGTTAGTTCCGGTAACTGTACTTCAGGCTGGCCCCTGTGTAGTAACACAGGTTAAGACAGAAGAGAACGACGGTTACAAAGCAGTACAGGTTGGTTTCGTTGACAAGAGAGAGAAGTTAGTCAGCAAGCCGGTAAAGGGCCACTTTGACAAGGCCGGCGTATCTTACAAGAGATATGTGAGAGAGTTCAGATTAGAGAATGCGCAGGAGTATTCTGTAAAGGATGAGATCAAGGCAGACATCTTCGCAGCAGGCGATAAGATTGATGCAACCGCTATTTCCAAGGGTAAAGGCTTCCAGGGCGCAATCAAGAGACATGGACAGCACAGAGGACCTATGGCTCATGGTTCCAAGTTCCATCGCCATCAGGGTTCCAATGGTTCCGCTACCACCCCAGGCCGTGTATTCAAGGGCAAGGGAATGCCTGGACAGATGGGTCGCAAGCAGATCACTGTTCAGAATCTTGAGGTAGTTAAGATTGATGCCGAGAACAACCTGATTCTGGTTAAGGGTGCGGTTCCAGGACCAAAGAAGTGCCTGGTTACTGTAAAGGAAACCGTTAAGGTTGAGAGGTAAGCTTTTATAGGAAAGGAGGAATTCACAGATGGCAAACGTATCTGTTTACAATATGGAAGGTAAGGAAGTTGGCACATTAGAACTGAATGATGCAGTGTTCGGCGTAGAAGTAAACGAGCACCTGGTACATCTTGCAGTTGTTGCACAGCTTGCTAATAAGCGTCAGGGAACACAGAAGGCAAAGACACGTTCTGAGGTTTCCGGCGGCGGAAGAAAGCCCTGGAGACAGAAGGGAACCGGTCATGCAAGACAGGGATCCACAAGATCTCCTCAGTGGACAGGCGGCGGCGTAGTATTCGCACCGACTCCAAGGGATTACACTATCACCCTGAACAAGAAGGAGAAGAGAGCAGCTCTTAAGTCCGCTCTGACAAGCCGTGTTCAGGCGAACAAGTTTATCGTGGTTGATGAGCTGAAGTTTGACGAGATCAAGACAAAGAACTTCAAGAATGTTATGAACAACTTAAACGTTTCCAAGGCTCTGGTAGTTCTGGCTGACAATGATCAGAACACTGTATTATCCGCAAGAAACGTTGCTGATGTAAAGACTGCTCAGGTTGGAACCATCAATGTATATGACATTCTGAAGTACAACACTGTAGTTGCTACCAAGGCAGCTGTTGCATCCATCGAGGAGGTGTACGCGTAATGGCAGATATCAGATATTATGACGTCATTTTAAAGCCGGTTATCACCGAGAAGAGCATGAACGCCATGGGTGACAAGAAGTACACATTCATGGTACACGTAGACGCTAACAAGTCTATGATCAAAGAGGCTGTTGAGAAGATGTTTCCGGGCACCAAGGTTGCTTCCGTAAACACCATGAACTACGACGGCAAGACAAAGAGAAGAGGAATGACCTTCGGCAAGACCGCTGCTTCCAAGAAGGCTATTGTTAAGCTGACAGAGGACAGCAAGGATATCGAGGTATTCCAGGGACTGTAAGCCGCAGACGCGTGCAGAGTCCGATTAAATATCACCCGCCGGGCCTGTCCCGGCCGGAGAACTTATACGGCAGCAAGGCCGTGAAAAGAATTTGAAAAGGAGTACAATGTCATGGGAATTAAGAAGTATAATGCCTATACACCTTCCAGAAGACATATGACCGGTTCTGATTTCAAGGAAATCACCAAGAAAACTCCAGAGAAGTCTCTGGTGGTATCTCTTGAGAAGAACGCTGGTCGTAACAATCAGGGTAAGATCACTGTTCGTCACAGAGGCGGCGGCAGCAGAAGAAAATACAGAATCATCGACTTTAAGAGAAACAGCAAGGATGGAATTGCTGCAACTGTTATCGGTATCGAGTACGATCCTAACAGAAGCGCCAACATCGCACTGATCTGCTACGCAGACGGTACAAAGTCCTACATCCTCGCTCCTCAGGGCTTAACTGACGGAATGAAGGTTATGAGCGGCGACACAGCAGAAGCCAAGGTTGGTAACTGTATGCCACTGTATCACATTCCTGTAGGTACACAGGTACACAATATTGAGTTATATCCCGGCAAGGGCGGTCAGCTGGTTCGTTCCGCAGGAAACTCTGCACAGCTGATGGCTAAGGAAGGCAAGTATGCCACCTTACGTTTACCCTCCGGTGAAATGAGAATGGTTCCGATCATCTGCCGCGCAACCATTGGTGTTGTTGGCAATGGCGAACACTCCCTGATCAACATTGGTAAAGCTGGTAGAAAACGTCACATGGGTATCAGACCTACCGTTCGCGGTTCCGTAATGAACCCTAATGATCATCCACACGGTGGTGGTGAGGGCAAGACCGGCATCGGCCGTCCAGGTCCATGCACACCATGGGGCAAGCCTGCTCTGGGTCTTAAGACCAGAAAGAAAAACAAGCAGTCTAACAAGTTGATCGTAAGAAGACGTGATGGCAAAACCATCAAATAATTAAGGAGGTTAAGAACACATGGCTCGTTCACTGAAAAAAGGACCATTTGCAGACGCGCATCTGTTAAAGAAAGTAGACGCTATGAATGCAGCAGGACAGAAGCAGGTAATCAAGACCTGGTCCCGCCGTTCAACAATCTTCCCGCAGATGGTTGGTCATACAATCGCCGTTCATGACGGAAGAAAGCACGTTCCGGTATACGTTACTGAGGATATGGTAGGACATAAACTGGGTGAGTTCGTAGCAACCAGAACCTACAGAGGCCACGGTAAAGACGAGAAGAAGTCCGGCGTTAGAAAGTAATCCACGGGTAAGATTGAAAGGAGGTTTTTACCAATGGCAAAAGGACATAGATCCCAAATCAAGAGAGAAAGAAATGCCCAGAAGGACACAAGACCAAGCGCAACACTGTCTTACGCTAGAGTGTCTGTCCAGAAGGCTTGCTTTGTATTAGATGCCATCAGAGGCAAAGATTTACAGACCGCACTTGGTATTGTAACATACAATCCCAGATATGCTTCCAGCTTAGTTAAGAAGTTACTGGAATCAGCAGCAGCAAACGCTGAGAACAATAACAACATGGATCCCGCAAAACTGTACGTAGAAGAGTGCTACGCAAACCAGGGACCAACTATGAAGAGAGTCAGACCGAGAGCTCAGGGCCGCGCTTACAGAATCGAGAAGAGAATGAGCCACATCACTGTAGTTCTCAATGAAAGATAGGAGGCAAATATGGGACAGAAAGTTAATCCACACGGCTTAAGAGTCGGTGTTATTAAAGACTGGGATTCCAGATGGTATGCAGAAGCTGATTTTGCAGACTGCCTGGTTGAAGACTATAATATCAGAAAGTTCTTAAAGAACAGATTAAAGAATTCCGGTGTTTCCAAGATCGAGATCGAGCGTGCATCTGACCGTGTAAAGGTTATCATCTACACTGCTAAGCCAGGCGTAGTAATCGGCAAGGGCGGCGCTGAGATCGAGAAGCTGAAGGCCGAAGTTCAGAAGATGACATCCAAGAAGCTGTTCGTAGACATCAAAGAGATCAAGAGACCGGACAGAGATGCTCAGCTGGTTGCAGAGTCTATCGCACAGCAGCTGGAGAACCGTGTTTCCTTCCGCCGCGCTATGAAGTCTACCATGGGCAGAACCATGAAGGCTGGCGTTAAGGGTATCAAGACTGCTGTTGCAGGCCGTCTGGGCGGCGCTGACATGGCACGTACCGAGTTCTACAGCGAGGGTACTATCCCGCTTCAGACATTAAGAGCAGATATTGACTATGGTTTCGCAGAGGCAGATACAACCTACGGCAAGATTGGCGTTAAGGTATGGATCTACAAAGGCGAGGTACTTCCTACTAAAGGAAACAAGGAAGGGAGCGATAAATAATGTTAATGCCTAAGAGAGTAAAGCGTCGTAAACAGTTCCGTGGATCTATGGCCGGTAAGGCATTAAGAGGTAATACGATCTCTAACGGTGAGTACGGTTTAGTCGCTACTGAACCATGTTGGATCAAGTCAAACCAGATCGAGGCAGCCCGAGTTGCCATGACACGTTACATCAAGCGTGGCGGTAAGGTTTGGATTAAGATTTTCCCCGATAAACCTGTAACAGCAAAGCCAGCAGAAACCCGTATGGGTTCCGGTAAGGGCGCTCTGGAGTACTGGGTAGCAGTTGTAAAGCCAGGCCGCGTATTATTTGAGATCGCTGGTGTACCAGAGGAAACAGCGAAAGAAGCACTTCGTCTTGCTATGCACAAGCTGCCATGCAAGTGTAAGATTGTTTCTAAAGCAGATTTAGAAGGCGGTGATAACAGTGAAAACTAATAAATTTGTAGAAGAGTTAAAGAATAAGTCAGCAAATGAGCTGAATGAAGAGTTAGTAGCTGCGAAGAAGGAACTGTTCAATTTAAGATTCCAGAATGCGACCAATCAGTTAGACAACACATCCCGGATCAAGGAAGTGCGCAAGAACATTGCACGGATCCAGACTGTTATCACTGAGAAGGCTAATGCTTAATGAAAGGAGAACTTACCGTGGAAAGAAATTTAAGAAAGACCCGTACCGGTAAAGTGGTAAGCAACAAGATGGATAAGACCATCGTTGTAGCAATCGAGGACCACGTAAAACACCCAATGATCGGTAAGATCGTTAAGAAAACCGTTAAGCTGAAGGCTCATGATGAGAACAATGAGTGCGGCATCGGTGATACTGTAAAAGTAATGGAAACAAGACCACTGTCCAAGGATAAGAGATGGAGACTTGTTGAGATTATCGAGAAAGCAAGATAATTCAGGAAGGAGTTAACAGGTATGGTTCAGCAGGAAACAAGACTTAAGGTTGCCGACAATACCGGTGCAAAGGAACTTCTCTGCATCCGCGTTATGGGTGGTTCAACCAGAAGATATGCAAATATCGGCGATATCATCGTTGCTTCCGTTAAAGATGCAACACCAGGCGGTGTTGTAAAGAAGGGCGATGTTGTAAAGGCTGTAGTGGTTCGTTCTGTTAAGGGCGCTCGCCGCAAAGACGGTTCCTACATCAAGTTTGATGAGAACGCTGCAGTAATTATTAAGGATGACAAGACTCCAAGAGGAACTCGTATCTTTGGGCCTGTAGCCAGAGAATTAAGAGACAAGCAGTTCATGAAGATTGTCTCCCTGGCTCCAGAAGTATTATAAGGAGGGTGTCCACTGTGCAGAAAATCAAGAAAGACGATTTAGTAGTTGTAATCGCAGGTAAAGATAAAGACAAACAGGGAAAGGTACTCTCTGTTGATACAAAGAAGAACAAGGTTCTGGTTCAGGGCTGCAATATGATCACAAAGCATACAAAGCAGTCTCCGGCCAACCCACAGGGCGGCATTGTAAATCAGGAAGCTCCCATTGATATCTCCAATGTAATGCTGGTAGTTGACGGCAAGGCAACCAGAGTTGGTTTCGAGGTTAGAGACGGAAAGAAAGTCCGCGTAGCCAAGAAGTCCGGCAAGGTTGTTGACTAATTCAGGAGAGGAGGAAAAAAACGTTGGCTAGATTAAAAGAACAGTATCAGAACGAATTTGTAGACGCTCTGATGAAGAAATTTGGATATAAGAACGTTATGCAGGTGCCGAAGCTTGATAAGATCGTTATCAATATGGGCGTAGGCGAAGCTAAGGAAAATGCCAAGGTTCTGGATTCCGCAGTTCGGGATCTGGAAATCATCTCCGGCCAGAAGGCTGTAACAACAAAGGCTAAGAAGTCTGTTGCAAACTTCAAGATCCGTGAAGGCATGGCAATCGGCTGCAAGGTAACTCTTCGCGGCGAGAGAATGTATGAGTTCCTGGATCGTCTGATCAACCTGGCACTGCCGCGTGTACGTGACTTCAGAGGTGTTAACCCTAACGCATTTGATGGCAGAGGAAACTATGCTCTTGGTATCAAGGAGCAGCTGATCTTCCCTGAGATTGAATACGATAAAGTTGACAAGGTAAGAGGTATGGACATCATCTTCGTTACCACTGCCAATACAGACGAAGAAGCTCGTGAACTTTTGACATTATTCAATATGCCTTTTGCGAAATAGTTAGGAGGAAACTTTCATGGCTAAGACTTCAATGAAGATCAAACAGCAGCGTCCTGCTAAATTCTCTACCAGAGAGTACAATCGCTGCAGAATCTGCGGCCGTCCACACGCTTACCTGAGAAAGTACGGCATCTGCAGAATTTGCTTCCGCGAACTGGCTTATAAGGGTCAGATTCCTGGTGTTAAGAAGGCAAGCTGGTAAGCTTTAGAGAATTTAGAAAAGGAGGCACACAACAATGACAATGAGCGATCCGATTGCAGATATGCTTACAAGAATCCGTAACGCTAACACTGCAAAGCACGATACAGTAGATGTACCTTCATCCAAGATGAAATTAGCTATTGCTGATATTCTGGTAAATGAAGGATATATTGCAAAGTACGACCTGGTAGAGGATGGTGGTTTCCAGATCATCCGCCTTACCTTAAAGTACGGCAAAGACAAGAATGAGAAGATCATTTCCGGTATCAAGAGAATCTCCAAGCCTGGTCTGCGCGTATACGCAAACAAAGAGGAGCTTCCGAAGGTACTTGGCGGACTTGGAACCGCTATCATCTCCACCAACCAGGGCGTGATCACTGACAAGGAAGCACGCAGACTTGGCGTAGGCGGCGAGGTTCTGGCTTTCGTTTGGTAGTAAGGAAACTTCGACAGCACTAAGCTCATTAAAAACCTCGCTAAGTGCTGCGAAGTGCTTTCGCACGTAAGCGCTCACATGACAGGCGCTGAGTGCTCAATGCAACTGAAAACAGAGAGACCGCACAGGTCTCTCCGAGAATTTAAGTAGGAGGTAATAGGCATGTCACGTATCGGTAGAATGCCAGTTGTGATCCCGGCAGGAGTAACTGTTACGATCGCAGAAGGAAACAAAGTGACCGTAAAGGGTCCAAAGGGAACACTTGAGAGAGATCTTGCTCCAGAGATGACCATCGAGGAGAAGGAAGGTCACATTATCGTAAGCAGACCAAACGATTTAAAGAGAATGAAATCCTTACATGGTCTGACCAGAACCCTGATCAACAACATGATCCACGGTGTAACTGAGGGTTATGAGAAAGTTCTGGAAGTAAACGGTGTTGGTTACAGAGCTGCAAAGCAGGGCAAAAAGCTTACTCTGAACCTGGGATACTCTCATCCGGTAGAGATGGAAGATCCTGAGGGCATCGAGACTGTTCTTGATGGACAGAACAAGATCATCGTTAAAGGTATCAGTAAAGAAAAAGTTGGCCAGTACGCTGCTGAGATCAGAGACAAGAGAAGACCTGAGCCTTACAAGGGCAAGGGTATCAAGTACGCTGATGAGGTTATCAGACGTAAAGTTGGTAAGACTGGTAAGAAATAATTAAGGAGAGTGTAAAAATGGTTAACAAACAGTCAAGAAGCGAAATTCGCGTAAAGAAGCACAACAGAATGCGTAACCGTTTTGCTGGCACAGCAGAGAGACCGCGTCTGGCAGTGTTTAGAAGTAATAATCATATGTATGCTCAAATTATCGACGATACGGTTGGTAACACTCTGGTTGCTGCTTCCACAGTTGAGAAAGAGATCAAGGCTGAACTGGAAAAGACAAACGACAAGGCAGCTGCAGCATACGTTGGTACAGTAATTGCAAAGAGAGCCCTTGAAAAAGGTATCAAGGAAGTTGTTTTCGACAGAGGCGGCTTTATATATCAGGGCAAAATTCAGGCATTAGCAGATGCAGCTCGTGAAGCTGGTCTGGATTTCTAATAGAGAGGAGAACAAGCATGAAGCGTACAATTATTGATGCCAGTCAGTTGGAACTGAATGATAGAGTAGTGGCAATCAAGAGAGTATCCAAGACTGTTAAAGGTGGACGTACCATGAGATTTTCCGCTCTGGTAGTAGTTGGTGACGGAAACGGCCATGTAGGCGTTGGTCTTGGCAAGGCAGGAGAGGTTCCGGAAGCAATCCGCAAGGGTAAAGAGGCTGCCGTTAAGAACCTGGTTGAGATCCCGATCGATGAGAACAAGAGCATCCCTCATGACTTTATCGGCAAGTTCGGAAGCGCAAGCGTTCTGTTAAAGAGAGCTCCCGAAGGTACCGGTATCATCGCCGGCGGTCCAGCTCGTGCCGTAGTTGAGTTAGCAGGTATCAAGAATATCCGTACCAAGTCTTTAGGTTCCAACAACAAGACAAACGTAGTTCTTGCAACGGTCACAGGTTTAACCTCTTTAAAGACTCCTGAGGAGTTCGCAAGACTTCGCGGCAAATCTGTTGAAGAGATCGTAGGCTAATAGGAGGAAACAGACATGGCAGAGAAATTAAAAATCACATTAGTCAAGTCCCCTATCGGTGCTATTCCAAAGCAGAGAGCAACTGTTGAGGCACTTGGACTGAACAAAATGCACAAGACAGTTGAAATGCCTGATAATGGCGCTGTCAGAGGCATGATTCAGAATGTTAGACATTTAGTTAAAGTAGAAGAGATCTAATTTTAGATAAAGTAAGGAGGTGCAGTCATGGAGTTATCAAATTTACAGCCTGCTGCAGGTTCAAAGCATAGCGACAATTTCAGAAGAGGCCGCGGCCACGGTTCAGGCAATGGTAAGACCGCTGGTAAGGGCCACAAGGGTCAGAAAGCTCGTTCCGGAGCTCCAAGACCAGGCTTTGAAGGCGGACAGATGCCATTATACAGACGTCTGCCAAAGCGCGGATTCACAAATATGAATTCCAAGCATATTGTTGGCATTAACGTAAGCGCTCTTGAGAGATTCGATAACGACGCCGTAGTTACAGTAGAGACTCTGCTGGAGGCTGGCGTGGTTAAGAACCCAAGAGATGGTGTTAAGATCCTTGGAAATGGAGAATTAACCAAAAAGCTGACCGTTAAGGTGAATGCATTCAGTGAAGGTGCAAAATCTAAAATCGAGGCTTTAGGTGGAACCTGCGAGGTGATCTAATGTTTAAAACGATTAGAAACGCTTTCAAGGTAAAAGAGCTTCGAGGGAAGATACTTTATACCTTTATGATGCTGGTAGTCATTCGTTTTGGCTCCCAGCTTCCCATTCCGGGAATTGAGAGTACGTTCTTTAAGGATTGGTTTGCGAAACAGACGACAGATGTATTCGGCTTTTTTAATGCAATGACAGGTGATTCATTTTCAAATATGTCCATCTTTGCTCTGAGCATTACGCCGTACATTACTTCTTCCATTATTATCCAGCTGCTTACCATTGCGATTCCAAAGCTGGAAGAGCTGCAGAAGGATGGAGAAGAGGGAAGAAAGAAAATTCAGGAATACACCCGATATACAACCGTTGTACTGGCTCTCCTTGAATCAAGCGCCATGGCCATTGGCTTTGGACGTCAGGGACTTCTTCAGGACTATAATGCATGGAACGTGATCATTGCCATCGCTACCATGACAACGGGCAGCTCCCTTCTTATGTGGATCGGTGAGCAGATCACGGATAAGGGTGTAGGAAACGGTATTTCCATCGTACTTCTGTTTAATATCCTGTCCAGTATTCCCGATGACATCAAAAGCCTTTACTATCGTTTTATATTCGGTCAGTCCATTCCCGTAATGGCGGGCGCAGCAATTTTGATCGCACTGGTTATCGTGCTGATGGTTGTCTTTGCGGTTGTTTTAAACAACGCAGAGAGAAGGATTCCGGTACAGTATTCAAAGAAGATGGTGGGCCGCAAGATGGTCGGCGGTCAGGCTTCCAATATTCCGTTGAAGGTCAATACCGCAGGCGTTATGCCGGTTATCTTCGCTTCTTCGATCATGTCCTTCCCGGTCGTGATCGCTCAGTTCTTCCCCGTGGATTATACATCCATCGGCGGTAAGATTCTGACGATGCTCAATTCCGCTTCCTGGTGCAAGCCGTCGCAGCCGATTTATTCTATCGGCCTTGTGATCTATATCGTACTGTTATTCGTATTCGCTTACTTCTATACGACCATTACCTTTAATCCACTGGAAGTGGCAAACAATATGAAGAAGCAGGGCGGTTTCATCCCTGGTATCCGTCCGGGCAAGCCAACCAGCGATTATCTGAATCATATTTTGAGTTATATTGTTTTTATCGGTGCAGTCGGCCTTACAGTGGTAGCGCTTGTTCCGATCATGGCATCCGGTTTGCTTAATGTGAGCCGCATTTCATTCTCAGGAACATCCCTGATCATTATCGTAGGCGTTGTGCTTGAAACGATCAAAGCAGTAGAATCTCAGATGCTTGTGCGTTATTATAAGGGATTTTTGAACGATTAACATAACAGTTGGATCAGTCAATCTGCCTTTGTGGTATTCCACAAGGGCGGATTGATTGCGTTATAGGAAAGAGGAGAGAAATCTCATGAAGATCATCATGTTAGGTGCTCCGGGAGCCGGAAAAGGCACCCAGGCAAAGAAGATCGCAGCTAAATACGGCATACCACATATTTCTACCGGAGACATTTTCCGGGCAAATATCAAGAACGGCACAGAGCTGGGCCTGAAGGCAAAATCTTATATGGACGCAGGCGGCCTGGTTCCCGATGAGATCACCATTGGTATGCTCTTAGACCGGATCCATCAGGCAGACTGTGAAAACGGTTATGTGCTGGACGGTTTTCCAAGAACCATCCCTCAGGCAGAGAGCCTGACAGAGGCGTTAAAAAAGAACGGCGAGTCCATTGACTTCGCGGTCAATGTGGATGTTCCGGATGAGAATATCATCAGCCGTATGTCCGGCCGCCGCGCCTGCTTAAACTGCGGCGCTACCTACCATATCGTATATAATGCTCCAAAGAAAGAGGGCGTATGCGATGCCTGCGGACAGGAGCTGGTATTAAGAGAGGATGACAAGCCCAAGACCGTTAAGAAGCGTCTTGACGTATACCATGACCAGACACAGCCTCTGATCGATTATTATAAGAAGGAAGGCGTTCTGGCTGAGGTTGACGGAACAAAGGACATGGAAGAGGTCTTTCAGAATATTGCAGCAATTTTAGGAGCATAAACCATGGTAACGATTAAATCTGAACGGGAAATTGAATTGATGCGGGAAGCTGGCAGGATTCTTGCAAAGGTCCATGAGGAACTGGGCAGGATCGTAAAGCCGGGAATTTCCACAAAGGAGATCGACCGCATTTGTGAAGAAATGATCCGCAGCCATGGATGCATCCCCTCCTTCCTGAATTACGAAGGATATCCGGCTTCCGTGTGTATTTCCATCAATGATGAGGTAGTGCACGGAATCCCAAGCAAACACCGGTATCTGGAGGAAGGCGATATCGTCAGCCTGGATACAGGTGTAATATGGAAGGGATATCAGTCGGATGCGGCAAGAACCCATATGATCGGCGAGGTCAGTGCCGAGGCGAGAAAGCTGGTGGAGGTAACGCAGCAGAGCTTCTTTGAAGGAATAAAGTTTGCGAAAGCCGGCAATCATCTCAATGATATTTCAAAGGCCATCCAGGAATATACGGAAAGTTTTGGTTTCGGTGTGGTAAGAGATCTGGTGGGACACGGCATCGGCACAGAGATGCATGAGGAGCCGGAAATCCCTAATTTCTCACAGCGTCGAAAAGGCATCCGTCTGGCGCCTGGTATGACCCTTGCCATCGAGCCTATGATCACCGCGGGCCGTTATGATGTGGTATGGATGGATGACGGCTGGACCGTTGCAACAGAGGACGGTTCACTGGCAGCTCATTATGAGAATACCATTCTGATTACCGACGGCGAGCCTGAGATCCTGTCTCTGTAACAGAGGTGGATCATGGCGGAAATGAAAACGGCCTGCCTGGTAAAGAGCCTGGCAGGCCATGACAAAGATGAATATTATATCATAATCCGCGTTCAGGGCGAATATGCTTACCTGTCAGACGGCAGAAAGCATCCGCTGAACCGGCCAAAGCGCAAGAACATAAAACATCTGCAGCCCGTAAATGAGTATGACGGGATACTGAGAGAGAAGCTGACCGGGGGCAGGCCCGCAGAGGATGAAGAGATCGCCCGTTGGATCCGCAGCCGTATAAGCAGTAGGAGGGAAAGAAAATGTCAAAAGCAGACGTAATCGAAATTGAAGGAACCGTAGTTGAGAAGCTGCCGAACGCCATGTTTCAGGTAGAACTGGAGAACGGCCATCAGGTACTGGCTCACATCAGCGGAAAGCTCCGCATGAATTATATCCGTATCCTGCCGGGAGATAAGGTTACACTGGAGATGTCTCCATACGACCTGTCCAAGGGAAGAATTATCTGGAGAGATAAATAAGCAGGGAGCAAATAAAAAACAGACACAAAAAATGCTTGCATTTCCAATAAAATTTTGGTATAATGCTTTAGCAACTTTGTGGTCTATAGAAAGGAGAATTACTGTGAAGGTTAGATCATCCGTAAAGCCGATCTGCGAAAAGTGCAAGATCATTAAGAGAAAAGGCAGTATCAGAGTAATTTGCGAAAATCCAAAGCATAAACAGAGACAAGGTTAATCAATTTTAGGAGGTGTATTACACACATGGCTCGTATTTCAGGTGTTGACTTACCAAGAGAAAAACGTGTTGAGATCGGTCTTACTTACATCTACGGAATCGGTAGAGCAAGCTCCAACCGTATCTTAGCAGAAGCTGGCGTTAATCCGGACACTCGCGTTAAGGATTTAACCGATGATGAGGTAAAGAAGCTGGCTAACATCATTTCCGAGACTCAGACTGTAGAAGGTGATCTGCGCAGAGAGATCGCTATGAATATCAAGAGACTTCAGGAAATCGGTTGCTACAGAGGAATCCGTCACAGAAAGAGCCTGCCGGTTCGCGGACAGAAAACAAAGACCAACGCAAGAACCTGCAAGGGTCCGAGAAAGACAGTAGCAAACAAGAAGAAGTAATTTTTGTAACACCGTAACCGAATTCGGATTTATATGTTTTAAAAACAGGAAGAACGAATTCATAATCAATGAGAAAGTAGGTTAGTTTAAAATGGCTAAAAAAGTGTCCACTACAGCAAAAAAAGTGACAAAAAAGCGTGTAAAGAAAAACGTTGAACGCGGACAGGCACATATCCAGTCATCTTTTAATAACACGATCGTTACATTAACTGATGCGCAGGGTAACGCTTTATCATGGGCAAGTGCCGGTGGTCTGGGATTTAGAGGTTCAAGGAAATCTACTCCTTATGCAGCTCAGATGGCAGCAGAAACTGCTACAAAGGCAGCCCTTATACATGGCTTAAAGTCAGTAGACGTTATGGTTAAAGGTCCTGGTTCAGGACGTGAAGCAGCGATCCGTGCCCTTCAGGCATGTGGTCTGGAAGTAACCAGCATCAAGGACGTAACTCCAGTTCCTCACAATGGATGCCGTCCGCCAAAGCGCAGAAGAGTCTGATGATTTTAATCTAGGAGGTAATTAAAGTGGCAGTAGATAGAGTTCCTGTTCTTAAAAGATGTAGATCCCTTGGACTGGATCCAATCTATTTAGGAATCGATAAAAAGTCTAACAGAGAATCTAAGAGAGCAAACAAGAAGATCAGCGAGTATGGTCTTCAGTTAAGAGAGAAGCAGAAGGCAAAGTTCATTTACGGCGTATTAGAGAAGCCTTTCCGCAACTACTATGCAAAGGCATCCAAGATGAACGGTATGGTTGGTACCAACCTGATGATCCTTCTGGAGTGCAGACTGGATAACGTACTGTTCCGTATGGGCCTTGGACGTACCCGCAAGGAGGCAAGACAGATCGTTGACCACAAGCACGTTTTAGTAAACGGCAAGCAGGTAAACATTCCGTCTTACCAGGTTAAGGCTGGCGATGTGATCGAGATCAAAGAGAAGTTTAAGTCTGCTCAGAGATACAAGGATATCCTGGAAGTAACTGCAGGCCGTATGGTTCCTGCATGGATCGAGGCTGATCAGGAGAACCTGCGCGGCACCGTTAAGGAGCTGCCAACCAGAGACGAGATCGACGTTCCTGTAAACGAGATGCTTATCGTCGAGCTGTACTCCAAATAATCCGTTTGTATATAAAGTATTTATGGTATGCCTGTCTTATTTTTGGACAGGCGTACTTTGCTGGAAAGCACCGGTATGCAGGGACTGCCTCAGAGGCGTTTTCCCTGTGTTAAACCCTCGAGATTTGACAGAGACCCAAAAAAGGAGGGGCTATTAGTGTTCGATTTTGAAAAACCAAACATTGAAATCGCAGAGATTTCAGAAGACAAAAGATACGGCAAGTTTGTAGTTGAACCACTTGAGAGAGGTTACGGTACTACACTGGGCAATTCCTTAAGAAGGATCATGCTTTCTTCTTTACCCGGAGCCGCAGTGAGTCAGGTAAAAATCGATGGTGTCCTGCATGAGTTCAGTTCCATTCCAGGAGTCAAGGAAGATGTAACTGAGATCATTATGAACATCAAAAGCTTAGCGATCAAGAACAACAGCGATACCGATGAGCCGAAAGTTGCATACATTGAATTTGAAGGCGAAGGCGTGATCACTGCTGCTGATATTCAGGCAGATGCTGATATCGAGATCATGAATCCCGATCAGGTGATCGCAACCTTAAGCGGCGGCGCAGACAGCAAGTTCTATATGGAACTTACGATCACGAAGGGCCGCGGCTATGTAAGCGCAGATAAGAATAAAAACGCAGATCTGCCTATCGGCGTGATCGCGGTTGATTCTATTTATACTCCTGTTGAGCGTGTCAATATGGCAGTTGCCAATACCCGTGTGGGCCAGCAGACTGACTATGACAAGCTGACGCTGGAGGTTTACACCAATGGCACATTGGCTCCCGATGAGGCAGTCAGCCTTGCTGCCAAGGTATTAAGCGAGCACTTAAATCTGTTTATCGACCTTTCCGAAGTAGCTGTGGGCGCTGAGATCATGGTTGAGAAGGAAGACAACGAGAAAGAGAAAGTGCTTGAGATGAATATTGACGAACTGGAGCTTTCCGTTCGTTCTTACAACTGTCTGAAGAGAGCTGGAATCAATACCGTAGAAGAGCTGTGCAACCGCACTTCTGAGGATATGATGAAGGTTCGCAACTTAGGCCGCAAGTCCTTAGAGGAAGTGCTGGCTAAGTTAAAGGAGCTGGGCCTGCAGCTAAATCCCAGCGATGAGGCTTAAGACAGATAAACAGACCTTAGCCAGTAAGTCCAAAGAAGCATGGCGCGGGTTGCCACTATAAAATAAACAGGACGGGAGAAAACGCCTTAGCCAGTAAGTCCAAGGAAGCATGGTGCAGGTGTTCCGTCAGATATGGAGGAAATGAATAATGGCAGGATATAGAAAATTAGGAAGAACATCCGATCAGAGAAAGGCTATGATCAGAAGCCAGGTTACGGCTCTGTTATACCATGGCCATATCAAGACAACCGAGACCCGTGCAAAGGAGATCCGCAAGGTCGCTGAGGGCCTGATCGCAATGGCAGTAAGAGAGAAGGATAACTTCGAGACTGTTAAGGTTACCGCTAAGGTTGCCCGCAAGGACAAAGACGGTAAGCGCGTGAAGGAAGTTGTAGACGGCAAGAAGGTTACCGTATATGATGAGGTAGAGAAGGAAATCAAGAAGGATATGCCTTCCAGACTTCATGCAAGAAGACAGATGTTAAAGGTTCTTTACGGCGTAACTGAGGTTCCGGCTCAGGCGGCTGGCAGAAAGAAGAACACCAAGTCTGTCGACCTGGTTGCTAAGTTATTTGATGAGGTTGCTCCCAAGTATGTTGACCGCAATGGTGGATACACCAGAATCGTAAAGATCGGACAGCGTAAGGGCGACGCTGCTATGGAAGTTCTGCTTGAGTTAGTTTAATCAGAATATAGTTATGCAGGCGGCTGCAGATACAGTAAAATGTATCTGCAGCCTTTTTTGATCCTTTGATCCGATGCCAGTCCGCAGGCAGATTCGGGCATTCAAGAAGAGGCTCCATCCTGAATGGTTACGAATTTAGACAGAATAGTCAGAATATCGTAAGTTGACGTTGGCATGGAAGGTGAACTATAATAATAACAGGTGATAGAAGAAAAAGAGATCTGATAAGGAGGTTACTGCGATGAAGGGGATGAAAGGGCTTCTGTGTCTGGCGCTGACAGCCGTCTTATTGACAGCAGCCGTGCCGTATACAGCCCAGGCAGCGGACTATAAGTATATTACAAGCATTTCATTGAAGGTTGAGGTAAATCTGGATGCAGGAGATGAGATCAACAGCGGAGACAGCTTAGGCACCTCAAAGGATGATTCCGGTACAAAAGTGTATACGACGTCGGATAAATATGAAGTGGCATCTGCAGAGTGGAGCAACGATAAAGACGTATCCATCGGCGATACGCCCAAGATTACCGTATGGCTGGAACCAAACTATTCCTCCAGCGGTGAATATGATTATCGTTTCCGCAGCAGCTACAGTTCCGGGAATGTAAGCATCAGCGGAGGCGAATTTGTTTCTGCCAGCAAGAGCGGCAGCGATTTAAAGGTAGTGTTGAGAGTCAACGGTGTCAAGGGTACCTATGAGGCCCCGGAGAATGCCGAGTGGGGCAGCGGAAAAGGAAAGGCTACCTGGGAAGAGCCGGATGATACTTCCGGTTACTATGATGTGATCCTGTACAGAGGATCCACGGTGATGAAGAAGCTGGAGAATTACAAAGGCACATCCTACAATTTTTATCCTTATATGACTAAGGAGGGAGATTATACGTTTAAGGTCCGTACAGTTCCGCATTCTGATACCCAGGAGCGTTACGGCAAGAAGAGTGACTGGACAGAATCCGACAGCAAATACATTGATGAGGACGAGGTTTCCGACGGTACGGGCCAGGACAATGGAAACGGTACTTCAGGCGGCAGCACCACTCCGGGCGGCGGAACCACCGATGTGGGATGGCGTCAGGACGGGAACAGCTGGTATTTTAAATACCCGGACGGGAATTATATCAAGGATAACTGGCTCAAATGGAACGACAAATGGTATCTCTTTGACAGCTCAGGCCGTATGCTTACGGGCTGGCAGAAGAAGAACAACTACTGGTATTATTTCGGCGAAAGCGGCGATATGAAGAAGGGATGGCTCAAGTCAGGAAATGTGTGGTACTACTTAAATCCCAATGACGGCGGACCGGAGGGTTCCATGGTCACAAACAGTTGGCTTACTATCAACGGAAAAACCTATTTTGTCAATGCCTCCGGCGTTATGGTGGAAGGCTGGTATCAGATCGAAGGAAAATATTATTACTTCTATCCTGGAGAAGGTTCCAAGGCTGTAAGCACTTCGATCAGCGGTTTTGTCCTGGACGCCAATGGAGTATGGCAGCATTAGTGCAGGCATTTCCCTGGCAGCCTGTGAAACAGGATCCCTGGAAAGGCATTTTAACCGAATATAAGATACCCTTAAAGGGAGCGGCTGAAAAGGGGCTGCTCCCCTTTTGTATACACGAGGTCTTGACTTATGGTTTGATATCAACTAAAATTGAAAAACGGAACAGATAACGGCATTTTTATGAAAGGAAATCAATGGGAATCGTAAAAACAGCCAGGCTGATATACGAGTATATCAGACATGATGAAGAGGAAAAGATCAAAGAGGTAAAACGCGCCATTGACGGTGTGGATCTGGATATAGAGGATGGCTCATTTACAGCCATCTTAGGACACAATGGATCCGGTAAGTCCACCCTGGCAAAGCACATTAACGGTCTGCTCCTGCCTACGGAGGGCACTGTGTGGGTGGGAGAGATGGATACAAAGGATGATGACCATATCTGGGATGTGCGGAAAACGGCCGGGATGGTCTTTCAGAACCCGGATAACCAGATCATAGGAAATATTGTGGAAGAGGACGTGGGCTTCGGTCCGGAAAATATTGGCATTTCCACAGAGGAGATCTGGAAACGGGTGGACGAGAGTTTAAAGGCAGTGGGAATGACGGCTTATCGGAAGCAGTCTCCCAATAAGCTGTCAGGAGGCCAGAAACAGCGGGTGGCTATTGCTGGCGTTATGGCCATGCGGCCCAGGTGCATTATCCTGGATGAGCCTACGGCTATGCTGGATCCAAACGGCAGAAAAGAGGTGATCCGCACCATCCGCCAGTTAAACCGGTCAGAAGGGATCACGGTTCTTCTGATCACGCATTATATGGAAGAGGCCATTGATGCAGACCGTATTGTGGTGATGGATGACGGCAGGATCGTCATGGACGGCCGGCCGAAGGAAATATTTGCAGGAGTAAAGGAATTAAAAGCCTATGGGCTGGATGTACCTCAGGTTACAGAACTGGCTTTTCAGCTGAAGGAGGCCGGGATGCCCCTGCCGGATGGCATACTTGGCCGGGAGGAACTGATGAAGGAGCTATTACCCCTTTTATAGAGAAAATGTGCGTCTGCTGCTTACAGTGAGGCACAGACGCCATCAGATAACGGTTAGGAGAATAGACCATGTCGATAAAAGCAGTTGATTTAAATTATGTATATGGAGGCGGGACTGCCTTTGAGCAGCACGCACTCTTTGATGTGAATTTCGAGATCCAGGATGGGGAATTTGTGGGGATTATCGGCCATACCGGTTCCGGAAAATCCACCCTGATCCAGCATTTAAACGGCCTTATGAGGGCCAGCTCCGGTGCTCTTTATTATAATGGAACGAACATTTACGAGGACGGCTATGATATGAAACAGCTGCGTACCAGGGTGGGACTGGTATTTCAGTACCCGGAGCACCAGCTGTTTGAGATCGATGTATTGACGGATGTGTGTTTCGGCCCCAAAAACCAGGGACTTTCTAAGGAAGAGGCAGAAGTCCGGGCAAAGGAGGCGCTGCGTCTGGCGGGGCTTGATGAAACGTATTACAGGCGGTCTCCGTTTGAACTTTCGGGAGGCCAGAAACGCCGCGTGGCTATTGCGGGAGTGCTGGCCATGGAGCCGGAGGTGCTGATCTTAGATGAGCCTACGGCGGGGCTTGACCCCAGAGGAAGGGATGAGATCCTGGATCAGATTGCAAGACTCCATACAGAACGCCATATGACCATCATCCTTGTATCCCACAGTATGGAGGACGTGGCCCGGTATGCAGACCGCCTGTTAGTAATGAACCATGGGAAAAAAGTCTTTGACGGCGCCCCCAGAGAAGTATTTTCCCATTATAAGGAACTGGAAGCCATGGGCCTTGCGGCCCCCCAGGTCACCTATCTGGTTCATGACTTAAAAGACAGAGGGATTCCCATTGATGAATCTATCACCACTGTGGAAGAGGCAAGAGAAGCGATCCTGTCTCTGTGGCGCAAAAAAGCGGAAAAGGAGGGAAAATAATGCTGAGAGAACTAACTTTAGGACAGTATTATCCCGCAGATTCCATTGTCCATCTCTTAGATCCCAGGACGAAACTGTTTGGGACCATGGTATTTATTGCCTCCCTTTTTATTGCTGATAATATCTGGGGCTACCTTATCGCTACCGCTGTGCTGGCCGCTGTGATCCGGCTGACTCAGGTGCCCGTCCGCTTTATCCTGAGAGGCTTAAAGGCTATCGTGATCCTGCTTCTGATCAGTGTCAGCTTTAATTTATTCCTGACGCCGGGAGAGGCGATTTTCCAGCTGTGGATTTTTAAGATTACGAAAGAGGGCGTCCGCCTGGCGTCTTTTATGGCAGTGCGTCTGATCTATCTGGTGATTGGCTCCTCGCTGATGACACTGACCACGACTCCCAACCAGCTGACCGACGGACTGGAAAAGGGGCTGGGCTGTTTAAAAGCAGTGAAGATCCCGGTTCATGAGATTGCCATGATGATGTCCATCGCTCTGCGCTTTATTCCTATTCTGGTAGAGGAGACTGACAAGATCATGAAGGCTCAGATGGCACGGGGGGCTGACTTTGAGACAGGAAACCTGATCCAGAAGGCAAAAGCCATGGTTCCCCTTCTGGTGCCGCTGTTTATCTCTGCCTTCCGCCGCGCCACAGACCTTGCCATGGCAATGGAAGCCAGATGCTACCGGGGAGGTGAAGGAAGAACCAAGATGAAACCTCTGCGGTACAGTCAGAGAGATCATGATGCGTATATGATCTTTGCATTGTATTTTGTGGTGATGATTGCATCCAGAGTATACCTGTAGGAGGAAAATGACATGACAAAGCGGATCCGCCTGCGGGTGGCATACGACGGCACCGCCTACCACGGCTGGCAGCTGCAGCCGGGAGCCGTCACCATTGAGCAGATCTTAAATGAAAAACTGACAGAGTTGCTGGGGGAACCCATTGAGGTGATCGGGGCCAGCCGTACCGACTCCGGCGTCCATGCCAGAGGAAATGTGGCTGTCTTTGACACCTGCCACCGTATGCCGGCAGATCGGATCTGTCTGGCCTTAAATCAGCGCCTTCCAGGGGATATCCGCGTTCAGTCCTCAGAGGAAGTGCCGCCTGACTGGCATCCCAGACGGTGCAGCTGCATAAAAACATATGAGTATAAAATCTTAAACCGAAAAATTGAAATGCCCATGGAGCGCCTCTACGCCCATTTCTGTTATTTTGATCTGGATCTTGGAAAAATGGAGCAGGCGGCGGCTCTCTTGGTGGGGCAGCACGATTTTAAGAGTTTCTGCAATGTCCGAACCCAGGTAAAGGATACGGTACGGACCATCTATGAACTTCGTCTGATCCGTCAGGGCGATGGAATAATCACCATCTGTATTCGTGGAAACGGTTTTCTCTACAATATGGTGCGGATCATTGCAGGAACCCTTATAAGCGTGGGAATGGGCCAGATTCCGCCGGAAAAGATCACAGAGATCCTGGAAGCGAAAGACCGGGCGGCAGCCGGCCCGACTGCTCCGGCCAAAGGGCTGACCCTGGTCGGAATGGAGTATGAAGAAATGATATGAACCTATGGACATCGTTCAGTGTCAGACACTGGAAGATGTCTTTTTTATGCGTCAGCTGTAAGATGAATATTGACTATGTGGTCTATAAATGGTAATATACACTTATTGACTATATAGTCAATAAGTGTTGGCTGATATTAAAGAGGGAGTCAGCCGCTCAAAAAAGAGAGGGGAGATGCCTATATGCGGAAAGAGGAAAAGACCAGACGTACCTATGAAAGAATCATGGCCGCCGCAATGGAAGAATTTGGAACAAAAAGCTATGATAATGCATCAATAACCACACTTTGTAATGAGAAACAGATTTCAAAAGGTCTTGTATATCACAATTTTAAGAACAAGGATGAGCTATATCTCAAGTGTGTGGAAGAATGTTTTGATGAAATGACAGAATACTTTAAAAATCAGGAGTATAAAGCAGACGGTATTCAGGAAAGCCTGCAGAACCTGTTCCATATGCGGCAGCAGTTTTTCAGGGAACATCCCTGCTGCTGCAATCTGTTTTTTTATACCGTTGTACAGCCTCCGGAGCATCTTCGCAGAAAAATACACGCCCTCCGGCAGAAATATGATGATTTTTTCATAAATTGCTTCAGGGAGTTATTACAGCAGACAGAGATGCGGGATGGGATAACCGAAGCTGCGGCGATGGAGTATTTTATGATTTTTCTTGAAATGTTCAACGGATATTTTCAAAGCAGGTCCTGCGAGAAAGAGGATATCCATGCATTGGCAGAATACCATGAAGAAAATCTTTCTAAAATTTTGGATATAATGCTTTATGGGGTCGCAAAAAAGAATCGTGGAGAACGGACGGAAAAATAAGGCCGCAATAAAAACTATAATAAAATGACAGGGAGGAAGAGAAAATTGATCATTCTGTTTATAAGGCTGCTGGCAGCGGTTATACTTGCATTTCTGGCGGGTAAGCTCATATCAAAATTTAAACTGCCGTCTATTCTGGGATGGCTGATTGCGGGGATGGTTTTGGGGCCTCATGCACTTTCGCTCATGGATCATCAGATCCTGGATGCTCAGTGGTATCAGACCATCGTGCATATTTTAGAATGTGCCGTGGGTCTTATGATTGGTACTGAGCTTGTGTGGAGCAAGATAAAGCGTTCGGGCAAGGCGATTGTGATTACAACATTTACACAATCCATTGGAACCTTCCTGTTCGTATCTCTTGTATTCGGAATCGTATTTTATCTTCAGGATATTCCGCTGTATCTGGCCTTTTTGTTTGGCGGCATTGCCCTGGCAACGGCTCCTGCTCCGGCATTGTCTATTGTGCGGGAGTTTAAGGCGGACGGGCCGGTGACGAATACCCTGATTCCCATGGCGGCGCTGGACGATATTGTGGGCTGCATCGTTTTTTTTACGACGGTGGCGATTGTTGCAGGAAACCTTTCCGCCGGAGAGCTTCCGGCATATATGATCGCCCTGGTTGTAATACTGCCTTTGGTTATAGGGGCTGCAGCCGGGCTGTTAGCAGGCTTGTTCCTGAAAAAAGAGAGAAGCTCCAGGGGTACGCTTTTGCTCCTGATACTGAATATTCTGATTGCGTCAGGCGTGGGATTTATATTTAATGATCTGGTGATGCCAAAGCCGGTTTTAAATTTTATGCTGATCGGTATGGCATTTTCTGCCGCGTTTTCCAATATGGTTACAGAGGAAAGGCTGGAAGAGATCATGCGCGTTTTTAATCCGTTTCTTGGAATATCCATGATTCTTGTGATTCTGAATCTGGGCGCTCCGCTGGATTACCATTTAATTATGGGAGCCGGCCTTTTTACAGTGATCTATATTGTGGCGAGAGCACTGGGAAAATATTGCGGAGCGTATTTTGGCGCAGGCATCACAAAATCACCTGAGACCGTTAAAAAATTTCTGGGATTTACACTCCTGCCTCATTCGGGTGTTTCGCTTGTTTTTACCGGGATTGCTGTTTCTGTACTGAGCGCACCTGCTCCTGAGTGTGCCAGAATCATTCAGGGGACGATCGCGGCTGCGGCTGTGATCAATGAAATCCTGGCTGTGATTCTTGCGAAAAAGGGCTTTGAATGGGCTGGTGAACTGAAAAGCAATTCTGCTGGAAAATAAAAAATCCCCGCCTGGGTACCGGAATATATCACAGGGTATTTCCCGGTCCCCAGGCGGGGATTTTGTCTATGCGGATGATGGATCGTTACATAATATTAACGAACGCCGTACTTGGTTCCTCTGCGGATGGATCCGTCGCTGTTCCACTCGGTATAAACATATGGACCGCCATCGGTGGTTCCATTTTCTGTAAATTCATGGTTTTGGCCGTTGATTTCACGGACACCGGTCTGCATCTTGCAGCTGTTGCTGTCAAAGTAATATACGTTGCCGTTGATCTTCATCAGGCCGCCCTGGAGTTCGCCTGTATTTGCTGCATAGTACCAAGTGCCGTCTCTCTGGATCCAGCCAGTACGCATCAGCTGGTCGTTGCCAAAGTAAAACCAGTGATTTTTGTACTGTACCCAGTTGTTGGTGCAGTAGGAACCGTCGCCCCACTGATATTTCACACCCTGGGGGGTGCCGACAAAACCTGCTGCCAGAGATGTCATGGCGCTGCCTGCTGTAAGAGCAAGGGACAGAGCCGCAATAGCAAAACGCTTCTTCATAGATTCATTCCTCCTGATTCTTATGATTACAGCTGCCAGTCTGTAAAACCGGAACTGCGGATCAATTCCTTATGCCAAAAGTGTATACCCTGAAGTAACTCCAAGGTCAATAGATGTAAACCTTTTGTAAACTTTTGTAAGGAAAATGAAATGGGAGAAAGTGGAAAAACAATCAGATCCAGCCGCCGTCAAGACCGATGACCTGACCGGTGAGATAGGAGTCTTTATAGCTGAGATGATAGACCAGGTCAGCTACCTCCTCGGCACGCCCCAGGCGGCCTGCGGGGATTTCATCCACCAGGGAAATCAGTTCCTCCTCTTCCAGCCACTGATTCATCTCTGTGTCAATGGCTCCGCAGGCTACGGCGTTTACCTGGATGCCGCTGGGAGCCAGTTCCTTTGCCAGGGCCTTTGTCAGGGCGTTGATGCCGCCCTTGGTGGCTGAGTAGGCTGCCTCGCAGGATGCGCCTGCCACGCCCCAGACGGAGGAAATATTGACGATCTTGCCCTGCTTCTGGCGTACCATATAGGGGATGGCCAGCTTGCAGCAGTTAAAAACAGAGGTCAGATTGACATGAAGCATTTTTTCCCAGTCGTCAGAGCTCATATCCTGAAGAAGGCCGATGTAGGCAATGCCGGCGTTATTGACCAGTACGTCAGCCCCGCCAAACTGCTTTTTTACCTGCTCAAACCATTCCTCACAGCATTTCATATTGCCCATATCGCCCATATAAGCCAGACAGGGAACCTGATAGCTCTGGATCTCCTTCTGGGTCTGTAAGAGACGATCCCTGCTGTGCACACAGCTGATGGCCACATTATATCCTTTTTTTGCAAATTTTACTGCGATTGCCTTTCCGATACCGCGGGAGGCGCCAGTGACTAATACTGTTTTTCTTGCCATATGCAAAACCATCCTTTCCGGATCCCGCCTTTGAAAACAGCGGGCCTTTCAAGACTATTATAGCATATTTTGATCGGTAAAACCATGTCCGGGCATCTGCAAACATATTTATAAAGGGGAGTGCGGGAGGCGTCAGAATCGTAAGAATTTTTTTTGTAACAAATTTGTAATCTGTGTTATAATAAAAGAGAATATGTAAAAAATTGTCCAACAACAAATCAATCATATAGAGATAAGGAATAGAATTTATGACTCAACCATACGATCTGATCATCATCGGTTCCGGTCCTGCGGGACTGGCAGCAGCCGTATATGCCCAGAGGGCAAGGCTGAATACACTTATTTTAGAAAAGGCCATGGTAAGCGGCGGACAGGTACTGACGACCTATGAGGTAGACAACTACCCTGGACTTCCAGGCATCGGCGGATATGATCTGGGACTGAAGCTCAGAGAGCATGCGGACCGTCTGGGCGCTGAATTTAAAGAAGAAGAGGTGCTTTCCATACAGGACGGACCAGTAAAAAGGGTTATCTGCCAGGGAAATACCTATGAGACAAAGACACTTATTCTTGCTACGGGAGCCATCCACAGAAAGCTGGGGATTCCAGGTGAGGAGAAGTTTGCAGGAACAGGTGTTTCCTACTGCGCTACCTGCGACGGCGCTTTCTTCCGCAATAAGACAGCTGCTGTCATCGGCGGAGGAGATGTTGCCGTAGAGGACGCCATTTTCCTGGCAAGAATGTGCAGCAAGGTATATCTGATCCACAGAAGAGATGAACTGCGGGCGGCAAAGAGTCTTCAGGAAAGCCTGTTTGCTCTTGAAAATGTGGAGGTTCTCTGGGATACAGTAGCAGATTCCATCGAAGGAGGAAACGCCGTAGAAAAGCTGAAGCTGACAAATGTAAAAACCGGCGAACAGCGTGAACTGCCTCTCCAGGGTGTATTTATTGCTGTGGGAATCTCGCCGGAGAGCGGGGCTTTTGCAAGGCTGGTTGATATGGAGCATGGATACATTAAGGCGGGTGAGGACGGCGTTACCTCTGCTCCGGGTATTTTTGCGGCAGGAGATGTGAGAACAAAGGGACTCAGACAGATCATCACAGCCGCTGCAGACGGGGCCAATGCGGTGACCAGCGCAGAGCGCTATCTTGCAGCCCATTAGGAGGATAAAAATCAGATGAAAACATGGAAGAAGGTACTGATCATCGGCAGTCTGTGCACGCTGGCAGGCGCATTTACCGCGCTGGGAGCTCCGGGATATGAAAATATTGCTGTTTCCAGGGTAAGCGGTTCTGTTAATATCCGCACAGAGGCCAATACCTCCAGCACTGTTGTGGGCAAGATCAACAATGACTGTGCGGCTGAGATTTTGGAAACCGTGGAGGGGGAGGGCGGACAGTGGTATAAGATCCGTTCCGGCTCTGTTACCGGCTATATCAAGGCCGAGTATTTCGTTACAGGAGAGGCAGCCGCTGCAAAAGCAAAAGAGGTGGGGCACACCTACGGCACCATAAAAGGCGCGACGACTGTACGTCTGCGGGAAACTCCTGATTTAAACGGAAGGACACTGACCCTTTTATCTCAGGGCGCCATATGCTCAGTTACGGGACAGGAAGGGGATTTTTATAAGGTAGCTGTGGACACGGATCTGGAGGGGTATGTGTCCAAAGAGTACATAGAAACAGAAACCGAGTTTAAGGAGGCTGTATCCACGGAAGAAGAGCAGGCTCAGGCAGAGGAAAAGGCTCAGGCCCAGAAAGAGGCTGACGCGGCGATCCAGGCTCTGGAGCAGGCAAAGGCCCAGCAGCAGGACAGCGGATTTTCCTCCGCTTCCAAAAAGACCAGCTCCGGGATCCCGGTTATTGAGGCCAACCCGGAAAAGGGCACTCAGGAAAATGTAGCCGCTCCTGTTGTTTCAAAGCCTGAAGATGTAGCAAAGAATACTCAGACCGATTCCAATGGCCCGTCAGCAGGGAATGAGGACAGCTCCAAGGTAGTATCCGCCTCACGCAACGCCGTGGTGGCATATGCCAAACAGTTTTTGGGCAATCCTTATGTATATGGCGGGACAAGCCTTACAAACGGAGCGGATTGTTCCGGTTTCGTTATGAGCGTATTTTCCCATTTTGGCATCAGCACCGGGAGAAGTTCGCGGGAACAGGCAGGAAAGGGAAAAACCATCTCTGTGAACGAGGTACAGCCGGGAGATCTGCTCTTTTATGCCGGCGGCGACTACATCAACCATGTGGGGATTTATGTGGGGGACGGAAAGATTATCCATGCCAGCAACCCCGCGACCGGTATCTGCTACGCGCCGGCCAATTACAGAACACCCTGCAAGGCGATCAGCTTTTTTGACTAAAAGAGAATGATACGGAGTCGGGATTGATGGGATGAGAGAATGTCAGTTTGCATGGCGGCTTGAGATGGATGGAATCTGGAAAACAAAATAAGGAGGAGTTTTCCTGTAAATACAGCGACAAGCGGGAAAATTCTGTGAAAAGAGGCTGCGGCTGGCGCATTTATGCGTCGGCCGCAGCTTTTGACTGTGAGAAAATAAAAATATAATCAGGGGAAATAATCAGTTGATGCTGTTGATTAAACTGCATTTCAATCCGTTTGTACATAAGAAGAACGTCATACATATCCGACGCACTTAGGGATATTCAGCCAACAGGATACGATCAGATTTATTTTTGGTACTTTACAAATTCCTGCAAAGATTTTACGAAATTCATCTTCCGAAATTTACATTTATTCTTTAAGATTAAAGAACATACTTAGAATGATTAGGAGGAATGGAGTAATGAAAAGAAGTGTAAAATCTTTGATGGCGTTGGCCATGGCAGTTTCAATGGCTATATTATCAGGCTGCGGTGCGGCTGCGCCAGGAAACAGCATCCAGGATACTGCAGGTTTATCTAAGGGACAGACCAGTGTGGAGGGGGAAAACCAGACAGGAAATAAGGCAGAGAACAATACAGAAGCAAATGCGGAAGTAAACAGTTCAACTGGAGAGAAAACAGTAATCGAATATTGGCATTGTAATGCGGAAACACAGGGAGGATTGGTGGTAGACGAGCTGGTTAGGCAATTTAACGAAAGTAATGACCACATCCAGGTAGTGGCAAAATATAACCCGGATATGTATAAGGGGCTGATGCAGAATCTTCAGGCAGAGGCGGCAGCCGGCAATTCTCCGGCTCTGGTGCAGATTGGATGGGCATTCCTGGATTATTTTTCTAATAACTTCTCCTATGTGCCCCCTCAGGAAGCGATTGACAAGTTTGACAAGGAGGAAGCAAGTTTCCTTCAAGACAAATTTCTTCCCAATATCCTTGAACTGGCTGTAAACAGTGAGGGTTCACAGGTGGGCATCCCATATTCATTAAGTAATCCAGTCCTTTACATCAATAAGGACATTTTAAGAGAGGCAGGACTTCCTGAAAATGGCCCCACCACCTGGCAGGAGGTCAGTGAGTTTGCAAAGATCATTAAGGAAAAAACTGGAAAATATGGATTTTATATGCAGGAGCCAGCGGATTTCTGGGCACAGCAGGGTTTGATTGAAAGCAGCGGCGCTAAGATGCTGACCACCAATGGGGAAGGTAAAAAAGAGGCTTCCTTTGCTACGGAGGATGGAATTGCAGCCATGCAATTGCTGGCTGATATGGTAAAGGATCAGACTGCTTTACATATTTCTTGGGAGGAAGGCTGCCAGAGCTTTATTGATGGTAACTGCGCCATGCTTTACACCACCATTGCCAGAAGGGCTTCCGTACAGAAGGGGGCGCAGTTTGATGTGGCAACTGTAAAATCTCCTCTGTGGAATGACAAGGAGCGCATGGTTCCAGCAGGCGGATGTTTTCTGGCTATCACGGCTCAGGGTGACGATCAGATCAAGGCGGCATGGGAATTTGAAAAGTTCCTTTACAGTGTGGAATCCATGGCAGCTTGGACAGAAGGAACTGGCTATGTTCCTCCAAGAAAAGATGTGGCCGGAGCTGAGAACGGACTTAAGACATTTCTTGCTGAGAACAAGATGATGAACGCAGCTATCGAGCAAATGGACGGAGTTGTTCCGTGGACGGCGTTCCCAGGAGATGCAGGCCTTCAGGCAGAGCAGATGCTTTTAGATATGAGGGATCAGATTTTGGGCGGACAGGTCACTGCAGAGTATGGAATGAAGGCAACACAGGATGCCATCAACCAACTGCTGTCAGCACAGTAACTGGTTGGAGGCGGCACAGTACCTGGCTTGTAATTTGAATGGGAACTACAATAGCCGCAGTCCTTACAATAAACTGGAGCGGGTATCTCTGGAATATATGGGGGTATCTGCCCCTTTATGGAGGTAAAATTAGATTGAATCAGGAAGAAAAAAAGCAGACATTGCTGGGATACCTGTTTCTTGTGCCATCCCTGGCAGTGTTTGCAGTGTTCATGTTTTATCCTTTGTTTTATACAGTTTATCTCAGCTTTTTTGAGTGGAATATGGTTAAACCGGTAAAAAAGTTTGTGGGTCTGGCTAATTATACGGCTATTTTTAAGGATCCGAATTCCTGGAAGATTGCAGGCAATACGGTTGTGTATATTCTTGTGCTTTTAGTGCTGAATTTTGTGTTGCCCTATATCCTTTCTTTTATTCTGTCAGCTGTGATCAAGAGGGGAAAGGGGGTTTATAAAGCGCTTTTTTTTCTGCCCAGTGTTATATCCCTGGTGGTGGGATCCATCCTGTATATTTGGATTTTGAATCCGATTTCCGGTCCAGTGGCCATTATATTAAAGCATTTTGGCCTGACACTTCCCTTTTGGTCCAAGGCGGAGGGATGGGTAATCGCAGTGCTGAGTGTAATTACCTCATGGAAGGTATTTGGCTATAATTTCATCATCATATTGGCAGGTGTATCCGGTGTATCCACAGAAGTAATTGAGGTAGCCAGACTGGACAACATTCCTTTGTGGAAAATATTTCGCGACATGGTGGTTCCCATGAGTTCGGCTACGGGAATCTACGTGTTTATAATTACCATTGTACAGGGACTTCAGTATGTATTTACACCCATCAAAGTGGTGACTCAGGGTGGCCCAAACTACGCCAGTTCAAACTTAATATATATGTCTTACCATGAGGCATTTACCCTGTACCGTACGGGCACTTCATCAGCCGTATCAGTGATTACCATGGTGCTGTTTATCGCGCTGTTGTTGCTGGAATTCAGGTTTGTGGAAAAGGGGGTATATTATGAAAATTAAAGAAATGCAGCTGGGATGGCACCTTCTTCTTTTGTGTGCTGTGTTTCTCATGCTGATCCCCATTGTGTTTGCTGTGTCCAATTCCTTTAAATCCATGCAGGATGCCTTCAATACAGTATTTGAGATTATCCCGGCTAGGCCCACAGTGGAGAACTATCTCCATGTATTTAGTAAGCTCCCCTTTTTGAGGATTACACTGAATACATTTTTGATTGTTGCCACTGTAACTATTTTTAAGACGGTTACCAGCCTGTTTGCTGCGTATTCCTTTGTTTATTTCGATTTTAAGGGGAAGGGAATTCTGTACTTTATCATGCTGTCTACTATGTTCATACCATTTACCGTTACAATGATTCCCAACTATCTTATGATTTCCAAAATCGGTCTTAGTGACAAAATATGGGGTGTTGCTCTGCCCCAGTTGGCCGATGTGCTGGGAATATTTCTCCTGCGCCAATCCATGCGGGGAATTCCCAGGGCTCTTATTGAAGCGGCAAAGATGGAAAATGTGAAGAATCTGAAAATCATGAAGGATATCATTATACCATTGGTACGGCCCTCCATTATTTCCACGGGAATCATTTTTTTCATCAATTCCTGGAACGAGTATGTGTGGCCGGTTCTTATACTGAAAAGCAAGGAGAATTACACTCTGTCGTTGGCCTTGCAGATGTATATAAGTGCAGAGGGAGGAACAGAGTTTACCATAGCAATGGCTGTTTCGGTTATGACCATGATTGTTCCGCTGACATTGTATATCCTCTTTCAGAGATATATCATCAATACCTTTGCCATGTCGGGCATTAAGGGGTAAGGGGAATTTGCAGTTTTGGAAGTCTGATAAGGAGAAATAAATGAAAAACATAGTATTTGACCATGTAGTAAAGGCTTATGACAGTAATGTAATCGTTAAGGATCTGAGTATGGAAATCAGGGAAGGAGAGCGTCTGATTCTATTGGGACCTTCCGGGTGCGGCAAATCAACCACCCTGCGAATGATTGCGGGTTTAGAGAAACTTAGCGGGGGAAATCTCTATATGAATGACAGATTGGTAAACAATGTACCTTGTGGGGAGAGGAATGTGTCCATGGTATTTCAAAATTATGCTTTGTTCCCTCATATGACAGTGCAGAATAATATCATTTATGGCTTAAAAGCCCACAAGATGGATCCATCAGAGATAAAGTCTCGGCTTTTAGAGGTTCTGGATATGCTGGACTTGAAGGGCTTGGAGGATCGTAAACCCAAGGATCTCTCAGGCGGCCAGCGCCAGAGGGTAGCGCTGGCCAGGGCAGTGGTGAAACGTTCGGATTATTTCCTTCTGGACGAACCACTTTCCAACCTAGATGCCCAGCTTAGGCTGCGGGCACGGAAAGAGCTGGTGAAAATCCATGAGAGGTATCATCAGACCCTTGTATATGTAACCCATGATCAGATTGAGGCCATGACCGTGGGACAGCGCATTGCTCTTATGTACGAGGGGAAAATGCAGATGCTGGATACTCCCTCTAATGTATATAACCGTCCCGCAAATGTATTTACTGCAAAGTTCATTGGATCCC
Organism: Enterocloster alcoholdehydrogenati; assembly: GCF_013282095.1. Taxonomy (GTDB): domain Bacteria; phylum Bacillota; class Clostridia; order Lachnospirales; family Lachnospiraceae; genus Enterocloster; species Enterocloster alcoholdehydrogenati. Next base: position 206,318 of record NZ_BLTJ01000006.1, read on the forward strand.
CTTCCATGAATATTGTAGAGGCATCCTATACCAAGGGAACACTGGTGATTGGAAAACAGGTAATCTGTCTGCCGGATATGTGGTCCAGATTAGCTTCACATAATGAGTCTGATCGTTTGTTCCTGGGAATCCGTCCAGAGCACATGGTTTTGCTGCGTAGGCATCAGGATAATACTCTGGAGGGAATTGTAAAATATGTGGAGGATTATGGTAACCGGTACGGTGTGTATGTACATATGGATAATATGGAGTTGATCGCAGTGAGTGACGGAGATATCCCGGCTCCGGGAGAAAGAATATTCATTCAATTGGATTTTGACAAAATGCATCTCTTTGACAGGGATACCCAGATTTCTCTGGGTTATCCTGAGCAGTTAAGGGCCGCCAAGGAGCCGTATATAGTTCAGAATGGGGTCAGGAAGAAGGGAGAAAAGGACAATGGCTTTGCTCATCAGTACCAATATGTATAAGGCGGAGGAATTTAAGAGAGTCCTGTCATATGTGGCTAAATGGAAGGGACAGGTGGGGGTGGAAGTATTTCCTATGTTCCATCAGCAGATATTTGCCTCCCTACTAGAGGGGAGCATGGACATTCTGAGCCATGTTCCCATTAGTTTTCACGGTCCCTATTACAAGGCAGAGCATTCAGCACTTCAGGGATCCGCAGAGTATGAATATACTATGGAGCTGGTGGTGCAGACACTTCAATATTCAGAGAGGCTTAATAGCCGTTATATGGTTTTCCATCACAATAACTGCGTTGTCAGGGATAAGGAGAGGATGATCAGGGATTCCTGCATGAATTACCGCAGGGTGGAGGAACTGTTTCGCCCCTCTGGAATACCGGTGGCCGTGGAGAATGCAGGGGTCATGGATCGGAATAATATGCTGCTGGACGAGAATGAGTTTGTTTCTTTGTGCCAGACGGAAAAGTACCCGGTGCTCATAGACATCGGACATACCCACGCCAATGGGTGGAACCTGTGTAATGTTATGGAACGTCTTCGGGGACAGATTGTGGCGTACCATCTTCACAATAATGACGGAGTTCATGATAATCACAGGCGAATTGAGGACGGAACCTTGGATTTTGGCAGCTTCCTGACCTGGTTTAGGAAATATACCCCTCAGGCCGACCTGGTAGTGGAATACGGCATGGAGACAGCGGATGACTGTGAGGGCATTGCGGAGGATGTGGAGTGGCTACTGGCCTTTGAAAACAGTTTGTAGTGGTTTGAAAAATGTAAGTTAATGAGTGAAAGCACGGATTAAACAGTTGTTCGTGCTTTTTTTGTCACGGTTATGATGGCAAGTGTTCATTTGTGGGTTTGTCATGGGTTCCATGATGGAAATGTTGCAATCTCTTGAGGCTCATGGTAAGATAGATATGCTGTATTTACAGGAACCGTATGAAAATATGATACGAGAAGAAATAGCGCGGCAGCATACAGGTAAGAAACCGGGGAGGGATGGTAATCAAAAAGAAAAAGGTAATCGTCAGTAAACAAAAAGTTTCTGGTGAAATGAAACACCAGAAACCCTTGATTTAATAAAAATCGGAGTAACAGGATTTGAACCTGCGACCTCTCGGCCCCCAGCCGAGCGCGCTACCAAGCTACGCCATACTCCGTTGTTGAACTAACTATTGTAGTATAGCATAATTTTTTTGTTTTGAAAAGCCCTATTTTGAAAAAAATTGAAATTATTGTAATTATTCAGCTATATGTCAATTTGTAGAGAAATTTACTTATGCAAGCCAGCTTACAGCACATATTGACGCATGGCTGAATAGTTACAAATTATTTCAAAAACAGTATGTTTAACGGGGGATGATGAAACAGGCACGGCATAAGGAGGCCTGAAGTGGGAAAGGACATTTAAGATGGAAAGAGAGAAGAAAAGAATTGTCAGCTTTGATCTTGATATGACGCTTTTGGATCATAAGACGTGGAAGATACCAGAGAGCGCTATGGAGGCGGTAGAACTTTTGCGGCGGGACAGTGTGATCGTGGTGGGCAGCGGACGCAACATGGATCTGGCGTTAAGTGTGGAGTACAGGGATCAGATCCGGCCGGATGCAATCATCCATATGAATGGCACCAGGGTAACTGTCAAGGGAAAGACACTGTATGAGCATATTATGGACAAAGAACGTCTGCGCCGCCTTCTGGCCTATGGTGAGGAACGGGGAATTGCTCTTGGAGTAAGTATGGAGAACGGCGATTACTATACTGCGCCTGAGGTTGTGGAGCGGATGGATCTGCTCCGCTGGGGAGAGACCAGCCGGCGCTTTGAGGATCCGTGGAAACTGATGGAAATGCCGGTGCGTACCCTGGTATATGTGGGCGGACCGGAGAATGTGGCGGAACTGGAAGCCCATTTTCCTGAATTTAAGTTTCCCTTGTTTTCCGGGAAAATGGGGGCCGATGTGGTGGAAAAGGAAGCCTCCAAGGCAGAGGGGCTAAAGAGGCTCTGTCAATACTATGGAATGGAGCTGGGGCAGACGGCAGCATTTGGAGACAGCATGAATGATTATGAGATTGTTTCGCTGGCAGGAACCGGGATTGCAATGGGAAATGCGGTGGAGGAATTAAAGACAATAGCGGATTATGTGACAGATGCGGTGGATCAGGACGGCGTGTGGAACGCCTGCCGTCATTTTGGGTGGATATAGGGAGAAGAGCAATGGCCAAAAAACTGGATGTGGTAGTGATCGGAGCAGGGCCTGGAGGATATACAGCGGCCCTCAAGGCGGCGAAACTGGGGCTTAAGGTGGCTGTAATTGAGGAAAAAAGGGTGGGAGGAACCTGTGTAAACCGAGGTTGTATTCCTGCCAAGGCGCTGCTTTATGCTTCAGGGATGTTCCGCATGATGCAGAACTGCGGTGAATTTGGCGTGTCTGCGGATGGTATTTTCTTTGATTTTGGGAAAATGCAGTCTTATAAGAAGACAGCTGTGGATAAGTACCGGAATGGTATTGAGAGGCTGTTTGAAACCTGCAAAGTAGAAGTCATCTATGGGAAGGGAACGCTGCGCAGGGATCGGACGGTAGAAGTAGAACTGGCAGAAGGGGGAAGGGAGTTCTATGAGGGAAAGAACGTGATCCTGGCGGCGGGAGCAGCACCGGTGATGAGTTCTATTCCTGGCGCGGATCTGCCGGGGGTGTGGAACAGTGATCGGCTGCTGGCCGCTCAAAGCTGGAATTTTGACCGGCTGACGGTAATGGGCGGCGGAGTGATCGCTGTGGAGTTTGCCACTCTGTTTAATAACTTATGCTCTCATGTGACCATTGTGGAGAAGAAAAAACATCTGATGGCCCCTATGGATGATGTGATGTCTGCTGCCCTGGAACGTGTGCTTTGCAGAAAAGGAATTCACGTCTACTGTGATTCTACGGTGACAGAACTGACCCAGGGGGAGAATGGACTGAATTGTGTGATCACCCCCAATGACGGCAGTGAACCAGTGCGTACAAGGGCCGGGCAGGTGCTGATGGCCATTGGACGGCGGCCGGATACAGAGGGGTTATGCGGCACGGATGTGAACCTTGAAAAGAAGGATGGAAGGATTGCCGTATCTGCGGATTTTGAGACGAGCGAGCCGGGAGTCTATGCTATCGGTGATGTGTGCGCAGAAATTCAGCTGGCCCATGTGGCAGCAGCCCAGGGAACCTATGTGGTAGAAAAAATTGCCGGACGGCCTCATTCCATACAGCTGCAGGCAGTACCCACCGGGATGTTTGTTCCCCTTCCCATTGTGCCTAACTGTATTTATACAGATCCAGAGATAGCGACGGTGGGACTGACAGAGGAAGAGGCAGGAAAGCGGGGGCTTAAAGTGCGCTGCGGCCATTTTTCCATGGAGGAAAATGGACGGTCTATCATTTCCGGAGAACAGGACGGCTTTATTCAGCTGGTGTTTGAGGCCTACAGTAATACTATTGTGGGCGCTCAGATGATGTGTCCCCGTGCGACGGATATGATTGGAGAAATTGCAACGGCAATTGCAAATGGTCTGACAGCGGAGCAGATGTCATTTGCAATGCGGGCTCAACCGACGTATAATGAAGGAATCGGCGCGGCCATTGCGGATGCGCTGAGAAAGGCGTAATATCGGTGCAGATCAGAACGCAGGCGGCAGAAAACGGCTGCAAAGATGAAAAATACTGATATTATACGCAGCAGAGGAGGAAGAAAAATGCATATAATTGATGAGAGAATGGAACATTTACGCGAAAAAATGAGAGAGCGCCAGATGGATGCATATCTTGTTCCTACAGCGGATTTTCATGAATCTGAATATGTGGGAGATCATTTTACCTGCAGAAAGTTTCTCACCGGTTTTACGGGTTCTGCGGGTACGGCAGTTGTTACCATGGATGAGGCTTGCCTGTGGGTGGACGGCCGGTATTTTGTTCAGGCAGCTGCACAGCTAAAGGGAACGCAGGTGAAAATGATGAAAATGGGGCAGGAGGGTGTACCTTCCGTTTCTGAATATCTGGAAACTCATGTGCCCAGGGGCGGCTGCCTGGGCTTTGACGGCCGAGTAGTGAATTCCCGGACAGGGCTGGGACTGGAAAAGAGTCTAAAGGATAAAAATGCCCGTATCGCCTGCACCGAGGATCTGGTGGGAATGATCTGGGAGGATCGTCCGGAATTGTCCGCAGAGCCAGCCTGGGTACTGGAGGAAAAATACGCCGGAAAAGCAGCGGCAGATAAAATTGCAAAGCTGAGAAAAACAATGGAGAAGGTTCATGCCACCGTTCATGTTCTGACTTCACTGGATGATATCGCATGGCTTTTAAACATCCGGGGAAATGATATTGCCTACAATCCGGTGGTTCTGTCCTATGTGATGGTGACTATGGACGAGGTAAGGCTGTTTATCAATGAGAAGGTGCTGGACGGCCGTATCCGGGAATACCTGAATGGCTTGGGTGTGAAGGTTCTGCCTTATAATGATATTTATAAGGAGGCAGGAGCGCTTCAGGGAGAGAAGGTACTGTTTGAGAAGGAGCGGGGAAATTATGCGCTGTACCAGGCCATGGACGGGAAGAATGAAATCATTGACCAGATGAATCCCACCTCTCAGGCGAAAGCGGAAAAGAATCCCGTGGAAGTGGAGAATGAGAAAAAGGCCCATATCAAGGATGGAGTGGCTGTGACCCGGTTTATTTATTGGCTGAAGCATCAGATAGGGAAGGAGCCTGTCAGTGAGATCAGCGCCCAGGAGAAGCTGGAAAGTTTCAGAAAGGAACAGGAGGGATATCTGGAGCCCAGCTTTGGCACCATTTCTGCTTACGGCTCCAATGCGGCCATGTGCCATTATTCGGCTACAGAGGAGAGCAACACCATGTTAGAGCCAAGGAGCTTTTATCTGGTAGATTCCGGCGGTCAGTATTATGAGGGAACTACGGACATTACCAGAACCATTTCTCTGGGAGAACTTACAGAAGAGGAAAAAGAGCACTTTACCCTGGTGCTTATCAGTATGCTGCGGCTGCAGGCGGTGAGATTCTTATATGGCTGTCGGGGCCTGAGCCTGGATTATGTGGCAAGAGAGCCGTTCTGGAGCCGGGGACTGAACTTTGACCATGGAACAGGGCATGGTGTGGGATATCTGCTGAATGTCCATGAGCGTCCCAACGGCATCCGCTATAAAATGGTGCCGGAGCGTCATGACAATGGTATTTTGGAGGAAGGAATGATTACCTCTGATGAGCCGGGGCTTTATATTGAAGGTAAGCATGGAATCCGGACGGAAAATCTGATCCTCTGTGTAAAGGATGAGAAAAATGAGTATGGTCAGTTTATGAAATTTGAGTTCCTGACATTTGTCCCCATTGATGTAGATGCAGTAGATAAGAGCCTTATGACAGAGAGGGATGTGGAACTGTTTAACACATACCACGCACAGGTGTATGAGAAAATCAGCCCTTATCTGGAAGGGGATGAGAAGGAGTGGCTTAAGAAGGTAACAGCTGCGATCTAAAGAGGCAGGGGGCTGCAGATGCAGAGGGATGCGTCTTGCACTGGCAGCCGTAACCATCGCCGGCATTTGCCTTGAAAGGTCATAATGGACCATAGATGATAAGAATAAAAGAGGTGTTTTTCGGGCTTGTGAAACAGACGGAAAACACCTTTTTTGCAGCATTGCTCTGCCGCAAAATGGTGACAGAGCAAGAGCCGGATCCACGCATCAGATCTGTAAATACTGGCTTCTGACAGGCCTTTAGCGGCGGAAGGTACGCGGCGGTCATTACGTTTTATTACACTTTATAAGGGATTTGTGGTAAAATGTTGATAGCCGATTGGGAAAACTCAGTAAGATTCAAAGATACAGAACAGTATGGGTGAAAATTGTATACAGTAACATATTTCTGCAGATAAGGAGAGAGTTATAATATATGGAAAAGACGAGAAGACCAGATGGTACAGGCCGGAAAAAGGGGAACGGAAACCGTTCGATATACGCAGAAAAAAAGCAGGAGAGAAAAAAACAGGAGGCCATTGGAGAAAGAAAGACTGGCAGAGGAAGGGGCACAGTCGGAAAAACAGAAATTGCCGGTAAAAAGGAAACCTTCATTCAACAAAAGACATTTCTGGGGAATAAAGGAGAGGGGGCCGTGGCAAAACCAGAGAGAGAGGGAGATAAAAGAGAATATAATAAGAAAAAAAGGAGTCTCTGTCCTGTGAACCGGAAGTGCGGAGGCTGTCAGTTTTTGGATTTGTCTTACGGTGAGCAGCTGAAAATGAAAAAGAAACAGCTGGATGAACTGTTAAAGGGGATAGCCAGGGTTGAGACTGTAATTGGAATGGAAGAACCATTTCATTACAGAAATAAAGTTCACGCCGTTTTTGACCGTGACCGCAGAGGCAATATTATTTCCGGAATCTATCAGGAAAACAGTCACATCGTAGTGCCGGTAGAGACCTGTCTGATCGAGGATGAAAAAGCGGATGAGATCATTGGCACTATCCGCAGTATGCTGAAATCTTTTAAAATCCGTACCTATGATGAGGATACCGGCTACGGTCTGCTGCGCCATGTTCTGGTTCGCCGCGGCTTTCAGTCCGGGGATATTATGATAGTGCTGGTTACTGCATCGCCTGTATTTCCCTCTAAGAATAATTTTGTCAGGGCGCTCAGACAGAAGCATCCGGAGATTACAACCATTATTCAGAATATCAACGGACGGGGAACCAGCATGGTGCTGGGAGACAGGGAAAATATTCTTTATGGAAAAGGTTATATTACAGATCAGCTCTGCGGATGTACCTTCCGCATTTCCTCACGGTCATTTTATCAGGTGAATGCGGTACAGACGGAGAAACTTTATTTAAAGGCATTAGAACTGGCCGGACTTACTGGCCGGGAAACGGTGTTGGATGCTTACTGCGGGATCGGAACTATTGGCATCATAGCCAGCCGCCATGCCGGTCAGGTCATCGGAGTGGAACTGAATGAGGATGCCGTCAGGGATGCGGTGAATAATGCAAAATTGAATCAGGTATCTAATATACGTTTTTACTGTAATGATGCGGGACGTTTTATGGTGAATATGGCACAACGGGGAGAGAAAGCAGACGTCGTTATCATGGATCCGCCACGAAGCGGAAGTACAGAGGAATTTATGGATTCCATAAAAAAAATGGGTGCAGAAAAGGTAGTGTACGTTTCCTGCAATCCAGAGACCTTGGCCAGGGATCTTAAATATATGAAAAAGCTGGGATATAGGGCTGGAGAGGCTTGGGGGGTGGATATGTTTCCGATGACTGGGCACGTAGAGACGTGTGTTTTATTAACCAAAAAAGAAAAAGAGAGGACTATCGGTTAGAAATAGAAGTACCGATTGAAATTGATGGAGACAAGTCATACAAAGAGGATAAGTCCACATATAGCAACATAAAGAAATATATTTTCGACCAATATGGGATAGGGATTCATACAAAGGATATAGCAGAGGTCAAGAGGGAGTGCGGTGTAGAAATGAGGTTGAACTACAACCTATCGAAGAAAGAAAATCCGGTGGCAAGGCACTGTGTACCGCAGAAGAGGGAGTAAATCATAGAGGCTCTAAAGTATTACAGGGTTATTTAGGTGTAGGGCACTTGGAGAAATTCAAGTGCCATTTTTTTATCTTGACTGCTTGGTCAGAGGGAAAACATAGTTGTGCAAAAAGACATTGTATAATAGTCTAATATGCTGTAAAGTAATGATTAGGGGCATAGAGAGAAGAAAAAGTCAGTAAGTGCAAAAATTCATTGTATCATAGTATGACTTGCAAGTTCATGCCGGAAATATGAACAAAAAGGGCTTGTGAAAATGTGTAAAAAGATATTGTATAATATAGTCCAGCGGTGTGATGTCAAGTGAGAAATGAATAATAAATCAAATATCTTTCATATATCTCACGGTAGACAAAAAACACCCACCTAAGCCCTGTCGACCATGTTTTTTGAAAATGAGCAGGGCGTAGCTCATCAGCAAGTAGAAGTTATTCTGCTTTGCTGGACGATATAGGCGATTGTCTTTGAGCAGTACAAAGACTAACCGCACAAATTTACGATCAGTTAATGCGAGTGCACGTTTGTGTTGATATCTGTTTAACTATTTGTATTTGAGGTGGTAGAAGTCGCTGTATTCCTTGTCGCATCTTACAAGAGAGAAAGCTGCTTCACACAGATAATACTTTAAAAAGCGGTTACCGGAATTTATAAGCCTTGTTGTCTGGGCTTCAAAACCTTCGGACTGATGTTGTTTCCATGCAAGCCCTGCATATTTAGCAAGCTGAGCATGGTTTCCGAAACGATTGATATCTCCGATTTCAGCCATGATACCGGCTGAGAATACAGGACCAATACCAGGAATGGATGTCAATACGTTGGGTAAGAGTTCCATTTGAGCAGCGATGGCTTTGTCGAACTCTTTAATCTGAGATTCCAATGCCTTCATGGAGGTTATGGATATAGAAAGCACCTGATTGACGGAGTCATTTACCGTCTTGGGCAAACGGTAAGAACTTCTGGCGGCTTTCTGAATGGCTTTGGCTGCTGAATCGGGATCAGGAAAGCGATTTTTTCCTTTTTCCATAATGAAATCAGTAAGTGCTTGTAAGTCCATTTTGGCTAATGCTTCTGCGGATTCGAATTCTTCGTAGACAGAAAGAGCCGTAGTGCTGAAATTATCAGAGAATACTTTCTCCTGCGTCATCGTGGAATACTTCTTAAAAAGTACGTTCATAAAGCGTTGTTTTTCTTTAACGAGGTTGCAGACAGCGTAGTAACGTGCCCGAGTGAGGTTTTTGAGAGCTAAGTAGCGATAGTCTCCCAGATACACCTCTTTGTTGATTCTACCAAAGCGCAGGCAGTCAGCAATGACAAAAGAGTCCACGTAATCATTTTTAGGCAGGTCATTATAAGATTCCTTGAACTTATTTACCTGCTTAGGATTGATGACATGAATCTTTCTGTTAAATGGATCCAGAGTGGCATCTTCCCTTAGAAAGTACACGAGATTGTCTCCATAAACAGAGGTTGCTTCGAGCCCGATCAGAACGGTATCAAGGGAATGAGAAGTCAAAGCAGAAAGGATTCGTTTTACAAGCTGAGAAGAACCATCCTGTGAGTTTTTTAATTCAAAGTTACTGAGCTTATCTCCGTTAGGAAGCATAAGATAAACGACATTGGATTTGCTGCTTACATCAATACCGACGTAAAGTGGGTTCATAAAAAACACCTTCTTTCGTAATAAGATTTGAGTGTTCAATCGGCTTGGTAAAACCTATGAACATGGAGCATCGACACCCTCGCATATAAGAATCCAGCTTAAGATGGACAGATGCGAAACCACACTGCAAGATGGTTATCCATGCACTTAAGCAAACAGCCAGCCGGTTTGAAGCTAACTTCCATGTCAGGGGAACAGACTATCTTATGAAGCAACCATTACTGGTTCAACAGGGGGAAACAGAACTATTACCTGATTGACACTGGTACAATTATATCATGGGCTTTAACTAAGCCTATTGAACAAATATTTATTAAGTTTTTAAGGTACATTTATGTATCTAAAAGATATTATACGAGGGGGAAGTGAAGAGTTAAATTGGATTGATGAGCAGGCAGTAATGGAGATAGACTGTATGATAGGATTGAATAGGCATAGATTAGTTTACAGGTAAAGTGATAAGAGACATATCAGGAAATGAGTACCGACATATCATCCCCCTCTCACCAGTTTCCAACAGGAAAGATTACACCAATCAGCAGAAGGTACGAGCTTCTGGGCTGGGCATCAAAAGCTGGGGACAGATATATCGTAGAGGACGATTATGACAGTGAGTTCAGAATGACCGGTAAACCAATACCGGCTCTTAAGAGCATTGATGTAAATGAGAAGGTCATCTATCTAAATACGTTTTCAAAGTCAATATCTAATACAATACGAGTCAGTTATATGATATTGCCGAAGCATCTGATGAAGCTGTATTACAAGAGGCTTTCCTTCTATTCGTGCCCTGTTACAACAATCATTCAAATGACTGTGTCCAGATTCATAAGTGAAGGCTTCTTTGAAAAACATATTAACCGTATGCGAAATTACTACAGACAGCAAAGAGACTTTCTTGTAAATACAATCGAGAATAGTAAGATGGCATCCTATGTGAAAATAATGGAAGCAGATGCCGGGCTTCATTTTATTATCCACCTGGATGTTCCGTGTAGTGATGAAGAATTTGTTGGAATCATGGAACGAAAAAAGATTAAACTATGTGCTTTATCCGAGTATTATCAGAGAACCGAAAACAGAAGTGAACATGAGTTTGTTATCAATTACTCATCGCTGTCTGAGGAGCAGATAAAAGAAGCCATTGATTTCATGAGCAAAGAGGTTGTCAGGCTGGCCTTAAAAAATTATTAAATTTGGAGTAAAAAAATGCAAATAGAGATTCAGCTAAGTGAAATAGAAGAGAAAATAAGAAATGGATATGTTTTGATTGATATGCGGGATGAAGTGAGCATTCAATACGGAATGATTCCCGGTGCGGTTCCTCTGCGTATGGAGAATCTGCTTCAAAATGCAGGACAATTTCGTCAGCATCCCGGAGTGATCATCTATTGTACAAGAGGAGAAAACAGCATTTATGCAGCGGAGGAACTGAGAGAAGAGAATATTCCTGCATATAGTCTGGCGGGTGGATATAATGCCTGGCTGAGAGAGCGAATGCAGCAGGAAATCGATACGAATTCTGTCAAGAAAGAAGAAATTGAAAGAGGTATTCAAAAAAGGTGGCATAAAAAACTGTTCTCTCCATTTGCAAAAGCTGTGAAAACCTATGATATGCTTCAGGATGGGGACAAGATTGCCGTATGTATTTCCGGTGGAAAAGATTCCATGCTTATGGCAAAGCTTTTTCAGGAACTGCAGAAGCATAAACAAAAGAATTTCAATTTGGTATTCCTGGTTATGGATCCCGGGTATAGTCCGGAAAACAGAAGGGTAATTGAGCATAATGCAAAATTGCTTGGAATACCGATTACGATATTTGAATCAGATATTTTCGATTCTGTTTTGGGTATCGAAAAGTCACCATGTTACATTTGCGCCAGAATGAGAAGAGGACACCTTTACAGTAAAGCCAGAGAACTTGGCTGCAACAAGATCGCTTTAGGGCATCATTATGATGATGTGATTGAAACTATACTTATGGGAATGCTTTATGGAGGCCAGATGCAATCCATGATGCCAAAGCTGCATAGCACAAACTTTGAAGGAATGGAATTAATCAGGCCGATGTATTTGATAAGGGAAGATGATATCAAAGCATGGAGAGATGCCAATGATTTGTATTTTCTGCAATGTGCCTGCAAATTTACAGATACCTGTTCTTCCTGTCAGGAGGACGGACAGAGTAATTCAAAGAGGCTGGAAACGAAAAAGCTGATTGCAGAGTTAAAGAAAACGAATCCATTTATCGAGGGAAACATATTTAAGAGTGTAGAAAACGTTATGCTGGATACGATGATAGCTTATAAACAGGACGGTATCCGGCATCATTTTCTGGATGAGTATGATAAAAAAGAAAAATATACTCCTTAGCCTGCATGATAAGGAGTATATGGATAGTCTTAAATGTTATAAGTGAATTCAGAAACCTGACGGTTGATACTGTCTTCTAAGGCAATACTGTCAAAATATTTTGTGACAACATCGTACAGGCCTTCGTAAATTGGTAAAGTAACACAGTCCGCACCCCCGAACGGTGTGCCACTCTTTTACGCTGTGAGTTATAAAAGCTTTCATAGATTTGCAAATAAATATTATTTTTTGTTTTGGTTTTCTTAAAAAATAAGCCATAAAATCACCCTTTTCCAGTACAGCACTATATAAGCAAGAAGAAAATAAAAATTTTGTCAAGTCTTTAAAAATCAAAAAAAAGCCAGCAGTTATGTGGGCTTGAATGAAAAGGGAACTGGAATTACTCCAAAAGAATATAGTGCTAACTCTCAAAGACGGGTTTTATGCCCTAAAAACCTGCAAAAAGCGGTTGACACAGGTGGGCAGATATTATATAATAAGAAACTGTGACATTAAGAGTAAATGCTCATCCAAAGCCCCGGAGCGGAGCATTTCATTGATAAATACTTCCCATATTTATCACATATAGCGGGCGCAGAGCGCCAGATGCATAACAGGTTGAGATTAACAGGAGGTTGACCAATGAAGAGTTTTATGGCTAGTCCAGCAACAATTGAGAGAAAATGGTATGTAGTTGATGCTACAGGATATACATTAGGACGTTTATCATCTGAGATCGCTAAAGTATTAAGAGGAAAAAATAAGCCGATCTTTACACCGCACATGGACTGCGGCGATTATGTAATCGTAGTAAACGCTGATAAGGTAAAGGTTACAGGCAAGAAGTTAGATCAGAAGATCTACTACAATCACTCTGACTATGTAGGCGGTATGAGAGAAACTACTCTTCGCGAGATGATGGCTAAGAAACCTGAGAGGGTTGTAGAGTTAGCGGTTAAGGGTATGCTTCCAAAGGGACCTCTGGGAAGAAGTATGTTTACAAAGCTTCATGTATATGCAGGCCCGAACCACGAGCAGGCAGCACAGAAACCAGAAGTTTTAACATTTTAATGAGGATTGGAGGAAGAAAGTATCATGGCTAACGCAAAATTTTACGGAACAGGCAGAAGAAAAAAATCCATCGCCAGAGTATATTTAGTACCAGGTACAGGCAAGATTACAATCAACAAGAGAGATATTGAAGAGTATCTTGGTCTTGAGACTTTAAAGCTGATCGTTCGTCAGCCGTTAGTTGCTACAGAGACAACAGAGAAGTTTGATGTATTAGTAAATGTTCGCGGCGGCGGTACAACTGGACAGGCTGGTGCTATCCGTCACGGCATTTCCAGAGCGCTGCTTCAGGCAGATGCTGATTACAGACCGGTTCTGAAGAAGGCGGGATTCTTAACAAGAGATCCGAGAATGAAGGAAAGAAAGAAGTACGGTCTCAAGGCAGCTCGTCGCGCACCTCAGTTCAGCAAGAGATAATCGACAACCTAAGAGTATTGAAAAGTTCGGAAAACTGCGGTTTTTCGAACTTTTTTGGTGTATCCGCCAGCACACACTTCTGATGGATAAAGATTTTCGCAGACACAGCCGCCAATGTGTTACAGGAGACAAAACAGCTGTATTTTACCATAATAAGAAAGAGGATTTTCGACTCACGAACGTGAATTGAAAATCCTCTTTTTATTCAGAATGCCTTCCTCTATTTGATATTCTTCAGAGAATCAAGGGCATTTATGTTCCATAGGAAATGGATTTGGATTCCTATTCCTGTATATGCAATAGCGGAATTACACATTTGTTTTTAGAATTCTGGTTCAATCAGTCCATATGTACCATTTTTTCGTTTGTAGACTACATTTACCTGATCTGTATCAGAATTTAAGAATACATAAAAGTTATGTCCCAGCATCTCCATCTGGAGGCAAGCCTCTTCTGGATTCACCGGCTTAACGGCAAATCTTTTTGTCTTGACAATCAGGATCTCGTCGTCGTAGGAAGTTTCATCCTCCTCACCCTCATCAATAAAATTCTGGGAGAAGGAGAGAGCTGCCTGTTTCTTGTCAATGAGTTTTTTTCTATATCTGCGGATCTGGCGTTCAATGATTTCCTCTACCAGATCAATGGATACATACATATCGGTACTGGATTCTTCTGCCCGGATGGTATTTCCCTTCACGGGGATCGTGACCTCAATTTTCTGCATATCCTTCTGTGCGCTGAGCGCTACGAACACTTCGGTATCAGGAGTAAAGAAGTGTTCCAACTTGCCGATCTTCTTTTCGACGGCAGCTTTCAAGCCTGGAGTTACCTCGATGTTTCTTCCTGTAATGGTATAACGCATAAAAATCAACTCCTTTTTCTGAGATATGCATAGTATACCACATTTGTTGCGAAATTACAATTAAAAAACAATAAATTGACTAATAATTTGTGTGAATTTTTTATGAAAAATGTTTTCAAAAGCCGTAATATGTATATTGAATCACTAATAATCAGCATTCCAAAATGTCAATAGGTAAAAGCAAAAATCTGTAAAAAATAAGTAAATTTATCAGATCTGTACAAAAAAATAACAGCACTGTTCACGGAGAAAAGCAGAAAAAACGAGAGTTATAAACTTGTGGATAATGTGGATAAGTCGGTGTATAAGTCGAAAATGCCGAAAAATCATAATAAAGATGGTGTGGATAACTTTGGGGGAAACGAAAGTGGAAAACTGTGGAAACTGTGGACAGATACCTGTCCGAACGTGTGGTTTGTGCATATTGTTAAACATCGGGCAAAGAGTGAAAGGTTCTCCGCGTTTCTGTCTGAAAAAGATACATGATATGAGTCGAAAGATATGTTTTTGTTTGCCAGAAACGGCAGCCTGAGGACTATCGGGAAAGCAGCTATTCAGCCATGCCATTTTCTGTTTTCAGAAAGCATGAAAACAAGGCGCTTGGACTGTTCGTCATATGTCAATTTGTTCAGAAATATACTTATGCAAGCCAACTTGCAACACGTATTTCCGCACAAATTGCCGCATGGCTGAATAGTTACCCGGGAAATGTAAATTTTTTATGAACAAGTTGAATAAATTCGTCTCAGGTGCTACAATGTATTAGATTGTACCATAGCATACTGCGTGCATTTACAGGGAATAAGGAGCATTTTTCAGACAGATACTAACAGACAGCAGCTCCCCGGCATGGCAGCCGCAGTTTGAATAAAATAGAGTTTATATAAAGGAAGAAGTTAGGAGAGTAAACCATGAACGTAATTGAGAAACTGTTCGGGACTCACAGTGAAAGAGAACTTAAGATGATCCGGCCCATCGTTGCCAAGATCGAGAGCCTGCGTCCGGAGATGATGGCAAAGTCAGACGAGGAACTGCGCGATCAGACCAGGATCTTCAGGGAGAGGCTGGCAAAGGGTGAGACGCTGGATGACCTTCTGCCGGAGGCATTTGCCACCGTTCGGGAAGCTGCAAAGAGATCGCTCAATATGGAGCATTTCCCGGTACAGCTGATCGGCGGTATTGTGCTTCATCAGGGACGTATCGCTGAGATGCGTACCGGTGAAGGTAAGACGCTGGTATCTACCTGTCCCGCATACCTGAATGCCCTGGCAGGAAAAGGCGTACAGATCGTTACGGTCAATGACTATCTGGCAAAGCGCGATGCGGAGTGGATGGGACAGGTACACCGTTTCCTTGGACTGACGGTAGGTGTTGTTTTAAATGACATGAACAGCGCGCAGCGTAAGGAGGCATATGCCTGTGATATTACGTATGTTACCAACAATGAGTTGGGCTTTGATTATCTGCGAGACAACATGGCGATTTATAAAGAGCAGCTGGTGCTGCGTGATCTGGACTACTGTATCATCGATGAGGTAGACTCTGTGCTGATTGATGAGGCGAGAACCCCTCTGATCATTTCCGGACAGAGCGGAAAGTCCACCAAGCTTTACGAGGTCTGCGATGTACTGGCCCGCCAGTTAGAGCGCGGTACGGTTTCCAAGGAATTTTCCAAGATCGATGCCATCATGGGTGAGGAGATTGAGGAAACTGGTGATTTTGTAGTAGATGAAAAAGACAAGGTGGTAAACCTGACAGAACAGGGTGTTAAGAAGGTGGAGGAGTATTTCCATATCGACAACCTGGCAGATCCGGAGAATCTGGAGATTCAGCACAATATTATCCTGGCTCTGCGGGCCAATAACCTCATGTTCCGCGACAAGGATTATGTGGTAAAGGATGACGAAGTTCTGATCGTAGACGAATTTACCGGACGTATCATGCCGGGCCGCCGCTACTCTGACGGTCTCCACCAGGCGATTGAGGCGAAGGAGCACGTCAATGTCCGCCGTGAAAGCCGCACTCTGGCGACCATCACATTCCAGAATTTCTTTAATAAGTTCAAAAAGAAGGCTGGCATGACGGGTACCGCTCTGACAGAGGAGAAGGAGTTCCGTAATACCTATGGCATGGATGCTATTGCGATCCCTACCAATCGTCCTATCCTTCGTAAGGATCTCAATGACGCTGTCTACAAGACAAAGGATGAAAAGTACAAAGCAGTGGTGGATGAAGTGGTAAAAGCCCATGAAAAGGGGCAGCCTGTTCTGGTAGGCACCATTACCATTGAGACTTCTGAGCTTTTAAGCAAGATGCTCACAAAGAAAGGCATTCCTCATAAGGTGCTTAACGCCAAGTTCCATGAGTTAGAGGCTGAGATTGTAGCAGATGCAGGTATCCATGGCTCCGTAACCATCGCTACCAATATGGCAGGACGTGGTACGGATATCAAGCTGGATGACGAATCAAAAGCATTAGGCGGCTTAAAGATCATTGGTACGGAGCGTCACGAATCCCGCCGCATTGATAATCAGCTGCGCGGCCGTTCCGGCCGTCAGGGCGATCCAGGTGAGTCCAGATTTTATCTGTCTCTGGAGGATGATCTGCTGCGCCTTTTCGGCTCTGAGCGCCTCATGCATATGTTTGAGGCCATGGGCGTGCCCGAGGGCGAGCAGATCGAGCACAAGATGCTGTCAAATGCCATCGAGAAGGCACAGATGAAGATCGAGGGCAACAACTATGGTATCCGCGAGCAGCTGTTAAAGTTCGATGAGGTAAACAATGAGCAGCGAGAGGTGATTTACGAGGAGCGCCGTAAGGTGCTGGACGGCGACAATATGCGCGACCTGGTGCTTAAGATGATCACAGATATCGTGGAGAACGCAGTGGATATGTCCATCGCTGATGATCAGACCTCTGATAAATGGGATCTGAAGGAGTTAAACACTCTCCTGCTTCCTATCATCCCCTTAAAGCCGGTGATGCTTACGGATGAGCAGAAGAAGTCCATGAAGAAGAATGAGTTAAAGCACAGCATTAAAGAGGCTGCCATTAAGCTTTATGAGACAAAAGAGGCGGAGTATCCTGATGCAGAGCAGATCCGCGAGATCGAGCGCGTGGTTCTGCTGAAGGTAATTGACAACAAGTGGATGGCTCATCTGGATGATATGGATGCGCTGCGCGAGGGAATTGGGCTTCAGGCGTACGGCCAGAGAGATCCGGTGGTAGAGTACAAGATGCAGGGCTATGAGATGTACGAGGCAATGATGGCTTCCATCCAGGAAGAGACGGTTCGTATCCTGTTCCATATTCGCGTTGAGCAGAAGGTAGAACGTGAATCTGCCGTTAAGGTAACAGGCACTAACAAGGATGCGACTCCGGTAGCTCCACAGAAGAGAGCCGAGCAGAAGGTCTACCCGAATGATCCCTGTCCCTGTGGTTCAGGTAAGAAGTATAAGCAGTGCTGCGGCCGAATCAAATAGGCTGTATAAAAATAATAAAAATCTTATGAAAAGAAAGTGGGTGAAGCTGTGGTTGAGTTAGATAATTTTAAATATACGTTATCAACGTATGACAAACCATTAGTGGAAGTGAGGGATTCACTTTGACCTGGACAACAAGGTCAGACGAATCAACGAATTAGACCGGTCAATGGAGGAGCCGGGGTTCTGGGATGATCCAGACCGTTCCACCAGACTGGTGAGAGAAGCGAAACATTTGAAGGATGAGGTGGGCACCTTCAGAGAGCTGGAGCAGGAGTATGAGGATATCCAGGTGATGATACAGATGGGGTATGAGGAAAATGACCCTTCCGTGATTCCGGATATCCAGGAGATGCTGGATCATTTTACAGAGACTCTGGAAAAAATGCGCATGAAACTCCTTCTCTCTGGTGAGTATGATGCATATGATGCCATCCTCCGCTTAAACGCCGGAGCCGGCGGCACGGAGTCCTGCGACTGGTGCAGTATGCTCTACCGTATGTACTGCCGCTGGGCAGAAAAGAAGGGCTTTAAGGTGGAAGTCCTGGACTATCTGGATGGTGATGAGGCGGGAATTAAATCCGTTACCATTCAGATCAGCGGAGACAATGCCTATGGTTATCTGCGTTCCGAGCATGGTGTGCATCGTCTGGTGCGCATCTCGCCTTTTAACGCTGCCGGCAAGCGCCAGACATCGTTTGTATCCTGTGATGTGATGCCGGATATCAAAGAGGATATCGATATCGAAATCAATCCCGATGATATCCGTATTGATACCTACCGCTCCAGCGGTGCCGGCGGACAGCATATCAACAAGACGTCTTCTGCCATCCGCATTACCCATTATCCCACAGGGATCGTGGTGACCTGCCAGAATGAGCGCTCCCAGTTCCAGAATAAGGATAAGGCCATGCAGATGCTGAAGGCAAAGCTGTATATGCTCCGTCAGGAAGAACAGGCGGCCAAGGCTGCGGGTATCCGCGGGGATGTAAAGGATAACGGCTGGGGCAGCCAGATCCGTTCCTATGTTCTGCAGCCCTACACCATGGTAAAAGATCTTCGCACCGGAGAGGAGACTGGCAATGTAGACGCTGTCCTAGACGGCGGACTGGATTCCTTCATCAGCGCATATCTGCGCTGGATGAGTCTGGGATGCCCGGATCGCAACTCACGGTCAGAGGATTGATCCTGAAAATGGGGATGTCTCCTTCAATAAGAAACTGGAAAAAGCCGGATTAAGTTCCCGGCTTTTTTCGCGTCTGTCCAGTTCTCGCCTTTGGGTATAATTTCTCTTGGCAGTGAAAAATAGATGAAGAGTCTATTTTCCTGTGAAAAATGGTTGCATTTCCGCGGAAAATATGTTACCATCTTCCACATGGGTACAGATGTATTTCTGATACGGACATGATAAGGAAGGAAGAAAAAGGCTAGATGGAAGACAAAAGCAAGTATTTTGTGGTGAAGCAGAAAGCGGTTCCGGAAGTTCTTCTGAAGGTGGTAGAGGCCAAAAAGCTCCTTGAAAGCGAACGTGCGATTACGGTACAGGAAGCAACAGACAAGGTAGGAATCAGCCGCAGCTCCTTCTACAAGTACAAGGATGACATTTTCCCCTTTTATGATAATACAAAAGGAAAGACCGTTACCCTGGTGGTGCAGATGGATGATGAGCAGGGGCTTTTAAGCGATCTGCTCCATGTAGTGGCTGTTTACAGGGCTAATATTCTGACCATCCATCAGAGTATTCCGGTCAACGGCGTAGCCACGCTGACGCTCAGTGTGGAGATACGGGAAAACACGGAAAATGTTTCCGGCATGATTGAGGAACTGGAGAATCTGAATGGGATCCATTATGTGAAGATATTGGCCAGAGAATAAAGGGTCAGGCCGGACTGGGGTATGTGTCCCCTTATCTACCGATGGTAAAGAGTATACAGTATAAAAAAGCAGGGAGCAGAGGATTATGATCAAGACAGCAGTAATGGGATATGGAACCATTGGTTCCGGAGTGGCAGAGATCCTGGAAGAAAACCGGGATGTGATCGCCGGTCAGGCCGGTCAGGAAGTGGAACTGAAATATGTGCTGGATCTCAGGGAATTTCCCGACAGCCCGGTAGCCGATAAGATCATCCATGACTTCAAGATCCTTGAGGAGGATCCGGAGATTCAGATCGTAGTGGAGACTATGGGCGGTTTAAACCCGGCCTATCCCTTTGTAAAAGCCTGCCTGATGGCGGGAAAACACGTCGTTACCTCTAACAAGGCCCTGGTGGCTGCCCATGGCACAGAGTTGCTGGCCATTGCCAGGAAGAAGAAGGTCAATTTCCTCTTTGAAGCCAGTGTTGGAGGCGGTATTCCCATTATCCGCCCTCTGTACCGCTGTCTCATGGGTGAGCGCATTGAGGAGATTACGGGCATATTAAACGGAACCACCAATTATATCCTTACAAAGATGGACAAAGAGGGAGAGACTTTTGAAAATGCTTTAAAAGAGGCTCAGAACTTAGGCTATGCCGAGCGAAATCCGGAGGCGGACGTAGAAGGTCACGATACCTGCCGCAAGATTGCCATCCTCACAGCCATGGCTACAGGAAAAGAGGTCAACTATGAGGATATATATACAGAGGGTATCACAGGAATTACAGATATCGACTTTAAATATGCTGAAAAAATGGGAGCGTCTGTGAAACTGTTCGGCACCAGCCGCATGAAGGATGGGAAGGTAAATGCTTATGTAGCGCCTGTGATGATCGGAAACAGCCATCCTCTCTGCTCAGTGAACGACGTGTTCAACGGCATTATGGTTCGGGGAAATATGCTGGGGGTATCCATGTTTTACGGCAGCGGCGCAGGTAAGCTTCCGACAGCCAGCGCTGTGATTGCAGATATCATCGAGGCGGCTCAAAACCTAAAGAAGAATGTTCCCATGGGCTGGAGCAGTGAGAGACAGACCGTAGAGCCTATGGAAAAAACGCGTTTCCGCTATTTTGTACGCTTTGCGGGATCCTTCCGCAATAAGGAGCAGGAAGTAAAGAGTATTTTTGGAAAGGCCGAGGTTATTGAACTGTACGGTATGGACGAATTTGCCATTCTTACTGCAGAGATGGAAGAAGGGGCGTTTAAGACAGCTGCAGCCGCTTACAACGAAAAGGCCGAAGCCCAGTCAGATTATGGGATCAAGCAGACGATCCGGGCTATGATGTAGAAATGTGAGAAAGCCGGTATTTGTATAAAATTAAGAGGTGTTTTCCTGACTGGTCAAGCCAGTGGAAAACACCTCTTTTGCGTAGCGTTATTTATGAAGGGGAATCTTCAGTATTCTAGTGAACCGGTGTATTCACCTGAAGCTGCTCCATCATTCGCTGCTGAAGCTGGTAAAGAAATTGATTGATCTGAGGGCCTTTTACCGGATCGCGCAGCAGATCGTAAAACTGGATCAGCTGAGAGAAGAAGAAAAAGGTCAAAAGAATGGAAAAACAGCTTAGCAGAAAGCCAATCATGGCTTTGGTGGGAATAGATCTGCGGGAGGATGAATCTGAATTCCGGGCCATAAGAGCAAGGACAATACCGCCCGCTCCGCAGATCAGCCCTGCTGGATAGTTTCCGCCGATCAAAAGGGATACAGGCAGATACAGCAGGCTGAGAAACACGCTGATAATGCCGCAGATGAGAGAACAAACGGCATATTTTTCCGAGGAAACCAGAGGATTCTTTTGTTTTTTATAAATACTGCTCATAGCGTTAAATAAGATCGCCTTTCTTTGATAATGTATGGGTCAATGTGCGACAGACAGGCTCCCTTTTTAGAACCTATCAATAAACAAGGCCTATTCTAACATGAAAACGTCTGCCTGTCCAGTGCGTCCGGGGAAGATTCATAAGGCCCGATATGGGGAAATGGAAGCACAGGGCTTTGGCAATAAAATCAGGCTCTCCGGCTTTTAATGCCCGTTTGTAAGGGGAGTCTTGCATAAGCCTGTCCGATGAATTATAATAAAACAGTTACCGAATGAATAAAGACAGTGAGGAAAATTCATGGATATTATTAAAACACTGGCCGACGAATTAAGCATCGGCCGCCATCAGGCAGAGGCTGCCGTAAAGCTGATCGATGAGGGAAATACTATTCCGTTCATCGCCAGATACCGCAAAGAAGCCACAGGTTCATTAAATGACGAGGTTCTGCGTACACTGGATGAACGTTTAAAATATCTCCGCGGCCTGCAAGACCGCAAAAAACAGGTCATTGCAACGATTACTGACCAGGGAAAGATGACGGCCGAGCTGGAGCGTCAGATTCTCAGCGCCGCCACGTTGGTTGCTGTAGAGGATCTTTACCGTCCCTATAAGCCAAAACGCCGCACAAGGGCCGCCATTGCCCATGAAAAGGGATTGGAGCCGCTGGCAGACCTGATCCTCCTTCAGGCGGTAAAAGAGCCTGTGGAACAGGCGGCGGCCAGTTATATTTCCGGGGAAAAGGGCGTAGAGACGGCTGAGGATGCCGTTCAGGGAGCCATGGATATCCTGGCAGAGAGGATTTCTGACAACGCAGTTTACCGCACCTGGATCCGCAATATGACGATGAACAAGGGACTGCTCCAGTCTGCTGCCAAGGATGAGAGCGTAAAATCTGTTTACGAAACCTACTATAATTACGAGGAACCGGTTAAAAAAGCTGCAGGACACAGAATCCTTGCCCTAAATCGGGGCGAGGGCGAGAAGATCCTGAGTGTAAAGGTGGTTCCTTTGGTGGATCAGATTGTGGGATATCTGGAAAAGCAGGTAATTACAAGGGATAATCCATATACATCTCCGGTGCTTAAAACCGTAGTAAAAGACAGCTACGACCGTCTCATCGGGCCTTCTGTGGAGCGGGAGATACGGAGTGAGATCACAGAAAAGGCAGAGGAAGGAGCTATCCGTGTATTTGGAAAGAATTTAGAGCAGCTTTTGATGCAGCCTCCTATTAGCGGACGGGTGGTTTTAGGCTGGGATCCCGCCTTCCGCACGGGATGCAAGCTGGCCGTGGTAGACAGCACAGGAAAGGTTCTTGATACTGTGGTTATCTACCCCACTGCTCCCCAGAATAAGGTGGCAGAATCAAAAAAAATCTTAAAGGACATGATTCACAGATATAACATTTCCCTGATTTCCGTGGGAAACGGCACTGCCTCCAGAGAGTCAGAGCAGATCATTGTGGAGCTTTTAAAGGAAATAAAAGAACCAGTGCAGTATGTGATCGTAAATGAGGCAGGCGCCTCCGTCTATTCCGCCAGCAAGCTGGCGACAGAGGAATTCCCAAAATTCGATGTAGGACAGAGAAGCGCTGTATCCATCGCACGCCGCCTTCAGGATCCGTTAGCGGAGCTGGTTAAGATTGATCCAAAGTCCATTGGCGTAGGCCAGTACCAGCATGATATGAACCAGAAGAATCTGGGGGCTGCTTTAGAGGCTGTGGTGGAGGACTGCGTGAATAAGGTGGGCGTAGACTTAAATACCGCCTCCGCCTCCCTGCTGGAGTACGTTTCCGGCATCAACAAGACACTGGCAAAGAACATCGTAGCTTACCGGGAGGAAAACGGTGCATTCAAGACGAGAAAGCAGCTTTTGAAGGTAGCCAAGCTGGGCCCCAAGGCCTTTGAACAGTGCGCTGGCTTTATGCGCATTACAGGAGGAGAAGAACCCTTAGACGGCACCAGTGTCCATCCTGAGAGCTATGGGGCTGCAAAAAAGCTGCTGGAGACGCTGGGATACAGGGAAGAAGAACTGATCAGAGGCGGTATTCCAGGCATCAGCCGCCGGATCAGGGACTACAGGGAAATGGCAGAGGAGATAGGGGTAGGCGAGATCACGCTCCGGGACATTGCGGGAGAGCTGGAAAAGCCGGCCAGAGATCCAAGAGACGAGATGCCAAGACCTGTTCTGCGCAGTGATATCCTGGAGATGAAGGACTTAAAGCCCGGTATGGTATTAAAGGGCACAGTTCGCAATGTTATTGATTTTGGCGCTTTTGTAGACATCGGTGTACATCAGGACGGGCTGGTGCATATTTCACAGATGACCGACCGTTATATCCGTCATCCTCTGGAGGCTGTCAGCGTAGGGGATGTGGTTGAGGTAAAGATTCTGGGGGTAGATCTGGAGAAGAAACGGATCTCGCTGACCATGAAAGGGGTAAAGGATGGTAATTGAGACATTTGACCCAAAAGAGACATACGATCTGGGGGTGAAAATGGGCTGCGAGGCAAAGCCGGGACAGATTATTTGCCTGAACGGAGACCTGGGAGTGGGAAAGACCGTATTTACCCAGGGCTTTGCGGCGGGGCTTGGAATCACTGAGCCGGTAAGCAGTCCCACCTTTACCATTGTACAGCAGTATGAGGAAGGCCGCCTGCCCCTCTATCATTTTGACGTATACAGGATTGGGGATCCAAGTGAAATGGATGAGATCGGTTATGAGGATTATTTCTATGGCCAGGGCGTTACCCTGATCGAGTGGTCAGAACTGATCCAGGAGTTTCTGCCTGGTCATGTTACGGAAGTAACCATTGAAAAGGACTTGGAAAAGGGATTCGACTACAGACGGATCTGTGTGGAGGAAAGAGCATGAGGGTGTTAGGAATTGAAAGTTCATCCCTGGTTGCCAGTGTGGCACTGGTGACTGACGATATTCTCACCGGAGAATACACTGTAAATTTTAAAAAGACCCATTCTCAGACGCTGCTTCCCATGCTGGATGAGATGGCAAAGCTTCTGGAACTGGATCTGAATACGCTGGACGCTGTCGCGGTGGCCGGCGGCCCCGGTTCCTTTACGGGTCTTCGGATTGGCGCGGCTACGGCCAAGGGGTTGGGGCTGGCTTTAAAAAAGCCTCTGATCCATGTGCCTACCGTAGATGCCCTGGCATATAATATGTGGGGAGCTTCCGGACTGATCTGCCCTATTATGGATGCCAGACGATGTCAGGTCTACACAGGCCTGTACCATCTTGAAAACGGAATGGAGATTCTTATGGAGCAGCAGCCCATGGATATGGGGGAACTGGCAGAGGAGCTAAACCACAGGGGAGAGAAGGTTATTTTTCTGGGAGACGGCGTTCCGGTATACAGGGATATGATCCGGGAAAAGGTAAGCGTTCCCTGCTCCTTTGCGCCGGCTCACATGAACCGTCAGCGTGCGGCCAGTGTGGCTGCGCTGGGAAGTCTGGCTTTGGATCAGGAAAAAAAACAGGGTGGCTATCACGGCGTTTTTGTGGTGCCAGCAGACGATTTTACCCCTGATTATTTAAGAAAATCCCAGGCAGAGCGCCAGCGGGACGCTGAACGTTCGCCGGAGGGAGAAACAGGCAAGCTTCCCGGGGATTATTGATTCTGACGGATCAGAAGGAGAGTATATGGATAAGAACGTTATTCTGCGCCCCATGGAGGCGGCAGATCTGGATCAGGTGGAAAAGCTGGAACAGACGTGTTTTTCCCATCCCTGGTCTAAAAAGCTGCTTGAAGAAAGCTTAAACAGCCGTCTCGATACCTGTTTTGTATGCCAGTTTGAAAATAAGATTGCGGGTTACTGCGTAGTCCGAATCTTGGCAGGAGAGGGAGAATTGCAGCGCATTGCCGTCTTTTTGCAGTATCGCAGACAGGGCTTTGCAAGGCGCCTTATGGATGAAGTGATGGCCTTTGCGCGCGAAAATGGAGCTTCGGCCATTTCGTTAGAGGTTCGGGAGAGCAATACAGGGGCCAGACATCTGTATGAAGCCTATGGATTTTGCCAGGAGGCGGTGCGAAAAGGCTATTATCAGAATCCGTCAGAGGACGCGGTCATTATGTGGAACCGCGGAATATAGGACAGAATGAGGAAAACTACGTTTCCTGGGGAAATATACAGCAATTCCCACTTAAAATTGCATATAACTGCGTATATAATGGAGAGGAATCGAAGGTTCCTCTCCGTTTTGCGCTGTGCTGTATCCCGGGAAACAGTCGGTTTTGTTTGTCAACCGGATGTTCAGTCATATTTCAGGCACTGCAGAGGTGTACGCGGCAACAGGAGGAAAATGAGAGATTATGAAAGAGAAAAGCGAGGCATATTGATGAAAAAGTACCATAAGAACGGGCAGCTGGAAACACTGATCTGCAACTGCTGCGGAAAGAAACTGGCGGTAGACCACGGCATCCTGCGTGAAGGAGCGATATCTGTCGACTATACGTGGGATTATTTTTCCGAAAAAGACGGACAGATTCACAGGTTTGATCTTTGCGAGGAATGTTACGATGAGCTCATTGGAGGGTTTAAGATCCCTGTAGATATAAAAGAGCAGACGGAATATCTGTAAAATGCATCTGGAGTACGGTCAGCGTTTCATGAGCCGAAGAAAGGAACGGTCTGGATATAAGAGGTTTTGCCGGATTTTTCCCGGATGCTTGATTATTATGCTGTATCTGTGTTATGATTTGAAAAAGCCGGCTTTTACCACGTCTGCCTGTTAAGGGCGCAGGTAATTCCGGCGCTACTGACATAGAAAATGAGGATAATAATATGCTGGATATATGTTTACTGGGAACCGGAGGGATGATGCCCCTTCCATACAGATGGCTGACCTCCATGATGGCAAGATGCAGCGGAAGCAACCTGCTCATTGACTGTGGGGAAGGTACCCAGATTGCCTTAAAGGAAAAGGGCTGGAGCCCTAAGCCCATAGATACCATCTGTTTTACTCACTACCATGCAGACCACATAAGCGGTCTTCCGGGGCTGCTTCTGACCATGGGAAATGCAGAGAGAACCGAGCCTCTGACCCTGATCGGCCCCAGAGGCCTGGAACGGGTGGTAAATGCCCTTCGCATGATCGCGCCGGAACTGCCCTTTGAGCTGCGTATGATCGAGTTGACAGAGAACCGTCAGCAGCTTACTATCGGTCCCTATGTGATTGATGCATACAAAGTAAATCATAACGTGCTCTGCTATGGATATACCATTCAGATTCCAAGAAAGGGACGCTTTGACGTAGAGCGCGCCAGGGTGCAGCAGATTCCCCAGAAGTTCTGGAACCGTCTGCAAAAGGGAGAAACCATTCCGTACGACGGCAGGATTCTGACTCCCGATATGGTTCTGGGACCGGACCGCCGCGGTCTGAAGGTAACTTACTGCACTGATACCCGTCCGGTTCCTGTGATCGCTGAATATGCCGCCGGATCCGACCTGTTTATCTGCGAGGGTATGTACGGTGAGAGGGAGAAGGCTGCCAAAGCCAGAGAATACAAGCACATGACTTTTTATGAGGCAGCCACTCTGGCAAAAGAAGCGCAGCCGGGGCAACTGTGGCTGACCCATTACAGCCCCTCTCTTACAAGACCCGATGATTATATGGACGAGGTGCGAAAGATATTTCCGCGGACAAAAGCCGCCAGAGACGGCTGGAGCATGGAACTGGAGTTTGATGAGGAGTGAGGATAATGAACGTGACTGAAACAAAAGATATACTGATACTTGCGATAGAAAGCTCCTGCGACGAGACGGCAGCCTCCGTAGTAAAAAATGGCCGTACCATCCTTTCCAATGTGATCTCATCCCAGATCGATACTCATACAGCTTATGGAGGCGTGGTACCTGAGATTGCTTCCAGAGAGCATATTAAGGCTATTAACTATGTGATCGAGAGGGCGTTGACAGAGGCAGCGGTGACCTTAGCGGACATTACTGCTATCGGCGTTACCTACGGTCCAGGCCTGGTTGGCGCTCTTCTGGTAGGTGTGGCAGAGGCCAAGGCCATCGCATACGCCGCTCAAAAGCCGCTTATCGGTGTTCACCACATTGAAGGCCATGTTTCTGCTAACTTTATTGAAAATAAGGATCTGGAGCCGCCCTTTGTGTGCTTGATTGTATCCGGAGGCCATACACATCTGGTGATCGTAAAGGATTATGGCGAGTTTGAGATCATCGGACGTACCAGGGATGATGCGGCTGGGGAGGCTTTTGATAAGGTGGCCCGTGCCGTGGGGTTGGGTTATCCGGGGGGTCCTAAGGTAGACAGGGCTGCCAAAGAGGGCAATCCCCATGCCATTGAGTTTCCAAGGGGCAAAGTGGCTGATTCCCCCTATGATTTTAGTTTCAGCGGTTTGAAGTCAGCGGTTTTAAATTACATTAACCACGCGAAAATGACCGGGGAAGAGATTTGTGTGCCGGATCTGGCGGCGTCTTTTCAGAATTCTGTGGTAGATTCTTTAGTCAGCCGTGCCATTCTGGCAACTAAGGAATACGGCTATCAGAAGCTGGCCATTGCGGGAGGTGTCGCTTCTAATACCGCCCTGCGGGCCGTCATGGAGGAAGCCTGCAAAAAGAACGGGATTTCATTTTACCATCCGTCCCCTGTTTTCTGTACGGACAATGCGGCCATGATCGGCGTGGCGGCTTATTATGAGTATATACGGGGAAAACGTTCAGGCTGGGATTTAAACGCGGTTCCCAATTTAAAACTGGGAGAGCGCTGATATGAGCAAAGAAAAAGGAAAGGTTGGAGCAATTGTCCTTGCCGGAGGTCATGGCAGCAGGATGAAGAGCAAGATACAAAAGCAGTATATGTTTGTGGAAGGAAAGCCTCTGATCTGCCATACATTAGATGCTTTTGAGCGCAGCGTGGCAGATGAGGTAATCCTGGTAACTGGTATGGCAGAAATTGCTGCTGTGCGCCGGGAGATCGTGGAGGTATACGGTTTTGAGAAGGTTAAGGCTGTAGTAGCGGGAGGGGCAGAACGGTATCATTCTGTATATGCCGGTCTGCGCGCCCTGACAGGCTGCCCATGGGTGCTGATCCATGACGGAGCGCGTCCTCTGGTAACGAAGGAAATTATCAATCGTGCGGCAGAGTGCGCCCGCCTTTATGGCGCCTGCGCCGTGGGGATGCCTGTAAAGGATACAATCAAGATTGCTGATGCCAGTGGGTATGCAACAGAGACTCCGGACCGCCGCCTTTTATGGCAGATCCAGACCCCGCAGGCGTTTTCATATGACCTGATCCGTCGGGCCTATGATGAGATGATGGCAGATGAGCGCCTGCAGCGGGGAATTACAGATGATGCCATGGTGGTGGAAAGCCGAACGGACTGGAGGGTACGCCTGATCGAGGGCAGCTATGAAAACCTGAAGGTGACCACGCCGGAGGATCTGGTACTTGCCAGTGCCCTGTTAAAGGCGCGGAAGGAGCGTAATGCAGCGGACGGCAGAGAATTTTCATGACATATATAATCAGTTTCGATAGTTGGACTGGGGGGGGGGGTCGGAACTTTCCGGGAAACTGGATATCAGCCTTAAGATGGTTCAGGAGGCAGATACTCAGCCGCTATGGGGGTAGCCGTGTGTATCATAATTATGAAGGAAATAAAAAAACAGCATTCCAAAAGGGGAGGCTTGTACGGATATAAGGAAGGTATGGGCGTTAATGGCAGATTCTCTGGAAACATGGTAAAACGGGGAAAGAAGAGCTGTGTCTGTCTGCCGCCGAAAGGATGCTTGAATCTCTTTCAGAGAGGCAGTAAAAAATCAAGAATAAAATGAAAAAAAGTGTTGACATATGTCGAAAGACGTGATATTATAATCAAGCTGTTGCTGATACAGAAAAGTACAGCGCTCAAGAAGAAATGAAAATTAAAAAAATGAAAAAAGTTCTTGACAAAATGCTTTTGATCTTGTAAAATAGAAAAGCACATTTGGAGAGATATCGAAGTGGTCATAACGAGGCGGTCTTGAAAACCGTTTGTCCGAAAGGGCGCGTGGGTTCGAATCCCACTCTCTCCGTTGCGGACAAGCAAAAAGGCTGTCCGGTAAAAGAATAGAAAAATAAATCAACCAAGCAGAAGTACCCAAGTGGTTGAAGGGGCTCCCCTGGAAAGGGAGTAGGTCGTTAGTAGCGGCGCGAGGGTTCAAATCCCTCCTTCTGCGTTCGCAGCTAAAAGCTGTGACGAACCTTAAAAATTGAAGATTAAACAGTATGTAAAACCCTGAAAATTCTAACAATTCAAAAGGTTTGGTTTAGACCTTTGGATTTGAGAAAATTCAGAACAAAAACCAAGTAAAACGGTTTAAGATAACATTAGC
>NZ_BLTJ01000007.1 GCF_013282095.1 Enterocloster alcoholdehydrogenati
GCTAATGTTATCTTAAACCGTTTTACTTGGTTTTTGTTCTGAATTTTCTCAAATCCAAAGGTCTAAACCAAACCTTTTGAATTGTTAGAATTTTCAGGGTTTTACATACTGTTTAATCTTCAATTTTCAAGGAACTCGTTTGTTGTTCGACTTTTCGTCCGCAACGGTTATTTATTATAACCGATCGCTTTTATTTTGTCAACAACTTTTTTAAAATTTATTTTGACATTTTTCAATGTCTTTTCTTTTTCTTTCCTGTCGTTCCCGACAGCGAAGATTATCTTACCAGAAGCATGGATAAATGTCAATAACTTTTTCAAATTTTTTTAGGATTTTATCATCATTGGCAGAAAGGCACAGCTGGAGCTGTTCTGGATGTATACTGACCAATGGAAAAAGACACTGGTTGGGGCACGCAGTCTACAAATAGAACACTGGCCGTTTAAATATGGACGAACCTCTGCTCTCCCCATACCGAACCATTTCAGTATGCAAAAAGCAGTTTCGGAATCAAATCCATCCCGAAACTGCTTTTTTACACGAGGCCCTTAAATATTAGGCATCTTTGCGGTAGGCATCATAAGAACTCTGCCTGTGCCGCGGTATACATTTACAAGACCTTCTCCAGAGGCAGCGGAGCCAATGAGGCTCTTGCCGGAACGCTCTACGGTAAAGTCCAGTCCCTTGCTCCAGGCAATAGCATAATTTCCATCCACTTTCAGAACATCGTTTTGAAGTTCGATTTCAATAAGCTCCTCCTTAGGGCAGTCGGATTCAATACAGAATACACCATTTCCGTTAAGACTGAGATTAAAGAGTCCCTCGTTGCCGGCAATGGCTGAGGACAGGTTGGAGCGCATCACCGCCTTATGCTGCAAGCTGGATTCACAGGCCAGAAACAGGCCATCATCCAGCACAACAGCGCCGCCCCATTCGGCTGCATCTAAGAGGATGAGATATTTATAGGTGGGTTCTAAGACCAGAATACCGTCGCCCGTGTATTCCGGTTTGATGGCGGATTCCCCGCTGACCTTCCCTCGCACTGCCTTCCCCAGAAAATCTCCTACACTCTTGATCCCGGTAGTGGCATTGACGTTTCCAAGCATCCACTGCATAGCTCCTGCCTGAACGGTCACATTGGCCCGATTCAGATGGCACACCAGCTGACGCTTTTTCACATTCATCTGAGCGCTGAAATAAGCTGTTATAGCAGATCCTGGTGTTACACTGAGATCCCTCTGATATTCAATGACCTGAAACGCTCCCAGCTCAGAGAGGACTTTTACATCATCATTGTCAGCAAAATTTGAAATACGGTACATACATTCCCTCCTGTTCACTTGGCCATACGCTCCGACCTGTCCGAGTATGTTTTATCCTCATGGCCCAGCGTAATTAGTTTTCCAGACTCTTCCACTTAAAATTCGGTATCACATCCGACCATTTGTTAATTCCTATAATAGACTTTGCGAACTCTGAAGCTTCAAGAGTAGAGTTTTTCTTGTCAATATCCCGAAATACCTGCCAGATCTTCTTGCGCTTGGTTGCCACAATCTTGTCGGGCTGGTTCATGTCGCACTCCCAGAGGCCAAATTTAAGTCCCTGCTTTGCCTCGCTGGGAGCGTCCACCTGGCGGCTTACGGTGTAAGCGTCAATATATGGGTTGCTGTCTACGATATAGTAAGAGTACGCATAGGCCGCTGCCTGAATCTCAGGTATATTCCCCCGTGTAGGGCTATAAGAGGTAAAGCCCTGCTCCGTCAGGATAATATGGCGCACATTTCCCGAAGGCGCTTTTAATGCCTCCTGGTTAAAATAATCTGTCAGTACATTTAAGTTGGCGAAATTGATCACCGGAGAGTTAAAGTCATTTGTAAACAGGCCCGTGGACTGAGGATCATCCCAAAATTCCGGTTCAGTCATCGGGCAGGGATACGGGTGATATGCCAGTCCCCAGTCCATTTGCCCCTGATTGTTGGCAATGGAGTTAAAACTGTCTACGATTTCCTTGCCGCCGTATTTCACCTTGCCGTCAATTTCATTCATCCAGTTGTAATCAAGAGAGAAGTATACCCTGTCATTAGCATTGGTGCTCTTGATAGCTGTATAGAATACGCGGAATGCCTTCTGATAAGCCTTCACATAGTTTGTCAGGTCCATAGGACCCATATAGTTCCACTGCTGGTTGTTTATCTCATTTCCAATAATCCAGTTGGACACTTTGCCATAGTCAGGATTTTTTCCGCTGTAATGGTCTGCCAGAAAAGCCGCAATCGCTCTGGTCTGTTCATAGCCCGCCTGATTAGCTGCATTAAACATATAGTAGAAAGCGTTAGAGGATTTTTTTGTACCTGGATAGATCAGATCCGGGCGGCTGTCGTTCCAGTCATTTAAAATGATCACGGTAACGGTCATTCCCTTATTTGACAGAGCACTGATGGTTCTGTCGTAATCCTCTACAATTGCCTTGTTGAAATGATATGTCTTTCCGTCATATTCATAATCAATACCAGTTCCCATAATCTGAGAAAACGCAATATTAGTCGTCACGTGCTTTACACCCAGGTCAAAGGCATCGTCCAGCATATCGATTTCAATATTCAGGCCTTTTTTTGTCAGAGGCGTTTTGAAGGCTTCTGTATTTTTGGCCACCGCCTCCGGGTTTGTGATATAGTGCGGCTCGCTGATTGCCTTATAACTGGTTCCGTCAAAGGATGCCAGCACAAATTTACTGTAGAGCCGATCGGACGTACTGCCGAAATTCAGAGGAATCGTGGCTGTCGAACTGGAAAGAGCATCCGCCGAAGCAATGTAATCGCTCCTGCCATCCAGACTGTCCTCATAGGTCTGCTGCTCAAATACATAAACCTTTCCGTCTGTTCCCGTAGAATTACCGCTGCTGGAAAATACAATCTCCACATTCTGCTTATCTCCTGTGATCTTACAGGAGGAGATCTGGCCCTTTAATCCAGTTTCCGCCTCCTGCCCCTCCTCTGCTGCCGCAGTCTGTGTAAAGGCGCCCAGGCTCACTGCCGCCGCGCCAAAAAACAGCGCTGCCGCTAGGATCACTCCCCTGCCTCCTGTTAAAAATCCTTTTTTCATCTTGAAATTACCTCCGACTTATGTGTATGCTCCCGGAATATCCGTTTTAATATCAACTTCTATGATACCTAATCTATCCTGCATTTTCAATTACGATTTTATTACATTATCTTAAGTCTTATTTGTAATATCATTTTCCTGATAAACTTTTTTCAGAGTGAACCCCCGGCCCTGTACCTCGTTGATCTGGTTGATCACCATAAATGCCTCCGGATCCTCATCCAGTACCAGCTGATTTAACCGCGGCAGATCGCGCTTGGAAATAACCGCCATAATCATATCCTGCTGGTTATGCAGGTATCCCGTTTCCATATGAAGCAGACTGGTGCCGCAGTCTAACCGTTCTCCTATGAGAGCATTGATGCGCTGATAACGGCGGCTGACAATCTTCACCTGGATCCTGGCGGTGCCTGCCATTAAAACCTTATCCAGCACCAGAGTATATGTGATAATTAAAAGAATACCATAAAGTACCTCCTCTGTACCGGAGGTAATGAGCTGCAGCCCAAGGATCACGCAGTCCAGCACATAAAGAGAAAGCGATACGTTGATACCGCATTTTTTCCGCAGGATGAGACAGGGAATATCAACGCCGCCGGTAGACGCCCCTACTTTTATCACCATGCCAATCCCCGCTCCAATGAAAATGCCTGCGTAGATCACCGCCATAAGACGATCCTGCATATAAAAGCCCGTGATTCCTGTCCGTTCCATAATTCCTAAGACGGCTGGATACATCACCGTGCTTAAGACAGTGGTAAGGGCAAATCCCTTTCCCAGCTGCCACAGTCCCAGTCCAAAGACAGCAATATTAAAAACACTTACAAATAGGCTTACAGGGATCCCACACAGCCGATTAAAAAACAGGCCCAGTCCTGTGGTGCCTCCTGTTACAAGGCCGTTCGGCATGATAAATAATACCACTGCAGCCGCATAGATCACATTTCCCAAAAGGATAACAGCTGCTTTTACGGCTATCTGAAGCCATTTCTGTCTGTTGTTGTTTTGTTTCATCATGTTCTCTCCCTTCCTTTCGAGGGTATCATTTTTCAGGTGGGCTGTCAAGAAAGCCTTGACAATCCACGCCCGCCGTTTATAATACTCTTAGAACTTTTGTATCTGTTTCCTTTTTCGGATGCTGAGCCGGTGTGAGGGGGAGCGCCCTGATGCTGCGTACAAAAGGATAGCGATGGGAGTCCGTGTTTCGGATTGAGAGGATGCAGGAGAGCATCGACCGAAGAGCGCATAAACTGCGCCCTATCACAGCTGCTTGACCGGCGCCGTCGCTATGCCTGTATCTTCGGGAACATATGTCTGACGCACCCAGGTGCGTTTTTTTATGTCCGAAAACAGTCCTGGCGCCTGCCGGTACGCGGCAGAAAAGAGGAAGGAATTTATGAACAAAAACAAACACGCAGCGAAACTGGTCTTTCTTGCCATGATGGTGGCACTGGGAGTGGTGATCTCTCCCATTCTCCGTGTGGAGGGTATGTGTCCCATGGCCCATTTCATCAATGTCACCTGTGCAGTAATGCTGGGCCCCTGGTATGCCTTCGTATGCGCCCTGGCAATCGGCATTATCCGTATGACCTGTATGGGAATCCCTCCCCTGGCGCTTACAGGCGCTGTATTCGGAGCCTTTTTATCAGGAATGTTCTACCGTATGTCCAGGGGCAAACTGGTCTGTGCCTTTGCAGGCGAGGTCATTGGAACCGGCATCATTGGCGCAATCCTCTCCTATCCTGTTATGACTTTTGTATGGGGCAAAACGGGACTGACCTGGTTTTTCTATGTGCCGTCCTTTATCGCAGGCACGCTGATCGGCGGAACCATTGCCTTTTTATTCTTAAAACATTTGCAGAAGGCAAAGCTTTTGTCAATGTTCCAGGAAACGCTGGGCTCTCAGGCCTACGATTCCAGGGAGGATGTGACAAATGACGCGCTTGGAATCGCCTTTTCCGGCTTTATCGGATATCTGGCTGTAACTGTGGCAGTTCACCAGTTCGCACCCGACGGCGGAACTGTGGTGAATATGCTGCGCTATCTGGTACTGGCAGCCTTCATGGGAGCGGCCCTTGTGTACTGGAATGTAAAACGTCCTAAAGCAGCATAGGGTTTCAGAGCAATCTGCATTTGCGGCACCGTCAAAGGCCCACGGCCATCTGACATTTTTCTGCAGCCAGTGCCGTCTTTTACATTCTTACTGCAACTATTTCCCGATGAAAGGAGCTTTACTCTCATGGATCTGATCTCCCGTTTACATACCTCATCTCCTCTGATTCACTGCATTACTCATCCCATTGCTATTAATGACTGCGCAAACGCCGTACTGGCTCTGGGAGCGCGTCCGATCATGGCGGAGCATCCTGCGGAAGCAGCTCAGATCGCAGCCCTGGCCCAGTCTCTGACCGTCAGTCTGGGAAATATCACGGATGCCAGAGCAGAATCCATCATGGCCGCCGGACGCATCCGCCCCGGCGTGATCGATCTGGTAGGGATCGCCTGCAGCGATTTTCGTATGAAACTGGCCAAACGGTTCATACAGGAATGTCATCCTGCGGTAATCAAGGGAAATGCCTCTGAGATCCGCGCCATTGCAGGGACCGGATTTCACAGTCAGGGAATCGATGTGAGCCCGAAAGACGCAGTTGAAAAGGGAGATGAAAGCGCTCAGCTGAAACTGGCACTTTTGATGAAGGGAATCGCTGACCAGACCGGTGCGGTGGTGGCTGCCAGCGGAGCGGTGGATGTGATCGTGGCTCCCGGTGGAGATACGGCCTACTTTCTTGAAAATGGAGTGCCTTCCATGGCGCAGATCACTGGAACCGGCTGTATGCTGACCTGTATCATGGGGGCTTTTATGGCTGTGACGTCCCCCTTGAATGCAGCTATTGCCGGAGCCGCAGCCTTGGGAATCTCAGGAGAAACAGCCGATTGCTCCCTGGGACTTGGAACCTATCACATGAAGCTGTTGGACGCACTGTCTCTGCTAAGCAATGAGACCCTTGAACGCAGGATGAAACTTCATACAAAAACGCTGAGGGTATATACGGATGGATCTACATCCGCATAAACCCTGACATCATACATCCGCCTGCCGCACCTGTTTCCAAAATCTGCGGCAGGCGATTTTCATTTACACCGCCGATGGCATAGACCGGAACCGTGCTTTCATTACAGACCTGTCTTAAAAACTCCAGTCCCCGACCGGGCAATCCCTTCTTACAGTCCGTTTCATAGATATTTCCTGCAAATAAATAGTCTGCTCCAAGCTCTATGGCCTCTTTTACCTCTTCCACCGAATGAATGGAGGTTCCCGTCCATTCGGCCCACGAAGGCCTTCCTGTGCTCCTTAAAACAGACATCGGAATATGGATTCTTACAGTTCCCAGCTCATGCGCTATATCTGGTGCTGTATTTACAATCAGTTCCTGACCGGCTCCCCGGCAGATTTCTCTAACCTGGTAAGCAAGACATTTATACAATTCTGAACTTAAATCTTTCTCACGCAGTACAATTGCCCTTGGCCTTGCGGACACGATACGGCGGATCTGTGCCAGATAACGTATCCAGGTATCCGTACCCGGCATAAATGCCGGGATCTCTGTCCGGCTTTCTCTTCCATTTTCTCCCTTTTCTATTTCCCGTCTCCTGCAAAGGCTGTGATTTGTCACTGCTATCATTTTCCCGTACATAAATATATACCTCCCCGGTACCTCTGGCCGGACAGCAGGCGTGCCGTCTGGCATTGTCTTTCCATGTACTAAAAAACCCCCGGAAAACTCCGGGGGCCAACTCGTTTGGGCACAATATCCATTCAGATATATCATTTATCACATTCGCCGGGGTTAACCCCCTTAAGCGTTAATTACTCTACGATAGATACAACTCTACCGGAACCTACGGTACGTCCGCCTTCACGGATAGCGAAACGAAGACCCTGCTCCATAGCTACTGGATGAATCAGCTCTACGGTCATCTCTACGTTATCGCCAGGCATACACATCTCTGTACCAGCTGGCAGCTCGCAAACGCCAGTTACGTCAGTTGTTCTGAAGTAGAACTGTGGACGGTAGTTGTTGAAGAAAGGTGTATGACGGCCGCCCTCGTCCTTAGTCAGAACGTAAACCTGAGCGGTAAACTTGTTGTGGCACTTTACAGAACCTGGCTTGCACAGACACTGTCCGCGCTCGATCTCTGTTCTCTGAACACCACGCAACAGAGCACCGATGTTATCACCAGCCTCAGCGCTGTCAAGGAGCTTACGGAACATCTCGATACCGGTAACAACGGTCTTGCGAACCTCCTCATGGATACCGATGATCTCAACTTCGTCGTTCAGGTTCAGAGTACCACGCTCTACTCTACCAGTAGCAACAGTACCACGGCCAGTAATGGTGAATACGTCCTCTACAGGCATCAGGAAAGGCTTATCTGTCTCACGAACAGGATCTGGGATGTAGCTGTCAACAGCGTCCATCAGCTCCATAACCTTGTCGCCCCATGTGCCCATCGGATCCTCAAGAGCCTTCAGAGCGGAACCCTGGATGATTGGTGTATCATCGCCTGGGAACTCGTACTCATTTAACAGCTCGCGGATCTCCATATCAACCAGCTCAAGCAGCTCAGGATCGTCTACCATATCGCACTTGTTCATGAATACCACGATATAGGGAACGCCTACCTGACGGGACAGAAGGATGTGCTCTCTTGTCTGAGCCATAACACCATCCGTTGCAGCTACAACCAGGATAGCGCCGTCCATCTGAGCAGCACCAGTGATCATGTTCTTAACGTAGTCAGCATGTCCTGGGCAGTCAACGTGTGCATAGTGTCTCTTCTCTGTCTGATACTCAACGTGAGCAGTAGAGATAGTGATACCACGCTCTCTCTCCTCTGGAGCCTTATCGATGTTCTCGAAATCTACCTTTGCGTTACCAGCAACTCTCTCTGCCAGAACCTTTGTGATTGCAGCAGTCAGAGTAGTTTTACCGTGGTCAACGTGTCCAATGGTACCAATGTTACAATGTGGTTTAGTTCTGTCAAACTTAGCTTTAGCCATTTTATAACGTCCTCCTTAATTTGCGCCCGCAAAGCGGGCTGATATAGTTAGTCAGGCTATCAATCATTATATTCTATTTTCCTTTGATTTACAAGCCTTTTTTCGTTTTTTAGGGGGTAGTCTGCGCGTCCCGTTTAAGACAGGAAACGCAAACCCCGCTGCGCCGGCCGGGCGCAATGAAAACCGCATACGCAATTTTCTTTATTTCTTATGATCAGCAAGAACCTTCTCCTGAACATTCTTCGGAACCTGCTCATACTTCTCAAAGAACATAGAGTAGTTGCCGCGTCCCTGCGTTCTGGAACGAAGGTCTGTAGAGTATCCGAACATCTCGGACAGCGGAACGTAAGCCTTAACCATCTTACCGCCGCCGATATCTTCCATACCCTCGATGCGTCCACGGCGTGAGTTGATATCACCAATAACATCACCCATGTACTCCTCAGGCATGGTAACCTCTACCTTCATAATCGGCTCAAGCAGAACCGGGTTGCCCTTGTGCATAGCATCCTTGAATGCCATGGATCCGGCGATATGGAATGCCATCTCGGAGGAGTCAACCTCGTGGTAGGAACCATCGTATACATCTGCGCAAACGCCCAGTACAGGGAATCCGCCCAGGATACCGGTCTTTGCAGCCTCTTCGATACCTTCTCCAACTGCCGGGATGTACTCCTTAGGAATAGCACCGCCAACAACGGAAGAAGTAAACTTGAAGGTCTCCTCTGCATTTGCATCCATTGGTGTGAAGTGAACCTTACAGTGACCGTACTGTCCACGACCACCGGACTGCTTCGCGTACTTGCTGTCAACGTCAACAGCCTTTGTGAAGGTCTCCTTATAAGCAACCTGAGGAGCGCCTACGTTAGCCTCTACGTTGAACTCACGCAGCAGACGGTCTACGATGATATCCAGATGAAGCTCGCCCATACCGGAAATGATGGTCTGGCCTGTTTCTTCGTCTGTGCGGACACGGAAGGTAGGATCCTCCTCCGCCAGCTTTACAAGAGCATCGCCCATCTTGTCCTGGCTTGCCTTGGTCTTTGGCTCGATCGCGATATCGATAACAGGCTCCGGGAACTCCATGGACTCCAGGATAACCGGATGCTGCTCATCACAGATGGTATCGCCGGTCGTTGTGGTCTTGAAACCAACAGCAGCAGCAATATCACCGGAATATACGCGGTCTAACTC
Organism: Enterocloster alcoholdehydrogenati; assembly: GCF_013282095.1. GTDB lineage: Bacteria > Bacillota > Clostridia > Lachnospirales > Lachnospiraceae > Enterocloster > Enterocloster alcoholdehydrogenati. The sequence goes on from NZ_BLTJ01000007.1 coordinate 9,359, forward strand.
GTGTCTCTTATTTGCGTGCATCTGAAGGATACGTCCAACACGCTCCTTCTTGCCCTTTGTTGCATTCAGTACATAAGAACCGGAGCCCAGAGTACCAGAATACACACGGAAGTATGCCAGCTTACCAACGAATGGGTCAGTCATGATCTTGAATGCAAGAGCTGCAAAAGGCTCTTCATCAGAAGAATGACGCTCGATCTCGTTGCCGTCCAGGTCAACGCCCTTGATTGCGGGGATGTCTAATGGAGATGGCATAAATTCAATGATAGCATCCAGAAGTTTCTGAACACCCTTGTTTCTGTAAGCAGTACCGCAGCATACAGGAACAGCTGTACACTGACAGGTTGCCTTTCTTAATACCTTCTTCAGCTCATCGTTGGAAGGCTCCTCGCCCTCAAGATACTGCATCATCAGGTCATCGTCCAGCTCGCAGATCTTCTCTACCAGCTCGGTACGGTATAATTCCGCATCATCCTGCATATCTTCAGGAATGTCTACGATAGAGATATCATCGCCCTTATCATCATTGTAGATGTAGGCCTTCATCTCAAACAGGTCAATGATTCCCTTGAAATCATCTTCCTTGCCGATAGGCAGCTGAATGCAGATCGCATTCTTGCCCAGACGGCTCTTAATCTGCTCTACAGCACCGTAGAAGTTTGCACCCAGGATGTCCATCTTGTTAATGAATGCCATACGGGGTACGTTGTAGGTGTCAGCCTGACGCCATACGTTCTCGGACTGTGGCTCAACGCCGCCCTTTGCACAGAACACGCCAACAGCGCCATCCAGTACACGCAGGGAACGCTCAACCTCAACTGTGAAGTCTACGTGTCCTGGCGTATCGATGATGTTGATACGATGCTCTGCCGCACCTGGCTTCGGCTTGCAGTTTTCCTGCAGAGTCCAGTGGCAGGTAGTAGCAGCGGAAGTAATGGTAATACCTCTCTCCTGCTCCTGGGCCATCCAGTCCATGGTAGCAGTACCCTCATGGGTATCACCGATCTTATAGTTTACACCAGTATAATACAGAATACGCTCTGTCGTAGTGGTCTTACCAGCATCGATATGAGCCATAATTCCGATATTTCTGGTTCTCTCCAACGGATATTCTCTTCCAGCCAAGGGATTTTCCTCCTTAATTTATCGAGCAAAGCCGATGTGCAGCTTAGAAACGGTAGTGAGCAAACGCCTTGTTTGCCTCTGCCATCTTGTGCATATCTTCTTTCTTCTTTACGGATGCGCCAGTGTTGTTGGCTGCGTCCATAATCTCGTTTGCCAGTCTCTCCTCCTGGGTCTTCTCGCCTCTCTTACGGGAGTACAGAGTGATCCAGCGCAGAGCCAGGGCCTGTCTTCTCTCTGGCTTAACCTCGATGGGCACCTGATAGGTAGCGCCGCCGATACGCTTTGCCTTAACTTCCAGAACAGGCATAATGTTGTTCATTGCTTCTTCAAATACTTCGATCGCATCCTTACCGGTGCTCTCAGCTACACGATTGAATGCTCCGTATACGATTTTCTGTGCAACACCCTTCTTGCCGTCTAACATGATATTGTTGATCAGCTTTGTTACAACCTTATTGTTGTAGATCGGGTCTGCCAGAACGTCTCTTTTCTGAGTATGTCCTTTACGTGGCACGTTACTTCCCTCCTTAATATGCTGCCCTTTATCAGAAATGATACAGGCAGTTTCCATTAACTCAACGGTACTCACAAGTTTCCATAAAATGTGTTCGTGCTCGGTCTATATATTTCCTGCAACCACAGGTACAATATCACGGATCCGGCACTAACAAATGCGAAAATATCTTTCGCAGTCACTTTACTGCTGTTAGTGGTACTAATCTGGTTTGTTCCAAACTGCTGTGAGATTACTTCTTATCTTTTGGTCTCTTAGCGCCGTACTTGGAACGAGCCTGCTTTCTGTTTGCTACGCCTGCTGTATCCAGTGTACCTCTGACAATGTGGTATCTGGTACCTGGCAGGTCCTTAACTCTTCCTCCACGGATCAGAACAACGCTGTGCTCCTGAAGGTTGTGTCCCTCTCCTGGGATATAGCTTGTTACTTCGATACCATTAGAAAGACGTACTCTGGCGATCTTTCTGAGTGCAGAGTTAGGTTTCTTAGGGGTAGCAGTCTTAACAGCGGTGCATACGCCGCGCTTCTGTGGTGCGGATACGTCTGTTGCTCTCTTCTGTAAAGAGTTGTAACCCTTCTGCAGAGCTGGTGCAGTAGACTTCTTTGCGCTGGTCTGTCTTCCCTTTCTAACTAACTGGTTAAATGTTGGCATCCTTTTCACCTCCTGTGATATTGACTGTTGGTTGCTGTGTCTTTCAGCTTTTGTGCACCAAAACATAAGTGTTCTGAACACACTTTTTCATTATAACATAAGGCCCAAATCTGTCAAGTATTTTTTTAGTGGGCGGCAAATAGCCGGAAATTCCATATTTTTTTATCATGTGTGATTCTTAAGTTTTTTTTATTTTTTGAAACTTTTATGTCATTTTGTCCGTCCAATGTATATAATATGTACGATCTGCAGATAAGAGTCTGCCCTTATGCGGCCCGTATGGCAGCTTTGAGGGGTACTCATCTTACTGCAGATACCACGATCAGATAGGACGGATTTTCTATGGTATTCAGCAGCTTTGACTTTTTATTCCGGTTCCTGCCGGTATTTTTGTTTCTTTATTTTATATGTCCAGAAAGACAGCGTAATCTCTGTCTCTTTGTCGGAAGCCTCGTATTCTACTTTTATGGCTCCAGACAATTGCCCCTTTATTTTTGGCTTCTTCTCCTTTCCATGGCGGTCAATTTCTTTATCGGCCGCAGAATTGGAAGAAAATGGAACGGGCCGGAACGGGCCGTCTGGCTGACAATCGGCATTATCTATAACCTGCTGTGGCTGATGAGTTTTAAATACAGCGCCTTTTTTGCAGAAAATACGAATGCGCTTCTGACATATGTGGGGCTGTCTGTGCAGCTGCCCGTACTGCGCCCTGCACTCCCCCTGGGGATCAGTTTTTATACCTTCCAGGCAATTGCATATCTGGCGGATGTATATCGGAAGAAGATCCGCAGCGAAAGTTCTCTTCTGCGCTTTGGCACCTGGTTTACCATGTTCACCCAGGTAACCTCCGGCCCTATCACCCGGTATCAGGAGGTACGTCCCCAGCTTCTTGGCCGAAAGCTATCCCTGGATCGGCTTGAAACGGGACTTCGTGAATTTACGATTGGCCTAAGCCTTAAGGTTCTTCTTGCCAATCAGCTTGGAGGACTTTGGAATCAGGTAAACGCCATTGGTTATGAGAGTATTTCCACTCCTCTGGCGTGGATGGGAATCATCGCTTTCAGTCTGCAGCTTTATTTTGATTTTTACGGCTATTCCCTCATGGCCCAGGGCCTTGGATGGATCCTTGGTTTCCAGATTCCCAGAAACTTTGCACATCCTTATCAGTCCCTGTCTATGACGGAATTCTGGCGGCGTTGGCATATGACTCTCGGAAAATGGTTTAAGGATTATATATATATTCCTCTGGGCGGCAATCGCAGGGGAACTTTCATAATGGTGCGCAATCTTCTGGCTGTCTGGTTGCTGACCGGGTTCTGGCATGGAGCAGACTGGAATTTTCTCCTGTGGGGGCTGCTGCTTTTTGTGCTTATCTCTCTTGAAAAGCTGGGACTGGGAACTCTCTTAAACCGTTTTCCGGCTTTGGGGCATATATATATGGCCTTCGTAATTCCCTTAAACTGGCTGGTATTTGCCATAAGCCAGCCAGCTCAGATCCTGATCTACCTACAGCGGCTTTTTCCATTTTTCAACGCACCGGGAGCCTATACATGGTTTGCAGGAGATTATCTGAAATACGGACAGATTTACGGCCTGTCCCTTATTGCGGGTCTGATTTTTGTGACAGATCTGCCAAGACGGATCTATAACCGCTACAGAACTACCTTTGTTACGGCCCTTGGGCTGGTCGTTCTGTTTTGGATCTGTATATACTGCATTAAAATGGGAATGGATGACCCATTCTTATACTTCCGATTCTAATGATTTAGAAAGTGACTTTTATGATGAAAAAATATTGGTATACTATGATTCTGGCAGGAAGTCTGATCGCCGTTAAAGGCGGAACTCTTATTTCTCAAGGGGCCGGACTGGAAAACCTTTTAAATCAAAACGGAAAGCCGGAGCTGCTTTCTGAAGCCGAACCTGCAGCCATTGCATCCCCCCTCTCCTCTTCTGCTGAAAACGACGCCGGAAATGAAGGAGACAGCCAGTTTTCCATCCCCCGTCTCCCCGGCCAGTCAACCGATTCTGACCAGGAAACAGTTTTCAGTGAGTCTTCCTCTTCTGATCTCGAAACACCGGAAGAAGAAACTGGGGCACAGGACAGAACAGAAGTGCCTGCAGATGACCCTGTGAGCGGAGCCGCCACCAGCACTTCACCGGCTGAAACCGTTTCCGAAACTCCGTCTGCACCCATTGATTTTAGTTCTACCCTCTTTATTGGAGATTCGCGTACTGAGGGCTTAAAGGAATACGGCGGTTTAAATGAGGCGGAATTTTTTGCCAATTCCGGTATGAGTACCTTTAACCTTCTCTCTGCCAGTCTGACCTTAAAGGATGGCAGCAAAAAGACTCTGGAAGAACTGCTGTCTGAGCGAAGCTATGAACGGATCTATCTCATGCTTGGTATCAATGAACTGGGATATCCCTCATCTACTGTAATCAGGCAATATTCCGCTATTGTGGATCGGATTCAGGCCCTCCAGCCAAATGCACGTCTGGTACTAGAAGCCAATCTGCACGTAACAAAGAAAAAATCTGATTCTGACCCCACGTACGGAAACGGGAAACTCAACGCATTAAACAACGCTATTTATCAGATCGCTGTGGACAAAGGCTGTGGTTACGTAGATGTAAATGGGCTTTTTGATGACGGACAGGGGAATCTGGATTCTAAATATTCGGTAGACAACGCTCACATTATGGGAAAATACTACACCATCTGGGCTCAGTGGCTTCGAACACAGCACGTTTGATTCAAAATACATTCTACCACAATATGTATATTTGCTGATGCAAAAACCCCGGCAGGCCGAACCATTCCGACCTGCCGGGGTTTTTTATATCCGGTTTTAAGCATAAAACCAAATTTTTATTTTATTCATCTGTATCCTCAGAATCAGTTTCCGCCTCTGAATCTGCAGCCTCGTCCTCTTCTGCGGTTTCATCCATATCAAGGACTTCTTCTGCTACATTTTCCTCGGTCAGTCTGTTATCCTCAGCTTCCGCTCCGTCCTCATCCTCAGAGAGAAGAATCTCGTCCTCAGCTTCTGCTGCAAACGCATCATCTGTATCCAGCTTTACGGTTCTGTAGCGTTTCATACCAGTACCAGCCGGAATCGGCTTACCAATAATAACATTTTCCTTAAGACCGATCAGGTGATCTACCTTACCGTTAATCGCAGCTTCAGTCAGAACCTTCGTAGTCTCCTGGAAGGATGCAGCTGACAGGAAGGAGTCAGTTGCAAGAGATGCCTTGGTAATACCAAGCATAACCTGCTTGCCCTCTGCCGGACGCTTGCCCTCTGCAATCAGCTGTTCATTCATCTCATTGAAGTCCAGAACATCCATAGATACGCCCGGCAGCACATCACTGTCGCCGCTTTCCTCGATACGGATCTTCTTTAACATCTGGTGAACGATCATCTCAACGTGCTTATCGTTGATTTCTACACCCTGGAGGCGGTATACACGCTGTACTTCCTGGATCATATAATCCTGTACCGCGCGGACGCCCTTGATCTTTAAGATATCGTGAGGATTTACGCTACCTTCGGTCAGCTCGTCGCCAGCCTCAAGCACCTGACCGTCCATAACCTTGATTCTGGATCCATAAGGAATCAGATAGGTCTTGGAATTGCCGGTTTCATTGTCAGTTACCGTAATCTCACGCTTCTTCTTTGTATCCTTGATGCTTACCACGCCGCCAAACTCAGTGATGATAGCAAGACCCTTCGGCTTACGGGCCTCGAAAAGCTCCTCTACTCGAGGAAGACCCTGTGTGATATCGCCGCCGGCAACGCCGCCCGTATGGAAGGTACGCATGGTCAGCTGTGTACCAGGCTCACCGATAGACTGTGCTGCGATGATGCCGACTGCCTCGCCTACCTGTACAGGCTGTCCTGTGGCCATGTTGGCTCCGTAGCACTTAGCGCATACACCGATATGAGACTTACAGCTTAAGACAGTACGGATCTTCACGGACTTGCGTCCCTGCTTTTCAAGCACCTTCATAACTGCTGCAGCACGCTTTGGTGTACACATATGGTTGGCCTTCATCACTACCTCTCCCGTATCGGGATCGATAATGTCCTCGGCAATATAACGGCCTGTAATTCTCTCCTGAAGATCCTCGATCACTTCGTTTCCGTCTGTAAACGCCTTGATCTCCATAAATGGAATATCTCTGCCCTCACAGCAATCTACCTCACGGATGATCAGATCCTGTGAAACGTCTACCAGTCGTCTGGTCAGATAACCAGAGTCGGCTGTACGAAGAGCCGTATCGGACAGACCCTTACGTGCTCCATGGGCGGAAATGAAGTACTCCAGTACGTCAAGACCTTCACGGAAGTTGGATTTGATAGGAAGTTCGATGGTATGACCAGTGGTATCTGCCATCAGTCCTCGCATACCTGCCAGCTGCTTGATCTGCTTGTCAGATCCTCGCGCACCGGAATCCGCCATCATATAGATGTTGTTGTACTTATCAAGTCCGGTCAGCAAATCGTGGGTCAGCTGATCATCCGTGGTCTTCCAGGTTTCGATAACCTCTTTATAGCGCTCCTCCTCAGTGATAAGACCGCGGCGGTAGTTCTTTGCAATGTGATCTACAGTTGCCTGAGCATCAGCAATCAGCTGCGGCTTGCTTGCAGGCACAGTCATATCGGAAATTGATACAGTCATGGCTGCCTTCGTAGAAAACCTGTAGCCGATGGCCTTGATATCATCCAGTGTAACGGCTGTCTGGGTAGCGCCGTGTACGTTGATAACCTTCTCAAGGATCTGCTTTAGCTGCTTCTTGGCTACCAGGAAGTCAACCTCCATCTTCAGCTCATTTTCTGGAATGGAACGGTCTACAAAACCGAGATCCTGAGGAATGATCTCATTGAAAATGAGACGGCCAATGGTAGACTCGATCACACCTGTCTTAACAACGCCGTTTGGAAGAGTCTTTGTGACCCTTACCTTCACTCTGGAATGGAGAGTTGCTTCCTGGTTTTCATACGCCAGGATTGCTTCATTTACACTCTTAAAGACCATTCCCTCACCCTTTGCGCCGGGACGCTCCTGAGTCAGATAATAGATGCCCAGAACCATATCCTGAGACGGAACAGCCACAGGACCGCCGTCAGAAGGCTTAAGCAGGTTGTTAGGACTTAAGAGCAGGAAACGGCATTCCGCCTGAGCCTCTACGGACAGAGGCAGATGAACCGCCATCTGGTCACCGTCGAAGTCGGCGTTGAACGCGGTACAAACAAGAGGATGAAGCTTGATGGCCTTACCTTCTACCAGGATCGGCTCGAAGGCCTGAATACCCAGTCTGTGCAGCGTAGGAGCACGGTTTAACATAACCGGATGCTCTTTAATTACATCCTCCAGTACATCCCAAACTTCCGTCTGGAGTTTCTCTACCATCTTCTTTGCGTTCTTGATATTGTGAGCGGTACCGTTGGATACAAGCTCTTTCATAACGAAAGGCTTAAACAGCTCGATTGCCATTTCCTTCGGCAGACCGCACTGATAAATCTTTAATTCAGGCCCCACGACAATAACGGAACGTCCAGAGTAGTCTACTCGCTTACCTAACAGATTCTGACGGAAACGTCCCTGCTTACCCTTTAACATATCGGAAAGGGACTTAAGCGCACGGTTTCCGGGTCCTGTTACCGGACGGCCCCGGCGGCCATTGTCAATAAGGGCATCTACCGCCTCCTGAAGCATACGCTTTTCATTGCGGACGATGATGTCCGGAGCGCCCAGCTCCAGCAGTCTTGCAAGACGGTTATTGCGGTTGATAATTCTTCTGTAGAGATCATTTAAGTCAGAAGTCGCAAAACGTCCGCCGTCCAGCTGTACCATAGGACGGATATCCGGCGGGATCACGGGAATCACGTCCATGATCATCCACTCAGGACGGTTTCCGGAGTTTAAAAATGCTTCTACTACTTCCAGGCGCTTGATTACCCTTGCGCGTTTCTGTCCCGTAGCGTCTACCAGCTGCTTTCTTAAATCAGCGGAATCCTTCTCAAGATCAATGGACATAAGGAGCTCCTGGATCGCCTCAGCGCCCATTCCCACACGGAAAGCGGTGGAACCGCCATACTTTTCTACTTCCTCACGGTACTCCTTCTCGGAAAGCACCTGCTTGTACTGAAGGCTGGTCACGCCGGGATCCAGTACAACGTAGGATGCAAAGTAGAGCACCTTTTCCAGTGTTCTTGGGGAGATATCAAGGATCAGGCCCATACGGCTGGGAATACCCTTGAAGTACCAGATATGGGAAACAGGAGCAGCAAGCTCGATGCGTCCCATACGCTCTCTTCTTACACTGGCCTTTGTAACCTCAACGCCGCATCGGTCACAGATCACGCCTTTATAGCGGATCTTCTTGTACTTGCCGCAGTGGCACTCCCAGTCCTTGCTGGGTCCGAAGATCCTCTCGCAGAACAGGCCATCCTTCTCTGGCTTTAAGGTTCTATAGTTGATGGTCTCCGGCTTCTTTACAACGCCGTGCTCCCACCACTCTCTCCACTCTTTGGAGGGAGCGCCTGAAGGCTCAGGCATACGGTTGCGCATAGCGCCCTGCTCCCACCATTCTTTCCACTGCTCACTGGGCTTGTCGGCAGGTTCAGGGGTCCTGTGGGTCCAGGATCTAATCTTTTCAGGGGAAGCCAGACCAATCTTAATGGCATCAAATGTCATTGGATGATAAGTTTCATTTGTTTCCGGCATGAGCTCTTACTCCCTTCTATTATTCGTCTTCACCGTCATCTGTATACGCGTCATACAGATCATCTGTGTCATCATCTGCAGACCTGGAAGCCGATTCTACGCTTACAAATTCATTATCCTTGATTTCCTGCTCCTGATAACCATAGGAAGCAAGGGATTCCTGATCATTAAAGCGGCGGTCGCCCTCTAACATGGCCCGCAGTTCGGTATCGCCGTAGTCAATGTTCTCAGTCATCTCAACTTCGGTTCCATCCTCTCTCTGCACCTGTACATCCAGTCCCAGAGACTGCATTTCCTTAAGAAGCACCTTAAAGGACTCAGGAACGCCAGGCTCAGGGATGTTCTCGCCCTTGATAATGGCTTCGTATGTTTTCACACGTCCCACCACATCATCGGACTTCACAGTCATAATTTCCTGTAGGGTGTAGGAAGCGCCATACGCCTCCAGCGCCCAAACCTCCATCTCTCCGAAACGCTGGCCGCCGAACTGGGCTTTACCACCCAACGGCTGCTGAGTTACCAGGGAGTATGGGCCGGTAGAACGTGCGTGGATCTTATCATCTACCAGGTGATGCAGCTTCAGGTAATGCATATGTCCAATGGTAACGGCTCCGTCGAAATACTCGCCGGTACGGCCGTCTCTTAAGCGGACTTTTCCGTCTCTGCTGATCGGAACGCCCTTCCACAGTTCTCTGTGCTCCAGATGGGAGCCCAGATAATCCATTACCTCAGGCTTCAATGTATCTTTGTATTTTGCCTCAAAATCCTCCCAGGAGCTGTTTACGTAGTCATTTGCAAGCTCCAGGGTATCCTGAATGTCGTTCTCATTTGCACCGTCAAAAATCGGAGTGGAAACGTTGAATCCAAGGGCCTTGGCAGCAAGGCTTAAGTGGATCTCCAGCACCTGTCCGATGTTCATACGGGAAGGCACGCCCAGAGGATTCAGCACGATATCAAGAGGACGACCATTCGGAAGGAACGGCATATCCTCTACAGGAAGCACACGTGAAACCACACCCTTATTTCCATGACGTCCAGCCATCTTATCACCTACAGAAATCTTACGTTTCTGAGCAATGTAGATGCGGACGGTCTGATTTACGCCAGGTGAAAGCTCATCGCCGTTCTCTCTTGTAAATACCTTTGCGTCAACGATAATACCATAAGCGCCGTGGGGAACCTTCAGAGAAGTATCGCGAACCTCTCTCGCCTTCTCGCCAAAGATCGCTCTTAACAGACGCTCTTCTGCGGTCAGCTCCGTCTCTCCCTTGGGAGTTACCTTTCCTACCAGGATATCTCCGGCACGCACTTCAGCGCCGATGCGGATGATGCCCCGCTCGTCCAGATCCTTTAATGCATCCTCGCCTACGCCCGGAACGTCTCTTGTGATCTCTTCCGGTCCCAGCTTGGTATCACGGGCTTCCGCCTCATACTCCTCGATGTGAACCGAGGTATATACATCATCCTGAACCAGACGCTCGGAAAGCAGAACCGCATCCTCGTAGTTATAGCCTTCCCAGGTCATAAAGCCGATCAGCGGGTTCTTGCCAAGAGCAATCTCGCCGTTGGCAGTGGAGGGACCGTCGGCAATAACTTCGCCAGCCTCTACATGGTCATTCTTATAAACAATCGGCTTCTGGTTATAGCAGTTGCTCTGGTTGCTTCTCTTAAATTTCGTCAGATGATATACATCACGGTTTCCGTCAGAATCTCTCTTAATGATGATCTCATTGGAAGCAGAGCGTTCTACCACACCCGCATTCTTTGCCACTACGCAGACACCGGAGTCAACGGCAGCCTTCGCCTCGATGCCGGTTCCTACTGCAGGAGCCTCAGTGCTTAACAGCGGCACGGCCTGACGCTGCATATTAGATCCCATCAGAGCGCGGTTCGCATCGTCGTTCTGAAGGAAGGGGATCATGGCGGTAGCCACGGAGAATACCATCTTCGGAGAAACGTCCATCAGGTCAATGGTGCGTTTCTGGAATTCGGAGGTTTCAGCCTGGAAACGGCCGGCAACGTTGTTGTGAACAAAGTGACCGTCTTCATCCAGCGCCTCATTCGCCTGGGCTACAATAAAGTTATCCTCTTCATCTGCAGTCAGATATACAACCTCATCAGTAACTCTGGGGTTCGCAGGGTCTGTTGTCTTATCCACCACGCGGTAAGGCGCTTCGATAAAGCCGTACTGGTTTACTCTCGCATAGCTTGCCAGAGAGTTGATCAGACCGATATTGGGACCCTCAGGGGTCTCGATAGGACACATACGGCCATAGTGTGTATAGTGAACGTCTCGCACCTCGAATCCGGCACGGTCTCTTGACAAACCGCCGGGGCCCAGGGCAGAAAGACGTCTCTTGTGTGTCAGCTCGGCAAGAGGATTATTCTGATCCATGAACTGAGACAGCTGGGAACTTCCGAAAAATTCCTTCACAGCCGCTGTCACAGGCTTGATGTTGATCAGAGACTGTGGTGTAATTCCGTCTACATCCTGGGTAGTCATACGCTCTCTTACCACACGTTCCATACGGGACAGACCAATGCGGTACTGGTTCTGAAGCAGTTCTCCCACGGCACGGATACGGCGGTTGCCCAGATGATCAATATCGTCTGAGGTTCCCACTTCCTCTTCCAGATGCATATTATAGTTAATGGAAGCAATGATATCTTCCTTTGTGATATGCTTCGGAATCAGACCATGGATATTCCTGCGGATCTCCTCCTTTAGCATCTCCTCATCGGAGCCTGCTTTTTCCAGGATAGCAGACAGAGCCGGATAATATACTAACTCTGTAACGCCAACCTCTTCAGGATCAAAGGAAACGTGAGCTCCCAGCTCTACCATCATATTAGAAAGAACCTTCTGCTTTCTGTTCGGCCCTTCTACCCATACGGATGAAACACCGGAGTTCTGAATGCGCATGGCAGACTCTTTGTCAAGCTTTGTGCCTGCCTCAGCCAGGATCTCTCCGGTCTCCTCATTTACCACATCCTCAGCCAGCGTCTGGCCGTTGAGGCGGAACTTAAAGGAAAGCTTCTTATTAAATTTGTAGCGGCCAACCTTTGCCAGATCGTATCTTCTGGGGTCAAAGAACATACTGTTGAGCAGGCTCTCAGCGCTGTCAACGGATAAAGGCTCGCCGGGACGGATCTTCTTGTACAGTTCTAACAGACCATCCTGATAGTTATCAGAAGTATCCTTTCCAAAGCTGGCAAGAAGTTTCGGCTCTTCACCGAACAGTTCCAGAATCTCCGCATTAGTGCCAAAGCCCAGGGCACGGATCAAAACGGTCACAGGAACCTTACGTGTTCTGTCTACGCGGACATAAAATACATCGTTGGAATCCGTCTCATATTCCAGCCATGCGCCGCGGTTGGGGATCACGGTGCAGGTATACAGTTCCTTACCTACCTTGTCGTGACCAATGCCATAATAGATACCAGGGGAACGCACAAGCTGGCTGACGATAACACGCTCTGCACCGTTGATAACGAAGGAACCCGTGTCTGTCATCAGAGGCAGATCGCCCATGAATATCTCATGTTCGTTCATCTCATCTTTATCTTTATTGTACAGTCTAACCTTTACCTTAAGTGGTGCCGCGTAAGTGGCATCGCGTTCCTTACACTCCTCGATGGTGTACTTGACATCATCCTTGCATAATGTAAAGTCAACGAATTCCAGGCTCAGATGACCTGCAAAATCTGTGATCGGAGAGATGTCATCAAACGCTTCCTTCAGGCCTTCGTCTAAGAACCACTGATAGGAGTCTTTCTGAATCTCGATCAGGTTTGGCATCTGAAGGACTTCCTTCTGCCTTGAATAGCTCATTCTTACGCTTTTCCCGGCTGGTACCGGACGTATTCTGCTTTTCTCCATTGACGTTTCACCCCTGTTTTCTAATTTGGTTGCAATATCCCGTTCGTCTGGAGGACAGGCGTCTCTTCCAGCACTTTGGGCCATTACTGTCGTTCTCGGTAATCGGACGTCGCGGTATGGGCGCAAAAAGCCCACGACGCCACAATAGTGCACACTCCATAATATCATAGCTATGTCAAGGTGTCAAGAATTTTTTCTTGCTTTTTCCTTACGAAAATGATATACTGTTATAGAATGTCTTCTGGCAGGTATGACAGTTTTTTACTGCAAAGGAGAAGGAAATTATTTACAATCTGGAGGTATACCGATATGGTACAAACCATTCTAAACGTATTGCTGGTACTCCTGATCATCGCGGCTGTTGTGCTTGCAGTCCTCTATTTCCTGGGAAACAAGCTGCAGAAGCGTCAGGCAGAACAGCAGCAGATGCTGGATGCCGCCGCTCAGACCGTATCCATGCTGGTGATCGACAAGAAAAAGCTGAAGCTGACACAGGCCGGACTGCCTAAGATGGTGGTGGATCAGACGCCCAAGTATATGCGCTGGACCAAGGTTCCTGTGGTAAAGGCAAAGATCGGTCCCAAGGTGATGACGCTGATCGCCGATGCAAGAGTATTCGAGTCTCTTCCTGTAAAGACGGAGGCAAAGGTAGTCTTAAGCGGTATCTACATTACCCAGATCAAGAGCGTACGGGGAGGCTCTATTCCTACTCCTCCAAAGAAAAAGGGATTTTTTGCAAAATTCAAAAAGAAAAAGCAATAATTTCGAAAACAGCCGGCTCCTGAGTTTTCTCAGATACCGGCTGTTTTTGTTCCGTATTAGCTGTTTTATTTCTCAGTCCTGAACCATGCAGGACTGTACATCCACGCAGATGCGGCAGTCCGACATATGTTCATAGTTGATATCCAGAGAATAGTCCACATGGACCTTTAGGCTGTCCTTCCCTTTTTCTACCCGAAAACGGTTCGCCTGGATACCCACTATCATATCCCCCATGGGGGTGCTGTAACAGGAGAGGTTCTTTTTATTTTTCTCAAACAGCATATGGCTGTTGGCTGCTCCCTTTTTGATGATGTCCATGGAAGAGTCTGAAATTTTGATCACGTTCTTTACCGTCTCTTCCATTCCTTCAAGTACCTCCTCGTAGAGGATATAGTGCTTTCCGTTCTTCTGATAATAATCACCCCGGACGACCATTTCCACATCATTATCTTCCTCATCCATGGTGTGGATGCCGTTTATGGTGACCAGCACGTCTTTCGTCATGTTTTTCTCCTTCTTTTGCCCTTTTGCCGCACATCCAGACCGCAGGTTCTGAGACTTCCGGGCACACGTCTGCACTATGGCGCCGCACGTTTCAGGAAAAGCGTTTTAAACCATGCTCTAAGAGCATATCTACCAGCTGTTCCTTTCCGATACCTCTTGCTTCCCACAGCATCGGATACATACTGATCGCCGTAAAGCCGGGCATTGTATTGATCTCATTAAATACAACCTCTCCGTCAGCTTTCACAAAGAAGTCCACTCTTGATAAACCATAGCCGTCAACTGCCTTAAAAATAGCGGCCGCCGCCCTGGGGATCTGCTCTGCAGCGTCGCCGGGAAGTTCAGGATCTGTAACCGTCTTTGACTCTGCATTGTAATATTTTGCATCAAAATCATAGAAATCAGCCGCTGCCAGGATCTCTCCTACGCCGGAGGCCTTTATCTCCTCGCTGCCGCCGCCGAATACAGCGCACTCCACCTCGCGGCCTGTGATCATTTCTTCTACCAGAAGCTTGCGGTCATGGCGGGCCGCTTCTTTTAAGCCAGCTTCCAGTTCTGCTCTGTTTTCCGCCTTGCTGACTCCCTTAGATGAGCCTGCATTGGAGGGTTTAATAAACACCGGGTATGAAAAACGGCTCTCAATCCGGCTCACTGTGCGGTCCATATCTGCCAGCTGCTCCCTCATGACCGGAACATATGCCGCCTGGCGGATCCCCAGTCCGTCTACAATGATCTTGGTATACAGTTTATCCATAGAAACTGCAGACGCCAGAACGCCGCAGCCCACATAAGGAATCTTTGCCAGCTCCAGAAGGCCCTGAATGGTGCCGTCCTCACCGTACAGACCGTGAAGCACCGGAAATACCACATCCAGTTTAACTTCTTCCGTCTTTCCATCTTTCACAAACACAGCGCATTTCTTCACAGCATCGGGAAGAATAGCGGCAGACGTCGGGCTCTCTCTCCAGGAGTCATCCCGGATCTGATCTACGGAATCTGCTTTCACCCAATGGCCCTCCTGGGTAATTCCGATCAGAACTAAATTATATTTATCTTTATTGATGCGGTCAATCACGTTTGCAGCTGACATACAGGAAACTACGTGCTCTGATGACTGTCCGCCAAAAATCACTGCTGCTGTTTTCTTTTCCATTATCTGGTTTTCACTCCTTTATTTAAAATACAAACGTATACAGTATAGCATATGTGGAGATAAATAGAAATACCCCAACGAAAGGAGTCCCAATTATATGAAACGTTCCCTCTTTTTACCATCGACCTCTGTACTTACCCTGATCCTGACCCTTTTTCTTCTCCTTATTTCTGCCCGAACCGCTTCTCAGGAGGCCATGGCCTCCCGGATCGCCCCGGATATTCTGCGTTTTCACGTTCTGGCTGCCAGCAACTCTTCCAAAGACCAGACCCTCAAGCTGGGAGTCCGCGACACCATTCTGTCTGTCATCCAGTCCTCCGCCCCCAAAAACGCTTCCAAACCCCAGTTAGAGCGCTGGATCGCGCAGCACCGCTCTCAGCTCATCTGCGCTGCGGAAAACTGGCTTTCCTCTCAGGACGCCCCGGCTCCCGTATCCCTTTCCCTGACCCGCGACTATTTTCCCACCAAAACCTACGGCCAGGCCTCCTTCCCCTGCGGTGTGTATGATGCCGTTCGGGTCACCATAGGTAATGGAAAAGGACGCAACTGGTGGTGCGTCCTTTATCCCAGCCTCTGCCTTACAGACTCTCTCACAGCCACAGTTCCTGATCGTTCCAGGAGCCAGCTGGCCCATATGATGGATTCAAAGGACTACGAAACCATTTTCCATGAGCCTCCCAAAGTAGAGATCCGTTTCCGGCTTTTAGACCTGATTACAGGCGCAGATTCTTAATTCTGCGCCTGCCTTGTCTTACGCTCTTGTTTTTGCCCTACTGTTTCTGCCGGTCCAGCATTTCCTGCAGCGCTTCATCGCTGTCATCGATCCAGATGTCCTCTTCCTCTTCGTTCAGTCCCAGATAGTTGGCCAGAGTTCTCTCATCATCGCTGTTGTTCCACCGGCTGATATAGCGGTCAATTTCCTCAAACCCGATCTCTCCCGCCAGATAACGTTCCTTAAAATTCTTCTCTTCCATCTTTACCTTCTCCCGCGGCCAGGAAGAATATTTTCCTCCTGCTCCTTAATATTCTTTGAAACCGTGATCTCCTGGTTATCGATATGCTCCCTGGCCGCCAGCTTGGCCTCGCTTAAATTTCTGCCCTTTAAGGCATTTAAAATATGTTCATGCTCTACCATCAGCACCTGGCGCTTGTCTGCATCTTTAATATATTCCAGACGGTAGCGGTACATCTGCTCCCGCAGATTATTCAGCATCTGCACCAGCTTGTCATTTCCCGTGCTGAGATAAATCACATCATGAAATGCCTCGTCGCTCTCTGCCATTTCCATGGGACTGCCGCTGCGGATGGCCCTGCAGAAAATCTCCTGCCTCTGCTCCAGCTGCACCAGATCCTCCTGCGTCATCCGCTGGCAGGCCAGTTCAATCGCCAGTTCCTCTAAAGACCGGCGCACCTCCAGCACGTCTCTGAGGCTCTTTTCCGAAATCTTTGCCACTTCCGCTCCCTTGCGCGGGATCATTAGCACCAGGCCTTCCAGCTCCAGCTTGCGGATCGCCTCGCGGATGGGAGTGCGGCTTACGCCCAGCTTCTCAGCCAGCTGAATCTCCATCAGGCGCTCACCCGGAGCCAGCTCACCCTTTAAGATCGCCTGACGCAGGGTATTAAACACCACGTCACGCAGCGGCAGATACTCGTTCATATTTACCTTGAAATTGTTGTCCATGACCTTACTCTCCCCTTATCTTCGCGGCCTGCCGGCCGTGCTTTTTCCAATATTAAAAAAATTCGTCAGGTATACCTGCTTTGCCAGACCGGAGCCTTCACCGTAGCGCAGAACCTGGTAGGCCTTTCTTGCCGCCGCCGGATTGGTAAACAATCCGAACACGGTAGGGCCGCTTCCGCTCATCATGGCATTCACCGCTCCCTGTTCCTTCATCAGATCCTCGATCTGACCGATCACTGGATAACGGCCTGCCGTCACCCGTTCAAGAACATTTCCAAATTTTCCCGCCACTGCGTAGAGGTCTTTTTTGCGGATCTCCTCGATCATCCCGTCGATATCCGGGTGATCCTCTGGTTTTAGATCCATGGCGTCCAGACTTTCGTACACTGTTTTCGTGGAAACGCTGATCCCTGGCTTTGCGATCAGCACCTGACACTGGGGGATCGCCGGAAGTCTGGTCAGTTTCTCTCCTATTCCTTCAGAAAGGGCTGTGCCGCGCATAATGCAGTAGGGAATATCCGCGCCAAGCTTTACCCCCCGTTCCATAAGTTCCTGCAGAGTAAGCTCCAGACCAAACATACGGTTTACGCCATAGAGTACCGCAGCCGCATCCGTACTTCCGCCGGCCATCCCTGCGGATACGGGGATAAACTTTCTCAGACGGATGGACAGACCCTCCTTGATTCCAAACTCTTCAAACAACAGAGCTGCCGCCCGATATGCCAGATTCTGCTCGTTGTCCGGCAGATAAAACAGATTGGTCTCCAGCCGGATCCCCGGCTCTCTGGTACGGTACAGATCAATCCGGTCATGGAGCCCTACCGTCTGCATGACCATGCGGACCTCATGGTAGCCGTCCGGCTTTCTTCCCAGTACGTCCAGAGCCAGATTGATCTTTCCGTATGCCTTTAAGCGTAAATGCGCAATCATTCCCACTGCTCCCTTTTTCTTTATTGTTCCTGCTGCTGTTTTTATAATACATAACATTGTATACAATAAAATGGCGCGATTTTCAATATGTAAAATATACAAAAAATGACCTTTTATTTGGACATCTCCACGAAGCGACAGGGAATGAACGCCTCTGACGGCCTTTTCTGATAAACCACTGCACGGGACGCCTCCCAAGAAACGTCCCGTGCAGTGATTAAAGCAATCCATTATTTTCCTTTTAAATGATTGATGGCCTCTTCTACGTCTTTATCTTCATCGTCTAACAAAGGTACTATATCGTGTTCCTTATGTTCTTCCTCCTTAGGCATATACTTCTGGAAGATAGATGTAAAAAAGTATGAATTGATAAATGCGATCAGCGGAAAACCAAAGAGCACTAACAGCATGGCCACCTGAGGCAGAAAATACAGGCCGAAGTAAGAAAGCGCAGCTACGATCACATCAATGGCAATGATTCCAATGGTCTGGAGCAGATGGCGCACAGACATGAAAAAGGCATTAAACAGTGTGCGTTTCACAGGATTGTAGAAACGAGACTGAAGAGCAAAGACATAGGTCGCAATAAACAGATACACCAGCAGAAGGCCTCCGAATACTGCCGTCATAAGCAGCTTCGGCGTCCCGGTAAGACTGTGCATCTGACCGGTCAGAAAGAACCAGAAATCAAACGCCAGCAGAGTCCCCGCCGCCATCAGAAGCAGCCAGATAATGGTGGACTGCTTAAAATTTTCCTTAAAGGAGTGAAAAAAGTTCTTAATTGTAGAATCATTCTCATCACGAACCAGTTTTAAGGTCACATAGTATACAGCTGTGGTTGAGGCGCCTGCAGTGACAATGGGAATCGAGCAGACAATCCAGAGAATATTCAGTAAGATCAGATCCCCCAACTTTCCAATAAACCGCCATACCGGGTTGTCATAATTAAATAAGCCTTGAAGCATGATGAATCCTCTTCTTTCTAAACGATATTACAAAACATTGTACCATATTCGCTGAAAATTGCAAAGGGATAGTTGCACAGGGATAGGAAATAGCCTATAATGGATGATAATTATCCAAAGCGTCGGGACGGCTGTTCTCACACAGCTATGTCCGCATTATATATGGAAGGAATTGGAACCCATGAATTTAAAACAAGAAGCCAAATCAGAAAAAGAAAAACTCAAATATATGTCCTGGAAAGACCGGATCTGGTACGTCTGGGAATATTATAAATTCCATATGCTCCTGGTATTGATTGCCTTTGTCATCCTGTGGGTTATAGGCACCTCACTGTACCGTCAGTCCTTTACCACACGGCTCTCCATGGCTATCATCAATGACCGCTCCGGCGGAGCCTCTTCCACCGCTCCTCTGATGGAAGGACTGAGAAATGCCCTTAACTGCCAAAAAAAAGACATCATTGAAATCAATGAAGGTCTCTATCTTGATACCAACGAAGAAACCATGTCCCAGTATTCCTATGCAAGCATGGCAAAAATTGCAGCCCTGGTATCCGGAGGGATGTTAGACATTATGATTACAGACGAAGCCACGATCCGCCACTATGAAAATATGGATGCCTATATGGATCTGAGAGAACTTCTGCCGGAAGATCTCTATAAAAAGCTGGAAAATCAGCTTCTCTATGTATCAGACGAAGATGGCTCTACGGTTCCCGCAGCTGTCTCTCTGGAGACCTCCTCACTGCACAGCGACACAGGAATCGTCATGAATCCTCCCTATCTGGCAGTGATAAGCAGCACTCACCATACAGAAGATGTCCGTTCTGCCATTGAGTATCTGTTCCGTTCTGCGGGAGAATAGCTGCGGCGCACCCAGGATCCCTTTCAGGAATCAGCTTCATTTTCAGGCTTTCCGCCACTGCGCGGGAGGCCTGATTTTTTTCGTGGATCACAGCAATGAGACGGGCTGACAGCACATCATGAGCATAGGAGCGTACCATGGCAGCAGCCTCTTTTGCATATCCTTTTCCCCTGTATGGTTCAAAAATATGGTACCCCAGCTCCAGCCACTGCTCCTGGAAAGGCAGTGGCTCAAGTTTAAAGTTTCTGAAAATCTTCTCCCCCGGAGCCGTCACCCCCGCCATTCCGATGAGTTTAGAATCTTCCTTTTCCACCAGCGCCCAAATGCCGTACTCATAAAAAGCATACTGATTTCTAATGTACTGCTCCATGGCCTCTTCTGATCGGAAGTGCTCCTCCTCCAGAGTACACTCCTCTACAGGTATCTGCCCTGCGTCCGCTTTTACAAACTCCCGGATCGTCAAACGATCCGAAGCAGCTATGATCCAGGGAAATCCCAGGCGGCGGCGCAGAACCATCTCCTCCAGTTCCTCTGTAATCTCCTCCCAGCCTGGAACCACATAGGGGATTCCCCGCATAGTCCATTTTTCTGCAGCAGGATCCTCTACACCCAAAACAGCCCTTCCGGCAGCCTGGGCTGCCAGAAGGGCCTGCGGTTCATCTGATATTAGAAGTCTGTACTCTGTTCCCTCAATCCAAATCCTCCGCTCCTGGATCATATCAGCACTTCTCCGGTTCAGGATATGTCTCCCCAAAGGTCTCAACGGTCATGGACTGAATCTTCTGCTCATTTAAGGGACGGTCGCTGTAATCGGTGCGCTCTCCAGCAATCCGGTTCACCACATCCATACCCTCGGTAATCTTTCCGAATGCTGCATATGCGCCGTCCAGATGAGGGGAGGTCTCATGCATGATGAAGAACTGAGAGCCTGCTGAATCGGGATGTATGGCTCTTGCCATGGAAAGAACGCCCTCTGTATGCTTTAAATCATTGTTAAATCCATTCTGAGAAAACTCTCCCTTAATGCAGTAGCCTGGGCCTCCCATTCCCGTTCCCTGAGGGCAGCCGCCCTGAATCATAAAACCGCGGATGACGCGGTGAAAGATCAGACCGTCATAATACCCCTTAGATACAAGACTGATAAAATTATTAACTGTGTTGGGAGCGGTCTGTGGATATAACTCTGCTTTCATCACATCGCCGTTTGTCATTGTGATGGTAACAACTGGATTTGCCATTGTGATACTCTCCTTTTTGTTTGATGGGGGGGGCTCGGCATACGGTTTCCCCTCCCTCTTTTTATCTTGTTCCACTATATCAAATCCCTGGTCTTTTGTCCAGTAGAGAGTAAACTAGATACAAACCCTGATATCGAAAGCAGCCGATCCCTCTTTCCATGGCTCAGCAGTGACGCCAACCATCCTTCTGCCTTTATTCAATCGTAATAAACTTCTTCTGTTCTACTGTCGGCTTTGCTTCCTTCTTTGGCACAAACAGCTTTAAGATGCCGTGCTTAAACTCGCCTTTAATATCCTCTTCTGTAATATCCTCTCCTATATAGAAGGAACGCTGGCAGGCGCCTGCATACCGCTCTCTGCGGATGTAACGGCCGGAATCCTTCTCTTTTTCGTCCTGATCCAGGCCCTTGGCAGCGCTGATGGTCATGTATCCATTTTCCAGAGAAACTCTGATCTCATCCTTTGCAAAGCCAGGAAGATCCATTTCCAATTCATATCCCTGATCTGTTTCCTTCACATCAGTTTTCATAAGATTTTTGCCTCTGCGCCCGTAAAGCTTTCTCTCTGCCCTCTTCTCATCTCTGTCATCAAAAAACGGAAAATCTCTCATAAAATCATCAAACATATCTTCTCCAAAAATACTAGGCATCAACATAAGTCATCTCTCCTTTTTCCTGAAACCTGTTTACTATCGTGTACCTTCTTATCCTTCCCGGATCCTTCACAGATCCGAAAGGGGAACTTCTGGGAAGAAAACGATTTTTTTCTTTCATTTCCTTTTCATTTGTTCTATATGTAATATAACACTTATTATTAGCACTGTCAATAGGTGAGTGCTAATTTTTTTTTTAATCTGTGCGTCCCTCCCACAGATAATGTCAGCATCTCCCGCCATCTTAAAGCCAGGATAAATCTGATATGAATCAAACAGTTCAATATGGGATGGGATTTTTCTGACAAGCGGCTAACCGCTTTCAAAAAAGCAAAGACCGGATCATTTCGATCCGGTTCTCTCCTCTTCCTGTTTTATCTTCATTTTATCCTGATACATCCGCTCGTCCGCACGTTTCTGTGTGTCCGCTATATCACGATCCAGTTTTTCATCAAATGCCGCGTATCCCACTGCCAAAGCGACCGGTACTTCCAGATTCTCTGCATAGGCCCGGAATTTTTCTCTGATCTGTCCAAAGAGCTCCTCAGGGTCTGGCTGGTCCTCCATCAGTATTACAAATTCATCTCCGCCATAGCGGTATGCTGTGATTTTACTTGATTCTGTACTGTGCAGCAACTTTGCGGCAGTCATGATACATTCGTCCCCAATATGATGTCCCAGCCGGTCATTTGCAAGTTTCAGGTTATTCACATCCACCACTGCCACCGTCATATCATTCATTTTCTTTCGGGCAGTCAGGTTCTTCCGGTCTGTCTCATAGGAATTTCGATTTTTCAGGTTTGTCATAAAATCCGTATTGGACATATCCCTGTATAATGGATTGGATATCCTTCGGAAAACAAAAATAGAAATTCCAAAGGCAATGGTACAGAAAAGCAGGCAGGTCATACAGACTGCTTCCGTCAGGCGCTTAAATGCAGCCGCCTCCACATCCGCCCGGATCTCTATGCCAAGAGCTCCCACTACCATCCCCTCACGGTCATGCAGGGGATAGTATGCAATAAAAATATCTCCCCATCCGGTTCCAAGAATCTTCTCAGGCAATACGGTTTCTCCCGCCAGCGCCCGTTCCAGTTCCGGCTGTATTTCAGGTTCAATCAAATCGCCGGGATATCGGAAATCCTCAGCTGTCTCAGGCAGTCCATCCACAACATATACAAGCTGTCCGGCCTCATTCTTTTTTGCCGTATACAGATACATCAGATCTCCAATCTCCCGTATCTCCTCCAGCCTTTCCTTCAGGTTCAGGTAGCTCTCGCAATCCATATCCTGCTGATCATCAATTTCCAGAATCCCTTCCGGGGTCAGTTGATGCTCAATATACGCATGAATGCTTTCCACACGACTGGTAAGGTTTTTACGGATCGTGTCATAATAAATCTGAGTGCTTACCCAAAATATGGATATGCTGAATAGGATCAGTACCGCCCCCAACAGCACTGCAACCTGTCGGTCTACCCGTGTAAAATATTTCTTTTTCATCCTCCATTTCTCCTTTGCTTCCTCCCGTATATTCTACCATAAAAACGAAACAGAGGATATCCCTGTTTCCCTTTTTTCAAACCTGTTCATGCAATTATGCAGGGGAATAATGAACACTTTTACATAATCTGATGAAAGAGAGTCTGATGGCATCCTATCCAAACATTTCACGGCCGGAAACGCTGAGGCACTTTTAACTGGCTAATTAAAAATACCGCAGAAAGCAGCTTATATTGCTTTCTGCGGTACTTATTTTACAGTTCCCCGCAAAGGGAATCCGGTGGATTACAGGCAGCTTGCGTATGCAGCCCTTGCGCCTTCTGTGTGGATCTTCTTTAAGTTCTCTACTACCTTAGCCTCCAGGCCCTCGATCTTTGTAAGATCCTGATCCCACATCTTCTCATTGGTCAGGACAGCGTGTACCAGAGCCTCTTCAGAATATGACTTGTGGTCATTGTAGAATTCCAGTACCCAGCGGTCATCGCTTACTGTGTACTCATCGCCTGCCGGGCGTCTGCATACAAGACCGGCCTCGGTAAGAGCCTGAATATCATTGCTGTAAAATGCAATATACGCAGCCAGGGACATGGTCAGGCACTCAGGCAGCTTGCCCTCTTCCTTGATGTACTCCAGGAAGGACGGCATATTTCTCGCCTTCCACTTAGAGGTGGAATTTAAGGAAATGCTCATCAGTTCATGGTTTACAAAGGGGTTGTTGAAACGATCGGATACGGCTGATGCAAACTTTAACAGATCATCCTTATCCAGAGGAAGGGTCGGGATCACCTCGTCATACAGCATCTTGTTCATAAAGCCCTTGATCACTTCATCATTCATACAGTCGCGGACGATATTCTCGCCTGCCAGGTATGCGCCCAGAACAAAGCCGGTATGTGCGCCGTTTAAGATGCGTACCTTTCTCTTCTTGTATGGGCTCATATCAGGCACTACGAATACCTTGTCCATCAGACCGGCCTTCTTAAAAGGCAGAACGTCATTTAACTTCTCATCACCCTCGATTACCCATACGCCAAATACTTCACCAACGTCTGTCAGAGGATCCTCATAACCGTTCTTGGCATCCAGCGCCTTTACTTCCTCGGCATCGCGAATCCGTCCAGGAACAATACGGTCCACCAGAGAGCCGCAGAACGTGCAGTCCTCATTGACATATTTCTTAAATCCGTCCTCAAGGCCCCACTGCTCGATATACTGGTTTACGCACTTTAACAGCTCCTTGCCGTTATTGTCGATCAGCTCGCAGGCCAGCATGATAATGCCGGACTTTCCAGCCTGATAACGGCGGTACAGCACCTGGGTCAGCTTTGCAGGGAAGCTTGCAGGAGGGCAGTCATCCTTCTGACAGGAAGGGTCGTACTGAATACCTGCCTCAGTGGTATTAGAAACGATAATCTCAAGGTCATCACTTACTGCGACCTCCATCATCTTCTCATAATCAGCCTCTTCATATGGGTTTAAGCAGCCTGCAACGCTGGAGATCACACGCTTGTCATCTACCTTTTTGCCGTTCTCGCTTCCACGCAGATACAGAGTATACAGACCTTCCTGCTCATTGATCATCTTTGCCAGGCCCGGAGCGATAGGCTGTACCAGGCAGCACTTTCCGTTCCATCCGGCCTTTTCATTCGCAAGATCAAACCAGTAATCCACAAACGCGCGGAGGAAATTTCCCTCGCCAAACTGAAGGACTTTTACAGGGGCATCCTCCAGGATATATCCGTCATAGCCGGATTTCTTCAACACGTCATAATTTAAAAGTGCCATGATAAATGTTCTCCTTTCCTTTGTGAACAATCTTTGCTTTCTATTTTACCACAGGTATTTACCCTTTTTAAATAGAAATATTTTATTTTGTAGAAAATATGAAAATCATGGCATTATTTTTGTAAAATTTGTTCTGTTTCGTAGTATTGTGCATTTTTTATCAATGTTACATTTGCTTACATTGAGTTTTTGTAAAACATATGGGTAAAAATCCCTTTTTCAGCCCCATTGCTTCAGCGGCAAACCCGATTTTCAGCCCAGCCGCAATTCATATAATGGGTATAGTACGCAGACAGATCATCTCCGTATGCGCCCGCCAGATCCGCATTATTTTCCTTGTAAGTATTCACATTAAATCCCTCACAGGCAATTCTTCCTTCTTTCATACCGTCTGTCAGAAAATGATTCAGCAGCTTGCTTTTATCATACCCGTACGCAGCATAAAGGTCTGAATTGTTATCCGCATAGTATTTTGCGTCAAATACCAGAGAAATATTTTCCGGTACAGCCGGCTCTGTCTTAGTCTTAGCCGGAGCCGGCGCCGCCGCTGCTGCTGCAGAACCCAAGGCGCCTGTATTCTTGCCGTATGGGCAGACACCATTCGTATGCAGATGGGCCGGATGACCGCCGCAGTGGTAGTGGTAAGATCCAAGACCGCTTACATTTTTCTTATCCCTGTGGCCTCCGTTTGCATCGGTACGGCCGCTATGCGCCTCCGCTACGATCACATTAGACGCGCCCAAAAATGTCTGGGGAGCACAGGCAGATACCATCAGTGCAGCAAGAAATGCCGCTGTTTTGTTCTTTTTCATTCGTTTCCTCTCCTGTTCCTGCCGGACTTTTGCCCGGACAGATTTATTATAGCGCATTGATGCCCCCGGGCCAAGGGGTTTTTATAAGATATTGCCACTAATACCTCTGCCTGTCTCCATATAAAAAAATATTTCCACACGCAAAAAAACCCCGTACCACATAGGATACAGAGTCTTTTCAAAAATTTTTATAAGACTTTTTGGAGTAAAAATTTGAGTAAAATACTTACCCAAAGGCCCGAAAACCCTTGATTTTACTTAATTTCACTCGCAGGTATAAGGCATCAAAGCAATGTGGCGTGCACGCTTGATTGCTACCGTTAACGCTCTCTGATGCTTTGCGCAGTTGCCGGTGATACGGCGGGGAAGAATTTTTCCTCTCTCGGATACGTATCTCTTCAGCTTGTTTACGTCCTTATAATCAATTACGCCGTTCTTGTCGCCGCAGAATACGCAGACTTTCTTTCTTCTGCGCATACCGCCTGGTCTTCTCATCTTAGCGCCCTCTGGTCTTTCAGTCTTGTTAAATGCCATTGGTGTTGTCCTCCTTTATTATTCACCGTGAAAAATCCCGGTCTAGTTGAATGGAAGTCCTTCGTCCTCAACTCCGTCCGGAATATTCATAAACCCATCACCAATCGCGCTGGTAGGAGCCGGTCTCTGAGATGGCGCAGACTGTCCGTAGCCGGACTGTCCATATCCGCCCATATCAGAAGCCGCGCCCTTACTGTCCGCGAACTCCTGGTCATCCAGGATGACCTCGGTGGTGTATACCTTCTGACCGTCCTTATTCACATAGCTTCCTGTCTGGATGCGCCCGGATACCAGCACACGCATACCCTGACGGAAATACTTCTCCGCAAACTCTCCTGCGCGGTCAAATGCCACACAGTTGATAAAATCTGCGGTCTGCTCGGAATTTCCATCCTGGCTTCTGCGGCCTCTTCTGTCCACTGCGAGAGTGTATCTGGCAATTGCCATGGAACGCTCTCCCTGGGAATATCTTACTTCCGGATCTCTTGTTAATCTGCCCATTAAGATAACTCTGTTCATACGGTCACACTTCCTTTTCAATTCCGCCTGAGCGGTCTGGGTATGTCTTATGCCTCAGCCTTTACGCATAAGTATCTGATCACTGGTTCCATAATACGAACGTGAGCTTCTACTTCGTTCGGGCATACAGAATCAGACTCGAACTGGATGAAGTAGTAGTAAGCCTCATGCATCTTCTGGATCTCATATGCAAGTCTCTTCTTACCCCACTCATCTACGTTGGTTACGGTTCCGCCGAAACGGGTGATGTAACCCTTTACCTTTTCGAGTGCTGCTGCGCGCTCTTCGTCTTCAAGCTTCACATTCAGAACAACGGTTAATTCGTACTTGTTCATCTTGCTTTACCTCCTTGTGGTCTCTGGCCCCTGCTTTCAGTTTCAGGAGCAAGGATTTAATATGTCACGAATAAATATTGTACCAAAGGATCTGTGTAAATGCAAGTCCTTTTTTTGCTGTTTTTCGGGCGTTTTCCTTGTTTTTGGCAGTAATTCAGGATGGAACGTATTCTTGGATGCCTTTCGTTATTCAAGAAGCATCGGCGGTTCCCCTCTGCACAGACGAAACCGCTGCCTCTGCCATCCTGTGCAGATCCGCAGGCTTTACCAGATGACCGTTCATACCTGCACCCAGGGCCGCCTTCACGTCCTCCGCAAAGGCGTTTGCCGTCATGGCTATAACCGGCACACGGCCTGCATCTGTGCGTTCCAGTCTGCGGATCTGCCTTACCGCCTCATATCCATTCATCTTTGGCATCTGTATGTCCATAAAGATAAGGTCATAATATCCCTGAGCTGAGGCTTCAAACATCTGTACCGCTTCACGTCCGTTTGCCGCCCGTTTTACCTCCGCCCCAAGATGTTCCAGCAGCTCTTTGGCGATTTCTGCATTCAGATCATTATCCTCTGCCAGAAGAATACGGATCCCCGTCAGATCCAGCAGTTCTTTTCCTCCCTCTCCGTTAGAATTTCCATCTCCCATCCCGGTATCATCCTGTTTTGCCGCCTTAAGGTGAAGGCTGACTGTAATACAGGTTCCCTGCCCCGGCTCTGAATGCACCTGAATCTCTCCGTCCATCATGTAAACCAGGCTCCGTGTAATACTCATCCCCAGCCCTGTGCCTGTGACCTTGCAAAAACGGCTGTCCTCAGCCCGTGTAAAGGGTTCGAACATCACCTCTCTAAACTCACGGCTCATTCCAATGCCGTTATCCTCTGCACAGATTTCATATGCTCCGTAGTTTGCGCTGTTTGAGGCAGTCTCCCGTACAGAAAGGGTAATCGTTCCGCCATCCGGCGTGTATTTAATGGAATTTGACAGAAGGTTTACCAAAATCTGTTCAAATCTGGACCGGTCTCCCAGAACCCAGACATGGTTGACCTCGAAACAGGAAACAAAAAAGCAGTGGCCGTGTTCCTTTGCCAGAGGAGCAAGCAGTGAATGTACGCTGTCCACAGCCTCCCGCAAAGAGAACCGAGCCTCACACAGCCGGGCCGCTCCCGCCTCCAGCTTATTCATGTCCAGCACCTCATTGACCAGGTCAAGGAGATGTCTGGCGGCGCCGTCAATGCTGTCCAGACACTGTGCCAGCCGCTCCGGCTCATTCAACCGGGTGCGCGCAATGGAAGTCATCCCCATAACCGCATTCAGCGGCGTCCTCATATCATGGCTCATAGTTGACATAAAATCCAACTTGGCACGATTGGCAGATTCCGCATACCGGTACGCCTCCTGAAGAGCCAGCTGATTTCTCAGACGCTCGGATTTCGCCTGGTCAATATCCATCTGGAATACAACCGCCTGCACAGGAATGCCATCCACTCTCTTTACACACCGGATCGCAGATCTTCTCCAGGGATTTCCCGGTTCCGTCGTCATATATTCCAGTTCAGCCCGTTCTTCCGCGGCAAGCAGCCGCGCATCCTGTCCAGTGATGTAAACTGACGGCTTAATTCCAAAAACTCCGGCGCTATCAGTTTCTCTGCCACCTTATCCACCAGTTCCTTATAATCGCCTTCCATTGGCAGAGGAAATGAATGCTCCCTTCCACAATGGAGCACGCAGTAACGCTCTTTCACCAGATCCAGTTCAAAAATGCCCAGATAATCGTTTTTCATAGCCTGGATCACATAGTCCAGACGCTGATACCGCCTCAGTTCCTTTTCATCCTGGTACTGACCGGTGATGTCCCGGTAAATCCCCACTGCAGTGCCGCTGGGCTTCCCCTCAGCGTCCATAATCATCTCAAATTTCAGTTTCTGAACGGAAAGCGTTCCATCCACCGTTATCAGCTTTACAATTCCTTCGGCCTGCAGCCCGCCGTTTAATATCTCCTCATGAATCCTGATGTACTCATCCACAGTATCCTCCGATACAATGCCTCTTCCCACCATCCCATAGGGTACATCCGGCTGCACCTCTGCCACACCGAAGGTTCTGGCCGTCTGCTCATCCACAAAAATAGTCTGCCGTTTCAGATCATATGTAAACACCAGGCTGCGCGACTCCTCCGCCGCCATCTGAAAGGCCCTCATAGCCACATACAGCTTTTGATTTGTCTGATATAATTCCTCTCGTAATTTCTGTTCCACGATCATTCCCTGTCTTTTTATTCGTCCGCTGGTTTTCGGGAAATATTTTTCTTTGTAAGCCCTCTGGTATTTTTCTCCACCAGTTTACGGGCCACCATGATCTGATGGCCGCAGCCGACGCATTTTAAGCGGAAATCCGCTCCCACTCTCAAGATCTCCCATTCGCTGCTGCCGCATGGATGGGGTTTTTTCAGTTTTACAACATCTCCTACCTCATAGTCCAGTTTTTCTGCCATAGCTCATCCTCCCATATTCTGTGATATCAGCCTGCACGGAACTCCGTCTGATCCGGCAAAGCAGATGTTCCTATCCCTGCTGCTCCATGGACGCCAGGATACTGTCAATGGCAGCCAGCTCTTCTTCTGCAAATACGGGTCCGTCCAGAGCCCTTATATTGTCCTCCAGCTGTGCCGTGCTGCTGGCTCCAATGAGGACGCTTGTAACCTCTTTTCTGCGCAGCACCCAGGAAAGGGCCAGCTGGGCCAGGCTCTGTCCGCGTTCTTTTGCCAGGTCATTTAAAGCCCTGATCTTTTCCAGATTACCGGGAGTCAGATATCGGCCTCCTACCGTAGTGTTGGCGCGGGAAGCTCTGGAACCTTCAGGAATGCCGTTTAAATACCGGCCGGTAAGAGCGCCCTGTGCCAGAGGACTGTAGCAGATACAGCCTGTGCCTTCGCGGTCCAGTACCTGCAGCAGGCCATTTTCGCACCAGCGCTCAAACATATTGTAGCGGGGCTGGTTTAAAAGGCACGGGGTTCCATTTTCCTTTAAAATGCCAATGGCCCGCTCTGCCTCGTCCGCCTGATAATTGGAAATACCCACATAAAGGGCTTTCCCCTGACGCACCATATCAGAAAGAGCGCCCATGGTTTCTTCAAGAGGCGTATCAGGATCCGGGCGATGGTGATAGAAAATGTCTACATAATCAAGCCCCATACGCTTTAAGCTGGCGTCCAGGCTGGACATCAGGTATTTGCGGGATCCCCAGTTTCCATAGGGGCCGGGCCAAAAGTCATAGCCTGCCTTGGTGGAGATAAAAAGCTGCTCTCTGTAGGGTTTTAGATCTGATGCCAGAACCTTGCCGAAGTTTTCCTCCGCCTTTCCTCTGGCAGGAGCGCCATAGTTATTTGCCAGATCAAAATGAGTGATTCCCAGATCAAAGGCACGAAGGAGAATCTGTCTCTGCTCCTCTAACGGCTTTTCCAGGCCAAAATTCTGCCACAGGCCCAAAGACACCTCAGGAAGAAGAACCCCGCTTCTTCCGGCCCTTCTGTATTTCATATGGTCATATCTGTTTTCTGCTGCTTCATACATAGATCTCTTTCCTCCTGATTTTTAATTCGCTTAGTTTTTTCGGCAGACGTGTCCTCCCATTCGCCGTCATCTTCACTCACTTTATGCCGGCGACAGCTCCCAGCACTGCTCCGATGCTGTCTCTGATTACCAGGTCTGCCTGAGAATCTCTGGAAGTGACGGAACGATTGATTAAAACCAGCTTCTTTCCTCTGTAATAATCGATGAGCCCCGCTGCGGGATAGACCACCAGGGACGTGCCTCCTACTATGAGCATATCCGCATTGGCAATATGCTCCATGGAGCGTCGGATGACGGTGTCATCCAGGCCCTCCTCATACAGTACCACATCCGGCTTTATGATACCGCCGCAGCTGCATTTAGGCACGCTGTCGCTTTCTGTTATGCGGTCAAGGCCATAGAACTGGCCGCAGCGGGTACAGTAGTTTCTATGGATGGAGCCATGCAGCTCCAGCACCTCTTTGCTGCCGGCCAGCTGGTGAAGGCCGTCAATATTCTGGGTAATCACAGCCTTCAGCTTCCCTCTGCGTTCGAGGGCTGCAAGGGCCAGGTGGGCGGGATTCGCAGCAGCGCCCTGAAAAATCATGCGCTCCCTGTAAAACCGGTAAAATTCCTCTGTTCTGCGCATAAAAAAGCTGTGGCTGATAATAGTTTCCGGCGGGTACTTATACGTCTGATTATACAGCCCGTCCACGCTGCGAAAATCCGGTATCCCACTCTCAGTAGATACGCCTGCACCACCGAAAAACACAATATAGCGGCTGGCATCGATCCATTCCTTTAGCTGCTGCCATGTTTCATCCATTGAGTCTCTCCTTTCAGAAACTGCCGTTTTCCAGTTGCTTTTGAGTAAGTATACCACATTCCAACGCAAAAAAAAACTGTCCATGTCTCCATGAACAGTTCTCTGACCGGAAGCTGCTATCCTGCAGTCCCCTGGATTTCCCTCTCTGCGGCTATCCCCGTGCTACCTCCTTTACCAGAAGAAGCCTCTGCCCCGGTTTTACCTGATCATCAGCCAGTTCATTAGCGGAAATAATATTGCCGATCGTAGTATGGAATTTCTTGGCTATGCTCCACAGGCTGTCGCCGGACTGGACGATATAGCCTGCAATACCAGGAAGTTCCTGAAGCTTATTAAAATCCACCGGGCCTGAGGCAATGCCGGTGATTACCTGCTCCTTAACAGGCTGCAGCACCAGAAAGTCAAGAGCAGCTACAGCCTTGATCTCCACCATGTCTCCCCCCATCATCACGGCGCTCAGCTGTTCTAAGCCCGCATCCAGCTGATAAATGCTGTCCTCATTGATCCCTCTGGCCTCTGCGGAGCATTTAAAGGGAATCTGCTCCATAGCCGCCTGAACGGGGGCTTCATCGTCACTGGTAAGGTAGAGAAGCGTCACTTCCAGAACGCCTTCTATTTTTAGACAGTTCTCCCCCGGCTCCACCTCATCCAGCTTGATAACTCCCTCATTGTGGCAGATCTGAAGGATTCGCTCCGCCTGCGGCAGCTTTACCTTTTCCGCAATCCGGGAGCGGCATACATTTCTGGTCAGGATCCGGTCAAAAACGGCCTCCCTGCGTTCCGGTGTCAGTTCCAGGCTGTTGGAATATACATCGCTTAAAAGTTCCGTATCCGTTTCCTCGTACAGGCGTATATCCAGCTCCAGCACTCCATCAATCTCCAGTTCCCGCATCTCCCCGTCGTAATCCGGCTTTGCCTCAATCTCTCTGTGGGCCAGGCGCACGGTAATCATTGGAATAAGATCCTCTTTTGCCCCCTCAGCCTCCATATCCCCGGAAAACGGGATAATTTCTTCTACCCACTGGACGGGCATATTTTCATCTTCTGCCTCATAAATCACAAAGACGGTCAGCTCTCCGTCCAAATGAAGCCGGCCATCCAGAGGTTTTACGGACACATCCCGCAGCTTCAGCTCCCTCCAGAGCAGACGGCCAATCCCCGGCTTTCCCCCTGTAAGGCCTACTTCCTCCCGGATCCGGTAGGTATCCTTTCCCCGGACAGCCATGGAGGCGGCGGTGATCCTGCGCTTTAGCGTCTCAACAGGAACAGGATCTGAGCCGGTTCCCGGAGTTCTTAGCAGTCCCGACGTTTCCCCCTCTGCAAAAGCCAGGGGATGTTCAGGGGACACCCCCGTATCTCCCTCCGCTTTTACATCTGCCGCCGCCTCCGTTTCCCTTACGGCCTCGATGCGCACCTGCAGGGTAACAATCGCCTGGACTCCCAGCTTGCGGGAATGGATCATATCAGTATTCAGATCCTCTAACACCCAGGTCAGGCTCACTGCGTCCTTATCCTCTAACTGAGGCACATTGATCAGTTCCTCAAAAGGGATATTCCCTCCCAGTGTCTGAAGCCCACCGCCTTCCCTGCGGTAAAGCACCTGGAACTCCAGATGTCCCTTCACATTTACCTTATCTCCCTGATTCTTCACCTGCTCAACCTGAACCTCCCCTGTATGAAGCATCACCTGCTCCATGTCGTCCATGGTATCCGGCACGATGAAATCATCATCCAGAGTGATCTGTGTAGACGCTGTCCCCCTCCACTGATTCATATGTATCTGTTTCTTTATAAGTTCCATAAAAAATACCTGCCATCCCTCATAGTCTCTTGATAAAGAATCTATGCGGACAGCAGGTATTTTATGATATCCCCCATTACGCCGGCCCTATTCCTGGGACTCCTCCCTGTCATATGTCTCTAAAAAATGGTGGCGCAGCGCGATCTTGTTGCATCCCAGTTCCTTTGCGTGGGAGTAGAGATATCCCCGGCGCATCCTGGCGCAGAGATAGCATGGGGACTGGGTCACATCCACCACAATATTAAAAATATCTGAATCAAAAATACGGACCGGGATATTCATGAGCGCCGCATTTTCCTCAATAAGACGCCGGTTTTCCGCCTGATACCCCGGATCCATAATGATAAATTCCAGTTCAAATTTCGTATCGCTCTGGCGTTTCAGCTGCTGCAGGCATTTTGCCAGAAGCATAGAGTCCTTCCCCCCGGAAATGCACACAGCTACCCGATCGCCGTCCTCGATCATCCGGTATTCCTGAATGCCCTTTACAAAAGGTTTCCAGATGGTTTTTCTATAGTCTTTTATGATGCTCCGCTCAATGTTGATGCGTGGTGCTTCCTGTTTCATTCTGATATGCTTTCCCTTGCCTCTTTTTCTTTTGCAAGCCGCTCTGCCATCTCTTTAAGCTCCTTAAGTTCCCTGGTCATCTGCTCCATCTGACGCTTCATTTCCTCATATTCTTCCAGCGTCATGGCCTCCCGCTTTTTAGGCAGGCTGACTCCGTCCTTTTTCACCGGCCGGGCAGGGATCCCTACTGCGGTCACATTATCCTCAAGGGGCTTTAAAAGCACTGCGTTGGCCGCGATAGAGCAGTTATCTCCCACCTCAAAGGCGCCTAAGATCTTGGCTCCCGCGCCTACCATCACATTATTTCCCAGAGTGGGGTGGCGCTTCCCCTTCTTTGTGCCAACGCCGCCCAGGGTCACTCCCTGATAGATGGTGCAGTTATCTCCCACCACAGCGGTCTCTCCGATCACCACTCCGCTTCCGTGATCGATGAGGATTCCGTGTCCCATCCGGGCTCCCGGATGAATCTCGATCAGCGTAAAAAACCGGGCGATCTGTGAAATGAGCCTGGCAATAAAAAACATTTTATGGCAGTAAAACCAGTGGGCAAACCGATGCCAGATCAACGCGTGGATGCCCTGATACAGAAAAAGCACCTCAAATGCGCTGCGGGCTGCCGGATCCCGTTCCTGTACTGCCTTTATATCCAGCCAAATATCTTTTAAGATCATATCCGCCTCCAACCTTTCTAAATCATACGACGCTCCTGAAACGCACATATACTTTGGTGTAGTATAGCATATGATCCCGGCGAAAAAAAGGTTTTTTTCTACTGAAATACTACCGGCTCCTCTAACAGCTCCGTCCGCAGTACGATATAAGGAAATGACTGCTCCGTCCCCGGATCCTCCCCTTTTTCAGGCCCCATAAGTTCCGTTTGCAGGATAATGGAATTTTCTGTCAGGTACAGTTCTTTCACGCTGATACTGTATCCTCCTGTAGGCTGTGCCCCGTAGCCGACAGCTATGTAAAGATTCTGACTGTCTGTGTAGGTCAGCTTAAAGGGCTGAGAAACCTTTTGAGCAATAAGCTTTGACAGTTCTTGAGGCAGTTCTCCCTGCGCAGCCACCTGAAATTCCAGATCCCGCACCTTATCTTTATCTTCCCTGGAAACAGAGCAGCCGGAAAGACCCGCTGCAAATGAAGCTGCAAGCGCCGCCGCCAAAAGCATTTTCACAAATTTCCTCATAGTAAAAAAACCTCCCGGAATATACCATCTGTGATCAGTATATTCCGGAAGGCCTGTCTGTGATCCCTACAGGATCTTTCTGATCCATCCCTCAGGAGCCTCAATACGCCCCATCTGGATGCCCGTCAGGGTGTCATACAGTTTCTTTGTAACGGGGCCCATCTCCTCCATGCCGCTTGAAAAGCAGATCTCTTTTCCGTGGTCAAAGACCTTTCCTACCGGTGAGATCACGGCTGCCGTGCCGCAGAGGCCGCACTCGGCAAATTCCTGTAACTCCTCCAGCTTTACCGGTCTTTGAGTTACCTTTAATCCCAGGTAATGTTCTGCCACATACATCAGAGACCGTCTTGTGATCGACGGCAGAATGGAATCTGATTTGGGAGTTACTACCTCTCCGTCCTTTGTAATAAAGATGAAGTTTGCTCCTCCAGTCTCTTCCACATAGGTTCTGGTAGCGGGATCCAGGAACATATTTTCATCGAATCCGCTGGCGTGGGCCGTCTCATGGGCATGAAGGCTCATGGCATAGTTTAAGCCTGCCTTTACATGACCCGTACCATGGGGAGCCGCCCGGTCAAAGTCGCTGACACAAAGGGTGATCGGCTTCGCGCCGCCTTTAAAGTAAGGGCCAACCGGCGTTACAAACATCCTGAACTGATATTCGTCTGAGGGTTTTACGCCAATCACCGGGCCAGAGGCGAACATATAGGGCCGAATATAAAGGGTAGCTCCGCTGCCGTAGGGAGGCACCCAGGCTGCGTTTGCCTTTACCACCTGATCCAGCGCCTTAAGAAAACGCTCCCTGGGAAATACGGGCATCTCCAGGCGGCTGGCAGAGTCCATCATCCTCTCTGCATTTAAGTCCGGGCGGAAGGTAACGATGCTGCCGTCCTCTGTGGTATATGCCTTTAAGCCTTCAAAGCACTCCTGACAATACTGCAGGATACCCGCGCACTCATTGAGCACTACAGTAGAATCAGAAGTCAGTCTCCCTTCTCCCCATGCTCCATCCTTATAATCTGCTACATATCGCATATCTGTTGGCATATAGCTGAAACCGATATTGCCCCAGTCCAGATTTTTCTTTTCCATTGGCATTTCCTCCATTCCTGTCTGCGGGAAATATCCCGTTTTTCCATAACCGGCATTTATACATTCCAGCAGTTCTGCTGATTTTGTTTTATATACCATATCAGCCATTCTGCTTCTTTAAATTTACAGCCATTATAGACGCATTACATGAGAAAATCAACGAAAAAGTTTCATTCCGGATATATCATTACGATATGGAAGGTATAACCAGGCCTGTCTTTCTCTGAGGCTATTCCGCTTTTACATAACGGTCATAGGCTTTCTGGTAAAGCTCAATATAACGTCCTACATTCATCTTCTCAAGCTGCTTCTGGAAACCGTCCCAGTCGTCCACACCGCCTTCTACAATCCACTGAGCATACATTTTCATCACATATGCATCAATATCGGTCTGTAAAACTCCAATCTCTTCAATTTCTTCTTCTGTGAAAAATACATTGGGATACATATTCTCTAAAGGTACATTATACGGAGCATAAAATTCATCCAGTTCTTTTCTCTCCTGAAGGTTTTCGTTTAATTCCAGCTTGTCAATCATGGTCTGTGTGATCGCAAATACACCGCTGTTGCCAGGGCTGTAATCGTGAATCATGGTATCCAGAAGCATACCCTCCTGAGGCTTCATCTGACGGTATCCGCCATCCTCTGTCTTTTCCAGAGCTCTTCCCAGCAGACCCTGTCCAATCTCCAATGATGTCTCAGGCTCATAGGACTGGTCGATCCAGCGCATAAGAATCTCAGGTTTTTCTGCCTGCTTTGTAATTGCAAACGCACCTCTGGACATAACATCGGCATCCACAGTCCGCCATACCTGCTCTCCGCTGCTGCTCTTCAATGGTGCCATTGGAATATAATCATCCTTATTGTTTCCTGCAGTAGAGTTTCTGCTCCATCCCATAAATACACCAACGGTTTTTTCCGGATTCTGAACCTTGGACGCATATACATTTGCATCGTGAGTAAATACCTCTTTGTCGATCAGGCCTTTCTTATACAGAGAACCGAACCAGTTCATGGCATCTCTGTATCCATCAGTTGTAGGTGTATAGACTACTTTACCGTTATTCACTACGAAATGATAAATATCATCTAACTGGCCAAAGGTACCGAACATGGACTGAATTCCCTGCTGACGGTTATATGGATCGGCAGAATTATAACGGAATGTAAATGGGATCTCATCGGAAGTGTCTCCGTTTCCATTCATGTCATTATTCTTAAATGCCTGCAGAACCGCTTCAAATTCTTCCGGTGTTTCAGGCACTTCCAGCCCCAGCTTGTCCAGCCATGTCTTATTGATAAACAGCTTATCATAGGTAGACGGATTTAATTCATTGATTGCTGGAAGAGCATAAATATTTCCATCCGGAGCAGTGATCTGCTTACGGTACTCCGGATTTGAATCCAGAACTGCTTTTAAGTTTGGAGCATATGTATCAATCAAATCATTTAACGGAATTAAAATTCCCTGGGAACCATACTTGATAATATCCACATCCGTTAATATGTTCTGTCCATAAAAAGCGTCCGGCAGCTCAGAACCGGCAAACAGCAGGCTCTTCTTTTCGCTCCATGCCTCAGAAGCTGCCATATTCCAGTCGATAATAACATTGGTCTCTTCTTCTAATGTTTTAAAGTATTCCAGCTCCTTGAAATTCTTGTTTCGCACTGAAATGCCTGCAATGTCATAGTGAACCGGCTGAGCCGTGATCGGAAGACCTTCTTTATTGAATGTCACTTCCGTTTCAGTTGTTTTATCTGTCTCTGTTTCCTTAGACTCAGCCTGAGGAACACAGCCTGCCAGATTGACAGCCACTACCGCAGCAGCGAGTGCTGCCCATACCATTTTTTTCTTCATTGCTCGTTTACTCCTTTTCTTTCATTTTTATCCCTTTACAGAACCAACCATAATGCCTTTTTCAAAATGCTTCTGAAGGAATGGATAAATAGCCAGTACCGGTAATGTGGATACAATGATGACTCCATATTTCAGCAATTCAGCCGCTTTCTGCTGTTCCATCATACTGTCCACATCTCCCAGACCGGACGCCTGATTCTGTAAAAGAATGCTTCGTAAGGTCATCTGCAGAGGATGCAGCCCTTCATCCTGAAGATAGATCAAACCATTCATAAACTCATTCCAGTGTGCTACACCATAGTATAAA
Organism: Enterocloster alcoholdehydrogenati; assembly: GCF_013282095.1. Taxonomy (GTDB): domain Bacteria; phylum Bacillota; class Clostridia; order Lachnospirales; family Lachnospiraceae; genus Enterocloster; species Enterocloster alcoholdehydrogenati. The sequence continues at coordinate 47,689 of NZ_BLTJ01000007.1, forward strand.
ACCAGCACTACAATAATTGTTTTTGACAGAGGCAGCACCATCTTGGTAAAAAAGGCAATATGACTGCATCCGTCAATGGAAGCCGCTTCATAAAGTTCTTCCGGAATATTGGTAGCAATGTAATTCATGGCAATTATCAGGTTGAATACATTCATAGCCGGAAGCAGCACCATAACCCACGGAGTATTATAAAGGTGAAGATCATTCATCCATAGATAGGTAGGAATCATTCCCCCCTGAAAATACATGGTAAACATCGCAAGGAACAGCAATGGTTTTCTTGCAAAGAAATTTTTCCGGCTTAATGGATACGCCATCATCATTGTAAGGAAAATATTAATGGTTGTACCCACAACCGTATAAAAAATTGTATTGCTGTAGGATCGCCATATTTTGGTATTTTCAAAAATTTTCTGATATCCCAGAGTATTAAAACCTACCGGCCAGAAGGAGATCTGGCCGTTGTTAATAGCTACGGGATCTGAGAATGACGCTATAATAATAAAATACATGGGATATAAAATGATTAAAGCAAACAGTCCCAGCAAACCATAATTCAAAATATCAAACAGCTTATCCGACAGCGACTGTGAACGAAAGCCTCTGTGCAGTCTTTTCTTTTTCACGTTTCTCCCCTCCTTACCACAAGCTGTTGCTTGTAATCTTTTTGGCCAGTTTATTAAAGCTTACCAGCAAAATAATGTTAATAATGTTATTAAACAGGTTAATCGCCGCAGAATAACTGTACTGTGCATCAATCATACCCACCTTGTAAATATAGGTAGAAATGATTTCACTGGATGCCAGATTCTGTGCGTTCTGCATCAGATATGCTTTCTGAAAGCCCAGATTCATTACCTTTCCTACTTCAAGAATCAGCATCATTACCACAGTTGGCATGATTCCAGGAAGATCAATATGCCAGATTCTCTGCCATTTGTTCGCTCCGTCTACCTGCGCCGCTTCATACAGATCCTGACTGACCCCAGCCAGCGCTGCTATATAAATGATCGCGCTCCATCCTGCATTCTGCCAGATTCCCGACAGTACAAAGGTTCCTTTAAAATATTTCGGATCCCCCAGAAAGAAAATGGGTTCTCCTCCGAATAGCTGGATGATCTGATTCACAACGCCGTTTCTGGGCGATAAGAAAATATAGAGCATACCTGTTAATACAACAATTGAAATAAAATGCGGGCAGTATGCCACAGATTGTACAAATTTTCTGTAACGTGCATTCTTTACCTGATTCAGCATGATCGCAAGAATAATCGGAATCGGAAAACCAATTAAAATCTGCATAAAGCTGAGTCCCAATGTGTTTTTGATCAGCGGCCAGAATTGAGATGAGGAAAAGAACCGTTTAAAATGTTCCAGTCCGCACCATTCGCTTCCCCATATTCCGTCTACCGCCCGGAAATCCTTAAAAGCAATCTGCACACCATACATTGGCACATAATGAAAAATAATGAAATACGCTACCGGCAGAGCGCACAGCAACAGGAGCTGCCAGTCTCTTTTTATGTATCGCCTCAGCTGCTTCCCCATAAACATATTACCTCCTTTTTGTCGTTTCGTTTTGTCGTGTCCACTATAATTTGATTCTGCCTGAATTGCAACGGACATTTTTTCTCTCCCATTTGCAGGACTTTTTTTATATCTCATCCGCCTTATGCGCATTTTTTTCCACTTGACCAATTTTATCATCGCATTTTTCCGTCTTTTCTCCGTTTTCTTCATATTTATACAGCATAATGGCTTATTCTTGCTTTTGCTATCTGTATACGCTATAATAAAAGCTGCACAAAAGTAATGGGGAGGATAAAATAAAATGGAGAATACAAGACATCGAAAGCTGCTGCCAAAGAATTTTTCAAAACTGTATTCCCGTCTCCTTTTTTCCTATACAGTCGTTCTCTTAATACCGCTCGTTGTACTTATCTACTTCTATTCCTCACGGTTTATGAAGCGGTTCTATACAGAAATATATAATACGGTAGATTCTGAGCTGATCCAGTTTGGAACACAGATGGATAATGAATGGAACAGTATGCAGAGCATTACAGACCATCTTACCATGACCGGTGTCACCTCACAGGCAGCAAACGCAGCAGGTCCTTTGGAACTTAAGCCTGTCATTACTGCATTATCCAACTATCGATCTGCCAATCCATTCCTGACGGATATTGTGTTGGTTATGAAAGACCAGCCCTACGTTACCACCTGCTTTACTACAGCGGAAAGGGAGTATTATTTCAATCAGCTGGTCACTCCTGCCAACACAGGAACCTCCAAAAATGTACTGACGGATCTGATTGATTCTACCCGGCCATGCTGTCTTCCCAGTCAGCCGCTTACCAACCGCTCGCTTAATACCACAACAGAAAATACTCTCATTTTTTCATTTCCTGTTTTTTCGGATTACCAGAAGCTGGTTGGAACGGTTATGTTTTTCGTTTCAGAACACTCGGTACAGAACTTTAAAAGTCCTCGCCTGATCAGTTACCAGTCGCAGCTTTATATTATGGATCAGACAAATTCTGTCATCATGTCCCTTGGGCCTTCTCCTGAGGCGATCCATGAAAATAAGGGGCAGTACATCGTCCGCAGTTGGCATTCACCGGAAAATAACTGGTCTTATTTAGCCTACCTGCCCAACAGGCAGGATACCTTTGCACAGGTTTCCTCCATTACATGGGAGTTTATCTTTTCTATTATTATTGCACTTTTGCTGGCCTGCCTTGTGATCTATACCCTATCCAGGCTCAACTATGCTCCCATCCGGAATCTGCTGAAGAAATCCAGGCAGCTTCTCCCCTCCTCATCGTATGGCCCGGATGAGTTAGACTCTATTTCCTATGCCCTGGATTACCTGGCTGATCAGAACAATGAGCTCTCCTCCAAACTTTCCGGAAGCCTGAATGCGGTGAGAAATGAACGTCTGTTCCGTCTCCTCAGCGGAAGATACGATTCCCGGCAGGATTTTAATCTTGACTGTTCCGAGCTGGATCTGTATCTTCCCAAGGGAAGCTACTGCGCTGCCATTATGCTGCTCCATCATACCGATCCGAATATTGACCGGATAGCAAAAGATATACAGAAACATTCCTCCATTCCTTATATTTACTACTGCATCCATTCACTGCACCCGGAACAGATCATCTTCCTTGTGACTCTGACAGACAGCCAGCAGTCCCCAAACCTCTGTTTTGAGGATCTGCGAATGTTTCTTGCTAAAAAGTACCAGATTGCATCCACTATTGGAATCGGCACAGCCACCGAACAGACTGACTGCATCATGCAGTCTTATATGGAAGCAGCCAGCGCGCTGGACTACCGTTTTGTAAAGGGAAACGGGACTGTAATCCAGTTTCAGGAAATTACTGACTTTAGCCAGAGCAGTGCCGTATACCCCCTTGAGGAATTTACAGTTCTGAAAAATGCACTTTTTACCCAAAACAGGCCGGCTATCCATACCTCCATCCAGAATATCATTCTGTTTATGGAGCAGAACCCTCTGCCCCTTTATCTTGCCCGCAGCATTTGCTTTGACCTGGTGCGTCTGGTGAAAAAGCAATATAATACGGAAGCATTTAATACCTCCGTATTAGAACTGTCCAACATGGAAACGGCCCAGGAAATCACGGATATGCTGAAGTCCTGGAGCCAGAAGCTTCAGGAACTCCCTTCGGAAAAGAAACGCAGTTCGATTGCGGAAATTCTTGCATATCTGGATCAATATGTATTAAGTCCTGACTTTTCTGTTTATGAGGCTTCGGAACATTTCCATATGACGCTTCCTGCATTCAGCAAATATTTTAAAGAGTCTACCGGTAAAAATGTAATGGATTACACTATCCAGTCGCGCATTCAAAAGGCCAGAGAACTGCTGACCCATACGAACCTCCCTCTGAAGGATATCTCAGAGCAGGTAGGCTATTACAACGTCTCCAGCTTTACCCGCCGCTTTAAGCTCAACCAGGGCTGTACTCCCGGCGAATACAGGAAATCTGCGGCCCGCAGCCAAAACAGCTCCCTGTCCTGATATGCCGATTTTTCCAGTATGCAGCTTTTGGAAAAAAAAGCTGCTTCCATATTAAAAACAGATAATTGCTATTTTACCTCCCTGCTGTTAAGGTACTTATATAACTTAAACGAGGGAGGTATTCTTTGTGCTTCATGCAGACTATACACTAAAAGACATTTTAAAAGACGGGATTACCATATCTGATGTGTTAGCTCAGTTAAAGCTGCGGGAAAAGGACTTTCAAAAGGAGGTTTCTTTCATTCAGCAGGGAGAACGCATCCGCAGTCTTTTTCCTGATATCTATTCCAGCCGGATGGACCGCGCGCAGCATAACCTGGACGGTTATGCTATTCTTCCCGGTTCATCTTCCTGGCATTTTATTGGCAATCCTGTCAAATGGTATGAAAATATCTACGACTATGCAGAATATTCCTATCAGTTAAACCGTATGGATCACTGGAGAACCATGGCGGAAGCATACTCATTTACCGGCGACATCCAATATGCTCAGAAAATTGTGGATGAATTTTATCACTGGGTTGAAGAATGCCCCTGCCAGCCTCTCTATAATCAGCAGGGCGAACTTGCCCTTATGGACTTTGACGGTTATGAATGCAATCAGGGCATCTGGCGTTCTCTGGAAGTGGGTATCCGTATGTACCGCACCTGGCCCTATATCATTCATCATCTGCTTGACAGCGGACTGATTGATGAGAAATTCCTGGAAACCTATCTGTTAAGCATTTACCAGCATGGCCGTGTTCTGTATCTGATCACGCCAAAACTTTGGCCCAATGCAGACCACAACCACTATCTCATGGAAAACAATGGCCTGCTCTATCTGTCCTGTATGTTCCCTGAGCTAAAGGATTCGGATACCTGGAAAGCCCACGCCATTCATGAAATGGAGCGCAGTATTATGGCCCAGGTAACGGATGAGGGCGGACAGATTGAAGGCTGTGCTTCTTATCACAACGGCTGCACCTACTGGTTTGCCCTTCCGCTCCTTCTGTCCAAGAAATATGGTTTTTCCATGTCCTGTGCTTATCAGGAACGCGTTAAGAAAATGGTGGAATACTCCACCCATGCTACACGTCCCTGCGGCGGCAACAGCGCCTGGGGAGACAGCCATACAAAAAGCGGCACCTTCTCCGTAGGGGCATTCTGCTACTATCTTGCCACTGGTGACGGAACTTACATTGCCAATGCTCTCTGTTACTACTCCATCGGAGATTTTCTGAATGTGATCGCGCCTTATATCTGGGAAGTTCCTGATCTGGAGGATCTGAACCGCTGGATCCAGACTGCGCAGCAGCATCACAGATATCCTGAGCTGCCTACGGTTTCCTGGCAGAAAAAGCTGAAGCAGACATTTCTTCGGACCGACTGGAGCAATGATGCCCTTTATGTCATGTTCGCATGCCGTACTCCCATTCAAAATGAGCATGAGCATATTGATCCCGCCGGCTTTGAGTTTACCGCCTATGGACGGACGCTTCTGGGAGATCCGTCTATCTATACCTATAAAAATGATGAAAACCGGAAAAAGGCAAAATCGGCCCACTGGCATAATTGTCTGACACTTAACCACCGTAATCCCTGGGAATATATCTCTTCCTGGGAATCAGGAAAACAGGATATCGGCGATATCATGTGCGTGAAACAAAACAGCCAGTTCATGTACGCCACCGCATTCCATATGAACTACCGGCCGACCAGACATCAGAGAACGGTTGCTGTCGTTGACTCCCGTTTTCTTGCAGTTATGGACTATCTGGAAGATATTGAGCCGGACACCAGCGTCCAGATCAATTTCCACATGGATGCGTCGAGAGCTGTTGCTGATTCTGAGCAGTCATTTGCCCAGTCCCTGTCCGATGATGCAAATGTTGCGGTGTTCTCAGACAAGCGTCTGAAACCCCATCTGGTTCCTGCCAAAATTTCTGTCATCGATTACACCTGGCATGATACCATGATTGCCCGGTTTGAAACAGACCATCTCTCCGATACAGACACCGCGTTTCTCTCCGTAGCAGTTCCTCTTCGTCCCGGCTGCACGGCTCCGTCTGTAACAGATATAAACAGCCATATCGTCCGTCCGGGAGAAGTCCATTTCTCCGTCCGGATTGATAATACCTATTATACACTGAAACTTTCAGACGGCAGTCTTACCGTAGAACGCACAGCTGCATCCCAGGCATAACTTAAAAAGCTGCTCCCTGCAACGGGCAGAACCCATATGGAAGGAATTTAATAACCACAGGGCGGCACAGTCGAAAGGCTATGCCGTTCTGCTTTTTCTTTGCCAACTCACTCCTTAATACGGGAAAATTTCCAAAATACCAAAGATACACAAAAGAAAAAACGCCGCAATCTGCGACGTTCCAATACGAGTTAATGTATGTTTCCTATCCCTTTTATCCGCAAGTTATATATTCCAATCCTCTGGAATATGCTCTGTTCCCCAATGACAGACTGCAGAAAGTACAGGCATTAAAGTTTTTCCTGTTTCTGATAAACTGTATTCTACTTTAGGTGGTACTTGCGGATACTCTCTGCGTCGGATAAGTCCATCATTTTCTAATTCCTTTAGTTGGTTGCTTAGCATTTTATGTGTTACTTTACCCAATGCACGCTTTAGCTCGCTGTACCGAAGAACTTCTTTCTTCCATAACCAAAATAAAATATGCATTTTCCATTTACCATCTATTAAGGAAATAGCGTAAGCAAACGGACGTACATTCACTTCCTTACAAAATTCGTATTTATCATTCATCCCATAACTCTCCTTTTGGATAGTATCTATCAAAAAAGTGCGTTCTTACATAATCAATTATATCATGCTAAAGTAAAAACAACAAGAAACTAAAACGTCCATCCGACAGGAGGAGCAACAAATGAATATTCTGAATACGCCCATTATGGTTGGAAATATTAAACTCAATAATAGAATTGTCATGCCGCCAATGGCTACTGCCAAAGCAGGAAATGACGGAAAGGTAAGTCAAGCTTTATGCAATTACTATGATGAAAAATCACATGGCAGTTATATTGGACTAATTATAACAGAGCATAGTTTTATCAGCCCTGAGGGAAAAGCAGGCAACGGGCAATTAGCCATTGCTGACGACAGCGATATTGATGGTCTGGAAAAAATCGTAAATGTGATTCATAAAAACGATACAAAGGCTATGGCGCAAATCAGTCATGCAGGCGGTGCAGCGAAAACGAGCATTACAGGGCAAACTACATTAAGCGCAAGTGCAAATCCCCTGCCAAGAGCAGGAAAAGAAAATACAGACATTCCGAAAGAAATGAATCTCTTAGATATTCAAAAAGTAGTTGATGATTTTGCCAAAGCTGCAATCAGAGCAAAAAAAGCCGGATATGACGGGGTTGAAATCCATTCAGCACATGGATATTTATTAAATCAATTCTACTCTCCACTAACAAACAAAAGAACTGATGAGTACAGCGGAAGTACGCTAATGGGGCGTATTAAACTCCACTTGGATGTTATTCAGACTGTTCGTGAAGCCGTTGGGAAGGATTATCCCATTGCGTTACGGCTTGGTGCATGTGATTACATTCCAGGAGGCAGCACACTTCAAGATAGTATTGCTGCGGCAAAAGAATTTGAAAAAGCCGGAATTGATTTGCTTGATATATCGGGTGGTTTCTGTGGATATATCAATCCATACAGTAAGGAACAGGGATATTTCAGCGAGATTACGGAAGAACTCAAAAAACATATTAGCATTCCTATTATTTTAACAGGAGGAATTGTAGATGCAGCAACTGCTGAAAAACTGTTATTGGAAAACAAGACAGACTTAGTTGGTGTCGGCAGAGCGATATTAAAAAATTCAGACTGGGCAAAAAACGCACATTTTTACATCAATAAAAATTAACAGTATGAAGCGGCATACAAAAATAAACCGTTGTTTTAGTGCGTTGACATAAAACAGATTAAGTTTAAGGGGCTGTCAGAAAATAGATAGCCCCTTTTTGCAAACCGTTTCTGCTGTTTCCTTATTGATATTCGCCAAATGATAAGCAGCCTTTTTTCACATCTGATTTCATAGATTCAGATCTATGGCTACCTCATTCTCTCTCTGTGGTATAATACATATCTTCAATGCCTGAAATCCGGGGATCAGGTTAAATATCCGCTCTGTTCCATACGGCAGATCCATCCTTCCATCTGCAGTAATCCGAACAGAGGACTCCGGCTTTATTATCTCTATCCGGTTTAAATCTTCTTCCCGGATCACCGTTTCGCCGCTTGAACTGATAACAGGACAGATCATTATGCCCTCCTCAAACCCGGCACGGATCCTTATTCTCTGCTTATCAAACTCATACTCGATCCAATAGGGCAGTTTCCGGTCCGGACACAGGCAGTGAGCCATATCCTTCATACAGCCCCATACCCTGATGGTCCGGCCCGATACCTGCACCTTTGCGCTGTCTTCATATATGCTGCTGTAGCGCTCCCCATTAACTGTGGTTTCGATCCGAAACGCCAGGCATTCGTGTATACAGCCCACGGGAAGCTGCATATTATCAGGTTCCTTTAAAGAATAGTCTGCCATCCCCGCACACAGGACAGGACCGGATCGTCTGTGGCTTAACATAGACAGGGTTCCACCGCTGACATGGCCGCCCGGCATATATTCCCAGTCGCAGGCTGTAACAGAAGCGTTAAACAGCGGGGCAGTTACCTTCCATGTTCTGACTTCCGAATAGCTTCGGATAACCACCTCCTGTTCTTCCCTCTCCTGCCTGAATGTTCTGTCCTCTGTCTTTATCCATCCCTCTGTTTCCTGGTCTGCAATTCCGGCCAGCACCTTTGCATGGGTGAACGTATGATGGACGCATATTGGCTGTCCGGCGTTTCCATAATGAGGACCTCCCATCAGAAGCCCATCCTTTGTGCAGCGTTTCAGTAATTCCAGATTTTTTCGGGCCGCTTCTGTGCAGTCGGCCGCTTTCTCAGTATTTTCTTCCAAAGCGGCCGCCATCAGATACCCCAGCGCACATCCATCTGAAGTGCGGCTTCCCCAGTAACTCCACTTATAGTTTCTTGTTCCAAAGCTGTTGTCCCATCCGCCGTCATTGAGCATGAAATCCATATGAGCCTCCAGCCCCTTTTTCGCCAGGAACGCAGTATCCTTTTCCCTGCTTATCAGTGCATATCTCAAAAGAGCCGGAAGTGTTTCTTCTACATTGTAGCCGATATCTACTGCCGAACATCCCATTTTGCTTTTCCTGCCCCGGGGAACACCTTCTCCCTCCAACAGATCGTTTTCGGTTGCTGCGCATTTTACAGCAGCCGAAAGATCCCGCCCCTTTTCTTTGTACCGTTCTTCAGCCAGGATATCTCCGCATAAAAACATGGCAAGAGCATTTGAGACGGGATAATTGATATTATTGTCTGAAAGTTCATCAAACGAATACAAAAACTCAGCCGCCTTTTTCAGCCGTTCTCTCCACAGCCTTTTTGTATCGTCATCCAGAAGAGACTCATGGTATTTCAGACAGTCAGCAAGCTGAATGGCATAAAATACCGTAATTCCCTTCCAGTCGGAATCGATATCATTCTGTATGGATCCGTCTTCCTTAGAAACCGTATGCTCTGTCCAGAGAAAAACAGCCTTCGCCGCCTCAACCCATTTCCTTTCTCTGGTCTTTTCTGCCATTACTAAGAAAGGATACATGGCATCTGCGCATCTTCCGTGGATCCTTCCGCAGGCCGGACACAGAATCCCTCCGTCCAAACGTTTCTCTCCCGTATTTCTGATTTGAAGCCTTAAAAGGCTTTCGCTCCATTCTTCAAGCAAATTATTGCATAGTTCTTTCATAACACTCCCCTTTACCAATACGGATTCCATTCTCTGCTCAGGCGCACCAGACCCTCTGCATAATAATAATCTCCCAAAAGATTGCATTCGTCAATCCCATGATCAATACAGTCATTATACGGCGTCTTGCGCCCATATACGCCATGAAGAAGCTGACCGTCTGATTCTTCCGGTCCTCTGACTGCACACTGGTCGCACAGCGCTTTCATAAGACGCTTTGCCGCTCCCACATAAAAATCCGCCTTTTCCTTTGGAAGGAAACGGGTCATTTCCAGCATACCGCAGGCGGCAACCGCTGAAGCCGATGAATCTCTCGGTTCGCTGCTTCCGTCCGTAAATACAAAGTCCCAATAAGGAATCAGGTTTTCAGGCAAATGCTCTATGAAATAATCCGCCACATATTCAAACAGCACTTCATAAGCTGGATCCCTGGTATAGCGGTAGCTCAGAGCAATACCATAAATTCCCCACGCCTGGCCTCTGGCCCATGCAGAATCTGCGGAATATCCCTGATGCGTCACGCCGCGCAGCGGCGCTCCTGTTTCCGGATCAAAGTAGAAGGTGTGATATGCTGAATAATCAGGGCGGATAAGCACCTTCAGCGCTGTCCGCACATGGGCCTGGGCTTTTTCCCTGTACTTATCGTCTCCTGTTTCTGCGCTGGCCCAGTATAACAGAGGCAGGTTCAGCAGGCAGTCAATAATCAGACGATAATTGCCCGGATCATCCAGGCTGCCCCATGCCTGAAGAAACTGGCCTTTCTCATGAAACCGCTCTAACAGCATATCTGCTGCCAGAAGCGCTGTTTCCCTGGCATTTTTATCCCCTGTCAGCTTATAGGCAGCCACGCAGGACGGAGAATACAAAAAACCCAGATCATGGGTATCCGTCTCAATCCTTCTTTCTGCGCGTTCCCGAAAGCTTACCGTATGGGCCATGGCAGCATCCCGAAAGCAGGGATCGCCCGTACACTCGTAGGCCAGCCATAATTCTCCCGTCCAGAATCCATTGGTCCACTGATTATTCTCTGCTTTCGTATAAAACTGGTTGGTGCTGAAAATATGTTTAAAATCCGTTCCGAAACGTTCCAGGGCAAACCGTGTCTGCCCCCATGCCCGCTCCAGCGCTTCATACAGCTGTTTTTCTCCCAGTTCCGGGTATTTCAAAAATTCTTCTCGTTTCATTATCTTTCCTCCTTATATTTCCACAAATGTCTCCAGAGTTGTGATACCGGCCTCAATCCTGCCCCATACCGCCGGAATGCAGGTATTGGGATACAGTAAATTTGTATTAGGCTCTGCCTGGATGAAATACGGCTCCATTCCGCCGCACTGAGCTGTCACCCGGCATCGCTGCAGATGATTGCGCACCTCTGCAAAGCTTTCTCCATTTCCACTTTCTGTCTGATATCCGTCCTCATACATCGCCACGGCAAATCCACAGTCAAAAACAGCTGCACTTTTATCAGAAATAATCTTATGCCTGCGGATATGGCCCTCCGGAACCGGCCATATCTCTGTGCGAACGGAAATTCCCCTCACAGGGCTCCATTCGGACCATATATGATCCGTCTCCACACCATAACGGATGCTTCTTCTTCTGACATACACCTGCTGTTCTCCTTCCAGAACAAAGGCCAGCATACTGTCCGGCGCCGCTTCCACAAGATTCTCACAGGAATGAGCCACTGAGAACGCAAATTTTGTGGAATAAACAAACTTTCCGTATTTCTCCACAAAATGTCCCAGTACATTTTTGTTGTACACAGCAGGCACATAGGCAAATGCGCCCTGTTCTCCCTGCTGAATCAGCATTTCCGCATATAAGAGCCGGCTTAGCCGTTTCTGCCGTGGAAACGGCTTTTCCTGCGCGCTCCAATACGGATGATGATCCGAAAGAGCCAGAATGAGAAATATCTTCATAGACCAGTAGGGGCTTCCCGGACTGTTATACCGTTCTGCCATGGTCAGGTTTCCGTAGGCATAGCCAACATTCAAAATCCCATCTCTCTCAAAGATATTCTTTGACAGCCAATAGCGGATATTCCTGTTTACGATTCCCTTGATCTCTCCCACATCGCAGTTTCCTGCTCCTGAAAGCAGGGACGCCGGCCAAAAAGCGGCCTGGGCCATCCGGTAGGTCAGTGACCTGCCATATGGCAGGGCCGCTCCTTCCCAGTCAAACCAGAGAATAAATTCCCGTTGAAATTCTGCCGCCCGTTTCTTCAGTCTCCGACAGCGATCCGAATCCTCTGCCTGGGCAAAAGCAGCATAAATCTGGCTGTAATACTCCATGGCAAACGGACAGTAATAATCTTTCTGATCCGAAACGCCGTCCACATACCAGCCATCGCCCAGATAACAGGCATCCATATAGGCAAGGTCTGATTCCAGCCGTTCCTGACTATATGGCATTCCCCTGTTTTTCAGCGCCAGATTGACCAGTATTCTGAAATAATACCAGTTGCACTTTGGCAGTTCATGGTCATTGATCTGGGAAATCCATGTGCATATCCTGTCCTTTTCCTCCGCAGAAAACGGATCCCATAAAATTTCCGGAGCCATCAGGATTCCCGCTGCGATAGGGGCCATCTCTACAAAACGCTGATCATAATCCCCGCACTGTCCCCAATATTCCGGATGCTGCGGATCTGTCCCTGACGCAATTCCCTGATGATAGATCTGTTCCCATCCTTCACTTCTTCCGCCGCCTGCCCAAAACGGTACCAGCCCCCAAAGCGGCCGGGCAAAGGTTTCCATTTCAATGATATTTCCTGAATAGCCTGCTCCCGTCCCCGACAGCCTTATCCTCGCTTTTCCTTCACTGAACCACTTTCGCAGCGGTTCCAGCATTTCCAGCAGCAATTCCTGGTAGTCTTTTTTGTCATATAATATCTGATTCATACGCTTTTCCTTATCCTGTCATACTGCACTGCCTGCAACGTCAAAAATCTCTCTCCTCCCGCTCGTTTTTGTTGGTTCTGACGTCTCAAATTCATACTGCAGAATTCACAGCGCGCCTCGTTCTTTACAGACCGATTATAAGCATTTAAAGCCTGGTTTTACAATCAGCATTTTTTTCAGATATGCAGATTTTCCCTGGTAATTGCTTGGTTTTCCCTGACAGATCCATCTTTTCCGTTAAAACAGGGTTTCCAGTTATAATGACCCTGTTGTACACAGCAAAAAAAGCAAACCAAGTATGCCGCATCATATTTTCTGCACGGTTAAAAATCCCACCCATTATGTGCAAATTTTAAAAATACCCCAATAGCAGACACTGCTCCAGTATCCTGCTATCGGGGTATTATTACTATTTTCTGTATTCTCTTTTATTTCTGCATAATGTGAATGGCAAATCCGCCGTATTCACCGGCCAGATACACATTTTTCAGTGTGCCGCCCTCGTTGTAGGCTGCTGTATCCATATTGAAAGAAAAACCTTTCTCCTTTAGTTCCTCCGCTGCCGCAGTCAAATCCGGCGTGCGCATGGCAATGTGGCCGTTAGCACCTAAGAACGGGGCCTTCATACATTCAAAGTAGGGGCCGGCAAATTCTGATTTATTGCCATGTCGGGGTTCTAAGCCAAACATCATGCATAAAAGCTCTGCCAGTTTTGCGGCCTCCTCTGCATTGGGGGTGTTGATGCCGATGTGCTCTAACTCAAATTTACAGTTCATATACATACCTCTCTTTCGCTTTATATATATCCGCTCTTTGACCTTTGCAGCTCAGACACTACATTGGGAACATGATCAGCGCTCCCGCCGTCAGGGCCAGCAGCCGGATAAAATACTGCGGAATGGTAAATTTCCAGAATTCCCTGATGTTATAATTTCCTACGCCCATAATCATGGCAGGCATACCATCTATTGGAAGAAAATGTCCGCACCACCCTGAAACAACAATGGCACAGGCAGCAGCTGTCGGATCCAGCCCCAGGTTTGTACAGGTTGCAATAGCAAGGGGTGCAAATACATACACTGTTCCAATGGTAGAGCCGGTCATGGTTGCAAGTACGCTTGTCAGGATACAGAACGTAAAAATCATAATAAACGGATTGATATGTCCGCCTAACATACCGGCTACGGCAGAGCCTACCAGGTCAGTAAGACCAGTGCTTCCCAAAGCATCTGCCACACCGATGACTCCCGCCGACATCAGTATAATGGGAGCGCTGATAGAATCGCGGATCTCCTTAAAATCCATAACCCCAGTCACCAGGATCACCGCAACAGACAGTCCTGCAACGGCATAACCGGCATCTCCGATCTTGCTCTGAAGAATCATGCCGATTACGGCTGCCACAAAGGCTGCGTATGTAACCTGCTCTTTCCATTTCGGCAGAGAGGAAGACGCAGTCCCCTGAGTCATTGCCTCTTCTGTGGCGGCTGCTATGGGATGATCCGGAAGAATCTTATACTGGATCAGGCAGTTTAATAAGAATCCCAGAGACAAAAACAGGTTTACCATAGCGAATTTTGCAACAGGAACATTTGCAGTTACACCGGCGCTTCCCAGCACAGCCAGAACAATGCCGTACTGTAAAGCAGTATTAAAGGGAAGCAGCGGATGGTTTGCTGCAAATCCCGCTGTCATAATGATTTTGGATGGGGGAAGTTTTTTGCTGTATGGCATGGTAGAAAGAAGCCCGATCACCATAACGTAGTATGCAGTAGAGCCTGTGCCAAAGAGGCTGCAGCCTAACATTACAACCAGGATCATAAGCACATAGGCCTTCATTCCGCCCTTATTGGCCATATTGAACATGGTCTTTTTAAAGGCTGTAATAAAACTGGTTTTCTGAAGCGCAGCAATGATTGCCATGAATTCTGCCAGCATAATAATGGTAGCATTTGAAAATCCCGCAAAGGCTGATTTAATGTCAGCAATTCCGAAAATAACCAGCAAAAGGCAGGCAAGCAGAGGCGGCGCGCCAAAAGGCAGCTTATCTGTCATGATCAGAATGACCATGAACGCTGTAATTGCAAGCGCAATAATCATTTGAAGTGTCATTTCTTTATCCTCCTGTTTCATAGGTGTATTCCCAAAGTCAGCTCCCCAGGAAATCCATAAAACCGCTGTTCCCCGGTCCGCCAGAACATTTCGCAGTTTTGTTGTTTTGCACAATCACGTGCAATTCATCTTGATCAAAGTATACAGGATGACAGCAAATTACACAATAAGCAAGGCATTTTTGTGTGTTACATTTAGAAACAATTATAAAGTATTTATAAACTAATGATAAAATATGTCATTTTTTGAAACATATATGAGTAAACTTACAGCAATGCGTTTCAGCTTAAAACATTTAAAACGATACTGCTGCAATGACAGACTGGACAAGGATGAGGTTTATCCAATCTGGTTCTGGCGGGCTGCGCCAAACATAAACAGGCGGGGATTACTCCCCGCCCCTTGATGAATCGCAGACCGCTGCGCACCCTGTTTATTTTCTCCCTTTCGCCATGCAAACCGCATAATCGATGGCATTTACAAGACTGAGTTCGTTGCTTGTACCCTTTCCGGCCAATGCAAAGCCTGTGCCGTGGTCTACACTGGTACGGATAATGGGAAGTCCCAGCGTTACATTGACGCCTTCCACGGCCTTCCAGCTCTGCGCCTCTCTGTCATAGACAAAACCCACTGTCTTTAAGGGGATATGGCCCTGATCGTGGTACATACACACTACAATGTCATACCAGCCGCCAAGAGCCTCGGAGAACACACTGTCCGGCGGAATAGGGCCGATGGCATTGATGCCCTTTTCCTTTGCCTCTTTAATGGCAGGCCCGATCTCCTCTAATTCCTCAGTGCCGAACAGTCCGTTTTCCCCGCAGTGGGGATTTAAGCCCGCAACGGCAACCCTGGGATTTTCAATTCCCATATCGCGGCAGGCCTTATCCGCAATTTCAATTACCTCCAGCACTCTGGCCTTCTTTACCCGCTCACAGGCCTCACGCAGGGATACGTGGGTGGAAACGTGCACCACCCGCAGGTCATGGTGAGCCAGCATCATAGTGTATTTTTTTGTATTTGTATAGGCTGCGTAAATTTCCGTATGGCCGTCAAAATGAGTATAACCGTCAGAATGTTTCCCATGATCCTGCTCCAGAGCCATATTCATGGCCTCTTTGTTTAAGGCGTTAGTGCAGGTAGCGTCTACCTCACCAGCCAGCGCCAGTTCAATCACCTTTTTTACGCACTGGAACGCCGCATTTCCGCCTTCGGCACTTACCTTCCCAATGGAAAATGAAGCCGCGTCAGGAATCAGCTCCAGATGAAGTACATCAATGGTTCCCGGAGCAAACAATGCGTCCTCCACCTTCTGGCAGCGATGGATCCTGATATCAGGACGGCCGACAAAACGGGCTGCCTGTTCGATCATTTTTGCGTCGCCTACCACAATGGGGCGGCAGCGGTCATACAATTCCTCATGAGCCAGGGCCTTAACGGTAATCTCCGGCCCGTTTCCTGCGGGGTCGCCCATGGTGATCCCAACGATCGGCTTTTCATTCATAGTCCTGTTCCCCTTTCTTTAGCACATACCCTTTGCCGCATTTTCAGCCATAACCTTCTTGATTGCCTGGATTCCCTCTTCAGGCACCTGATTAAATGGCGCACGGCAGGGGCCTACCTCATAGCCTAAAAGGCGGGTAGCGGTCTTAACAATGGTGTTTGGATTGCCATACTTAAAGCAGGCTCTGAAGCTCTGGATGCTGGCGTTGGCCGCCTTTGCCTCCTCGATCTTCCCTTCCATAAACAGGTTGTAAATAGAAGCCATGGTATGAGGATATACATTGGCACAGCCTGCGATACCTCCGGTGCCGCCTGCAAGCAGGGTCCAGATGATCAGCTGGTCATTTCCTGACAGAGTGTAAAATTTTCCGTTTTCCTTCTTCTCCCCCGCATCGATATAGCCCAAGATATTGGTAAAGTTTCCACTGGAATCCTTAGCGCCCACAATGTTATCGATCTGAGCCAGACGGGCTACGGTAGCAGGAGCAAGGGCATTCCCGGTACGGGCGGGAATGTTATAGAGTACGATCGGCATATCTACCGCCTCTGCGATGGTCTTGTAGTGCACATACAGCTCCTCCTGGCTGGCTGCTGCAAAGCTTGGAGTGATGATGGAGAGCACATCTGCACCTGCGGCCTGAGCCATGCGGCTCTGCTCAATGGTCTCCTTTGTGGAAATGCAGCCGGTGCCTGCGTATACGGGTACACGGCCGTTGCACTGGTCAATTACCGTCTCTAATACCAGCTGTTTTTCCTTTGCGTTTAAAATGTATCCCTCGCCGTTTGTCCCGAAGGGAAATAAAGCGTGTACTCCGCCCTCGATCATGCGGTCTACCTGGCGGCGAAGTTCTTCTGTATTGATCGTCTCGTCCTCATACATAGGGGTGATAATCGGCGGGATAATACCTTTGAGTTCCAAGTTTTTCATGCGCTTTTCCTCCTGATTTCCGACTGCGCGTTCCCATCCTCCAAAAAGCTAAAGACGCACGCGGCCTTGTATAATTTTAATCGTTTTGGGTTTAAATCCTTTTATTTACAGCACCTCTTTATAAATGGCTCTGGCATCCTGAGGCTCTACCTTTCTGGGATTGTTTACCAGAAGCCGCTGTACCTGCATTCCGCTTTCAACCAGCTGCTCCAGATCCTCCTCCGATACACCAAATTCCTTTAAGCTTGTGGGAATATCTAGATGCTTTACGATCTCCTCCAGCCTTAAGATGATCCATGCGGACTTTTCCTCTGCCGTGCGGCAGGTCTTTTCCTCATGGCAGCAGCGGTCATAGGCCGCAGCCAGACGCTCCCTGCAGGCCGGTTCGTTAAAACGCATTACCGGTGCCAGAAGGATTGCGTTGGAAACACCGTGGGCGATATGGTATTTGCCTCCCAGAGGATAGCTTAACGCGTGTACGGCTGTGGTTCCGCTGGCTGTGATGGCAAGCCCGCCGTAGTAGGCAGCAATCTGCATCCGGTTCTTTTCTGTCATGGCATCCGGATCGTCGCAAGCCTTTTCTATGTTATTTAAAATCAGATCCAGGCCCTCCAGCGCGTACAGATCGCTGAACGGGTTAGCCTTGGCACTGGTAAAGCACTCGATACAGTGGGCCAGAGCATCTGCACCCGTAGCCGCCGCAATCTTCCTTGGCAGATTTTTAATCATCCGGGCGTCCAGAATCACATGATCCGGGATCATATTGGGATTGACGATACCTACCTTAAGTTCCTTCTCCGGCACGGCCACGATGGCGTTGGGAGTTACTTCCGCGCCGGTTCCTGCGGTGGTTGGGATCATAATGACGGGAACGCATTTTTTCGCCCGTCCCGGATCGTCCAGAAGCTCCTTTACGCCGTATTCATCGGTCACAAGAACACTTGCCAGCTTGGCGGCATCCATCACGCTTCCGCCTCCGCAGGCTACGATCATATCCGCTCCGCTTTCCTTAAAAGTATCTACCAGTTTCTGGACAGCCATATAACTTGGCTCTGCCGGCAGATCATCCAGCACATAGTAATCGGCTCCCGCCGCCTTTACCGCCTCTTCCGGCAGAGCAAACAGGCCGGCGGCTTTAATTCCCTTATCGGTAAACATGGCTACTTTCTTCGTTCCCTGAGCCTTTAGGATGTCTGTAATGTTATCCATTGCGTTGTCGCCGCCGTAAACGGCATGGGGCATTTTCAGATTGTATGTAGTAAGCATGATAAAAGCCTCCTTAAATTATAGTCTGTGCCCTCACAGCCTGTGAGGATACACCGTGGCTGCACTAGCGGGTCTGGGCCGCTGTGGGATTATAAAGCCCTATCTTCTCCCGCTTTTCACCCAGCACGTCTGTCTCTTTAAAACGGATATATTTGATTCCCTGGCGGGTTCTGGCGGCATAGGTCAAATGGAGCATACCGTCTTTTCCCTGCATCAGATACGGATATTCATACTGCCTGTTGTTTGTTTTATTTTCCTCTCCCACAAAGCCTTCGCCCCGCTCCATCCACCGGATGATCGGGAAGGTCAGTCCGCCGTCCTCAGACAGCGCCACAGCCACCGGGCAGCGAAGTCCAGGCCATGCGGCCTTTCCCGGCTTAGGATCCGGGGTGCAGGTAGGGTTATAGGCAATGGCAACACGGCCGCTCTGAAGCTTAACTGCACTGATGCTGGAGTTGTTGTTCGGCAGAGGCGTGGGCTGCGGAACGCTCCAGGTCTCGCCCCAGTCAAAGGACTCGCTGCGGTGGATGCGGTAGGCCTCACGATTTCTCATAAAAGCCGCCAGATGCCCCGGCTCCAGTTCTACCACATTGGCGTGTACATGGCCGTTGCTCTTTGGCATATGAACCATGCGCCAGGTCTTTCCCTCATCATCGGAGATCCGAAAAGCGGTTGGATCTCCGGAAAGCCCTTCCTCTGAATCGGTGCAGAGCCAGTTTGAGAAGATCCAGCGGCCATTTGAAAGTACCTGAATGGGCTGGCGGCAAAATGTGCCTTCCTCTGGAAATACAGTCTCGTAAGGCCCCCAGGTACGGCCTCCGTCGGTGCTCTTCTGGCAGCGTACCACCGCTGTATACTGCATATTGTCCTTGCCCGCCTGCCGATCCAGCTGAGCCGTGTACATAGCCCATACCGCATGGTCAGGGCCATAAAAAAGGGAGGGATTCTGCTCGCTGCGCTGCGGATCCCCGGAAATATTCACCGGTTCTGTCCAGGCCGTTTTGTCCTTTGGCAGAATGGAGCACACGATATGGATATCCGCGCTTCCCTCATATGTTCCCGCAAACCAGCAGCACAAAAGACTGCCGTCTGGAAGTTCCGCCATAGCGGGCGCATGGGCTGTGGGGTATCCTCCAGTGGGAAGCAGCGCCTCCAGAGTTCCCATTTCGTCATTTTCATAGATGGTTCCGTCCCAGGTCAATCCGGGAAGCTTGGGATAGGTCATAATCTCTTCTCCTTCTTATCTGTACAGATATTATTGCATCTGTCTATTTTAACTGTTTTTGATCCGTTCTGCCAGCTTTGTAAAAAGCTGCTCCTGGCCGAAACCGCCTGATTTTGTGATCACGTACCGGGGGCATCCCTCCCAGGCAAACCGCGCCAGCACGATCCCTTTTTCCAGCTCGCACACCGGCTCCAGTTCCCGGACACCGATGCAGTTCATGCACTGCAAAAGGGTATCTCCTCCAGTCAGAAGCAGGGTTCCAACACCAGGACCGGCGATGAGCGCTTTTACCATATGACCCAGGCTTCCGGCAATCCGTACCCGCATGGCCTCACGATCCAGGCCAAGCAGCCCTGCATAGGCAGCCGTAGGCTCATTGCCGCCCGGATCATTGGTCTCGATCATGGCATGGGGATGGTTTTCCACAAAGGCTTCTATCTGTTTTAACTCCTCTTTTCCTTCATCGCTCTCCCAGTATCCCTGCTCCAGTTTCTGGCGGGGCGTCAGCCGCATACGTGCAAAACCGGCATTCTCCGCCCGATCCAGCTGGGCCAGCGTGATGGTATTGACACTGCCGCAGATCACAAGGAGTCTGGGATCCAGTTTGGGGGCCGGTACGGTTTCCTTTTTTTTCATTCCAAGCAGCTGCGGCAAAACAGAGCCAAAGCCGGCACATCCCGCCATCACCGGCAATCCGGTCTGTGTCAGAAGCTGGCGGCCTGTAGTGATCAGCTCTTCCTCCCGCTCGGCGTCAAATATCAGAATCCCTTCTGCTAAAGGAATACGCTCCCCTTGGCGCAGTGCTGGAAAATGGCTGACCGGCAGGCTGCTCTGTTCTCTGACCAGCTCGGTCACTGCCGAGTGAGTTACCGGTTCAAACGGATCTTTGCCGAAGGGGCTCTCCGTCACGGGCACACCGTCTATATAATGGATACCGCCCCGCGTGATCCTTCCCATCTGCGGGAATGCCGGAAGAAAGGGAAGAAACGTCTGGCCGCTGGCTTTGAGAACACTCTCCAGCTCCGCGCCTACATTTCCTCTTAAGGCAGAATCCGTTTTCTTATAGATCCGCTCCACCCCTGCGGCTACCGCCCGCCCGGTCAGTCCTCCTACCACAGCTGCGGCCTCCTCCGGCGGCAGATGGCGGGTTTCCGTATCCACGACCAGCACATCGGCCTCACAGCCTGTAAGATCAGTTTTAGGATCTACCACCACGCGGGTTCGTATGCCGTTTACGGCAAACTGCACTCCCGTATCCAGGGCGCCGGTAAAATCGTCCGCTATCACCAATAATTGAAACATACGGCCTCCTCCTGAATCGTTACATATGCTTTAAGTAAGCACTCTTTATTTCTGCCATTATTATGCCTTATCTTACAGGCTTTCGCATCGAAAAAAACAAACAAATACGTTGCATTTTTAAACATTTTTCATTTTTAAGCAAAAACTACCCAGGTATCGTTTCATATATTAACATATATATGGTGCAATTTGTCCAATTCCGTGGTATAATAGTTTCAAAGAGAAACGGAGGTATTTTCATTATGGTAGAAACACGCACCAGCATCCTGGGCATTGCCCCCTACGAGGGGATGCAGACAGCCATTGAGCGGGCAGCTCAGGCTTATCCTGATATTCATCTGGATGTATATACGGGGGATTTAAAGGAAGGAGCCGCCATTGTAGAGCGGATGCCTCAGGGAGCCTATGACTGTATTATTTCGCGAGGAGGAACAGCAGAACTGATCCGCCAGGTCACAGATCTTCCAGTAGTGGAAATCCAGATCTCTGTCTACGATGTGCTTCGCGCCATGAAGCTGGCGGAAAATTATTCCAGACAGTATGCCATTGCCGGTTTCCCCGGCATCACGGAACCCGCCCATACCATCTGCGACCTTCTGGGCTATAAGCTGGACATCCTGACCGTTCACAGCGCGGAGGAAGTGCCTGAAATGTTAGCACAGCTAAAGGCAAATGGCTGCCATATGGTTGTCTGCGACATGGTGACTCACACCGTGGCTCGGCAAATGGGGCTGGATGCTTTTCTTATCACCTCCGGGGTGGAAAGCCTGCACACAGCCATTGACCAAGCTCTGCATATCAGTTCCTGGTTCGGACGGCTGAAGCGGGAAAATATGTTCCTGCGAGCCATTACCCAGGATCAGAATGGCCGGGTAGTGGTACTGGACACAGAGGGCGCCATTTTTTACAGCAGTCCTTCAGAACCGCCGGCGGAGCTTTTAGACGTTCTGCGGTCCCACCTTAAAGAGGTGCCGCCCAGCAGTTCTCTGCGTTTTTATCACACAGAGAGGGATCAGCTTTACTGCATCACCGCCCAGACGCTGCTGATCAATATGGCTCGCTACTGCCTCTTCTACTGTACCCCTTCCCGAATCCCCCTTCACACCCACTGGACCGGCCTCAGAACCATGAACCGGGGAGAATGTGAATACCTGCTGATGAACAGCTTCTACAGCATCAGCGGTGCAATGGGAACGCTGGGAGGTGAGATCCAGACCTTTGCCGGGGCCAGACAGCCTGTGATGATCAGCGGAGAGCCGGGTACGGGCAAGGAGCAGATCGCACGTTTCCTCTACCTGCACAGTTCATTTTCCAACAAGCCTTTTGTGCTGATAAACTGTGAGCGGATGAATGATAAGAGCTGGGATTTTCTTCTGGAGCATTATAACTCTCCGTTAAATACTACGGGCAATACCATTTACTTTCAAAATCTGGAGACTATGCCAGAGACACGCATCCCGGCTCTGCTGGCCGCGATCCAGGAAACCGGACTGGCCCGCCGGGTACGGCTTCTGTTCTCCTGCGCCTGCCGAGACAGCGAGCCCGTTCCAAATGTGATGCGCCTGTTCAGCGCAAGGCTGGGCTGCCTCTCCCTGAATCTGCCGCCTCTGCGCAGCCGTTCCGATGAGATCCCCTCTCTGGCCAGCCTCTATCTCAGCAGTCTGAATTTGGAACTTGGCAAGCAGATCTCCGGTTTTGAGCCGCGTGCCATTGAAATGCTGCGTCAGTACGAATGGCCCAATAACTATACGCAGTTTAAGCACATTTTGCAGACCCTGGCTTCCTTAACCTCTTCCGCCTATATACGCAGCAGTTCTGTGGCGGAACTGCTGTCCAAGGAGCGCACCCTGCGCCGCCCTCTTTTACAGTCCTCTGCTCCCGCGGCCGAAAACCGCACCCTGGATGAGATCATCCGCCAGGTGATCCAGGATGCGGTTACCTCCAATAAAGGGAACCGCGCAGCAGCGGCCAGGCAGCTTGGAATAAGCCGGACTACGCTCTGGAGGTATTTGAACAGGAGCGGAGAGGAAATGGATACATGAATCAAAGCGATTGACATTCCTAAAAAGCCGTTTTATGATACGTCTGCAAATCATCAGAGAATGGAGTGAACGATTAATATGTGGATTATTTTCGCACTGCTGTCTGCCCTCTTTGCGGCTCTTACTTCTATTTTGGCAAAGATCGGCATTGACGGTGTAAATTCAAACCTGGCCACGGCCATCCGTACGGTCGTGGTGGTATTGCTGGCCTGGGGAATGGTATTTCTCACCCATACCCAGAGCGGTCTCTTTTCCATCAGCAGAAAAAGCTGGATCTTCCTCATCCTTTCAGGTCTCGCCACCGGCGCCTCCTGGCTCTGCTACTACCGCGCCCTGCAGCTGGGAGACGCCTCAAAGGTAGTGCCCATTGATAAACTCAGCGTCGTGCTGACCCTGATTCTTGCATTTGTGTTTCTTCATGAGGAATTTACTTTAAAGTCCCTGATTGGCTGTGTTTTAATCGGGGCTGGAACATTGATTATGGTAGTGTAGCAGCCCCATCCGGCATTTGACACATCATCTGGGATAACTTCCTTTCCCAGTCATAAAACTCCCCAGCTTGTAATAGGATGGTAAAAACGTTCTCAAGGTGAAATACCATGAAAGAGTATATCGAAGAACGGGCGATCGCCATTGCTAATTACATCATTGACCACAATGCCACCGTGCGCCAGACGGCACGGCGGTTTGGGATTTCTAAATCCACGGTGCATAAAGACGTTGCAGACCGTTTGATCCACATCAATCCCAGACTGGCCGCACAAGCCAGAGTAGTGCTGGATGTGAATAAATCGGAACGGCACATCCGCGGCGGACTGGCCACCCGCGAGAAATACCAGCACAGACTGGCAATCTGCAGTAAATCAGATGAACATAATCTTTGACTTTTGCGTCAGCCTGCTGTTTATGCAGGCGCATCATTTCTGTTCAAAAACAAAGGGGGTGCCGGTGAATATTCTCCGACACCCCCCTTTTTTTACTTTCCGTTTACTCTGCTTAATAGTTAATACCAGAAACTGCAAGTTTTCCGTCCCTCAGGCCAAATACAAGATTGCCGCCTCCGCCTTCTCCCGAAAGGACAAAGCCGGCCATGCTGGGAGACAGCGCAGTTTCATCCGCCTGAGCGATAGAATCCATCCATTCCTGAGTAAAGATTTTTTCTTCTCCCAGAGCGATCATCTCTTCCCGGCTCTCAACAGATACGCCTCCATCAGCAAATCCGATATATAAGGGATATGCCGCCAGATCAGCCAGAGTTTCCAGATCTTTTTCTGCTACCGCCTCTTTTACCGAACGGCCAAAGGCCTCCACACTGGCTGGGTCTGCGGAGAAATTATCATCTTCCTCAGCCTCTGCTTCCTTTGTCCCAAAGGAAGGAACCTCCGCTTTCTCCTGCTTTTGCGTTTCCCCCGCCAAAGTCTCTGCCTCCCTCGACTCATCCACAATTTCTGACATTTCCTGTGCCGTTGTCGTCTCTGCCGTTTCCTGCGCCTTTGGGCTGCATCCCACAGCCAGCATCATTGCCGCTCCTGCGATAAAAAATACATTCCATCTTCTTTTCATTGTATCACTCCATTCTCATCTGGTGTAAATGTTTTGCTTTCCATCATCATGCTTCCGTCTTGAAGAAGGTAATAGGTCTTCCCGTCCAGGTGAAGAAATCCCCTTTTCATAATCCCTGTCTCTGGCTCCAGATAGTACCACTTCCCCTGATCGAGCAGCCAGCCCGTGTGCTTTGTGCCATCCTCCTTATAATATACCCAGACGGCATCCTCTGTCCCCGCAGCGCCGCTTTCTAATTTCCATCCAGTCCGTGTCTGAGCCTCCCTCTCATACGGCGGGAACATCATGATCCTTTCTGCCGTTCCATTTCCATCTGTCCAGATCAGGCAGTCGGCTCCCTCATACAGCTGATCCAGATAAATCATGTTTCTGGTCAGATACGGAAATATACTGCAGTCATCCGGCGCGGCGTACCTGTTTCCACTTGTATCTGTCAGCTCATAGCCTCCAGCCTGCCGTTTTACCTCTGCAAGCTCTGCATAGAAAGGAGCGCTGCCATCCTCAGGAATATCCGTCAGTACCAGCTTGGCCCCGGCCTGCGGCGGGATACTGGCTGTTACGGCGGCCGACGTATACACCTTCAGCCGTTCCCCGTTCTCAATGCTTTCCGGCTTTACTGGCATCCCCGTTGTTCCGTCCAGTATCCGGGTCTCATCGGACAGATGGACGATAAATTCCCCTTCATAGGCTCCCGGATTCTCGTTATTGACCGTGAGCTGATCTTCCGTCCGGCTCTCCACGGTTCCTGAAAGCTGTGCTCCGGCGGATGCATCTGTCGGAACCGCCTGCACACTGATGGCTGTTCCTATAGTAAATACAGCTGTGGCTGCCCATATGGATGCTTTTTTATGTCTGTTTTTCTTCATTTTTCTCCTCCTTGCCTTTGCTGTTCACTTTAGAATGTAACCTATAGATCTTTTTCTCTCTGTAAAAGTTTCACAATTATAAAACTTTTTGCACCTGTTTTCACATTGCCGGAACCTCCGATGCTTCTTAAATAGCCAAAGGCATTCAAAAAGATGCCTTATTCAGAATCGTTAAAATTTTCTCTTGATTTTTTTAGAAAGTGACAGTATACTATACCTCGAAATCAGTGATCCCTCTGTCAGAGTGGATTCCAACTTATTTTTTGTATAAATAAAATTATCTGCCACCGGGTAGGAATGTTAAAAGCATTCACATACGCATCGATAGGTCTTTGAAGATGTGTATATGGATGCTTTTTTGTTTAAGGAGGAAACATGAAATCACTTACTGCACTCAAACACTATTTTTCAAAAACAGAGATTATTCTCTGGACGGCTTCCGTTCTTCTGATTCTTTGCGCGTTCTGTCTCTTTGACCGAACCAACTATATGACGCTGTGGGCTTCCCTGATCGGAGTAACGTCTTTAATCTTCTGCGCCAAGGGCAATCCCTTCGGCCAGTTTCTGATGATCCTGTTCAGCCTGCTCTACGGAATCATCTCCCTGAATGTTGCCTATTACGGAGAAATGATCACATATCTGGGGATGACCATGCCCATGGCAGTATTTTCCCTCGTAACCTGGATGAAAAATCCCTTTTGCGGCAATCGCTCTGAAGTAGAGGTATATCACATCCGGCGTAGTGAAGTATGTTTTATGCTGGCTCTGGCTGCTGCTGTAACCTTTGTATTTTATTTTATTCTGAAGGCATTTCACACTGCCAGCCTGATTCCCAGCACCATCTCTGTCACCACAAGCTTCCTCGCCGCATATCTGACCTTTAAGCGCAGCCCCTTCTATGCTGCCGGCTATGCTGCCAACGACCTGGTTCTGATCGTTCTGTGGACCATAGCCACCTTTAAAGACATCAGCTGTTTGTCCGTCACGGTCTGCTTTGCAGCCTTCTTTATAAATGATATCTATGGATTTTTAAACTGGCGCAAAATGGGACAGAGACAGGCTGCCCAAAACGTTTCCTCTGTTCTGTCATAAAAGAAGTCAGTCCCCTAAAAGAACAGCTTCCAAACTGCAATCAGCACAGAGAATACCGCGATTCCCCTTTTCAGAACCCCCTGGTTGATGCGCACTGCATTTTTACTCCCCAGGCAGACGCCTGCGCCGGACAAAGCACAGATATGGCTGGTAATGAGGTTTCTTCCTGAATGCCTGCTTTTTTACCTGTTTCCCCGCCGCTTCAAACAGTTACCCTTGTATTATTTCCTAAAAAGGGGTACAATCTTCTTTACTGTTCATCCTGAAACGCAAGGAGGTTTTACATATGACATTTTATCAGGAATTGCAGCTGAATTCTGCCGGCTCCAAAGCTCTGATCCGCATTACAAAGGACAAAAAGGAGCGCCGGCGCCACATACTCATCTATAACTTCAAGGTCTATCTGGTGGTGGCTTTCTGCTTTGCGGCGGTAACTCTGTTCAGCATGATTTTTGGACGCGAAAACAGCATTGCCGGCGTAGTGGTTTTGCTGGCGCTTTTAGTCCTTCGGCAGGCTGACTTTGGAATCCATACCTCCCATGGCCTACTGTGTATCGCCGGCATTTTTGCCGTTCTCATGGCCGGCCCCAGACTGTCCAATATGGTATCGCCTGCCGCCGCGTTTTTTATCAATGTGATCTGTATTCTTATCCTCATGACCCTTGGCTGCCATAATGTGATCATGTCGAACCACTCCACCTTTGTACTGTCCTATCTGATCCTCCAGGGCTATGATGTAAGCGGCCACTCCTGGATTATGCGGACTGCAGGACTCTCTGTGGGTATGCTTTTATGCATGGCTGTATTTTTTAAAAATCAGAAACACCGGCCCCATAAGCGGGAATTTAAGGATCTTTTTCATGAATTTGATCTCCGTTCCGTAAGGAACCGGTGGTATATCAAGCTGACTCTGTGCGTTTCTACGGCTCTGCTGATCGCGTCTCTTCTGGATATCCCCCGGGCCATGTGGATAGGGATCGCCTGTATGTCCGTGTGCCTGCCTTTTCAGGAGGATATGGCAAAAAGAGCCAAAGCACGCTGGGTCTGCAATATCCTGGGTTCTCTGATCTTTCTTGTTATCTACACCCTTTTGCCAAAGGAGCTTCATCCCATGATCGGTCTTCTGGGCGGCATCGGCGTAGGCTACTCTGCCGGCTATCCCTGGCAGACCATATTTAATACCTTCGGCGCTCTCTCCATCGCCTCCGGGCTCTTTGGGGCTGTAGGCGCAGTATTTCTTCGGATCGGCACCAATATGGCGGCATCCCTTTATACCGTCCTTATGAGCCGCCTGATTGACCGGACATCCGACCGGATTCTGTGCCGAGAATAGCTTTCCAGCCCGCGAAATCACCGGCATCAGCAGATCCAAACAGACTTCACACATTTTCATGAAACAAAAGCGGCCTCCAGTCTGAGTGAACCGGAGGCCGCCTGTTTTTGCCTGTTTATAAAATCACTTCAGTTCCGGCCAGTATTCCTTATTGGCCTCTATCAGATCATCCAGAATCTGCTTTGCCACTCCGGCGCTTGGAACCGTCTTTGACAGAGTTAATGCCTGCCACAGCTTTAAATAGCTGTGCTCCACATAAGCCTCAACTACCAGCTTCTCAACCGCCAGCTGTTCCTGCATCATTCCCCGCTCAAAGGTTGGGATCTCGCCCTGGCACATGGCCTCAGGGCCATTGTTTCCTACCACACAGGGAACTTCCACCATGGCATCTGAATCGAAATTGCTGATTGCGCCCTTATTTTCTACAATGCACAGCATGATCTCATGGGTGTTGTAGGCAATCGCCCTTGCCAGAGATACAATAAAGGAAGCATGGTTATCCACCGTAAACTCCCCTCCGGTTGCAGTCCCCTTGCGGATGATCTCTCTGGCTGCTCCGAACACTTCCTTCTCACGGCCCTCGATCACCTCATCGGCGCGGGTGTGGTTTGGATCAGAATGCTCTACCACATAGTCGGGATAGAGATAATATTTCAGATAAGTATTAGGTAAAAACCGGGGATCCAAAGCCAGAAGATCCTTCGCCTTTTTATGGGTCGCCTGCCAGCTCTCATCCATGTGCTGGGTCTCGATGGCCTTCTGGGTAAGATAGCCGTTTTCAGACACATACTCTAAAAGCTTTGGCATATAATCCTCGCCGGTTGTCTTGTCCTTTACGCTGGTCCACCATCCGAAATGGTTCAGGCCAAAGTATCGCACATCCAGATCCTCATAGTCTTTTCCTACGATATAGGCCATTCTTCTTCTGGTTCCTACGGGCATATCGCAGATGTTGATCACCCTTGCGTCAGGACGCAGGACACGGCAGGCCTCCGCTACAATGGCAGCGGGGTTGGAGTAGTTGAGCATCCAGCACTCAGGAGAATATTTTACCATGTAATCAATAATTTCCAGCATACCTGTAATGCTTCTCATACCGTAAGCAATCCCTCCCGGCCCGCAGGTCTCCTGACCCACTACGCCGTACTTTAAAGGAATCCTCTCGTCTAACTGACGCATGGCATATTTCCCAACACGGATATGCGCCATACAGAAGTCCTTGCCCGTAAATGCCTCTTTGGGGTCCGTAGTGTAGGAGAAATGGATCTGGGGCGCTTCCTCCTTCATCAGGATCTCCAGGGCTTCCCCGATTACGGCCTGACGCTCCCCGTCATTATCGTAAAGGGTAACAGAATTTAATGGAAAATCCTCCTGATGCTCCAGCATCATTTTTACAATTCCAGGCGTATAGGTGCTGCCGCCGCCTGCGATTACTATGTTAAATAATTTCTCTGCCATATATGCATACTCCCTTCTTAGCTTCTTTACTGATCCAGGCCCAGTTCCTTATCTACCGCCTGCCTTACCTGATTGATATGGAGGCCATAAACCACCTGTACCGTCTCGCCTTTTTTCATAACGCCGGCCGCTCCCGTTTTCTGTTTCAAAACATCGTCCTGTACCAGGGCACTGTCCTTTACAACGAGACGCAGACGGGTAAAACAGTTATCCACTTTTAAAATGTTGTCCGCTCCGCCCAGAGCTTCCACGATCAGAGCCGCGTTAATCCCGTCGTCTTTGCCGCCTTTTTTGCTTTCCTGCTTCTCCTTGTACTCTGCCTTGGTGTGAAGCTTCATTTCCATGCCCTCAGATTCGCGCCCCAGGGTCTTTAAATGAAACTTTGTGATCATGAAACGGAACAGCAGGTAGTAAATCACAAACTCGCCAATACCAATCAGCAGATACGTCGGCCAATGTGTTTTCGCTATTCCCAGAGGCAGGTTATAAAGAAGGAAATCAATAAAACCGTTAGGCCCAATGGCACGGCAGCCCAGCAGATTAAATACCACCATTCCAAGACCGCTTAAGAGCGCATGTGCTACAAACAGGATGGGCGCTGTAAACAGGAATGAAAACTCAATCGGTTCTGTTACGCCTGCAATAAAAGAAGTAAACGCGGCCGGAATCAGGATTGCCTTAATCTTGCTGCGGTTCTCCGGCCTTGCCGTGTGGTACATGGCCAGACAGGCTCCTACCAGACCGAACATCTTGGAAAGTCCTCTTGCATCCCATACCACAGAAGAAGATAATACCGCAACCGCAGGGTCCGCCATTTCCGCATAGTAAATATTGCGGCAGCCCTCGTATACCTGGCCCGCAATCTCAGCCGTGCCCCCAAGCTTGGTGTAAAGAAACGGAGTATACACCAGATGGTGAAGGCCGGTAGGAATCAGCAGACGCTCTAATGCACCGTAAAGGAAAATACCGAAATTCCCCGCTTTATTGATAAACAGCCCTACCTGATCGATTCCAGCCTGGATCACAGGCCAGATAAAGGTCAGTACAACCGCTAAAGCGATAATCACAGGGATCAGAACAATAAATACAAATCTTGCGCCGCCGTAAATCTGAAAGGCATTGTTAAACTCTGTATCAATAAAACGATTGTGTACAAAGGCGGTCACACAGCCCAGGATAATTCCCAGGAACACGCCCATATCCAACACCTGTATTCCCAGAACCATGGCCTGGCCCGTTCCTCTCAATGCGGCCGGATCTGCCAGGATCCCTCTTAAATCCATAAATTTATTCATGGCATTGATAAATACCAGGAAAGCCAGCACGGCGGTAAAGCCGGATTCCGCCTTTTTCTTCTTTGCCAGTCCCACAGCAATTCCCGCACAGAAGATAAGACCCAGATTATTCAAAATAGCCACCAGCGCTCCCGACAGGATGGCGCCAAAGCCCTTTGTGACCGGATTATCCAGGAATGGAAGAATTTCGATCAGTCTTGCATTTGTAAATACGTTTCCAACTGCGATCAACAGACCGGCAATGGGAAGAATCAGCACCGGCATAAACATTGCCTTGGAAAATGCCTGCATTGTGCTCATTATTTTTTCTTTCATTTCATACCTCTCCGTTATTCATCGATCTCCGAAACAGATTCGTATCGGAAATACATCTTGTTTAACCCCGCGTGGCCGATGATTGGATTATACGCAGACCAAAGGAAAAAGTACAGAGGCCAGAGCCAAAAGAAAACGTGTTACCCGGATGTGTAACACGTTTTAAGAAGGGGGTGCATTTAACCGATCGATATCTGATAATACTCATAGATCAAAAGCTCGATCATGGTTATTGTCTTGGAAAAAAAGAGGGTAGGTTTCATGTTCCTGTCATCCAGAGGATTGTCGTCCGGCACTTCGATCACGCAGCTGCAGTACTCCTTTAGGGGACTTGCTCCGTCATTAGTAAATCCCATGGTAAAAACCGAGTTTTCCTCTGCCATTTTGACCCGGTTCAGCACATACGGAGAACGACCGGAACGGGAAAACGCAATGAAAACCCCAATATCTTCCAGATTATTTTCAAATACCCCGATGGAATCCGCTCCATCGGAAAAAATACATTTGATTCCGAGAACCAGAAGCTTTTTGGCCAAATATTCTGCCATCATGGAAGAAAAACCCATACCATAGATAAAAACCATCTGATCGGTCTTATGGATCCTTTGTGCAGCCAGACGGAGACTTCGGTAATTCTCCATGGACACATTCCCATCCCCGGCGAAATGACTGAGAAAGCCTTCATTCAGTTCATAGACGGGCGTTCCCTTGCCGGCAGCCCCCAAAAGCTTGTAATACATCTCAATAAATCCATTGTAGCCCAGCTTTCTGGACAGCCGCATCACCGTAGAGGTCGAAGTAAAGTTGGCTTTTGCCACCCCGCGGACCCCCAGCTTTAAGGCCTCGTCAATATGCGTCAGAAGAAATTCCAGCACCGCCCGCTCCGTATCTGTCAAAGAGGCTGTGCAGGTCAGTTTATTAAGATCCAGATTCATGTATGCTCTCCTTTACTGGTAATATTCTTTCCCCTGGCAGGCCTGCATCCGTCCAATATGTCCGCTATACAGCTTAAGAACCGCCTCATTGGCAGCGTCATTGATCCTTCGCTCCTCTTCTGCCTCCGGACCGTCCGCCCCTTCCGGATTCTCGCCGCATACATCCATCCCTATGAGAGGCCGCCGCGCAAGAAAAGTCTGGATCAGGCGGCAGACATCGGCAGGATCGGCCTCTCCCTGATCCCAGTTGGTACGGGCAAAAGAAGGGGAAAGGATATCTTTGTCAATGGAAATGTACACCGGAAGAGGGGATTGGGTCTGGCCGGATAATTCCGTCTGCCCGCTCTGAAAATCTAATCCTTTCCCCATTTCCTTCTCCGAAATCCATGTCACCTTCCTCTGCAGTTCCTCCGAAATCTCCTGTTTTGCTTTCTTAACTGCCTCCTCAGGCGGGCCTGCCAGAAAAACATGGTTCAGATGCTCATTCTGTTCCAGCGCCTCTAAAATCCATCCGCCGCAGGAAAGAATATCCCCAAACACGGGCTGCTGCATATCCGTATGGTGATCAAATACCAGCAGCTCAAAAGGCTCCTTTATCTGATCCAGCCACAGCTTTGTAACATAATGATAATTACCCGAATCCAGAAAATGGATTCCCCCGGGCCCAAGGGGCTCTATCCTTTGTTTCAAAGCTCGTTCCCCCACTTCATCACAATAGCAGTTTGTCCCCTGGATGTCCCTGCAGTCCAGCCACAGAACCTCCATGCCCTGCCATTTTTCATAAAACGTCTCTGTTTCATAAATCCCGCTGAAATTCATAAGGATCACCGAATTTTCCTTCATTTCGCTCCCGACTCCTTCTTTCCCGATCGTATCCGCTGCCAACGGGGCAGATATGTGCCCTATAGCGCCGTTCCCCTGGTTGGAACATAAAATCTTTCCATATCCATCCCTTCCCGTTCCAAAAGAGCCTCCTTGGCTT
The DNA here is from genome assembly GCF_013282095.1 of Enterocloster alcoholdehydrogenati. Lineage (GTDB taxonomy): Bacteria > Bacillota > Clostridia > Lachnospirales > Lachnospiraceae > Enterocloster > Enterocloster alcoholdehydrogenati. The sequence goes on from NZ_BLTJ01000007.1 coordinate 80,700, forward strand.
TGATCCCGCCGCCAAATCCAGTCAGATTCCCTCCTGCACCCACTACCCGGTGGCAGGGAATAATGATCCCGATGGGATTATGTCCCACCGCTCCCCCTGCAGCCTGGGCCGACATCCGGGAAATTCCCTTCTCATAGGCTACTGCCTTCGCCAGCTCACCATACGTAACCGTACAGCCATAAGGGATCTTAAGCAGCTGATTCCAGACCATCCGTCTAAACTCGCTTCCCTGCGGCGCAAGAGCCGGCATAAAATCCGGTATTTTTCCTGAAAAATAAATATCCAGCCACCGAAACGTATCTCTCAGGACAGCCGGAAGCCTGTCTTTTGGCGGAATACAGACCTCCTTCCCAGCCTTAAGAAGCTCTGCATCCTTGGTATATCGTTCTCTTGGAAATGACAGGGCTCCAAGGGCGTCATCCAGTGCCGTCAGCGTCAGCAGACCGATAGGGGAATCGTAAACCGCCCGATAAATAACTCTTTCCCCGTGATTCATTTGTTCCGCTCCTCTCATTTTTCACCTCTTTGTCTTTTAAGCTTTGGCCTGCCCTTCCGTCACAGGATATCAGGCAGTCCTATATTCAAAAAGGAAGCCCTGGGGCTCCCTTTCCACTTTGTATAAACAGTCAAAACGCCTGTTATTTTACGGCGATAGCCTCGATCTCGCAGAGAACACCCTTGGGAAGGGTCTTTACCGCTACGCAGCTTCTTGCGGGCTTAGAAGTAAAATACTTTGCGTATACCTCATTAAATGCTGCAAAATCGCCCATGTCAGCCAGGAAACAGGTGGTCTTAAATACCCGGTCAAAGCCGCTTCCTGCCGCCTCCAGGATCGCGCCCACGTTCTTACAGCTCTGCTCTGCCTGAGCGGCAATGCCGTCTGCTACTGTACCGTCCGCCGGATTCACAGGGATCTGTCCTGAGGTGTAGATCACTCCGTTTACCTCATATGCCTGAGAATAAGGGCCGATTGCACCTGGCGCATTCTTTGTGTCGATTACGTTCATTTTGATATCCTCCTTTTTATACATCGCGCGCCAGAAACTGTCCTGCTCCGCATAAGCATATACCCTGCGCAAAAGCTCCTTCCGGCACGCACAAGCACATCCCCCATGTATTCGGAAATGCACAGAAAGAAAAGGGATCCTCCCTTTCCTTTCGTCATGGAACCATTATAACCAATTTTTATCAGCATTGCAATGGTTGATAGAAATACAACATTTTATTTTTATACATCTCTCACAGCCGGAAGCTGCGACAGCAGGTACTCCTTTGTGTTTTTCTCCGGTGCTTCCAGAACCATTTCCAGAAACTGTTTCAGCAGAATCCCAACTTCCTTTCCCGGTTTCATGCCCGCCCGGATCAGATCGTCACCTGTTACTGCCAGTGTCTTTAAACCAATGCAGTCCCCGGACAGACGGATCTCATCCCTAAGACGGCAGACCTCCCTTAAGCAGTCCGCTGCCGGCGGACACGTTTCGATCAGACACAGTTTCATGGTAAGCAGATCATCAAACAGTTCCGGCTCCATCTGGCTCATCACCCTGCGGATCTGCGCCTTTTTTGCCAAAAGCTGTCCTCTTAGTTCACTTTTAAAACGCTCTGCTAAAGCTTCCGCCGGTTCCAGGGCGTCTGCAGCCGGTTCCCCGCACACCGACGTCCCAATCCACTGTACCAGCAGCTTTGTTCGGTAAATGGTATCATTATCAAGCTTCAGTCCCTTAAGAATCTCTGCAGCCTCCTTCGGCGTACATTTTCGCATAAAAGCAGCCCAGCGAAGGGATTTCCGGGCGGGGATAGATGGTGGAATCTCAAAGCAGACATCTCCTGAAACCTCAGGAATCCGATGAAACGCCTTGGATACCCAGGGACTGATCCCGGTCTCGTAGACCAGCCGCATACAGCCAGGAAGCGGACTGGTCAGAAGCTTTGTAAGCTCCACCTGCACCCGCTCCCTGCTCACATGAACCAGATTGGGAGCAATGTCTTTAATAGCCTCATAGGTAGTTTCCTCGACAGCAAAGCCCAGCTGAGCAGAAAAACGGATGGCGCGGAGGATACGCAGAGCATCCTCCGTAAACCGCTCTCTGGCCGCGCCTACACAGCGGATCACGCCATGCTCCAGATCCTTCTGCCCTCCAAACGCGTCCACCAAACCTCTCTCTCTGTTATACGCCATGGCATTGATCGTAAAATCCCGGCGCTTTAAATCCTCAATAAGATCAGGCGTAAAGGTGACGCTGTCGGGATGACGGCCATCGGTATAATCACCGTCAATTCGGAAGGTAGTGACCTCATATCCTTCTTTTCCCATCATCACGGTCACAGTTCCATGCTGGATGCCTGTGTCCACGGTTCGCCGGAATACCGCCTTTACCTGGGCCGGCTCGGCGCTGGTAGTGATATCCCAGTCTTCGGGTTCCCGACCAAGAAGCATATCCCGTACACAGCCACCTACCAGATAGGCCTCATAGCCCTGCTCACACAGCCTTCCGATAATCTTTTCCGCAGCGGCAGGAATCTGAGGTTTCATCAATATGCCCGTCCCCAGTAAACCATCTTTTTAGCCGGTTTGCCGCAGCATACGCAGTGGTCGGATAAACTCTCCTGTTCAAAAGGCATACATCTGGAGGTAGCGCCTGTCTCCTCCTTGATTTTATCCTCGCACTCCCTGCAGCCGCACCACATGGCTTTTACAAAGCCCGGCTTATTGTTAATCGTCTCCACAAACTCATCCCACTCCTCTGCTGTATAGGTATGAGAATCTCTGTGTTTTCTTGCCTTCTCCAGCATATCTCTCTGAATCGTTTCAAGAAGCTCTCCTGCCTTCGCCTCCAGCTCATCCAGGGAAACCACCGTTTTCTCATGGTTATCCCTACGTACCAAAACTGCCTGATTCTGCTCCATATCCTTGGGGCCGATTTCCACACGCAGCGGAATACCGCGCATCTCGCAGTCTGCGAACTTCCAGCCAGGACTCTTGTCAGTATCGTCTGCCTTTACAGAAAAACCGGACTTTAACAGACGGTCTCTCAGTTCATACGCCTTGTCAAGCACACCTTCCTTCTTCTGCTGGATCGGAACTACCATAATCTGAACCGGAGCAATCCTTGGAGGAAGCACAAGGCCGTTGTCATCGCCGTGAACCATGATAATGGCCCCAATCATACGGGTGGTCATTCCCCATGAGGTCTGGTAAACGTATTTTAAGGTATTGTCTTTATCTGCAAACTGGATGCCGAATGCCTTTGCAAAGCCGTCGCCGAAGTTGTGGCTGGTGCCGGACTGCAGGGCCTTTCCGTCATGCATCAGAGACTCTATGGTATAGGTTGCCTCTGCGCCTGCAAACTTTTCCTTATCCGTTTTCTGTCCCTTAACCACTGGAATTGCCAGAACCTCCTCACAGAAGTCAGCGTATACATTTAACATCTGTACCGTTCTTGCCTCTGCCTCCTCAGCGGTAGCGTGAGCCGTGTGGCCCTCCTGCCATAAGAACTCCCTGGAACGCAGGAAGGGACGGGTTGTTTTCTCCCATCGTACAACCGAGCACCACTGATTGTATACTCTCGGAAGATCTCTGTAGGAATGAATATCCTTTGCGTAGAAATCACAGAACAGCGTCTCAGAGGTAGGCCTTACGCACAGACGCTCCTGAAGAGGCTCCAGACCGCCGTGCGTTACCCATGCAACTTCAGGCGCAAAGCCTTCTACATGATCCTTTTCCTTCTCAAGAAGGCCCTCCGGGATAAACAGGGGCATATATACATTCTGCACCCCTGTCTCCTTAAATCTGCGGTCCAGTTCCTTCTGAATATTTTCCCAGATCGCATAGCCTGCGGGCTTGATCACCATACATCCCTTTACACTGGCGTAATCGCAAAGCTCTGCCTTCTTTACCACATCCGTGTACCACTGGGCGAAATCCGCGTCCATAGATGTGATGGCTTCTACCATCTTTTTGTTGTCTGCCATAATCGTTCTCCTTTTCTCTTTCCACATTGCAATAACAAAAAAGCCATCCAATCCCATGCATCTATGCTCTCTGCAAGGGACCGAACAGCTCGGCGGTACCACCCTGATTAGCTTTCATCTGTTCTTACAGCAAAATAAAAACTCTCTCTTTTATCCGTTAACGCCGGATCTGCGCTGTATTCCTCATACAGGGCTCCAGGGCCGGTTGGGTCCGGGCCTTCGTAAGGAACTTCCACCAATATTCCTCTCTCTGCAACGCGCTCCGGGCTTACTATTCCCCTTCTCTGCCTTTCTCATATAGCATCATGGAAAGAATGTCTCTTCAGTTACTGTAAATTTTACGACGGAATAAAGGGTTTGTCAACATCCAGCAGTCGGCAAATGCTCCTGCGATTGCGGTTTCAGTGCATTTATAGTATAATTTCACATGAAACAGTTCTTAAAATGCTTATTTTTTCGCAAAAATGAACAGCCAGAATGGATGACTGCCATGACAAAGGATGTATTAACCTATGTAACAGAAAGAATCCAGGAGCTGATTCTGCGATAAATGCGGCAATAAGGGTGCCTATCATTTGCTGCGTTTAACCGATTCCGCCCGGATATGTGAAGCCCGTCTGCAGACTGCCCGTCAAAGTAAACCTAACACGCTCTCTTTTATCCCAACTCTTCATGTACTTCGTAATCACAAGCATATTCCAATCTGCCTCTGTATATGCCGTTATTTTAACACATAGCCGCAGCCTTTGCCATCTGTTTTTACTATGAGAGCAGCACATTTGCAGCTGATGGAATTGGCTTACCAGGCACCAGACGCAAAGCGGCATAGCCAAAACTGACTATGCCGTATGCTGCAAAAATATTTTTTTACCGGAAAGGTGTCTTATCTGCGAGGGATCCTTTCCGGCAGTTCCGTCATTCGCACAGCTTAACGATACCACTGAACAACCTGAATACGCAGTTCTGCGCCGCCGTCATAGTAAAAATCTCCCACTTCCTTTAATTTGTATCCTTCGGGAACCGTGGTCAATTCACTGGAATTTACATTTCCCTTTCCGTTTATCAAACCGGCCGCCCAGATCTCTCCGTTGGCCCATACTGTATTATTTTCCTCGCAGAAGTATACTACGTTGACCATGCCCCCGTGCTTCTCTTTGGGAACAACCTGAACGCGAAGCTCAGAACCTCCGTCATAGTAAAAGTCTCCCACCTGTTTTAACGTATAGCCTTCCGGTATGTTTGTCAATTCGCTGGAATTCACATTTCCCTTTCCGTTTATCAGACCGGCCGCCCAGATCTCTCCGTTGGCCCATACGTGATTCTCCTCCTCGCAGAAGTACACTACATTGACCATGCCCCCATGCTTCTCTTTAGGAACAACCTGAACGCGAAGCTCGGAACCTCCGTCATAGTAAAAGTCTCCTACCTGTTTTAACGTATAGCCTTCCGGTATGTTTGTCAATTCGCTGGAATTCACATTTCCCTTTCCGTTTATCAGACCGGCCGCCCAGATCTCTCCGTTGGCCCATACTGTATTATCCTCCTCGCAAAAGTACACCACATTTACTGCGCCGCCTGCTGCCGGACAGTGGTCGCCATTATTATCCCAGCGATCGTCATCGTCGTCATCCCAACGATCGTCATCATCATCCCAGCGATCGTCATCGTCATCATCATCCCAGCGATCGTCATCGTCATCATCATCCCAGCGATCCTCCCAGCCGTGTCCATGATGAGGTTTGGCCTGGGCTTCAACACTTCCCAGCTGTGTCCCTGCCATTACAACTGCTGCTGCAAATAATAAACTGGTTAGGCTACGTTTTCTCATGCTATAATCCTCCTTTTACTTATTTTGTAAACTTTGTTTATTTTATCCGTGTTTTATGAGCAGATTATAGCTAATTTTATCGAAATTGGCAATGGATTTTAAAATAAGTAAGAAAATGTATAGGAAATGTAAACAGTACAGAAAAATGTAAGAAACACCGTTGTACATACACGGCTGATTATGGCTGTAAAAAGCACCCATCCTCGTGCCCCCATATAATTCCTACTGCCTGCAGATAAGCGTAAATAATGGTTGTACCCACGAACTTCATTCCACGTTTCCTGAGATCTTCTGATATCCGGTCTGACAGTTCCGAAGAGGTGAGTCCATTCTCGCAGATCACCCTTCCATCTGTCCAGCGCCACAGGTAACCGTCAAAACTCCCGTATTCCTCCTGAATCTTCCTGAAAATGCGGGCATTGACAACAGCTGCGCGTATTTTCCCTAAATTGCGGACAATTCCTGCATTCTCCTTCAGAATCCGTTCTTTCTCTTCATCATAGGCGCATACCTTTTCCAGATCAAATCCGTCAAAGGCTTTAAAAAACGCTTCCCGTTTATTCAAAATACATTCCCAGGAAAGACCGGCCTGAAAGGATTCCAGGATCAGCATTTCAAAAAGTTTCTTATCATCATGAACCGGGCTGCCCCACTCCTCATCATGATAACGAATGTATCGCTCATTCCGAGGATTCGCCCACCGACATCTGCATTTTCCGTCCTTCCATTCCATCCTGGTATTCCTCCTGTCTTAAACCGCACTCCCGTATTTAAGGTTCCATCACCTTCCGGGAGTGCATTCCCCTGCGGCATCCGTCAAAAATGTCCAGCCGCACCCTGTTACAAAATCTTTTCTCCATCTGCGTATTTCGCATATACCTCGCGTTCATCCCCCAGGTAAATAACCCGTTCCATCCGCTCCCTGATGCTCAGGGACTGAGGATGCGACAGCCTTCCATCATCAATGACAACCGCGTCAAAGGCATAATCCGGCTCAAAGCTGCCTGCTTTTCCAAAAAATGCGCCGCCGCCCTTGGATGCCATGAAAAATACCTCTTCCGCTGTCAAGGGCTTCAGGCTGTCGTCCAAAAGCCGCCATCTGAGTTTGGATGCCTGTATGGCCTGGGCCATAGCTGCAAAGAGATTTTCGGTTGTGCCGCCCGCTACATCACTTCCAAGTCCCACACAAAGCCCCTCTTCCAGATACCGGCGCACCGGAGCCACGCCAGAGGAAAGATTGGTATTGGATTCCGGACAGTGTGCAATAAATACACCCCGCTTCTTCATGCGCTCCACCTCCTCCTCGCCGGAATAAACACAATGGGCCATGATCGTGGGGCAGTCGCCGCCAAATAGCCCGAACCTGTCATAGGAATCTCCGTAAAAGGCAGACCAGGGACACAGTTCCTTTACCCAGGCAATTTCACCCGGATTTTCAGACAAATGCGACTGGATGGGAAGGCTGTTTTCCTGCTGAATCTCCTTTAAAAGCTCCATAAGCTCATCGGTACAGCTGGGGATAAACCTGGGAGTTAAAATAGGCCTTGTGTGGTGATATCCCTTATCCGCCACAGCTCTCAGCCACTCTCTCGTCGCATCTGCCGAAGCCCTGGCCGAAGGCTCTCTTAAATAATCCGGGCTGTTTCGGTCCATATTTACCTTGCCAACCATGGTGCGCAGTCCTGCCTGCTCCAATAGATCCATCAGCGTCAGCGTGGCCTCACTGTGAATCGTTCCGAAAATACAGGCCCGAACCGTCGCACTCTTTTTCATCTGTTTCGCAAATATGCCATAGGCCCTGGCTGCATACTCCGAATCCTTATATTTTGCCTCCTCCGGGAAGGTATTAGTCTCCAGCCACTCCAGCAGTTCCAGATCCATGCCAAGACTTCTGAAGGTATACTGGGGTGCATGGATATGAAGATCTGTAAGCCCCGGCAGGATCAGACGATCCCCCATATCCTCCACTGGGATTCCCCGGAATGTTTCCGGAAGAACTGGACAAACCTCCCGAACCTTTCCGTTTTCGCAGATCAGATACCCCTGTTTTATAATTTCAAAGTGCTCTCTTTCCTTTGTAAAAATGATATTCCCCTTTAGTGCAAATGTTTTTTTCTCCATACACCCCATCCTCCTTACGGGCCTGTTCCATCTCCAACTGCTGCTCTCCTCATTAACAGCCAGCCGGCGCCTGGTTCGTTCTCTGCGCAAAAAAAGAAGCCCCGCCCACGCGGAACTCCTTATCCATTCACATCTGCCCCCAAAGACCGCGCACAGCTGCATGGCGGCCATTAAAAGCCGGCCCCATGAAACTATGTAGTCAACTATTTACGGCAGTTGGTAGAAACTCTGGACCAATCTCCAGGATATACATAAAAAGTCTGCTTTTATGAAGTTACTTTCATTATAGCCAGTAGAGTTTTATTTGTCTATGATAAAATCGCTTGAAAAATAGGGTTGTCATATGGATATTTTTCACAATTTTTTGCGTATACAGTTTTTTATTCTTACAAATACTCCCCATTGTCCTTTATCACCTTCTGATACCAGTAAAAGGACTTTTTTTTCCTGCGCTGCAAACTCCCCTTTCCCTCATCATCCCGGTCTACATAAACGAAACCATAACGCTTGCTCATTTCTCCCGTTGAAGCAGACACCAGGTCAATGCAGCTCCAGACAATATATCCCATCAGCTCCACTCCATCTTCCATGGCCTCTTTCATTGCTCCAATATGCTGTTTCAGATAATCAATTCGATAATCGTCCTGAATCGTGCCATCCTCAGCGATCTCATCCTTAGACCCAAGGCCATTTTCTACAATAAACAGCGGTTTTTGATAACGGTCATATAACTGGTTCATGGTAGTACGCAGTCCTAAAGGATCAATAGCCCAGCCCCATTGGCTGGTCTGCAGCCATGGATTTTTTACAGACCGAACCACATTTCCATCATTAGCCGTCTTGTTCTCCACATCTGCCGATACGCAGCGGCTGGCATAATAGCTGAAAGAAATAAAGTCTACGGTATGCCTTAATGCTTCCAGGTCTCCATCCTCTATTTTCAGGGAGACCTTTTTCTCTTCAAACATTCTTCCCGCATAACTGGGATAATGCCCCCGTACCTGTACATCGATAAAAAACAGATTTTCCTGCTCCTTTTTCACCGACTCCCATACATCCTTAGGATTACAGGAATAAGGATAAAAGCTTCCCCCGGCCAGCATACAGCCAATTTTAATTTCTGGATCCTGTTCATGTGCAGCTTTGACCGCCAGGGCACTGGCCACCAACATATGATGTGCTGCCTGGTAAATTACCTGATTTCTGTTTTCACCTTCCTCAAAGGCAATTCCCGCTCCTGAAAAAGGACTATGGAGCACAATATTAATTTCATTAAAGGTCAGCCAGTATTTTACAAGACCGGAAAATTCCCGAAAACAGACCTTTGCATACCGAATAAAACAATCGATTACCTTCCGGCTTCTCCAGGAACCATATGTACGGATCAGCCCTTCCGGAATATCAAAATGACACAGTGTAACCAAGGGCTCCATACCGTATTTTCGGCACTCCTTAAATACATTTCTGTAAAAAGCAATCCCCTCCAGATTGGGCTGCTCTTCATCTCCCCGCGGAAAGAGCCTTGACCACGAAATGGACGTCCGAAATACCTTAAGCCCCAATTCTCCCATCAACGCCAGATCTTCTTTGTAATGATGATAGAAATCAATGGCTTCATGGCTGGGATAATAGGCATTTTTATCCAGAACAGGATTGGGTACTTTCCCAAGCTTCACATCCATCCGGGAGATTCCATGAGGGATTAGATCAATATTGCTGATCCCCCTCCCATTTTCCCGGTAAGCTCCCTCTGCCTGATTAGCGGAAATAGCTCCCCCCCACAAAAAATCTTCTGGTATTCTGAATTTACTCAACGCTATCTCTCCTCTTCTGGAATATCTTCAAAGCCAATTACCAATGTTAATATAAAGGAAAGGATAACCGCCAGCACGGTGATCCCCGCAATCCATGCGATACTTTTCCCCGGATTTGCAGGATCAATGAACTGGACACCTGTCAGCACGCTCGGCGATACCATAGAACGGCTGGCCAGCCCTCCAATTCCTGCCAGACATCCGCAAACAAAACCAGTAATAAGAGAAGCCAGCAGAGGGCGTTTGAGCCGAACTGCCACGCCATACAAAGCCGGTTCCGTTGTTCCCGCGATCAATGCGGAAGAAGCTGCCGCCAAAGCGGTCTGGCGCAATTCACGATTCTTTGTTTTTAAAGCAACTGCCAGAGACACGCCCCCTAAAGATAAATTAGCTCCTATTTCAGAGGGCATTACCGTTCCCTCCATACCAGTCTCGGAAATGGTCTGTAAAATAGTTGGTGTAAATACACGGTGCATACCGGTAATCACAAGCAGAGGCCAAATGGCTCCCATGATTCCAACTGCCAGAAAACCAAGCTTAGACTGGACAAAGAATACAAATGCTGAAATACCCTGCCCCACAAAGATTCCAGCCGGCCCGATAATCAAAATCGCAATCGGGGCCGCGATCAGCAGAATCAACATTGGTTTCAGGAAATTTTTCGTTACTGCGGGGGTGATCCTGTCAATTCCCCGTTCAATATAAGACAAGATCCAGGTCATACACAGAGACGGGATAACTGTGTAAGTATATTTTACAGATGCAATGGGAATACCTGCAAAATGGGCCGCCGTGTCGCCCACTGTAACCGTTTCCATCATCGCTCTGAAATCAGGGTGAATCAGAACGCCCGCAATCGCAATGGCCAGAAACATATCTGTTTTAAATTTTTTTGCCGCAGATGCCGCCACCATAACCGGAAGAAAATAGAAGGCTCCATCTCCGATCGTATTGATTATGCGATACGTTTCAGAATCAGAATGAAGAATACCAGCCATTCCCAGGAGCATTACCAAAAGCTTTACCATGGAGCCGCCAATAATGGCCGGAATCAGCGGCGACATCGTTCCCACAATGGCATCCAGAATATTGTTTCCGATTTTTTTCAGAGTCAAAGGCTCCTTCTTCTCTCCTTTTGCAATCTGACTTTGCTCACCAAAATTTCCCAGTTTTAAAATCTCCTGATAAGCAGTTCCCACGTGGTTTCCAATAATCACCTGATATTGTCCGCCCTGTTTCACCAGTCCCATAACCCCATCCACAGCCTTTATCGCTTCATCCTCTGCCAGACTCTCATCCTTCAAAACAAAACGAAGGCGGGTCATGCAGTGAGTTACACTTGCAATGTTTTCAATTCCACCGATGTGCTCTAGGATTTTCTTGCATACAACTGTATAATCTTTTGCCATTTTTGTTCCCCCTTACGGATTTGATAGCTGCATTATACGAAATAGCCTGCAATTTGTCATTGGTTTTCACATTCAAAAAAACAAGTGACACCGTTTATCACTTGTTTTTTATATGTAACAATATGTTTTATTTTTAAATGGGGCCTGGACCTTTTGACGTATACTGATACAATTTTTTCCCCAGACGTTCCACAATGCTGATTGCCGGAATCTGTGTAGTGACATCATAATCCTTCAGTCTCATATAAGTGACATAATAAGGAATATTATAATCTGACAATTTCGCAATCGTGCAGTTTTCTGTGTTAGTAATACTTAAAATAATACATCCCTGTTCCTTAAATCTGGTTACATGACCAATGGTATCCCTGGATTCTCCAGAAACAGAGAATACGATTACCAGAGAATGTTCCAGAAAACGGCTCTCTGTGGGATAATGAGGTTCATCAATATAAAGACAGAATTTTCCCATACTGGAAAAATAACGTGCGCCATATTTAGCCACAATTCCAGACATCCCGCTGCCTGCCAGAAAAACATGATCTGCGTTGAAAATCACTTCTGCCAGCATCTCCAGCTTATTCTCAAATGCATCTGAACAGGTCTTTTGCAGAAAATCAATCACTTCTGAAATATCATCTTTTATCCGAACCTGACCACGATGTTCTAAGTGTTCTTTTAACTGAAGCTTAAACTCCGTATAACCGCCGCATCCCATTTTTTTGCAAAAACGCAGGATGGTAGACGTAGACACATGAGCTTCTGACGCCAATTCCCGTATCCTCATATATCTAACCTTTTCCGGGTATTCCATAACATATCCGTAGACCAGCATTTCCAGATCATTCAGCGCCTTCACCTGATCCACACCAAACATCTTTCTGTCACCCCCAATCCTGAAATTCATTGTCAGTCTAGCAGTTTCATCCATAAAATGTCAAGACAAACTCACTTCCCTGTCTCTGTTTTTTCCCCTGCCCAAACCTCCACCAGATCCTCTACCAGCAAAAGCCCCAAAGGCCCCAGGATGAACCCAAAAAATCCAAACAGTTCCAGTCCCACGTATACCGCAGCCAGTGTTTCCAAAGCTGAAAGCCCTACTTTGCTCCCCATATACCGGGCTTCCAGATACTGGCGGATAAAATAGCAGGCCAGATAAAGGCCAGCAAGAATCAGAGCGTTTCGCCATTGTCCGCCCACAGCGCACAGAAATGCCCAGGGAAGGAGGATAGCTCCTGCGCCAAAAAGCGGAAGGGCATCCAGAAGGGCGATGGCCGTTCCCGCCAAAATAGCGTAGGGATTTCCCATCCAGATCATGACGCCGGTGCAGAGAATACAGGTTAAAAAAAGGATGATTCCCTGGCTTTTAAACCAGGCCTTCCCCGTCTGAACCAAGCGGTTCCCAATAAGGTTAAATTCTCTGCGAAATAACGACTGATCCCTTCGGCAGCGAAGCTCCTCCATTTCCTGAAGACTCAGGACAGCAGCCAGAAATGAAACCAGGCAGACCAAAAAAAGACGCGCAAAGAAGGCCGCCGCAGGGAGAGAATTAACCATGAGAAACGGCATAAGGCTTTCTTTGACCTTCTCCCCCAGCGTCAGGGCCATTTCACCTACCGCATCAGACAGGCAGCCGGAATCCAGGCCAGCCGCCCTTTCCAGCCTGCCGCAGCTGTCTGTTATCCAACGGTCAAAAGCATCCAGCCACAGTGGAAGCCGGACTGTAAGCAGCTGTATCTCCCGGCACAGGCGCAGGATACCCTGCCAGGCAAAAAAAACCAGCCCCGCAAAGATCAGAGCCATTTCAGCAGCGCCGATCAGCCCCGAAGGCAGCTGCCACGTCCTTCCAAAAAAGCAAAGCCTCAGACGGTAGCGCAGAAAACGAACCGTAGGACGCAGAATCAGAGCCAGTGTATAACCAATGAAAAAAGGAGCCACAAGAGGCAGCAGGTATTTAAGACCTGCGTAGACCATTCCTGTGGTTCCTGTTATAATTAAAAATTTCTTCAGTTTTTTACCGGGCTTTTCCATGGACTCACCTGTTTTTTGATTTGTACTTCCTTTGTACACTCCTAGTATGAGCCGTCAGAGAAATATTATGCATTGTTTTCATGTAATCTCAATAACCTTTTAATCACCGCCGCGTCATCAGCCGATCTCTGAGGTGTATTCTTTCAGATATGCCATCACGGCCCGAAGGCAGCCGTCCACTCCCACCAGTCCGCTTTCCACGCACAAATGGTAGTTCTGAGCTCTTCCCCATGCATTGCCGGTATAATACTGATAATAGTCCTTTCTTTTACGGTCAACTTCCCGGATCCGGCGCTCCATCTCTTTTTCATCAGAACCCGATTCCAGTTCCATCAGACGGCGGATCCGGTTTTTCATCTTCGCATAAACAAAAATATTGATGCTGTCCTCCAAAACCATATCCGCGCAGCGGCCCACAATAACACAGGGCCCGCGGGATGCCAGGCGGCGGATCACACTGGACTGGGCCACAAAAATCTGATCCGACATAGGAACCTGATAAATATCAGAGAATGCATGGTAGAAATTTCGATCCAAAGGATCATCCGTCACGATATGCTCGTCATAGCGGAGGAAGGCCTCTTTTGCAATATTGATATCATCCGCAGCCATGGAGATCAGTTCCTTATCATAGAACGGAATTTCCAGAACCTTTGCCAGCTTCACCCCAAGCTCGCGTCCTCCGCTGCCAAATTCACGGCTTATTGTGATCACTTTGTCCATAATGTTCACCGCCCCTTTCCATTTGTAAGGGCCTGCGCCGGCCATGGGAACCGTTCTCCCCGGATACAGTCACCTGCCGGGGATCGGATGCTCTGTCACGAGGATCCCGGCGGCCGTCAGGCTATGTGGACAGTATATCACACTTTCTGCACTTTTCACAAGAATAATCCTGTAAACCCGGACTGATTTTAGCGGTTTCCAAACACTTTTCGCACTGTTATTCTCCTACGTTTTTCCAGCCTCCACGATACGCTCGATCACATCTGTATAATCGCTGCAATACTTCTGATACATGGGCATAACAGCCGCCTGAAACCGCTCCTTCTCCTCTGGCGTCAGCTGGGTAATGATTCCCCCGGCATCCCGGATCTTCTTCTCGGAAAGCACTTCCCGCTCCCTCCAAAGCCTTCTCTCATATCGGGCAGATTCTTCGGCGCATTCCCGGATCACGTCTCGGTAGTCCTCCGGCAGCTTCTCCCAGGTGGAACGGGCCGCCAGCTGCAGTTCCGGCACACGGGTGTGCTCATCTATGGTGTAATACCTTGCCACTTCAAAATGTCTGGCAGACTCATAGGACGGCCAGTTATTTTCCGCTCCGTCAATCTCACCGATCTGAAGTCCCGAATAAACCTCTCCATATGCCATCTGCTTCGGCACCGCCCCAAGAGCGCGGATGCTGTCGCTCATCAGTTCTGACTCCTGAACTCGGATAACCATTCCCTTCATATCCTCTAGTCTCTCAATGGAATGGGAAGAATTGTAAAAATTCCTGGCTCCGGCATCATACCAGGAAAGAGCAACAAGGCCGGAATAATCGAAGGAATTTAAAAACCGATCGCCGATCTCCCCTTCCAGCACCTTCCACATATGGTCAGCCCCCGTGTAGAGATAGGGAAGCTGCAGAACGTTCAGTTCGGGAACAAATTCCGACAGAGGAGACAAGGACACCCTGGCAAAATCAATTCCTCCGAACTGCATCTGTTCAATAACCGTCCTCTCATCCCCAAGAGTTCCCTGCGCATTTACAATAATCTCCACCCTGCCATCGGTGCGCTCCTTTACAAGCTCTGCAAATTTATATGCTCCCTGAGTAGTGGGATAATCCTCCGCCTGGTTCTCCGCATAGGTCAGAACAAATTCCGGCACATTTTCCGTTTCCCTGGAAGTATTCTGCGCAGCACAGCCCCAGAGCGCAATACAGAAAGCCATCCACAAAACGGCTGCCGGGATTCCTTTTTTTCCTTTCAATGGTATTCTCCTTTATTTTCCGTGATTTATGCTCCAGAGAAGCTCTGCATCCCCCGCTTTTTCCCAAAACGCGTTACAGATTATACATCCTAATCTTAACACATTTTTCATGTTTTCGATATGTATTTTAACATTTTCTTTATGCCGCTTTCATTATGACACCCTATCAATTCCAAAAGACCTCTGCAGGCACTCTTTCCTGCACAGCAAAAAATGGTACTCCTGTCTTTCAATACCGCAAATGCCGTATCCTCTCTGTCAGGAGTACCATCTATTCTTTTTACATTTCTTTTTAACCGTTCAGGGCACCTGTTTTCACATCAGGAGAATCTCCGATGCTTCTTAAATGACGGAAGGCATTCAAGAAGAGACCCCGTCCTGAATCGTTACATTTTTCTTACCATTATCCCGTTATCAGTGAATGGCCTCCTGATAGAATGCAAATGCCTCCTTATCGGTAAAGCCTTCATGAACAATCTTTCTGATCGCCGCACTCATTTCGACTGGGTGATTGGACTGGAAGATATTTCTTCCCATATCAAGTCCCTTCGCCCCGCCCTGAATTGCCCTGTATGCAAGTGTCAGAGCTTCATCCTCCGGAAGCTTCTTTCCGCCTGCAACTACGATAGGAACCGGGCAGGCTGCGACAACTTCCTCGAAATTCTCACAGTAATAAGACTTTACAATGTTGGCTCCCAGCTCTGCAAGCATACGGGTTGCCAATTTAAAGAAGCGGTCTGTTCTTTCCATCTGTTTTCCCACAGCAACCACGCCCATAACCGGGATCGAATACTGCTGTCCAAAATTAACCGCCTTTGAAAGATTATCCAAGCTGGACAGCTGCCCTTCTGCGCCTACAAATGTCTGAACCGCAAGACAGTCTGCGTTCATCCTGCAGGCTTCTGCCGCATCTACCACTAATACCTCATGGGACAGATCATCATTCAGCATGGAGGAACCGGATGTAGCTCTCAGGGCAATTCCCTTCCCGCCAATCAGTGCCGGATCTACGCAGCTTCTAAGCGCTCCTCTCGTTCCCATCAGCACGTCAATATTGGGAAGCAGCCTGGGAATAACCAGATCCAGCCTCTCAAGCCCTGATGTTGATCCCATAAAGTAACCATGATCAAACGCAAACATGACTGTATTGCCGCTCTTTGTATCAAAAATATTGGACAGGTGCTTTTTCATACCCCAATCCAGCCCATTGGCTCCCTTTACATAAAATCCCTCCTGATTTGCAAAAGGAGTGTCCAGATGATAATTTTTTGCAACTTTTACACCTTCAAGATCTGCCATAATTCTTTTCTCCCGTCTTTTCATTTTTAAATCAGAATGCAGAACCTCTGCAATGCCGGATCAGGCTTTGACCCCCGATCCGGCCAGCAGCCCATATGTTAGAAATCGTAATCGGCAACGTTATCTTTATTAAAGATGAGCCGTTCTGGCATCAGCACAACACCGTTATTCTCAGGGGCAGTCTGAGCGCCCTCGACCAGACAATCATTAGGCATAACCTCAACCTCTCCAATCTCAGGAATGTTGATCTTATCTCCCACTTTTACAGTATTGCCCGCCGCAAGATATGCAGTCAGATAACAGCCCATAGCGCCCTGAACACCGCAGTCCCAAAGCCCCCACTGCTCGATCACGCCCGCCTCACAGTAATCCTTAATCGACATGGGGGAGGCAAAGCCTGAAATGGTAACATCCTCTTTTGTCAGCCCCTTATTCTGAGCAGCCTTGCACTGCCCCGGAAGCGCAGTAGAATCATTACAGATAATCAGATCGATGTCACTGTGAGCCTCAAGGATGGATGCTCCGATGGAAACGGCCTTCTCGGCATCCTGTTCAGAATAATAATTGTCAGGAGCCACATTTTCCCAGTTCGGATAATGCTCCTTGATATAGGCTTCTCCTGCTACCTGCCAGGAATTTTGATCCGCGACAGTTGCCTGAGAATAATGCCAGCAGTATTTAATCGTATCCGTCTCAGGATTTTTTCCTCTCTTGGTTAAAGAGTCCGCTCCCATATCTACCAGCATCTGCCCCAGGATATCCGGAGTTCCCTGAGAAACCATCAGCGTACGGGCTGTGTCGGACACGTCCGAATCCCACGTTCCGACCGTTACGCCGCTGGAAATCGCATCTGTCAGGGCAGAATCAAGTCCTGTTGCATCCACAGATGAAATACAGATCCCGTCTGCACCAGAAGCAACCGCATTGTTGATCACCTGCACCTGATCTGCAACAGACGCATTGGAAGATCCCTGATAATCAACCGTAAATCCCCACTTTTCGGCATACTTCTGCGCGCCATTGTTAGCGGACTCAAAGAAAGCATTTCCTGTCAGCTTTGGAACGAACGCAATAGTAAGTCCTTCTATCGATTTCTCCTCCCCGCCCTTTGCAGCAGTCTCCGTCTTGTCCCCGTTTTCTGCCGCAGTCTCCACTTTAGCGGTTTCCTCTGTTGTTCCCGCCGGAGCCTCTGACGGTTTGGAGCCACAGGCGCTCAATGAAGCTGCCATAGACGCTGCAAGCGCTACTGCAATCAGTTTTTTCCTCATAAGATAAATCCTCCTTCTCATTCTGTATGCAGTCTGCTGCATACCATTTTTCTATATTAATGGACTTTCCATTAAGATACTAATTTTTGCTCTTCCCATGAAATATAGCAACCACCCTTGGATTAGTAAGAACCGAGCGCCCGATCACCACCACCAAAAGCAGAAGCCCTACCGGAATATCCAGATACTGCTGCGGAACCTTAAAGCAGAGAGGCAGTCCAAACTTCAATACACCAATCACTACCGCAGCCAGGGCCGTTCCCACAACCGATCCTTTTCCGCCAGTAGAAAGTGTTCCTCCAAGCACAACCGCCGTAATAATGGGAAGTGTAAATGTAACGCCAATATCTGATTTTGCCGTTCCGATATAAGAGGTTAAGATAATACCTGCAATGGCCGCGCTCACTCCAGAGAGAATATAGGTGCTCATTGTGACAAGTCTGGTATTGATTCCCGAAAATTCAGCAGCCTCTTTATTGATACCGATCAGAAATATCATTCTTCCGTATTTCGTTCTGTTCAGCAGAATATACGCTGTCACCGCCAGAGCAAGGAAGATAAGCACCTGACAGGGAATGATGCCAAAAAGCTTAAATCGGGACAGCTGCAAAAAGCTGTCCGGAAATCCGTTTATCCCCTTGTAACTCTCTGTAGCGGACAGATTGGAAACCAAAAGGGCAATTCCTGTAAAGAGAAAGCTTCCTCCCAGCGTTACAACCATCGGCTGGACACCGCAGTAGGCCACAAAATAGCCTGAAAGCGCTCCGCAGACAGCCGACACTGCAACTGCCAGGGCAACTGCTGCCCAGATATTCATACCGCCGTCCTGCCATGCGACTCCCAGTACGATAGAAGAAAGGCCCACAATAGAACCCGCCTGAATATCAATTCCTCCGGTAATCATTACAAACGTCACAAACAGAGAAATGATGCAGATGGAAATGATATCATTCAGGCTTCCAAACAAAACCCTCGGCATTAGAAACTTTGGATTTTTCGTTGCAAATACTACAATTTCAGCGAACAGGATCAGCAGCAGAACAAATTCCCAGCTGGAAAAAAACTTTTTCGCCTTTTCAGGAAAAGATGTTTTCATGATTTCTGCTCTCCTTTCTTCTGATTTGTATTGTTTTCAGCCTTATTAGTTCTCGCCATCAGTATTTCATGCCGGTTTTTAACGATGGCGTGATTCTGGGCAACCGTCGTTACAACAACGATGGCAATCAGCATAATGCCGGTAATCGTATTATCATAATCAGATGAAAAACCGAGAAATACCAGGATCCGGCTGATAGATGACATAATGATCGCACCAATCGCTGCCCCCAAAAGACTTCCTTGACCTCCCGTCAGAGCCACGCCTCCCAGAACGCAGGCCGCAATTGCCTTCATCTCGTAGTTGTTTCCTGCCGTAGGTGTGATAAAGCCAATTCTTGAAGCATAGACCATACCGGCAGCAGCTGCCATAATGCCACAGATCACATACGCCAGTATCTTTGTGCGTATGGTCGGGATACCCACCAGTGTCGCACCGGAAATATTATCTCCCACCGCAGTAAAATATTTGCCTTTTCTGGTTCTGGATACAATATAGTTCGCAATAAGAACTGCAAGGATGGTTACTGCATAAAACAGCGTAAGCTCTCCCACAACCTTTATATTGGAAGCCCTGGTATAGGACGCCGGGAGGTTTTCTACCCATGCGCCGCCTGTAAAAACATAAATCAGTCCTCTTACAACGCCATTAACACCCAATGTAAAAATCAGCGAAGGGATCTTAAAAACGGAAACGCCCACTCCATTTACAAGGCCAATAGCCGCCCCCACAAGAACCGCCGTCCCAATTGCAGCGCCTATGCTCCCTCCGTCGCGGAGTATGGTAGCTCCTACGGCCGCGCTCATTCCCAGGGTAGCTCCAATGGATACGTCAATCTCCCCCGTAAGAATAACAAAGGCAATCCCAACCGCCAGCAGGGTAAACACAACCGAATCATTCAGACAGTTCAAAAGGCTGGCTGGCTGCCAGAAATCCGGATTTATCAGACCTACCAAAAGCACCAGAAGGATAAGAAATAGCAGGCTTCCCGCCTCACGGGCTTTCAATATTTTCTTCACTCGATCCATGTCAGCCCTCCTCTTCTTCATCCACATCAAACGACGCATTCATCAGTGTATTCTGATCAATCTGGGACTTTGACAGTGTTTTTGTCATATGCCCCTGAAACATAACTACTGCACGGTCTGACAGTTCAATGATCTCTTCCATATCCGAGGAGATCAGCATCGTAGCCACACCCTTTTTCTTCAGTTCCAGAATAATGGAATATACATCCCCTCTGGCCGCTGCGTCAATCCCCCGCGTCGGCTCATCCAGAATCACAAGCTGAGGAAGTGAGGAAAGGCATCTTCCGATCACAACCTTTTGCTGATTTCCACCGGAAAGACTGCCGCAGGACTGTTCCTGCCCGGTTACTTTTGTCCGAAAGTCATCAATATACTTCTGTGTGATTTCCTGCTCCTTCTTTTTATTCAGGAACACCTTTCCCATAGCTATATTAAAAAGCAGAGAGGAGGTAGTATTGGCGGCAACGCTGCTCATGCCAAACAGACCGTTCTGTCTTCTGTCCTCAGGAACATAGTTGATTCCAGCTTCAATCACTTCTCTTGTGGATAGTCCGGTCACGTCTCTGTCTTTTAGAAAAACCTTTCCCCCAAGAGGCTTTTCCCTTCCGAAAATGGTAATGGCAAGTTCCGTTCTCCCTGCGCCTACCAGCCCGGCCACCCCCAGGATTTCACCCGGATATACCTCCAGGTTAATATCCTCAAAGCCATATCCCGAAAAATGCTCCAGCCTGAGAACCGGTTTTAAATCTGTATAATCGATAGCCGTTTCTTTCTCTTCCCTTTTTTCCACCTCTTCCATATTTGGAGGAAGAAGCCCTTTTACCAGCATATCTCTGGTAAAATCACCGATAGGGCCTTTCAGGGTGATAATACCGTCTCTCATAATGGCCACATGAGTACCGATTGTAAAAACCTCTGCCATGCGGTGTGTAATATAGATAATTCCGATACCTCGGCTTTTTAAGTCTGCAACAACCTTAAACAGAGCCTCTACCTCGTCAAACGTAAGAGCAGATGTTGGTTCATCCAAAATCAGCACCTTCGCGTTTCTCATCATGCCCCGAAGCAGTTCTACGATCTGCTGTTCTGCAATGGAGAGACTAAGAGCCTTTCTGTTCAGATCCAGTTCCCACCCTATATCGCCGATTATTTTTACCAGACGGTTATGCAGTTCTGACTTCACTCCTGAAAAACCAATCAGGATATTCTCCTCCACTGTCATATTCGGAAACAGCATCGGCTCCTGAGGAACCATATAGATTCCTTTCTGAAGAGAAACAACCGGTTTAAAACTGGAAATCTTCTCCCCATCTATGTACAGCTCCCCCTGATCCGGCTGGTAGATCCCCATAATGATCTTCATAAGAGTGGATTTTCCGGCACCATTCCCCCCGATCAGCGTCAGAACCTCCCCTCTTCCCACACTCAGATCAATCCCTTTCAGCACAACATTCAGACCGAATCTCTTTGTAATCCCACATACAGAAAGCAGCTCTTTGTTCGTCTGCCCACGGACTGCCTGGCTCATGTCGACCTCTCCTTTGAAAATTGTATTTTTGTTTTACAATTAAACATTTTTATCATAAGCCCAGTATAATCATATTCACTATCTTTGTCAAGGCTTTTACTTTTTTTAGTATTTATTTTGCATAATACTCTTGCTTTTTTATTTATTTTATTATATATTTTATACATCGAAAAACAAAACAATTCAATTTTGCCTTGTTTCCGTTTTTGTTGTATTATGATACATTTGTTATTTATTTAAACATTTGTTATGTGTTATAATCGCATGGATTGGTTTTATAAATAAATGATAAGAGGTATCCTATTATGAGATATGATGATGAGCTGGTTTTGAAAGCCGCATGGTACTATTACATTGAAAATATGACACAGCAGTCCATCGCCCTGAAGCTGGGAATCTCCCGGATGAAGGTCATCCGTCTTCTGGAAACAGCCAAAGAGACCGGGGTAATCCAGTTTAAGATTTCGCAGGATATGGGAAAACACCTTCATGCAGAGCAGAAGCTGAAAGAGATGTGGAATTTAAAAAACGTCCTGATTGTCCCTACTCCGGACAACAAAAGCAAGATCAACGAATATCTGGCCATGGCGGCCGCCAACTATCTGGCTGACCAGATCACAGAAAATACGTTTATCAATATGGGCTATGGCGACACGCCGTCCCGCGTTTTAAACCACCTTGCAACCATCACAGATGTCCCGGTTTCCTTTGTCTCTTTCACCGGGGGAGTGAATTACTACCTTCCAAACAGCGCCTCCAATACATTTAAGGCAAGGCTTCATCTGTATCCGGCGCCCCTGCTTCTCTCCTCCAAGGAGGTATGCCAGGCGATTTTACAGGAACCCAGCGTCACAGAAATCCGCCGCATGGTCAGGCTGTCTTCTTTTTCCATTGTTGGAATCGGCGCCATGAACAATGATGCAACCATTATTTCCAATGGTATTCTCAGTAAAAATGATTTTACATACCTTACCATGAAAGGGGCTGTAGGAGATGTGCTGACGCATTTTATCGACAAGGACGGAGCGCCTGTGGTCACCAGCATTGAAGACCGGCTGGTCAGCACACCCCTGGAAACCTTAAAAGAACTAAACAATGTAATCGGAATAGCAGGAGGCGAACAGAAAACAACTGTAATCAAGGCAGCGTTAAAAGGAGGTTATATCGATTCCCTGATTACAGATGAAGATACTGCAAAAAAACTGATAGGAGAATAAGGATATGGCAAAGTATTTAATGGCAATCGATGCCGGTACAGGAAGCGTGCGCGCGGTCCTGTTCGATCTGGCAGGAAACCAGCTTTCCTGCTCCCAGCATGAATGGGAACATTCAGAAGACCCCAGATATCCGGGAAGCATGGATTTTGACTGGATCCATAACTGGGATCTGGCGAAGGGATGTATCAGGGAAGCTATCTCATCTGCCCACATTGATCCCCGCGAAATTGCAGCCTGTTCTACCACCTGTATGCGGGAAGGGATCATACTGTATGATGCGCAGGGCCGGGAGATCTGGGCCTGCGCAAATGTGGATGCCAGAGCAAATGATGAAGTAATTGAACTTCTCCGGAAATATCCCGGACTGGAAAAAGAACTCTACCGCGAATCAGGACAGTCTTACGCACTGGACGCCCTTCCAAGGCTCCTCTGGGTCAAAAACAAGCAGCCGGATATCTATCAGGCAGCCTCCAAAATAGGTATGTTCAATGACTGGCTGATTTACAGGCTTACGGGCATTTTATCCGCAGAACCCTCCAACGGCTCCACCACAGGACTTATGAATCTTAAGACCCGCACCTGGGATCCATCAATTTTGGAGCGCTGTGAACTCAAAAGCGATATCTTTCCATCTGTGATGGAAGCCGGCTCCATCGTTGGCCCTGTTTCCTCCAAAGCAGCCGCCGAGACCGGCCTGGCAGAGGGAACTCCCGTTGTAGTTGGAGGAGGAGATGCACAGCTTGGGTGTATCGGCGTAGGAGCGGTAGACGCAAATGAAGCCGCCATTTTCGGCGGAAGCTTCTGGCAGTATGAGTATAACACCAATCGTGCAGTCACGGATTCCCAGTGTCGTGTCCGCGTAAACTGTCATGCAATCAAGGATGTTTGGCAGTACGAAGCGCTTGCTTTTAAGCCGGGACTGGTCATGCGCTGGTTTCGTGACGGTTTCTGCCAGCTGGAGAAGCAAAGAGCCTCTGAAATCGGCTGTGACGTCTATGACCTGATGAATCAGGAGGCAGAGAAAATTCCCGCCGGCTGTTATGGCATGATGTGTACTTTTTCAGATGTAATGAATTTTATCAGCTGGAAACACGCTGCTCCGACTTTTACGAATTTTCAGCTGGATCCTGCAAAATTTAACCGTTATACCTTCTACCGAGCTATCCTTGAAAATACGGCTCTGGTCACAAAAGGCCATATGGAACTGGTACAAGAATCCACCGGTCATATGCCATCTGAGGTAATTTTTGCTTCAGGTGCCTCAAAAAGCCCCCTTTGGAGCCAGATTCTCGCAGATGTGCTTGGTATCCCGGTTAAGGTTCCCGCAGTAAAGGAAGCGACTGCTCTGGGAGCCGCACTGATTGCCGGATATGGGGTTGGAATCTATGACAATATATCTGATACCGCTAAAAAGCTTGCAAAAATTGATCACACCTACCTCCCTGATACGGAAAATCACAGACTGTACAATGAAATTTATCTTGTCTGGAAGAAGCTTTACGCCGCCCAGCTGGCCCTTACGAACGAAGGTCTGACTGCCCCCATGTGGTCTGCTCCGGGTGTCTGAGTCATCTAAAGCAAAGAGCGCAAATATATTATAAACCAAACAGTGCTATGCACAAAAGGAGGAACTTATGTATATTGTAAATGAAAACGAAAAAGAATATCGTTTTGGAGACAGCGGCCCAAAATATCTGATGAAAGGGCCGCGCATGAACTTTGCAGTTGTGCAGTTTATGCCCGGCCAGGATTTTAAAGCCCATTATCATAATGTTATGGAAGAGAACTTTTTCATTTTAGAGGGAAGAATCGATATTGTAGTAGATGGGAAGGTAAATACGTTATCTGCGGGAGATCTGATCCATATTGAACCCTCAGAGATCCATTATTGTATCAATAACTACGATACCCCTGTCAAAATGATTTCTACCTTAGCCCCTTATCAGGAATCGGATAAGGTTGAAGTCGACAATTATACTTATGAGAAATAGCCTGATGAAAACAAATTAAACCGGAGACCTCTGCATCATGGGGAGATCTCCGGTTTCTCTGTTTCTTCGCTTTGTTTAAACTGCCCTGCCGCAGAAACCAGCCCGTCTAACGGTCTTTTTCACTGTGCTCTGCCTCAGTTCTTAACGCGGACTTCTCCGGGGCAGCCGTCAGACGCTTGGGTTCTTCCTTCGCTGTTTCCAGCTTCTTCGGCTCCTTCCTGGCTGTCGCCAGCTGCTTCGGCTTCTCTTTCGCCGTTTCCAGCTTCTTTGGCTCCCCCTTGGCTGTCCCCAGACGCTTGGGTTCTTCCTTTGCCGTTTCCAGCTTCTTCGGCTCCTCCCTGGCTGTCGTCAGCAGTTTCAATTCCTCTCTGCCAACCGCCTTTTGAGCGTTCTTTGGGGTATTCTTGGGGCCGGAGGCGCTCTTTCGGCCGGAAACGGTCTTTGACTCCTTCTTCACGCTTTTCTCTGTCCCCGCATCTTTATCCTTTTTCGTCGTTCTTCCTGCTTTCTTAACCGGCGCCTGCGGGGTACAGCTGAATACAAGAAAACTCATGGGCGCAATGGTAAGCTCAATGGAATCTTCCCTGTCATCCCACTCTATCTTTTTAGAGGTCTTAAGGCGCGGGTTCACTCTTCCGCCGCCGCCGAACTCTTTGGCATCACTGTTTAAAATTTCCTTATATTTACCCGCAAACGGCACTCCCAGACGGAACTTTTCGTGTTCCATATGATCAAAGTTGCAGACAAAAAGCAGCGTCTCTTTTCCTCCCCTGCTTCTGCGGACAAACATCACCATGCTTTCATCCTGGTAGCTGCAGTTGATCCACTCAAATCCCTCAGGCTCAAAGTCCGCTTCATAGAGCGCCGGATGCTCCATATACATTTTATTTAATGCCTTTACATAATTCTGCATATTTTTGTGCAGAGGATACTGCAGCAGTCCCCACTCCAGAGAGGCATTTTCATTCCACTCGTCGATCTGTCCGTAATCCTGCCCCATAAAGAGCAGTTTTTTACCCGGATGAGACATCATAAAACCATAGGCCGTCCTCAGATTCTCCGCCTTTTTCTCCAGCGTCTCTCCAGGCATTTTCCCCATCATGGAGCCTTTGCCATGAACCACCTCGTCATGAGAAAATACCAGAATAAAGTTCTCACTGTAGGCATAGAGCATGGAAAAGGTCAGTCCGCCGTAATTATTTTTCCTGAAATAAGGATCGCAGCGCATATAGTTGGTGAAATCATTCATCCAGCCCATGTTCCACTTGTAGTCAAAGCCCAGACCGCCGTCTTTTGGGTTACCTGTAACCATAGGCCATGCGGTAGATTCCTCGGCAATAAGCACCGCTCCATCTTTTCTTCCCTTAAACACGCTGCTTAAATGCCTTAAGAACTCTACTGCATCCAGATTTTCGTTCCCGCCGTACATATTCGCCACCCATTCGCCGTCGCTTTTGCCGTAATCCAGATACAGCATAGAGGCTACTGCATCCATGCGGATGCCGTCAGCATGGTACTTGTCCGCCCAGAACAGGGCATTAGCGATGAGGAAATTGGAAACGCCGGGGCGGCCGTAATTGTAGATCAGCGTGCCCCAGTGGGGGTGAGAACCCTGCCTTGGGTCGGCGTGTTCATAGACGCAGGTACCGTCAAAACAGGCCATCCCATAGGCGTCTCTTGGAAAATGAGCCGGCACCCAGTCAAGGATCACGCCAATTCCATTTTGATGCATATAGTCCATAAAGTACATGAAATCATCCGGAGTTCCGTAACGGCTGGTAGGAGCGTAATATCCCGTAACCTGATATCCCCAGGAGGCGTCTAAGGGGTGCTCCATAACCGGCAGAAGCTCCACATGGGTATAACCCATTTCTTTCACATAGGCCGCCAGTTTTACAGCCAGTTCCCGGTAATTGCAGAACTCTGAGCCGACGATATAATTTCCATTTTCGTCTTTCGCTGGCTCCCTGCGGATCCAGGAACCCAGATGCACCTCATAGATATTAAAGGGCTTGTCCTTACTGTCAGAAACCGCCCGTTTCTTCATCCACTCCTGATCCTGCCACTGGTATTTGCCAATATCCCATACAACCGAGGCATTGTTGGGGCGAAGCTCTGCAAAATTGGCATAAGGGTCAGCTTTTAACATTGGCTCTCCGGCCCTGGTTTTGATCTCATACTTATAAAGACAGCCTGGCTTTAAGCCCGGAACAAAGAGTTCAAAAATACAGGCATCGCCTTCTCCTACCCTTCTCATCTGGTGACGCCGTCCATCCCAGAGGTTAAAATCCCCTACCACACTGACTCTCATGGCACAGGGGGCCCATACGGAAAAATACACACCGTCTGTGCCGTCAATAGTCATGGGATGAGCGCCCATTTTCTCATAAATATCATAGAAAATACCGGCTTCAAATTTCTTAAGCTCCCGCTCGGTATACTGGGGGGCAAAGGCGTAGGGATCCTGAAGTTCCTCTTTTGTACCGTTGTCATAAGTCACTTCCAGGATATATGCCGTTTTATTCTTCCTGGGGATCAGAACAGCAAAAAATCCGGCCTCATCAGCCATTTCCATGGGGTACGTCTTTCCAGTGCCGGTCAGCTTTACCGTCACAGCCTCGGCAGTTGGAATCAGCGCCTGGATCAAAAGCCCCTTGTCCGTAAGATGCGGCCCCAGCATCCTGTGAGGATCGGCCGACTCTGAGTAGGTCAGCTCTTCAATCCCCGCCCAATCCATTAAATCGTACAATGTCTGTTCCATAAATACAATTCCCCCTTCTGTCTGGTTACAGTGTCTGCGCCCTCTCTGAAATATTCTGTTTGAAATTGATTACATCATGCTCATATTCTTCATTCATAAGAGGGGATGTAATCATGAAGTCGGCGCTGGCCTTGTTGTTTGCAATTGGAATGTCGTATACCTGTGCAATCCGCAGCAGGGCCTTTACATCCGGATCATGAGGCTGGGCAGTCAGAGGATCGGAAAAGAAGATCACAAAATCGATCTTTCCCTCAACAATCTTCGCTCCGATCTGCTGGTCTCCTCCTAAAGGACCGCTGTTGTACCCCTTTACCGGCAGTCCTGTGTAATCTGTAATCATTCTTGCAGTGGTGCCTGTCCCGCACAAAAAATGCTTTGACAGAATCTCCCTGTGCTGTAAACACCAGTCCATAAGCTCATGCTTTTTCTGATCGTGGGCGATCAGCGCAATATTTTTCTGTTTTTTAATTGTCATTGGTAAAAAGTCCATTTCCCTGGCCTCCCTTTTCCTGTTTTTATGATTCTGATACCCTGTTTACAAGAGTACCGATGCCTTCGATTGAACATTCCACTATATCCCCGGGATTCAGAAATCTGGGCGGGTCAAATCCCATTCCTACGCCTGCAGGCGTTCCGGTGGAAATGATGGTTCCTGCTTTTAAGGTCATACCTGCCGAAAGCTCGCTGACTATATGGTCAATATCAAAGATCATACACTCTGTATTGCTGTCCTGGCGCAGCTGGCCGTTGACTCTTGACTGGATGGACAGCCTGGGAGGATACGGCAGTTCTTCTGCAGTGGTGATACATGGCCCCATGGGCAGAAACCCATCCAGGCTCTTGCCGAAGTACCACTGCTTATGGCGGGTCTGGAGAGTTCTGGCGCTGACGTCATTGATTACAGTATAACCGAAAATATAGTTTCTGACCTCAGCAGCAGGTACATTTTTCGCCTCTTTCCCAATAATCACCGCCAGCTCGGCCTCATAATCGAGATCCTGCACCAGGTCCCTGTGGCCTGGTATCTCTTCCCCTGTGCCTGTGGCACGGTTTACCCTTTTAGAGAAATATACCGCAAAGGGGCGTTCCCCGCCGAATGCTTCCTTCTTATATCTGGCAGATTCCTCCGCATGGGCCATATAGTTGATGCCCAGGCAGATCACATCCTGTACAGGATGGGGAATCGGCGCCAGCAGAAGAGCCTCCTTCATGGGAACTGCCCCTTTGACCTTATAGGGATCCTGCCCTGATGCATATTCCAGGAGCTGCTTTTCAGACTCACTGATGCCCTCGATCAGCTCCTGCATCGTCTTATAATCCATGTCAAGAGAGCGCAGAGGATAGATCCACTCCCCATCCCTGCTGATGACGCCCAGTCCCTTTTTATGTTCGATCTCATATGTAACAAGTCTCATTGTCGGCCTCCTGTGCTTTCTAATTTGCGCTCGGAATCTCCCGGTTCTCCCGCTTATTTCATACTGTACCACATTTTTCCGATTTTTTCTACTTTTTCAGTCTATTTACGTGGTTTCCCTGAGAATCTTAATAAATTGGATCACTACTGTCGGCAGAAAAGCAGCTGCGGCCACGGCGGCCGTCTGAAAGGGCAGGAGATCCGCAGCGGCAAAGAAGGTCTGAAGTCCCGGCACAAACAGGACAGCGGCCAATAGAACCGCCCCAAGCGAAAACGCCATGAGACTGCTTGGATTGGTAAAAAGTCCCAGAGCGACAATGGAATGGGAGCTGCGGCAGTTAAAGCCGTGAAAGAGCCGCGCCAGCGTCAGTGTGGAAAACGCCATGGTACAGGCTGTTCCCTCGCCTCCCTGTCTCAGCCCCATACGGTAGCTCCACATGGTAGCAGCCGCCATAAGACCGCCCTGGATCAGAAGCTGGAATACAAATCCCGGCGTCAATATGCCTTCTCCCGGATCTCTCGGAGGCCGACGCAGCAAATCTTCCTCTGCCGGCTCCATCCCGATGGCAATTGCCGGCAGCGAGTCCGTGATCAGGTTGATAAACAGCAGATGAACCGGGGCAAATGGCAGCGGAAGGCCTGCAAAGGAGGTATAAAGGACACAGAGGATACCCGCCATATTACCGGAAAGGAGAAACTGGATGGCATTTTTAATATTGCGGTAGACATTTCTGCCGTTGGCAGCAGCCTTGATGATCGTGGCAAAGTTATCATCTGCCAGGATCATGGACGCAGCCTCCTTTGAGACTTCCGTGCCGCCCAGTCCCATGGCAATGCCGATATCCGCCTTTTTTAAGGCCGGAGCGTCATTTACCCCATCTCCGGTCATGGCAACGATATGCCCCAGTTTCTGCCAGGCTTCTACAATACGAATCTTGTGTTGCGGCGACACTCTGGCATAGACCGATATCCGGGGCAGCTCTCTTAGGAGCTCTTCCTCTGTCAGATGATCCAGCTGTGCGCCTGTAAGGGCCAGATCTCCGGGGGAATAGATGCCGATGCGGCCCGCGATAGCCATGGCTGTAACCCGGTGGTCGCCGGTAATCATCACAGGACGGATACCTGCCTGGCGGGCGGCGGATACCGCGGAGCGGGATTCGGGGCGGGGCGGATCCATCATGGCCGCCATTCCCAGGAAAATGAGCTCGGATTCCGGATCCGGAACCAGTGACGAGGAAAGGGGGCTTGGCAGACTCTCGTCAACCGGGCGGCAGGCAAATGCCAGAATCCGAAGCCCCTGCTCTGACCAGAGGCGATTCTGATTCAAGATAGCGGCGCGGTCAGAGGCAGAAAGGGAACGGGAAGGAATTTGCAGTCCAAACGCGCCGGATCCCGCCGGATTCGCCATGCGGCTGCACCGCTCCAGAAGCACATCCACAGCCCCCTTTACAAACAGTATTTTTTCCTCTCCCACGCAATTTACCGTAGTCATCCTCTTTCTCACAGAATCAAATGGAATCTCTCCCCTTCTGGGGCAGCGCAGGCGCAGCTGTTCCGGGATCGCTCCCGCAGCCTGAACCATGTGCAGGAGGGCATTTTCTGCCGGATCCCCCTCTTCTTCTCTGGCTGAAGGAGACGCATTGTTATTCAAAGCCGCTGCCATGAGAAATAAGTTCACATCGCTTCTGCCTTCCGCCGCCGGCACAGCCAGCGCCTCCGGCTCCATATTTCTTCCGTTTATAAAGACCTGCTCCACCTCCATTCGGTTCTGGGTCAGAGTTCCGGTCTTATCGGAACAGATCACAGATACACAGCCCAGGCTTTCCACGGCCTTCAGATCCTTTATGATGGCATTTTCCTTCGCCATTTTCTGGGTTCCCATCGCCTGAACAATGGTGACGATAGAGCTTAAGGCCTCAGGAATCGCCGCCACTGCCAGAGCAACGGCAAACATCAGAGCATCCAGCACCGGCTCCTTCCGGCAGACACTGAGCCCAAAGACCAGACTGCAGACGGCCATGATCCCCAGGGCCAGATGGCCGGAGAAATGATCCAGACTTACCTGCAGGGGTGTTTTCTGACTTCCCGCCCCGTTCATCAGCGAAGCAATGGAACCGATTTCCGTAGCCATGCCTGTAGCGGTAATAACCGCCAGAGCACGGCCGGAGGTGATAAGAGAACCGGAAAATACCATATTGGACTGATCTCCCGGAGAAAGCCGTTCCTTATTCCCGGTTCGCAGCGTACCCGAGTGCTTTTCCACGCTAAGCGACTCCCCGGTGAGAGAGCTTTCATTTACCGTCAGTCCATAGACCTCCAGCAGGCGTCCATCAGCCGCCGCCAGATCTCCGGCCTCCAGAATCAGCACATCTCCAGGGACTACCTGGGAGGAAGGAATGGTAAGGGACTGGCTGTTTCTTACCACTCTGGCCTCAGGAGATGAGAGCTTTTGCAGGCTTTCCAGAGACTTCTCCGCCTTTTCATGCTGAATGGTACCAAGAAGGGCATTTAAAAAGAGCACAGCAAAGATAA
This sequence comes from Enterocloster alcoholdehydrogenati, assembly GCF_013282095.1. Taxonomy (GTDB): domain Bacteria; phylum Bacillota; class Clostridia; order Lachnospirales; family Lachnospiraceae; genus Enterocloster; species Enterocloster alcoholdehydrogenati. Next base: position 111,980 of record NZ_BLTJ01000007.1, read on the forward strand.
CCATAGCGCTTTCCGGATCTCCCGTCACCATGGACACCGCGGCTGCCGCAATCAAAATCACAACCAGAAGATCTTTAAACTGCTCCAAAAAAACCTGCCACCAGGGAAGGCGCGGCTTTTCATGGATCGTATTTTCCCCATATTTTTCCAGACGTATAGCCGCCTCCTCTTCTGTCAGCCCCCGGCGGCTGGAAGAAAGCTCCCGTAAGATTTCTTCCTCTGACCTGCTGTACCACTCTGTCATGCCGGCATCCCCCTTCTTATTTTTATGTTTTTCCCTTTATCGCCGCAGCTTTTTTAATGCATGGAAACGAAAAATGCTTCCGGGACCATTCCTTGAGCGGTCCCGGAAGCATCCGGTCGGTGCACTCTGTTTAATTTATGAAATGACGCTATCCCTTATGACAGCGGGCAGACAGAGGATCATCGCTGAAACATCATATGAAATACCACACGGCAGCCGTCAGTCAGCGAAGAGGCCTCTATAAACTCCTCTCTTGTATGAGCGCCCCCGCCCCGATAACATCCGGCGCATACGCTGGGGATTCCAAGGGACATGGGAATATTGCAGTCCGTGGAACCCGAACCTGTCCGGGGACGCATCCCAGTGACTGCCTCCACCGCAGCCACCGCCCGCCCAAGAAGTTCCGCCTGACGGCCAGGATCGATCTTTCCAGAGCAGGGCCGAAGTCCCAGAAACTCCGTCTGAATCTCTATGCCAGCCGCTCTGGCTTCCTCTATCACAGCATCGAACTGTTTGTGCATATAATCCAGATTTTCTTTGCGATCTGAGCGAAACTCATACAGCATATGGGCTTCCTGAGCAATGGTATTGACGGAGGTTCCGCCCTGGATCTGACCCACATTAAAGGTGGTGCGGCCATTTTCAGGAACTGGAATCCGGTACAGCAGGGAAATCACTTCCGCCAGCTTCTCGATCGCATTATCGCGGCCAAAATCATTGAAAGAATGGCCGCCCTGGGTGCGGACGGTAATGCGAAAACGCTCGGAACCCACCGCCTGATCTACGAGCTTATCCAGCTGACTGTCAAAGGTGCAGAAAGCGCTGATCTGGTTTCCATACTTTTCACATATCTTACGGACGCCCTTTAAGTTTCCCAGCCCCTCTTCCCCTGAATTGCACACCAGCAAAAGCCCTGGCAGATGAGAGGGATAAACCTCTTCCAGACGATCCTCTTTTATGGCCCTTGCCAGGTATTTTGCAGCCATCAGAAGGCATACCAGACAGGCAGTATCATCCCCGATTCCCGGACAGAAAATAAAGTCTCCATTCTCTGTGAGAGGCAGATCCTCTTTATCAGGAAATACCACATCCATGTGAGCCATATAGACCTCCAGACCAGCCGTTTCGCGGGTCACAGCGGGATAAACCACATTGAGAGCCTCGTCGATAATTACCCCTTCCGCCCCCTGTTCCTTCAGCCACTGGCAGCAGAAAGCGGCCCGTTTTTCTTCGTGATTGGAGGGCGCAGGGATCCGGCCAATGGTCCTAAGCAGTTCAAAGGCCTCCTCCTTATGTTCTCTTATAAACTGCTCCATTGATTCATTCAGCATTTTTTTGCCCTCTTTCTTCCGACGCAGGCCCTTTTCCATGAACCGTCCCTTCCATAAATACGCATACCGACCGGGCTGCCGCCATAACCTTCTTCTGATCCTTCAGTACCGGTGCATCCTTCTCCGCCCAGAAGCCGTTTACGCTGTCCTCTGCCGTATTAAACACCATCCGCCATTCCCTTCCCTTGGGAAGATTGGGCAGAGCAAATTCATGCGGCTCCCAGTGCATATTATAGGCGGTGTAAAAGCTGGCGTCTCCTTTTCCATCCCGACCTTTTCCATAAGCTCCGCAGTAAAATGCACCAAGCTGACGGCAGTGCCGGTCAAACTCCGGCTGCCACGCCTTCTCTCCATGATAGGACAGATCCGGCAGTCCTGTTCCCTTATAATCCATTAACCCCGGTTCCTGTTCCATATGGAACAGATCGTGGGACTTTCTAAAGGAAATGGCCGCCCTGACAAACTCATACAGGCGGCTGTCGCGCTCCAGCAGATCCCAGTTCAGCCAGGATATTTCATTGTCCTGGCAGTAGGAATTGTTATTTCCCCGCTTGCTCTGTCCAAATTCATCGCCGGATAGAAGAAGGGGCGTTCCCTGGCTTAAAAACAGAAGGAGCACTGCGTTGCGAAGCTGCTGCATCCTAAGCTGACGGATCCGCTTCTTCCGCACCGTCCCCTCGGCTCCGCAGTTCCAGGACTGGTTGCAGTCTGTTCCGTCCCTGTTCTCCTCGCCGTTGTCCTCATTGTGTTTCTCATTGTAAGAAACCATATCCATCATCGTAAATCCGTTTACATTCGCCATATAATTGATCACGCCGATGCCCCCTGGATTGCGGCGCAGATGGTACGCAAAGGCATTGAGCATCCCCTCGTCGCCCTTTAAAAAACGTCTCATATCCTGCATAAAACCGGAATTGTATTCACAGATTCGGCGAAAATCCCCTTCCGTCTCCCATCCCTCGCCCCACAGCTTTATATCCTTCAGATAAGGATCTGCAGCCAGCAGGGACAGCGGCGCAAACCCCACTAGGTGCACCCCGTCTACATGGTATTCCATCGCCCAGAAACGAACTGCATCCAGCACATATCCCGGCGTCTCTGTTCCGTCGAAATACAGCTCGATCACCAGTTCAAGGCCTGCCCTGTGAAGGGCCTTTACCATGCTCTTAAACTCGGTTACAGGGTCTTTTATTTCACAGGCCCCGTCGGATGCGTATGAGGTCTTTGGCGCAAAGGCAAAGCCCCGGCAATAGCCCCAGTAGTTTACCTTTACCGGTTCTGCTTTTTCCGATCCCGCCCGCCTCCCGCGGGATTCCCCGGCTGCGGCACAGTATCCGCGCGCAGGCGCTCCCTCCTTAGGCAGTCCGAACACCTCGCCCCTTGGGGAACGGATCACCTCATCAAACTCAGACGGCGGCATCATTTCCACTGTGGTGATCCCCAACTCTTTCATATAAGGAATCTTCTCAGCCACCCCCGCAAAAGTTCCCCGCTTCTGCGGACTCACCCCGGAAGAAATGTGTTTGGTAAAGCCTCTGGCATGAATCTTATAAACCACACAGTCCTGAGGAGGAATGGCCGGACGGCAGTCATCTTCCCAGTCAAAATTCTCCCGCAGCACATCAAAGGGAGTGCGAATGCATCGCCTTGCACTGTCCCTTTTCCCCCATCTGTCCCATCCTGTAAACCGGCGTCCAAAGGGATCCGGCGTCTCCCTGTCATCCTCCCAGAAGGCGTATTCCAGATCATCAAAGCTGCCCCTTACCGTCATAAAATGCACATCGCCCATCCGTCCTTCTGCCGGAAAAGGTATTCTGGCAGAAGGACATTTTTTTCCTTTTTCAAATAAAAGCAATCCGCAGTTTTTGACCTTAGAGACAAAGGACACATCATACCCATCTCCTCTGGCAGTAACCCCCAGGGGATAAATCCTGCTGCGGTCTGTCTCCACTGTATAAACCATTTTCATCTGTTTACCGCCTTTCCCAAACACTTACAGGCACCCGCCTTATTTCTGCCCTTCGATCTGCTCTACCAGCTCATTCAGGTACATCCAGCGATCCATTTTTTCCTCCAGGGCCGTTTCCTTTTCACTCTTTGTTTTCATCAGCTCGTTCAGCCTTGCATAGTTGCTGGCAGCGCCCTCCATCTCCTTTTCAAGCGCCTCGATCCCTGACTCCAGAGCTGCGATTTCATCCTCTATCGTCTCCCATTCCTTCTGTTCCTTAAAGGAAAGCTTCTTCTTTTTCGGCGCTCCCGCAGTCTCCTTCCAGTTACTCCTATTGACCGCCTTTTGCCCTTCCCTTGGAGCATTTTCCTCCTGAGCCTCTTTCTGAGGATGGCGCAGCTCAAAGGCTCTTAAATAGTCCGTATAGCCGCCCTCATACTGCTGTACTCTTCCCTGCCCCTTAAAGGCGAAAATACGGTTTACCACACGGTCCAGAAAATACCGGTCATGGGAAACCGTGATCACAATACCAGGAAATGTGTCCAGATAATCCTCTAAAATAACCAGTGTCTGGATATCCAAGTCATTGGTAGGTTCATCCAGCAGAATCACATTAGGCGCTTCCATCAGAATTCTCAGCAGATACAGCCTGCGCTTCTCACCCCCCGACAACTTTCCAATAACGGTATACTGCACGCTGGCCGGAAATAAAAATCTTTCCAGCATCTGGCTGGCGCTGATGCTTCCATCCTTCGTCTTAACGTATTCAGCCGCATTTTTGATGTAATCTATCACGCGCAGACTCTCGTCCATTGCCTCATTTTCCTGGGAAAAATAGCCCAGTTTTACGGTCTGACCAATCTGTACAGTTCCAGAGTCTGGCTGTACCCAGCCTGCAATAATCTTCATCAGGGTGGATTTACCGCTTCCGTTGGGGCCAATGATGCCTACACGGTCATTTTTCAGAAAAATATAGGTAAAGTCCTGTAAGAGCATCCTGTCTCCATAGGATTTGCAGATATCCTTCAATTCCACCGTCGTCCGGCCCAGACGGCTGGCAATGGACTCCAGCTGTACGTTCCGGTCATACTGCGGACCATCCTGATCCCGCAGAGCCTCGTAACGCTGGATATGGGCCTTCTGCTTGGTAGAACGTGCCCTTGCCCCTCTCTGCATCCATGCAATTTCCGTCCGCAGGATGGACTGTCGCCTGCGCTCCGCGGCCTCTGCCATCTCCATCCGCTCCGCCTTAAGCTCCAGATATTTCTCATATCCGCCCTGATAGCTGTAAAGCTTTCCCTTGTCCAGTTCCACGATCCGGTTGGTCACGCTGTCCAGAAAATACCGGTCATGGGTAATCATCAAAAGCGCGCCTTTAAAGGACTTAAGGTAAGCCTCCAGCCACTCCGCCATACCGCTGTCCAGGTGGTTTGTAGGCTCGTCTAAAATCAGTAAATCGGCCGTGCTTAAAAGAACACTGGCAAGAGCCACCCGCTTTCTCTGACCACCGGAAAGAGTATCAATTTTCGCCTCACCGTCCAGTATCTCCAGACGGTTCAGCATGGATCGGGCCGCCGCTTTCAATTCCTCCCCGGAGGCAAAATGAGGCTCATTTTTATTTTCCCGCACAATGGCCTCAAGGACGTTTTCTCCCGATTCAAACTCCGGAATCTGAGGCAGATAGCGGATATACAGACTGCGCCCCTTCACCACAGAACCGTCATCTGGCTCCTCTAAACCTGCCACAATGCGCAAAAGCGTCGATTTTCCCGTTCCATTAATTCCAATCAGGCCTACCTTTTCCCCCTCATTGATCGAGAAAGCGGTGTCATCGAACAGCAGACGTTCCGTATATGATTTTTTTAAATGTTCAATGGTAAGAAGATTCATGTATCTGTTTCCTTTTCCGTTCTAAATTTCCTCCCGGATTTCCAGCTCCATGTCCGGGAAGCCTCCGGTCCTATGACCATTATAACAGCTGTGTTCTCTCTTTAACAGCCAGAATCTGCAAAAATCATCCCTGCCCTTCGTCTGCCTGCCGGATCATAAGCTCCACCGGGCAGTGGTCGGAGCCGAGCACCTCTGTATGGATCCCGGCACTTACCAGCCGCTCCTTTAATGCTTCGCTGACGCAGAAATAGTCAATGCGCCACCCTGCGTTCTTCTCTCTGGCCTTAAAGCGGTAGGACCACCAGGAGTAGACACCCTCCGTATCGGGATGAAAATAACGCCAGGTATCAATAAACCCCGCATTCAGAAGCTCTGTAAATTTTCCCCGCTCTTCGTCGGTAAAGCCGGCATTTTTACGGTTGGTCTTAGGATTTTTTAAGTCAATCTCTTTGTGGGCCACATTCAGATCCCCGCAGAAGATCACCGGCTTTTTCTCTTCCAGCCGTTTCAGATAGGCCAGAAATGCCGTTTCCCATTCCATACGGTAATCCAGTCTTGCAAGGCCATCCTGTGAGTTTGGCGTATAGCAGGTGACAACGTAGTATTCCTCAAATTCCGCCGTGATCACCCGTCCCTCATGGTCGTGCTCCTCAATCCCAAGACCATAGGCTACAGAAAGAGGCTCCTCCCTGGCAAACAGCGCCGTACCGGAATACCCTTTCTTCTCGGCATAGTTCCAATACTGGAAATACCCCGGCAGATCCAGGTCGATCTGTCCTTCCTGAAGCTTGCTTTCCTGGATACAGAATACATCTGCATCTGCCTCCTTAAAGAAATCAAGAAAGCCCTTGCCCACACAGGCCCGCAGTCCGTTTACATTCCATGAGATTAGTTTTTTCATTTCCATCTCCTTTTATTGATTATACTCCTTTTTCGGATCATATCATTTTACTGAGGATACTCCATTCTGGATTCGGGATATCCCTCAATGTTCTCCAGCACCTTTAAATACCGGGCAGCCAGGTATTTTGCCATCCCAAGATTCATATCCAGATAATTTCCGCAGTCTTTCGCGCAGGCACCCGGCACTTCACCTTCAAAATCCCGGATAAAGGCAAACATTTCCACAATTAAAGGCAGGATCTGACGGGAGGTAAAATCGCCTGCCAGCAGCAGATAGAATCCGGTACGGCAGCCCATGGGGCCAAAGTAGACGGTACAGTTTCCATATTCGCTGTGGTTCCGCAAAAATGTAGCCCCCAGATGCTCAATGGTATGAACCTCCGCCGTATTCATCACCGGCTCCTCGTTAGGAGAGGTCATACGAAGATCAAAGGTAGTGACGGCGCTGCCGCCTACCTGATCCTTTCTTGATACATATACGCCGGGCTGCAGCCGGATATGGTCAATGGTAAAGCTAGCAATTTTTTCCATATTTTTTTATCTCCTTCCTAAATCCGAAAAGGCAGGACCCTTTGTCCAGATCCTGCCTCCATTTTGTACGCAAAGGCGTACCTTATAATCAATCATCCTGTTCGTCACTCTCTGTAACGGTAAATGTAAATCTCTTTCTTGCCATCTCATCGCTTTCCAGATACTCGTCGTATGTGGTAATCTTGTCGATAAGTTTTCCGTTAATAATCTCCATGATGCGGTTGGCTGTGGTCTGTACGATCTGATGGTCGCGGGAGGAAAAGATCATAACGCCCGGAAACTTGATCATACCGCGGTTTAAGGCATCAATGGACTCCATATCCAGATGATCCGTAGGCTCATCCAGCATCAGCACATTTGCGCCGGAGATCATAAGCTTTGACAGCATACAGCGCACTTTCTCGCCTCCGGAAAGAACCTTTACCTTCTTTACGCCGTCCTCGCCGGCAAACAGCATACGGCCCAGGAAACCGCGGACATAGGTTACGTCCTTTTCCGGCGAATACTGGGTCAGCCATTCTACGATGGTATCGTCATTGGCAAACTCCGCGGAGTTATCCTTGGGGAAATAAGACTGCGTGGTAGTCAGTCCCCACTTGTAGCTGCCCTCGTCCGGCTCCATTTCACCGGAGAGAATCTTAAAAAGAACGGTCTTGGCACGCTCATTGGGGCCTACCAAAGCCACCTTATCCTCTCTTCCCAGGATAAAGGAAATATCATCCAGAACCTTCTCGCCGTCGATGGTTTTGCTTAAATGCTCCACAGTCAGAACCTCATTTCCGATCTCGCGGGAGGGACGGAAGTCGATGTAGGGATATTTTCTGCTGGAAGGCTTGATATCATCCAGCTCAATCTTTTCCAGAGCACGCTTACGGGAGGTTGCCTGCTTGGACTTGGAAGCGTTGGCGGAGAAACGCTGGATAAATTCCTGCAGTTCCTTGATCTTCTCTTCCTTTTTCCGGTTGGCTTCCTTCATCTGCTTGATGATCAGCTGGCTGGACTCTACCCAGAAATCATAGTTTCCGGCGTAAAGCTGGATCTTTCCATAGTCGATATCCGCAATCTGGGTGCAGACCTTATTTAAGAAATAACGGTCATGGGATACTACGATTACCGTATTCTCAAAATTGATCAAAAACTCCTCCAGCCATGCGATGGCGTCCAGATCCAGGTGGTTGGTCGGCTCGTCCAGCAGCAGAATATCAGGATTTCCGAACAATGCCTGCGCAAGGAGTACCTTCACCTTCTGAGCACCCAGGAGATTTCCCATCTGCGTATAGTGGAACTCCGTTCCGATGCCCAGACCGTTTAAGAGGCTCTCCGCATCCGACTCAGCCTCCCAGCCGTTCATGGTGGCGAACTCGCCCTCCAGCTCTGCAGCCTTGATGCCGTCCTCGTCAGTGAAGTCCTCCTTCATGTAGATGGCTTCCTTCTCCTTCATAATCTGATACAGTCTGGCATTTCCCATAATAACGGTATCAAGAACCGTATACTGGTCATATTTGAAATGATCCTGCTGTAAGAAGGAAAGTCTCTGTCCCGGTGTAATGGCGATCTCGCCGCTGGTTGGCTCCAGCTGCCCGGACAGAATCTTTAAAAATGTAGATTTACCCGCACCGTTTGCGCCGATCAGTCCGTAGCAGTTTCCTTCTGTGAACTTGATGTTCACTTCTTCAAACAATGCTTTTTTGCCTACGCGAAGGGAGATATTATTTGCACTAATCATGTCTCTTACCTTTCTATGGAATCTTATTTTACAGCGTTTTTATATGCCGCTTTGGTTCCTCGTCAAAAGAGGGGTCAGAACCTGGCCCCTCTTTTATATGTCTCTCAATATCAGATTGTACAGGGAAAATGGGGTTTTTGCAAGGGGATTTTCGGAAAAAATGAAAATTTACGCAACTCTTCAGCCATGCGGCAATTTGTGCGGAAATATGTGCCGCAGGCTGGCTTGCGTAAGCATTTTTGAATGACGAGAGACATTCAAAAAGAGGCCCCATACTGAATGGCTGCCATTTTCATCAGCAGGCTATCGGTTTATATCCCTTCATTACTTTACCAGATATGCACCGTCAACCGGTATTACTGCGCCGTTCAGATAGTCGGAGGCTGAAGAAGCAAGGAATAGTACCGGTCCCTTCATATCCTCAGGTGTTCCCCATCTGCCCTGTGGTATTCTGAGTGTCGTTTCATCCTTGCGTGCCTGCGTCATATTGGCGCACATTTCCGTATCCATATAGCCGGGTGCCAGAGCATTGATATTGATTCCTCTGCCTGCACAGTCCACCGCAAGGCTCTTGGTAAGCTGCGTAACGGCTCCCTTGCTTGCAGTATAAGCAGGAACCGTAGTTCCTCCAAACCATGACACCATAGAAGCGACATTGATAATCTTCCCGCCCTTGGGCTGTGTCAGCATTACCTTCAGCGCCTTTTGAATCATCAAAAATACATGATCGAGATTTATTTTCATAACCAGATCCCATTCTTCAACAGGAAACTCCTCTGGCAAATGGCGTCTCTGAATTCCCGCTGCCGGAATAAGAACGTCCAAACGTCCTCCCAGAACCTCCAGCGCCTGGTCAAAAATCCTTCCAAGTTCCTCCCTGTCTGCCAGATTACCTGCAATTCCATAGGCCTTATATCCCAGGCTGCGGTAGTGTTCTACTACCTGTTTCAACTTCTCCTCCTGAACATCTACCAAAACCACTTCAGCCCCATTTTCCAAAAGTCCCTCTGCCATTCCCTTTGAAAGCCCCTGTGCGCCTCCTGTAACGATACATTTCTTTCCTTCCACGCTAAACATTTCTTTTGCAATAAATGCCATTTTTATGTCCTCCCTTTTATGATCATTTAAATATATTTTCACAACGCCAATGTATTTAGTCTCTCACCTTCAGATACGTTTTACAGCATAAAAAGACTGACTGCGGGAATAAACACAACTGCGAAAAATACAACCAGATAACCAATGAAAAACGGTATCTGACCTTTTACAATATCTCCCATTTTTAACTTTGTCACGCTGGCCGCCGAAAAGATGTTAACTGCCACCGGCGGTGTCATAGTGCCGACCACATTGGAAATACACACAATCATGCCAAAATGAATCACGTTGATTCCCAGAGAAGCTGCCATAGGCCAGAGTACCGGAACCAGAAGCACTGCCGTAGCAATTCCCTCCAGAAATGTACCGAAGATCAGAAGAATTACCGCAATAATCAGGCAGAACATTACAGGATTAAGGTTCATACCTACAATGGCATTGACCAGTGCGCTGGAAATACCAGAAAATGTAAACAGCCACGAGAAGGCAGTCGATGACGCCACAATAAACAGTACCATTGCCGATCCCTTTGCCGAATCAAGGATAATAGGCACCAGATCCTTCACAGACAGTTCTTTGTAAATGAACATACCTGCAATTAAAGCCCATACCACAGCCACAGAAGCTGATTCTGTAGGCGTAAGGATACCGCTGTAAATCCCCCCCAGAATAATCACTGGAAGCAGCAGCGCCGGAATTGCCTTTACGGTGTTCACCAGAAACTGTTTTGGCGTAATCCGTGTCTCTGCCTTGGGCCACTGCTCCTTTTGAGCAAAGAAAAGAACGACAATCATCAAGGCCGCCATAATCCCAATACCAATAGCAAGTCCTGATTTAAACATATCTCCCACGGAAGCTCCAGTCATAGTGGCATATACCACCATGATGATACTTGGCGGAATGATCGGGCCAAGCCCTCCGGCAACCACCAGAAGGCCCGCAGTCCTGTCCTTCGGATACCCGATTCTCGTCATATCAGGATAAAGCATCGAACCGATAGCAATCACTGTCGCCGGTGCCGAACCTGATAAAGCTGCAAAGAATGTACAGGCCAGTACCAGCGCCAGAGACATTCCCCCTCTGACCCCTCCCACCATGGAATTTGCCAGATCCACCAGTCTCCTGGATATACCGCCTTTTGTCATTAAATTGCCGGCCAGTACAAAAAAAGCAATTGCCATTAAGGATGTGGACTCCAGACCCCCAAAAATTCTCTGCGGAGTCACAGCAATTGTAATCGCTATGTCAGGGCTGAAAAGAATGGTTCCCATTGTAGCCGCGCCCAGAGCCATGGATACGGGAACTCCCAGAATCAAAAATACCGCAAAGCTGCCGAATAAAATAATACCGGTCATGCTGTTTCCTCCTTATGGCTTTTTAATAAATGTACTGCCGTTAATGCTGCCTCTGCCGACTGCACCAGAGTAATCATTGCAAAGCTTATCACCATAGCGCCGTAGGGAATTGTCATGGGAATCCCAAGAGCCGCCGAAACCTGTCCTGTGCGTATCTGAATGTCCATAAGCTTCATTTCTCCCAGAAATACGCCGGCTGAGAAAATAACCACCACTGCCTTTGCCAGAAGCTGAGCCAGTATTTTTGCGTTTCCCTTCAGCCTGTCCACCACTGCCGTTACTGCGACTTGAGTCCCGTCCCGAAGCCCCACCTCCGTTCCGAGAAGTACCATATAGACCATACAGTATACGGATGCCTCATCAAACCAGGATATGGGAAGCTTGAAAATATTTCTGTTGACCACCTGGGCAAATGATGCTGCTACCATTACCATAAATGCTGCTGCCATTATAAAATTTTCTATTTTTGTCAATACGTCCAATATTTTCTTCATCTTATGCCGCCCCCTTACGGATTTTCACGGATAGCCTCTTCCAAAGCCTCCTGCCATTCCTGATCAAAGCGATAGCCTTTTTTCTCTGCCAGCTGTTTATATGCCTCCTGAAGCGCCGTTACGTCAATATCATGGAACGCTACACCCTTCTCTTCTTCCATAATCTTTACCGCATCCTCATTGGCCTGCTTCAGCAGTTTTCGTTCTGTGTTGTATCCTCGGTTTACCGCTTCCATAAATGCCGGCCTAAGTTCCTCCGGGATCCTGTTCCATGCATGGTCTGACATACTGACTAAAATGTATACAAATGCATGGTTGGTGTAGGTGATGTTTTTCGTCACTTCATAAAATCCATTATTCAGACAGTTGCTTACTGCATTTTCACAGGCGTCTATGGTTCCCTGCTGAAGCGCCGTAAACTGTTCACTGACAGCCATGGCCGTAGGGATTGCTCCAAATGACTCAAACGCCGCCATATGATAGGGATTCTGCATCGTCCTGATCTTTACACCATGAAAATCCTCAATTGACTGGATAGGCTCTTTGGAAAATACGTTGCGAAACCCTGATTCCATATAACCGATCACATGAAGATTAAGCTTATCTAAAGCTTCCCTTTCAATCAAATCCCCTACCCTGCCGTCTACTGCTCCATGAGCCTGGGCTTCATTGGTAAAGAGATAAGGCTGATCTAAAATGCTCATTTCCGGAATCCATTGTGTAAATACAGAATTTGCACAGGTTACAATATCGATGCCTCCCAGCATGGCAAGTTCTACTGTATCCCGCTCTCCGCCCAAGGTTCCTCCTGCCAAAACCTCGATCTGAATCATCCCATCCGTAGCTTTCTCTACCTCTCTGGCGATCTCTCTGGCGCCTTCTGCCTGGGCTGAATTATCCGCATCTGCCACAGCCATTTTCAAATGGATTACTTCCTGCTCCGTTTTTTTGGCACTGCAGCCTGAAAAAACTGCGGCCAGCCCTCCTGCCGCCATCAGCGCTGCTGCTGCCCTTGCTAACCTTGATTTCACTGTACACGCCTCCTCCTGCTAATCTTCTTAATACACATCCATAATAAGACTAAGGGGTCTGAAGAGCTCCATCCCTGCGTCTTGTCTGAGTCCATGTCGTTACCTCCGCTGTGCATGGATATTTTTCTGCCTCGGTTTCGTTAATATCCACTCCCAGTCCCGGTCTGTCATTTGCATATACATAGCCATCTTTAAACTCCGGCAATCCGTCAAATACTTCCAGAAGTGCCCCATGCTGACTACGCAGCTTCTGAATCACAAAATTGGGAGGCTCGATTCCTGACCATTCCTGAACTCCAAAATTCGGAGCCGCCAGATCAATATGAATATTCGCTGCGTGCGCTATGGGCGACATATCTCCAGGACCATGCCAGGCGGTTCGTACGCCGAACTGTTCTGCAAAAGTCTGCAGTTTTCTTCCCGGTGTAATACCCCCGATCTGGCTTAAGTGCACCCGTATGAAATCGATCAGCTGTTCTGTAATCAGAGTGCGCCACTCCGCCGGATTATTAAAGAGCTCTCCCTGAGCAATTGGGATAAAGCTCTGCCGGCGTAGCTGCCTTAACCAGTGCATCTGCTCTAAAGGCACCGGATCCTCCAGGAAGAACAAATGATAGGGTTCCAGAGCTTTGGCAAGCTGAATTGCCTCTGCTGGGGCAATCCGTTCATGGACATCATGAACCAGCTGTATCTCATCTCCCATTTTGTTTCGTATTCCTTCAAAAAGAGCCGTCGTATCGCGAATATATTTCTGTGCATCCAGATATACTCCCGGCTTTGCATTTACGGGAGCGGTTTTCGGCGTATGCCCATAACCTTCTCCGCCATAACCTCCGCACTGACAGCGAATCGTCTGGATTCCCATTTCATGAAATCTGGCAATATTTTCGCAGAGTTCTTCGAGATCACGTCCATCGGCGTGGCGGTATACAGGAATGCCTTCTCTTACCTTTCCTCCAAACAGCTGGTACAGCGGCATACCAGCCAGTTTTCCTTTAATATCCCATAAAGCCATATCAATACCGGATATCGCGTTGTTTTCAATAGGGCCATTTCTCCAGTATCCGTTCTGATGCATCAGTTGCCAAAGCTCTTCAATATTTTCCGCATCCTTCCCTGCAAGCAACGGCTCAAAATATGTTTCCAGCAGATGTTTTACCGTCAGGTGACGGTAGGCGAATGTAGCGCATCCAAGCCCATAAAGTCCCGGCTGATCTGTTTCGACCTTTACTACTACCAGATTGATTCCTTCCGGGGCTGTACAGATTACTTTAATCTTTTTGATTTTTACTCCCATTGCTCCTCCTTATTCTTGTATGTTGTCTGACAAGTTAATCTATAAATAAAGCACTGCTGAATGCAATGCCTTATTTTTTTATCTGTCCCTTCTTAAGCCTGTCTACTCCATGCTGAAGATGATCGTGCATGATTCCTCGCGCTCTTTCCGGATTTCCCGCTTTTATGGCATTGATAATCATCGTATGATAATAGATGCCGTCCTGGTATCCAAATACCTGGTTCATCTTCTCATGATCTTCCAGATTTTCCTTAAATATACGGTTCATGCTCTTTTCTATAAGAGGATTATCCGTAGCTTGGCTAAGCAGCCAGTGAAATTGAAGATCCGCCTCCACAAAACGTAAGGAATCGCCTACATTGCACCGCATCTCCTCCAGTGTGTGCTCAAGCCTGCCTAACAACTCCTCTCCCATATTGCGGGCTGCCAGATAACAGGCCTCCGGCTCAATAATCCGACGAAATTCAAGCACTTTTTCCATATCCTTACAATCCTCTGACGTGATCTTATATTCTTGACTGCCGCCAATATCCAGTTGATTGTCAATGAGAAATGTTCCTTTTCCATGAACACTTTCCAATGCCCCGATCCCTGTCAGTTCCTTGATGGCACTCCTGATACTGGCCCGGCTGACTCCCAATTCTGCGCAAAGCTGATTCTCTGATGGAATCTTCTCACCTATTTTCCAGGTACCGCTCCGTATCTGCTGCTTACAATACGCTATGATCTGTTCCGTGACATTGTTCCTTTGAATCATGATGAGTTCTCCATCTTGTCCGACAAGTTATCTGCCTTTATTATAATGCTTTTTGCAGAAATGTCAATACATGGTGTGGATTATTGTAATTATTCAGCCATGCGGAAATATGGCGGGGATGAATAATTACAGATTATTTTTTATATTTTCACCCCACGGCACTCATGGGTTTCAAATGCATTTCCAAAGCATCCGTCTTCATTGTCATGAATGACCACACTGCAATCAGTAAGAACTGCACCATCTACATTTCGCAGCATAAATCCGGCTGTCTTTGTCTTTTCAATTCCCATTCCGGCTCCCGGCCTTATATCATACTGGCCTTTGGGCCATTTTGACTTTGTGGAAAGCTCCACATCTACATGGCGCATACGTATATTGCGAACCTTATATTCCGGACCTCCGGCTATGAAAACACCATTTTCTGAGTTACATAAAATATTATCAAACAAAATATTTTCCACTATTCCTGAGGGCGTCTGCTCATCCCGATTAAAGCTTGAAACAGCAATTGGCTCTCCACAGCCCCACCAACAATCCGCAAAGCGTCTTGTATCTATCCTTATATTGGAAAATGACACGTTCCGCACACTTCCGCCATCTCTTATCTGAATGGATATTCCACGGTTTGAGTCGGATATGATGCAGTCATGGACTAAGATATTTTCAAAATTTCCCGTTCCTTCTGTTCCAATTTTTACGGCCGCTGAAGTGGAAACCAACGTGCAGTCTGCAATTACCACATTTTTTGTGGAACCATATTCCATATTTCCAGCAGAGCTTTTCAGACAAATGGCATCGTCTGCACAGACGATATGGCAGCCCAATATCCTCACATTCGAGGAATGATCCGGATCTATACCGTCTGAATTCGCCACATCCAGCGGATTTAAAATGCGTATCTGCGAAATCAGCACATCCTCACATCCGGCGGGATGAAGTGTCCAAAATGGTGCATTCTGTAATGTTACATCCTTCACTGTAATATGATTACAGTGTTCCAGGTAAATCATAGTAGGCCTTGGATAAAGGTCTCCTGTTACATAATATGGGCTAACACGATGTACAAACGCATAACAGTTTCCATCTATAATACCACCTCCGCTGATTGCAATTCCATCCGCATCCTTTGCATATAAAAATGCATAAGAAGGTTTCAGCGTCACCGGCGTTCCTATCCGATCTATGCCTTCATCGCGAAGCCCGCAGTTAGGTCTAAAATACGCTGAAAGGTCTCCGGATGCTTTCAGCACTGCTCCTCTTTTTATATGCAGCTCTACATAAGGTTTTAAAATCAGGGAACCTGAGTAAAATGTTTTTCCGCTTTCTAAAATAACTCTTCCACCGCCTTCCTGGTAGCATCGATCAATTGTTTCCTGAATAGCGGCTGTATCATTGGTCATTCCATCTCCCTTTGCACCAAACGCCAGCACATCAAAATCCATCTTTTTCTCCTTCCATTGTCCGATTCCCCAGTCCTTAAATGTGTTCCAAACGAAGTGTTTTTATTTCAAAAGGTCTCATGTTCAAAATCACCTCTCCATTTTCCTGCTGGAGCAATTTATACTCCTTCTCTGGAAGATCGGTCTGAGCCACATTCCATTTATCTGCAAACGAAATATGGATATTACCCCGTTTTCCATATGCTTCATATAACCGAACGATAACACCATTCCCATCCTCAGCGGCTTTCAGGGTCTCTGCAATCACATTTTCTTCCTGAATCTCCATAAAGGAAAATCTATATTCCTGACCTGCCTGTACCGCCTGTCCATACAGAGGACAATTCAGACGATACGCCTCCTGAACAACTTTTCCTTCTCTATAATCTCCCGTATGTGGAAACAGAGCATATGTAAACTCATGAAGCCCAACATCAGCATTAGGATTGGGAAAAATACCTGATTTCAGCAACGTTAGACGCATTATACTATCATGGATATCGTATCCATACCTACAATCGTTTAAAATAGATGTTCCATAACCCGGTTCCGCCAAATCAGCCCATTTATGTGCACAAACCTCGAACATAGCCTGATCCCATGTAGTATTTTTATGAGTTGGCCGTTCCACATTTCCAAATTGGATCTCGTAATCCGCTCGAACCGCCAGAATGTCTACCGGAAATTCCGCCTTAACCAGAAGCTGGTGCTCTTTCCAGTCCAATTTGGTTCTAAAATCAATCCGTCCTGTATGACTGTAAAAATAAATTTTTTGTTCCATCCATGAATCCATAAACTGGCGGCGAATTTGTATACAGGCCCTGTATGGCCCATTTTCTGTTACACGAAACTCCTGCGTATCATCCCAATCCCAGGACTTTGCCTCATAATAGGGATCAATATTCCATGAATCAAATTCCATCGGCTTGTCTTCAAACACACGGATACGGTTTCCCCGTTCTCCCATTTTCATGAGTTCTCTATCTTCCGTAATATCTTTGATTTGTGTAAATTCCCCCTTTACATTCAATTCTATCTCATAAAAAGGTGTACGGATGTGAATTGGATGCCCATTTTCATCCTTATCAATCACCTTCATAACCTTTTCTTTGTTCTTTTTATTCTGTTTCTTTATAATACACATACTTTTGGGCGGGATTTTCTCTAGGAGATATAACCATTTTCCATCTGCACTCTTTTGGCCGGATATTCCCTGAATCTGTGTTGAAAGCTCCAGAATTTCTGTCCGTTCAAAGCTTAACGTATTCCACAGGGCAATTCCATCTGCATTTTCTTCCTGTATTCTTGCTCCTTGCTCTTTCAGCAGCACATTCTGTGCCTTTTGAATTAATTCTCCATCTACAGTTTGTATTTCCTCATACTGACGGTCTGAATCCTCATACACATCTGCAATAGATGATCCCGGAAGAATATCATGGAACTGATTCAATAAAAGCAGTTTCCAACAATGTTCCAGTTCTGTTCTTGGATACGAGATAAGTCTGCCTGCAAGAACAGAGAAGAATTCCACATCCTGATTCAAAAATTCACATTTACGATTATTTTTTTTATTATTAGCCATAGAGGTATAAGTTCCTCTGTGATACTCCAGATATAGTTCTCCATGCCACACCGGCAGCTTACTTCTATTTAAATTTTGTTCCAAAATATGAAAAAAATCTTTTACAAAACTTTGTTTTGTCACTGGGCACCCAGGCACACCTCTGCTCAGACGCTCATCCTGTTCCAGCATCTGAGCAGTAGGACCACCCCCGCCATCTCCATACCCATAGCAAGTCAGCACATTGCGGCTTACTTCCTTGTTCTGATAGCGCTGCCAGGTTCCCTTGATCTGGCTTGGATTTTGAAGGCCATTATATGTAGTGTTAAAAGCATTCCTTCCATCTTTCTTGTTTTCCTTGTCATAGTTTTTTGTAGTGATCATATGAGTAAGAACCTGACTTCCATCAATTCCTCTCCACAAAAACGTATCATTTGGAAACTGATTGTGATCATTCCATCCCAACTTCGTTGTCATAAAATAGGGCATATGGAACTGTTTCATAATCTGAGGCAGGGCTGCACTGTACCCAAATACGTCAGGAAGCCAAAGTACCTCATTAGGCAATGCGTCTAGTTCCTCTTCAAAAAATCTTGTTCCATATATGAGGTGACGCACCAGTGATTCGCCCGAGGAAAGATTGCAGTCAGGTTCCAGCCACATTCCTCCCTCTGCTTCCCATCTTCCCTCTTTTACCTTTTGACGTATCTTTTCAAAAAGCCATGGTGCATCCTCCATAACAAACTGATAAAGCTGCGGCTGGCTGGACATAAATTTATAGGATGGATAGCGATCCATCAGATTCAGTACAGTCTGAAAACTACGTACCACTTTTTGCCGTGTCTGCCGCAAAGGCCATTTCCAGGCTACATCAATATGAGTATGTCCAATGCTGTGAACAGTTACTTCCATCCCTGCCGGATGATCATACCTGTTTTTCTTTAAATATTCCCTTGCTTCCTTTACTGATTTATAAAATGCCTCTGATTCTATTCTTCTTAAATCCAGAATATCTGCTGCAAAGCTTAGGAGATCCATTATATCCTTAAAGACTAACTCCTCACTTTCCATTAGTTCTGCCGCCTCGAAAAGCACCTTCATATCAAAATACAGATCAATGACCGGCTGATTTGGAACAGCCGTATCCAGGCGAAAGAAATCACTCTTTTTATGACCATTTGTATAGGCGTAAAAAGCGGTTTCGTATGTACTGGCTGGATTGGCACTATCTGCAAGACACATTACCTGGTGGTTCATATCCATCGTTGCCGACATATATCCATTTCTATAGGCTATAATTTGAGGATTATCCGTATTCCAAATATCATTTGCTCCAGTGCTTACTATTACATACAGCGGTTCTTCCTGTATTCCTGCTTTTCCGGGAATATCCGCCAGAAACCACTGATGCCAGTCCGTACCTCCCCAGGTCTCGTCTCGCCCAAATGTCTGCCATGCAAAATTATTTCTGTCAAATGTTTTTCCATATGTATAATTTCCCCTGGCTGTGTTAATTTTTTCCACTGGACATCTGTTTTTCCAACAATGCTCTTCAAGTTCCTTAAGAATTGCACGTATTCTATTTGCTGTAAAATCCATCTGGCAGCCTCCAAATATATCAGATTTCTTATAAAAAAGGAGAAACAACTAAAATTTTGTTCCTCCCTTTTTTCTTCTCTTACCCCTTTATCCCCGTGGAAGCTATTCCTTCCACCAGATACTTCTGCATGGTCAGAAAAATCAGGAAGATAGGAAGCAATGACAACGTTGCCATCGCAAACATAGCCCCCCAGTCTGAACCCGCTGTTGGATCAGAGAACATTTTCAGCGCATAACTGACCGGATATTTTAATGGATCGCTTAAATATATCAGCGCCGCAAGAAAATCATCCCACCTCCACATGAATGAAAAGATTGCACTGGTAACCAGAGAAGGTTTAATCAGCGGTAAAATAATCTTTGGAAAGATACTGTAAATGCTGCATCCGTCCATTCGTGCCGCCTCATCCAGATCATATGGTATTCCTTTAATAAACTGGACATTCAGAAAAATGAAGAATCCCTGTCCAAAAAACTGCGGAACAATAATCGGAAGATAAGAACCAACCCACCCCATTTTATTGAATACAATATACTGTGGTATCATAATCATCTGAAAGGGAAGCATCATTGAAAGCAGCATACAGGCAAACCAAAATCCCTTGAGTTTAAAATCACATCTTGCAAATCCATATGCAACAACTCCAGAGGACACTACTGCGCCAATCGTAGACAGGCCAGCTATAATAAATGAATTTCGAAAAAAAAGCCCAAAGCTGTACCCGGCAAAGCCCTGCCATCCTACAGAATAATTTTCCAATGTAAATGTTTTTGGTAAAAGTCTCTGCGCTTCCTGAAATATTTCATTGGAATCCTTAAATGATCCCATAATCATCCAGATTAACGGATATATCATGACCAATGCAAACAGACAGGTCAACACATGATACACCGCTTTTAAAATGATTCTTTTTTCTTTATATCCCTGTTTCATGTACCATCATCCTTCTGAGTCGTAATATACCCAGTATTTCTGGGTTTTAAATAGGATCAGAGTTAAAATTCCTACTACCAACACCATAAACCATGCCATAGCGCAGCCATATCCCATCTTGTTATAGGTAAACGAGTTTTGATACATATATACTGTGTAGAATAGTGTCGTATCCCTTGGCTTTCCCTGTGTGATAATATAACTCTGGGTAAATGCCATAAAACCGCTGATCAGCTGATTTATAAGATTAAAGAATATTGTGGGGGTCAGCATAGGCAAAGTAATTTTGAAAAACCGTTGAATTCCTGTAGCTCCATCCACAGTAGCCGCCTCATAAAGAGAAACGGGGATTTGTTTCAGACCAGACAGGAAAATCAACATAGACGAGCCAAACTGCCAAACTGCCAAAATAATCAGCGTCCACAGTGCGGTATCTGTTCTTCCCAGCCATGCAATTTTACTTTCTATTCCAATCGTATTCAACAGAGCATTGATGACTCCATCACTGGCAAACATCCTCTTCCATAAAATAGCTACTGCAACGCTGGATCCAATGATAGACGGCAAATAAAATACCGCTCGGTAAAAACCAGACAGCTTTGTGCTCTTTACCAGAAGCATTGCTACAACCAAAGCCATGACCAGTCTCAGCGGAACTGAGAATACAACATAGTACATAGTCACCCCAAAGACTTTCCAGAATTTAGGATCTCCAGTAAACATCGTTATATAATTTCCAAACCCAATAAACTCCGGGGACTCCAAAATATTATATTTTGTAAAAGAAAATGCAAACGACAATATCATCGGCAGTGCCATAAACGACAGGAACCCAATAATAAAAGGAAGAATAAATACATAACCTGCTGCCTGAGGTGTGTTCATCCTCTGTGTCAACGTCCGTTGTCTTTTGAAGGATCTACCTTGTTTTTTCACTGCAGCACCTCCTTGATCCATCTATGTTTAAACCATTTACTGCGCTTCTTTTAAAATAGTCTGTGCCTGTGCTACAAATTCCTTTGCTGCATCCTCCGGAGTGATATCTCCATACCGTATATCCTCTACCACCGTTTTGCTCAATGCTTCAATCTCGCCCTTACCGTTTGGATCTGGTGCATCGATTGGCGTTGCAATCTCCGCCACACGGTTAATATAATCAAAAATCTTAGCAGATTTTTCATCTACCTTTGCTTTAATTGTTTCTGCAACCTCTGTGTTTATGGGAACACCTCTCTCACCTAAAAGAATCTCGTTACACTCAACACTGTTAGTAAACCAGTTGATAAATTCTGCAGCTTCTTTTTTATGCTGTGATGTTTCGGCAATAGAGAAAAACTGGCTTGGTTTTAGGTACATAGGCTGCTCTTTTGCATCAGCAGATGTTGGATACATAGATATTCCTAATTCCCGTCCTGCCACATCAGATATACTGATATACTGATTTGAGTAGGAAAAATCGTTCCAGGCTGACTGATCAATTATAGGCTTTGTTTCTACTACATCCGGATTTTTTTCTGCCAGTAAATCTGGTGCAATAGCCGCCTCAGAAACATTAAACTTTTCTACATTCTTAAAATGTTGAAGAACAGCAGAGATTTCTCCCGTATTCAACTCATCAAATAGATGGGATCCCTTTGTTCTTGCAACAAAAACCATAGAATTAATACCGCCATCATAATAGGTCTTTACACCTGTTTTCTCATAAATTTGCTCTCCCAAGTCATACAGCTGATCGATCGTAGCCTGTTCCGGTATTATAACCCCAGCTTTCTCTGCAATCTCCTTATCATAAACCATAACAGGGGCATTGCTTCCAAGACTGATGGCATAACATTTCCCATCAATAGAACCGCTCTTAATGATGCTGTCAGGAATATTAGCTGTATCAATGGTGCCATCCTCAATAAATGGCGTAAGATCTGCCAGCTGTCCACTCTTCTGATACTGGTTAATATAGCTATAATCCTGCTGAACAATATCTGGCATATTACCGCCTGCCGCCATAGCAGACAATTTATCCCAGTATCCTGACCAGTCCGTAAATTCCGCCTTAATCTCGATATTCGGATTCTTCTCCATATAGAGGTCAATGGCTTTTTTTGTCACATCATTTCTGGTTTGATTTCCCCACCAGTACAGATTCAGAGTAATTTTTTCTCCAGAAGAAGATGTTTCTCTTCCTTCATCTGATGTCTTTCCCACACTCTGATCATCTGCCCTTCCTGCCCCCATATCGGAAGAGCTGCATCCATTCAATACAGATACCGCCATAATTGCCGCTATCGCCATTGCTGCTACTTTTTTTTTCATACAATGGATCCTCCTCTATCTTAATTGATAACTTAATAATATTGATATCGTATACAAATGTAAATTTAAAAAAGCGTTTTTGACAATTAAAAAAGCGTTATTTTATCACAATATCTCTTTTTTTATTGAATAAATAAACAAATTATGGTATTTTCATCAATATAATATATATTTATACTCTATCCTTTTAAAACACCAAATAAAAAACGAAGCTTTTGCGTACTTCCCAAAAACAGAGGGGGATTTTATAAAATATGTACCGCATTAAAATATTTTTAAACAATTTGTCACTGTACAGAAAGATCATCCTGGTTATTACAATTTGTATCATCTGTATTTATTCAGTTTTTTTTCTGAGTATCCGCTATTTAATAAAAGATTATGATCGTACGATATATCAGACAAATGCATCCCTTCTAAATCATGTATCTACTTCTATTGAGTCCAGCATGAATGCCGTAGAAACTATCTCCAGCAATATTCTGACAGACACCGTAATTCAAGAAGGACTTTCTGCATTTTGCAATTCGCCAAAAGACAACCGAACTGCACTGATACGGAGAAGTTTATATAATGCATTGAATTCTTATACTTTTTACAATAAGTATATTGAGTCAGTCACACTTCTTTTCTCAAATGAAGACTATATCTGTGTGGGAAGCAGCTCAGATCTTGCCGAATTTGATCTGAACCATATCAGAAACCTGTCCAAAAAAGCCCAAGGGAAAGTTATCTGGTCACCAAAAGAGCATTCAGGAAACCAAATGGCCTGCTCACGCCAAATACGCCAGCTAAAATATCTGTCACTGGATGATCTGGCAACGCTTTGCATTGTAATTGATATGGAAAGCATGATTTCCGATGCACTTCATTCCGGTGGATATTCACCGGATAGTTCCCATTTTATCCTGTTTGCAGGTGATACGCGCATCTATCCAAAGAATCCCTACTATGATGCACTCTGCATAGATCTGATCCATTCCGTCCATGATAAAACGGATAAACAAACCGAAAATTATTACGAGATCATTTCTCTGGACGATGAGAAAAAATTTATAATTGAGGGAAAGATACCTGAACAAGACTGGAATTATCTGTATTTTCGCGACTATGACACTATTTTCTCGCAGATACAGCGTACAAAATTTACTACTTTTTCCATTTCTCTTCTGTGCTGTATTGCTGCCCTTTTGGTAATCCGAATCATAATTGGCCGTATTTTGCGGCATATCCAGTTTCTTGTACAAAAAATACGCTGTTTCGGACGCGGTGAGACAATTCCGAAAAATACCTGTTCTTACGATCATAGGTTTGATGAAATCGGTCAGCTCCACCAGAGCTTTGATCAGATGACTCAAAGTATTAAAATTTTGAGAGACGAAAATTATGATAAGCAGATTCTGCTAAAAGATACTACAATTAAAATGCTCCAGCAGCAGATCAATCCGCATTTCCTTTACAATACGCTGGATACTATGAACTGGCTGGCGCAAAAATGCGGCTCAGAAGAAATATCTACTCTGGCAAATTCCCTGGGATGTTTATTCCGCTCATCCATTTCCGATCAGAGAGATCTAATCCCTCTTTCAGAAGAACTGTCTATTTTGGACAACTATATCAGCATTCAGGAAATTCGTTTTCAGAATCGGATGACCTTCCACCTGCTGGTCTCTGACCATCTAAGGAATGTACCAGTTCCAAAACTTTGTATCCAGCCACTGGTAGAAAACACCCTCAAATATTCTGTGGAATATACGGACCAGCCCTGCATCATTCAGGTCGCCATCCGTGAATATGAAAATGACTGCCTGATTGAAGTCGCAAACACCGGCTCCCAGTTTGAAGAGGACATTCTGAACCGAATACGTAATCATGAGATCATTCCCCATGGTTCGGGGATAGGCCTGGACAATATTGATTCCCGTTTAAAACTGCTTTATGGTAGCCACTATGGACTGCATATCAGCAATAAAGACCATATGGCTACGGTAACACTAAAGATTCCAAAGGAAAAGGAGGCACTATAGTATGCTCAGACTACTAATTGTTGATGACGAACCGATCATCCGTGAAGCACTCTCTGAGATGATTGATTATATTTCACTTGGATATAAACTGATTGGAACAGCCAAGAATGGCATGGAAGCTTATGATATCATCTGTGACGAATACCCCGACGTTGTAATTACAGATATTAAAATGCCCATCTTGAATGGATTAGAACTGATTGAAAAAGCGCATAAAACTGACCAGCACATTACCTTTATCCTGTTATCCGGGTATGGAGAATTTGAATACGCACGCAAGGCCATGCAGTTTGGAGTGAAACACTATTTGCTGAAACCTACCAAAAAAGCTGAATTGATTGAAACATTAAAGACATTTTATCAAACTACACTCAAACAGGCCCTCGCCAGCCAGCAGCAGCAAAGCAGTGTTCTCCATAAGGTTCATATCCCGCTTCAGCAATGTTTTATTATGGAGGCGCTGGAGTATCCTCTGCAATTACCCTCTTTATTTCAAAAATACCAGCGTCTGGAAGTGTTTTCAGACAGTTCTCTTACTGCCTGTTTCTGTTTTTTTGTAGAAGAAAGTTATCTGTTTCCTTCCTTCACTCAAGACATACACAAAATTTTGAAGCATTTAGGGATCTGTCTGTCATTTCCTATCCTGTATGTTAAAAATACCGCGATAATAATAGCCCCATTGAATACCCTATTGCTTCAGGAGGACTTTAAGGCTGCAGTTGTGAAACTTCACTATCCCTGTCAGTCTACCTCCTTTGAAGCCAGCATCTGCCATTGTGATACCATGCATACACTTTTTTCCGAGATTATACATAAAATTTCACGTTATGAACGTATTCTCCTTGTCACAGACACCGAGCAGTATGAACTCATAAACTCTCTGACCTCACCGCAAAGACTCCAGCAGCTTACAGAGCAGTTTTACAGCCTGGATACAGAATTACAGAGGGAACATTTTCTCCACACTCTTTTTTGTGAACAGCAGGATATCCAAAGATCCAAAACCCTGGCTGTCAGCATATTTTTAAATACAAACTCTACTGCAGCCTGCTCCATTGAATCAGCCTGTGACTTTTTTAAAAAGCTATATTCCTGTTCCAGTATTTCAAAAATCTGCGAACTGCTGTGTGCCATGCTCTCTGTTTCCAGGCATAATATAACCTCTAAAAAAAGTAATATTGCACTGCTCAAAGAATATATAGAGGAGCATCTGGATTCTGAAACACTCTCACTGAAATGGCTGGCTCAAAACTATCTTTTTGTGAATGTAGGATATCTGAGTAAACAGTTTATCAAAGAAGAGGGGATGCGCTTTTCTGAATATTTAAACCAGAAACGTATCAGCGAAGCCGTCCGACTGATGTCATATTACCAAAAGGATAATATTAAATATATTGCTCAACAGGTTGGCTTTGGAAATAATCCCCAATATTTTAGCCAGGTATTTAAAAAATATACCGGCAGCACCCCAAGTGATTATCTTAATATGCTGAAACATCCATCCCAGAATTCCATACACATGGAGCCGCTGCTCCATAAATGATTGCTCATCTATTTTACAACGGCTCCTTCATGACAGATAACTGCTACTTCGTGCTCTACTCCCCCTTCCGAATCTCCACCGGAAAGTTCGTTTCATCAGAGGTTACATAAGTGACCTTCACCTTATCCCCGCTGTCAGAGGACAGGGCGCCATCCTCTATAGGGCAATTATCCTTTATAAAGCTTAATTCCCTTCCGTCCGCGGTTTCCATGGTAAAGGAGCTCATGGCGTTGGCCGTGGTGGTGCCCTCTTCCGTGATGATAGTCCATTCTTCCTGTTCCGGCAGGGCTACGACCAGATCCACATCCTCCAGGTCTCCCAGGGGATCGCCGATATAGGCGATGGCAATCTGAACGTCCGGGGCGATCTGCGTTTCTACATCGCAGATATCGCTTAAACGGATATCATAATCTTTTCCATCGTCTGCCTGAAGGGTGAAAACAGAGCCATCCTCTTCCGCCCTGGTAATCGTTCCCTGAAGCATATGGTACCGTGCGCTCTCTTTGGGAGCCTCAGTCTGATCCTGTGCAGTTTCAGTCTCAGATGGCTTTGCAGCCGGTTCTGTGGCGGTCTCTGTCTGAGACGAAGCCGTCGGCGCCGGTTCATTCTTTTTTGAGCAGGCGGAGGCAAAAAGCATCGCTGCCATCACTGCCGCCGTTGTCATATATACCTGTCTTCTCATCTTTATAGTCCTCCCGTCTTCCACCAGAAGGTGGTATTGCCGTTACAGCCTGTGACTGTATCAGGGGCGTGACTGCCCCATGTACTGATGGTATCATCCTCCGCTTGAAAATACAAGGAAATTTACTTTACAGTTTCTTAATTTTCGGAAAAAACAGACCGGCCGCACAGACCCAGAGGCCAAAACGGTGCAGGTCTGCCTGATAACTCTGATTGGATTTTACAGAATGGCCCCATACCTTCCAAGGAAGTTCTGGGTTCTCTCATTGTCTGAGGCAAATACCGCCTCCGGCGTTCCCTCCTCCACGATCACGCCTCCTGCCATGAAAATCACCCGATGGGAGATGTCCTTTGCAAATGCCATCTCGTGGGTAACAATGACCATGGCGATATGGAGGTCAGCCAGGGAGCGGATGACCTTTAACACCTCTCCCGTAAGCTCTGGATCCAAAGCGGATGTGGGCTCGTCAAAAAAGAGGATCCTGGGCTTTAACGCCAGCGCCCTTGCTATGGCTACACGCTGGCACTGGCCGCCGGAAAGCTGACAGGGATAGGCATTTTCCTTGTCCTCAAGACCCATTTTCTTCAGGAGTTCCCTGGCTTCCCTGTAAACCTCATCCTTGTTTCTCTTCTGCACGCGAATAGGGGCGTCGGTGATATTTTTCAGCACGGAAAAATGGGGGAACAGGTTGAAATTCTGAAATACAAGGCCGTACTGGCTGCGAATCTCCTTTAACTCCTCTGATGCAGCATAGCTGAGAGAGCCGTTTTCATTTCCCCACACCGCCTTTTTGCCCAGATAGATAATTTCCCCCCGATCCATAGTCTCCAGCATGGTAGCGCAGCGCAGGAGGGTGGACTTGCCGGAGCCGGAGGGACCGATGATGGAAACGATCTCGCCGTCCTCTACGCTCATTGATATATCCTTTAAAACCGGAAGGTCTCCAAAGGACTTTTCCACATGATTTAATTCCAAAAGCTTCATTTTCCACAAACCTCCTGTCTCTAACGGTAATAATCCAGCTTTTTCTCCAGCCATTCCATGCCGCCTGCCACAATCAGGTTAAAGATATAGTAGAACAGACCGGCCGCCACAAAGGGAATCATACTGGTCTGGGAAGCTGCCAGCGCCTTTGCAACCGAGAACATTTCTACCACGCTCAGGGTGAAGGCCAGGGACGTGTCTTTTACCAGAGTGATAACTTCGTTGGTAATGGAGGGAAGGATCCTCTTTATGACCTGCGGCAGGATGATCCTGAAAAACGTCTGTATCCGGCTGTAGCCCAGAATATAGGCTGCCTCATACTGTCCCGCAGGCATGGACTGGATGCCGCTGCGGTAGATCTCTGCAAAATAGGCGGCGTAATTGACTGTAAAACCAATAAATGTAGCCCAGAGCCGGTAGCTGCTGCCTACCTTTATTCCAAAAAGGTAATAGGGGCCAAAGTAAACGACCATCAGCTGGAGCATCAGGGGCGTTCCCCGCATGATGGAGATATAGACCTTGACCAGGTTCCTGATCATCCCGTTTTTTGACATACGGCCAAAGGCGACCAAAAGCCCCAGGGGCAGGGAGAATATAAGAGTCACTGCAAAGATCTGTATGCTGGTTCCCATGCCCCCTGCCAGCTGTGAGATCATCTGGGAAAGTGTGATTTTACCCATTATTATGTACCTGCTTTCTTTGATATGTTTGTAACGGTTTAAGAAGATGCCACATCCTGAATCGTTACATATGTTTCATAGAATGTCTGCTTACCGCAGACACAAGTAAGGCGTGTTTGAAAATCTTTTCCGCTCATGGATCCAGCCATCCGTCAATATGCCTCGGAAAAACCGGTTCTATTATCCGCAGATCCCGCCATCAGCAGATGAACGGACACACCCACGGATTATATCATACACGAAACGTAAAAAATTTTCAAATACGCCTTAAGTTTCAAGCCTGCATCCCAGTATCGTTCTTCCCCCGTATCAGCAGCTGTGTGTCCGGGCAGAGCAGACGCTCTGCCGGAACACCCATGCTTTACGCAAACTATCTGCGGGACGGTTATTTCCCCACCGTAGTAACATCCTCACCAAACCACTTCTCAGAAATCGTCTTTAAGGTGCCGTCTGCAGCCATTTCCTCCAGCGCACCCTGAACCTTGTCGCGCAGCTCAGTATTGCCCTTCTTAAATCCAATGGCGTACTGCTCAGATGCCAGAGAATCATCCAGGATCTCAAAATCAGCATTTCTCTGGCTGATCTGGTATCCGGCCACAATCACATCCATGGCAATGGCATCCACTGCCCCCTGTTCCAGATCCATAAAAGCCGTGTTGTAATCCGTTGTGGTGAGAAGCTGGCCAAAGGTGGCAGTCAATTCTGGCGCTTCCTTTAACGCCGCTTCTGCAGAGGAATCCATCTGGCATTCCACCACCTTTCCTGCAAGATCCGCCTGGCTTTTAATGCCGGAATCCTTTGCCACTACAAATACCTGAGAATTCTCCATATAAGGCTTGCTCCATGTGTAACTGTCCTCACGGCCTGTCATGGTAAAGCCGTTCCAGATGCAGTCAATATTGCCGGACTCCAGCTCCATGTCCTTTGCGTCCCAGGCAATGGGCTGAGCCTTATACTCCAGGCCAAGGCGTCTTGCTGTCTCCTGTGCCAGTTCCAGGTCAAAGCCGGTGTACTCGCCGTCGTCTCCCAAAAATCCCATTGGAGGAAAATCCTGGTCAAAGCCTACCACCAGCGTTCCGCCCTCTGCCTTTGCATCCTCTGCGTCATTTTCCTTCTGGGCGTCCGTATCGGAGGCAGCCTCTGAACCTTCCGTCTTTGTCTCTGTGGATGCTGCTGCGGAGACGTTCTCCCCACCAGAGCAGGCGGTAAGTGAAAACGCCATCACAGATGCAAGTGCCGCACATAAAAATCTTTTCTTCATAATTATTTCCTCCTCAACCAAATGCCTCATGTCCCCTCTGCGGTTTAGGGCATTTGGGACTTCATTCTTTTTAATACTCTACCATATTAGCACAGTAAAGCGGTTTTGTAAAGAACTTTTGTTATCACTGTTCAAAGCAGCGGAAAAACAGGTGCAAAGACAGGCGTTAAACTCGCTTATCCGCATAATTTTGCACCTGATTTCCCGCCGTTTTGAATCGTTACCTTTTATTAAGAAATGAATGTCTGATCCTGATACACAACCTTTCCGCCGCAGATGGTATACTTTACCTTCCCGGTCATGGCTTTGCCCAGAAACGGAGTATTAGAGGCCTTAGAAACAAACCGGTCTGCAGTCCAGGTCTCATTTTCATTAAAGATCACAAGATCCGCAGGCGCCCCCTCATGGATACGTCCACAGTCCAGCTTATAAAGCCTTGCGGGATTTAAACTCATTTTTTCCATCAGCTCCACCAGGGTTAAATGGCCCGCTTTTACCAGGTGTTCAATGCCAAGAGAGAGGGCCGTTTCCAGGCCGATGATGCCGCTGGGCGCTTCTGTCAGAGGCTTATCCTTTTCTTCTCTGCTGTGAGGTGCATGATCGGTAGCGATCATATCGATGGTGCCGTCCTTTAAGCCGGCAATCAGCATCTGGCGATCCAGCTCCGTGCGCAGAGGAGGATTCATTTTCGCAAGAGTGCCGTACTCTAACACGGCGTTTTCCGTCAGGGTAAAATGGTGCGGCGTTACTTCCGCCCATACATCCGCTCCCAGCTTCTTTGCCAGACGAACCAGTTCTACGGAATAGCCGGAACTGATATGCTGTACATCGATCCTGGCTCCGGTTTCCAGAGCAATCATACAATCTCTTGCCACCAGAGCGTCCTCCGCAAGGGACGGTGAACCGTAAATTCCCAGCTGATCGGACACTGCGCCGTGGTTGATGCCGTTTTCCCGGATAAAGGCCTTATCTTCTTCATGGAAGCTGATAACCGTATCCAGTCTCGCCGCCTCTTCCATGGCTTTTAACACAAAGGGGCCATCCATAAGGGGAATCCCGTCATCGGTAAAACCTGCGGCCCCGGCAGCCAAAAGCCCTTCCATGTCTGTAAGTTCTTCTCCCTTAAATCCCTTTGACACAGCGGCGCAGGACAACACATGAATCCCCGTCTTTTTCCCTTCTTCCAGGATATAGCGCAGGGTCTCCTCATTGTCTGCCAGAGGCTTCGTATTTGCCATGCAGACTACGGTAGTAAAGCCGCCCTTTGCGGCTGCTGCGGCTCCTGAATGGATATCCTCTTTATAGGTCAGTCCGGGATCTCTGAAATGAACATGGACGTCTACCAGCCCCGGTGCAGTCACAAGGCCGGTTCCGTCGATCACCTGATCATAATCGGCTTCTGCCCTTCCCCCAAAGGTGTCCGGGGGGCAGATTTCTTTTATCACACCATCTTCGATCACAAGATCCGCCCTGCTGTCTGTGCCGCTGGCCGGATCTAATACCCGGCTTCCTTTAATCAGTATCATATCTGTTTTTCTTCCTTTCCTTTTGTATGGCTGCCTCACTCTCCCATGGGCCGTCTGCGGCCATTTTCACTCAAATCTCAAAACTCTCCCCACAGGAATGGATCGGGATAATCTTATCCTTATAGCCGGCCGCACAGGGCAGCTGCTTAAACCGCTCCGTCACTGCGAAGTCTCCCCAGAAATGCATGGGAAATACCGTGTCTGCTCCCACCATCCGCATAAAATCGTCCATTCCCAAATAAAAGTCATTTTCCTGTCTGGGGTCTAACAGCATGAACGCAACGTCAATGTGCACTCCTGAGATGGAATTCATCTCCCTGTGAAACCGTTGGCTCATCCGCCGGTTTTCCTCCTCCGGCTCTCCCTCCCAGACCCAGTTGTTCAGATCGCCGGCGTGAAAGATTCTCTTTCCCTCTGCCTCGATGAGAAATGCCACTCCCTCGTCTGTAGATGTAAGGGTACGGATCACCACGGGCAGGCCAACGTTTTCCATCAGAGAGAGTTCCATCTTTGGCCCCACAAAGCAGGTTCGCTCCAGCCATGGCTTTGGCACACGTTGTTTCCATATGTCGTCTGAAAGCACATACCAGATCTTTGGGTGTTTCTCTGCCAGACGGAATGTCTCCGCGGAAAAATGATCGCTGTGGCGGTGGCTGGCAAAGACGATCAGAGGCTTATCCGCCTCTATCTCAGGCACCTTCCCTTCAAAATAGTCAAACAGCAGCGCCGCCTGTTCCATTTCCACAAGGAAACTGCTGTGATGAATATAAGTTATCTTCATGGTTTCTCCTCTCTGTCAGCAAACGTAAATCCTAATACGCCAGCGGCGCACCAGGTCCCAGCGGGATTCCCAGAAGATACCAGATCACAAACAGGATGATCCACCCCATAAGGAAGCTTAAGGAATAGGGCAGCATAGTGGAAATCACGCTGCCTATTCCCGCCTTCTTATCATATTTCTGGAAGAATGCAACCGTCAGCACAAAGAAAGGCATCAGCGGCGCAATGATATTGGTGCTGGAATCCCCGATCCGGTATGCAGCCTGGGTCAGTTCAGGTGAAAATCCCAGCCGCATAAACATAGGCACAAAGATAGGCGCCATGATGGCCCATTTCGCAGAGTCTACGGCAATAAAAATATTGATGAATGCTGTGAGCAGGATAAAGCACACTAGCAGCGGAATCCCGGTAAAGCCTACGGATTCCAGAAAATTCGCCCCGGATACAGAGATTATGGTTCCCAGATTTGAATAGTTAAAGCAGGCTGTAAACTGTGCCGCAAAGAAAATCAGCACCATGAAGCTAGACAGGCCGCTGATCGTCTTATTCATAAGGGCAATGATATCCTTATCCTTCTTTATAACACCGGCTCCGATTCCATATGCAATGCCGGGGAGCAGAAACAAAAGCATCATAAAGAAGATAATACCGCTCATAAAAGGCGAGCTTAAAAAGCCATGGGTCTGCGGGTCTCTAAGCAGACCGTTTTCAGGCACTACCAGGAAGGCCATAAAGACAACATATACAAGCGCCGTAATGCCGGCCCAGCGCATCCCCCGTTTCTCGTTGTCTCCAATATCCTGCACTGCCTCCGAAAGATCGGGGACATAGGGCGCAAGCCGCGGCTCAACAATCTTATCCGTTACAAAGGTTCCAATCGCTGTGATCAGAAAGGTGGACGCCACCATAAAATACCAGTTGCACACAGGAAGCACCTGATAGCCTGGATCGATCATCTGCGCCGCCTGGGTTGACATTCCCGCAAACATCGGATCATTTGTGCCGATAAGAAGATTGGCGCTCCAGCCGCCCGATACACCCGCAAAGGCTGCCGCCAGCCCTGCAATGGGATGGCGTCCAAAGGCCATGAAAAGAACGGCTCCCAAAGGCACCAGAACCACATAGCCCGTGGATGAGGCGATATTGGACATAATTCCCAAAAATACAACCACTGACGTTACAAACATTTTTGGCGTAGAAGCCGCAACCTTCCGCAAAAGGGCGGACATAAAGCCTGTACCGTCCGCAACGCCGACACCGATCATGATGGTAAATACCGTTCCCAACGCAAAGAAACTGGTAAAGTTGTTCACCACGGTGGTTACCATGTGGCGGATGCTGTCAGGCGCCAGCAGGCTGACTGCCGCTACGGTTTTCGGAGTGATCTGCCCGCTTGCGCTGTCCAGATAATCATAGGTGACTGTGACGCCGAAGGCAGCGCAGACGGCAGACAGAAGGATCACTGCCACCGTAAGGATAAAAAAGATCGTTGCAGGATCAGGCAGACTGTTGCCCACGCGCTCTACCGTATCCAGCGCCCGGATCACAAACCCCGTTTTCTTTTTTTCTGTTCTCATTATTTTCCCTCCTTGTAGTTTGTACAGAGGCTGACTTTCCCTTTGCCCCTCCTCCGCAAAAAACGCGGAATGCGTTCTCTACAAGACTACCTCAACACACATTCCGCGTCAACCTGATTTTAGACAAAACCTGTTTATTTTTCTGGTCTTTTTGCCGTTTTCTTTGTATAATACTTATAGCGTCCGGCCGTTTTTATACGGCCTGCCATTTACATTTTATTACCGATAAGGAAGGGATCCTATGAACCTGCAGCAGCTTTATTATTTCCGCAAGCTTGCGGAAGTACAGCACTATACAGAGGCGGCAAAATCTCTATACATCACACAGCCCAGCTTAAGCGACTCCATCGCGTCTCTGGAAAAGGAACTTTCTGTAACCCTCTTTCAAAAGAAAGGCCGCAACGTCCAGCTGACCAAATGCGGGGAGGAATTTTATCAGTATGTAAGCCAGGCCCTGGGAATCCTGGAGCACGGCATTGCAGTTATCAAGGACCGGTCCGGCTCTATAAACGGCACCATTGATATCGGCTGTATTCCCACTCTTTTGGGCGATTTTCTTCCCAACGCCCTGGATCTGTACCGGGAAAGGAATCCCGGCACTACCTTTAATGTGTTCCATGAAATGTCTATCTCCGTGGCAGAGGGCGTTTCCGCCGGAACCTTTGACCTTGGCTTTTGCTCCATGGTGGAAAAGAAGGACGATCTTGTGTTTATCCCCATTACCTATCAGGAACTGATCGTCATTGTTCAGAAGGAACATCCCCTTGCGTGCAAAGACTCCATCCAGCTTTCTGATTTAAAGGATTACACCCTGACTACCTACCGCGACACCATTCCCATCGGAAAGACCATCCGCGTCCTTTTAAAGGAAAAAGGCGTAGATGCGGCCTACTCCTATGATGATGAGATTTCCATTGCAGGGCGGATATCCAAATCCGGCAGAGCCGCTATCGTGGCGGACACGCCTTTTTTAAAGCAGTTTGATAACCTGAAAAAGATCCGTCTGACGGATGTGCCGAAGGATACCCGCATGATCTACATGGTCTACAGCAAAAAGAACTTTATCACCTCCGCTGTGGAGGCGTTTGCGAATTTCATGGTGGCAAACTGTCTTAATCTGCCGCAGTAAGCGATTAAAAAGTCAGTCCCAGGGTGGCAAGCACTGCCACTAAAAGTCCGGCCGCAAAGCAGGGAAACGTGGTTCCCAAAAGGATGTGCTTATAGCTGTCCTTAAACCGGCAGCCGCAGATGGACATGGTTAGAATGGCTACCGAGGAATTAGGAAGCTTATTTAAGACGAGAGCCGCCTCTGTCACTATGCGGTGAAATGCCTCTGGCTGAATCCCCATTTCAATAAAAGCTCTGGCAAAGCTTTCCATAAAGATAGTTTCTCCTGAGATTGCCGAGCCCGTCAGGCCTGTCAGTACCGTGGTGCCGAAAAAAGCCTTAAGATACATGGGCATATTCAGATTCAGCACAGCCTCCTGCAGCTGCTGGAACACGGGCGATGCTCCCAGAACCCGTGAAAGTCCCATAACAGCACCTACGGTCAGCATGGAATTTAAGCCGGAGGAACTGCCTGTCTTTATGGAATTTTTTATGTTCTTTACCCGTTTAAACTGAGTAGCTGTAATCAGCAGGATCCCGATAAGCAGGGAAAAAAGGATACTGATTGAGGTTCCCCAGCCGGAGGTGGCCACTACTGCTCCCAGTACCACCGCAAACGGCAGGATGGAAAGTGCAAAGCCCGGAAGGCTCTCGTCAGATGCAATGCCGCTCTCATCGGAATACATGGCAAGCAGCTGCTCCTGCGTATACTGTTTCCTGCTCTGCTTCTGCGCATAGTTAAAGTACAGGAAATAACAGGCTGCCGCGACGGCGGTAAAAATAAAGGACAGAACCGGCGCGGATCCAAGAGATGTGTTTAAATAATTACCGGGAAGAACATTGCACACATCCAGAGAATAGGCAAATCCGTTGCCGCAGGCTCCTCCTCCCAGAATCAGGAAGGGAAGCACCCGACGGTCCATTTTGTTCTGATAGAGCAGATTATCAGCGATAGGATACATCACAAACACCATAATATAGCCGTTGATTCCTAACAGTGTGATGAAAAAACAGCAGATCAGTATTACGGCTCCCACCATTTTCGCTCCCAGCTTCTGCGTCAGCGTTTTTGCAATTCTGGTAGCCAGCCCGGCTTCTAAGACCAGCTGCCCGAACACGCCTCCAAGCCCCAGGATCAGAAACCAGGAGGCCACAAACTCTCCGATTCCGCCGGAATAAGTGGTAAGAAATCCCTCCCAGATATTCAGCCCGCTTGTCACAAGGATCACCGCTGCCGTTACTACAGTGGCTGTAATCATATCAATCCCCCGTATGATCATGTACACCAGCAGCGCAATCGCCAATATAAAACCTATGGTTGCTGTCATTTTGTAACTCCTCCTGTTTCATTCTATTCCCCAAATAAGCTCCTACACTGGCTTTTTCCCCCCGGACTGCCAGTGAGCAGTCATCTTGTCCAGAGGCATTTCTATAAGCCCTGCCTCAGGATCATACACATATACGATAAATCCCCGCTTGCAGCGGAATACGCACTCCAGGCAGGGATCTTCATCACAGTAGCAGAACGCGTCCGTATCCGCCAGCGCAAAGGCCAGCGGCGGCCTTTTTGTATCTGATACGTATTTTAAATATCCGCCTGTAAAGGTCTTTAGATAGACCCACTCCGGGCGGCGGCCATAGGGTTTTGATTTCCAGGAAACCCGAACCGTATTGTCATTATAGCCTCCTGTGATCTCATAAGACACTGCCATAATATCCGCTGCACTGGCGGCAGGCGTTGGAATCAGGCGCTCTGCCATATGGCCGCAGCACTGTATCTGCTTGTTTTCCAGATCTTTCCCCCCGGTGACCGGATAAAGAGCCTTACAGGCCGGACAGCGGTAAAATGCCACCTCCGGACACTGGTCTGCCGGGGGCTTTCTGGTGTCCTTACACCTTCTTGGGCTAAATTCCTGCTCCATTTTCCTCACCTTCTTCCAGGATATTCCTCTCTGTCTCCTGCTTTAAACGCCGTTTTAGTTCTTCCTTCAGCAGATATTTTTTTACTTTGCCGCTTCCCGTATGGGGGATCCTGCCGATCAGTTCCAGACGCTCCGGCCAGAAACGCTTTGGCACCCGCTTTTCTTTGAGGTAGGAAATGACATCTTCCAGACACAGCTTCTGTGTTCCGGGACAGGGAACCGCAAAAGCGCAGATGCGCTCTCCCAGACGGTCGTCCGGCATTCCGATAATAGCATGGTCGCCCATTCCGGGGCAGCCCTCCAGGGCATCGTTGATCTCATTGGTGTTGAGATTTTCTCCTCCGCGGACGATCATATCCTTTTTGCGTCCAATGATGCGGATATTCTGATTTTCATCCATGACGCAGAGGTCTCCGCTGTGAAACCATCCCTCGTCATCCAGAACGCCGTCTGTGGTAGCCCGGTCCTTTAAATACCCCACAAATACATTGGGGCCTCTGGACCATTCTTCCCCCGGCGTTTTGCAGGGAACATCCTTTCCATTTTCATCCACCACGCGAATCTCCACCCCCTCCACCGCGCGTCCGGAAGAGGCTCCTCCCAGCTTCAGCGCCTCACAGGGGCGTACAAAGGCGTGTGGAACACTTTCTGTGGAGCCGTACACCTCGCAGAGACAGATCCCGTAAGCTTCCGCCCGCTGCACCAGGTATCCCGGCACCGGCGCTCCTCCGCAGAGATAGAACTTAAGCCAGGGAAGGCTGCCCCCGTTTTGTTCCAGTTCACGGAGAATATCGTAGATAAAGGGGGTGGCTCCCATGGAGTAAGTGGCCTTTTCCCGGTTCATCAGATCAATGGCAGCGCGGCACTGGTATTTCTGCTGTAAAATAACCCTGGCTCCCAAAAGCATGGGCGCGATGATGGCGTGGTGAAATCCGGTGGCATGGTGCAGGGGAGCAGGCATAAAAATGGCATCATCCTTTGTGAGATTTAGCTCCCGGTTAAAAGTTTCCTCGCTGTAACGCACATTGTCATGGGTCAAAAGAACGCCTTTGGTGCCTCCTGTAGTCCCTGATGTGCAGAGAATCACTGCCATGTCCTGGCCAGTCCGTCCGCGGACGCACTGCTCCTTTGCAAGAGGCTCATAGGTTTCCAGTATCCGGCGCAGCAGCAGAGTATCCGTCTGTGCAGGCTTTGCATCATCCAAGAGCACGATTCCCCTGAGTCCGGGCAGTTTTTCCTTCACCGACAAAATACGCCTTTCATAATCCGTCTTGTGGAAAAACGTAGGGCCGAAATAGCATTTTGACTCCGTAGCCTCCAGAGCACGGATCAGTTCTTTTTCTTCATAGCACATGGCAACGGGATGAGCCACTGCTCCCACCTTGAAGCAGGCAATGGTAATCATGGCAAACTCGCTCCAGATGGGGAGCTGATAGGAGACAACGTCCTGAGAACAGACCCCAAGAGATCGGAGATAGGAAGCCACACGGCCGGCGGCCTCATCCATTTCCCTGTATGTATACCGGTATCCCCGGTCATCTGCCACGTATTCCCGGTCCGGGTACTGACTCAGAGTCTGCTCCCAGCAGTCTAACAGCGTCTGATTCGTCCAGTATCCCTTTTCCAGATACAGCTCTCTCTGTTTTGGATTTACTTTCCTCTCTTCAAACATAACCTGTCTCCTCTGTCTGTTCCCGGCCCGGAGCGAAACGGGCGGCTTTTCTCTGCCTGGATGCGCCCTTTATCAGCCCTGTTTTCTTGCCTTTAATTCTTTTACCAGAGCCGGTACAATCTCAAAAACATCTCCTACAATACCGTAATCCGCCACCTCAAAGATCGGCGCCGTCTCATCCTTATTGATGGCTACAATGGTGCCGGAACCGCTCATTCCGGCTACGTGCTGCACTGCCCCGGAGATGGCGCAGGCAAAATAGATCTTGGGAGTGACTGTGGAGCCCGTTTGCCCCACCTGCCGGCTCTGGGGCATCCAGCCGGCGTCTACCGCTGCCCTGGAGCACCCCACGGTTCCCCCAAGGACGTCCGCAAGTTCCCGGAGGACAGCAAAATTTTCCTTACTCTTCATACCCCGGCCGCCGGATACAATGACCTCTGCCTCGTCCAGGCGCATATCGTTCTCCTCGCAGGCCTTAATAAATTCAAGGACTCTGGTACGGATCTGGCTTTCCGGCGTATGAATGTCCTCCTCTATGATCTCCGGCCGGTTGTTTTCTCTTCTCTCCGGCTTTTTAAATGCGCCGGGGCGGCAGGTGCCCATCTGGGGACGGGTATCTGCGCAGAGGATCTGAGCGTACAGGTTTCCGCCAAATGCGGGGCGCTCCCAGATCACATTTTGGGTCTCCTCATCTACACTTAAGGCAGTGCAGTCCGCCGTCAGACCTGTGTGCAGGCTTACCGCGATCTTAGAGCCCAGATCTCTTCCGTTCACCGTAGCTCCTACCAGGATCGTGTTGGGCTTATAGGTTTCGCACAGTTTTAAAAATACATGGCCGTAGGCGTCTGCAGAGTAATTTTCATACTCGTCGCCCTTCACCACATAGATCCGGTCTGCTCCGTAAGCGGCGGACTCTTTTACAGCCGCCTCCGTCTCCTTTCCGATCACTACGGCGCACAGCCTCTGCTTTAACCCGTCTGCCAGCTTTCTTCCCTGGCCCAAAAGCTCCAGGCCAACGCTTTTTGGCTGACCCTGGAAACACTCGATAAATACCCATACGTCTCTGTATGTATCAAAACTCATCGTTCCAACCTCCTCCAGCCGTCAGGCGGCTGTCTCTCTTTCTCCGCACTCTGTTCTTACAGTATCTTTGCCTCTGTGAGCATATCGATCAGGCGGTCCGCCGTCTCCTTTGGACTTGCACCCCCGATGCTTACGCAGTTTGCGGTTCTCTTTGGGGTGAATGTTGCCTTTACACGGGTAGGAGAACCCTTTAAGCCCATTTTAGCTGTGTCTGCATTCGGAAGGTCTGCCAGAGTGATCTGGCCGATCTCTGTTCTAAAGGAACGCATAACACCTTTTACAGTGGCGTAGCGGGGCTTATTGCTCTCCTTGGTAGCTGTACAGAGCACCGGAAACTGTGTTTCCACTACCTCTATTCCCTCTTCCACCTGACGTCTGGCGATGACCTTATCTCCTTCCACTTTAAGGCTCAGCACATAAGTCAGACGGGTAGCTCCCAGATGCTCCGCAATGCTGGGAGCGGTCTGTCCCGTATCTCCGTCAATGGCCTGTTTTCCGCCCAGGATTATGTCATAGGATCCAAGCTTTTTAATGGCCTCTGACAGGATATAGCTGGTCGCATATGTATCGGAGCCTCCGAAAGCGCGGTCTGTTACCAGATACGCTTCATCCGCTCCCATGGCCAGCGCCTCCCTGAGCACCTCCTTTGCCTGGGGCGGCCCCATGGAAATTACAGTTACCTTTCCGCCGTACTGGTTCTTAAGCTGAAGGCCAGTTTCCAGCGCATTTTTATCAAAGGGATTCATAATGCTTGGCACACCCGTACGGATCAGCGTATTTTTCACCGGATCGATCCGTATCTCCGTGGTATCCGGCACCTGTTTGATGCAGACAACGATATTCATCTTCATTCCTCCTGCTCTTATTTGTATTCTTTGTTCAGTACATTGGCTATGGTCAGTCTCTGGATCTGATTGGCTCCTTCAAAGATCTGGAACACCTTCACATCCCGCATCAGCTTCTCCACCGGATACTCCCTGCTGTAGCCGTAGCCTCCAAATATCTGTACTGCGTTGGAGGTAACCTCCTGGGCGCAGTCAGATACAAAGGTCTTGCAGATGGAGCCTTCCTTCTGCACCATAATGCCTGCATCCATCATCTTCATGGTGTTGTTCACCAGACACCGGGATGCCTCGATCTTGATCGCCATATCCGCTAACATCTGCTGTACCATCTGGAACTTGATGATCGGCGTATTAAACTGCTTTCTCTCCTTGGCATACTTTACGGATTCATCCAGAGCGCGCTGCATGATGCCTACTGCCAGCGTTGCCACAAAGGCCCTGGACAGGTTTAAAGCATTCAGAGCCAGCTTAAAGCCGCTTCCCTCCGGACCCACCATGGCAGAAGCTTTTACACGGACATTTTCAAAGATAAGATCCGTGGTATTAGAGAGGCGCAGGCCCATCTTATTCTCGTGGGCTCCGACGGTTACTCCGGGAGCATCCGCGTCAATGATAAAGGCAGAAATTCCTTTGTGGCCTGCCGTCGGGTCGGTCTTAAAGAAACCTACAAACACGCTGGCTACCGCTCCATTGGTGATAAAAGTCTTGGTTCCGTTTAAAATATATTCGTCGCCGTCCTTAACCGCCGTGGCCCTCATGGCCGCGGGATCGGAGCCTGCGTTTGGCTCTGTGAGGGCAAAGCCTGCAAAGGCTCCCGGAGCCACCTTGTCGGCAAAATACTTCCCCTGCTCTCTGGTTCCTGCCAGGATCACATTCCGCAGGGCCACAAAAGATGTTACAAAAGTGATGGCATAGCCTGCATCCACCTTTGCCAGCTCCTCAAAGATCATGGCTGTAGTCTCATAGCTCAGTCCCGCTCCGCCGTATTCTGCCGGAACCTCCAGCATATGCAGACCCATATCAAATCCCCATTTATACAGTTCTTTGGGGCATTCTCCCTTTTCATCGGCATCCTTTACATAAGGCTTTATCTCATTTTCCGCCATCTCTTTTACCAAAGCGATCAGCGCTTTCTGTTCTTCGGTATACATTAAGCTCATGTCTGTATCACCTTCCCCTTTCCTGGCTGTCCGTTCCTTCTACGTCGACGGCAGCATATTCACAGTTTTTTCAGTTTCGTCTCTCCCGTGGCCGCACCGGAGGCAATGGCCTGGCGGATCTGCTCTTTTGTATATCCCATCTGCTCCATCAGTTCTATGGTATGGGCACCCTGGGAACCGCCGCTTACATACTCCGGCTCTCCCATGCTCTTAAACCGGATGGGATTGGTTGGCATAAAACGTTCCCCGGAAGGATAGGGGATCTTTGCCAGGATGTGGTTGGCCGCCGCCTGCTCATCCCGGTAAATATCCTCCGGCTCCATGCAGGCCTCGCAGGGCATATCGCTGGCTTTCAGGCGTTCCATCAGCTCTTCCCTGGTAAATCGGGCGATGGCACGGTCTAAGGCAGCCACCACCTCACCGTTTAAGCCGTTTGCATTGATATCCTCGCAGCGGCGGTATTTCTCTCTGGCCTCAGGGGTAAGCATTTCCGGCGCGTCAAGCACGGTAAACATCTTCTCGTAATCCCGGTCATATTCCGGGCAGCAGATGCATACCCACTTGCCGTCTCTGGTGCGGAATACGTCATTAAATGGATTGACCACCTCCGTACGGTTCTTTGGATACTGGTTTCCGTACTGGGCGGAAATAAGACCGGTGCTTAAGGCGTAGACGGCCGCATGGTGGAGGCTCACCGTTACCTTGTCTCCCATCCCGGTCTTTTCCCTGCCGTAAAGGGCTGCGCAGATGCCGGAGGCCAGCGCCAGAGATACCTGGAAATCCCCAAAACCGTTGGTTGGGATCATGGGGGCGTCGCCCCGGTTGACTGTGGTGCCGAATACGCCTCCCCTTGCCATATAGCAGGTGACATCAAAGCCCGCCGTATCCTTTTCCGGCCCGTTTTCACCGTATCCCAGAACCTGAGCAAAAATTAGTCTGGGGAATTTTTCTTTTAATGTGTCGTAATCCAGTCCCAGCTTCACCAGGGACTTTGTTCTGGTATTGGTTACAAAAACATCTGCCTGGGACAAAAGCTTATAGGCGATCTCCTGTCCCATAGGATCCTTTAAATTCAGGGTAATGAATTTTTTATTAAAATTGGCTACGTCAAAGGCCAGATTTTCTTCATCGCTGTAGGGCATATTGAAAACAGCTCCCTGTGTTCTGGCCGGATCGCCTTTGGCTGACTCGATCTTTACACAGTCAGCCCCCCACTCTCCCAGCACCCTCACGGTAGTAGGCGCTGCCAGGTAAGTCGTCAGATCCACTACCTTTACCCCCTCTAATGGTCTCATGCTCTCATCCTTCCTTTCCTGCTTTTTGCACTCTTTTTCCTGCTCCGTTCTCACCATCTGTCCGGCCCGTGACCATGGCTATATCCCAGGATGAGAACAGGGCCATCCAGTCCAGGGATGAACCGGATGGCCCTGCAGGTCAGCTGCCTGTGTCACGCTTCCCGGTCAGGCGGCTGGATCACAGAACATATTCCATATGTGCGCCATGCTTAATGGTGTTTCTGGAAATAGTGATTCTCTGAACGGTAGGAGCACCCTCCTCCAGCCACATTGCACGGCAGTCGCGGTACAGTCTCTCAACGGGGCCGTACTTGCAGTCCTCAAAGTATCCTACTCCTCCGAAGATCTCCAGCATCTCATCGCTGACCTTCCTTGTGGTGTCAATACTGAACAGCTTGCACATTGCAGCCTTTTCCTCAATGTATTCGCCGGTTGGGTTTTCCATATATGCCTTAGCAAAATCGTAAACCATGCAGCGCAGCGCGTGTACCATCATGGACATATCCGCGATCTTTACACGGATGGCCTGACGGGTGCCGATAGGCTTTCCGAAGGTCACACGGTCATTGGCATATGCCAGAGACAGCTCCAGCATCCTCTGAGCCATTCCCAGGTTGCTGGCTGCGATATGGGCGCGGGATACGGATAAGGAATGCATGGCGATCTCAAGTCCCTGCCCTTCTCTGCCTAAGAGATACTTCTTGTCGATCCGGCAGTCGGTGAATTTTAATTCTCCATGGCCGGCTCCGCGGCATCCCATCATATGAGGCATATTG
This sequence comes from Enterocloster alcoholdehydrogenati, assembly GCF_013282095.1. Lineage (GTDB taxonomy): Bacteria > Bacillota > Clostridia > Lachnospirales > Lachnospiraceae > Enterocloster > Enterocloster alcoholdehydrogenati. Next base: position 155,351 of record NZ_BLTJ01000007.1, read on the forward strand.
ATGACCTCAAAGCCGGGAGCATCCATGGGAACAAAGAACGCGGAAAGGCGATCATCCTTGTCGGAATCAGGATTGGTCACTGCGATCACATAAGCAAATTCGCAGCAGTCTGTATGGGAAATCAGCGTCTTTTCTCCGTTCAGGACATAGCTGTCGCCATCCTTTACAGCCATGGTATGTAAGTCAGCGCCGGTTCCTCCCGTTGCCTCAGTTAATGCAAAGCAGGTAAATACTTCCTTGTCCTGGAATTTTGACATATACTCTGCCTTTAACTCAGGGCTGCCGTAATCGTCCAGTATTCTCCAGTTTAAGTCCATGGCATAGTGCAGATGCATTCTCATTCCGCCCGGCCCTCTGGAAAACTCCTCCTGTACCTGCAAGATCTCCAGTTCATTTAAGCCCCAGCCGCCGTACTCCTCAGGCAGGGAACAGCGGTATAAATTGTTCTCAATCGCCAGATCGTAGAATTCCTGCGGAAATTTGTTGGTCACTTCTACCTCTTTCTGAATCTCCTCAAGAGGCCCTTCTGCCAGCTCGCGGATCTGCTTTAAGTAAGCCTGAAACTCTTCCTTCGTTAATTTGCTCATCACATATCCTCCTTATACTTTAAACTGCTATTTTTTTAACAATCTTTATGATGTTATTATATCGTTAAGCACGCCAAATATCCAATCGGCTGTACCCCATGGTTTTCCTCCGATCAATCGTTAAAATCTATGGATCATTTTTTCAGTTGTAAATGGATTTTTCCGGTGATATATTGTATTTTGAGATATTTTTAACAAACAGAGATCACACCTCAGAACCTGAGGCGATATTTTCCTGAATTTTGACAGAACAGAAAGGGGAATGCTTTTTGATTACAAGACCTGAAATCATGGAAGGGCTCCGGCGGCATATACAGCCGATCGGAGGACAGGAACATTTAAAAATCATAGAAGTGGGGCCGGGACACGTCCGGCTTTCATTAGAACTTACTTCTGAAGCTTTGAATCTGTACGGCAGTGCCCACGGAGGCTTTCTTTTCTCTCTGTGCGACATTGCCGCAGGGATGGCGGTCTACGCATATGAGACAGCCAACGTAACCCAGTCTGCGGATATTCATTTTGTGAAGGGCGTCCGTTCCGGCACAGTTTATGTGGAAGCGACAGCTGTCCACAAGGGAAAAAAGACCGTGGTAAGCCAGGTAAATATTACCGATGAGCATGGGGCTCTGATCACCACCGGCACCTTTACCATGTTTTTAGGGGCCGCGCTGTAGCGCGGCCCCTGCCCTCCCTTTTCTATGGCCTGTTTTCCAGAAGCTTTCTTACTCCCGTCTCCTGCTCATCAAAGAGCAGTTCTTTATTATAGTGATAATACCGTTCACACTCATACTCCTGCAGAAACTCCACGCTGAAAGCCCCGGTATTTAACGTTGTTATAAAAATAACCATTTCCTGTCCGTTTCCAAAAGCAGCCTCCATAAAATCAAAGGCGTGCTCCAAGGCCTGTCCGTCGCCTTTTTTCTGCTCCTCATATCGGTCGCTGCGCTCCATAAACTGCTCTCTGATCCAGTTCCAGGCAGCTTCTTTCTGATCCAGGGACCGGCTTTTAAGTTCCTGCGCCCAGGACTCCAGCTGTGCCGTCACCTTCCGGTACCGTCTGTCCTCCCCACGGTCCGAAAGTCCGCTCTCCCGCCTGTGTTTCCTTGTCAGTTCCATTTCACCGGCCATGCAGATAAGGCGCACAGCAGGCTCTGCCTCTCCCGGACGGTCCAGTTCCTGCTTAAACCCTTTCAGCTGTGCCATAAGAAGTTCCATCTCCGCCTTATCTGCATATAACGCCTTAAAACGGTCTGTCAGCTTTGCAAGCAGCAGATCTGTCACGCTTAAACGCTCGTCAAAGGCCGCCCGCTCCAGCTTACTGCAGACCTCCTCGCGGATCACGCCCTGTAAGATCTCCTCCACCTGATATTCGTTCTGATACTTGTAATACAGCTCCAGATAATTGGCAAAGTCCTTGGAAATCTTCGGATGCTGGATATACTGCCCCACCACCTCGCGATCCGCCCGCTTATCCAGCCTTTCATAGACCGTGATCAGCTGGGACAGATCCTCCCAGCCTCTTGGAGTGGCAAACCGTTTTCCGTCTACCGTTGTTTCCACCTGGCAGAAATACTGGGGCCGGATATCAAGATACGACAGTATGGCCGGGTGGATGTTCTGCCGGTACGCATACTCCTTCCACACCTTAAGATCCGGCTCTACCGTGATCTTTTTGATGCGGTCCAGGGTCACTACGTCAAACTCCCGGACGGATTTATTGTATTCCGGCGGATTCCCCGCGGCTGCGATGATCCAGCCTTCCGGCACCTTATGGCTGCCGAAGGTCTTGCACTGCAGAAACTGCAGCATGGCGGGAGCCAGGGTCTCGGACACACAGTTGATCTCATCGATAAACAGAATCCCCTCTTTAAGCCCCGTATCCCGGATCCGGTCGTAAACCGACGCCACGATCTCGCTCATGGTATACTCTGTTACCGCATATTCCTTCCCTCCATAGACCTTATGTTCAATAAACGGCAGACCCACGGCGCTCTGTCTTGTATGATGAGTAATGGTATAGGCCACCAGGCCCAGCTCACATTCCCTGGCAATCTGCTCCATGATCTGTGTCTTTCCCACTCCCGGCGGCCCGATCAAAAGCACCGGTCTCTGCCGGATGGAGGGGATCATATATTCTCCGCAGTCATCCTTTAAAAGGTAGGCCGCAATGGTATCCTTTATCTCTTCCTTGGCGCGCTTAATATTCACTCTTCGTCCTTCTTTCTGTCTGAAAATACCCCCGGAATCTCCATAAGCGGTTCCTCCTCCAGCACTATTTTCATGGCCCAGGCCGGCACGGACGCATCGGAAAACATATCCTCGATAAATACAAAGGCCGTGTCATAGGGCGGAGCCTGAACCGGATAAATGCCTTTTCCATCGGTAAAATAGATCAGCCCCCGCAGCCGGTCTGTCTGCCCCTTTGCCCGAAGCTCATTTACATATTCAAAGGCCGGCCGAAAATCCGTCCCTCCAAAGCCCGTGACCTGAAACCGGTCCATATAGGCCTTTAAATCCTCTGCACTCTCTATGACCACATCTGCCTGTACCCTATCATCGCACTGTAAAATGTGGATTCGTATCTTACGAAAATAGGTTTCTGACTCAGAAAGCACATCATACGTCTCTTCTAAAAACCGGCGCACCAGCTCTCCGGAGCAGGACATACTGGTGTCAATGACAATGACAAAATCTTCAATCCGGAAAACCTCCCTGGATTCCAGCGGCTCCATAAGAGGCATATTTCCGTAAAGAGACATTCCATAGGTGTAAAATATAGGATCGAAGGAATCAGGATCCACCTCAATCTCCTCTTTTAGTACGGAAAAACGCCGGAGAAACTGACGGTAATCATACCGTTCTCTGTTCTCTACCCGCAGCATATCCTTAAGACCTTCATCCCCTCTTGATTCATCTTTGGAGCCCATAGTCTCCATCTGGGTCTGCATTTTCTCCCGGTTATCGTTCCACTGGTTCTGCCTGGTAACAGCCTGACGCGGATCCTCCTCCCGTTCCCAGAGATCATGGTCGTCCACCTTAAATTCCGCCCGCAGCTGGTCCAAACGGCGGGCCGGCAGCTCCATATGCGCCAGCGCCCGGAAGATGCGCTCGGCTGTAAGGACGGATCCCGAACCGCCGGATGTATGTTCCCCTTCTTCCATATACCGTTTTAATCTCCGATACGTCTCCCGGCGCAGAGGGCTCTGGGGCACATGAACGCATTTCTGGTACAGGCCGTCGATCAGCGCCTCCATGGCAATATCGCAGGACAGATCCCATAATGTCTTATCCCGTCCCTTTCTCGTATACATATGGCAGAACAGGCAGTGAAATACTATGTGCAGATAGGCGCGGTTTACCACCGTCCTCCCCTTTCGGTAAAGCTCTAACAGGGCATCCGGCCCGTAAAATATAACCGCACCGTCCACTGCCAGGCCATTTCTTCCCCAGTCTGCCTCAAACCCCAGGCTGCTGAGAGGAATATCCAGGAAATGCATATTGACGTACAGCTCGCTTCTGGCCTGGTAAAAGATCCTGGTACAGATCCCAACCGTATCCAGTTCCTGCAGCTGACGCTCTCTTACCGGATCTGTCATAATCCGCCATCCCTGGCGTCGCCCTTGGTCTGCTGCCGCGAGGGGTCTGTCTCCTGCCCGGTCATCATCCGATGCTCCTGGCACAACTCCTCATACAGCTTATAAAAGCTCCACCCGCAGTTATGCTCTGTCACAATGGCCTTTAATGCAATCTTAGGAACTCCGGCTCTTCTTAACTGATATAACAGGGTATCGATCCTGCTGCCTGAAAACCCTTTCATTACCAGCATCTGCTCCGGGATCACCGGAAACGGCTCCTGTCTTTCTTCCTGCTCCTCAAAGCCGGGCATACCAGCCAGATATCCTACGGTTTCCATCACCTGATCCGGCCTTACATTGCGGATCCGTACGCCCATGCGCACCAGAACGCTTTTCATCATCATTACATTCTTTTTCATTTCGGGATCCTCTGCCCCGAAGTATAATACAAGCTCCATGATACGTTCCTTTCCTCTTTCAGTTCTGATATACACGCCCAAAACGCACCTGCCCCCTATTGAACTGACTCCTATTGAAACAGCTGGGCGCTGTCAAGCATCAGAGTAAAGGGGCCGTCGTTTAAAAGCTCCACCTTCATATCCGCGCCGAACCTTCCCCTTTCCACCACATCCGCCTGCTCTTGGCATCTGGCCAGAAAATACTCATACAGCGCTTCTGCCATCTGAGGCGCCCCGGCCTTTACAAAGCTTGGACGATTGCCCTTGCGGCAGTCGGCATAAAGGGTAAACTGACTGACAACAAGGAGCTCTCCCCCTACATCCGCCAGGCTTAGATTGGTCTTTCCATTTTCATCCTCGAAAATGCGCAGGCGGCAGATCTTGTCCGCCAGCTTTTCCGTAATTTCCCTGGTATCTCCGTCCTCCGCTCCCAGAAGGATCAAAAGTCCTTTTCCAATTTTCCCTAAAACCTCTCCGTCCACTGTCACGCTTGCCTGCATCACTCTCTGTACGACCGCTCTCATCGTTTCTTTCCTCCTGTCCTGCGTATTATCAAAATATTTGTAAATTATCCATGTTTCAGTCCCATTTTCAGGAACTCCAGCAGGTTCTTAGCCCCCGGATCCCCATACAGCACCTCTCTGGCCCTTGCAGGATAATCGGTAATAATATTATCCACTCCCAGAAGGCGCATCTGCTTCATCTCTCCCCGGTCATCCACCGTCCATACATGGACTCCTTTGCCGTTCTCATGAGCCGCTTCCACCATTTTTCGAGTTACAAAGCTGCTCCGTATGCTGATAAAATCAATGAATTCATTTTTATAATAGGATCCGTATCCCGCTGCAAGGATATAACCGGTACGAATATCCGGATCCGCCGCCTTGACCCGCTTTAGATATTCCAGAGAAACAGACGTAACCACGCACTGGTCCTTCATGCCGTATTCCTTTATAAGGCCGGCGGTCAGCTCCGGAAGGGAGCTTTTTTCTCCCAGGCTCTTTAATTCAATGTTCAGTCGAATACGTCCCTTGCAGGCCTCCAGAACCTCCCGCAGCGACGGAATCTTCTCTCCGGCGTATTCTTCCCCAAAATAACTTCCCACATCCAGAGAACGGGCTTGCTCAAAGGTCATATCCGTCAGCAGACGGTCTACCCCGGCTACCCGCTTTAAATTCCTGTCGTGGCAGACAACAACCACATCGTCGGCCGTGGTCTGGACGTCGATCTCGCAGTAATCTGCCATTTCATCCATGGCTTTAAAAATCGCCGCCATGGTGTTCTCCGGAGCCATTTTTGAACTTCCCCTGTGGGCGGTGATCTCCGTCTGTCCCAGAACGGACCAGTCGGAGGACATTCCGTTGTAAGCCATATCAAAAATTAAAAACGCTGCTGTTCCCGCAAGTACGCCGGAAAATAAGAGCAGCCACCTCCGCATGATCTCCCGCCGTCCCGGCACGATGCGCATGAAAGCTTCCGTCCGGCGGCGCACCGGATATCGTTTGGCCGAATCCTCCTGTTCCCGCCTGCTTTGGGAAAAACGGTAATACAGAACGGTCAGAGCGCCGAAATCCAGAATGACCGCAAATACAGCCCCCGCAAAAAGCAGGATAATCTCAGCCTTCCCGCACACCGCCGTCAGCACCGCCAGAGCGGCATAGCTGTCAGCAAACAGCGTCACCAGCACCGCCGCAAGGGCCATAGCCGCCCCATACAGAAGCACCAGGCCCCCCATGAGGAGCACATTGACACAGACCAGCGCCCCTACGGCCTTAATCCATCTTCCCTTCAGCAGCTCCATGCTCCGCCTCAGGCCGTCCCTGAAGCGTTTCTGCTCCACCATACAGGCCCAGAATACAAGCATGGACGGTACTGCCGCTGCTGACAGCACGGTCATAAGGATTACCAGCCCCAGTCTGGCTGCAGGCAGATTAAGAACTTCCTCCAGCACAAAATCCACAGGCTTAACCTTCGTCAGCAGCCGGGCCAGCAGATAGCTGTTCATCAGAATATAATTTCCAAGGCTGGCCACAAAAATCTGCCAGTTGCGCCGCCTGATCTGATCCCATGTATTTACCGCAGCGCCTCCCAGTATTCCCAGAAGATCCATCTTCCGGGAATAGGCCGATTCCTGGAAGGCTGTCACAAGCCCGGCGGTCTCCACGGTTACAAGCACCATCCCGCCCATGAGAGCCAGGGCTACGCAGGGAAGGGTAAAGGGATGCCAAAGAAAGGCCCCCAGATTGCCCAGGGTGAGATAGCTGTATCCCGCCATGGACAGAGAGAACCTTAAGAGGCCGTTTACCGCCCTAATATAGAATATACCTGCAGCCAGCCGGTATAGGATCACAAATACCACCAGCTGGCGCAGGTTCCATTTGATTACTTCATCTGTCTGTCTGAGAAAATGTTTCATTCTTCCTGGTGTGTTTTCGCAAAGGCTATGATGGCCTCATTTAACGAAAACATCTTTCTGTCAAGCATATCTATCATATCGGCGCAGTCCTTTAACTCCATAAGAAGGTTCTCCGGCGCATTTCCCTCGAACTTATAAGCAATCTTGTGCTCCAGGCTGGCCCAGAAATCCATGGCGACCGACCGGATCTGGATCTCTACCTTAGTATCCACTGCGCCGTCGGATAGGTATACCGGCACCGTCACTACCATATGGTAGCTCTTATAGCCATTGGGCTTGGGATGCTTGATATAGTCCTTTACATGGAGAACTGTGATGTCCTTTTGATCGGAAATGATCTGGGCGATCTGATAAATATCCGATGTGAAGGAGCAGATAATACGGATACCCGCGATATCGCTTAGATACTCCTGCATATTTTCAATTGTAACCTCTCGCCCGTCCTTTTTCAGCTTGTTTACAATACTGTCAGCCGTTTTCAGCCTGGATTTAATGTGTTCAATGGGATTGTAATCGTACCGGTTCACGAACTCATTATTCAGGATCTCTATCTTTGTATTGACCTTTTTTAAGGCTGAATCATACAGAAACATCACAGAACGCCATTGGTCGATCTGCTCATTTGCTTTGAGGATATTGAGCATTCCTACCCCTTCCTCTCTTACAGCTTCAGTCCCTTTAACAGATCTCCCAGCCCTGTGGTAGCTGAAGCGGTCTCCTTATAATTAAAGGTCTCATGTTCCTCTCTGTCTGCTTCCTGCTCTGCCAGGGCCTTCATGCTCAGACTGATCTTTCCGTCTGTGATGGAAAGGATCTTAACCTTTACGGTCTGGCCTTCCTTCAGCACTGCACCCGGATGCTTGATGCGCTGGGTGCTGATCTGAGAAATATGCACCAGTCCGTCTACTCCCTCTGCCAGCTTCACAAAAGCGCCGTAGTCCTTTAAGCTGTCTACGGTTCCCTCTGCCACATCGCCCGGTTTAAACTGAGCCAGACGTTCCTTTCTGGCCTCCTCCCTCTTCTGCCGCTCCACCTCGCGGCCGGACAGCACCAGTCTCTTTTTCTCAGGGTCTGCTGTGATGATCACAGCCTCCACGTGCTTGCCCTGCCAGTCCTCTAACTTCTCCACATACTCGGCGGACAGCTGGGAAGCCGGGATAAATGCCCTCACCTCATCTACAAATGCAACCACACCGCCCTTTACAGCCTCGGAGATCTTAACCTTGATAACGGTCTTATCCTCCATCATCTGAGCAAACTGCGCCCACTTCTGACCCTCTGCGCTGTCATCCTCCGGCAGGTCTCTTCTCTGATCCAAAACCGCGTAGGAAGCCTCCAGTTCAGCCGCATAATCCTCCATAGTCTCAACGGATCCCTCCGTTTTTACTTCCGTCTCCAATTCCTTTTTCATTTCTTCGCTCATGTTCTTATCCTCGCCTTCCGCTTTTCATTCCGCATTGTTACCCGACGCGGATCTGTGGGTTCCTGTTCCCGACCCGCCGGACGTATCCTTTCTGCCGATACAGGATACCGGGGTATTCAGCTTTCTACATTATATCAGCAACCCACCTGATATTTCTATACTTTTTATGAAAAATTATGCCAATTTTTTTAACAATTCATCCATATCAGCCCCAGACAAGACGGGTTTTACTCTGTATTCCGGCGCTTTTTCCTCCTTCCCTCTCCCTTGCCCCCGGCAATGTACTGTGTTATAGTTAGAAAGAACCTTTTTATGTATCCCACAGACAGAACCGGATCCCTGTACGGGCTGTATGGAATATACAAGACAAACCAGGAGGACATTTTCATGATCGACCTTTTAGATCTTCATACACATACTATTGCCAGCGGCCACGCTTACAACACCCTTTATGAAATGGCCCAGGCTGCTGCAGACAAGGGGCTTTCTCTTTATGGCTGTTCTGAGCACGCACCCGCCATGCCAGGCTCCTGCCATGCCTTTTATTTCAGTAACTTCAAAGTGCTTCCCAGAGTCATACGGGGAGTCCCGGTGTTAATGGGAACAGAGCTGAATATCCTGGACTACACCGGACGGGTGGATCTGGAGGATCACTATCTGCTTAAGACGGATTATGCCATTGCCAGCCTTCACACCCCCTGTATCGACAACCACGGCACCAGAGAGGACTATACGAAAGCCTATCTGGGCGCTATAAAGCATCCGCTGATCCACATCATCGGCCATCCCGACGACTCGCGCCTGCCTGCCGACTGGGACGCCGTGGCTGCGGCTGCCGCAAAAGAACACAAGCTTCTGGAGGTCAACAGCAGCTCCCTGTCGCCAAAGAGCACCCGGAAGGGAGCCAGGGAAAACTATGAGCAGGTTCTGGTTGCCTGTATGCGCTACGGCACCTCCATCATCATAAACAGCGACGCTCACTGCGAGGCGGACGTGGGAAACCACGAAATGGCTCACCGGCTCCTGGCCGACCTTCATTTTCCTGATGAGCTGGTGGTAAACACTTCTCTTAAAAAGGCGGCTGTCTTTCTCCCCTCCTTAGAGCGCCTTCTTAAGGAGCAGCCGGAACTGTTTTCCCATCCGAAAGAGACAGCCCCATCCCCTGATGGCAAAATACCCGGAGGTGAAAAACAGTTATGATCAATTTTCTGAACCTGGAATACTTTCTGGCTGCTGCTGAAGAATTAAATTTTACACGGGCTGCCAAACGGCTCTATATTTCCCAACAGTCCTTAAGCAACCATATTTCCAATATGGAAAAGGAATTTGATGTGGTACTGTTTAACCGAACCTCGCCTCTGACGCTGACCTATGCGGGCCAGGCGCTCAAAGTACGGGCCAGGCAGTTGTTGGATTTAAAGGATGAAACCTACCGCGAAATTGCGGATATCAAAGACTTTTCCACCGGCCAGCTCTCCATAGGCGTCTCCCACACCAGGGGCCGTTTCATCCTCCCTGAAATTCTCCCCACCTACCAGTCGGAATTTCCCGGCATTGAGCTGCGCCTGGTGGAGGGGAATTCCAGCGAACTGGCCAGAGATCTGCTTCATGGAGATATCGATCTGATGATCGACCTTCTGCCCTTTACCGCAGAGAATGTGGCCACCGTACCCATCTGCCAGGAAGAAATCCTGTTGGTTGTGCCCGACGCTGTCCTTAAGAAAACACATCCCGGCCAGGAGGAGGTCTTAAAAGCACAGCTGCAGGCAGGAGCGGATATCCATCTCTTAGAGCAGTGCCCCTTTGTTCTTTTAAAAAAAGGAAATCGGGTCCGCACCATTGCAGATGAAATCTTTGAAGACGCCCAGCTGACGCCGCGGGTGGCACTGGAAACAGAAAATATTGAAACTGCCCTGGCTCTCAGCGCTAAGGGAATGGGAATCACGTTCTATCCCCGAATGTTTACCTCCCCGGATCACAAGGCAAATGCCTACAAAAACCCGCTGATCCGTCAGGCAGGGCTAAATCTCTACCCCCTGGATTACTCCAGAGCCCACGGCACACTGGGCCTTGGCTATCACAAAGGTCACTATATGTCCAGAGCGACCCATGAGTTCATCCGCATTGCGCTGGAGCGCATTCCTTATACGGCTGCGGATGGAGATTAGATGGAAAGAGATGAAAATAATGTTAATAGAGACGTTTTTGGGCTCATCCAACCTGTAAAAACGTCTCTTTTCCGGTAACCATATTACGTTGCTTTAGAACTGCAGCCTCTTTAAAGTATAACCATGCCTTTTCTATTCTCCGGTTTCATATACATACAGAGAAAAACGATCACCATTGATCAGCTGAACCCCTGCATACAGCGGTGCGCCTTCTGCGTCATAAGCGGTACTCCTCACAAGAAGGAGGGGATCTCCTCTTTTTATGCTTAAAAGAGCTGCTTCTTCTGTGGTTGCCTTACACAGCTCAATGACCTTCTCCGAGCCATGTACCTGAACCCCCGCTCTTTCCCACAGATAATCGAACAGCGAATTGTCATCAAACCTGGCATCCAAAAGGAATGCATATTGAAGAGGAAAATAACTTTTTTCGATCTGAACCGGCTCTTTATCAGCCAGACGTAGTCTGGAAATATAAACTACCTTGCTCCCATCCTCAATTCCCAGTCTTTCCGCAATTTTGTCATCCGCCTCAATTAAACTGTTTTCCAACATTTTTGCCCCAGGCTTTACTCCTATCTGCTCACACATTTCAGTAAAACTTTGAAGTTTCTTCATATTACGGGAAAACTTGGGCTTTGTAACAAAAGTCCCTTTTCCCTGTTTTCGCACTACAAGCCCTTTTTGCATTAGAGACCCGACTGCCTTTCGCACTGTAATCAGACTGACCCCATACGCCTTTGCCATCTCCGATTCCGTCATTATCTTATCTCCCGGCTTATAAATACCATTTTCTATACTCTTTTCGATTTCCTCCATGAGCTGTGCGTACAGAGGTGTAACAACGTCCTGTCTCAGCATAACGTCTATCCCCCATTCAAAATATAATACTGTTGTTTTGATTTCTATTTTAATATGCGCAAATGAAAATGGCAAGAAAAAAAGGCATATCAGCGTGTAACCTTGCCTGTATGCCCTTCCCTCATTTTCACTTGGAATCCTCAAATGGTATTCCATATCCAAAAGCACCATTTACCATACAAGTCTTGGCTGCAAATCCTGCTCCTGCCGCCATGGCTGTCTCTATGTTCTGCGTGTCGAGCATAGACAGCAGGAAGGCCGCTGCAAAAGAATCACCAGCTCCCAATGTATCCACAGCATCAACTGGTTCCTGCATATGATGATAAAAACGAATGCCGTCATAAACAATGGATCCTTTTTTTCCCCTCGTAGCAATTGACAGCCTACACCCCTTTTCAACCATCCTTTTGCATAGTTCTCTACTTTCATCTTCTGCTGCATCTGCGCACGAGATAAATCCATAATCAACAAAGGGGAGAATGGAATCCATATATGACTCCTGTTTCCATCTTCCCGAAAAATCATAGGAAATGGGAACCTCTGCTGCCTTCACCTTAGCAAGCTGACTGTCAAAATGACTGTTGCAGCTTGTATGCACCAGCTGAAAACTCCTGATATAGTTCAGATCCTCATCATCTAATTCCAACGGATGTTCATTTATAATTCCGCCTTTGTTGCTCATAATAAACTCCCGTTCTCCATCTTCCAAGCGCACTTTCGCATATCCGTTCTCCCCTTTATGCTGCCTGCATCTGGAACGGTCTATCTGAAACTGATCTAATATATGTATGATATATTCTGCCGCCTGATCTGTTCCAAACACTCCCATATAAGCAGAATCTGCACCCATTTTTTTTGCATAAACAGAAAAATTCATTGCCTGTCCGCCAGGATACATAATCTTTGATGGGTAGTATTTGTCGCAGACATTATCCCCAATTCCAATCACTCGTTTTTTCATCAATACTCAACCTTCCACATATATCTTCTCTCATCCATGGAATGATCCCTGATTTCTGCCATCTGTGCCACATAATACCGTTCAATTGGTATAAGAACAACCGGATTAAAAAATTCAGCCACAGCTGTATCAATTCTGCCTTTATTGATCTTTTTAAAATCAATTACAATAAAATTCTTTGCATATGTGTTTAAAAAGCGAAGACATCTTTCATCCAGTGCTCTTGTTCGCCCTTCGCTCATGATTAGTATCATTGAAAGGTTCTGGTCTGTCGTTTCAAAGGGTCCGTGAAAATATTCTCCAGTATGGAGGCACACCGCGTGTTTCCACTGCATTTCCATAAAATGGCAGCAGCACATGGAATATGCCACTCCATAGTTCGGCCCGGAAGCAAGTACGTAAAATACCGGCTCATTCTTTTCTTTAGCAGCCCATTCCTTTGCCTCTGCCAGACAGTTTTTCTTTCCTTCCATCACAATATCATCTATATATCTATAAGCGTCCATCGCTTTCTGATAGTTCTCCCACCCCTCTATCTGGTGCAGCAGCTCAAAGCCAATCCGAAGAGCGTTTGCCTGATTTGAGTTGCTGTATACCTGATCATCACCATTTGAATACGTCACTACATACTGTCCTACTTTAGCCATGCCCGTGTCCATACTTCCCGTCATGGCAATGGTAATTGCCCCGGCTTTGTTAGCTGTTTTTACTGCTTCTACCGTTTCTGGTGTTGCTTTTAAGGAGCAAATCACCGCAATACACTGCTCATCCAGTTCTTTGGGAGCAGCATGAACAAATTCGTTGCTGGTATATGTAGTTGCACCAAATGATTTAGCTTCGCTCTGTAATAGATAGAGTCCCGGAAAAATAGCCGCCTTTGAGCCGCCGCAGGCTACAAAATACACCTGTTTTAAACCGCCGCGCAAATTCATTGTTTCCTTAATCTCAGACACAATTTCTTTTACTGCTTTAGACATTTTTTACCTCCTGAATATACTGACATAATATTTTGTCAGCAAAGTTTTATAAAATATTCAAACAACCGCGTTCCGTCAGGGCCAAAGGTCGGATTGGGAGCGTCTCCCCGCATTCGTTCTGGATGAAACTGGACGCTGAAAATAGGAAGCGTTTTATGTTCAATCGCTTCAATTGTCCCATCCAAAGCCCTGGCAGTCACATTTACCTCTGAGCCTGCACGGTCTGCACAATCTCTATGAAAACTATTGACCATAAATCTATTCCCATAAAGTTTCTGCAGAATAGAACCGTCACAAGCCTCAATTTCATGCTGAATACCTTCAGAATGTTCAAATGGATGTTTTCTTGGGAAGTTCAGCATATTATGGCCGCCTAGAGCAGCATTCACCAACTGATGCCCTCGGCAAATACCCATAATCGGTTTCTTTCGCCTGTAAAATTCCTGAAATACAGCAAACTCCATCTCATCACGCGCTGCATTACAGCCTGCCTTAAGATTATGAGCCACGTCTGTATCCTGATCCGCCAGATGATGAAACGTTTCCCCAAACCGGGCTGGATGTACGCTCTCACCGCCTGTAAGAAGCAGTCCATCTGCCAAATCTGCATATTCAGATGCCAGCACTGTGCTCCCCATCATAACAGGTATTCCTCCGGCATCAGCAATCGCATTCATATAAGATGTATTTACTATAAAAGATGGTACACCGCGGCTGTTCGTCCCTAGCAAACCTGTCACAAGAATAATTTTTTTCATAAAGGCTCTCCCCCTTATTTTGGTTGTTCATACAAAAAACAGCAAACACTTCTTTCTGTTCCATCCGGCTCTGCTGGCGATATAAGCTTGGGAACTTCGTTTTTACATCTCTGCTGTGCATATGCACAGCGCGTACTGAATAAACAGCCCTTTGGAGGGTTCAATGGACTTGGAACCTCTCCCTGCAGAATTATCTCCTCTTTTTTCGTATGCAGATCCGGCACAGGGATTGCCGAAATCAGAGCCTTTGTATAGGGATGAAGAGGCCTTTTGTACAGATCTTTTTTGCAGGCAAGCTCCACGATTCTTCCAAGGTACATAACTGCTACTCTGTCGCAGAGATATTCCACTACGCTCAGATCGTGGGAGATAAAAATGTATGTGAGTTTTCTCTCCTTCTGCAGATCCTTTAAAAGATTCAGAACCTGGGAACGAACTGAAACATCCAAAGCTGATACAGGCTCATCGCAGATCACTAACTCAGGGTCGTTGATCAATGCTCTGGCAATCACAACTCGCTGCCGCTGTCCCCCTGACATCTCGTGGGGATATTTGTCCAAAAACTTCTCACTCAGCCCCACCTCATTTAAGATATCCTTCACCTTTTTCAATTTCTCTTCTTTTGTATATTTTCCTGATACATTCAACGGCGTCATCACGGACTGAATTACCTTTTTCTTGGGATTCAGGGAAGCATATGGATCCTGAAATATGATCTGAATTTTTTCTCGCAGGGGACGCATTTGTTTTTCTGTTAAATGCGTAATATCCTGCCCCTGAAACAAAATCTCCCCATCTGTAATATCATGAAGTCTCAGGATCGTTTTCCCCAGTGTTGATTTTCCACATCCAGACTCCCCAACCAGCCCCAGGATCTCTCCGTGATTTACCGTCATACTAACCTGATCTACTGCTTTCACAGCGAGAGCTGTCCCATTCCTGCCTTTTTGAACAGGATAATATTTTTTCACATTGCGGATTTCAAGCAATGGCGCATCTGTCATATACTCCCCTCCTTTCCATACCGAAAGCATCTGACCATATGTCCGTTTACTGATCTCATCCCAGGATCTTCCTCCATGCACCTGGTATCCGCATACTGACATCTGGTACAGAAGCGACATCCCTTGGGCATTTCATCCAGCCCCGGAACAGCCCCTTCAATCGTATATAGGTGTCCCTTTTGCCCGCTTCCAATCCTTGGTATGGAATTCAGCAAACCAATGGTATATGGATGTGCAGGATGATCAAATATATCTTCCGCAGTGCCATATTCCACTGACTTTCCTGCATACATAACCATCACATTATCTGCCGTTTCCGCCACAACCCCCATGTCATGAGTAATCAATATAACTGATGTGCCAAACTCATTTGTAAGTGATTTTATAATTCTTAAAATCTGGGCTTGAATGGTCACATCCAGCGCCGTTGTCGGTTCATCTGCGATCAAAAGCTTCGGCTGGCAAAGAAGCGCCATTGCAATCATTACCCTCTGGCGCATACCTCCTGATAGCTGATGGGGAAATTCCCTTACTCTTCGTTCCGGCGAAGGAATCCCCACACGTTTTAACATATCAACACATTGATCCAACGCAGCTTTTTTTGTAATCTGTCTGTTATGGGTACGAATCATTTCTATCATCTGATCCCCGATTCGATATACAGGATTTAAAGATGACATGGGTTCCTGAAAGATCATGGATATTTCATTTCCTCTGATTTCCCTCATCCTTACGTCTGATGCCTTTGTCAAATCCTCCCCGGCAAAAAGTATCCTGCTTTCTTTCCCAATCACACTCACAGAAGGAGGAACCAGCCTCAAAATTGATGTAGCAGTCACGCTCTTTCCACATCCAGACTCTCCAACAATCCCAATTACCTTTCCCTTATCCAGCGAGAATTCCACATTTTCTACCGCTGTCAGTTTCTTTTTCCCCACATTGAAGGAAACCTTAAGATCTTTGACCTCCAGCAGCCGTTCCTCCATTTGTATCCCTCCTCGTATTTCACTTCGGGCCTTTTATTTTGCTACAGACCATTCCCATACCTTCTCATTGTTTACACCGCTTTCAAATCCGTTATAGCCCTGAAAACGCGCTGATTTCACACTGAAGGTATAACCATGATACAGCATAATAAGGGGCATTTCATCACAAAGCAGTTCTTGATACTGATGAACCAATTCCATTCTCTTCGTCTCATCCAGTTCTGATGCAATAGCATCCTGAATCTCTGCATATTGGGGATCTGTAATCTGGCAGTACGTAGCATTTTTATTATCATAATAACCTGCCATCCACAGCGGATAATCCATAGCGGTCGAACCACATATCCCCAAATCGTACGTTCCATCCTGAAGCCCGGAAAACATTGTTGCCAGTTCCACTGTCTGAACTTCAACCTGAATACCGGCCTCTGCAAGATTTTGCTGTATTACAGCTGCCATGCTCTCTCTTGCAGAAGTCACAACCATTTTTAAAGTACGGTCAGACTTCCACCCAGCTTCTGCAAGAAGTTCTTTTGCTTTCTCCACATCACGCTCCCATTTTGTATCAATTTCATAGGGAGAGCCTGGTATAATGCAGGTAGTAGACGCCACACCCTGTCCCTGAAGCGTCTGATCAATCAGAAGTTCCTTATCAATTGCATAGTTCATAGCCTGTCTGATTCTCTTGTCCTGTACATTCTGATTATTGATGAGGAATACAGCCGCCGTAGTCGGTTCTTTTGACTGCTCCACATCTAACCCCATGTCCTTTGCTGCCAGGGCATCATCCACCGTGGGTGCTTGGAAAAATCCATCCATTTCTCCCGCCGCGATGGACGTGATTGTATTAGTAGGCGCGATCACCTTAATGACCAGCTTTCCAAACTTTGGAATGCCCATATGATAGTCTGCAAAAGCTCCCAGCTGCAGTTCGCTGCCTGACAGTTCAGAAATAAACGTACATGGGCCTGAACCCACAGGATTTTTCCAGAAATCACTGGTTTTAATTTCCGACGGCTCCATATCTTTTAATAAGTGCTGCGGAAGAACATAGTAATATTTATTATGAAGGATCAGCCAATCCTCTACCGGCGTCACATTTTTAAACGTAAGCTTCAAGGTATAATCATCCAGCGCCTCTGCCTTAACCGATCCTTCGCTCTCTTCTGTACCCGTATCATCTGTTCCTGCCCAGGTGTTAAACTCACTTCTTAAACCATAATCAAAGTCCGGATTTGTGATCAGCTGTGCAGTAAAAACCCAATCATGGGCAGTAACCGGCTCCCCATCATGCCACTTTGCGTTTTCATCTAAATGAAAGACTGCTCCATAACCATCATCTACCGATTCCCAAGATGCAGCGCCGCGGGGGGTTACATCCGTTCCCGCCTCCTCTATAAATGCCAGACGGTCATAAAGTTTATCACACACAAGATTCTGGTACATGGAACCTGAAGATGAACCATATGGGTTAATCGTATCCCATGCCTGAGTCATTCCATATGTAATAACATCCTGTGAATAATCCCCGCCTTCGGATCCTTTTTCGCTCACCACTGTGGAATCCTGCTGCAATACAGCCGAACTGTTTTCCGCATTTTTGCTGCAGCCTGCAAGAATTCCTGCCAGCATGACCGACGAGAGCAAGAACGCAGCTATCTGATTTTTACCTTTTTTCATCACTTGTCCTCCTTGTTTTTTATGTTAAAATTTACACTTTCGTTTTTGGATCCAGCGCATCCCTTACGCCCTCACCAATAAAATTAAAACCAACTACAACTAAAATAATGCAAATACCTGGCGGCAGCCATACCCATGGCCTGGCCGTCAATACCAAAAGGTTCTGAGCGGCAAATATTATATTGCCCCAGGATGCCTGAGGGGTCTGTACTCCCATTCCAAGAAAGCTTAAAGAAGATTCTGTCAGTATTGCCCCAGCCACACGAAATGAAATATTTGCCCAAACAGGCGGAATTGCATTTGGAAGCACCTCTGAAAACAAAATGCGAAACGCCCCCACTCCTACTGCTTTAGACGCCTGTATGTATTCACATTCTCGAATCGACAGCACATTTCCATAAATCAGTTTGGCGATTGCAGTCCACCCAAGAACACCAATCACTACCGTAACCGTCAGTACGGAAGGCCCGTACACCGCCACCAGAACAAGAATCAGCACCATAGAGGGAAACGACATAAAGGCATCTGCGGTTCTCATAATAATTGATTCAGCCACTCCCCTGAAATATCCGGCAATCAGCCCCAGCGGAATTCCTATAACAACGGAAATTATAGTTGACATAATTCCTACAAACAATGAAATTCTTCCGCCATATAAGAGCCTTGCAAATAAATCACGTCCCACATCATCTGTTCCCAAAATATGCTCTGAGGAAGGAGGTTTATTGAATCCAGCCGTTCGGTCCGTCGTATACGGATCCAGCTCCATAAAAACCGGAATCAATATAACAGCCAATACAAGAAAGGTTACAATAGCCAGCCCAAGCATTGCCTTTTTATTATGAATCATTTTTTTCACTGCCTGGTTTTGAAATACCTTCTCCATAACTATCCCCTCCCCTTATTTAAATTTTATTCGCGGATCAAGGGCTGCATAAATCAAATCAAGAATTAGATTCATCACAAGTACCACTCCACATATCAGTACCGCTACTCCCATAATTACTGGATAATCACGGCTTGTAATTGCAGTGATCATAAGGCTTCCGATTCCAGGCCAGGCAAAAATCTGTTCTGTAACTACTGCTCCTCCAATTAAAAATGGAATTGTTAAGCTAATAGTAGTCACAATAGGAATCAATGCATTACGAAATGCGTGTTTCAGCACAATAACTGTGTTGGTAAGCCCTTTTGAACGTGCTGTCTTAATATACTCCTCGTTCAGCACTTCCAACACACTGGATTTTGTCTGTTTAATATAGTTTCCAATCGGCTGAATCCCGCAAACAAACGCTGGTAAAGCCAGATGATGCAGTAAATCGCCTAAATCGCTGCCTGTACCAACTGAATACATACCGCTGGTAGGAAACAGTTTCATTTTTACTGCTAATACATAGATTAGAAAAAGACTTAAGAAAAAATTGGGAATCGAGGCACCAATAAAGGCCACAAAGGTGCTTATATGATCCCATACAGAATTCGGCTTATACGCGGAAATAATTCCAAGGGGAATCCCAATAAGAATCGCTCCAACAATTCCTGTTCCTGTAAGCATCAGAGATGGAATGACTCTCTGACTGATCATCATACTAACTTGCTGTGATGTACGGTACGAAATTCCAAAATCTCCCCTAAGAAGATTCCCCAGCCATATAAAATATCTTACAATAAGCGGTTTATCCAGTCCCAAAGATACTTTCAAACTTTCCAAATCACTTAAGGAAAGCTCACCTGAGGCAGCAAGCACTGATAATGGTCCACCTGGTGCAAGGTTAATTAAGGTATAGATTACAAATGTAATTCCTAAAAAGACAGGTATTGCGTATAACAGCCTTTTTACTATGTATCGAATCATCCCAACCCCTCCTTTGTGTATTTTTACTTTTATCATTATATCATTATATATTATTATATGTCAAGATTGATAATATTTTTATTTTATTTACCGTTTTTTTATGATTTTTATCAACTATATCCAGCTATTCTCACCCCTTTACGCCATACACCTGTCCGTAACATCAATACATCCACGTAGATTAGAAATATCCGTATTTCTCTGAAATTATTCCGCTCATAAAATCACTCCATTTTAACTTATGTGAACCTTGACATATCAGCTGTCTCCTTTTATAATATAATAAACAGTAATCATTATTGTTATCATATTATTAAAGGAGACGCCTATGAAAGTATTAAAGTATAGCCGTCAGAGGGAAGCCATCAAAGCCAGTTTGATGAAACGGCATGATCATCCAACGGCAGACGCCCTATACGCCAGCATCCGCGAGGAATTTCCCAACATCAGTCTCGGTACTGTTTACAGGAATCTCAGTCTGCTGGTGGAGACGGGCGAAATCCGTAAATTAAGCTGCGGAAACGGAGCAGACCACTATGACGGCAATATTTCGCCCCATTACCATTTTGTCTGCAGCTGCTGCGGCCGTGTCTATGATATGGATATTCAGGAAATGCGTGAATTAAACGCTGCGGTCCAGGATCAGGCCCCAGGCCGTATTGATTTCCACTCCATTCTGTTCTATGGACAATGCCAGGAGTGTATGGATGAGGAAAACAGAAAAAAAGAGAAAAAGACTATTGACAAATCAGCATAAATCATTTATATTGATATCAGTAATCGTTACTATTATTGATTTTGACAATCGAATGGGCGCCGGGCCTTCCCCGGCACCCACACTATAAAATGAAAAGGAGATCACTACTATGAAGAAATGGGTTTGTACAGTTTGCGGTTATGTTTATGAGGGAGAGCAGGCTCCTGAGAAATGTCCTCAGTGCGGCGTTCCCGCTTCTAAGTTCAAAGAGCAGGCTTCTGATGAGATGGCTTGGGCCTGTGAGCATGAGGTTGGCGTAGCTCAGGGGTCTCCTGAGGATATCATGGCTGACTTAAGAGCAAATTTCGAGGGCGAGTGCACCGAGGTTGGTATGTATCTGGCTATGGCCAGAGTTGCTCACAGAGAAGGCTATCCTGAGATAGGCCTGTACTGGGAGAAGGCTGCTTACGAAGAGGCTGAGCACGCTTCCAAGTTCGCTGAGCTCTTAGGCGAGGTTGTTACCTCCTCCACAAAGAAGAACCTGGAGATGAGAGTTGCCGCTGAGAATGGTGCAACTGAAGGAAAGTTTGACCTGGCTAAGAGAGCCAAGGCTGCTAACCTTGACGCTATCCATGATACTGTTCATGAGATGGCTAAGGATGAGGCCCGTCACGGCAGAGCATTTAAGGGTCTGCTGGAGAGATACTTTGGCTAATTCCTGGAACGGAACAGACAGTATTTACTGATCGCAAAGGCATAATGTAGATTAAAAGTTTCTAATAAAGAACCATCGGCTATATTCAGTCGATGGTTCTTTTTGCATCAGATATATCCTGCTCAATTGTAAAGTCTCAAAACGTATGTTATACTATCCTTATTATGAAATAACCATACTCCAGGATCAGAAAAGGGGAAACCGCTTTGATTCATGCCTTTTACCTTTTAATCCTGGTATTTTATTTATGTACTAAAGTTTCTAAAACGTATATGGGGGTAAATAAATGGATACAAATATGTACCGCTACATCACAACCGTGGCCGAATGTAAAAGTATCTCTGCGGCAGCACGAAGACTATATATTTCTCAGCCAGCCCTGACGAAACAGATCAGCCGTTTGGAAACGCAATTAGGCTTCAAACTATTCGACCGCACCAAAACCCCCTTATCACTTACATCAGCTGGAGAACTATTTGTGGAATTTGCAGACCGGTATGTAAAATTGGAGAATGAACTGACAAATAAACTCCGTCTTCTCGATCCATCCAAATCCGCTGTTGTTACAGTTGCAACGACTCCTCGCGGAGGCACTTATATCGGGCCTTCTACCGCCTCATTTCTCTGCCATTATCAAGGGATTCAGCTGGAGTATATGAACGTCAGTGCCAATGAATGTGAAGCTGCTCTTGAAGATGAAACTGCCGATCTTGCAGTCTATACAGATCCGGTTATTTCAAACCAACTGGAATATATGCCTTTGGAAGAGGATCCGCTCCTTCTTGTTGTTCCCCGGAATAATATCCTTCTCCAGGGGAAAGAGCTTTCCGGAAACAGCCTGTCCACCCCCCTGATGCTTGATCCCCTGGAACTGCAGGAGCACCGGCTTACCTTTATTCTCTCCACTCCTAATCATAGTCTTTACCATGCTGAGTGTGCATTTTTAAGTAAATACCAGATTATCCCCGCTCAAAGTTTGCGGGTCGATTATGTGGATACCCGGTATTCTATAGCGGCCGGGGGCGCTGGTATTGCTCTTCTTCCCGCAATTACCGTATCCAGGATTTCTCTCTCCTCCGATGCTGTATTCTGTACCATACGCGGCAGCAATCTGTACCGTTACATTGTCATTGCGAGAAAAAAAGGACGTGCCCTATCAGAAAATGCCGAACTTTTTTGGCGTTTTCTGATAGACCGACGTTTTCATACCCATAGCAAACAGGAATAGCCTCTGGACTATTTTGCATAACCGCTTAAACTGCCCATTGCAGTTTGGGCGGTATTTTCTTTGCGCCTGTTTTCACATCATGGGAACCTTCGACGCTTCCCAAATGGCGAAAAGCATTCAAGGAGACCCCTTGTCCTGAATCATTATTTTTCTTTTAATATATTCCTTATTGTTATATTGCCCGTCTCAGCAGGAATATCCCCCCATCTTCTGTTTTGTTGTCTTTTTGATCATATTTATCTATAATTATTCTATAAATTTTACCGGTAATTTTAAATTATTATAACATTTTCACTATTCATTTTAAAACAAATAGCAGGAAGGTATTCATTATGGAAAAAGTAAAATCCATTAAATTGTTAGGATTTCCGCTCCCCGGCTTTCTGGTTCTCTTTGCGGGAGTTATGGCGATTGCGCTTTCAGGCGGTATGTTGGGAAATATGGTTGGCGCATTGGGCTTTGCAATGATCTGGGGCGCATTCATAGGTTGGATCGGCGACCGAATTCCTATCTGGAATAACTGGCTGGGAGGAGGAATGTTTCTCACCTGTCTGGCCACCGGGGCCCTTTCCACCTTTCACATTCTTCCCGACTCTGTAGTTGAAACACTAAACAGTTTCAATAACACCGTAGGTTTCCTCGATCTGTATATTCTCGTACTGATCACTGGAGCCATCCTGTCAATCGACCGAAAATTGCTTTTAAAAGCCTTTGCAGGTTTTATTCCAGCTATTCTGGGATCAATCTCTGTATCATTTCTGTTCACCGCCGCTGCAGCTCTGATCCTTGGAGAGGATCCTCTTCTTGGCTTAGTCAATGTAGCCCTTCCCATTATGGGAGGCGGAAATGGGGCCGGATGCATTCCCATGAGTAAAATGTGGGGTGAAATGACTGGTAATGCTCCTGAATCATGGTATGCTCCAGCGTTTGCTGTAATGTCCCTTGGAAATCTGGCTGCCGTTGTATCTGCTGCCTTTCTTGATCGTATGGGGCAAAAATATCCATCACTGACTGGCAATGGAACTATGATGAAAAAGAAAAGCATTACCGGTGCTGATGCCCCCACAGAAATCAAGATCGGAATTGGCGAGTATGCCTCCGGCTTCGCTCTTGGTCTCTGCCTCTTTATATTTGCCGATTTTTATGCCTCCAAACTATCTATTATCAATCATGCCGGACTTGGATTCACCATACACAAATTTGCATTTATGGTAATATTCGCTGCGATATTAAATGCACTTGGACTGATTCCTGCTGAAATTCGAGCCGGAGCACGGGGAATGCAGACATTTTTTACTAAATATATGTCTCTGCCTCTCATGGTTACTGTAGGAATCGGAACGGATCTGACTGAATTTGCCGGCGCTTTTACCTTTGCCAATGTTGTTATGATCATAGCCTGTGTTGTAGGCGCTGTAGCAGGTGCAGTGCTGGTTGGCGTTCTTTTTGGCTTTTACCCTGTAGAAATTGCCATCACTGCCGGTTTAGATATGGCCGGAGGCGGAGGGGCCGGGGATGTTCAGATCCTGGGAGCCAGCCACCGAATGGAACTTATGTCTTTTGCTCAAATTTCGTCCCGAATCGGAGGGGCTATCATGCTGGTCATAGCCAGCGCCATGTTTGGTATGCTGAATACATAATCCATCTTGCTTTACTGCAAAATTACACTTTATTACCAGGAGGTACATAAAATGCCTAAAAAAACTTCTCTGTCTGCTGACCTGACACAGGAAATGAAAAAAAATCTGTTTGGAAATGCATACCTCAATATGCTCTGGCATTGTCCAAGCGATCCCCGTTTTCACTATTGGGTTCACCTGCCCGACTGTTATTATGACGAACCAGATCCCCATTATCAGCTGCTTGTCATCATACACGGAACCGGCTGCGGAATAGAGGAATATATCAGATCGGCCCGAACTCTGGCTGATAAACAGCACGTTGCAATCCTTGCCCCCGTATTTCCCGGAGGTCTTATTGACCATGATGATTTTAACAGCTACAAGCTTCTGTCCTGCGATGGGATCCGCTACGATCAGATTCTTTTATCTATGATAGAGGATATGAAAAAACGCTATCCAGGACTGGAAACAGACCGTTTCTTTCTATTCGGACATTCCGGCGGCGGACAGTTTGTAAACCGATTCCTTTTTGTGCACCCGGAACGGCTGAAAGCTGTTTCTATCGGAGCGCCGGGACGCCCCACTTTCCTTAATTCTAATGAAGATTACTTTTGGGGAATTCGGGATTTCAAAGTATATTTTGATAAGGACCCTGATCTGGAAAAGATATGCAAAATTCCGGTGCAGATTACAGTTGGCGAACGGGATACAGCATTTATCGGTGATTCCCCCTATGGTTCCAATCGCTTGGAACGGATGAAGAGCCTCAAAGCAAATCTCGAAGCTAATGGACTGTCTGTTTGTCTTGAAATTCTTTCTGGATTGGAGCATGGAGGCGGCGAAGATATACGCATAAATACTGCACAGGAATTCTTTGAACGATATTTATAAATCTCTTTTATATATGGAAGGACAGCCCCCTCAAATCCAATTTTGGGGGGCTGTCCTTACGTCTGCTCTATATCCTCTCTGACCTAACTTACTTTTTAAAGCCTTATCGCTTAGTATTCTCAGGAATTGTACCGTCCTTTAAAAACCTCTTATATTCTTTATTTAGATTAAATGTACCCTTTACAGCGTAAATTCCTATGAGAATCAGCCACCATCCGGCAATCCTTCCTATACTCATTACCATATAAATCACATTAAGAATGCTGTAAACCAACATCAATACAGCGCATACCCGGCTTCTGGCAAATTGAATTCCAAGGCCAAAGCCTATAACCAGCACAACATCAAACATCATGCTATAGTTGTGTGTATACAGGCCAAGTGCAACAGAGATCGCGGCGCATATATAACTAAATATTGCAGCAGATTTTATATTGTCTTTGCTTTCCTTGCTTGCGTATTTTGCAAAAAACTCCTTTTTAGTCACGTTCTCCATCCATATTCCTCCTTTTTCGGCATACAAGTGATTATAACACATCCGCTGTACTCTAAAATCCTCACAATCCATACAGCCATAAATAACTCCCGCCTGATTATCACCACGAGGCTGCAATGCCCAATGCCATATAGCGACAGCACTGTTATAGATTCACCTGCTTTCTAAAATGACATTTTTAGCAGTATTTGTCAAGTTTTTTTAACTGGATTCACAGTAACTTAGGGCAGCAAAATAGTAGTTATAAAATTTTTTTAAAAAACTATTGACAAATCAGCATAAATCATTTATATTGATATCAGTAATCGTTACTATTATTGATTTTGACAATCGAATGGGCGCCGGGCCTTCCCCGGCACCCACACTATAAAATGAAAAGGAGATCACTACTATGAAGAAATGGGTTTGTACAGTTTGCGGTTATGTTTATGAGGGAGAGCAGGCTCCTGAGAAATGTCCTCAGTGCGGCGTTCCCGCTTCTAAGTTCAAAGAGCAGGCTTCTGATGAGATGGCTTGGGCCTGTGAGCATGAGGTTGGCGTAGCTCAGGGGTCTCCTGAGGATATCATGGCTGACTTAAGAGCAAATTTCGAGGGCGAGTGCACCGAGGTTGGTATGTATCTGGCTATGGCCAGAGTTGCTCACAGAGAAGGCTATCCTGAGATAGGCCTGTACTGGGAGAAGGCTGCCTACGAAGAGGCTGAGCACGCTTCCAAGTTCGCTGAGCTCTTAGGCGAGGTTGTTACCTCCTCCACAAAGAAGAACCTGGAGATGAGAGTCGCCGCTGAGAACGGAGCAACCGCAGGTAAGTTTGACCTGGCTAAGAGAGCCAAGGCTGCTAACCTTGATGCTATCCATGATACTGTTCATGAAATGGCTAAGGATGAGGCCCGTCACGGCAGAGCATTTAAGGGTCTGCTGGACAAATACTTTGGTTAATTCCTGACATTATATAAAGCGCTCTCCATATTGCTTCATTTCACAAAAATACCCCCGGCAGCAATACATATTTGCCTGGGGTATTTTTTTGCGGTTCTTTCTGTCAGTATATATCTTCTGACACATTATGAAAAAAGGCCCTGGCCTGCGGATACATTTTCGCAGGCCAGGGCCTTTTACTATATCATCTGTTATTTTATCCGGAATGTTTATACTCCAAGCTTTCTCTGTATAAACTTCACAACTTCCATGATAGGAATGATCATTACAGCCAGTCCCAGTGCAATCGCATACTCGTGAAGATCAATTGGAGTAAACTCAAATGCCTTTGCAAGGAATGGTACTTCGATTACGGCAGTAGTAAGAACCAGAGAAACGATCATAGCGCCGTAAAGGAACGCATTTCCTGTTTTCATTGTAAAGATAGAGCCTCTGCGGCTTCTCATGTTCAGAGAGTGGCAGATCTCTACCATGGACAGGGTCAGGAATGCCATGGTAGTTCCATCCGGGCTGTTTACAAACTCCCATACGCCGCTTTCGATGTAATGACCTACAATGTAGGAGATCATAACAAGCACCGTAACCACGAAGCCCTGGAAGAATACGTCAAAGCCCATACCGCCGGCAAAGATACCTTCTCTTGGATCTCTTGGAGCCTGCTTCATGATATCAGCCTCGCTCTTTTCCATACCAAGAGCCAGCGCCGGGAAACAGTCTGTGATCAGGTTAATCCACAGCAGATGCACCGGTTCCAGAATCGTAAAGCCGATCAGGGTTGCGAAGAAGATTGCAAGCACCTCTGCCAGATTGGATGCCAGAAGGAACTGGATCGCCTTACGGATATTTGCGTAAATACGGCGGCCCTCTTCTACTGCAGATACGATGGTTGCAAAGTTATCGTCTGCCAGTACCATATCCGCTACGTTCTTTGTAACGTCCGTACCTGTGATACCCATTCCCACGCCGATATCAGCGCTCTTGATGGAAGGAGCATCATTTACACCGTCGCCCGTCATCGCTGTAATACGGCCCTTAGCCTTCCATGCATTGACGATACGTACCTTATGCTCCGGCTGTACGCGGGCATAAACGGAGTATTTCTCAATATCTGTCTTAAACTGTTCATCACTGATCTCGTTTAACTGTGCGCCTGTGATCGCCTGGCTGGCGTCCTCAATGATTCCCAGCTCCTTAGCGATCGCCACAGCTGTATCCTTGTGGTCGCCGGTGATCATGATGGGGCGGATGCCTGCTTCACGGCATTCAACGATTGCAGCCTTTACCTCAGGACGGACAGGGTCGATCATACCGGACAGACCCAGATAGATCAGATCCTGCTCCAGATTAGAAGCATCTGTATTTTCTGGAAGTACCTTCCACTCTCTCATGGAACCGCAGAGCACGCGCAGCGCCTTATCTGCCATTGCCTTGTTGCTCTTTAAGATGGAACTGCGGATCTCTTCAGTCATTTCCACAGCCTGACCGCCGATATAGGCTCTGGTGCAGCGCTTTAATACCTCGTCAGGAGCGCCCTTTGTAAACTGAATGAAGCTGCCGTCCGCCGTCTTGTGGATGGTAGTCATCATCTTACGCATGGAATCGAAAGGAGCCTCTGCCACGCGGACATATTCACTCTCCAGCTGATCCTTCGGAAGTCCGTTCTTTGCAGCATCATTTACCAGCGCGCACTCCGTAGGCTCTCCTACTGCCTCGCCGCTGTCTGGGCTTAAGGAAGCGTCGGAACAGAGCGCCATGGCGATCTCCAGCATCTTCTCATCATCTGCAACGTGCTCCACTACCGTCATCTTATTCTGAGTCAGAGTACCTGTCTTATCGGAACAGATAATCTGAGTACATCCCAGGGTCTCTACCGCTGTCAGCTTACGGATAATGGCGTTTCTCTTTGACATATTGGTAACGCCGATGGAAAGAACAATGGTAACAACGGCTGCCAGGCCCTCAGGAATAGCAGCTACAGCCAGAGAAACGGCTACCATAAAGGTACTTAAAATGGTGTCGCCTGTGATGCCGCCAGAGCTTCCCTGCGCGCGCAGCAGGCCCACAGCGAAAATAACCACGCAGATTCCCACAACCAGGACGGTCAGGAACTTGCTCAACTGGTTTAACTTGATCTGGAGAGGTGTCTCCTCATCCTTTGCCTGAGCCAGAGCGTCAGCAATCTTACCCATTTCCGTATCCATACCGGTAGCTGTGATCACTGCCTTGCCGCGGCCGTAAACTACGGTGGAGCCCATGTAAACCATGTTCTTGCGGTCGCCTAAGGGAACGTCCTTCTCACCGCCCAGATTTAACACCTGGATGATCTTGTCAACCGGAACAGACTCACCGGTCAGAGCCGCTTCCTCGATCTTCATGCTGGCGCACTCGATGATACGTCCGTCAGCCGGAACGGAATCACCTGCCTCTAAGATCACTACATCGCCCGGAACCAGCTCTTCGCTCTTTAATGTCACGAGTTTTCCGTCACGCATAACCTTACTGGTGGCTGCTGCGATTTCCTGCAAAGCTGCGATGGCTGCCTCTGCCTTGCTCTCCTGAACAACACCCAAAACAGCATTGATCACAACTACCGCCATGATGATGATAACATCTGTAAATGATTCACCCTCATAGTAAGCGGTAATTCCGGAAATAACCGCCGCCACGATCAGAATAATGATCATGGGATCTGCCAGTTCATCGAGAAATCTCTTTAACAGGGAATCCTTTTTTCCCTCTTTCAGCTTGTTGTGACCGAATTTTTCCAGGCGGCTGGCCGCCTCCTGTGAGGAAAGACCCTCTTCTGAGGTTTTCTTCTCATTCAGCACATCCTGAATACTGGACAGGTACTCTTTCATTGCTTCTTCCTCCTTTGATATTGGCGCGCTACCATTTTTCACAGTAAGCCCGCATTGATGTACCCTCAGGAGCGTCTTTGTCATCATGCCCGGCACGGCCATCCGTTATACATCTGACCCGGTAAAAATCCGGGCAGGTTCCGTCTTTGTAACAAAAAGCGAGACTTACCAGAGCCACTTTCCATGTGTGAAACAGGCTTCCGATAAGTCTCGCCATTTAAAACCAAGCCACGGACACGCTCCGATGCTGTTGACTTCGCTACACGGTTTTCCGGTTTCCTACATCCGGTCAAACTGCGCTGACTACTCCCTTACTGATAAATAATGCTATCACGTCCAGGGGGAACTGTCAAGAATTTTTATTTTACTTGTTTGTTTCAGTTTTCAACATCTCTTCATCCTCTTTCTCAGACTTCCGTCCCCTCTGCGTCCCATTCTGCAACAATCCCCAAAGGCCGTTCCAACAGGGGGTACAGAACTTCTGCTATCACAAGGCCGCCTGTTCCCTGTAACAGATTAGAGGGGACGCTTGCCAGGGAGGCCCCTGATCCATACAGGATGGTCTCACAGATAAAATACCCCAGCGCTACCAGGAAGATATCTATAACTCCTCCCAGCACGACGGCTATTTTTCTGCTTTTTCCCTTAGAGATCGCCCTTCTGTACACCAGTCCGGTGCCCCATGCCACAAACCCCTTGATAAAAAATGTAATCGGCACATAGATAAAATATCCGCCTGACAGATCTGCCATACAGGAGCCGATCCCTGCTGCCAGAAAGGCCGTTGCCGGGTCTAAAAATACTCCTGCCAGAATCACCGCTGCGTCTCCCGGATGGATATAGCCGCCGGTACCGGGAGTGGGGATACGGATGGATATCGTCGAAACACAGATAAGAGCTGCAAACAATGCCGCGAATACCAGTTTTTTTACAGATACTGCCTTCATAAACCGTTCCTCCTTATCATTGCACTGTCACTCGTTTCCCGCATTGTACCATAAAATTGGACTGATTAAAATATCCATTTTGAATATTTTTAACCAGTCCAATTTATTGCATTATGAAATGTTTATCTACACTGTCCCCGCCACATCCTTCATCTTTTCAAGGCAGTTTTTAAAAAATATCTTATATCCCTCACAAAAATAATTCCTGTCATATCCACCCGGCAAATCGGTATCCCGGCTGCGCCTGCAGCCGCCGCGGCACAGAGAAAAATACGGACATTCCCGGCACTGGGGATCCAGACGGTGAGACCGCTTTACAAAACCGATCTCATGGCGTTTCCTGTCTATCTCCTCCAGTGTATTTTCGTTAAAATTTCCCAGCCTGTATTTATCCAACACATAAAAATCACAGGGATAGACACCTCCGTCAGCCTCTGTCACATACTGGATACCGCACTCGCCCCTCTGGTCGCAGGCCTCAGGATAATATCCCTTAAGCAGCCCTATATAATTTTCAAACTGGCGAATATAGGGCTGTCTGTTTTTTCTCCAGTCTCTATACCAGAGTTCAAACAGCTGTGTAAGAAATATGCCGTACTGCTGGGGGGACAGAGCATATTCTGTCTTTTGATGGCCTTCACCCAGAGGATCCAGGCAGGCAATATACTGCTGATATTTCCAGCCTCTTCGTCTGTATTCCTTATAAACGTTTTCCGCCTGCTGTGCCATTTTCCCGGTTACAACGGTAAGGATATTATACTCCACGCCGTATGCATCCAGGAGTTCCGCCGCTTTCAATACCACATCATAGGTTCCGCCGCCATCCTTACTGTGACGGTACGCATCATGGATTTCCCGCGTTCCATCAATAGACAGGCCTACCAGAAAATGTTCCTCCGCAAAGAACCTGCACCATTCTCTGTCCAAAAGCCCTCCATTGGTCTGAAACCCATTATGTACCTGGATCCCTCTGCGGTTGTACTTTCTCTGAAATTCTGCCGCCTTTTTGAAAAAATCCAGTCCTCTTAAGGCCGGTTCCCCTCCCTGATAGGCATAGCTGACCTGCCGGTCTGCGTGGATCATGGTTCTGCGGATCACCTGCCTTAACGTATCCTCCGACATAAAACCGTAGGATTCCTGTGTCCTTTTCCGGCTCTCATCGCAATAAAAGCAGTATTCGCAGTGCATATTGCACATTCCCGAAGATGGTTTAATCAAAATGCTGGAATCCGGCATTTTTATCTCCTTTTACTTAGAACACTTCCTGTAATACCAGATCCACAACCTCTTCAAAGGTTGCCTTCACTCTGGCTGCTGTCTCCACCACCTCTTTATGGTTCAGGGGCTGATCTAAAATTCCGGCTCCGGGATTTGTAACGCAGGAGATTCCCAATACCGGGATTTTGCAGTGGCCGCAGACAATGGCTTCCGGCACCGTAGACATTCCCACCGCGTCTGCTCCAAGAATACCCGCCATGCGGACCTCTGCCGGCGTCTCATAGTTGGGGCCGGAGAACATCATATATACGCCTTCCTCCAGATGGATTCCCTTCTGCTCTGCCTTTTCCTTCAGGCTCTTTCTGAAACCGGCATCATATACGCAGCTCATATCCGGGAAACGGGGGCCGTCTTTCTCAAAATTAGGGCCTGTAAGGGGATTGGAACCTGAATAGTTGATATGATCCCTGATGATCATCAGCGTACCCGGCTCATAGGCGCGGTTTACTCCGCCTGCCGCATTGGTGAGAAGGATTTTTTTCACTCCCAGACGTTTCATAATACGGATCGGCAGCGTGATCAGTCTCTGGCTGTATCCTTCGTAATAGTGTACTCTTCCCTGCATGGCGATTACCTTCTTTCCCATACAGGTTCCCATTACAAACTGTCCTGCATGGCCTGCCACTGTAGATACGGGGAAGTCCGGGATATCATGGTAGGAAATTCTTACCGGATCCTCGATCTTGTCTGCGTAATCTCCCAGCCCGCTGCCCAGGATCATCCCGATCTCAGGCTCAAAATCTGTCTTTTCACGGATGATGCGGACGGAATCTTCAATTATTTTCATTTCTCTCTCATTTGTCATGGCTGCTGCACCTCTTTCTTATTTGTTTTGTAACTTTTCAGTATGGGACATCTTCCTTAATGCCCTTTGCAAGAGAAAAACCCTTCTTTTATCTTAAACATCTCTCCCGCCTTTGTAAAGCCAAATCGGCAAAAATCTGTCCATGCTCCGCCCGGCTCTTTCACGCGCAAAGGCCCCGGACGCGTCTGTAAAAGGCGCAGCCGGGGCCGGTTTTTCTGCTGTTTTATTTTCTCTTATTCTAAGAAGGTTCCTGCCTTAATCTGCTCTACATACTCCAGATACTGCTTCTGAACATCCTCCGGCACCAGGCTGGAGAAGGTTCCCACGCTCAGACAGCCGTTGCTCAGGTCGCCGTATACAGTCTTATTTCCAAAGGTTCCGTCCTCTACGGTCTCCATGCAGGCCTTTACAAGGGCTGCGTTGTCTGTTACTACAGAGCAGATGATCACTTTATCGTCTGCAGAGCCCAGATTTCCGGGCTGTCCGATGTCATATCTGCCCTCCAGGCCTGCAAGAGCCTCCCTTGCGCCCGTATCCACTGCGGAAGCATCACCGAACATTACGTCTACGTCATAGGTGCTTACCATAGAAGCGGCGATTTCCTTTCCTTTCGCTGTATCGCTGAAAGAGCCTGCGTAGGCGGAGGATACCTTTACTTGCGGATTTACCTTCTGGGCTGCCTTCTCATAGCAGCTTACCTTTGCCTTTGTGGTATCCAGCTCCATTCCGCCGATAAAGCCGATGTTGTTGGTCTTTGTCATCAGTCCGGCCAAAGCGCCTGCCATGTAGCCGATCTGATCCGCATCCGGAAGGATGGACTCAATGTTTTCTGTCTCTACCGTTCCGTTTAACAGGGCAAAATGGATCTCTGGGTACTCGCTTGCAACCTGCTTTACCGCATCGGTGTACTGATTTCCCGGCGCAAAGATCAGATCATATCCCAGTTCTGCATAATCAGTCATAACGGTTGCATAGTCGGAGGTGGCGATGTTGTCCGTATAAACGGTCTCCCATCCCATCTCTTCTGCCGCGTCTACCATGGCCTGATAGCAGCTTGCTCCCCATCCTCCGTCTGAAACAGAGGAATCACAAATCATTGCTACCTTGTAGCCGCCCTCCTTTTTATCGGCGCTTTCCGTTCCCTTATCTGCGGCCTCGCTTCCGGCCTTTGCCGCTGTCGTCTGGGTTTCCTTTTCCCCTGAACCGGAGCCGCCGCAGGCAGACAGGCTGACTGCTGCAAGAGCCACTGTCATGATCAGTGAAACTGCCTTCGTGTTTGATTTTCTCATAATAATTTCCTCCTTGAGTACATATTTTAACGGATGCAGAGCTTCTCTGCAATTACCGTTCCTCTCTGTAATAGGGCTGCCCGTTCGCCTTTGGCCCGCTCTTTTTGATACCGAAAAAGGCCAGTACGAACAGAGTGCAAAGATATGGTATCATCTGCAGGATCTGGTACGGCGTGGATGGACTGATCAGCTGCAGGCGAATCTGAAGGGCGTCGCAGAAACCAAAGAGCAGACAGGCCATCAGCACGCCGGAAGGCATCCAGCGCCCGAAAATCACCGCAGACAGCGCAATAAATCCTCTTCCTGCCACGATTCCCTCAGAATAGGTGCTGGTATAGCAGATCGTCAGATAAGCGCCTCCGATCCCTGCCATGGCTCCGCACAGGATACAGGCTATGTATTTCTGAAATACAACATGGATGCCCAGGGTCTCCGCAGCCTTGGGGAACTCTCCCACTGCCTTAAAATTCAGTCCCGCCCTGGTTTTGTTTAAAAAGACAGAGGTAACAGGCACCATCAGGTAAGCCGCATACACCAGAATACTCTGATTAAAAAGGATGTTTCCCAGCACCGGAATCTGGCTGAGCACCGGGATAGGAAACGCTTCCATGGAAACTCCCTGGATCAGTGTGGAGGTATCTGAAAATGACAGTCTGTAGATGAAAGACGCAAGGGCAGGCGCAAAAATATTGATCGCCATTCCGTACACGGTCTGCTCTGCGCAGAGAGTAATTGTACAGAACGCATAGATCATATTTACCAGGATACCGGCGGCTGCCCCTGCCAGGATTCCCGCCCATGGGCTTCCGGTTCGATACCCCACCAGAAAGCCCACTAAAGCTCCGATGGACATGATTCCATCCAGACCGATATTTACCATGCCCGCGCGCTCTGAATAGGTTTCCGCCAGCGCCACCAGAAGGATGGGCGTCGCCATACGCACCGCTGAAAGCAGCAGCTCCACAAGGAAATTTGCAGTGAAAAATGATGACATCAGCCCCGTACCTCCTTTTTCTGTGAATGATTGATAATAAACTGCTTAACTGCGGGAAGTCTCAAAAGCGCCGTTCCTGCCACTGCAAAAATGATCACAAGCGCCTGGATAATATCTACCACCGAGGTTGGCACCTGCATACCCGTCTGCAGTGTGCTGGCGCCCTTGCGCAGCACCGCAAAGATAAACGCCACAACCGCCGTACCGATGGGATTCAGCTGGGCAATCAGCGCAATGGCCACTCCGTCAAAGCCAAAGCCTGCTCCAAACCCGCTCATCAGGCGCAGCTGCTTTCCGTGAAGCTCAATGCTTCCTCCCAGTCCGGCGATAGCACCGGAGACGATAAAGGAAAACAGGATGTATTGATTGACCGGGAAACCATTGAAAAATGCCGCCGTCGAATTCATCCCCACTGCCCGCAGCTTAAAGCCTTTGGACGTGTTAAAGATAAAGTAATAGAGCGCAGCTGCCAGCAGGATAGCTGCCACTATTCCCCAGTGAACCGGAAAACCCTTGGAAATATTGGCAATTTTCATGCTGTCAGCCACTGCCACCGTCTGCGGCACGCTTCCGTCTCTTAAAAGCGTTGTGTAGACATAACCCATAAACAAGGTGGCTACATAGTTGAGCATGATGCTGACAATGATCTCATTAAGCCCCCGTGTGATCTTAAGGATACCGGGAATCGCCCCCCAGAGACCTCCGGCTGCGGTTCCGGCCGCCAGGCTTAAAAGCAGGCCGAATACCCCCGCATCTCCCAGTTTGGCAGATACAAAGATGCTGGTCACAGCACCCATGATAAACTGCCCTTCGCCGCCCAGATTAAATACGCCGCATTTATAGGCAAAGGACGCCGCAAGACCGGTAAAAATCAGAGGACAGGCAATCACAAGGGTCTGAGCGATCTTCCTTGTGCTTCCGAACGCGCCGGAAAACAGAAAGCCGTATGCCTGAAAGGGATTTTTTCCCATACACAGCATGATGATCCCACCCGCCGCAAAAGCGACCAGGATAGCAAGCACAGGAACCAGGATCTTCACAAGATTGTCTTTTATCTTCATGTTCCTACTCCTCCTTTCCCGCCATGGCCAGAGAGATCTCTTCAATGGGCGGATTTTCGCCTGAATAGATTCCCATTACTTTTCCCTCAAACATAACGATAATACGATCCGACAGCTTTAATACCTCGTCAAAATCCGCACTGATCAGAAGGATCCCGCAGCCCTTATCCCTTGCCTCGATCATAGTATCGTGGACATACTGGGACGCGCCGATATCCAGCCCTCTGGTGGGATGAACCGCAACCAGAAGCTCCGGATGATTTTCCAGCTCACGGGCAAGGATGATCTTCTGCTGATTTCCACCGGAAAGGTTTCTGGCCTCCTGTTCAATGGATGAACACCGGATATCGTTTTTTTTCTGCAGTGCAAGAGCAAACTCACGAATGGCCTTTTTCTTTAAAAATGCACCCTTTCCGCAGGAAAATCTTGGATCCTCCGTAGATTTGAGCACCAGATTTTCTTCTACGGTCATATTTCCCACCAGTCCCATCTTGTTTCTGTCCTCAGGAACATGGGATACATGGGACAGGATAAAGCCATTTGGAATAAACTGGGCTACTTTTTTGGATTTCAGATCCACCTCGCCAGAATCCGGAGCGATCACCCCCGTCACAAGCTGTGCCAGCTGGGACTGCCCGTTCCCGTCCACACCTGCGATTCCAAGGATCTCCCCTTTCCCAATGGAAAAGCTGACGTCGTTTAACCCGCTGTGCTTATGCTCCTTATGGTAGTCTACATGATCCAGGCGAAGAACCGTCTCCTCTGTCTTTGTCACCTTTTGATACCGGCTTACCGTCATCTCATGGCCGATCATCAGGTTTGCCAGTTGGGCTGCGTTGGTATCCTCCCGCCTCAATGTCTCTATCGTCTCGCCGGCCCGCAAAATGGTAATGCGGTCGCTGATCGCCATCACCTCGCGCATCTTGTGGGAAATGAAGATCACAGACTTATTTTCACCAGTCAGCCTGCGGATAATGGCAAACAGGCCTTCTACCTCCTGATCCGTAAGCGCCGCTGTGGGTTCGTCCAGAATTAAAAGCTTTGCCCCCCGGTAAAGAGCCTTTAAGATCTCTACCCTCTGCTGGGCTCCTACGGAGATCTCCGAGACGGTCTTGTCCAGCTCAACCTCCAGCCCATATTTCTCAGACAGCTCCATGATCTCTTTGCGAAGTTCATCTTTTTTGATGAAAATGGAGCGATCCTTCTTGGTTCCCAGAATGATATTTTCAAACACCGTCATAGCCTCTATGAGCATAAAGTGCTGATGAACCATTCCGATCCCCATTTTCACCGCTGTTTTCGGTGAATCGATCCGAACCCTCTTACCGTTCAGCCAGATGGTTCCGGACGTAGGCTGATACAGACCGATCAAAATGTTCATCAGCGTACTCTTTCCAGCCCCGTTTTCACCCAAAAGAGTGTGAACCTCTCCCTCTTCAATAGACAGGTTGATATTCCGGTTGGCATAGGCTTCGCCGAATTTTTTCGTGATGCCCTCCATTCTCAGAAGTTCCTTCATCTTCAGCCTCCTTTTTCGCAGATGTTCCAGCACCCAAACCGTAAAAGAAAGGGAGCAAACAGCTTTCAGATATCCTATAAGCGTTTTACTCCCTTTCAGTCCGAACAAATCGTAATTTGTACCGTACGTTCCCTTCCTGATAATATTAGTGATTCTAATAATTATCGAGGATTTAATTTTATTTTATAATAAATATACTGCTTTGTCTATACCTTATTTGAAGATTTTACCTGTTTTCGATCTCCATAAGCATATTTACCCGTCTCTCATGGCGTCCGCCCTCAAATTCAGCGTTCAGCCATTCTTCCGTGATCATCTTTGCCAGTTCACTGCCTACGACTCTCGCCCCGAAAGCCAGGACGTTGCTGTTGTTGTGCATACGGGAAAGTCTGGCGCTGTAGGGTTCGCTGCATACGCAGGCGCGCACTCCCTTTACCTTGTTGGCTGCCAGAGAAATACCTACTCCGGTGCCGCAGATCACGATTCCCAGATCTGCCTCGCCGGAAACTACGGCGCGGCCTACCTTCTCGCCATATACAGGATAGTCACAGCTTTCTGTGGAGTTGGTACCAAAGTCAATGACCTCATAGCCCTTTTCCTCTACAAATTCCCTGATAATGTTCTTAAGCTCAATAGCTGAATGGTCGTTTCCCATTGCGATCTTCATCATTTATTTCTCCTTTTTTCCAAAAAATTCTTCTATCCGATCCAGTCGGGAGGTCATGGACAGCAAAAGCAGATCCGCCGCTGTCAAAGCAGCCATAGCCTCTACCACCACCACGGCCCGCGGAACGATAATGGGGTCGTGGCGTCCCCTGATTTCGATCTCCTTTTCCCTTCCAAAACGATCCACGGTGCGCTGGGGCTGCGCAATGGAAGGGGTAGGCTTAAAGGCCGCACGCATCACCACAGGCGCAGAATCGCTCATGCCTCCCAGAGTTCCGCCGGAATGGTTCGTGCGCTTTTTGGCCGTTCCATCCTCATTTATATAAAAGCCGTCATTGTTGCGGGATCCAAGGGAACGGGCCGCCTCAAAGCCGTCTCCAAGTTCAAAGCCCTTTACCGCGCCTATGGACAGCATGGCTCTGGCAAGTCCGGCATCCAGCTTGTCAAACACCGGCTCTCCCACTCCTGCCGGAAGCCCCTCAATAACGCACTCTACCACGCCGCCGCAGGAGTCTTTTCGCGCCATCATATCGTCCAGATAGCTTTCCGCCTCTTTTGCCGCAGTTTCATCGGGCATATAGAGGCGATTCTGCCACATTTTGGAGATATCCATCCTGGCACGGTCAATGGAAACCGGGCCGATGGAACAGGTATAAGCCTGAACCTTCACGCCCAGGCGCTCTAACAGCCTGGACGCCACGGCTCCCGCCGCTACTCTGGCGATGGTCTCCCGGCCTGAGGAGCGGCCGCCGCCTCTGTAGTCTCTGAAACCGTATTTTTCATCAAAGGTAAAGTCCGCGTGACCCGGACGGTATACGTCCATAAGATTACCGTAATCACGGGATCTCTGGTCTGTGTTTCGCACCTCCAGGGCAATGGGAGTTCCGGTGGTTCTTCCTTCAAATACGCCGGAAAGGATTTCCACCCGGTCTCCCTCCTGACGGGCCGTAGTAAAACGGCTCTGTCCCGGTTTTCTCCGGTCTAAATATTTCTGAATATCTTCCTCGTCTAAGGGCAAACCGGCAGGGCAGCCGTCAATGACCACGCCGATCCCCTTTCCGTGGGACTCTCCCCAGGTGCTGACACAAAAGAGTGTTCCATAAATCGAACCTGCCATGTTTAGTCTCCAATCTTTACAATAGCGCAGCAGTTGGGCTCATTGACCTGGATGCTTCTGCCGCTCATTACAAGAAGTCCCTTCTCGTAGTCAATCTTAAAGAATGAGATCGTGCCGCTGTCATGGTTAATAGAAGCAATATGCCGTCCATCCGGGAAAACAGCCACGTCTTTGGGGTACTCTCCGCTTACAGGCAGGCAGCAGATCATGTCTAAAAGCCCGGTTTCCTCATCCCTGCGGTAGACGCTCACCGTATTTTCCCCGGCATTGGTGCAGTAGAGGTATTTTTCATCCTGGGACATACGCATCGCGCAGGCTGCGGTGAGGTTGCCTGGATTCCTGGTGGATGTCGTGGAAATGGTCTGGATCTTCTCGATTACAGGCGCTCTCTCTCCTGTTTCATAGGTAAACACGTCGATCACATTTTTCAATTCATACATCAGATAGAGGAAACGGCCATCCCTGCTGAAACGAAAATGTCTGGGCGCTGATTCCAGATCACAGCGGATGGCGTCCACCTGGATCAGCTTCTGATCCTTATTATTAAAGCGGTAGATCTTAACCTGATCCACTCCGTTGTCCACACTGAGAACGTATTTGTTGTCAGGCATCCGGCGGGTACAGGTCACATGGGGACGGAAGTTTCTCTCTGCCACGCTGCCGTATCCCTTGTCGAATACGCCGTCTACGATTTCACCTACAGAACCGTCCTCATTCAGGCTTAAAACGGTGGTTTTTCCATCGTGGTAGCCGGAAACAAATACATACTTGTCCTCTGCATCGCTGCACAGATGGCAGCCCCTCATTCCCCGAATGGGGGCGCTGTTTAATCTTGCAAGAGCACCGTTTTGAAGGATGCGGAAGGACACTACACCCTCATCTGCAATGGAATACAGCGTCTTTCCGTCGCTGGAGGCAATTACATAAGAAGAGTTATTCACTTCCATCTCACAGCGCTCCCTGAAAATTCCATTTTCTACATCTACGTCAAATACAGTGATCCCCTTTGCTTTCCCGGTATAGGAATAAGATCCCACATATGCCATATATCTGCCGCTCATACCTGTATTTACCTCCTGAAATTAAATATATCCTCTCGGATCGGATCTGTATGTTCAGTCCGAATCAATCAAAACTTATCATATCATAGTTTTCTTTATTTGTTAACTCTTAAGTTTAAGAAAAGGTATTGACACAGGATTTATTTACGGTATAATGAAACTCGCCCTTGTTTATTATTACTAAACTTTTTAGTTATTTATATATTGGGTTAGTATTTGTAAACTTTTTGTATAACTTATAGCAGTTTTCACATCCCGTCCCGCAAAGCCGCCATCCCGCAGGACGGGATAACCATGCCGGGAGGAATCATATGGATATCGGAAACAAACTCAAGGAGCTTCGTGTCTTAAAAGGGCTGACTCAGGAGGAACTGGCCGACCGCTCGGAGCTTTCCAAGGGATTTATCTCTCAGCTGGAGCGCAATCTGACCTCTCCCTCCATCGCCACTCTTCTGGACATCCTCCAGTGCCTGGGTACGACCATTGGGGAGTTCTTCAACGAGGAGCCGGAGGAGCAGATCGTATTCGGCAGGCAGGATTACTTTGAAAAAGTAGATCCTGAATACAGCAACGAGATCAAATGGATCATTCCAAATGCTCAGAAAAACACCATGGAGCCTATTCTTTTAACCTTGAAGCCTGGAGGCTCCACCTGCCCCGATACCCCCCATGAGGGAGAAGAATTCGGATATATCCTCCAGGGAAGCGTATCCATCCATCTGGGCAAAAAAACCTACAAAGCAAAAAAAGGGGAATCCTTCTACTACACAGCAGATAAACAGCACTATCTCTCCAGCAAAGGTGGAGCAGCTCTCATATGGGTCAGCTCGCCGCCAAGCTTCTGACCGGACTTTTCAGACAGCCGAACCGGACAAACGGGGGGAGAATTTACTATGATAATAAAGGAGAAGAAAATACATGAGCCAGCCATTGATCGATTTACAGCATATTTCCAAAAGCTTTGACGGCGAACTGATCCTGGATGATCTGAATCTTTCCATTAAGGAGAACAGTTTTGTCACTCTCCTTGGCCCCAGCGGCTGCGGAAAGACTACTACTCTGCGGATCCTGGGGGGCTTTACTACCCCGGATTCGGGCAAGGTCTTATTCGACGGACAGGACATTACAAAGCTTCCGCCCAACAAACGTCAGTTAAATACCGTATTCCAGAAGTACGCCCTGTTCCCCCATATGAGCATTGCGGAAAATATCGCATTTGGCCTGAAGATCAAAAACAAATCCAAAAGCTATATTGACGACAAGATCCGGTATGCTTTAAAGCTGGTCAATCTCTCCGGCTACGAAAAACGGAATGTGACCTCTCTCTCCGGCGGCCAGCAGCAGCGGATCGCCATCGCAAGAGCCATTGTCAACGAACCAAGAGTGCTTCTGCTTGATGAACCCTTAGGCGCTCTGGATTTAAAGCTGCGTCAGGATATGCAGTACGAGCTGATCCGACTGAAAAATGAGCTCGGCATCACCTTTATCTATGTCACTCATGACCAGGAGGAGGCTCTGACCATGTCCGACACCATCGTGGTCATGAACCAGGGCTACATTCAGCAGATGGGCTCCCCGGAGCAGATCTACAACGAGCCGGAAAATGCCTTTGTGGCCGACTTCATCGGCGAAAGCAACATCGTCCACGGCACTATGGTACGGGATGAACTGGTAGAGATCTTCGGCGCAGCGTTCGCCTGTGTAGACAAAGGCTTTGGCAGCAACCGGCCTGTAGACGTAGTGATCCGCCCGGAGGATATTGACCTGGTAGAGCCTGAAAAGGGCACGCTCACCGGCACCGTAACCCACCTCATTTTCAAGGGCGTTCACTATGAAATGGAAGTGACTACCCCGGACGGGTTCGAGTGGCTGGTGCATTCCACAGATATGTTCCCCGTTGGAAAGCAGGTTGGCATCCATGTGGATCCCTTTGATATCCAGATCATGAACAAACCTGCGTCTGAGGATGAGGAGGCGCTGGGAGTCGATGAATAACCAAAAGAAAAGCGTGCGCCTGGGAAAAGCCCTGCTCTCAGGCCCCTATATTGTATGGATGATCGGTTTTACCATTATTCCCCTGCTTATGATCCTCTGGTACGGACTGACCGCCAGAAACGGAGCCTTTACTCTGGAAAATATTCGTTCCATTGCAGAACCGGATCACATAAAAGCGCTGATCCTGTCTCTGGGACTGTCTCTGATCAGTACCGTTTTGTGCCTTGTGCTGGCCTATCCGCTGGCTATGATCCTGCGCGGCCGCGGAAAAAGCGCCGGGAGCTTCATTGTATTTATCTTCATCCTTCCTATGTGGATGAATTTCCTGCTGCGCACCCTGGCATGGCAGACACTGCTGGAGAAAAACGGCGTGATCAACGGAATCCTTTCCTTCCTTCACCTGCCAAATATCTCCATTATCAACACACCGGCAGCCATTGTGCTGGGTATGGTATACAATTTCCTGCCCTTTATGGTTCTTCCTATTTATAATGTACTGGTAAAGATCGATGACAGCGTCATCAACGCAGCTCAGGACTTAGGAGCCAACAGCTTTCAGACCTTTGTAAAAATATGGCTCCCATTAAGCATCCCTGGCGTCATCAGCGGTATTACCATGGTATTTGTGCCTTCCCTGACTACCTTTGTGATTTCCGACCTTTTGGGCGGAAGCAAGATTCTCCTGATCGGAAACGTGATCGAACAGGAATTTACCCGGGGAAGCAACTGGAACCAGGGCAGCGGGCTTTCCCTGGTGCTGATGATATTTATCCTCATCAGTATGGCTATGATCGCCAAATATGATAAAAATGGAGAAGGGAGCACATTCTAATGGAAAAGAGCAGAAAACGATTGCGGAAATTTGTTTCCGATTTCTATATGGTGCTGATCCTGATCTTTTTATACGCGCCCATCCTCACTATGATGGTACTATCTTTTAATCAGTCCAAGTCCCGTTCCCACTGGGGAGGTTTTACTCTGGACTGGTACGCCCAGATGTTTGACAGCCGTTCCATTATGAGCGCACTGTCCACCACGCTGATCATCGCCTTTGTATCCGCCCTGGCGGCCGCCATCATCGGAACAGCGGCGGCCATTGCCATCCAGTCCATGAAACCGGTTCCCCGCACTGTAGTAATGGGGATCACCAATATTCCCATGCTGAACGCGGATATCGTTACAGGCATTTCCCTGATGCTGTCTTTTATTGCATTCGGGGTATCTTTGGGATTTCAGACGGTGCTGATCTCACATATCACCTTCAACATACCGTATGTGATCTTAAGCGTGATGCCCAAGCTAAAGCAGACGGATAAAAGCACCTATGAGGCGGCTCTGGATTTGGGTGCCGCGCCTTTGCAGGCATTTTTCAAGGTCGTGTTTC
This sequence comes from Enterocloster alcoholdehydrogenati, assembly GCF_013282095.1. Classification (GTDB taxonomy): domain Bacteria; phylum Bacillota; class Clostridia; order Lachnospirales; family Lachnospiraceae; genus Enterocloster; species Enterocloster alcoholdehydrogenati. Next base: position 198,617 of record NZ_BLTJ01000007.1, read on the forward strand.
CGGATATTATGCCGGGAGTGCTGTCAGGCTTTCTGCTGTCCTTTACCATGTCGCTGGACGATTTCATTATCACCCATTTTACAAAGGGAGCCGGCATCAACACACTGTCCACCCTGATCTACAGCGAGGTGCGCCGTGGGATCAAGCCGTCTATGTACGCGCTGTCTACGGTTATTTTCCTGACTGTACTGATCCTGCTTTTGATCGTAAATTTCCGATCCTTTAAAAAGAAGGGCTGATTCACCGGACAAATGAAACTAAAGATCTTTTACACTGATTTAATCATAAGGAGAACGATCCATGAAACGAACAAGAATCTGCCAGACGGCCGGTGCGTTTGCCGTCCTGGCTGCAGCAGGCCTTCTCACCGGCTGCAGCAAAGCCGATACAGGAGCTTTTGGGGCTGACAATAAGCTGTATGTATACAACTGGGGCGAATATATTGACGAAAGTGTTATTGACGATTTTGAAAAAGAAACCGGCATCCAGGTGGTTTATGACGTATTTGAAACAAATGAGGAAATGTACCCGGTGATCGAGGCCGGGGCTGTCAAGTATGATGTGGTATGTCCCTCTGACTATATGATCCAGAAGATGATTGAAAATAATCTTCTGTCTGAGATCAATTTTGACAACATCCCCAATTATAAGGAAATCGGACAGGAATATCTGGATATTTCCAAAGGCTTTGATCCTGAAAACAAATACTCCGTTCCCTACTGCTGGGGCACCATGGGGATCCTTTACAACACCAAGCGCATAGAAGAACTCGGTGTTCCCGCTCCCACCAAATGGGCGGATCTGTGGGATACGCGCTTATCCGGCGAAATCCTGATGCAGAACAGCGTAAGGGACGCATTTACCGTTGCCTTAAAGAGCCTGGGCTATTCCCTGAATACTACCAATCCTGACGAGCTGGAGCAGGCAAAGGAGAAGCTGATCCAGCAAAAGCCTCTGGTTCAGGCCTATGTGATCGATCAGGTAAGAGACAAGATGATCGGCGGAGAGGCGGCCGTAGGCGCTATTTATTCGGGGGAAATGCTCTATATCCAGAATGCGGTAAAAGAACAGGATGCGGATTTCTCCCTGGAATACGTAATCCCTGAGGATGGCACCAACTACTGGGTGGACTCCTGGGTCATCCCGGCCAATGCGCAGCATAAGGAAAATGCAGAGAAATGGATTGATTTTCTGTGCCGTCCCGATATTGCCAAGAGGAATTTTGAGTATATCACCTATGCAACGCCTAACAAAGGCGCTTACGAGCTGTTAGATGATGAGCTGAAGAATAATAAGGCCCTGTTTCCTGATATCTCTTCTCTGAAAAACTGTGAAATCATCCAGTATCCCGGAGATGAGGCAGATGCTCTTTATAATGAGCTTTGGAAAGAAATCAAGGCAAACTGATCTTCCCGCTTTTATTTCCGCGTCAGCTAAAAAATAATCGGAAGGCGCACTCAGACGCCTTTCCCATTACGGAGGATAGAATGATGAAAAAGAAAACTGCGGCTTCCCTGAAAGCCCTTGCATTGCTCCTGTTGTCAGCCGGTGCCCTTACCGGCTGCGGATCCGGATCCGGAGACCGTTCGTCCGGCAGCCAGAACAGCTCCGGCGAGGACAATAAGCTCTATGTATATAACTGGGGGGAGTATATCGACGAAAGCGTGATCGATGATTTTGAAGAAGAGACAGGTATCCAGGTAGTATATGACGTATTTGAAACCAATGAGGAAATGTATCCCATCATCGAGGCCGGGGCTGTAAAATATGACGTTGTCTGCCCCTCCGACTACACCATCCAGCGCATGATCCAGAATAACCTTCTGGCAGAGATCAATTATGATAATGTTCCCAACATTAAGGAAATCGGGACGGAGTATATGGATATGGCAAAGGATTTCGACCCTGAAAACAAGTACGCTGTTCCCTACTGCTGGGGCACAGAGGGGATCCTTTACAACAAACAGCGCCTGGATGAGCTGGGCGTGCCTTATCCCACAAAATGGGCGGATCTGTGGAATCCCCAATTAAAGGGCGAGATCCTCATGCACAACACCCTGCGCTACGCATTCATGGCCGCACTGAAAATTAAGGGCTATTCCTTAAACACCACCGATCCTAATGAACTGGCCGAAGCCAGGGATATGCTGATCGAGCAGAAACCTCTGGTACAGGCTTATGTGATTGATCAGGTAAGAGATAAGATGATAAACGGCGAGGCAGCCGTAGCCATGCTCTATTCCGGCGACCTGCTCTATATACAGGAAATGAGCAGGGAACAGGATTCCGGCTATGATCTGGAATATGTGATTCCGGAAGAAGGCACCTCCTACTGGATCGACTGCTGGGTGATTCCCGCCAATGCCGAGCACAAGGAGAATGCGGAAAAGTGGATTAACTTCCTATGCCGCCCTGATATTGCCAAGAAAAACTTTGACTACATCACATATGCAACGCCTAACAAGGGCGCATTTGAACTGTTAGATGATGATCTGAAAAACAATAAGGCCGTTTTCCCGGATCTGTCTGCGCTGAAAAACAGTGAAAGCGTTCACTACCTGGGCGAGGAAGCCAATGATATGTATAATGAGATGTGGAAACAGGTGAAAGCCAATTAAAAAACCAGCCCCATTTCGTCCGGCTCATATTAATACCCTGTTTTTCCCCTGTATACAGAAGCAAATTGACGAATCGGAAGTATCACTGAAACCGTCATGATCAGGGCCATCATTGCAAGGCTTAGAAGACATTCCCGGATTATACCATGTTTTTAATTAGATATTCATCTCAAAGACATGGACTGCTGACACTTCGATGGGAACTATTTTTTCAGCGTCAGAAAAAGTGCCAAAAAGTTTTATTAAAGGAGATTTTTATGATTATCTACTTTTCAGCGACCGGAAACAGCCAATACGTAGCAGAAAGAATCGCTCAGGCAACAAACGACAGAACGGTTTCTATTACCTCATGTATGAAAAATCGCCAATTCCAGTTTGAAATTTATGAAGATGAGTTTTTAGGAATTATCAGTCCTACTTATTCATGGGGATTGCCAGAGATTGTGAAAGAATTTTTGCAAAAACTGAACTTGAATACAAAACCATCTTATATATGGTTTATTGCAACTTACGGCACAACGACAGGCCAAACTGGTTATTTTGCAAACCAGATATTGCAAAAGCACAATTTCTCAATTTCTGCATATTTTAGCGTTAAAATGCCAGATACTTGGACACCTACTTTTAATTTAAGCAATAAAGAACGCATACAAAAAATAAACGCAAAGGCAGAACTTCAAATTGACACTATAATAGATAAAATTAAAAATCATACTGCTGGGGACTATATGCAAAGAAAAGTTCCTATACCTATTGCAAAGCTATTTTACAACACAGAGTATGACACTATGCGTAAAACAAATCATTTTCACGTCGAAGATACTTGTATAGGTTGTGGCTTATGTGCTAAGAAATGCCCCATTTCTGCCATAGATATAGTCAAACAAAAACCAACATGGAATAAGGAACAGTGTGTTATGTGTCTTTCTTGTCTGCATCACTGTCCAAAATTTGCAATACAGTACGAAAACAAAACAAAAAAACATGGACAATATGTTCATTCCCCATTGTCCATAAAAAGCAGCTAATAAAACAGTATATAGTGATAGCCCCAGCAGTATCATAATTTTTCAGCTCGTACAAACGGTATATTTTGTGCGGGCTTTTTTATATTGTATCTTCTGCGTTCTATCAAAAGATATGAACAATATTCCTATTATACACAACAGCATACTTCCGTTGAGACAAATCTTCATTTTCCATTGCTTGTCTTTCCTGTGGTTATATGATAAACTGATTTCATAGCAATTCCCGTTCTTTTCCAAAACGGGAACCAAGACCGGAGAAGGGAAGTGTTTAATTTGAAAATACAGGAATCTGCTGAAAATTATCTTGAAACTATCTATATGCTGAGCCGCCACAAACCATATGTGCGCTCCATCGACATTGCCAATGAACTTAGTTTCTCAAAGCCCAGCGTCAGTGTAGCCATGAAAAATCTGCGGGAGAACGGCTATATCCACATGGATGAGCAGGGACACATCAGCCTTACAGAAACCGGACAGGCCATTGCAAACGTCATGTACGAACGCCACATCATGCTGTCTAACTGGCTCATTTACCTTGGCGTAGATCCTGAGGTGGCCGCCGAAGATGCCTGCCGCATCGAGCACGTACTCAGCACAGAAAGCTTTGACGCGATTAAAAAACACATTATGCAGGGCAATGAACTGCCGGAGGAAATCAAGGAGGAATCTATCCATGCTTAAAGATCTGGTAAAGAAGTGCCGTTCTTACCGGCGCTTTTATGAGGATACGCCTATATCGCGGGAAGAACTGGAAGAGATGGTGGATACTGCCCGCCTCACTGCCTCCACCGCCAATTCCCAGGCCTTAAAATATCGCCTGGTCGATTCCCCAGAAGAATGTGACAGGCTCTTTCCCTGCCTTGCCTGGGCCGGCGCTTTAAAAGACTGGAACGGCCCTGAAAAGGGAGAGCATCCCTCCGCTTATATCGTTATCCTCTGCGACCTGGCTCTTGGAAAAAACAAGCAGTGGGATGAAGGCATCGCTGCCCAGACCATCCTGCTGGCAGCCACGGAAATGGGCTACGGCGGCTGTATGATCGGCAGCTGCAGGCGCAGCGAGATCCTCTCCATTCTCCAGTTAGAACCGAAAAAATACTCCGTCGGCCTTGTTTTGGCCCTCGGAAAGCCTAAAGAAGAGGTGCGCATTGTTCCGGTAAAAGAGGATGGAAACACAGCCTACTACCGGGATGAGAATCAGGTGCACTATGTACCAAAGAGGGGGTTGGGGGATATTTTGGTGTGACATACATACACATCCCCTGTCAGCAATTCCTGCTGAATCATAATAGGGTGCTGCAGAAACAGCGTTTTCCACAACCGTGGCAAATATCTATTTCTGCGGCACCTTCTGTTTTCAGAAAACGACGCACCGGCAAATCACAGACTGTTTATCTGCACCCTTTAATAAGAGTATCTGTAAACAGGTTCATAAAGAGTTTCCCCTCAATTGAGACGGCAATTCTTACATTACGCCTCTCCTTCTCAGGGTATTTGTTAATTTGATAACCAAAAAAGGGAATAATCTGTCCTCTAGTTAAACGGCCTTCCAACTCTACCTCTACATGAACTGGTTCCGTATAATGGCATAAACTGTCATCCAGCGCCAGAGCTGCTGTAATCACATCATCCATGGGAAAACCGCCCAACTGAAAATACTCCCTCCACATATCAATATAGATCGGATATTTATCACAGAGGTAATCAATCATCTCACCCTTTGCCTGATACCGCAGATCAGAAAGATGATCCCTTGTCAGCATACTGTCCGCAAATATATTATTTTCACATACATCCAGCGGCACCAGCGTAATCTTGAGATCAGAAGTCAATACCTTTTGCGCCGCCTCAGGATCCGCAAATATATTATACTCTGTCACGGGGGTAATATTTCCATGAATACGGAATGATCCTCCCAATATATAGGCTTCTTTTATATCAGAAGCAATAGCGGGGTCTTTTTCTAAGGCCAACGCAATGTTGGTCAGAGGTCCCGTTGTTACCAGCGTAATTTCTCCCGGATTCTCACGGAACATCCGAATCAGATAATCTACCGCATACTCTTTTTCGATCTCCCCTTTGGGTTTTCCTGCCGGAGTATTAAATTTCTTCAGGCGGTCTCCAAACTTCCAGCGAAGTTCCTCATAAAAGTTCACCGGATCTCCAGAAGTATCTTCATTATGATACGAAATAGGTTGTGCTGCCCCCGCATATACTGGAATTTCCTGACCTGTCAGTTCTGCGGTGTTTTTTGCCACCCATGCTGCCTGTCTTATATCCCCGGCTGCTCCTGTTACTGTGGTAATTCCCAAAAGCTCCGCCTCCTCATGGCAGGCCATATAGAGAATTTCCAAAATATCGTCCCCTACAGAGTCGACATCTATAATAACCTTTTTTTTCATTATTCTTCTCCTGTCCAGCCTATGATGTTATCTACTGTTTTATGTACTGCAGGCCTCACAAACTGTACTGCCGGGCCCGTAAGAAACGCCGCTACAATGGTTCCCAGGCCAACTGTTCCTCCTAAGAAAAAACCGATCACCACAAAACTGATATCTCCTACAATACGCACAATCCGGTACTGAAAGTTTCCCTTACGGCTGATGATCTCCGAAATAAGGTCAATGGCCCCAACTCCAAGATCCGCGCGTATGTAAGTGGCAATTCCTACTGCCATGATCATAAGGCCCAAAAATACCAGAAGCATTTTCACCACTAGGTTTAAATCTCCCAGAATCATCATATCCAGAAACATACGGACAAAGTCTGCTGTATAGCCAATTCCGAAAATGGCAAGCACAGACGAAACATTCACATATGATCTGTCTATTATCAGAACGACTGCCAGTATAATTACGTTAATCAGAGCCGAAGAAGTTCCATAGCTGATATGCAGCACATTCGCAATTCCGAGTTCAAATACACTGGCAGGATCTACCCCCAAGCCGCTGTAAAGGAAAAGCGCCACTCCCACACCGCACAGTATCAATCCTATCAAAGATACAATGGTTCTCTTTCCTAAATATGTTTTCATCCTGTCTGCCTCCGATTAACCCAAACGTCCCATTGCTTCCAGAAAGAACTGAACAAATTTTTCTCTGTCCACATCATACAGAAACTTTGTATTATGATTGACCGTTTTTCCAAACAGCTTTTTTTGGTAGTCAATCGTATCTACCACCGTCATTCCGGTAGTAAGTTCTCCTCTCAGTTCCACATCCACATTGCACTGTTTATAGCTGAAGATTTCCGGGTGTACAAGGGCGGCCACTGCGCAGGGATCATGAAGCGTACATCCAGGAAATCCCTCCACCTCATAATGATAACGGCTGAAATAGTCAATCAGTTCTGCTGCAAACACAGAAATTTCATTTCCCTGTGCCCTGAGCCTTTCATTTTCTTCTCTTGTTACATATGCTTTCTGTGTTACATCAAGCCCAGACATAATCACAGGAATTCCGCAGTTAAACACAACCTTAGCTGCTTCTGGATCTGCAAAAATATTATACTCGGCCGCTGGCGTCCAGTTTCCTACCGTTCCACCTCCCATAATAGATATCTCTTCTATTTTTTCTTTCAAATCCGGTCTTGTGATCAGCAGTTCCGCTACATTGGTGAGAGGACCAATAGCAACGATTGTCACCTTTTCATTGCTCTCCTTTAAAACCTTTTCAATAAGGCTGAGAGCGCTTAGCTGTGAGATCTCAAAGCCATTTTCCGGCAGTTTCGGCCCTTCCAGACCGGAATCACCATGTACCAGCTCACCGCCTACTACCAGCTTTTTCACCATAGGCTCCTGTGCCCCTTTTGCCACCGGAATATGGAAAGCCTTTGCTTTTGTTAAAACCCGTACTGCATTATTTGTTACTTTTTCAATTGTCTGATTTCCAGCTACCGTTGTAACTGCTTTTATTTCCAGTTCCTCGCAGGCCAACGCCCACAGGATTGCCATTGCGTCATCATGCCCTGGATCACAGTCAATTATAATTGGTTTTTTATTCATAATTTTTACCATCCTATTCTCATCTGTTTTGTCTTGCATACTCTGCTTTCATTTTTTCATTTGATGCTTTCCGTTTTACGGAATATGCAACCAATCCAATAATTGTTGCCAGATATGGCAGCATCTGAACCAACTCAGGGGGAATCGCTGTTACCTGCAGAGAATACGACAGCGCCTCAGCCACCGCAAAAAGCAGGGAAGAAAGGGCCGCCCCAATAGGAGTTGAGTTGCCCATGGCATCTGCCGCAAGGGCAATAAATCCGCGTCCTGCTGTCATATTTTTTGAAAACCAGGTAACGTATCCCATAGACATAAACGCTCCGGCCATCCCTCCTAGCACACCGCTGATCGCTAATGCAATATACCGTGTCTTAATGAGGCTGACTCCTACGGAAGAAAGGGCCTTTGGTGCCTTTCCCGCTGAGCGGATACGAAGGCCCAGAGGCGTCTTATAAAGCAGAACATAAACTACAAAAATCATCAGAATAGCCGCATAGGAAATTACATTGTGATTTGAAATAATGTCTCCCAGCACCGGAATCTCATTAATAAGCGGAATCTGTATATTGGGAAGCTTTCCAGAATCAAGGGCAAGCGTTGTCCCCTTATCCTTTACTACTGCATACATAAAATATACCGTCCCTCCGATTGCCATTGTATTAAAAGCAATACAGGTAAGCACACTATTCGCTTTCAGGGACATGGAAACATATCCAATTGCCAGGGAACAAACCACGCCCGTAAGCATGGCAATGAAAAGCCCAAACCAGGGACCAAACCCGAACGCACTGGCAAACACTCCTGCAAGAGCCGATATCAGCATAACACCCTCAATACCAATATTTGTAATTCCTGCATTTGAGGTAATGACAGCGCCAAGAGACGCCAAAAGAAGGGGAGTTGCAACTCTTATCACGGAATACAGGAATGATGGGGTTAATACAGAATCTAAAACTGTTTCCATTGTCAAATCCCTCCTTGTCCATCTGTAGAAAGCCTGGTGATCATTTTATGCTGGTATCTGGAAAGGAACGCATCTGCTGCTACCAGAACAATCACAAGCGCCTCAATAATAGCCACAATCTCTGATGCCACATCAGACTGCTTATACATATAATCAGCCCCGATTCTCAGATATGCCACTGCAAAGGCTGCAATCGGAACATATGCCGGATTCTCCTTTGCAAGGATATTAAGCACTACCCCATCAAAACCATAGCCTGGAAGAGCTGACCACTGGAAACGTGTATACATTCCCAGCATCTCCGTTGCTCCGCCCACTCCTGCGATAAATCCGCCGAGAAGCTGCGCCATCATAATGACTCCAGCCGTTCCGATTCCTACATACTGACCAAATCTAAGATTGCTTCCCACCACCCTGAGCTTATATCCCCATTTTGTTTTAAACATAAAGATATAAACCAGAATCACAGCCACAGCTACGATAAAAATTCCCGCATGGAGCCTTGTCTTGGGAATCAGCTTTCCCAGACTGACACCATCCCTGAAAGGCAGAGAGGCTTTGTATGCAGAATTAGGGTCTTTAGCAAACTGATTAAAGATAAAGGTTCCAAAATACAGAGCCACATAATTTAACATCAGAGATACAACCAGTTCACTGCTGTTCCACTTTACTTTCAAAAATCCCGGAACCGCACAAACAAGGGAACCAATAATACCAGCCGTCAGCATTGCTGTGATAATTACGAGAATAGGAGGGCCGGGCATATAGATTGCAACCATTGCAGCTCCCAATGCTCCTAGAAAAAAACCTCCCTCTGCAGCCATATTAAACTGGTTAGCCTTAAACATAACGCAAGTCGCAAGGCCTGCAAAGGTCAGAGGAATAGCTGTTTCTAAAACGGTGCTGAAACGCCGGATTGTAGTCAGCGGCCCGATAAATAAATTCCCAATTGCAGTCAGCGAATCGCTGGATGAAAAACTCATGATCACAAAAGAAATGGCAAACGCAATCAGAATTGCAAGGGCGAAACGCACAACTGCAAAACAGGCATTAAATCTGTCAACCTTTGATTTTTTGCTATTTTTTATCATAACATCGCCCTCACTTCTTCTTCACTCTGGTTCTTCACGCCAAGCATATAATATCCCAGTTCTTCCTCTGTAAGATGTGTTGTATCTTCAAAGTACGCATTAATTTTCCCATTATACATTACAATACAGCTGTCGCTCAGTTCCAGAATTTCGTTAAGATCTGCAGAAATCAGAAGCACTGCCGCCCCCTGATCACGAAGTTCTACCAGCTTATGGCGGATCAGTTCTGACGCCCCTGCATCAATCCCGCGGGTAGGCTGCTCTGCAATAATAATTTCTACATTTTCTGTCAATTCTCTTGCCGCCACAACCTTTTGCATATTTCCGCCCGACAGCATGGAGACTGTCTGTTCCGCTGAAGTACACAAAATACTGAAATCATCTACCCACTGCTCTGCTTTTTCATTCATTACCTTTCCATTCAAAAAAATCCTGCCCTTTAAATAGCGATCCACCTTATCTGCAAACATATTTTCTTTAATTGTCATTCCAACAGCACAGCCCACTTCCATTCGATCCTCTGGTATATATACCACATGGTTTTTACGGAACTCAGCAGGTTCATATTTTTCTATTTGATTATTAAAAATATGGATTTCTCCCTGCATTGGTTTTGTAACACCAGTTAAAACGGATGCAAGTTCTGACTGCCCGTTTCCCTCTACACCGGCAACGCTCATAATTTCACCTGATCGCAGTTTCAGACTTACATGATCCAGCATCTTTTTTCCTATGCTATTGATATAAGTAAGATTTTTTGCTTCCAGGCATACATTTCCAATATTCGCCGGTTTCTTTTCAATATGAAGCACCACCTCACGCCCCACCATCTTATTTGAAATATCCTGAGGACTGGTATCCTTTACCCAAGTGGTTTCAACTGTTGTTCCATGGCGCATGATCGTCACACGGTCGCAGATCTCCATAATTTCATTCAGCTTGTGGGAGATAAAAATAATCGTATGGCCCTGGCTTTTTAAAATGCGAAGCTCTTCAAACAGTTTCTTTGTCTCCTGAGGTGTCAGCACTGCTGTCGGTTCATCCATAATCAGGATCCTGGCCCCCCTCACCAATGCCTTAAGAATTTCCGTCTCCTGCTTGATTCCTACGCTGACATTCTCAACTTTTTCATTGACATTGATATCAAATTTGTATTTCTCTGCACACACTTCTGATATCCTAAGCATTTCCCTGTGATTCATCAATGCACCATATTTTTTCGGCTCCGCACCAAGCACAATATTTTCTGCAATCGTCAGAGAATCTACCAGCATGAAATGCTGGTGCACCATTCCAATTCCCATTGAAATAGCCTTCTTAGGACTGTCTATTTTAACTTCCTGCCCGTTCAAATAGATTTTTCCGCCCTCCGGTGTCTCCATTCCGAAGAGTATTTTCATCAAAGTGGATTTTCCTGCCCCATTTTCTCCAATCAGAGCATGAATTTCCCCCTCATAAACCTCCAGATTTACATCTTTATTTGCCACCACGCCGTTGGGATAAACCTTTAAAATATTTTCCGCTTTTAAAACAACCTTCTGTCCCATCTTTCTCCTTGTCCTTTTAGCAGAAATAGGGCTGCCATATGTTGAACACCAGCCCCATTTCATATCATATCAGGGTTTTACAGCATTACGGATCTGATCAAGTTTCTCTGTAGACATACCAATTGCAGAACTTACCTGAATTTCTCCCGCTACCACTTTTTCCTGCATTTCTTCAATTTTGGCCTTCTGTTCCTCTGTAAAGGATGCTTCATACACATCATTTTTCGCAAGTCCTACTCCATCCTCTGCAATGCCAAGGCTCTCTGCCGTTCCCCATTGCAGCTCGCCGTTTAAGTCTTTTTGGATCGCCATGAAGATAGCGTCTCCTACGTTTTTTACCATGGATGTCACAATATGCTCTGCTGTTGCAGTATCACCGTTTTCCGCATATGCTGCCGACTGGTCAGAGTCTACTCCTATCATCTTGCGGTCCTTCTCTACAGAAGCCTCGATTGCTCCCAAACCTGAAGGACCTGCCGCTGCAAAAATCACCTCTGCCCCCTGATCAAACTGAACAATACCATGTTCCTTCCCCTTTGCAGGATCATAATAGTCTCCTGTATAGGTATTGATCACCTTCACATCCGGGTTTACGCTCTGAGCCCCTTCAATGTATCCAATCAAGAAGTCATTGATAGGAGGAATATCCATACCCCCAATAAATCCAATAGTTCCTCCTGCCTCTACAGACAGTCCTGCTGCCACTCCAGCGAGGAAAGACCCTTCATTCTGCTTAAATGTTGCGCAGTACACGTTACTTAAATCCTCTGATTCAAAATCCACCGTATTATCAATCAAAATAAACTTTTTATCTGTATACTCAGGAGCGAGTTTTTGAATTGGCTCTACCATAGAAGGTGAAACCGCTATAATCCATTCCGCATCCTCATCTGCCGCATCTGCCAGAGCCGGTTCCCATTTGGCTTCATCATCACCTGTCTCAATCACCTGAATATCAAGCCCAAGTTCCTCTTTAAGCCTCTGCATTCCCCTGTTTGCCGAATCGAAAAATCCCAAATCTCCCAAATTTCCGTTTACAATCAAGATCGCTTTTTTTCCATCCGCTTCTTCAGCCTCTTTCCCCACTGTGGTTGCGTCTGACTCAGCTTTTTGAGTTTCCTTTCCTCCTCCGCACGCTGTAAGGCTAAAACATATCGCTGTTGCCAAAACCGCTGCTGCAATTTTCTTCATAGTAAACCCTCCCTAATTGATCATTTGTTGTTCTGTATTCTTAAAATAACCTCTGTTATTTACTGCCTAAAAATTCAAAAACCTCTGTTTTCTCCGGTATTCCCGCTGCGGCTCCCTTCTTTCCCACCGCGAGAGCACCCGCTGAACAGGCTACCCTCAGACATTCCCCATAAGTGTTTCCTGTAGCTACTCCTGCAAGAAAATATCCACAAAAAGTATCTCCTGCCCCTGTAGTATCCACAGTTTCTACCTGAAAACCGTTCTGTCTGTGTACTTCTTTCTTATTAAAAAACACAGCTCCCTTCTCCCCAAGAGTCAGTACAAATGACGCATCGGGATACATTTCTGTCAATTTTATCTGGATTCCCTCAATATCATCCATTGACTCCCCTGCCAGCGCACCTCCTTCCACTTCATTTAAAATAAAATAATCCACAAGCCCCAAGTCACACTGGTCAATCGCCTCATTTATTGGCGACGGATTAAAAGCGACCAACATCTTTCTTTTCTTTGCCTCCTCCATGGCAAATCCTATGTTAGGCACTTCATTCTGCAGCAGCACCATATCACCCGGCTCAAATTTCTGCAAAATCTGATAAATATATTCCCGGCTTACTTTTTCGTTTGCCCCGCCTACGATAATGATGTTATTCTGGCCTTCTTCGTTTACCTGAATCACTGCATGGCCGCTCGGCCCTTCCAGATGTTCAATATATTCCGTATGTACTCCCGAATCTGTCAGCATATCAACTAAAGTTTCTCCATCGCACCCTACTGCCCCTGCATGATACGTCTCTACCCCTGCTTTTGCCAGCGCAATGGACTGATTCAGACCTTTCCCTCCGCAGAACTCTTCATATTTTAAAGCGCGAATGGTTTCTTTTGGCCGGACAAATCGCCTGACTGTATAGGTTCGATCTATATTCAAAGAACCAATGTTTAGAACCCTCATTTTTCTGCCCCTCCATGTATTGTTATAATTTAATAATAAAATGCTTTCCGAAATCATTTTCTTAAATCTAAAATACCTAACTTTTATCTTTGTGTCAATAGTATTTTGTCATATTTTATATTTTATTTTACTTTTTTGTTTTTTTATTGTATAATAAATATATATTCAGTAAAGGAGTATGATAAAATAACAATGACCATCCGTGAAATTGCCCAACTTGCCGGAGTATCTGTCTCTACAGTATCCAAAATTATGAACGGAAAGGATGACAGCATCCGCGCCGAAACACGCGAACACGTACTTCAGATTGCAAAAGAATACAATTATAAGCCTTACGCCTCAATCATGACTTCCTACTCTGCCAAAAGCCTGTGTATTGGTGTGATCCTGCAAAATGTCAATCAAATGAGTCTGTATGCCAGCGGTATTCTCACAGCGACCCAGAACTACGGCTATTGTGTTATATTTCGTGAAAGCAGCGATTCGTCTGAAGAAGAGATAAAAAATATTTCTGCTCTCATCAATATGAATGTAGACGGAATCCTTTTAGATCCAGTTGTCCCTGACTGTGACTCTTCCATCAAGCAGCTGCAGACTGCCGCGATCCCCTACCTTCTCTTTGATACCGACCGCACAGATGCGTACAATCTGGATTTTCGGCAAATGGGCTATACGGCTGCCGAAGCTCTTGTAAACGCTGGCCACAGGGAAATTGCCTGTCTGATCGACCAGACTGGCAAATCCGCTTCCTTCCTCCATGGTTATCAGCAATGTTTATTTGAACACAATATACCGTTAAATGAAGAACTGATTTTCCACGAGGAAAGCCTGTTCCCTTCTGAACGCTTATCCAGCCATCTTTTCAGCGGCATTATCGTATTCCACTATTCCGCCGCCATACAGCTGGTTAAAACAGCGGAAACACTGCATTACCATATTCCCTGCGATTTCTCTGTCGTATCGCTAAAAACAGATATTCAGGAAAGCTACTGCTTTGATATTTCTGCCCTGACGATTCCCTGTACTACCTTTGCCAGACATATCGCAGAACTTCTGATTCAAATCGTAGAAAAAAAAAAGAAGAGGCGTTGTCTGCTCCCCCTTTTTCAAAGCTAAACCATACCCATTCCATCGACATCCCCTACCATTCGCGCACGAAAAAGGTGATTTCACTGGGCAGTATCAACATTGATAATTATATGAACTTCAAAGAATTGCCGCATACCGGAAAAACCGTCACTTCACCTGCCTCTGTTACACTCCCCGGCGGAAAATGTATGAACGAAACAGTTGGCATCTGCAAGTTGGGGCACAGCGCCTGCGCCATCGGTCGTGTGGGTGATGATGCAGATGCAGATTTTCTGTACCAATATGCCCGAAACTATCTATTGGACACTTCCGGCATCCGGCGGAGCAAAGGGCAGAAAACCGGCCAGGCCTACATCTTCGTTCAGGAGGACGGAAACTCCATGATTTCCATTATGGCCGGAGCTAATAACAGCCTGTCCTCCAAAGATGTTGCCGACAGCGAGCATATGTTTGCAAATGCCAGCTATTGTCTGATGCAAACGGAGGTTCCCATCGATGCACTCATCAAAGCCGGAGAGCTCTCCAGAAAATATGGCCTCACTACAGTTTTAAAGCCCAGCGCTTGTTCTCAGATTCCAGACAGGCTCCTCCAGTTTACCGATATTCTTGTTCCCAATCTGGACGAGCTCAATGAAATCTGTCCCGGAAACCAGACCATGGAAGCAAAAGCTGATTTTCTCCTTTCATGCGGTGTACAAACCGTTATTGTCACACTTGGGGATCAGGGATGTTATATCCGTTCTGGCTCACTTACCTACAGCTTTCCAGCTATTGATGTTGTAACCGTGGACAGTTCGGGAGCCGGAGACGCTTTTATCTGCGCCCTTGTATCTTACCTTCTATACGGCTACAGCCTACTTTCAGCTGCAAAAATAGCAGGCTATGCCGCCGGACTCAGCACCACACGCCAGGGAACCACCTCTGCCCTTGTAGACCGCCACACTCTTGAATCCTATATCAGGAGAACAGAGCCGGGGCTTCTATAATTTCCAAATGAAAAAGACATGGCATCCATACGCAACCCCTGCGTACTAGATATCATGTCCTTTTCTTGTTTTAATTTTTTACCCCTTCAGCGCCCTCATAGCATTCAAAATCGCGATCACAGACACACCCACATCTGCGAACACTGCTTCCCACATATTGGCCGCTCCAAATGCGCCCATGATCAGAACGATCAGCTTTACGCCCAAAGCGAATACGATATTCTGCATCACGATCCGCAGAGTACGGCGGGAAATGCGGACGATAGATGCGATCTTTCGGGGGTCATCATCCATAAGAACAATATCCGCAGCCTCGATCGCCGCATCTGAACCCATGCTTCCCATGGCAATTCCCACATCCGCACGGGAAAGAACCGGAGCATCATTGATGCCGTCACCTACGAATACCAGTTTTTCCCTGCCTTTGCACTCTGTGAGCAGTTTTTCCACCTGATCGACCTTATCGCCAGGAAGAAGCTCTGCATAAACCTCGTCCAGGCCAATCTGCCCCGCTACTGCTTCTCCGGTCTCTTTCCGGTCTCCCGTAAGCATAACCGTCTTTACCACTCCGGCATTTTTGAGAGCGCCTATTGCCTCAGGTATGCCATCCTTAATCACATCGGAAATAAGGATAGCTCCCAGAAATGTCCCTTCCTCAGCTATATAAACCACTGTTCCGGCCTCAGAACAAGAATCATAAGAAATATGCTCTTTTTCCATCAGGCGTCCATTTCCGGCCAGTACCGTATGTCCGTCTACCTGAACACGGATTCCGTGACCGGAGATCTCCTCGGCCTGTTCTACCCGATTGTGGTCTAGTGGTTTCCCCCAGGCATCGCGGATAGAACGGGAAATCGGGTGCTCAGAGCAGCTTTCCGCCAAAGCCGCCAGTTCCAGAAGGGCCAGCTGGCGATCCGACCAGCTGTTTTGGTTAGAAACAGATTCCTGCTTTTTTACAGACGACGCCGGATAAATCCCCGTCACCTTAAATTCTCCCTTTGTCAGTGTTCCCGTCTTGTCAAACACTACCGTATGGACACTGGCAAGCGCCTCCAGATAGTTGCTTCCCTTTACCAGAACTCCATTTCTCGATGCGGCTCCGATGCCGGAGAAGAAACTCATGGGTACGGAGATCACAAGAGCACAGGGACAGGAGATTACCAGAAACGTACAGGCTCTGCGGATTCCTTCATTCCAGCTCTGCCCCAGAAGAAGCGGCGGCAGAATCGCCAGCAATACGGCTCCGATCACTACCGCAGGAGTATAATATCTGGCAAACCGGGTAATGAAGTTTTCCACAGGCGCTTTTTTGCTGCTGGCATTTTCCACCAGTTCCAGGATCCGGGCCACCGTGGAATCGTCAAATTCCTTTGTGACCTCTACACGCAAAAGACCACTTCCATTGACGCAGCCGCTGATCACCTCGTCTCCGGCTTTTGCCCTTCTTGGAACCGATTCCCCTGTAAGCGCTGAGGTATCAATCATAGACTCCCCTGAAATGACGGTTCCATCCAGAGGAATCCGCTCTCCCGGCTTGACCACGATCACGTCCCCCACAGACACATCATCCGGATCCACCTGCTCCAGTTCTCCGTCTGTTTCCACATTTGCATATTCCGGGCAGATGTCCATGAGAGCGGTGATGGACTGACGGGAGCGGTTTACCGCGTAATTCTGGAACAGTTCGCCCACCTGGTAGAACAGCATAACAGCTACGGCCTCTGAATACTGGCTTACCGCAAATGCGCCAACGGTTGCCAGAGCCATCAGAAAGTTCTCGTCAAATACCTGGCCGTTTTTGATATTGCGCAGGGCCTTGTAAATGATATCCCATCCAATGAGAAAATAAGGCACCAGATACAGAACCAGCAATGGAAGGCTCCCCTCCTCAAAGGGAAGCGCTCCCATATGATCCGCAGCCGTCAGGCCAAGATAGATCACAAAGGTTCCAAGAATCCTTATGAGCATATGTTTCTGCTTCGTTGTCATGGTCATCCTCCTGCTACATATTGATGATGCAGTCTGGCTCTACCTTTTTGCACACATCAACAACCTCTTTCATAATGTCATCGAAACGGCTTTCATCCGCCTCAATAGTCATCTTCTGCATCATAAAGCTTACATTTGCGTCCGTCACCCCGTCGATTTTCTTAATGGCATCCTCCATTTTTGCGGCGCAGTTGGCGCAGTCCAGATCGGTTAATTTAAATTTCTTCTTCATTCTTTTATTCCTCCTGATATATTTTGCTCTGTTTTTAAATTATTCTGAAATATGCTCCATACCCTGACTGAGTATGGTTTTTACATGGCTGTCTGCCAGGGAATAGAACACAGCCTTGCCCTCCCGCCGGTTTTTCACCAGACGATTCTGCTTTAAGATACGAAGCTGATGAGAAATGGCCGACTGGTTCATGTTAAGAAGCTGGGCGATATCACACACGCACATCTCTGCCTCAAACAGCACATACAGGATCTTGATCCTGGTAGAGTCTCCAAATACCTTAAAAATCTCAGCCAGATCATACAGCTGATCCTCTTTGGGCATCTTTTCTGTCACTGACCGCACCACATCCTCATGAACCTGATAAAAATCACAGCACTCTACATCATTTAACGCCATAATTCTCCTCCTTTCTCTTTCATATAGGTCAGAAAATCTCATTCATACGCCCATTCATATGAATAGATGTTCATATGTTTATATCTACAGTATATTCACTTTTTTTTTAAAGTCAACCCGTATTCAAAAAATAAAATGATATTTTTTATCAGTTTGTTCGCATCCAGCTTTTTTCAAATGACAAATGAACGCAAAAATGCTCTCCGGTTTCCTGTCCCCGGAGAGCACTGCTCTTTGCTGCGCCATTTTCTTATGCAGCTGTCTATTTTACTTTTCTTCCTCTTCCAACTGGATTCCCAGCTCCTCTAACTGCTTTTTGTCTACCGGAGCAGGAGCCTCGGTCATCAGACAGGAGGCGTCCTTTACCTTCGGGAAGGCAATAACGTCGCGGATGCTGTCTGCTCCAACCATCAGCATGATCATACGGTCCAGGCCGTATGCCAGGCCTGCGTGAGGAGGAACACCGTACTTGAATGCTTTTAACAGGAAGCCAAACTGCTCCTGGGCCCTCTCAGGCGTAAAGCCCAGAACCTCAAACATCCTGGACTGGATGTCGGCCTGATGGATACGGACAGAGCCTCCGCCCATTTCCACACCATTTAATACGATGTCGTATGCCTTTGCGCGGACACGGCCTGGATCAGAGTCAAGGTACTGCAGATCTTCCTCCATGGGCATGGTAAATGGATGGTGCATTGCCACGAAGCGGTTATCTTCCTCGGAATACTCAAGAAGCGGGAACTCTGTTACCCACAGAAACTTAAATTCATCCTTCTTAAGCAGTTCCAGCTGTCTTGCCAGCTCCAGACGGAGGTTGCCCAGTACGTCAAATACCACCTTGTCCTTATCAGCGGCAAAGAGAAGGAGATCTCCCGGCTTTCCGTCCATAGCTGCTATAAGGGCGGCCATTTCCTCTTCCTTCATGAATTTTGCAAAGGAGGACTTATAAGTGCCGTCCTCATTGATGGCAGTATATGCAAGGCCCTTTGCGCCAAAGCCCTTTGCGTACTCTACCAGAGCGTCGATCTTTTTTCTCGGCATATGGCCCTGGCCCTCAGCGTTAATGCCGCGGACAGAACCGCCATTTTCCAAAGCACCCTTAAATACCACAAATTCGCAGTCCTTTACCACTTCGGAAACGTTCTTTAATTCCATTCCAAAACGCAGATCCGGCTTGTCAGAGCCGAAACGGTCCATGGCCTCTCTCCAGGTCATGCGCTGGATAGGAAGCTGCAGGTCATAGCCGCAGATCTCCTTAAAGAGTTTCTGTAAGAGGCGCTCATTTACATCCAAAACGTCGTCTACGTCTACGAAGGACAGCTCCATATCGATCTGTGTAAACTCTGGCTGACGGTCTGCACGCAGATCCTCGTCACGGTAGCAGCGGGCCAGCTGGAAATAGCGGTCATAGCCGGATACCATTAACAGCTGCTTAAACAGCTGGGGAGACTGGGGCAGAGCATAGAAGGAGCCGGGATGCACACGGCTGGGTACCAGATAGTCTCTCGCACCCTCCGGGGTGCTCTTGATCAGGGTAGGCGTTTCAATCTCAAGAAAGCCCTCTTCTGCCAGAAACGCTCTTGTAAGGGTAGCCACGCGGCTGCGTGTGATCAGGTTGCGCTGGATGTCAGGCCGTCTTAAATCCAGGAAACGGTACTCCAGACGCAGCTCTTCCTTTGTCTTGCTCTTTTCCTCGATCGGGAATGGCGGGGTATCAGACTCTGCCAGGATGCGTAAGGACTTTGCCCGCACCTCGATGGCTCCTGTCGCCAGATTTTCATTGACAGCGCCGGAACGGGCCTCTACGCGGCCTTCCACTGCCACTACGAACTCGCTTCTTAACCGTTCAGCCTTTGCGAAGCTCTCAGCGCCGCAGTCGCTCTCCTCGAAGATCAGCTGTAAGATACCGGAACGGTCTCTTAAATCCACGAAAATAATGCCGCCTTTATTTCTGCTCTTCTGAACCCAGCCCATGATGGTGACATTTTCACCGATCTGCGCCGCAGTTACCTCTGTACATCTGTGGGTGCGCTTCAACCCTGCCATTGATTCTGCCATGCTCTATTCTCCTTTATCATCGTAAAGATTTATAACCGTTTAATGTTTCAGGCTTTCTCTGTAAAATTCCTTAAATTCCCCATATCCCTCTTTGCCAAGCTGCTCCTTCTGGAACTTCTTGTTTTTGTTCATCTGGGCTACCAGCACCTGAACTCCCTTTTTCCTCTCCTCCATGGCTTCCCGGATCACTGCCGCCAGCTCCCCGGAACCGATGCCTTTTTCAAAGAGAAATGCCTTCTTTTCTCCGGCTCCCGGAACGGTAAAGCCATTGTCTAAGAGGATGGTGACAATGCGTTCAAAACCAATGGAAAAACCGCAGGCCGGCGTCTCCATGCCAGTGAACTTGCCAATCATCTTATCGTAGCGTCCGCCGCCTGCCACAGAGCCGCCGAAACCTTCCATGGATACCTCGAAAATGGTTCCTGTATAGTAGGACATACCGCGCACCAGGGTTGGATCAAATTCCAGGCCAAAGTCTGTTTCCGCTACGTCCTTAACCGTCTCCATAATGTGTACCAGTCCCTGGCAGACTGCCGGATCCATCACATCCTTTAAGGTCTCGCCCAGCGCCTTTACTCCCTCAGCGTCTCTTGTAACGGTACGAAGAAGTTCCAGATAGCGGTCTACGCTTTCCCTGGCATTGCCATTTTCCAGCAGCTCTTTTTCTACGCCCTCAAAGCCAATCTTGTCCATCTTGTCCAGAGTGATGAGCACGCTGTCCATGGACTCCTCTGAGAATCCGCAGCAGCGGGCCATGCCAAAGAGGATGCCCCGGTCATTGATACGGACGGTAAATGCGTTTTTAGGGCAGATTTTCCCAAGGGCAGTGGTGGTTGCCAGAATCAGCTCGATCTCCGCTAAATTGCTGGGATCGCCTAGGATATCGATATCGCACTGGGTAAACTGACGGAAACGGCCCTTCTGTGGACGGTCCGCTCTCCATACGCTGCCCATCTGCAGAGCCTTAAAGGGGCTTGGAAGGCTGGAGGCATTGTTTGCGTAGTAGCGGGACAGGGGAAGCGTCAGGTCATAACGCAGGCCGCTGTCGGTTACGTCATTCTCATCCTGCGCCGTCTCCAGGTTTAACTTGTCGCCTCTTTTTAATACCTTGAAGATCAGTTTCTCATTATCGCCGCCCTGTTTGCTGGTCAGGTTTTCGATATGCTCTACACAGGGAGTCTCAATCTGGGAAAAGCCGAAGCTTTTATAGGTTTCACGGATCTGGTTCATAACGTACTCACGGATCTGCATCTCCGCAGGCGTGATGTCTTTCATTCCGGTTACTGGTTTTTTTGTTAACGGCATAGTATTTTCTCCATTATCTTAATCATACTCGTCATGTGCTGTGAACGGTTGTTTCGTGATTACTATTGTAATGTACTTTTTCTATTTTGCAAGTGTTTTGAGGAAATTAACGGGAAAATCATAGAGGCCGGTTTATAAGCATCCCCCCAGTATCCTCTCCTTTCTCCCAATCATCTCATCAATCCTGCTGATATACTGCTCTACTTCCTTTACGTTCTCGCACCGTTCTCTGCGGTTTTCTGCAGGAAATACAACCTTTGTGGTGGTTCCCGCGCCGCAGGCGGCAATGGTCTGAAGTTCCTCCATAATGAGGATATTGTAAATGCACGCTTTGCCCGGAAGAGAGTAGCCTACGTTCTCAAAGTTTCCGGCCATGTTTTTCTGGCGGTACAGGTAATACGGCTCCATCCCCAGACGGCGGGCGCTGGCCTCGCTTAAGGCGATCATCTCAGGGGTATTGCTGATCTTTAAACCTCCGTATTCTTCCTTAAACATATTTAAGCGGGCGGCCCGCTTGATCGCCAGGGAATGAACCGTAAGGGAATCAGGACGCAGGGCCTCGACCTCTTCCAGTGTGCGGCTCACATCATCCAGGTCCTCCTCCGGCAGCCCCATAATCAGATCCATGTTGATGTTGTCAAAGCCCAGCTCCCGCGCCATATGAAACGTTTCCTTTACCATTTCCACGGTATGATGGCGGCCGATAAGATCCAGCGTCTTTTGGTTCATGGTCTGGGGATTGATGGAAATCCTCGTGATGCCGTGGTTTCTAAGTACCTGCAGCTTTTCCTCTGTAATGCTGTCGGGACGGCCCGCCTCCACGGTAAACTCCAGGGCATTTTTTGTATCAAAAAGGCGGTCCAGCCTTGTCAGAATGGCATCTATATCCTCTGCAGGAAGGGAGGTCGGCGTTCCGCCTCCAAAATAGATGGTGTCCAGAGGACGGCCCTTCATCTTCTTTGCCACATATTCCATTTCCTTAAATAAGGCCTCCAGATAAAGGCCTGTGCGGCCCTTCCACCTGCTGATGGGGTATGAGGTAAAAGAACAGTACAGACAGGTCGTGGGACAAAATGGGATTCCCACATAAAGACTGTAGCCCCGGTCATAATCCAGGGGCTCCAGCAGTCTTTTTTCTCTGGAGGCGATCTCAATGCTTAAGTCGATCTTTTCGTCGCTTGCCAGATAGGTCTTTTTCATAAAGGAACGGATCTCCTCTTCCTTCCAGCCTTCTTCCAGACGGCTCAGAGCAATCTTGGTAGGACGGATCCCGGTCAGAGACCCCCAGGGCAGTTCATGGCCTGTACGCTGTGTCAGCATACTGTAGAACGCCTGTTTAATCACATTCTTCGTCTCACTGTGGTCTGACAGGTCGCAGAAGGCTCTGGAAAATGCGCTCATCCTCCAGCCCTCCAGCCCCTCGGGCACAGGCAAATGAGGATTGCCGTCTGCCGCCTGGCCTTCCACCGCCCGTTCCCAGAGGGCGATTTCAGCGCTTTCTCCAGCAAAGCGGGTCTGCACATAGAAATCCACCTCGTCCTTTATTTCATGGGCGTATGTCTCACCCGGATAAAAAGACATCAGAAGTTCTCTGATGTCCTGTTCGTATGCATTATCCTGTATCAGTAAACCGATCATTTTGTTCCTGCTTTCTCTTGATGATACATCCATTTACAGAAAAATGGATTCTTTTATCTATAGCACGCGATGGGGTTATTCCCAGCCTCGTATCCAATCGTCGTGGGCTCCCCGTGTCCCGGATATACCATGGTATCCTCTGGAAGTACAAACAGCTTATGGATCACAGAATCCACTAACTCCCTGCTGCTTCCCGTAGGCAGATCCGTCCTTCCATAGGAGTCCTGAAACAGCGTATCTCCTGCAAAAATCACATCCTCCTCCGGCACATAATAGCACACAGATCCTGACGTATGACCCGGCGTGGCAATGACCTTCCATTTGTATCCCAGAAACTCAAGCTCCTCCCCGTCATGAACCAGGCAGTCTGCATGAAAGCTCACCCCGCTCTCAAAATAACGGCCGGTCAGGTTCAATGATGTATCTGCCAGCATGGCGTCCTCTGTCTCAGAGGCGTATATTTTGATGCCGAAGGCCCTGGCTGCCTGAGGCGCCGCGCAAATATGATCAAAATGGCCGTGGGTCAGCAGCACCGCCGTCAGACGGATTCCCAGTTCACTGCATTTATTTAAAATAAAATCCCCATTGTCTCCGGGATCTACTGCCACCGCTTCTTTGGTGCTCTCATTGTATACCAGATAGCAGTTCGTGCTCACAGATCCCACCACACACGTTTTTATCCTGAAATCGCTCATATATATTCTCCTTTTAAAGATACCCAGGTATATCTGTATTTTCCCATGCCGGCTTTATTTCCGGTATAAGAGATCCAGCCCGGCGCTGATTTAACCCGTAGTTCTCTGGATATCCAGCACGCCTTCGATCTGACGGATCTTCTCTGTGATCCGGTTCAGCTCCTCCGTTCCATGAATATCAAAGGTCATAATAATAGTGGCCTTGCCCTGCTTGCTGGTTCTCACATTCATAGAAGTAATATCGATCTGTTTTTCCGTAAATACCTTGGAAATATCCGCAAACATACCGATCCGGTTGTTGGCAAAGATCTGGATCTCGGTGGAATACTGCTCCGTGCTTCCCGCAGCCTCCGCCACCTGCCACTCCGCATCGATCAGGCGTCCTCTCTCGTCCTCCGGCAGATTGATCACATTGATGCAGTCCGTCCGGTGAATCGAGACGCCCCGGCCTCTTGTGACAAATCCCACGATCTCGTCCCCCGGCACCGGATTGCAGCAGCGGGAAAAGCGCACCGCCAGATCGTGAAGGCCCTTTACCACAATGCCGCTCTTATTCTTACGAACAGTCGCTTCTCCGGCCCGTCCGTCCGTATCGGCGATCCCGCCTAATACATCCGCGTCAGTGATCTCTCGCTTGCGCTTCTTCTCCCGTTCCTCCACCATTTTGTTGACAACCTGGCCTTCCTTAAGGCCGCCGTGGCCGATGGAAGCCAGAACGGAATCCCAGTCCTTAAAGGCATACCGGTTCATAACCTTTTCCATAAATTCCGGTTTGCCAAGCTCCGCCCAGTTGATCCCCTTGGCCCTGCAGTAATGCTCAACTGCTTCCCGGCCTCTGACGATGTTATCCTCCTTCATCTGGGTCTTGAACCACTGGTTGATCTTTGTCTTTGCCTGGGTGCTGCGCACCAGCTTTAACCAGTCCCTGCTGGGGCCTTTGCAGTTCTGGGAGGTAATAATCTCGATCTGATCGCCGTTCTGTATCACATATTCGATAGGAACCAGCTTTCCATTGACCCTTGCGCCAACCATCTTGTTGCCCACAGCGCTGTGAATCGAATAGGCAAAGTCAATGGGCGTAGAACCGCTTGGCAGCGTCTTTACGTCTCCTGAGGGCGTAAAGCAGTATACACTGTCGGAGAACAAATCCAGATCGCCCTTTACCATATTTAAAAATTCCCTTGAATCGTCTGTATCCTTCTGCCACTCCAGAATCTGGCGCAGCCAGCTCATCTTCTCTTCTTCCTTGCCGGCCGCCACCTGGCCGCTGCCGCTTTCCTTGTATTTCCAGTGCGCCGCAATACCATATTCTGCCGTGCGGTGCATCTCATAGGTGCGGATCTGGATCTCAAAGGGCTGGCCCGTACTGCCGATCAGTGTAGTGTGAAGGGACTGGTACATATTAGG
Source organism: Enterocloster alcoholdehydrogenati (assembly GCF_013282095.1). Taxonomy (GTDB): domain Bacteria; phylum Bacillota; class Clostridia; order Lachnospirales; family Lachnospiraceae; genus Enterocloster; species Enterocloster alcoholdehydrogenati. The sequence goes on from NZ_BLTJ01000007.1 coordinate 223,806, forward strand.
CTTCGGCATGGCAATATAGTCTTTAAAACGGCCGGGAATGGGCTTATACATCTCATGGATCACGCCCAGGGCTGCATAACAGTCCTTCACCGTCTCCACCATGATCCGAACCGCAAACAGATCATAAATCTGGTCCAGGGTCTTGTTCTGCTTCACCATCTTCTTATAAATGCTGAAGAAATGCTTCACCCGTCCCCCTACGGTGGCGTCGATGCCTGCCTCCTTCATATGCTCCCTGACCTCGTCCACAATAGACTGTACAAAGGCCTCTCTGGCGTCCTTGCGAAGATCCACTTTCTCCACCAGGTCATAATATACCTCCGGATGAAGAAATTTTAAGGACAGATCATCCAGCTCGATCTTGATCTTTGAAATACCCAGACGGTCCGCAATGGGAGCATAGATCTCCAGCGTCTCTCTTGCCTTTTCCTTCTGTTTCTCCGGCTTCCAGTATTTTCCGGTTCGCATATTGTGCAGGCGGTCCGCCAGCTTGATGATAATTACGCGGATATCCTTTGCCATAGCCAGAAACATCTTGCGCAGGTTTTCCGCCTGGATCTCTACCTTATCCTTATCCCAGTTTAACTGTGTCAGCTTGGTAACGCCGTCTACCAGAAACGCCACTTCGGAGCCAAACTCCTTTGTCAGCTGCTCCAGTGTCATAATGGTGTCCTCCACCACATCATGAAGAAGGCCTGCCGCAATAGTCTCCTTATCCATCTCCAGATCGGCCAGAATAATCGCCACGCAGAGCGGATGGATGATATAGGGCTCTCCTGATTTGCGCTTCTGCTCCCTGTGAGCTTCATCGGCGATCTTATATGCCTTTTCGATCATGGTAAGGTCGTCGGACGGATGATACTTGCGGATCGCTCGGATCAGATCCTGATAGAGTACCTCCGGGCTGGTAAAATCAGCCGGCGCTTCCAGTTCAATATCCAGTTTTTCTTTTGTTCCCTCTTTTCCCATATGTGTGGTCACCTTTTTTCCTAGAAATAGTTTAGTTTACATTATAATTTTATTTCTGCGAAAAAGCAAGGCCCGCCTTGAAAAAAGGGAAGAACCAGGCTCCGCCGGGCGGCGTCCGCCCTACCTGCGGCTTCAAACAAAAAAACACCCGATACAGCAGCCGGCCATCAGCAGACCTGACGCCTATCCTGCATCGGATGTTTTTTCTTAAAATAATATTATGAAAGCTCCAGCTTTCCTGTATAAAGCTGATAGTAGGTTCCCTTTAAGCGGATCAGATCCTCATGGTCGCCCCGCTCAATGATCCGTCCGTGATCCAGAACGATGATGGCATCGCTGTTCCGAATGGTGGACAGACGGTGAGCGATGACAAAGACAGTACGTCCTTTCATCAGGTTATCCATGCCCTTCTGTACAATGCTCTCCGTTCTCGTATCAATACTGGAGGTAGCCTCGTCTAAGATCAGTACAGGCGGATCCGCCACGGCCGCTCTGGCAATGGACAAAAGCTGTCTCTGCCCCTGGGACAGTTCCTCGCCGTCTCCGCTGAGCATGGTATCGTATCCGTCTGGCAGCATACGGATAAACTGGTCTGCATGGGCCAGCTTTGCAGCTGCATAAATCTCCTCATCCGTAGCATCCAGCTTTCCGTAGCGAATATTGTCACGGATCGTTCCCGTAAATAAATGGGTATCCTGAAGCACGATTCCCAGAGAACGTCTTAAATCGTCTTTTTTGATCTTTGTGATATTGATGCCGTCGTAGCGGATCTTGCCCTCCTGAATATCGTAAAAACGGTTGATCAGATTGGTAATGGTAGTCTTTCCTGCACCTGTGGAGCCTACGAAAGCCAGTTTCTGTCCAGGCTTTGCAAACAGGCTGATATTGTGAAGGATCACCTTCTCCTCATCATAGCCGAAGGTCACATCCTCAAACCGTACGTCACCGGTCAGTTCCGTGTAGGTCACGCTGCCGTCATTGTGAGGATGCTTCCATGCCCACATACCGGTGCGCTCTCTGCACTCGGAGATCACTCCGTCTGCATCCTTTTTCGCATTTACCAGGGTTACATAGCCCTCATCCGTCTCTGATTTTTCATCGATCAGGGCGAAAATGCGCTCTGCGCCCGCCAGGGCCATGATGATGGAGTTAAACTGCTGCGCCACCTGCATAAATGGCTGGGTAAAGCTCTTTGTAAACTGCAGGTAAGAAGCCATCACACCCAGAGTGATGCCGCCAATTCCCATAACAGACAGGAAACCTCCTAATACTGCCGTCAGCACGAACTGCAGGTTTCCGATATTTCCGATTACAGGTCCCATAATGTTGGCAAATGTGTTTGCCTGAGAAGCACACTCAAAGAGGGACTCGTTTAACCGGTCAAACTCCTCCTTGGACTTGCTCTCATGGTTAAATACCTTTACCACTCTCTGGCCGTTCATGCGCTCCTCTACAAAGCCGGTCACATCCGCCAGAGCCACCTGCTGGCGCACGAAATACTTTCCGCTGTTTCCGCCGATCTTCCTGGACACAAACAGCATCAGGAAGATGACCAGAACCGCCAGAGCCGTCAGAATCGGGCTTAATACCAGCATGGAAATAAAGGTCACTATGATGGTAAAGAAGGAGGTGAGCGCCTGGGGGATAGACTGGCTGATCATCTGGCGCAGGGTATCGGTGTCATTGGTATAAAGGCTCATGATAGAGCCGTTTGTATTCTGGTCAAAATACCGGATAGGAAGGGTCTGCATATGCTCAAACATATCGTCGCGAATCCGCTTAAGCACACCCTGACCAATATAAACCATCAGCCTTGTATAGGTAAACGTAGCCAGCACGCCCGCAAGGAAGATACAGCCTAAAATGCCGAGAGCGTGATACAGTCCGGCAAAATTCGGGTTCTGCTGCCCGATCAGAGGGATGATAAAATCATCCAGCATGAATTTTAAAGACAAAGATACGGAAATGCTTGCCCCGGCGCTGATAAAGATACAGATAAACACCAGGAAAAAGCGCAGTTTATAGGTCTCTGTCACATATTTCAAAAGACGTTTTGCCGTCTGAAGGGTATTTTTGGAAATTCTCGATTTCTTATCACTCATCGTCTCCGCCTCCTTTTACCTGTGACTCGTATACTTCCCGATAGATCTCATTGGTGCGCAGCAGCTCCTGAGAAGTACCGATACCTACGATCTCGCCTTCATCCAGAACGATGATCTGGTCTGCGTCCTCTATCGAGGAAACGCGCTGAGCAATGATGATCTTTGTAGTATCAGGGATCTCCTCCCTAAACGCCCTGCGGATCAGGGCATCTGTCTTTGTATCCACGGCGCTGGTGGAGTCATCTAAAATCAGGATCTTCGGTTTCTTTAACAGGGCTCTTGCAATACACAGACGCTGTTTCTGACCGCCAGATACATTATTGCCGCCCTGAACGATCATTGTATTATATCCGTTAGGGAACTCCTTTACGAAACCGTCGGCCTGAGCCAGGCGGCATACTCTCTCCACATCTTCGTCCGTGGCGTTTTCATCACCCCAGCGGATGTTTTCATAAATGCTCCCCGTAAAGAGCACATTTTTCTGAAGCACCATGGAAACCTGATCTCTCAGTGATTCCAGATCATACTCTCTTACGTCAATACCGCCTACCTTTACGCTTCCCTTTGTTACGTCATAAAGCCTTGGGATTAACTGCACCAGAGTGGATTTGGAGCTTCCCGTTCCGCCGATTATGCCTATGGTCTGGCCCGGCTTGATGGAAAGGTTCACATTTTTTAAGGAAAGGGTTCCGCCTTCGCCGGCGTAGCTGAAGTCTACGTGGTCAAAGACAATACCTCCGTCCAAAACCTCTTTCACCGCATTTTCCTTCGGCTGCATCTCCGGTTCCTCAGTGAGTACGCCGGTGATACGGTCTGTAGACGCCTCAGCAATCATGATCAGCACAAATACAAAAGTTACCATCATAAGAGACATCATAATCTGCATAGCGTAGACAAGGACGCTCGTCATCTCTCCGGTCTCCATGGTTCCAAACGCAATGCTCTTTCCGCTGATCGCCACTAAAAGAAGGATCACTGTATACATTACAAACTGCATTACAGGAGAGTTCCAGGCCACAATGCCCTCTGCCTTTGTAAACAGCTTATACACGTATTTGGAAATGCCGTGGAACTTGTCGATTTCATGGCCTTCCCTTACAAAGGATTTTACTACGCGGGAAGCGTTTACATTTTCCTGAACGGAATTATTTAAAATATCGTACTCATCAAAAACCTTTACAAAATGAGGATGGGCCTTTTTCGCGATAAAGATCAGCGCTCCGCCCAGAACCGGGATCACGACCAGAAACAAAAGAGCAATCTTCGGGTTGATCACCAGGGTCATAAACCAGGATAATACTACCATGATGGGCGCTCTGGCCAGCAGGCGGAGGCTCATCATATAAGCCATCTGGATATTTGTGATATCCGTAGTCATACGGGTAACAAGGCCGGACGTAGAGAAATGGTCAATATTCTTAAAGGAAAACTCCTGTACCCGGTAGAATATATCGTGGCGCAGATTCTTTGCGTAGCCTGCCGCCGCCACAGCGGCCATCCTTCCGGCTACCACGCCGAAATACAGCGCCAGCATAGCCATCACCACCAGGATCAGGCCTCTCTGAATGATATAGGGCAGATTGCCCTTTGCGATGCCGATGTCAATGATCTTTGCCATTTCCATAGGTATCATAACTTCCATAAGCACTTCCAGCAATACAAAAAACGGAGCCAGAATCGACTGCTTTTTGTATTCCCGAACCGATTTTAACAGTAATTTATTCATCTTTTCCTGCTTCCTCCTTTATGTCTTTATTTGCTTTTAATGCTTCCTTTTCTGCCCGCACAAGATTGCCGAACATCCTGCACATCACACTGCGCCAGACTCTGATCTCTTCCTCCGGTATGCCTTCCATCAGAAGAATCTCTGTCCTCTTAAGCTGTTCTTGGATCTGAGGGCGCAGCGTCTCCGCCCTGGCCGTAGGCACGATGCGCTTTAATCTGGCATCCTTTTGGACACTTTCTCTTCGGATAAACCCATTTTTTTCCAGAAGCTTCAGAATCCCCGTCACTGTTGATTTGCGGATCCGAAATTCCTCCTCAATATCCTTCTGGTAAACGTCTGTATGAAGCGTACGCAGCAGGATAAATCTCATAATATGCCTCTGAGATCCTGTAAGTCCCTCGTCCGGCGCCAGTTCTTCAAGAACATTCCTGCGTTTCAGCTGGTGAGACAGCATATGGATCATTCGCCCCATATGCATTGTTTCCATTCTGCACTCAATATCCTGCATCCTTCCACCTCTTTGTATTCATCCAATTAGTTAGTGTCCTAACTTTTGGTATTATACAGAGATTATATTTTATTGTCAAGCCATTTTATTTGGGGAAAATTGTGAAAAATATGTGTCCTCTTCAGATGGGGCAAACACAAAAAGAGGCTTCCATAAAATGTCAGCCTCTCTTATATATTCCTGCATTCTTTCCTGCTTACTTTCCCTCGTAAACAATCGCCGAATCTACAGCATAGTCCTTCAGTTTTTCTCTGCCCTTCAAACCGGCTAATTCCATCACAAAGCAGATCTTCACTACCTGGCCTCCCAGTTCTTCGACCAGCTTAATGATCGCCTCTGTGGTGCCGCCGGTGGCGATCAGGTCGTCTACGATCACAACCTTCTGGCCTGGACGGATAGCATCTTTATGAATCTCAATCTCGGCAGTGCCGTATTCTAATTCATACTCTGCGGAAATAGTCTCGCAGGGCAGCTTGCCCTTTTTGCGCACCGGCACAAAGCTCTTGTGCTCCGCATAAGCCACCGGCACGCCGAAGATAAAGCCTCTGGACTCTGGTCCTACGACCACATCATAGTCCAGTTCCTTTACCATGGCTCTCAGGCTGTCAACAGCCAGCTGCAGGCCATCGGCGTCCTGCAGAATAGAAGTCACATCTCTGAAAATGATCCCCGGCTCTGGAAAGTCAGGGATACTTCTTACATAATCTTCCAGTTTCTTCATGATTCGCCCTCTCTTTTTGTTTGTTTTACAACATTCTCGTCGGATAAATCCTCATTTAGATTCCGCACGGTATTTCTAATAATGAGCTTGTTGTTGAGATAGATCCGCCGGTTGTCTATAACGCCCTCGTCCAGACGGCGCAGGAGCACCCTGGCTCCCTCTTTTGCGATCTCACCCATATTCCGCTCTATGGTAGTCAGATGCATATCTGAATACCCGGACAAATCCCAGTTATCAAAGCCGATCAGGGAAATATCCTCCGGCACCGCCAGGCCCGCCTCAGTGATGGCTGTCCTGGCGCCAAAGGCCATCTCATCATTAAAGCAGAGGATGGCCGTAGGCCCATAGGACAGAAGCTGTTTTGCCGCGCTGTATCCGCTGGCATAGCGGTAAGTACCATTGATCACAGGCACCGCATCGGGATCCATCCCACGGTTTCGCATGGCCATTCTCCAGCCCCGGTGGCGCAGGCGGTTGGAATCCAGCTCCGGCCTTCCCTCGATCACTGCCAGTTTCCTGTGGCCGTTATCCAACAGGTACGACATGGCCCGCTCCATGGCTCTGGCCTCGTCAGTGGTCACATTGGGAGCGTCGATATCCACAGAACGGCAGATCACCACCATGGGGATCTCCTTCGCCATGACCTCATTCATAAAATCCATATCCTCATTTTTCTGGGACAGAACGATGATGCCGTCATAGTAGCTGGGATTCAATGTACCCGGCTCATGCATATCAATACCCTTGACTACTACATTATACTTACTTCCCGTGATGCTGTAAACCCCCGTCAGCACATCATGAAGAACATAGGGCGATGTCATTTTGCTGATGGTAGAGAAATACAGTCCGATCACATAGGACCGCGATTTTTTCAGATGAATCGCCGCCTGATTGGGCACATATCCCATCTCCGATGCCAGACGGCGTATCTTTGCCTTTGCCTCCGTGTCTCCGGCCCCTACCCCATTTAAAGCCCTGGAGACAGTAGAATAGGAAACTCCGGCTTTCTTTGCGATATCCTTGATCGTAACCGCCATTTTATCCCCTCCGAATTACATATTTCCAATATTTTCCGTGACGACAGCCGGCCCCTCCTGGCCGCTTACCTCCACATTCTTTAACACCAGTTCCTCAATGTTATTGGCGTAAATGCCCTGACGGCAGGTTGTCCTGCTGCAGCCCTCCATCATGGCCGGCTGGCCGCACATGGGGTTCTCGGCATAGGTCACACGCACATTTTCCATCTCTACGCGGCCGATCTTCTTCTCCGGAAGCCCGTACATATAGGCGGCAGCCACATGGCAGTTGGTCGCCTCGATATTGCGGAAGGTCAGAGTGCTGATCTCAGGCAGACGGTCATCCACCGGGCCGGCCTCTTTGCTGCGCACATACTCGGAATGGCCGTCAGGATCGCAGAAATAGAAGCAGTTGATAACAAATGGAGTCATCACATGATCCATAGTGATATTTTCAAATAAAATGCCCTGGATTACCGCGTCCTTGCCGCGGCCTCTTCTGGTCTTGATCCGCAGGCCCCGGTCGGTGTGCAGGAACATACAGTCTCTTACCGTCAGATTCTTTACGCCGCCTGCCATCTCGCTTCCGATGGTGATAGAGCCATGTCCGTCTCTCATGCAGCACTGGCGGATGGTGATATTTTCACATGGGCGCTTGTAGGTGGCGCCCATGTAGATCTTGCCGGATTTTATGGCGATACAGTCGTCACCCAGGGAGAAGTATACGCCTGTAATTTCCACATTTTTACAGGACTCAGGATCCAGGCCGTCCGTGTTGGGGGAATCCTTCGGATTTAACACCTTCATATCCAGGAAACGCAGATTATCAGAAAAATAGGGATGCAGGTTCCAGCTTGGGCTGTTCTGAACCGTGATTCCCTGAAGGACTACATTTTCACAGCGCTCTAAAAATACCATTCTTGGACGAAAGGCTCCGTTCATGAGCTTCGGATCTTTCCACCAGTTTTCCTTATTGGCATTTCCCTCAATGGTTCCCTGCCCGTAGATGGTTACATTTTTCACATTTACACCAGTAATAATAGCGGTGAACATACGCAGGGGATTGCCCTCCCAGGTACCCAGATTATACTCTCCCTTTTCATCATAGCTCTGGACCATACCCTCAAATACAGGGAAACGGCTCCGGTCTGTGAAAGCAGACAGCACAGCTCCCTCATCCAGTTCAATGGAAACGTCATCCCGTAAAAACAGAGAGGTGATCCGGTAGGTTCCTGCCGGAATCAGCACGCGGCTCTGCTTGGGGCAGGCCATAACAGCAGCCTGAATAAAGAGAGTGTCATCGCTCTCGCCGTCACCCTTTGCGCCGAAATCGCGGACATTTAAGGTAACAAATTCATAATCGGTAGAGAAATAGGACATGATACGTTCTCCATGCTCATTGACCGCCTCCACTTCATACTGGGTGTCAGGAGTTAAATGATACAGGCTGGTAATCGTCTTATCCGTCTTTGCCACTTCCTTCTGGTTCAGGAAAATGGTCCAGGATGAAGCAGTGTGGTAGCGGCCTCCGTCGGCAATCTCGATCACGGCGCATCTGGCATTTTTGTAGATCACTTTTAATTCCATAACTATGTCTCCTTTTTCTGATCCGGCGTCTGGTGCGGATTCTGATATCTTTTATAAAAATGGGGGACTCCCGCAAAGAGAATCCCCATGTTAGAATACAATGTAAGTTTTAACCCTTAACACCGCCGGCTGCAATACCGTCGATGAAAGCGTCCTGTGCACAGAAGAATACTACCAGGGAAGGAATAATGGAGATCAGGGACATTGCCAGGATTCTGTTCCACTGGAAGCCTAC
>NZ_BLTJ01000008.1 GCF_013282095.1 Enterocloster alcoholdehydrogenati
ACTGCTTTTGAGCCGGGTTCTCGATAAGAGAGCCTTTTGAAAGGCTTGAGCCGTGTGAGGGGAAACTCTCACGCACGGTTCTTAGGGGAGGGATGGGCAGCAATGTCCATCTCTTACCCGACCAGACAGTGGAGAAGAAGCAGAAATTCATCTCCCAGATTATGACTTCTAAATCGCCGGTGCGCTCCTGCGATGATGTGGATGAAACCGCCCTCAGTTTTGCCGAGATCAAGGCTCTGTGCGCCGGAGACCCCCGTATCAAAGAGCGTATGGATCTGGATGTGGAGGTATCCCGCCTGAAGCTGATGAAAGCCGACCACCAGAGTAAGCAGTACCGCTTGGAGGATCAGCTGCTCAAATACTTCCCGGAGGAGATTGAAAAGCACAAGGGCTTTATCAAGGGCTTTGAATCTGACCTGGAGGTTTTGGCAGCTCACCCGCACCCGGAGGACGGCTTTGCCGGTATGGAGATCCGGGGAGACCTGCTGACCGATAAGGAGAACGCCGGTGCTGCCCTTTTGGACGCCTGCAAGGAGGTTAAAACCTCCGATCCGGTGCAGATCGGCAGCTATCGGGGTTATGCCATGTCCGTGGAATTTTCCGCTTGGAAACAGGAATATACGCTCCTGCTGAAAGGACAGATGACCCACCGGGCAACCCTTGGTACAGACCCTCGCGGAAATCTTACCCGTATCGACAATGCCCTCGCCCAGATGCCCCAGCGTCTGGAGGCGGCAAAGGCACAGCTGGATAACCTCTGTCAGCAGCAGGCTGCTGCAAAGGAGGAAGTCGGAAAGCCATTCCTTTATGAAGAAGAACTGAGAAGCAAAAACGCCCGTCTGGTGGAGCTGGATACCCTGCTCAACATCGACGGAAAGGGACAGGGACAGGCACACACTGAGTCCGCTGTTGCCAAAAGCACACGGCCTTCGGTGCTGGATCATCTGAAACGCCCGGTGCCGCCCCGTAGTACAGACAAGAAACCAAAACAGCATGAGGAGGTGCGATAACATGAATACCAACGATCTGAATACGGCCCTTTATGAAAAGATGGCCGCTGAGCAGGACAAATACAGGGACTGGCTGAAAAGCCAGCCCCCGGAAGAAATCCTGCACCACACCTATGAGTACACCATCCGTGAGGACATCGTGATGGCGATGGAGGAACTGGAGCTGACCGATGCCCAGGCAGAGGCACTTTTGGAATCTCCCTCGCCGCTGGCGGATGTGTACCGCTATTTTGATAAGCTGGAGACCGGCTATATGGATGTGATCCGAGACAGCATTGAAAGTCGAGCCAATGAGGTATGCAGAGAACCAGAAGAACTTAATCCCATGGTAGTTTATCTTCATTCTGCTTCATACGCGACTAAGCATGGAGAAACAGACGCATACTGGCTTTCTGACCAGGCGAATTTTTCCTGCAAAGTTGCCATTGAGCAGGCGATCAGTGCCCATTATAGGGATAACAGGCTGGATACTGCTTCTGCGGTGCAAGAGATTTTGGAGGAATTTGGAGCAGAGCGGCTGAACTTTATTCTCGCCAATACCATTCAGCATAAGGATGCAGATGGGCGGATTTCTCGTGATAACAAAGCATGGGCAAAGACCATTCCAATGCCGGAGGATAGTGCCACTTCCCAGCAATGTGCCGATCTGATAGTGGATCGAGTCAATCCGGGACTGGTGGATCTGTTTACAAGACAGGCTCGAAAGACCGTTCAGGAGAAAGAAAAAGGCTCTGTCCTGCAAAAGCTCAAACAGGAGCTGCCTGTCCATAAGCCTGCCGCCCCGAAGAAACGGGAGCCGGAGAGATGACTATGGCAAAGCGTAAGCGGGATATGCAATTAAACTTTAGAGTTTCAGCGGATGAGCTTGCTGTGATTGAGCAAAAAATGTCTCAGTTTGGAACCTCAAACCGTGAAGCCTATCTAAGAAAAATGGCACTGGATGGATATGTGGTTAAGCTGGATCTGCCAGAACTGAAGGAGTTGGTTTCCCTGATGCGCCGAAGCAGCAACAACTTAAACCAGCTGACCCGCAAAGTGCATGAGACTGGGCGGGTTTATGATGCTGACTTGGAGGATATATCCCAACGGCAGGAACAGTTATGGGAGGGCGTAAAGGAAATCCTTACTCAGCTTTCTAAACTTTCATAACAGGGATAGATACTCCATTTGCGGAGGGAGGAACGGCATTACTTCGCTGCTCCTCTCTCCGCTTCTTCTTTTTATCGGTATCCTTGTCTTTTGCCTGCCCATGCCGGATAATATGAGTAGAAAAGATACCGAGAACGCAAGGAGGAAATGATATGAAGATTTTGAAAGGGCTTTTGATGATTATAACTGCACCGATCATTTTGCTTCTGACACTTTTTGTCTGGCTCTGCACGGGGCTGATCTACATATCTGGTCTGGTGCTTGGCCTGTTCAGCACGGTGATTGCTCTGCTTGGCGTGGCTGTGCTTATTACCTATTCCCCGCAGAATGGTGTGATTCTGCTGGTCATGGCATTTTTGATTAGTCCGATGGGGCTGCCGCTGGTTGCGATCTGGCTGCTGGGCAAGGTGCAGAGTTTGAAATTTGCGATTCAGGAGTTAGTTTATGGATAAAAAATACGCAAAACCATAAAAATGCCAGACACCGTCTGTTATATTTGGGAAAAGGAATTTTATATCCGCGACTTTACTTTTGAGCTAATATTGCGTATAATATTAGTGCGAAAGGAAGTGATATGATGGGACAATTTGAACAGCTGGATCAGATGCTAACAGCACAAGAAGGAATGCTACGAACATCACAGGTCGTATCTTCTGGAATTTCAAAGCCGGTATTTTATGATTATGTGCGTTCACGAGATTTGGATAGAGTCGCACATGGGATTTATCTGTCCAAAGATTCCTGGGTGGATGCCATGTATCTGCTTCATTTGCGATTTGAACAGGCAGTATTTTCACATGAAACAGCTTTATTTTTTCACGATCTGACAGACCGTGAACCAATAGAATATACAGTTACGGTCAAAACTGGATGCAATCCAAGCAAAATGAAAGCAGAAGGCATTCAAGTTTTTACGATTAAAGCAGACTTACATGATGTAGGACTTACAACAGCGAAAACTCCGTTCGGGCATACTGTGCCGGTTTATGATATGGAGCGAACGATCTGTGATTTGCTCAGAAGCCGTAGCAGAATTGAAATTCAGACCTTTCAGGGAGCACTGAAAGCGTATGCCCGTAGAAAAGATAAGAACCTGCGAGCTTTAATGCAATATGCTGGGATGTTCAAGGTGGAAAAAATTTTACGACAGTATTTGGAGGTACTTTTATGATAAAAACAGCAAGGCAGCTTAAAGATTTAATACGAAACCTTTCCAGAGAAAAATCCGCAGATGCTCAGATTTTAATGAGGAACTACATGATGGAGCGTTTTTTGGAGCGTATTTCTCTTTCTGAGTATCGTGATAAGTTTATCTTGAAGGGTGGTATGTTGGTAGCGGCTATGGTTGGATTGGATGCCCGCTCTACGATGGATTTGGATGCAACCATAAAAGGAGCTAATGTTAATGTGGAGGATATTGAGAATCTAATTTCATCAATCATAACTGTTCCGATTGATGATGGTGTTAAATTTCAGCTGAAAAGTATTTCGGAGATTATGGATGAAGCAGAGTATCCGGGGATTCGTGTCAGTATGAGTACAACATTCGATGGCGTAGTGACCCCTTTGAAAATTGATATTTCCACAGGAGATGCAATTACTCCAAGAGAGGTCCAGTATTCATTCAAACTTATGCTGGAAGATCGCTCCATTGATATTTGGGCTTATAATTTAGAAACTGTGCTGGCAGAAAAACTGGAAACCATTATTACCAGAACCACAACCAATACTCGTATGAGAGATTTCTACGATATTTTCATTTTAGAACAGCTGCATGGAACCACGCTGAACCCGAAAATTTTACATGATGCGCTTCTGGCAACTGCTCATAAACGGGGATCGGAGAAGTATCTTAACCAAGCTGAAGAAGTTTTTGACGAAGTGGAAAATGATTCGGTTATGCAAAAACTTTGGGAGGCATACCGTAAAAAGTTTTCTTATGCTTCTGATTTGGAATGGGATGTGATTATGAAAGCAATTCGCAGGTTATATGTTCTTTGCGAGAAGGGCATCAGCTTATGAAAAAGCATGGACACTATTGTAAAGTTTGTGGTGAATACAAAGCCAACGAAAAATTTTCAGGCAAAGGTCATGCATCCCACATTTGTAAATCCTGTGCTTCGCTACCAGCAGAAAAGCAGGCTGAACTGATGACACTGAATCGTCTTTTGAATCTTCCATGGAGGCTATCGAAAGAGCAGTTGTCCTGGCTGAAAAATCGACTAAAGGATAGGCGGCCTGATGTCCGTGCATTGGCGCAAGAGCAATATGAAATGAGATTTCCACTAAGACACTTAGAAGATGATGAGTTCAATTTTTTCGATGAAGAAAGTTTTATAGAATAGTGAAAGCGGTCTGCTATGGCAGGCCGTTTTCTTTTCGGGAAGGAGGTCTGACCTATGGCAACCACGAGAATCATGCCGCTTCATGTCGGCAAGGGCCGCACAGAAAGTCGGGCGATCAGTGACATCATCGACTATGTGGCCAATCCCAAAAAAACAGATAACGGCAGGCTCATTACCGGCTATGCGTGTGACAGCCGGACTGCGGATGCAGAGTTCTTTCTGGCAAAGCGGCAGTACCTTGCCACGACCGGACGAGTGCGAGGTGCGGATGATGTGATTGCCTATCATGTGCGCCAGTCCTTCCGCCCTGGTGAGATCACACCGGAGGAAGCTAACCGGCTGGGCGTAGAATTTGCCAAGCGTTTTACCAAGGGCAATCATGCCTTTGTGGTCTGCACTCACATAGACAAATCGCACATTCATAATCACATTATCTGGTCATCGGTCAGCTTAGAATATGACCGGAAATTCCGAAACTTTTGGGGCAGCACCAAGGCAGTCCGACAGTTAAGTGACACCATCTGCGTCGAAAACGGACTGTCCATTGTGGAGAATCCGAAACCTCACGGAAAGAGCTATAACAAGTGGCTGGGCGATCAGGCAAAGCCCTCTCACCGAGAGCTGCTGCGTGTAGCGATTGACAACGCATTATCACAAAGTCCTGCTAATTTTGAGGAACTGCTGAAGCTGCTAAAAGAGTCCGGCTGTGAAGTATCAAAGCGCGGAAAATCGTATCGTTTGAAACTCCCCGGCTGGGAGAAAGCCGCCCGAATGGACAGCCTGGGCGAAGGATATGGATTAGATGATTTGCAGGCGGTTCTCTCCGGGAAGAAAGCGCATACCCCACGAAAGAAAATAGTTACACAGGCAGAGACGCAGAAGGTCAATCTGCTGGTGGACATTCAGGCAAAATTGCAGGCTGGAAAAGGTGCTGGCTATGCTCGATGGGCCAAGGTGTTCAACCTCAAGCAGATGGCGCAGACCATGAATTACTTGTCAGAGAATAACCTGCTGGAGTATGCGGTTTTGGAAGAAAAGGCTGCGGCTGCCACGGCACATCACAATGAGCTTTCGGCGCAGATCAAAGCGGCTGAAAAGCGCATGGCAGAGATTGCTGTTCTGCGTACTCACATTGTAAATTATGCCAAGACCCGTGAGGTCTATGTGGCATACCGCAAGGCAGGCTACTCTAAGAAATTCCGGGAGGAACATGAGGAAGAAATTCTGCTCCACCAGGCTGCTAAGAATGCCTTTGATGAGATGGGCGTCAAGAAGCTGCCCAAGGTCAAAGAGTTACAGACGGAGTACGCGAAATTGCTGGAAGAAAAGAAAAAGGCCTATGCCGAGTACCGGCGTTCCCGTGAGGAAATGCGGGAGCTTTTAACGGCAAAGGCCAATGTGGATCGAGTGCTGAAAATGGAGGTAGAACAGGATGTTGAAAAAGAAAAAGACCACGGCCAGCGATAAGCTGGTCCTGGTCAAAAGCGTTCGCAGAACGCGCAGCCACAGAATGAAATTCTGTGTTCAAAGGGGCTTGGGGGCACTGCCCTCAACAAGCAGTTTGTGGCGAAATGGATAGCCACAAGCATTGCTTGCCACAATATGCTGCGCATAAAATAAAAAAACTAATGATGGGACGCTTACTGCCTCCTATCATTAGTTTTCTGTGTTTAAGCGATTTATAAAACCAATCAGCATAATCAGATCGTCATCTGACATCTTTCTCATTCCGTCCAAAGCCTTCTTGATAAGCTGAGGGTTATTCTCCTGTGCATCAAAAAATTGAAGCGGCGTGATTTCAAAATACTCACAGATGTTGAGAAACTGCTTCATAGACGGCATAGAACGCCCGGAAGAAATTGCCTGAATATAGCTTCTGTTCTGCCCTAACTCCATGCTCATCTGATATTCTGAAACGCCTTTTTTCAATCGTAATTCTGTGATTCGATTGCGGATAAATTCTTCGTCCATACGCTCACCTCTCTGCTCTTTTAGCATAGCAGAAAGCAATTCTTGATACTTCGTATGTGTTGTGTTATAATTTTGTAATATAACCTTTATACGCATTATTATTTGCGTTATTTTTGCTTTATATGCGTAATCAAGGCAGTTATCAAGGGTGATTTATATGAATCAGTATGCCTGCGCCATTACCGGCCACCGACCAACAAGATTTTGCTTTGGATATAATGAGGAAGATCCCCTATGCCAAAAATTAAAAGAATGTCTCCTGGAGCAGTTTCGGATACTTCATGACGAGAAATTTGTCCGTACTTTTTTTGTCGGCGGTGCTCTTGGTGTGGATATGTGGGCTGGAGAACAGCTGCTGACATTGAGGGCACAAACGGGATACGAAGATATTAAAATTGTCGTTGTAGTTCCCTTCATCGGTTATGACTCTAAATGGCCGGATCAGAGTAGACATAGATTGAAAAAGCTGATCCAAAACGCAAACGATTCCATTGTTATTTCACATTCTGCGGATGTTTCCAGTTATAAAAAAAGGAATTACTATATGGTCGATCATGCAGAGTACCTTATCGGTGTGTTTGATAATCAGAAAAAGCTGCGCTCAGGTACAGCACAGACAGTCAACTATGCCTTGCATCAGGGAAAAGTAATCACTCTGATCCATCCAGACACTATGGAGATAACAGCCCCTGCGCCTTAACAAATTCACAAAAATTTTTCATTAGCATTTCCAACAAAATATTTTCATTGAAGGGGTGCTGTGATATAATAAGATATAAAACTACACTCAGAACAAATGGTGCCGCTATGAACAAATATATTGGACAGCAATTTGCTGCTTTAAGATACGAAAAAAATATTTTGGTTGTTGAAGAAACTACATCTGCTGGTGGATGCGGCTCCTTCAACGCGGCTTCTTCATGTCCTGCGTCAGCCTGTCTTTATGACAGTGCGGCGTGGGGCTTTTTTATTGTCTGAAAGGAGTATGAGAACATGAGTCTGAAATATACTTGCTCCAGCTGTGGAACCCCCTTGGGCTATGAGGGATTGTGTTGGAAATGTAAGTGCGAGCAGGAACGGCAAGCTGCTCTGGCCTGGACGCCGGAACAAATTGTCGAAAAACAAAGAAATTTGATACAGAACATCCAGAGGCTGGCTGATATGGAGGACCCAGAGTTCGCCAACTTTTGGCAACTGCTTGGCTACCATGATGCCATCACCTCGGAGATTCAGCGAGTGGCACTGGCCGCAGAGGTGTTCTGGCCCTGTGAGATCTATTATCATGCTCCCGCCGATGTGCGGGATGGTCTGATCCATGCGCTGTTGTCCGCGGAATATTCCAGCGCGGCCTCCAACCTGATGAGTTGCCTTGCTATGCAAGGAGATGACAAGGCAATGGAGACTCTGCTGAAGCTGGAGCGAAATCCCCGGCCCTGGCGCAAGGGCCTCTATGTGGACCCCTCCAGCTATGCACAGATCGGAGGCTGGACCTTCGACAAGGAGGGCCAGAGAATCCAGCTCAACTTCGATACCTGCTATCCTATGGTCAAGGGAACCACTGGCGAGAAATCTCCCGTCCGCATTGGCCGAGAACGGGAAGATACCTGTCCCCACTGCGGCGGACGCGTGGTGGATATATTGGTGCTGGACGGCCGGGATGAGCGTCTGAAATTTCTGGGGTTGGATGGTATCCTGACTGCCACCTGCTGCCCCAGCTGCGTGGGATTCCTCAAAGGCCCCGCCTTCAACCGGTTTACCCTGGATGGCGGCGTGGAGGTCTTTCCCTCTGAGCTATTTGACGGCGCGGAGAAGACGGATTGCTATGTCAGTCCCGAGGAGTACAAGGCCCTCACGGAAAATCCCTTTGTGCTGGGCGAAGCGCCTGTGTCCCTGTTTTACGGTGCGGCCTGCCAGGATGTGAATACCATCGGCGGCTTTGCCAATTGGGTGCAGGACGCGGAATATACGACCTGTCCTCACTGCGGCAAGCCCATGAAGTATCTGGCCCAAATCCAGTGGGATATGGTGTTTGACTGTGCGGAGGGCACGCTCTATGTGGAATTCTGCCCGGACTGTCATATCGTGTCCATGCAGCACCAGCAGACCTAAAAAAGTCGCACAGTATGAAAAGAGAAATACCAGCAGGTATTTGCGTGAGGAGGAAGTAGAATGAACAGCGAACAGACCACAGCATTTTTGCAAGAGCATTGGCACATTGCATCGGTGCTCATCGGAGCCGTGATTTTAATTGGAGCGATCCGCAACTGGAACTGGCTCTGCGACCCCACTGGTACGCGAGATGCCCATCGACACAGCAGAGGATACCGGCGTGTGGTTTTCTTTCTGTTGGGTGTCCTCCTGATTGTGGTGAGTATCTGGGGATTTGTGCTGAAATTGAAATAGAAGGAGAAAGACTATGATGACTGAGAAATATCCCACCTGGCTCACCGGCCATGTGAAAGAGTGGGCGGAAAAGCGTTTGCCTACCGTGACACTCTGTTCCACCGCCGGCAATGAACTGCTGGAAGTTTGGTATTACGGAGATCTGCTCACTGTGAAGGGAGAGCCCCAATCCTATATTGTAGATAGCGATGAGGCCCCCGGACTGGTGGCAGCCCGTGACCCAGAGAGCGGTGAGGAGTTCGTTATCTTTGACGGTGGACGGCATGGCTACGACCATCTGTTCTGCGATGAACACGATCCATCTGAATTGGAACACCGTCCCCTCAAGCAATATGAGATCCCTGCCTCCAAGTTGGTGCTGGAGCTGGGGTACAACATCGACTATGAGGACGAAAAAGAAGACTTCGAACCGGATGAGTCGGATACTGTGGAACTGATCAACGGCGAGCGGATGCCCTGGGAGCAAGTCAAGCGGGACGGCATCGACTATATTGCCCTTTACTATGTGAACGAGAAAGGAAAACCAGTCCAGATTTTGGACGCGGAATTGGCATAAGTTTTGTGCTGGCTCAGGAGGTGGAACTGCAATGTCAATCACTGCTTATAAAATAGAAGTCGTCGGCCATGACCGAACCGGCGAAGATTATGGCTATGTAAATATCATGTACCGCTATGGCAACAAGCAGTCCTGTCCTCGGCCAGATCAATGTGAAAAGATAGAGGTCATGTGGGCGGATGAGAGCGTCTACGGGCCGCCTGCTCCTGGCAGCAAGGTGGGCGACTTTATACAGACATGGCTGATAGGCTCCTGGGACTGCGGAGTATTTACCCACCGGGAGATCGCCCAGCGGCTCATGGATACCTTTACCGGTCTGAAGCTCAAGGAACTGGCGTGGTTTGAGAACCCCAGAGAAAAGACTCTGAAAAACGGAAAGCCCCGTGCGCGCCGGGCCAAGTGGCTACCGGACCGGGAGGTGGATCTGGTCTACCTCTATTCTGACCGCTATCTTGACGCCAGAAATCCCTCTCCCGCCGAAACCGACTTCTTCACCGTCACAAGGATGGATGCCTGGGGCGTGAGCACCTGGTTCATGTGTACCCCACAGGCCGCTGAAAAGCTGATCGCCATGGATTACGATAATCTGGCTATCCAGGAAACCACCATTGTGGGATAAAAGGAGAATGCGGCATGATTGGAACAGATGAAAACCGGGCGGCGCTTCATGTGGAGGTCATCTTCTGGAGCGGCAAACGAAAAATACCACCCAGCCTGGTCAGTGGAAAGTATTGTCCCCATTTTGTGGTTATTGGAACTACGGAATATCTGGGTGTATGCTTTCTGGACGGAACCGAGTGTACATTTGATACACCGGCCTTGGGAAATGCCCAGCCCCTCTATCCAGATACCATTGACTATGCTCCGCTGGAAAACAATGCGGAATTTTTAATCTATGAGGGAGCCAATGCCGTTGGCAAAGGCCGGGTGCTGGGCCGGACCGTTCCCTATCAAGTGAAACAACAACGAAAGTAGGTGCCTTATGTACCAAATTGCATATATTGGCCGCTGGGAGACCCTCCCGGAAACGGCTGCCGCCATCTGTGACCATGACACGCCCAAGCTGGAGGCGCTGCTTCAAGGCGGTCTGGATTTAGATGTTCCCATCCAGCTCAGCGAATACATCAAGCTGATGCCATTGGAGATTGCGGTTTTTCGGAACGATGTGCCTATGATCCACTTCCTGCTGGAGCATGGAGCTGATTCCAGTCTGGCAGAGGAACAGCCCCTGCTGCTCACCGCCGCCCGCTGTTGTGGGCCGGAGGTGGTGGCGCTCTTTGCTGGACAGGCCGCAAAGCTCAGCTCGAAGCAGAAAGAGCGGGCCTTCCAGGAGGTGCGCTGGGGCAAGCGCCCGGAGAATATCCAGGTGCTGGAGCAAGCCGGGATTACAGTGGAGAAGTTTGGCGGCGAGGCATTCCGGGCCGCTGTGTCCGAGGGCAATACCAAACTTGCCCGGCTGCTTCTGGAAAAAGGGGCAGACATCAATTATCACAAGCCGGACATGGTGTTCCCTTACGCCTCCACCCCTGTCACCGAGGCCGCCCGCTCCAACAATTTCCCTATGGTGCGCTGGCTCATTGAGCAAGGAGCCGACATCACCATTGCTGACAAATACGGCGACCGGCCTTACACCGTGGCGGTGCAGAACAAAAATCAAGAGCTGGCCGACTACCTGAAAGCCCTGGAGCCGGAGGAATGGCACAACGAGCAGGAAAAGATCCGGCAGCTCATGCCCTACAAGCTGCCCGCCAAGCTGGTGGAATACTTGAAGACCGGCCCCCTGCGGCTGGAGTTCCCGGATCAGGAATGGGTGAAGTGGGCGGAGCTCTACTCCTTCATGGATGTGCAGGAGATGACCTGGAAACGGAAGAAGCTGCTCTCCCTGATGGTGCAGATGGACAACTACAGCGACTATCTGCTGCTGTGGAGCCCCAGGGACAAAAAGCTGTGGTATCTGGACATCGAGCATGAGGAATTCCACCCTCTGGCCAAATGGGATGACTTCATCGCAGATCCCGGCCGGTATCTGAACGGGATGATCGAGGGTGAGTTTGAGGAGTAAAGCCATGACATCAATAGACTTTCTGAACAAGGTACATAAAAGCCTGGACTCGCAGGAATACAGCCTCTCTTATTCTCCGGCGAAGTCCAAGAATTATATGCTGTACTGCAACGGCAACTTCATCGGCGGCCTGTTCGATGAGGAGCTGTGCTTCGTCTACGCCGACAGCGTGAGTGAGCTGCTGGGGCAGCCGGAACCCGTCTACCGTGGCTACTCCAGTACCGCCCAGCACAGGATGCTGGTAATCCCGGAGGAACACTGGGCGAAGGCGCTGAAACTGCTCTATGCTGAGAAATTTGACTGGAGCCGTTTGGTGTACGACATCACCTACACCAGCATTGGCGCGGCTGTGGTGGAGGACTTCTATGACGAGAATGTGGTATTCCTGCGCTTCTGCTTTGAAAAGGAACTGCTGAAAAAGAACCCTCTGGACCGGCAGGGCCGTATCCTGCGGATGGTCTATCTCAATCAGGACCTGACAGAAGCGGGCAAATATCTGTTCCCCAGACTGCTGCAAAAGTTCCTTGTTTTTACAGATCGCAAAGGAAAAACCAGTCTGGAAACCATGCTGCAACGGTGGTACACCGCTCTGGAGAAGGAGTACCGCAGCCAGATAACGGGATAAGGTGGCAACAACATGACAGAAGAAAACAGAACCTATATCACCCATCTCAAGGTCACGGATGTCCCGTGGCACCGGCTCACCACCGCCTATGGCCGGGGGACGGATTTTCCCGCACACCTGACAGTGCTGGAGCAGATGCGTGATTTGGCGTCCGTCAAAGAGTCCCTCTACGAGCTCACCACCAACATGGAGCACCAGAGTACCCTTTGGCACGCCACCCCCTTTGGTATGGTGTTCCTGAGCCGAATTCTGGAGAAGGCCCTCGCAGACAGCGGGCAGAACCCCGCAGCCCATTTCCTGGCCGGGGAGCTGCTGGACTTCTTCTCCTGCATCCTCCAGTGCTTCCACGACGGGGACGAGATGGAGCACGCCGAGGCGCTGCCGCTGTTCTCCGATCTGCTGAAGGAAGAATACCTGTGGTCGGAGGAATACGACGAGGAAGAAGATGAGATGCGCTACGAGGAGGACGAGGTTTTCCCGGATGACCTATTTTACAGCTTCTATTACTATTCCTGGCAGGCGGTGCTGGCCTACCGGGATATATTGGAGCAGGTTTCGGAGGAGTTTGCCGGGCCTGCCGCCGCAGTGCTGAAACTGCTGTAAAGGAGGATACGCAATGTTTGAAGAATTCTATGAGATGTACGAGCCCGAGGAGCAGGAAGTGGTCGCTCTGATCAATCGCTGCATTGGGGGCGGATTTAACTGGAAAGGCAACTTTTGGGAAATGACCGTTGTGACGCTGGGCATAGTGTTTTGTGACACCGGCAAGGTCAGCACCAAAGAGGAGCGGCTGGATTGGCCGGTCACCGAGGAGGAGCGTAACGGCGAAAAGGGCTGGGGACGCTTTGGCAAGGAGCAGATCTGCCGCCTGAAGATCCGCCGGATGAAGGAAGAATGGGCAAAGGATCTGGTGGTGCAGCCCTGGTGTATCTCCCAGGTGGTCAAGGCCCACGAGGACTGCCCGGAACTCCAGGCCGTTCTGGACGAGTACCACAAGCCGGTGGTGATCCAGGACCAGGTGCTGGGAGAACTGACACTGGACAAGGACTATGATGCCTTCGAGGGCGAAATCCAGTGGTGCGGAAAGGATGTGAGCCTTTCTCTGGAGGTCAATGCTGAGAGCAAGCCATCCTGGACCCGCGCCCGCAGCGCCGCCAAGAAGCTGCTGGCCGACTGTGAAACTTGGGATAAGGCCATGCGGGACCTTGCAGCCAAGAACCTGACCGAGCTGGCCAACAACTGGCTCTCCCAGGATGAGGAAAATCCCCGCAACCCGGAAACCGACCCCATCACAGAGGAAGAACTTGCCCGGCGGATCAGTATGACCAGCCTGTCCGTCACCTCCGGCGGCAGCTTCACCGCCTGGTTTGACTGCGACGAGATCTTCACCGACCATGCGGTGACGGTCTACGGCTCTTTGAAAAAGGGCCTCAAAACTGCCAACATTGAGGGGTAAGGAGGATAACATTATGAAACTGAACTGTAAACGCATTGATTTTACATATATACCCGGCGAGGAAATCTTCAACTTTCCCGAGGAATCGGGACTACCCTTTCTCTTCGATGTAGAGGAAGAACTGACCGGCGATCCTGCTGCCATGGATGCGGTGGGAAAAATGCTGGATGAGGCGGAGAAATTGGCGGAGAAGGCCAAAACCGCCATCAAAGCGGCGCTGGCGGACGAGGACAGCCGCTACCATAGCGTTGTGACATTTTTCATGGAGTTCCACCGGGACGATGTAGGCCCGGATATTGCGGCGGAACTGTTTCCGGGAACCGACCCGGCCAAGCTGTCCTTTGCCGAGATGGTGGACTTTTTGAAGCTCAAGCGGTTTGGTAGTCTGGTGGATGACGAGATGGATCAACAAGTGTTCATCATGGATTTGTCCTTCAACCCGGAGATCACCGACGAGCTGATGGTAATCTACTTTGACTTAAACCAGGAGATTTTCTGTATTACCCATGAAAGCTGAGGAACAAAAAAGAGAAAAATATCTGCCCACACTTCTGATCCAGCAGATCCGCCTGCAATGGTATAAAGACTGCCGAGGCGGAAATGCGGCCGCACAGCGGAACCAGTATCCCAGAGCCATGCGGCTGCCTAAAGACTTCTTCTCCTATTATCCTTTTGGTCTGCCTACTCACTTTGCATCTATCATACAGAGGCCCGATGGATTTCAGATCGATAGGGACTGTCGCAGGCTGATGGAGTGGAAGCCGAATGGCACAATGCGACTTCACCCTTTTGAACTGATTCAGCAGGAGTCCGGAATCCATGTGCGTTACCGCAATGATTGGCACATCGGTGCGATGCCGGAGCGATATACCTACGATAAGACCGGGCAGAAACAGCCTCTCAATGAGCTGGCATTGGATTTGGCTCCCGGTGAGTATGGGAGAGCTGTCTGCAATGGGCGGTTCCGGGACTGGGATACAGGAATCTGGTATTATGTACTGGATATTTTGAATGTAATGCCGCTTACAGAACCCACTGACTCATTGACCAGTTTTACGGACAGAGAGCCTAATAAGATATATACCCAGATTGACCGACTGTGGTGACGAAAGACAGGAGGATAACCACATGATTTCCACAAAAGATTTATCTGGCCTTCCCAATGCGGAGCGCCTGAAAAACTTCTGCAAAGGGCTGGCAACTCTGGACATCATCATGGTGGAGGAGGAATGGAGCTTCATCCGCCACTATACATACAACCCCGCATGGCGAAAAGGCAAAGAGGCATTCTTTGCCACTGATGGCAGTGACCAGAGCATGATCGTCATGTTTGCGCCGGAAGGCTGTGTAATCAACGGTGTGGATTCCGAACTCTACGACTGGGAGGAAAAACTTCCCCGTATCGAATACCTGACGGATGGGATGCCCCCTGCGTTGCAAAAGCTCATGGGCAGCCGTGAAGTCAAAAAGATGAAAAGCACCTTCTGCGTCTGGACGGAAGATGGCACCACCTGGCACTGCAATCCCATGGACGGCGAGGACGCATCCAAAGATCTGCTCTCCACGATTGATGGTAATCCACAGAGCTATGTGGATTACGGGAAGTGGTTTTACCCAGCAGACCTGCCTTTGGAGGCTGTGCGCCAGCTTGCTGATGGGGTTCCGGTGACAAAAGAACTGGTCGCTGCGCTGAACCCGAAACGCAGCGAATGGGAAGAAATCAAGACGGGCCTTGATAAGATCGGATATCCAAATGAACTTTAATTCGCAGCCGACAGGAGAGGATTCGAGTGATCAAAGAACGCATCCCCATCTCCGGCGATCTCAAAAGCAAGGTCAAGCAGCTGATGGAGTACGCCGGATGGTACGAAGGCCGCAGTGTGGATATTTCCATTGCGGAGCAGTATTACGCCAATCATGGCGTCCCGATGATGAAGACCACTCAGCGGTTTTACCGCAAGTATTTCGGCCTGTGCTGCGAGTGGTACTTGGAACAGAAAAAGATGAACTGGGCAGCGGACTTTCAATTTGCTTTGTTTCCCTACCTGGTCAACGGGATCAAAAACCATTTGGAGGAGCCTATTTCCGGGATATGTCCGGCTGTGAGCTGGCGGAGATCGAACAGGCTGCCGGTCAGAAGTGCCAGCCCATCGGTCATATCGGCTACTACTACCCGGCGGAGGTCTGGATCTCCGAGTACGGGAAACTGTATGCGAAATATGAGTACCAGGATGAGATCGAGTGCTTTCCGGATGTGTTTGCCCTGATCGAACGGGAACTGCGGCAGTACAAATTTGATTCCGCTGCCATGAAAACAGTGGAGGCACTGGACGGAAAACTATGAAACAGGACTTTACGATTTGGCGCAATCAAATATTGCAGAATCCGTGGGACATTTCACCGCTGAAATTCGGAATGTCACAGGATGAGATCATGGAGGTATTTGGCAAGCCCGATGCCGTTTCCACCATGAGAAGCGGCGGAAAGCCTTTGATACTCAAATATTGTGACATTGAACTGCATTTCGATAGAAAAGCCCCTCATGGGCTCTACTTAGTTTACAGCGACGATGAGATCGAGTTGAGCATCACAGCCGAGCACGAAGAAACGCTGCAACCAATCACCAACACAGAGCCGGTGGACAATGAGTTTTTCTTTCAAGATGGAGCGGTCTATTTCTCCGGCTTATATGAAAACGGTCTGCTCAAAGGTGTTGCGCCCAAAGACTTTTGCTGCTGGCATTACTGGGGCAAATCCTCTACGGCCTGCTTTCTTGGCGGGATTCGCCTTCGTGGAGCAGATCCGGCATCGTTTCGGGTGTTAAACTATGCCTATGCGATGGACAAAACAGCCGTCTACACCACCAGCGGGAGAATCCCAGATGCAGAGCTGGCAGCCTTCCAGGTGTTGGACAAGGGCCAGAACGATTCAGGCGCGCCCCAGGGATATGCAAAGGACAGCCGGCAGGTCTACTTCCACAACGGGGACGGCAAGGTGAAGATCATCAAGGGCGCGGAGGTCTCCTCTTTCCGCTCGTTGGGTGATACCTATTTTGCCAGGGATGAGAAACGGATCTATGCCTACGGGAAGCAACTCTCAAAAGCGGATCTGACCGCATGGGAATTGCTCAGTCACTGGTATTCCCGCGATGCCAGGCGGGTGTACTACCTCAACCGGGAGATCAAGGGCGCGGATCGGGACAGTTTTACAGTTTGCACTCCTGTGGACGCGGCTCTACTTGCCGATCATCTGGCCCGCGATAAAGACCATTTTTACCAAAATGATGAGATAATGGAAGAAACACAGTGGCTGGAACAGCTGCGCAAAATGACCCAAGAACCGTAAACGGAGGAAAACAGCTATGGATTATTTGAAAATACTGCATGAAAAGCCTGATTTGGCGGATGAATTTGATTCGCTGTTTGACTTCTTCCTGCTGGATGAGTTGTCCCCGCGGGATGACGCAGAAGGCCGATGCACCTTCTCCCTACCCGGTATGGCCTTTGCCAGAGATGGCTCCGGCGGAGAATACCACCTGTTGGAAGATGGCTCCATCGGCTATTACAGCAGCGAAGGGGAGGCAGGCCGTCTGGCCGAGAGCATGGATGACCTTTTTTCCCTGCTTGTGAGCTGTATCTGCTGGCACGACTGCTGTGACACAAAGCAGTATGTAGATTCCAAAACACTGGAGGAGTATGGGCAGAGGCAGCGCAACTGTAACTTGGAAGATATGGATATGGACAGTTTGCAACGGGTGTCTGATGCCCTCGGTATCCCTACTGGTGAGCCGCTGGCTCCGGTTCTGGAGCGGTTCCGCAAAGCAACCCAGCGTGAGCCTGTGTACCAGTGTATATTTCACGAGGACGATGGAAGCCTGACTGAATCATACGGTTTGATGTTTGAATGAGAAAGGAGAAATCACGATGAAAGCATTTGACCCGAATTACAAACTGCTGGACGAAATGTATCAGGACGATTACTATCCTGCTTTTCTGGTGAACAAGGTAAAGGACGAGCTTCAGAAGGTCATCGACCTGTTGGAGAGCGGCGAAACCGACACCGATGCGGTGCAGGAAACGCTGGACGAGGCGGTCTGCGGCATCAACGATCTTCAGGAGGAATTTGACGAGAACGACAGCGAGATCGAAACGGTGGCGCGGGAATGTATTGCGGCAACCGTGGCCTACATTCTGGAGTGGTTTGGCATCCCCATTGACACTGAGGAGGCCATCCGGGAACGGGACTGGTGAGCCCTATGGCAGAAAAAGAACTGGCCCTTTGTGATGAGTGCGGCAGCCTGTTTTTCAAAGGCTCCTCACAGATGATGGGGCTGTGCCCGGAATGTGCCCATATTCTCTATGGCTACCCGAATTGTGACCATCATTTTCAGGATGGCCGGTGTGTGAACTGCTATTGGGACGGCTCGGAGAGTGTGTACATCAAGAAACTGAATCAACAGGAGGAAACTGATATGCCTACGACCGAATGGCTGAACAAATACGAATCCATCAAGGATAAACTGACCTGCAAAGTTGACTTGGAGGCCCATTTTACAGAAAAAGTGATTGGGAATATGGCGGTGGATGTGCTGGACATCGGCACCGTCCATTTCCCCACCGGGCAAATCTTCGCCTGTGATCCGCTGGTGGAGCTGGAGGACACTCTGCCCTTCCTTCAAACGATCCCCGCCGGAACTTATCCCGTGAAAATCTGCGTGGTGCCCAGCGAACAATACGGCGACCGCTACGCCTGCGTCAAGGTGGAGGTCAGCCGGGAAAAGCCTGTCCGCTATGAGCTGGGCATGGTGGGCAACGAGAATCTGGACGCGGCACTGGGAGATGATGACTACTTCGGTTTCGGCGTAGATGCCGGAATGGGGTGTATTGCAGACATCCAGACCCAGGCGGCTTTCAAAACATACTGGGCCAAGCGGCTGGAGGAGGACCCGGACATCGACCCCTACAACGACCTGTTCTGCGACTTACTGGAGGAAAACGCCCAAGCCCACCCCAAATATCAGGGGGACTGCGGCGACTGGCTCAACTGGACCGTGCCGGACACGGACTGCAACCTGCCCATCTTCTCCTCTGGCTGGGGTGACGGTTACTATCCCGTCTACTTCGGCTATGACGCAAAGGGCGAAGTCTGCGCCGTGTATGTGCGCTTCATCGACATTGAAGCCAGTTATCGAGAGCAGGATTAAAAATGTGACAGAACAAAGGAGAGCGCCATGAAAGCCAACGCCGGAGAGGTCTATACAGTCTATAACCAATATCTGAAACGCTACACCGCCTGCCAGGTGGCCTATATTGCGCCGCCGGACACGGTGAGCAAAGAATCTTGGGCGGTGGTCCTCTCTCTGGATTGGGTGGGCGACGCCCCTCTGACTGCGGAGGAACTGCCCCATCTCCGCCCGCTCTACAAGGACTTCATGTACTGGTCCCGCGACCTCCACCTGCTGCGGGTGCCGTTGGAGGTCCCGCCCCAGTACACGCTGGTTGGCACACTGCCGCCCTTCACCGACCAGCCCTGCCGCTCCTATGGAGGCTGGAGTGACGGCTATGATGTGTACCTCCAGATCCGGTGGCAGGCCATTCCGGAGGAACGGCGGCGGGCCTTCAAGGAGGCCATGGAGAGCGAAGAGAAAACGGAGATCGGCGGTATCCCGGTGAAGGTCAGCAGCCATCGGGTGATGGACCAGTACGCACCATTCGATTCGGCACTGGAACTAAAGGCTCTGCCCTGCCTCTCCGAACTCATCTGCCAGCGGTGGCACCCGGATCTGCTGGAATTTCTGAGGGGGAATCCCTTTATCAGTGAGCTGACCCTGCTGAACCACGGTCAGAGGACACTTGATCTGCGGGGCACCAGCATCAGAAAGCTGATGCTGGACATGACCGGGCTGGAGGAGCTATGGCTGTGTGAGGGAACGGAGCAGCTCCTGTTCCAGAACAAGGGGCTGGACGCCTGTACCATCCATGCCCCCGAAGATGGCAGCGGCTTGACCCTCCAATTTATCGGGGAATACTGCCCGCACACGGAACTGCCGAACTTACGGGGGCTGCATGGCATCGAGCTGAAGGACTTTGATCTGACCGGGCTGGCTGCTGTCCATCCCCATCTGAAGGAGCTGCGGCTCTGGGGCGCGCCGGGAAACCTGCAAAACTTCTCCGCTGTGGGAGCGTTCCGGGAACTGACGAACCTCTCCACCTTTGATCTGTTCGGCTTCGGGGCGGACGACATCCCCACCCCGGAGCAGATGCCGGAGCTTCGCTGGTTCTGGATGACCAGCCTGCCGGAAGATGCGGCAAAAGCGGCAAAGCAGCTCTGGAAAAGCAAGCCGGGAATGGATCTGCGGATCACCAAGCCCCGGAAACCGGAGTGGCTGGCGCAAAACCTGGACAACCCCTTCCGGGGCTGGGACGGCGCGGAGCATATCCCTGCCGCCGCTGCAAAAAAAGCAGCCAACCAATACCGCAAGACTCGCTCCCTGCTGATGAAGCTGGCCACTGAACCGGGCGAGGACGCCCAGGCCCAGGCGATGGATGCGGTGACAGCCTACACCCAGACTTTCAACAAGATGGGCTTTATCGAAACCGAGGAGCGGGATGAAATTTACATGGCTCTGCGGGGTATCCTGGATGCCCTGCCGGATGGCACGCTCCAGAAGGATGCCCTGATGGAGAAGTTTGAGCAGTTGAGGGATTTTTGAAAGGGGTGTCACATTGAGCTACACAAAATTCAGCAAAGAAGTAACCAAGTGGCTGAAAGACAATGGTCTGCCCTGCTATGGGACAGCCAACGATAGCCCCGAAGAAACAAAGGCCCGGCTGGACGCATGGATGCGCGGGATCAAAGAGATACTGCGCCAGTGGATCACAGAAAAGCGTTACCGTGAACTGATCTCCTGCGCCCACGGAGGCTGGTATCAGGATGATGTAATTTTTGAGCCCTTGGCTGAACACTTTGTGGCGAACCACCTGTTTGATGAACTGCGGTTTCTCTGCGAGCGCGGCATCCGTTTTTCTGCGGAAGATATGCTGTCCACCATTCAATCTGAGAAAGAGGAGCACGGGTCGCTTGATATAGAAACCATTCGGAACATAGATGTTCCAAGCTATGTGGCAGGCCGCAGTTATTCCCATTTGGGGGAAATCGCAAAATACAGGAAACGGGCACTGGATCAGATCATCCGCTATATAGGCTATCTGGAGCAGATCCACGCGCCTGCGGAGTATCTGGAACAGGTAAAATTCCTGCAAAAGATCGTTGCGGATCTGACAATCAAAGCAAAGGATTTGAAACCATTCCGATTTCGGCTGTGAAAGCAATTTCTTGAAAGGAGCGTGTGGGCGTATGAGCCGAATTGTTGATGAACCCTACTTTACATACAGTGCATACGACGCCCTCACCTCCGGCATTCAGGTGAAATGCCCCAAGTGTCATGGCACGGGCGTGGTGACCGCGGATGAGGATAATGCCTATTTCCGCTGCCTGAGCTGCGGCCATCAGGTGGCCCGTGATCGGACGATCTACCGCTACGATGTCCATAACCAGTGCAAAAACTGCGGCAGGTACTACCTGGTGGATATTGAAGATGAGGAAAGGCAGCACTTTTCCGTTCTCCATGTGGCCTGCCCCTATTGTGGGACAACCATGCCGGGAGAAGTCCATAAAACAGCGGAGGCGTTTTCATATATTGGCGAAATCAGGGATGGACGAGAACCTTATTTCGGGTTGGAACTATGGTTTTTGACTTCATTTCAGGGAAAACCTGTATGGGCACTCAACCGAGAACATCTTGCCTATCTGATCGGCTATCTCAGCGCCGACCTGCGGGAAAAGCCGCCGGGAAGAGCGAAAATGACCCAGGCCGACCATCTCCCCACCTTTATGAAAACCGCAAAGAACCGGGAGCGGATCGTGAAGCTACTGAGGCAAATGCAGGAGAAATGAAGATGGAACAGAAAGTGATTTACAACGGCCAAATTCTTACTCTGACTCGGTTTTGGGCAACAGGAGAGCCTTGCCTGTGGATCACCGACCCACAGCAGATCGGAATGCCTAAAATGGAATTTGTGGGAGGCCACCCGGACGAATACTGCATTTTCCTGAAGAATCTGACTGAAACAGAACTGTCACAGATCACATCTCTGGACGGTGCTCCACTGGATGTAAAAGAAGAACGAAACGACATCGAATGAGGAGAACACTATGAAAGACCTTTGCCAATACGGAAACCGACCGGAGGACGAATGGGAAATCTTGCCCTGGATACCTGACCCGCGCCCGCCCTTCAAAATTTGGGCGAAGCCGGAGCAGATCGCGCCATTCTTTCTCATTCCCCACCACCCCTATGCGATCTCCCTTCTGCTGAAAATCAGTGACGGATTCCGGACAGAGGAATTCCGACGGCTGGGACTGATCGGCAGCAGCGAGGATTGGGAGCGGCTTGTCCGGGGCGTGATCCAGGAGTTCGAGGAAAACAACAGCGGCGTGGATCTGTTTCACTTCGACTCCGACGAAGATGTGTTCTGCGTGTACTCCCAATACATCGATGACCTGATGCTGCTGGCAAAAATGATCCGAGTAGCCTGTGCCGATGAAAAAGCGATGCGGACTTATCTTGGCAAGATCGAGTACATCAAGCTCTTTTGGGAGGGCGCACCGGAGGGTGAACCAGCGGTCATCCTCTATGAAGTGGATACCGAAAATGAGCGGCTGGCCCATCGCTCCATCGACATTTTTGCAGATGGCCGCACCCACAACAACCCTGACCTTTACGACGGTGCCATCGAGATTACGCCGATCCCCACTGTGGAGGAGTTGAACGCCCATGTCTGGGGCGAGGAATTCCACGCCTGCATCATAGAGCAGGCGGAATTTGAGGCCATCTGGGAGAGCCACGCCTATAATGAAGAATTAAAGGGGACGGGAGAAATTGGATGAAACAGACAGATATTTATACCGAAGCTCTGACCTGTCTGCGCTCCATCCTTCTGGCAGACCATCCAGAGTTCCAAAACTGGATTGACTGGCTGGAACGGGATATTGAGGACTGGACCCAGCGGCGGGAGGTCGCCCACCACCTTCGGGCTTATGGCGGCATGGGCTCGTTCAATGACCTGCCCAGTATGCGTGGAAATCACGACTACATTTTCGGCTTTCTCAAGTCCGTGTGCTATGCCTTCGGCCATCTTTATGGCAAACGGGAAGGCATTTCTCCGGAGGCACTGATGGAGGAGTGCCTGCACGATGTAGAGCAGGCAGCCTATCACTCATATAAGGCACTGAACCAAGCCATTGCCCAGCACTTGATGCAGGGCGATTTGCAAGAGAATCTGGATCGGCTGTAGGAGGACAAACGATGGTTCAAGCGTGGCGCAAGGTGGATTTTGGCACTGGAACAGTCACCTTTTTGGATGACACACAAAAAGAAGATATGCTGCAAGTGGAATATCCAAACGGATTTTTGTTGGATATGGGCTGGTATCAGGACAGATACATCATTTCTATCATTCATAATTTTGATTGGACGCATCCAGTCAAGCGGTATGAAACGGCAGACGGAAATCAGCTTCCCGCGCTGTTGACAGAGGCAGTTCGCTTTGTAGAAAAGAAATCGCGGACTGCCGAACGGGAGAAATCAGAGGTGAACATGATGCAGGTAAGAAAATTGGAGGGATACCGTGACAAAATCAAGGCCGCTTATGAAGCAAGTGCCTTCACAAAGGGTACCCGCCCAGAACCGGAGGATGCTGTGAAACGATTTGAAAGCAGGTATACTCCCATCCCAGCAGAGTACCGCTGGCTGCTTTTGAACTTCGGCGGCTGCTATTTGGCGGAGCCGTGGATCTTCACACTGAAAGAGTTGGAAGAAGCCTACCCGATTTTTCAAGAGGCTTATGAGGATTACATGAGCGAATATGACCACGGCCCCACCTTTCCAATCGGAGGCTTGGGTGACGGGAGTATCGTATTTATCGACTTGGAGAGCGGCAGAGTCCGGGGCTATAACCGTGACTATGCCGATCTGGAGGAGATTGCCGAGAATTTTTCCAGCCTGCTCCTGGGCCTTGTGGAACAGGCATTGGAACTGGGAAACCTGTGCAAAGAATTGTGAGGTAAGCGTATGGCAAAGGACATCAGGGAGTGCCTGCTGGAGCAGGTAGGAAAATTTCATCAGTGGCAGGAAATCACTTATCCCGGAAAAACCACCGAGGAGATCGGCGGTGCATGGGAGGTCGATTACCCTGCGTGGAATGATATATTTGATGCCTTTTGCCATGTGTTGACCCAAATGGATGCAGAAACAGCAGACAGCGTCCTACTGGATGAGATGGTCTATCTGATCGCCAGGGACAACGAAGCGGAGGGGTTTATACAGGAGACCACTTCCCATCCCCAATGGTTCGAGCGCCTCTGCCGCAGGGCCGCAGCCTCCAATGAGAGTGAGGCCAAGTGGCAGTTTGCCGCATATCTGTCAGAATGTCCGTGCAGCCAGGAAGTCAAAGACATGATCCTGGACTTCGCAAAGGACCCCAATGAATATGTAAGCCGGCGGGCACTTTTGGCGATGCCCGCTCTGCGTCCTGACTGTGTGGAGCAGTTCGCTCCGCTGTTCTGGGAGCGCAACTGTTACTCTCCTGAACTTCCGGAATACCAGCGGATCGCCGTTCTGGTCTCACTGGACGCCATCCATTCCGACCTGCTTCCACAATACTTGGAACGGGCCAAGCAGGATGGTCGGAGCTATCTGCTGGAACACGCAAAACGAATCGAAGGAGGACTTGCCATGAACGAAAAACTGTCCCGTCCCCAATTCAATCAAATGGATACAACCGAGAAGCAAACGCTGATGGAAAGCTTGGCTGATCGTTATGATATGACCTTTCTCGGTCTACATACCTTTGACCGTTGGGGCCAGAGCTACACCACCGGCATCTTCGAGAAAGATGGCCGGGAGTTCGTCTTTGTCCCCGGCGATACCGTCACCCTGGGCTGGGAGCAGTTTGCCGTGGGACTGAATCAGGAGAGCCGGGAGGAATTGGAGTATCTGTTCCGAGAATGGGAAATGGAGCGGGACCCGGAGGAGATGATTCGGGAAAGCATGGCTCCTGTTCGGCAGGCGGCCATTGGACCCATGCTGGTGGGCCGGGAGCTGGAGGAAATTAACTGGGAGCCAGTCAAAATGGATGATCCCAGACTGACTGTCCACCCTGACTGGCTGAAGGAATTCCGTGATTTTGCCTGGAGTGACAGCAGCAGTCTTACCTTGCATCAGTCGGCCCGCATTGAGCGGACGGAAAAGGGCTTTCAGATCTGTATCTATAACCACACAGACTACGATGCGCTTCTTGCCATGCTGGAAAACAGGGGCTTCTCCCTGCCCACGGCGGACGAGTGGGCCTACCTGTGTGGCGGCGGGTGTCGGACCCTGTTTCCATGGGGAGATGGGTTAGACTACTCCATGCGTCTGCACTGGTTTGAGAACATGGATGAGGATGAGAACCGGCCCTATGACATGGAGGAACCCAACTTCTTCGGCCTGTCCATCGCCTACGATCCCTATATGCGGGAAGTGGTGCAGGCTGATAGGCTTACCACCTGCGGCGGCGATGGCGGATGCAATATCTGCGGAGGGCTGGGTCCATTTCTCGGTTTCCTGCCCTGTTCGCCCCACTGTAAGCCAGAAGTGCAGGAGGACAATGAACTAAACGGAGATTATGACTTTTATCGGCCTATCATTCGGTTGGAGAACTATGATTGACAATAGAAGCTTGATACGAAATAAAGAAAGAGAGGTGCCGACATGGGAGCATGGGGCATAAAAGCATTAGAGCGTGACGAAGGGTTGGATGTACTGGACATCCTCAAAAATGAATATGTACCGGAGCATCTGGTAATGGATCTGGGTGAGATGATCGAACTGATGAAAGAGGAAGGTATGTTGGGAGAAGATCTCTCCGACATCGACTTTCTCTATGATAACACCGCTATGGCTCTGGCGGAGCTGTATTTCCAATGGAAGGATAACAGCAAGCTGGACTACGATCATGAAGAAGCTATATGGGATAAAGTCACCGGTTTCACAGCATCCAAAGAAGCCCTTGCCTTCCTGCTGCGGCAGCTCACCGACATCAAAAACGAGGTGCCGGACGAGGACGGCATCCGTGAGATTGTGGATCTTTGGAAGAACGAGGACAGCGGTGAGATCGCTCCTGCGTGGTTGGAACATTTGGGCTGGCTCATCAAGCGACTGATCTCAGAACAGGAGGTGTGACAGATGTATATCAAAAAATACTGGGGCAACTTTATCGGAGGCTCGGATGACAGTCTGAACCTTGTGGCCTTTTTAGAAGACCAGAAGAAAGAGGAAATCCCCCTCAGCGAAATCTTCACCAAGATTGGGCTGGACAAGCAGAACTGGGGCTTCCGCCAGACTGTGGAGTATCTGGAGTTCACCCACTCCAGTGGTGTGGAAATGGATTTTCACTTTGCTATTGATGTGGTCACCGACCTGGCCGCCATCCTGCTGGAGTGCAGCGTCAGCGGCAGTGTGAACCTCCAAGATCTGGACGAGTACAACACCCCCTCCCGCCGTATCCGCATCACCGCCACGCCGGAGGAACACGACGCAATGAACAAGTCCCTGGCGGATTTCGCCCAGAACCCGCTGGAATACGACCTCAGCGAGATGATGGACGACGAGGAGATCCAGGAGATGGCTCGGGATGTGGAGGCGCTGCGGAAGGATCTGTACGAGGCCGCTGGCCGCAACCGGGACTACCATGTGAAAGCGGAGGATGTGAAATCTCTACTCTCTGACTGGAAGGGTGCCGATGGCTGCATTGCCACCAACCGCATCACGGTAGAGGGCTGCAAGGTTGGCTACTGCTACCGGGAGAAGCCGGACGGCGACTGGGACAGCGGCTGGCGCTTCACCGCCGGTGATGAGAGCGAGGAGTACATGGACGACCCCAACAATGCCGGGATTTACAAGCTGAACACAATCTGCAACGACGATCCCGACATCATCCCTCTGCTGAACACCCCTGCTCCCTGCGCCTTTGAGCGGGATGAGAACGGCGTGTTCCAGCAAATCAAAGACTGGAAACCGGATGAGGACGAGGAGGACCCGGATATGGATATTTTGAAGCAGTGCCAGAAGTGGCATGAGGAGGACAAACACCAGAAAATCGTAGACGCGCTGGAGGCCATCCCTACCGAGGAGCGTACCCCGGAAATGGATATGGAGCTGGCGCGAGCCTACAACAATCTGGCGGACTCCAGCGAACCGGAGGGAAGAAAGCAGCTTCACCGGGCACTGGAATTGATGCAGTGCCACGAGGAGGAACTGGGAGATACTTATTCCTGGAATTTCCGCATGGGGTATGCCTATTATTATCTGGATCAGGAGGGCCGCGCTCTGCGGTATTTTGAAAAAGCTCTGGAACAGCATCCCGGTGATGATCCGAAACTTAACACCCGACAAGACATTGAGGATTTGATCGACTGGTGCACGAAAGGCATTTCTCTGCCCCAGTTCTCGGAGTGCTTCCGAGAGCGGACAGAGAACTGGTGGGAAACCTTTGCCGAGATGGAAGCAGAATTGCGCCAGATGATGGATGAGGACAAAGATCATACCCGCGGCGCAGAACTCGTGGCCCAAATGGAGGACACCCTGAATCTGGTTTTTGATGAAATTTCCTTCGAGCTGGGCTTCAATGGCGAAAAGCATGAGCTGATCCTCACCCCGGAGGGTAATAAGGTCAAGCTGTTTGAGCTGGTCTACTTCCAGAAACACGCCCCAAAGGAGGTGCTGGAGCACTGGAACATCCTTGTGGGCCGTCAGCCCTCCCAGAATATCGGCCTGCGTACCGACGACAGCTGGGACATCTCCGGTGAGGATGTGCAGATCTGGCTGGAGGAACAGGGCGAAAACAGTTTCAACATCTCCGCCTACTGTGAAAAGCTGCTGCCTATGCTCCGGGAGGCGGAAGGCCGAGTCTGGTGGATGCTCACCACCCTCACCGATCAGATACTGGGCGAGATCCCCCACATGAGATACATAGACAGTTTTGATGTGCTGGAGGAACCCAAGGCAGAGCCGTCCTTCCTCCTGTCCCAGCTGCCCGACAAACTGCGGGAGCAGGGCCTGGAGCTCTCCACCGATCCGGAGGCCTATCTGGAGAGCTATCTTGGCTACGAAATGAAACCCAATGAAGACCCCAACGCCGATTGGCGGCTGGATGTAATGGCCGGTTCCACCTGCTGTGTGCCGCTCATCAACGGCTATCTGAATGCCGACAACGACTTTATGGACGATCTCCATGCCGACGGAGCGGTAGCGGGCTTTTTCTGCTATCCCCTGGATACCTTGCGGGAGGAGGAAGGATCGGAAAAGATTTTCGACTTCCGGGACAAGCTGGAGGAATTGTTCACCACCGTGGACGGATCGGAGATGCTCGCCCTCATCGGCGGGGCCACCGGCCTCTACTGTGGCTATGTGGACTTCATCGCCTGGGACATCCGAGAGGCGCTGAACATGGCGAAAGAGTTCTTTGAAGGCACGGATATCCCATGGGCCATCTTCCACACCTTCCGCCGTGAAGCCGGTTCTGTACCTCTAAAGCAACAAGATGATGGGACAGAAACTGAAAATCAGGATGACGAGTTGGATGAAACGCTTACGGGCATGGACTATATTCCTTATACCCAACAGGACGCCGAAGCATTCTTCGCTCAGCTGGAGCAGTGGAACGACGAGGACGAGTACACCCGCTGCATCCAGGCACTCAATGCCATCCCAGAGGACTGGAGGAACTATCGCACCGCCTACGCCCTGGCACGGGCGCTGGAGAACTACGCCATCATCGGGGACCATGATGAGGGTACTTTGAAATTCAAGGGAGACAAAGCCCTCCAGAGGGCCATTGAGGTGCTGGAGTCCGTCCGGGAGGAAGGTCAGGACAAGGCGGAGTGGAATATGCGGATGGCCTACGGCTATCAGTATCTCTATGGTCAGGAGGAAAAGGCCATTCCCTACGCCCAGCGGTGGGCAGAGCTGGACCCGGAGGATGAAAATGCCCCGGCGGTAATTCGGGAGTGTAAGGCGGAGATCCGGAAACGCCAGCGCAGCCGGAAGAAGAAGGCCAAATTCGTGCCCGGTGATACCCCATTTGAGGGTTTCGACCTCACCAACTTCTGGGATGATAATTGGTATGCACTGAAAGAATATGTCAGTGATCCGCCTTCCGATGAGCTGATTGCCAGCGTGGAGGAGGAACTGGGCTACAAGCTGCCCGCCGCCTATATCTGGCTGATGAAGCAGCACAACGGTGGCATTCCGATGAACACCTGCTATCCCTGCGATGAGCCTACCTGTTGGGCAGATGATCATGTGGCCATCACCGGCATTTTCGGAATCGGACGGGAAAAGAACTGCTCCCTCTGTGGAGAGATGGGCAGTCAGTTTATGATCGATGAGTGGGAGTATCCTGCCATCGGCGTGGCCATCTGCGACTGTCCAAGCGCCGGACACGATATGATTTTCCTGGACTACCGGGCTTGCGGTCCCCAGGGAGAGCCTGCGGTAGTCCATGTGGATCAGGAAAATGACTATAAAATCACCCATCTGGCAGATAGCTTTGAGGAATTTATCCGCGGACTGGAGCATGAATCCCTCTATGATCCGGATGAAGATGTAGAGGATCTTAACGAAGATGTTGATGCTGACGAGGAAGAAACCGACCATAAGGGCTCCTTTGCCGGGTCTGTGCTCCTCTCCAAAGTAGAGTGGGACAAGGAGCAGTTGATTCGGGATCTACGGGAAGAATGGGGCATCGTAGATGAGGAGCCGGATGAGGGCGACGAAGACGATGAGAACAGCGATGACGCTGTGGTAATGCGGGTCGGCGGAATGATGCTGATCGTGACACTCTTCCACGGTCACATCCCGGACAATGAAGCTGAGATCAACGCCGAAAACAACTATATGTGGCCAGAGGCCGTAGAAGTGACCAAAGCGCACAAGGCCCATATCATGGTGGCTGTGTTGGGCGAGGAGGAAAAACTGCTGGAACGCGGTAAGCTGTTCACCAAGGCGATGGCAGTGTGCTGCAAGCAGAAATACGCCACCGGTGTCTACACCAGCGGCGTGGTATTTGAGCCTCGTTTCTATGAGGGCCTTGCCGATATGATAAAAGAGGACGAGCTGCCCATCTTCAACTGGGTCTGGTTCGGCCTGTACCGGAGCGAGGGGGGCCTAAACGGCTACACCTACGGCATGGATGTGTTCGGCAAGGAGGAAATGGAAGTGCTGAACACTGACGCCGAGCCGGAGGATCTGCGGGACTTTTTGGCCAGCCTTGCCTCCTATGTGCTGGCGTGTGATGTGACGCTGCAAGACGGCGAAACCATCGGTTTTTCTGCGGATGATAAGCACACCATCACCCGCAGCCCCGGTGTCTCTCTGCCGGAGGAGCAGATGACTCTGAAAATCTCCTATGAGCCCACAGAAGTAGAGCCAGAGACTGACGATGACAGCATAGGAATGGATGATGTTTCCTATCATATTGAGAGCATTGAGGAAAAAGAGCTTCCCATTGACCCCATCAACGCCTACAATCACATGGCGATTTATTTGCGCTGGTGCATGGAGCATGACTTGATGGGCGAAAAATTCCTGGAAGAGCATGGTGATGTGGTAAACCAGGTCAAAGCCGATCCAGGCAGCACAGACCTGCGAACATTCATCCGGGAGGAGTTATTCGGCTGTCTATTTTCGGCTCTGTTCAACCAGAAAGGCCGTGCCTTTGCCCATTATTACTATGGAGAAAATGATGCGCCCTATTATCCTGCCGACATTGATGACTATGCCCTGAAATATTTTGGTCCGTCCCGGTATCACTCCAATGAATTTCAACAGGAGACATATTTATTTATCCCCTTTGATGAGAAATACTATCAGGCCATGGCCAAGGTCATTGAAAAACGCTTTGTCAACTGGCAGGGACAGGACTTTGACGAGGATACGCTGGAGCCTTCCGAGGTGGCGCAGGCCATTATGGAGTATCTGGACTGTGAGTGCACCTATTTCCCGTCTATGGCAGATGATGATCCCATCATGTCAGCATACAGCTACGCCCGGCGGCTGGGCGTGCGGGAGGACTTTATTCCTGTTCTCATCAAGCCGGATGAAACGCTGTTGGAGTGTCTGGTGATGAATGCCGACCCGGAAAACGATGCAGACTGCTATGAATTTAACCCCAAAGCTGTGGAGGAATACCGGAAGAAGATGCTCTCCGCTCCCGTCAAGGACGGAAAGGCGGTTCTGGAGGAATTGACCGGCCAGCGCAAAGAAGAAGCCGAGGAGGATGATATGGACTGGGAGGAGGAAATTATTGGTGAGATAGACGGCGGTATCAACAACGACCGCTTCGCAAGTTATTGGGATTCTGATACCAATATGACCGTTCCGCTAATTCTGGCTAAAATTCCGGTAAAGAACCCCTGGGAGATCTTTGCCTACCTGCCCTTCGGAAACTGGAATGAATGTCCTGATACGCTGGAGCTAATGGCAGTGGCGAAATACTGGTTCGAGCAGTATGACGCGGTGCCTGCCGCCATGAGCCACGATGAGCTGGAGTTTCTGCTCCCGGCTCCTGTCCCCAAGGAGAAGGCCATAGATGTAGCTGTGGAACAATACGGTTTTTGTCCTGATTTGGACCAAAATGCAAGTATTGGCACTTTGGCTGATACTATACACCAATCCACCGTCTGGTATTTCTGGTGGGATTGATGGGAGGTGCGACCAATGACAGAATATCAGAAAACCTATATCGAACTAAAAAAACAGTTTGTTGCGACCAATGAAGGTCCGGACAG
Organism: Enterocloster alcoholdehydrogenati; assembly: GCF_013282095.1. Lineage (GTDB taxonomy): Bacteria > Bacillota > Clostridia > Lachnospirales > Lachnospiraceae > Enterocloster > Enterocloster alcoholdehydrogenati. The sequence goes on from NZ_BLTJ01000008.1 coordinate 31,467, forward strand.
TGTCCGCGCTCTATATACCTTCAAGGAAGAACTTGAGCAGAGTGAGGATCAGCAGGCCAAGGAAGTGCTGGTAGATGTGTATGATCTGCTGGACTTCAAGGAGGATGCCTACGAACTGCTCTGCCAAATCGGAAATCGTTCCGATAAAAAGACCCTCAAGCGGCTGGGCGTCTTGAAGGACTATGCGGAAAACTGGGGCAATCATTACGCCCTCCCCAAGCCCAAAACGCCGGAGGAAAAGCAGAAAGAGAAGGAACGGCAGGCCCAGCTGGGCCTGCCCGCCTTCCGGTATCACCCGGACCCGCTGGATACCGGGGCCTTTGAGGAATCCAAAGAAGGTGTTATCTGCGGCTGCTGCGGCAAGACGACCCACATCTACTATACTGGTCCATTCTATTCGGTAGATGAAATTGCGTATCTGTGTCCGGAGTGTATCGCCAGCGGCGAGGCGGCCCGAAAATATGACGGCAGCTTTCAAGACGATTTCTCTGTGGACGATGGTGTAGACGATCCGGAGAAGCTGGACGAACTGATCCACCGCACCCCCGGCTACTCCGGCTGGCAGCAGGAATATTGGCGCGCTCACTGCGGCGACTACTGTGCCTTTTTGGGCTATGTGGGTGCCAGAGAACTGCGGGCACTGGATGTGCTGGAGGAGGTGCTGGGCGATCCCATGTGGAACGAGGAGCAGAAAGATATGATCCGGGAATCCGTCAATGGCGGGCACCTGCAATGCTATCTGTTCCAGTGCCTCCACTGCGGAAAGCACCTGGTCTGGATGGATTTTGATTGAAAAGGAGGCAAACACTATGGGACTTGACATCTACGCCGGGACGCTGACCCGGTACTATTCTCACAACTGGAAAACCGTTGTTCAGCAGTGGGCGGAGGAAAACGGATATTCCTTCAACCGCATCACCCCGGATGGGGAACCCGCCGACGACGAGGAATTGTCCCCGACCAATGTTCAGGCGGCGGTGGAGAACTGGCGGGATCAGATTCTGGCCGCCATTTCTCAGCCGGACCAGCCCCCCTACGCCCCCTGGCCGGAGGATAATGAGAAGCCCTATTACACGGACAAGCCGGATTGGGATGCCTTCGGCGCTATGCTGCTGGTGGCCGCCTGTCGTACATACGAGGAACCGGTGCCTCCCACCGTGGAGAAGGACTGGATCTTCGGGGAGCATCCCCTGATTGCCCGCCTTGCATCGGACGAGGAGCGGGTGTGGTCCCTGTTTCGGGGCGTGACTTGGTGGCTTCCCCTCACCGACAGCTTTCTGTTCCAAGGCCCTCTGCCCACCGATGACACCGTCGCTATCGCCACCTTGGGCGGACTGCGGAAGGAGCTGGAAAAGCTGAACCAGCTGGCATGGCAGGCCGATGAGGATACCATCCTTGGCTGGGCAGACACGGAGGGATACCCGGTAGACGGAACCGTAGACTCAGATGGACAGTATAGCAAGGCAGACATCCCGGAACACACCCAGTATGACACCCAATCCCTTGCCAAGTTCGCCTTCTCCATGTTCTGGCGGGCCATGCGGTTTGCCGAGGAACAGCAGGTGCCCATCCTGCTTGATTATTAAGGAGGATTCGTCAGGAGGTGGAGACCGTGGAACAAAAACGCCCGGCAGATATATTTCAGGAGGCCCTGGACTACTTGTGGAACGGCTTGGGCCTGGAGGAAAAGGGCTGGAAGCGGCTGAAAAAAGGCGACTTCAAAAAGAAAATGAAAAACGGGCTGACCTATCAGATCTGGTTTGACCGGAGGCGCTACAACTACATAGACTACGAAATCGGCCATGGAAATGTGGAGGTGGGCTTCACCTGTATCATAAAGCAGGGAGATGACCGGCTCTACTCTTTCAAAATAGAACCGACAACAGGCGTTTCATTCTTTCGGATGCTGACAGAGGACCTGCGGCTGAACACCGGGCTGCTGGACACCTTTCTGCCCCTGATCAAAGCCCACTACCTTGACTTTATCGACCGCTTTGAGACGGACCCAGCAGAGGCATTACATCCGGTCTGCGCCCCCTTTATCCAGCCAGAGGATTACAGCTGGTGCATCCATGTGGATGAGCAGATGGTGGAACAGTACGGAACGGCGGAGCAGATGGAGGAGTACCGCCGTCAGGCAGAATTGCGCGGAACGCCGGAGTGCAAGGCAAAGAACTGGATGGGTTCGATGTTGTTCCACCTCTCCCACGCCAATGATGTGGATCACGCCTGGGCCTCAAGCCGCACCAAAGAGGAACTGGACCAGGTGGTGGAACCCTTTGTGCAGGCCAAGCGGCAGACAGGACAGTGGACGCAGGAGGATGAGGCGGGCTATCAGCTCTACCAGCAGGAAACAGATCCGAAGAAGCGCACCTTTCGGGTATGGTATCTCATCGCCAACCCCCGCGGCCTGCCGAAAGAGTTTGTCCAGAAAGAGCTGGAGTTTCGGTGGAAACTGTTCCCGGAGAAGAAGGAGGAAGCCAAATGAGCAATCAACTTTTCCAACAAAACCTGGATGACAAAAAAGGCCCACAACCCGGAGGTCCCTATCTCATTCAGATGCTGTTCAAAGAGCCGGTAGAAATGCCGGATAAAGAAAAAATGACTGCCGTAATGGAGAAGCACATCGGATCAACAGAATGCTTCTGTTATGATAAGAAAATGGCCGGCTTTGCCGCACAGGAGCATATTGCAGAGTTCAAGGACGGAAAATGCCCGGTGCAGCTGATGGTGATGAAATGCGACAAGTTCAAGGGCAAAGGCTTTGATGCCTTCCTGATGAGCCAGATGTGGGACTGCCAGGAGGACCGGGAGCGGATCTTCCGGGAGTGCAAATATCAGGTGGTAGCCACCGATATGCTGGCCGCGGCGCTTCCGGCGCTGGAGCGTGCCAACCTGGATGCCGACTTTTTGGAGGCTCTGGCGGAGCTGTACCCCACCTGTGAGGCATTCTATTTCCAGAACTGCGGCAAACTGTTTCTGGCGGAGGATGTGCGTTCTCACCAGATTGAAGGCTCGGATCGGTTCATCCGCTTTGGCGTCAATGTCCGCTTCTTTAACATTGAGGGCACCGAGGATATGCTCATCGACACGGTGGGCATGAGCACCCTGTTCCTGCCCGACCTCCAGTACCACTTCCACGACATGGACCCCAACTGGGTGGTAAACCACGCCTACAATGTGGCATCGTACATATTGGAACATGATAACCCCATTCAGGATGGTGAAACCATAGACGGCGTGGCGGATGGCCGGATGTGTCGGGAGATCCAGTGGAAGTGCCAGTATGAGGACGCCCTGATCCAGCCGCCCAGAGGGGTGCTGGACATCCACATGGGCGAATATGCCGCGGGAGGGCGTTGAATGAACGGCGTTGTGCTCCTGGTGGGCGGAATGCTGCTTGTGGCGGTGATCAAGCTGATCGTAGACCGGAATTGGATGGTTCTGCTTCTCTGTGCGGTTGCCCTGTTCCTGGTCTTTGGGGCTGGACATCATACAAAATAGGCCATTTTAAAAATCGAGGAGGTGAAGTATGCAGAATTCAACAAATATGCGGATACTGGAATTACTCCGGTTTCTCTATGAGCAGACCGATGAAAACCATCCCGCCACAGTATCTGACATCATTGCCCATCTGAATGGAAAAGGAATTCAGGCAGTGCGGCAGACTGTTTACGCGGATACCAATGCACTGATCGATGCAGGAATTGATATTGTGGTGGTCAAGAGTACCCAAAACCAATATTTTATGGGAAGCCGCCTGTTTGAGTATCCAGAACTGAAAATGCTGACAGACGCAGTAGCATCCTCGAAGATCATTTCTGCCAAGAAATCTGAGGAACTAGTACAGAAATTATGCCGTCTGACCAGCACACATCAGGCAGAGCAACTTCAAAAATTTGCTGCTTTATCCAGCCGTGTCAAACCGCATAATGAAAAGGTTTACTATATCATTGATAATATCCAAACAGCGATTGGAAACCATCAGCAAATTCGGTTCCAATACTATGAATACACTCAGGAAAAAAAGAAAATCTTAAAGCATGATGGATATTATTATGTCGTAAATCCTTATGCGCTTGAATGGAAAAATGACCATTACTATTTGATTGGATTTTCTCTGAAGTATCAGAAAATTGCTCACTTCCGTGTAGATCGTCTAACAAGCATAGAAAATCTTGAAACTTGCTTTATGCCGATAGAGGGATTTGATGTAGCCTCCTATACAAATAAAATGGTTGATATGTTTACATCGGAGTCATCGAAGGAAGTAACCCTTCTATGTGAAAACGAATTGATGAGAGTAATCATAGATCATTATGGAGAAGATGCTGCTGTTGATAGGTATGATGATACACACTTCACAGCCAAAATTGAAGTGAACCCCAGTGGAACTTTTTATGGCTGGATATTCAAATTCAAAGGGAAAATAAAAATTCTCTCTCCCAAAGAGTGCATTACGGAAATGCAGCAAATCGCTCAGGAATTTATATAGTGCAAAAGAGGTGTTATTGATTTTTAACACCTCTTTTCAAATGAAATTTTTATCCTTGAAGTGAACAGATGTTCGATATACAATATAAGCAAGATGTTCGCAGTTCGTCGAACAAATGAGAGGTGAATGCTGTGGGCAATATAACTTTTGGATCATTTATAGCCGAGAAACGCAAGGCGCACAAATTCAATTTACGCGATACAGCCAAGCATTTGAATATTGCTTACGGTTATCTGTGTGATATTGAACAAAGCCGCCGTCCTGCACCCAATGGAGATTTTGTGGAACGCATCTCCGCCTTTCTGAATTTGGATAAATCAGAACATGAGTTGCTTTTGGATCTGGCCGCAAAATCACGCAATACAGTATCTGCTGATTTGCCAGACTATATCATGGAAAAAGATATTGTTCGGGCAGCCTTGCGTGTGGCAAAAGAAGTAGACGCTACCGATGAAGAATGGCAGACATTTATGAAAATGCTAAAGGAGCGTAAACGATAGGGGGGAGAGCTTTGTCAATTCCACAAATCCGTACAGAAGCAATCGAAGCGGTAGGGCGAAAAATCCTGATGGAATATGATCCCTCTCTGCTATCCGGTCAACCGTGTCCTGTGCCAATCGAAACCATTATTGAGACAAAGTTTGATCTAATCCTGGAGTTTCATACACTAAGAAAAAACCCCAAGATATTAGGGGAAACAATTTTCGATGACGGTGCCGTTGTTTTATATGACCAGATACAGAGACAGTATCGAATGATTGCAGTAAGAGCCGGTACAATCTTAATTGATGAACGGCTTTGTGATCCGTCAAAATTAGGGCGGCTCCGTTTTACCTGTGCCCATGAGCTGGCTCATTGGGTACTACATAAGAAGTTGTACTCCGGTACTGGAGATGTTGCTGCTTATAACGGAAATGTTTCTTCCGACGAAAGTCATGGCATAATTGAGCGTCAGGCAGACACTCTGGCCTCTGCTCTGCTAATGCCTTTACCGCAGATTAAAAAATGTTTTTACCGGCTTAGAATAGGACGGACAGATGAACAGCTCATTGCAGAAATGGCAAATATTTTTGAGGTTTCCAAGCAAGCAATGCAGATTCGTCTAAAATCCAGGAACCTGATATAACCAAAGGGAGGAATAGAGGGAGGCACTGCCCTCTCTCACTCTCCTCCTCTATGCTATTTTGCGCCTAATATGTTCGCGATATTGCGAACAAGGAGGGATATTCCATGAGAAAAGAAAGTACAACAATCCAAAAATGTAACAGCAGGCTAACAGCTTTGGGGCTTAACAGCGACGCTGCGTTTCATAGAAGTAAGCTGATTCTAAAGATTTACCGTGATGTAGTCTGGGTTCTGAGTGAACGGGCAGAAGAATTACAAGAAACTGCTTGGATTATGGGAGAACAAGATATAGAGTCTGGCCTCTGCTATCTTGAAAATTTTGCACCAGATATTGAACTGCAAGCCTTTGAAGAAAAAGTGTGCTGCCTTGTTCAAAATCAAATGCTGGTCAATATTATTGACCGCGCACTCCTTCGTCTGAAACGGTATCCAGATCGAGGAGAACTTTACTATGAAATTTTGACTAAGCAATTCATCTATCGGTTCAACAGTACAGAGAAAGAATTGCTGGAAGAACTAAATATAGAGCGCAGTGTCTTTTATGACCGAAAACGAGAAGCCATCTATTTATTTTCTGTTTGCTTGTTTGGATATTCTATTCCAGAAGTCCTGGAGGAGCTGCCCCGACTAAATTCCGACTAAATCCCGACAAATCCCCGACCTAATCCCTACTCCCTTCCGACTTCCGACCTGCTATACTTGGTATAGTGGCAGGAATGTGCTAAATTGGATACTTTTCTACATAAGGCCCGGCATTGACCGGGCTTTTTTCATTCCTGCTGCAATATGGCGGCAGGAACATGGCTGGAAGTGAAAACACTTCCGGCCTTTTTCTTTGCCCGGTATTAGGAGGCCGGTATGCGCTGGGAGGCGTACATAGCAAAATATCCATGACACCGTTCAAATTCGCTGACTACCAAAAATTTGAACGGAGGAAAGGATATGACGAGAGTATTTATTTGGAAAAATAACAGCCCACAGGAATGGGAGGAAATCAGTTTTTCAGCGTTCAGTAAGGCACGCCGCAATGGTTGTTTTACTGGGCGCTTTTTTGTTGAAACAGTCAAAATGTTCCGTGATGAAGATGACCGCATTATTATGGAATGTTCTCGCAAAGATTTTGAAAAATACCAGCAGGAGGACCGCCACAGCCGCTATCTCCAAGAACATGAGAAAAGCCGCTCTATATTCCCAGCTTCCCATGTGGGAGATCGTGACGGCACAGAGGAAGGTTATCAGGATACAGATTTGTTTGTGGATGAATCTGTTGATACTGCGGAACAAGCAATTTGTAATCTTCTTATGGCCGATCTGCACCGTGCCTTGCAGCAGCTGAGTCAGAAAGAACGCTCTTTTATCTTGGATTATTACAGCATGGAAAAGCCAAGTACACTGCAATTAGCCAAAAGATATGGCATTAGTCAGCCCGCAGCTCATAAGCGTCTGAAAAAAATTGAAGAAAAAATAAAAAAGTTGGTTATAGATTTCTAAAAAAAGTGGCAGTAGCAAGTGAGAGGGAAATCCTTTCACTTGCACCTTGACAACCTCATATACGAATCATTAAGTTTGATCCTCTTTGGGCGTAATAGCCGCTACATCAGCGGTATATTTTCTGAGAGCTGCCACTCACATAACAGGCCAACCCATTTTTGCTGTATAGATGAGTTTGCGGTTTATCAGAAATATATCAGGCTGGAATACATCGGATGGCATCCGGTCATGGCATAACAAGGAGGAAAGCTCTCTTACAGCCATAGTCCGAGCGTGATAACAACCGTCGCAGGCCATGGGTAAGACCAAACGAAGTGGAGGTGAAATTCCTGAGAAGCAGGCCAGCCACCTGCGGCTTAATGATTACCCAAATCCCTGGGGTGTCGTGGACAAGTAAGGGATAAAACAGGCGCTAAATTGAAGGAGACTCTGTAATTTGCAGAGCCTCCTTCTTACATAATCAAATCTCAAAACATAGGAGGATGAACATGAAAGAAGATTGGATTTATAAGCGTGGGGATTTATATTATGCCAATTTGAATCCTTATTTTGGATCAGAGCAAGGCGGCACCCGTCCTGTCCTGGTTCTTCAAAACAATGTGGGGAATTTTTTCTGCCCCACTTTGATCGTAGCTCCGCTCACCAGTAAATGGATTAAGAAAAAGGAGCTGCCCACACACTATGCACTGGAGAGCGTTCCAGAGCTTGGACTGAAATCTGTTGTTCTGCTGGAGCAAATTAAAACGATTGATAAAAGGCGTGTTTTATCGTACATTGGGCGCGTATCTCGCGAAGAAATGAGAGCGATTGATGATGCTCTGCAAGTTAGTTTGGATATTCATATTCCAGAGGAAATGGAGGCTCCGTAAGGCCACTTACCGGATAAAGGAGGCGTTTTTATGTTTGAAGCAAGAATTGCGGAATTGAACCGATTTAATGAACAAAATCCTGTCAGCTATGACAAAAGAACCTATACGGTCGATGAGATTCAGGACATTCTGGGTATCAGTCGTCCTACAGCATATAATCTGGTAAAACAAGGTGTATTCCACAGCGTCAGAGTCGGCGGTCATATCCGCATTTCCAAAAAGAGCTTTGATGACTGGCTGGATCACGCAGATGAATGATTTGTCAAGGATGCCGATCTCCAAATCGACATCCTTAACTTTTTTTCTGCTTTCTCTTACAATGAGGCCATAGCAAGAAAAACTTTATAGAGGAGGCAAAAGCCATGCAAAAACAAAGAGTAAAGACCAGTATGTCTGTACCAGAGATGGGCAAAATGCTTGGGCTTGGTAAAGTAGAATCCTATTGGTTGGTTAAAAAGAACTATTTCAAAACAATTCAAGTGGCCGGACGAATGAGAGTTATGCTGGATAGCTTTGAAGATTGGTATGCCGGCCAGTTCCACTATAAAAAAGTGGATGGTACACCGCCCGGAGAGAAATGGAGGCATACTACGATGTCAGTTCCAGAAATGGCGGATCTTTTGGGGCTGAAATCTGGCACAGCTTATGACCTTGTTAAAAGGGGCTATTTTGAGACGACCTTGATTGATCGAAGAATTCGTATCATTACCAGCAGTTTTGAAGCCTGGTATCAAAAGCAAACTCATTATGTGAAAATCTCAGAAAGGAGCAATGAAAATGGCATCTATCGTGAAGCGTAAAAGCAAATATTCTGTGGTGTATGATTACACAGATGAAAACGGAAAACGCAGACAGCGTTGGGAAACCTTCAGCACAAATGCAGAAGCAAAAAAACGAAAAAAGCAAATTGAGTATGAGCAGGACTCTGGAACCTTCTTTATTCCTACGGCAAAGACCCTGAACGATCTGCTCGATGAATATATGTCCATCTATGGTGTAAATACATGGGCAATGTCAACATATGAAAGCCGCCGTGGTCTGGCGAGAAACTACATAACTCCTATTATCGGAGATATGTTACTATCCGACATCACTCCAAGGATGATGGATAAGTATTACCGCGATCTGCTCTCTGTGAAAACGGTAAGCGTCAACAACCGCAAACCCACAAGCGAATATCTGACCCCGCATACAGTAAGAGAAATTCACAAGCTACTTCGCAGTGCCTTTAATCAGGCGGTGCGTTGGGAACTAATCAGCCGTAACCCTGTTCTGAATGCGACACTTCCCAAAGAAGAACATAAAGAACGGGATATATGGACTGCCGAAACGCTGAGCAAGGCGATGGAAGTCTGTGATGATCCTATCCTCTCCCTTGCCTTAAATCTGGCGTTTTCCTGCTCTTTACGCATTGGCGAAATGCTGGGCCTTACCTGGGACTGCATTGATATTGCACCACAGAGCATAGAAAATGGTTCAGCTTATATATTCGTCAACAAAGAGCTGCAACGGGTTACACGAGGTGCATTGGACGATTTGAGCGACAAAGGTGTTATTAAGAAGTTTCCACCTTGCATAGCCAGTACCCATACTGCTCTGGTCCTGAAAGAGCCTAAAACCAAAACCAGTATTCGCCGCGTGTACCTGCCGAAAACAGTTGCCTATATGCTGGTAGAGAGAAAAAAAGAAATCGACGAGCTGATGGATCTGTTTGGAGACGAATACATCGACAATAACCTGGTCTTTTGCTCCAGCAATGGCCGTCCGATGGAAAGCCAGGTGATTAACCGTGCTTTCAATAAACTTATCAAAGAAAACGGACTGCCTCATGTTGTATTCCATTCTCTCCGCCACTCCAGCATCACCTACAAGCTGAAACTCAATGGCGGCGATATGAAATCCGTCCAGGGCGACTCTGGTCATGCTCAGGTAAAAATGGTTGCAGATGTCTATTCTCACATCATCGACGAGGATCGCTGCATAAACGCTCAGCGATTGGAGGAAGCATTTTACTCATCCAAGACTCCTGATCCTGTTGAAGATACAGAGCCTAAAACTGCGGATACTGCCGTCACTGAAAGTGATGCAGCGAAGATACTGGAACTGCTTAAAAATCCCGAAACTGCCGCACTGCTCAAGCAGCTGGCAAAAGCTTTATAAAGTCCCTCCCTCAGAAGAACGCCTCTCACTTTGTGAGAGGTTTTCTTCGTTTGAACCACTTTGCACAGTGACCAAACACTTTTTTTGTTAGCAAGGTTCTGAAAGCATTTTTGAGCGATGTTAGCAAATTCGCGATTTTGTTTGCAACTTCCTCTAATTTCTGCTAACAAATGTTTGCAAGTTCCTTTGGTAAAAATCGAACCTCTGACTTACCGCCTTTCTTAGCAAAAGGCCAAATCTCGTTAGCAAATGTTAGCAAACCAAGGTTTTTTGCAAAAAATCCACAAAAGCCGCAGAAATAAGAAAAGCCGAAAACCCTGATAAATCAAAGGTTTTCGGCGTGTTTGCTGGCGTCCCTGGCGGGATTCGAACCCACGGCCTTTCGCTTAGGAGGCGAACGCTCTATCCTGCTGAGCTACAGAGACATCTATTCAATTAAAAATGGTAACAATCACTTTTCATCGTAAGGCGGCCGGTAGAGCATAACCTTAGGAGGCGTGTGCTCTATCCAGCTGAGCTACATGGACATTTAAAATTATTCAGTTGTTTGCCTCATTTGGACTCGAACCATCTACCGCTTAGGAGGCGGACGCTCTATCCTGCTGAGCTACAGAAACAACGATAAAAATACCTAAGGCTCAGACCTGCAGGTATAAGACAGGCTGCGGTATATGCTTTACAGCCTGTTCTATATCATACATGATTTCCGGAGAAAAATCAAGTATCAATCCCACCTGTTTTTCTGATGGTTTGCAATCGTAAAAGAGATGCTGGTATATAAGTTTGAACATAAAAAACAGTATAATCCGATATTAGTATACAAGTATGGATCATAAAAACGGAATAGTTTACAATACCGCAATAAAAGCGTAAAAGGTTCAGTTTTCCAAAACATATGGATGAAATGTTTTTCCCATCATTTTATAATCTGCCGTAACATATAGCCGCCGCTCTGGGGGAAAATCCTCCCGGTTTCAGCACAGCAGCATACCGGTTGGGCTGTGTGGCACATGGTATGGGGAACTCTCACGATGGTTTTTGGACAACAATGTCAACCTGCCTTTGTTATATGCAAATATCTCTGCATAAATAGTTTAAAATATTGTTCTTACATACCAGGTATGGTGTTATTTGAATTAAATAAGCGTAAATATGTGTAAAATAATAAAAATAAAATATACAAAATGCACAAAAAACATTGTCTACATTGCAGATTGAAAAAAACATAGCTGTATGTTACCATACAAGCATAAAGAGCAAAATTATAAAATTTTAATATTTGTCTTATAAATTTTATAATTTTGCTGATTCATGGGGCCTGATTGAATAATTGTTTACACGATAACGAAACAGGAGGTAATTAAGGTATGAGACGACTTGCAGGGGTTGTGAAGCTGGGAATGGGGCTTGTAGCTGCCGTTTCAGCAGCTATGGCAGTTACCGGATGTTCCGCTCAGGATGGTGAAATGGGCAAGGGCAAGCTGGTGAAGGTGTCGATCTGTGTTTCCAGCCAGACGCCCACTACTCGCGCGATGCGGGAAGTATTTAAACCAAGACTGGAGGAACTTACGGACGGACGCTACAACATTGAGATCTATGATTCCGGAGTGCTGGGCGGTGAGAAGGTAACGTATGACTATACCAGAAGCGGGATTATCGAAATGTGCGTTGTAGGTACGCCTATGTGGTCGGAAAACCCCAAGATGTCTATTTCTGACTTTCCTTTTGTATTCAGAGATGTAAATCACGCGCGCAAAGCTTACCAGGGGGAGCTGGGGGAATATATTTCAGAGGATATTGAATCCAGAGAGCCTCTGGAGCTCCTTGCCTGGTGTCCCAATGGAGCCAGGGCTTTTTCCTCTAATAAAAAACTGGAAAGCCTTGAGGATTTTAAGGGACAGAAGCTGAGAATGCCCAACAATCCCATTCATGTGAAGCTGGCTGAGAGTCTGGGGGCAAATGTCGTTATCATGGATATGGGTGAGGTATTTACCGCCCTGGAGCAGGGGGTTGCCGATGGACAGGACAATCCGCTTTCTACCGTCAGAACGGAAGGATGGTATGAGGTTCAGGACTATGTTTATAATACCAATCATATTGTCGCTTCTCTTGAGCTTTTTGCGGGGGATAAGTTCTGGGACGAGGTTCCTGATGAGGATAAGGAAGCCTTTCGTCAGGCGGCATCAGAGGCTTCAGATTATGCCTGGGATCTTTATATTGAGCAGCTGGAGAGCGATAAGCAGTTTATGATAGATAATGGCCTGACAGTGACGGAACTGACAGAGGAGGACCGGGAGCGCATGATTGAGATGATCCAGCCGGTCTATGACTATCTTGACAGTCAGTATGATTGGGCGGCAGATGTAAGAAAGATGATTGATGAGATTGAATAGGGGGCAGACGTATGAATAAGGCAATCGATAAGTTATTTGTGGCAATTGATTATTTTACAGGAATTCTTACCGGCCTGATGGTATTGTTCGTATTTCTGAATGTTGTGCTTAGAACCTTCTTCTCATCGGGCCTTACCTGGTCGGAGGAACTGGCAAGATACCTGTTTGTGTATGTAACCTACATAGGAGCTATCAGCGCTATGCGGGCCAATGCCCATCTGGGTGTAGATCTGCTGATGTCAAGAGTAAAGCCCGGTATGCAGATGCTGCTTTATATTATTTCACAGACCCTGATTGCGGTTATGATGTGTATGCTGGCCTGCGGCGCATGGGGGATGGTAATGCAGAATACACGCGCCACAACGGCAGCGCTGCGGATTCCATACTCTGTTTTGTACTTTTCCGGTGTGCTGACGGGTGTTTCCATTGCGATTCTGGCAGTGGGAAACATTATCCATGCGTTGAAGAATCCTGACAGGATTTCCGAGATCGTGGTAATGCAGAACTCCGAGGATGACGATATTGCGGCAGAGGCCATGGAAAACGCCGAGGATCTGTCTGATGAAGAATACATGAAACGCCTTAACGAAAAGGGAGGAAACTGATATGACAATGATTGTATTTCTGGTATCACTGTGCGGCTCCATGGTAATTGGAATGCCCATATGCTTTTCGCTTCTGTTCAGCGGCGTTTGCATGATGTTCTATATGAATGGATTCAATACGCAGATTTTATCCTATAATCTGTTTGCGGGAGCGGATTCCTTTGCAATGATGGCAGTTCCGTTTTTTGTTCTGGCAGGCGAGTTTATGAATCGGGGCGGTATTACAAAGCGAATTGTAAACGCTGCCAATGCCTGTGTAGGCCATGTCCGCGGCGGTCTTGGCTATGTATCTATTCTCGCGATCCTTTTATTTGCAAGCATGGTTGGCTCCGCTGTGGCTTCCACCGCAGCTTTGGGAGCAATCTTAATTCCCATGATGGTGCGTGCGGGCTACAGCCGTGATAAGAGTGCGGGCCTGATTGCCGCGGGGAATATCCTTTCCCCCATTATGCCTCCCTCGGTTCCCATGATCGTGTTCGGCGTACAGGCCGGCGTATCTGTAACAAGTTTGTTTATGGCAGGTATTGCTCCTGCAGTCTATCTGACCATAGCACTTTGCGCGGTATGGTTTGTGATTGCAAAGAAGGATAATCTTCCTACTCAGCCCCGTCAGAGCAAACGGGAGATTGCAAGGGCCCTGTTTGACGGATTCTGGGCTTTGCTGCTGCCTGTATTCGTTCTCATAGGTCTGAGAAGCGGTATGTTTACTCCAACCGAGGCAGGCGTGATTACCGCAGTTTATGCCCTGGTAATTGGACTGTTTGTGTATCGTGAATTAAAAATTACCATGCTCATGGACTGCCTGGTATCTGCTGCAAAATCTTCTTCAGTTATCATGTTCTTAGCGGCTGGGGCCATGGTTTCTTCCTGGCTGATGACAGTGGGAAATATTCCGGCGATTGTTACCGGTATTCTTGCTCCGTTTATCAACCATCCGGTCCTGCTGATGATCGTTATTAACATCATTGTAATTCTGGTTGGAACGGCCATGGATGTAACACCGACAATTATGATTCTGACACCGGTTCTGTTGCCGGCCATTAAGGCGGCCGGAATCGATCCGGTATACTTCGGCCTGGTATTTATTCTTAACAATGTAATCGGACTTTTGACGCCGCCGGTAGGAACGGTTCTTAATGTAGCCTGCAGCGCTGGAAAGATAAATATGGAGCGAATCATAAAGGCAGTGATTCCGTTCTTTGCCGTAGAGTGTGTGATATTGCTGCTGCTGATTTTCTTCCCGGTACTTGTTACTGGCCCCGCAGCCTTCTTTATGGGGAAATAGCTGTTGACAGAATAGACACAGGAGGGATAGGATGAAGATCATTTTATCGCCCGCTAAAAAGATGAAGGAGGATTTGGAAAGCCTGGCGCCTTTGGGGCTGCCGGCGTTTCTTGGCCGGACAGAGGAGCTTCTGTCCTGGCTAAGATCCAAATCCCATGAGGAATTAAAGAAACTCTGGGGCTGCAATGATAAGATCGCAGAGCAGAATTTTGTGCGTCTGGAAACCATGGATCTGAACAAAAGACTGACGCCGGCTGTTCTTTCCTATGAGGGGATTGCCTATCAGTATATGGCCCCGGCGGTATTTGAAAAGGATCAGATTGACTATATCCAGGAGCATCTGCGTATTCTTTCTGCTTTTTACGGAGTGTTAAAACCCATGGATGGCGTGTCGCCGTACCGCCTGGAGATGCAGGCAAAGGCTGCGGTGGGCGGACATAAGGATCTGTATGCTTTTTGGGGAAAATGCTTATACGGGCAGGTGAGAGATGAAAGCGGAATCATCATCAATCTGGCGTCCAGGGAATATTCAAAATGTATTGAGAAATATCTTACAAAGCAGGACAGATATATTACCATTACCTTTTGTGAGAGATCCGGCGGCAAAATGGTAACCAAAGGCACCTATGCCAAGATGGCCAGAGGGGAAATAGTGCGCTTTATGGCGGAAAAACGATTGGAGGATCCTGCCGGGATCCGCCGGTTTGACCGGCTGGGATATGGATTCAGGGAGGATCTGTCATCAGACAGGGAGTATGTGTTTGAGAGAAAGGGCCCTGTGTCTGCAAAGGCAGAATCCACAGGCCCTTTTTAGGAAACGAATAATCAGAACAAATCGGTCGGCCGGTTTCCGGGAGGGTTACTGGCTGCTTTCTGGTTTTTCCGGCTGCTGCTGACCATCTGCCGGTTTTTCCGTCTGCTGGCCGTCTGCCGGTTTTTCCGGTGGCTGCTGGCCATCCGCAGGTTTCTGAGGAGGAGTCTGTCCGTCGCCGTCTTTGCCTTTTTCAGGTGCCCCGCCATTTGGCTTTTGGCCTGCTGCGCCTGGGGCTTTTTCTCCTGGGGCTGTTTTGTCTGTCAAAGCCCCGTCAGGGCGGTCTGCGTTTTCGCCGGTTCCGGCCTCAGTGTTTCCGCTGCCAGCGTAGGCCGCTACAGCGGTTCCCTCAGAGGCAGTTCCTTCTGTATAGGGAGTTCCATTTACATAAAGCGTATGTCCGTTTAATTTTACATTATCTGTGCCGCAGGTCAGTGAGGTAATATATGAATCTCCGGTTAAGGTCCAGGTAGAATCCCCGGAAAGCTCTACATAAACGCTGCCGGCTACACCGTCTGTATTGACAGCGCCGGTGTAGGAAGAGCCGTCCTTCAGATACATATTTAAAGTGGAAATATCGTCTACGGTAGTCTGACCCTCAAGCTTCTGATTGGCTGCAGTAAAGGTCACATTTCCGCCGTTGGAGCCTTCCTGGCCCCAGCCGGCCTTGGCAATACGAAGCAGATCGTCTGTAGCGCAGGTGAGAGCCACATTTTCAAGGGAGATCTCAGCGGTGGTATTGTTGACGAAGAACATCCCGCCGTTTTTTGAGGTAAGAGAACCTCCGGTCATGTGGAAACTTGCGGTGCCCTCGTCTGCGTCGCCGGACATAGACTGATACAGCATGACAGCCTGATATACATCGGAGTTGCTGCCGTTTAATTTGGTATGATTGGCAGTGACATTGGTATTTTCCAGGGTAACGCTGTTTTTGCCTTCTACTACAACGCCCTGGGAGGCATTGGACACCAGCTCGGCATCTTTTGCGGTGATATCGGCAGTGGAGTAGATGGCTGGGGAACCAACTCCGTTACTTTCATAATGTCCGCCGGTTACAGTGACGGTTCCGCCGCCGCGGTCGGAACGGATGGGAGCGGAGGAGTTGCCTTCTGTGGTTACGTTCAGGTTTTCAGCGTTCATGGAAGCGCCGCCGGTGGTCATAAGTCCCCCGGAGCCGTCGCCCTTTGTGTGGATGGTGGAATCCGAGATATCCACGCTTGTGCCCTCTCCATAACTGAATACACCGTTGGCGTGTTTTCCGTCTGTGGTAATATCTGCGTTGCTTATGGTAAGCTTGGCTCCGTTTTCGGCCAGAACGGCGGCATTTTCACCGTAGAAGTCCGGCTCATCCCCTTCAGAATCACCGCTTTTTACTACGGAAATGTTGTTATAGGAAGCCGATTCTCCATCTGCATGAAGAGCGTGGCCGCCATTTTCTGTGTTTTCATAGCGGACATTTTCAGAGGTGTCACTTTGGCTGGCGGCTTCGGCAGCGTTGACGGCGGTTGTTTCCTGGGACTGGGCGGTATGACTGCCGCAGGCGGACAGCATCAGACCTCCGGCTGCAGACAGGGCCAGCAGGTTGGCATACAGTAAGGCTCGTTTTCTCATATTTCATTCTCTCTTTCTGATATATTTTGAAGGTAACTATTCATCCATATGGCCGAATAGCTGCTTTTGAAGCTGTGTCCCAGTATAAACACCTTACCTTAAATCTACTTTAAAAGTGATGAGGAAATTAAAAGTTCCTGAATGGTCTGCATGGTCAGGTCAATGGATGCGATTTCATCAGCGCATCGTTTCAGTTCTTTTCGGATCAATTCTTCTTTGGGTACTTCCTGTTTATATTTAATCTGATGCTCCAGACTGGCCCAGAAATCCTGGGCGATGGTACGCAGCTGGAGCTCTGCTGTGAGTCCTGCGGCCTCGCCTTCCCGGATTCTCAGGATCATGTGAAGGCTGCGGTAACCATTCTCCTTGGGACGGGAAATATAGTCCTTTTCTAAAAGCACCTCCAGTTCCGGACGCTGCCTGATCCACTGGGCCATATGATACACGCCGCTTGTAAAGGAACAGACTGCCCGAAAACCCAGGGCATCATGAACTCTTGTAAGAGCCAGGGAGCCGTCGGCTTCCAGTCCCCGCCGCTTTAATTTTCGGGCCATGCTTTCCGGCGCTTTGATCCGTGAGGTGATGCTTTGAACCGTATAGGGGCTGCCCTCGTCCCGGTACAAATGTGTATATTCTGAAAAAAGCCCCGTCAGCTGGGTCTGGGCCAGCTGCAGACGGGGAAAGTCATTTCCGTAAAATTCTTCTTCTGTCAATGAAATATTCACCATCCTTTCGATGGGGAAACCATATCTTTTTGTGCGGAATCACTGCTGCTATCCGCGGACGGGAGCGTGTATCCGCTTATCTACGGATGCTGCGCCGCCGGCAGCAGAACGGTGATGGTGAGAGACGTCCCATCCTCTGTCGCTGCAGATATCCTGCCTTTATGAGCGCCTGCCACCGCATTTGCAATAGAAAGCCCGATCCCGTATCCGCCCGTTTCTGAATTACGGGAGGTGTCCGTGCGATAGAAACGGTCAAAGAGATGGGGCAGGTCTGACGGATGGATGGACTGGGCTGTATTGGTAAGCTTTAGACAGAGGTATTTTCCCGTCTGTTTTAAAGTAAGATGGATGTATCCCTGGGGCGGACAGTATTTTACAGCGTTGTCAAGGAGAATGGACAACAGCCTTCCAAGGTCCTTGCGGTCTCCCCGGACAAAGAGAGCGGAGGCAATGTCCATGGAAAAGGTCTGCTGCCGGCTTGCGGCCATGGCCTGAAAGGACTGAGCGGCCTCCTGGGTCATTTCAGAAAAAGAAAAAACCTCCATCTGAAGATTTCCTCCGGCCTCCTCCATACGGGAAAGGCTGATGAGGTCATTGGTCAGCACAGTCAGACGCCGGGTCTGGTTTTTGATTTCTGCCAGCCACTCATTTTCGCCCAGATCCATTTCCAGAATATCCGTATTGGCATTTATGATGGCTAAGGGCGTTTTGATCTCGTGTCCGGCATCGGTGATGAAACGGCGCTGTTTTTCGTAGCTTTCCGCTATGGGTTTTACGATTCGTCGGGAAAACAGAAGGATCAGCACCAATACAGCTGCCATGCCCAGAAGGGAGATAAGAACGCAGGTCAGGGAAAAGCTGTAAAAGCTTTCCAGGCTTCTGCGGCAGTCCAGAAAAAGTACCATGGATCCGTTGGACGTGTTCTGAACTGCATACCGGTATACATCCTTAAAGCCGCAAGTCCGGCCGGAAGCGATGATCTCTCTGGCATAATCCAATGCCTTGTCCTGCTTGACTGCGGCGATCCGTTCCATATTTGCGGTGATGAGCTCCCCTGTATTTGTCAGACGTACAGAAAAAAAACGGGATTCAAAGGGAAGCTCCGGCGCGCTCTTAAAAGGACCGGACTCCAGGGGGAACACCCCTCCGTTGCCTGCAAGCACGGCCAGAGTCCGGTCTGCCTCCATGGTGAGATGGCGGTAGCTGACCGCCATGCTGAGGCTTATAATAAGAAAGAGTACAGTAAAAAGTGAGATCATGGATACCAGGATCAGTTTATTTCTCAGCTTTCGGATCATATCTGTTCCTCCAGTGAATAGCCGGCGTTTCTGGCGGCCCGGATCTGGATGTTGGCCTGAAGAGATGCCAGTTTTTTACGCAGATAGGAGATATAGACCCATACTACGCTGACGTCGGCCTCGCTGTCATAGCCCCATATCCGTTCCATAAAACGGTCAGCGGAGATCCGCTGCCTGGGATTGCACATCATAAGTTCCAGCATTTGAAACTCTTTGTTGGCCAGACAGATGCTGCCGGTGGGAGAACTAAGCTCAAAGGTGGCCCGGTCCAGGGTAATATTTCCAAAAGAAAGCCTGGAGGAGCCATGGTCAGTCTGTGTCCGTGTCATGGCCCGGATCCGGGCTGTAAGTTCTCTGGCGTCAAAGGGCTTGGTGAGATAGTCATTTGCCCCCATATCCAGGCCAGTCACCTTGTCGTCGATCTCACTTTTTGCTGTGAGCATCAGCACCGGCGTCAGATTACCTTTGCGCCTTAATGCTGCAAGCACTTCAAAACCGTTCATTTTCGGCATCATAATATCCAGTATGATGCCGTCGTAGATTCCGGATTCCAGATATTCCAGGGCCTCCTGGCCGTCAAAGGCTGTATCGACGGTATAATGGTTTCGTTCCAGAATTGCGGTAATGGCCTTAGACAGCGGCCTTTCGTCCTCCGCAAGCAAAAGTCTCATGATCCCAACTCCTTATTTATACTAAGATTCGGCTTCTCATCGGCGGGGCTGTGTCCCTTTGTCCGCCGACAATATAAAATATTATAACGCAGAAACCTAAAATAAGCCTTAAAAATTTGGTCTGTGAATTAAAAAATGAAAGTAATGGGATAAATCGGTAACAAATGGCATTTTATGTTGATTAACAGTCATGAAAATGTTATTATTTTAAAATAAATCAGGGGGAGACGAAAGGATCGGGTATAGAAATGGATGAAAAATGGATGCAAAGGCGGCTGAGACGGCTTACCCTTTTCTGCGTTTTGATCAGTATTGCCCTAACGGTGGGCGGCGGTATTGCCGCAGCGCTTTTAGATAATATGTTTAAAGGATCCCTTAATGAGCAGATGGCAGCTGAGACGGTTCAGTACAAAGCGAATATAGAAAGAAAGATCGATGCAGATATCCAGACGCTGGCGACTTTGTCCAGTTTTATGGAGTTCAGCAACTCCATGGATGCGGATAAATTTGCTAAGAGCCTGTATGAGTCGAACAATCAGAACAGCTTTATTCGAATGGGCTATTTTGAAAAGGATGGGAGCGGAATACGCGTGACGATCAACGGCCCCATAGAACAGGATCTGAAGGCCGATCAGACCGCCCCGGCTGTGTACCAGCTGATAAAAGAGGCCTGGCAGGGTGAAACGGCAGTTTCAGGGGTCTATCGTGACGGCCCGGAGAAAAAGGAGTTTATCGCCTATGCGGTGCCGGTATGGAAGGATGACCAGGTGGTCGGAGCGCTGACGGCCTGCGACAGCGTATCGGTATTGCTGGATATCCTAAAGGATAAGGGGCGGTTCAGCGATCAGGGCAGTGTCTATATAATAGGGCCGGATGCAGATATTGTGCTTCGTGATGGAAACTGTGGGGACGGGGAGCTTATGTCCGAAGAGGAAAAGGCGGCTTTCCGCGAGGCGGCTGGAAAGCAGGAGAACATTTTCCTCAAATTAGACCATCAGGGTACGGACTGCCAGGCATATGCGCAGCCACTGGGCCTGAATGACTGGTATCTGCTGTTTGCAGTTACCGGGCGCGGAATGAATGAGCCTATGTATCACAACATGATGATCACGCGGATGCTGTTCATTATGATTGTAATTATAGCTAACTGCTGTATCTTCCAGGGATATCGTATGCTGAAAAAGAGCAGCAGGGATTTATTAAAACTTGCCTATTATGATCCCGTGACAGGGGCGTACAATATGGTGCGCTTTTCCGATATGCTGGAACCGGTGCTGCAGAGCACCAGGGAGTTTAGCGTAGTGGCTCTAAATATCCGCAAATTTAAATTTATCAACGAAATATTCGGAAATGAGATGGCGAACCGGCTGCTTTGCGAAGTAAAGCGTGCGCTGGATGACGCCATAAAGGAGAATGAATTCTTCTGCAGAGAAACGGCGGATAAATTTTATATCCTGTTCAGAACTGCTGACAGGGAAGAGGTACGGCGGCGTCTGGAGAAGATAAGCGGGCAGATCAGCACTATTTTCCAGGATCGTCAGCGCCATTACCGGATCATGCTGTACATGGGTGTGGTCACAGGGAACGACATCCTGCGGGAAAGGATGAACCGGGAAGACGTAATGACCCATGTAATGTTTGCTTTAAATAAAGCCAGACAGGGACAGCAGGATGATATTTGGTTTTATAACGCAGAGCTTCATGAAAGGGAGGAACTGATCAACTATATCGAGAGCCATATGAACCAGGCGTTAAATGACGGCGAATTTAAGCTGTTCCTTCAGCCCAAGATAGAACTGAATACAGGAAAGCTGGGCGGGGCGGAGGCGCTGGTGCGCTGGATCAAGGCAGACGGAAATATGATATTTCCCGGTGATTTTATCCCTCTTTTTGAGCAGAACGGCTTCTGTACGGAGCTTGATATGTATATGATGGAACAGGTATGCCGCCAGATCCGTTTCTGGATGGATGAGTACGGCGCGGAGATTTCCGTTTCTGTGAATCAGTCCAAGCTTTTATTTTATCAGGACGGTTATGTGGAAAAGCTCTGTGAGATCATAGAGAGGTATCATGTCCCGGCCCATTTGATTACGTTGGAAATCCTTGAAGGAATGGCTCTGGAGGACGCAAAGGGGCTGAATGATAAGCTGAGTGAACTGAAGGAAAAAGGTTTTAAAATATCCATGGATGATTTCGGAAGCGGCTATTCTTCTTTTAATACCCTAAGCAGTCTGGACATAGACGAGCTGAAGCTGGATCGGGGATTTTTAATGGAGATGCACGGAAGCAGAAAGGAACGCCGTCAGATCGTTCTGGAGCAGATCGCGCAGCTGGCCAGAAAAATGGAGATTATCACTGTGGCAGAGGGCGTGGAAACCAAGGAGGACGAGGCGATTATCCTTCAGGCAGGCTGCGATTATGGCCAGGGATATTATTACAGCAAACCAATTTGTGCAAAGGAGTTCACGGAAACATATATTTCCTCAGATCAGGCATAAAAAACAGAGGAGCAGCCCGCCGACATCAGTCGAAGGCTACATTCCCCTGCATCCAGATTTGTCCCTTAAAACGGCGTCCCACTGCCGGTTCGCCGATCAGATCCATGGAGTTGACGGCAATCATAAAATTAAGATCATTACATTCCAGGCCAAGAAGCAGGATCTCCTCACCGGTAATGCGGTTGGTCCTGCGGTCAACGGAAAGGATATTTCCGATGATGGCATACTGATCACATTCAATGCCGGATGGCATAAAACAGGTTTCTACAATGGAATAGATATCCTCCCGCGCCACACGCCGGGATACGGAAGAAAACAGGTCGATATCTTCTACGGTCAGCGTCTCGATGGCGTCCTCATCACCCCGCTTTGCGGCTTCGATGAGGCTGCTGCGTTTGCTGGCCGCTTTTTTTCTGTCCTCGGTCTGTTTGAGCGTTTTCTGAACGGGCAGAAGAATCTTGCCCTGAACAGACAGGCCGGAAAGAGCGGCGCCTTTTGGAAGAAGGGGCAGACGCTCCTGCGTGCGCAGACGGTACTCCATGGAATTTTCCATATAAAAGATCAGGGAGATACCCACCCGGTATTCATCGAGAAGCCCGGCAAAGGTTTCCCGTTCTGTATGGCGCTGGATGGAGCAGTCTGCCCGTGATGTAATCTGGGTATTTTCCACATAGGGGAAATAGTATTCCTGCTTAAATGTGCCGCGCTCAGTTAAACGGCCCGCAATAGCCACGCCCATACCAGGCGCTGTCTCGGCCCGCAGTTCACAGAACGTATCTTTTCCGGTTCCCTTTAAAATATCGGAACGTGAGGCATCTTTGGAAAGCTTTCGCAGAAGCTTATCCATGTCGGGACGTGCCGTATACTGGCTGAATCCAATGGTACGCATATATTTGTGCATGAGTTCACCTTCTTTTCTGAAAATTGATTTGAGACTGTTCAGCCCATTATATCCTACTTTGAGGGAGATTACCAGTGTTTTCGCGCAAAAAGCCTCCCGCATATTGACAGCCCATGATATGATTATACCATCATGACACACGTATATGGAAAGGACGATAATGGATCAGCTTACAAAAAAACCCCTTTTTAACCCCCAGGGCGATACAGGCCTTTTAAAACGGAGGGTAATTGGAGGCAATACGACCAACTTAAATGATTTTAACAATGTGCGCTATACCTGGGTCAAGGACTGGTATCGCCAGGCCATGAATAATTTCTGGATACCGGAGGAGATCAGTCTGGGACAGGATAAGAAGGATTACCCGGAGTTAAGCCATGACGAGCGGGCGGCCTATGATAAGATCTTAAGCTTTCTGGTGTTCCTGGACTCTATTCAAACGGCAAACCTTCCCAATATTGGAGAATATATTACGGCAAATGAGATCAATCTCTGCTTAAATATCCAGACCTTTCAGGAGTGCATACACAGCCAGAGCTACAGCTATATGCTGGACACCATATGCAGCCCTACGGAGCGGGATTCCATTTTATACCAGTGGAAAACGGACGAGCATCTTCTAAGGAGAAACACCTTTATCGGAGACTGCTACAATTCCTTCCAGGAGGATAAAAGCCCGGCTAACTTTCTGAGGGTCCTGATGGCTAACTATATCCTGGAGGGCGTGTATTTCTACTCCGGCTTCATGTTCTTTTACAACTTAAGCCGCAATGGGAAGATGCCCGGATCAGCCCAGGAGATCCGGTATATTAACCGGGATGAAAACACACATCTGTGGCTGTTCAGAAATATTTTAAGGGAACTGAAACAGGAATGTCCCGAACTTTTTGCACCGGAAAATGTGGAGATGATGAAAGAACTTTTAATGGAGGGCGTCCGCCAGGAGATCCTCTGGGGAGAATATGTGATTGGAGACCGTATTCCCGGCCTGACCGTACAGATGATACGGGATTATATTTACTATCTGGGCAATCTGCGCTGGATGGGCCTGGGCTTTGGAACTCTTTATGAGGGATACGACACAGAACCCCAGAATATGGCCTGGGTGAGTCAGTATTCCAACGCAAATCTGGTAAAGACCGACTTTTTTGAGGCGCGCAGCACTGCATACGCCAAGAGTACGGCTCTGGTGGATGACCTGTAAGCCGCGGCCGGACAGAGCATAGGCAGACTGTAGCGGCGAGCGGCGGCAGGTGTCCGCTTAAGTAAAAAGAAAAGGATACAATATGGAATATATATTACAGATTTTTATTATGATGGCCGAGGGAGGTCAGGGGGAGTGTCCGGGACATGGAGACGAAAACGCCAAAAATGCTGCAGATGTAAGTTTGCGGGAGAAATTGGAAAGGACGCTGTCTGGCATTGTCTCAGACTTTACAGAGCCAGCCTATTCCCTGGACCTTCTGGCAGATAAATTTAAAAGCTTTGCCAAACCGGGTATGGAAGAACCGGCATTGTGGGCGGCTCTGGTAAAGGCCGCCATAGAGCTTACCAGCGTGGAAGCGCCCGGATGGGAGTTTATTGCGGCCCGTCTGCTGGCGTCTTCATTCCGGAGGGAACTGGCGGGACGGCTTAAGGAGCTTGGCATCACGGATTTTTACAGTAAGCTCTGTTATCTGACAGAGGAAAAGCTCTATGGAGATTACATCTTAGAGCATTATACAAAAGAGGAGATACAGGAGGCAGAGGGCTTTCTGTGTCAGGAGCGGGATCACCTTTTTACTTATTCCGGTCTGGATCTTCTTTTAAAACGGTATGTGATCCACAGCCGTTCCCTGAAACCGCTGGAAACGCCTCAGGAGATGTTTCTGGGGATCGCCCTTCACCTTGCCATGGAGGAAAAAACGGACCGGCTTTACTGGGTGCGGAAGTTTTATGATATGCTCAGCAGGATGTATGTCACCATGGCGACGCCCACTCTTTCCAATGCCAGAAAGCCGTATCATCAGCTGTCCAGCTGCTTTATCGATACCGTTCCCGACAGCTTGGAAGGAATTTACCGCAGCATTGATAATTTCGCCCAGGTCAGCAAGTTCGGAGGCGGCATGGGGCTTTATTTCGGAAAGGTACGGGCGGCGGGAAGCCGGATCCGGGGCTTTGAGGGAGCTGCGGGGGGTGTGATCCGCTGGATCCGCCTTGTAAATGACACGGCCGTGGCAGTAGACCAGCTGGGAATGCGCCAGGGTGCGGCGGCGGTCTATCTGGACGCATGGCACAAGGATCTGCCGGAGTTTCTTCAGCTGCGCACCAACAACGGGGACGACCGCATGAAAGCCCATGACATTTTCCCGGCAGTCTGCTATCCGGATCTGTTCTGGCGTCTGGCAAAGGAGGATCTGGATGCTCCCTGGCATCTGTTCTGCCCCCATGAGATACGCCAGGCAAAGGGCTACGCCCTGGAGGACAGCTTTGGCGAGGAGTGGGAAAAGCGCTATCGGGAATGTGTGGAGGACACGCGCATAAGCCGCAGGACAGTCACAGTCAAGGACATTGTGCGTCTGGTCTTAAAGTCCGCTGTGGAGACGGGAACTCCGTTTGCCTTTAACCGCGATACGGTGAATAAGGCCAATCCAAACAGCCATAAAGGAATAATCTACTGCTCCAATCTCTGTACAGAGATCGCCCAGAATATGTCTCCTATGGGAACGGTAAGCCAGACCATAGAGACAGAAAACGGGGATCCGGTGGTGGTAACGAAGGTGCGTCCCGGCGATTTCGTGGTTTGCAACCTTGCCAGCCTCTCTCTGGGAAATATCCCTCTGGAGGAAGAAGGGGTTTTGGAGGATACGGTTTGTACCGCTGTCCGGGCGCTGGATAATGTGATCGGCTTAAATTTCTACCCCCTGCCATATGCGGAGCGTACCAACCGCACCTACCGCAGCATCGGTCTAGGCGTGTCCGGCTATCACCATATGCTGGCGAAACGCCGGATCCGATGGGAAAGCAAGGAGCATATCAGCTTTGTGGATCGTCTCTTTGAGAGGATCAGCCGCGCAGCCATCAGGGCCAGCGCTGATCTGGCGGCAGAGAAGGGAAGTTATTCTCTCTTTGAGGGCAGCGACTGGCAGACAGGGGCGTACTTTGCCAAGCGCGGCTACAGCGGCCCTCTCTGGGAGCAGACGGCCGCCCTGGCGGCCAAAGGGATGCGCAACGCCTATCTTCTGGCCATTGCACCTACCAGCTCTACCAGCATCCTCTCAGGCACCACCGCAGGCATTGATCCGGTTATGCACCGGTTCTTTCTGGAGGAAAAGAAGGGAGCCATGCTCCCAAGAGTTGCCCCGGAGCTGACGCCGGAAACCTACTGGTATTACAAAAATGCCCATCTGCTGGATCAGACCTGGAGCGTAAAAGCCTGCGGCGTCCGCCAGCGGCACATCGACCAGGCGCAGAGCATGAATCTTTATATCACCAACAGCTATACCTTCCGCCAGGTCTTAAACCTCTACCTTCAGGCCTGGGAGCAGGGCGTAAAGACCATCTACTATGTCCGTTCCAGATCATTGGAGGTGGAGGAGTGTGAAAGCTGTTCTTCCTGAGGATCCGGCATAACATAAAAGAGGCGGTTTCCGTCTGATCTGTCAGCCGGAAGCCGCCTCTTGTTTATGATGGGGTATGCTGCGCCCATTGTTTATACATAAACAGGCCGGTTTGTCAGCGGATATTGTTATCTGCCGGGATAATGATGGCTGCGATAATATAAGCCGCCAGTCCTGCCCCTACCGTCACGCAGGTAAAGATAGCCCAGACAAGACGGATCAGAGTGGGATCGATGTCTAAATATTCGCCGATGCCTCCGCATACGCCGCTGAGCATACGATTGGTGGTGGAACGGAATAATTGTTTTTTCATAGTGGTAATGCCTCCTTTGTATGGCGGTGTCCATGATCCGGCCCGGTCTGACGGGACGCGGTGAAAAAGACACCCTTTGCATTCATTCTATTGTTTTCATAAATGATTGGTTATATACAGTCATCCAGACGGTCCAGAACCCATTCCATATGGTGGGGGCGCAGGCGGGACCAGGAAATTCCTCCGGCAGCGGAGGCGATTGAGGATATGGCCAGGCCGCTCAAAAGGAAAATGAGACCGGCAATGGCGCAGAAACGGATCAGTCTATTCATCGTTTGCACCTTCCTTTATGAAGCAGGCTGCTGATCCACTCAATGATGCTGCAGACCAGACGGGGGATCAGCCTGCCGTAAAATAACAGGCAGAGGGCGAGAAGAAGAAATCCTGCGCCCAGTGCGGTCAGTCCCGCTCCCGCAGTAAAAATTCCCTGCAGGGGATGGATAAAGAGCCATATTATACCAGTGGGAATCATGATGACGGCGGAAAGGAAAGCTGCTGCGGTCATAAGTCCAAGACCGATAAACAGGATAATCAGCACGCCTCCGATTCCCGTAAGTACGCCTGCGATACCGCCTCCGATCCCCAGAAGAAGCGGAGCGCCGACGATGATCAGAATAATCCACAGGATCGCCTTTAAAAGAGGATACTTTTTCGGGGATCGATAGGAGGAATCCGCCTGAGGGGCGTCCTCTTCAGCTTTCTGACCCTCGTTGGGCCGGGAACTGAAACGTCCATAAAAGTTCCCTTTATTATGAAACGGTGTTTCAGGCAAATCCATCCTCCGGGCCAGTTCATGCCCCGGATCTTTATAACGTTCATTTTCGTAGCCGGAATCGGTAAATTCGCCGTTCGCATCCGGGTTGCTGTGAAGGCTGGTGCGTACAATAGAAGCCACCCGCTCAGGGCTTCCCAGTTCATTTATGATATCGGTTTCATGTTCTGATCCTGCCTCATCAAAGTAATCCTGATAATATCCTAGGGCATCCTGCCGGTCATCATCATCAATATCCTGGAGCAGATATGCAAGCTGTTTCATAAAAGTGTCTCGGTTCAATGTTCTCCCTCCTTCATGATCCGGGAGATCTTCTGGGAGTAGACCACCCATTCTCTGCGGTAGAGCTGCAGCTGCAGCCGCCCCTGTTCTGTGAGCCGGTAATAGCGCCGGTTTCTGCCGTCAATGGCCTTGTCATAAACCTCCAGGCAGTCGTCCTTCTGAAGCCGCCGCAGCACCGGATACAGGGTGGATTCGGATATATCGATAGCCCCGCGGACCTGCTGGGTGATCCGATAGCCGTAAGCTCCTTCTTCCTCTCTGGAAACGGCTGCCAGCACAATGGCGTCCAGAAGGGCAGAGCCGGTATTGAATACCATAAGCATCCCTCCGTTTCGTGTGTTTGTTAGATTCCCTCCGGGCTTTTGGGGCCGCAGATGAAACGCTTTTTAAAGCTTGTATGTTATTTACAACAATATTATATGACATATAATATTATGCGTCAACGAAAGAATTATCAAAGAAAGAGGAAAGATTTCGTTAGATTTTCTTAAGCTATTTTAGAAAGTGTTAACTGCGAGGTCAAATTTTTGACACAATTGACCTGTATACTTAGTGCCATAAACAAGCAGTCAGAGCTTTTTACATAGAGAACAGCAGCAGAAGACGCTGAGAGATCACAGTGGAAAACAGGCGTCAGGGCGCTCATAGATATGTTTTCCTTTATGATCTCTCAGCGGGACAGCTGCACGATAGATTACTAAGCCGGCGGGGTTGGCGTATGGACAGCCTTGCCGGCTCAAACCAATTTATGGGGAAGTATGGGCAGAGGAACCGCCCTTTGTATCCCGCAGGGTCAGTATTTCCTCAAACAGCTCTCCATTTTCCCGTATGGTTTTTTCGTTTCCCACCGCAGAAACCGAACCGGCCGCCAGAAGGCGGTCTATGAGGGCAGCCGCCGTTTCCTTATCCTTCACAGAGCTTCTTCGGATATCCCGTATCATTTCATTTATATATTTGGCAGAGATCCCCATGAGCCTGCGGCGCATGGCCCGCATCCGGTTATTTAGGATGCCCACAGGCAGAAGGGCCTGGGCGTAGGCGCTTAAGATGTAGCCCTGGAGATCCTCTGGAGTAATGGACAGATTCTTAAGGGCCTTTCCTGTTTGCAGAAAGACGGAAAGGGTAGAGCGGATATCTGGATCCTCGGTGCTCCACAGAGTAAAGTAGGATCCTGGCAGGAGAAAATCAATACCGCTGTCATAGGCTCTGCCCTGATAACGAACAGCGGGCTTTACATATTTATCTCCCGCTGCCAGCAGATAGGGCAGATAACGTCCCTTAAACTCCGGCATATCTTTAAAATCACCTAATACACGGATTTCCTGAAGAGGGCTGTCGGTACAGGCCGCCGTCCGGCGGGCGGGCGTCAGATCCCAGTCAGGAAGTGTAAGGGAATGGGAAAACGTTTTCATATCAGTTTTGCCGTTCAGAGACTCTAATATACGGGATGCGGATCCCAGAATATCCTCCAGGGCTTCGCTGTCGGCCGATGCCAGAAAGACCAGCTTTCTGCGGCTGACCAGCCTTTGCGTCAGTCCGGTCAGCCGCTTTGTTACTTCTTCCCCGGCTTTTCTTGCATCCGTATCCTCAGGATGTTCCTGTTCCAGCGTCAGCCGGTTCTGTATTTCTTTTAAAAACCCATGGATTTCGGGCGGATTTAACAGATAGCGGAAACGGCTGTCCTGCCGGATGCACCGCTCTGCCAGACTATAGGCCAGGGAAGGCCCGTTTTCTCCTTTTGACATATCATAGTCTGGGATATACTTATCGATCACCTGCAGAATCGTCTCACGGTCACTGTAGTTTCCGCCGGTCATCAGATCCAGCAGGAAATCAAGTCCGGTCTCAAAATCCCCGGTCAGCCCCGACCAGGCAACACTCATCATGGGGCGGCTGTTTTCTCCTGCTTCTCTGCCGGGATACAGTTCATCAAAGGTACAGTCATAAAGAAGTTCCTGTTCCATGTTTTTCTGCTGTTCTACGGTAAAGCGGTCTGTATCCAGCTCGGTAAGCAGCATCTGATACAGCGTGAGATACTTCCAGTCCTCGGCCTCCAGCTGCTGAAGGTCAAAAAACAGCTGATAGCTGCCGATTCCATGAAGGGGAGAAGGGGAGCCAAAGCAGAGAATCCCCCGGCGGACTTCACTGAAAACCTCAGGATCCTCTTCCGGCTCCGGCAGCTCTTCCGGCCGGATCAGAAAGTCCAGGCAGCTCTCATCGGCTGCGCTCCATGCTTTAAAATCCCTGGTTTCCTGGATAAGGCAGCAAAGCTCTTCTTGGGTCATGCCCGCCTTTTTTTCTTTCAGCCAGGTATCGCGCTCGGCTTCCAGCTGTTCTGCCAGCCCCGGCACAGGCACGGTTACAGACAGTACGCTGGCTGCCGGATGGAGCGCCCAGGCGGCCAGCCGCTTAAGGATCGCCTGCTCCCTGTCCTCGGAGAAGGTTTCAAAGGACTGTTCATACAGAGAATAGTAATCCGTCCGTCCGGTCAGGCTCCAGAACCGCCCGATATCCTCTGACAGATGAAAGCCCAGATGCGGCGTCTCGCCCATGAGAAGGTCAGCCAGCCGGTTTTCCTTAATGGCTGCCTGGTATAAAGCCTCCGGGATTCCGCTTTGAGAGATTTCCATAAGCCCCTGGCGTACTGCCTTTAGAAATGTCTCTTCCTGACCCTCATCCCCGTTTTGAAGGCGGAATTTAAGCGACGGCTGCTGGGACGCGGTGTCCAGATAGACCTCAATCACATTGTTAAGCCCCAGTGAACGGGCCGTGCGCTGGATCGGGGAGGTATCCTGGTTCATCATATCGGCAAGAAATCCCATATAGATCACATCCTCATGGCTTAAACCGGAAAGGTCTGCCGTGTAGTCAATAATGGAGGAGTGGATGGCCGGACTGCCCTCATAAGCCGGACTTTCCGCCCGGATCTTTTTAAAGCCGGGAGCCACCGGTTCATGAAACCAGGGGCGCAGATCAAGGCTGCGGCTCTTAAAACGGGACAGATGGTTCTCGTCCAGAAAACGGAGCGCTGCTTCCAGATCGGCGTCCCCATAAAGGATCATCAGGCAGTTGGAGTAGTCATACAGGTTTTCATAGGCTTTTTTTATCTTTTCAAAGGTCATTTCCTTATAATGAAAATGCAGCCGGCCTAAAAGATTAGCTGCCGTCTGGCCCTGATAGAGTGCTTCTGCTGCCGCGCTGTCGGCATTTTCCTGTATATCGGTGAGATGTCCCCAGTCCTCGCTGAGCACCGTTCCCAGCATGGAAAGCTCCCCGTCAGGCTCCTCCAGCTCAAACCTCAGGCCTTCCCTGCGGAAAAAACGGTCATCCTTCATGGCATCCGGTTCTTCCATGCAGCATAAAAATACATCCATCAGCTTTAACAGCTGTTCCATGCTCAGGGAGCAGACCGGGTAGCAGGTGCAGGTATTGTCCGTAATCCCGTTCATAAAGGTGGAGTAGCTTTTGCTGTCCATGTCAAAGAAAACATCCCGGCTGGGATATTTGGGGCAGGAGCAGAGCATCAGATGCTCTAATATATGGTTGGAATCCAGCGGATCCAGCTGGGGTGTTCTGTAAATCAGATCAAACCCCAGCTCTCGGTCATCATTATGTATATATAAAAGTCTGGCTCCGCTGAAGGGATGGAACAGTTCCGCTGTCTCCGCCCCCAGCATGGAGATGGTATTGCGCTCTGTGACGGTAAAACCCCACAGAGTCTGGCCTGTTTCAGGCAGCCTGGACATAGGCATATATCCTCCTGGATTATGGTCGGTATGCTCCTTAAGAGCAAAAAATGCTGCACCTTTGGCACTCCTGCCATCGGTACAGCACACGGTTCCCTCTAAGGGTAGGGTTTTTACTGCTGCGCCTTATACTCCTTTAATGCCTGGGCCAGCTGGTCAGGACATGAGGTGGGACGGGGGCCGCACTGGATACCCTCCAGACGCTGGATTGCTTCATCCACATCCATGCCCTCTACCAGTCTTGCCACACCCTGCGTATTGCCGGAGCAGCCGCCTGCAAACTGGACATTAACCAGCCTGTTGTTCTCTACATCAAAGGAAATGGCTCTGGCACATACGCCATGTGTCTTATATGTTGCCATTGGATACCTCCATATGTGTATTTGTACGTTGGGAATATATCCGTGCGCACATTGTATTTTCACCGGGCAGACGGGGCGTGTGCCCCTGATCTGCTGATGGTAAATTCGATTATGCCCCAAGGAAGATGGATTGTCAAGAAGATGGTTGAAAAAAAGGGGCAGGGCACAGTATAATGGACGAAAGCGTGTGTGCGCAGAACAGGATAGATGAAGGAGGAAATGAACATGATAGCGATTATTGGAGCCATGGATGAGGAAGTGGCAATGTTAAAGGAAAGAATGACGGAGGTACAGGTGGAACGATGGGCGTCCATGGAGTTTTATAAGGGAAAACTGGAGGGAAAAGATACGGTAGTGGTGCGCTCCGGTATTGGGAAGGTAAATGCGGCTATGTGCGCCCAGCTTCTGGCTGACCGCTATGCTCCGTCCTGTATCATCAATACCGGAATTGCCGGTTCTCTGGATGCAGAAATCAACATCGGGGATATAGTGCTTTCTACCGATGCCTTACAGCACGATATGGATGCAGGGGCCTTTGGATATGAGGCAGGGCAGATCCCCAGAGTGGATACCTTATCTTTCCCCGCAGAGGGAGAACTGGTGCGTCTGGCAGAGGAGTGCTGCCGTCGGGTAAACCCTGAGATCAATGTCTTTGCAGGCCGTGTGGTTTCTGGGGACCAGTTTATTTCTGATAAGGAGAAAAAGAAGTGGATTCGGGAGACATTTTCCGGTATGTGTACAGAGATGGAAGGAGCCGCCATTGCTCAGGTATGCTATTTTAACAGGATTCCGTTTCTGATCGTGCGTGCGATCTCAGATAAGGCGGATGACAGTGCGGGCGTAGACTATCCGGTATTTGAGGCTCAGGCGATCCGCCACAGCGTCCGTCTGATGGCGGAGATGGTGCGCTGCATGGGGTAACCCCGGGACTTTAACGGCTATAAAGCCCTTTTCCTCCCTTGAGAATCGTTTCGTGGGGGAATTTGACGAACGATTCTAGGGGTTCTCAACTTCCCAAATCGGATCCCCTGACTATAATAGACCTTACCGGAGCCGCTCGGAGCATTTTTAAAAATGATCCAGACCTGCAGGGGCGGCCGCCGGACGGTAAGGCAGCCGCCAGGGCTGCCATAGGAGCCGCTATGGCCGCGCGGGAACATTTGTCCCCAGGCGCAGGCGGCAGAGATAAGCAATAGAAAGGGGAATTGGTTATGATGAGTTTTTTACAGACAGGAAGAGCTTTATACGTGCTGGCGGCGATCTGCCTGGGAGGTATTTTTGTAAGGCTGGCAGCGGGAGGCTTCTATAAACGGCTGATTCGGGAAAGCGCCAATCTGGCTCTTACAAAAAACCGATATCTGCGCACCCTGCGTCAGAATGCAGAGGATACATACAGAATCAATATGGGAATGAGCAACACCAGAGTTTATCTGGAACGCCAGCTTTACAGCCTGCGTTTCATGGGCATGAGCCTGCGGGGGCTTGAGAGCCTTGGCGGCCAGCTGACTCTTCTGTGCTTTCTGGCAGGAGGAGCGGCGGCTTTCCTTTCCTATTGGTATAGAAGTGACAATTACTACATTGTCCTGTACGGCGTCATGGGGATCTTTGGAGGCATGGTCACTATGTTTGCGGATTACGGTGTAAATCTGGAGGAAAAACGTCAGCATCTTCTCACCTGTCTCCAGGATCAGCTGGAAAACGCCATGTGGTCCCGGCTGGAGCGTGAAAATACTACAGACCAGCAGCCTGCTCTTCCCGCAGAGGAGGAGCGCAGGGAACAGGCACCGGTGCGCAGTATCGGGAGAGACCGCAGATCCGGCGCCCATGCAAGGCGCAGCGCTGAGCAGACAGCGGCCAGCAGAGAGAACCTGAGGGAGGTAAGCCGCGATGCCAGGGAGGACCGATCGGGTGAGAACTGGCTTCAGGACTTAAATCCCGATCAGAAGCGGATGCTGGGAGAGATGTTAAAGGGATTTATTTCCTGAAATGATAAAAAAAATGGAATTGTAGAATAAAATATGGTATAATCGGGCCATAAGCGGGCAAAACCGCGGCAATATCAGCCACAGGCCCTTATATGCCTGTGGACATAAGAAAAGGAGAGCGCGAGTTATGGGAAAGGAAGTAGTTTTTGATTATTCCAGGGCAGCAGAGTTTATTTCCGCGGAAGAGATGGAGAATTTTAAGACCACTGTTATGAGTGCGAAGGATACGCTGGTGAATAAATCAGGCGCAGGAAACGATTTTCTGGGATGGATCGACCTGCCCGTTGATTATGACAGGGATGAGTTTGCACGGATTAAAAAAGCAGCGGCAAAGATCCAGGGGGATTCCGATGTGCTGTTAGTGATCGGCATCGGAGGTTCCTATCTGGGAGCCAGGGCGGCCATTGAATTTCTGACCAACAGTTTTTACAATGTGCTTCCAAAGGAGGTTCGCAAAACCCCGGAGATCTATTTCGTGGGAAACAGCATCAGCAGTAAGTATATTGCGGATCTGAAGCAGGTGTTGGCGGGAAAGGATTTCTCCATCAATATCATTTCCAAGTCGGGAACAACCACAGAACCGGCCATAGCATTCCGTGTGTTTAAGGAAATGCTGACTGAAAAATATGGAAAAGAAGAGGCAGCAAAGCGTATCTACGCAACCACAGATAAGGCAAGAGGCGCGTTAAAGAATCTGGCAGACGAGGAAGGCTACGAGGAGTTCGTAGTGCCGGATGACGTAGGCGGCCGCTTCTCCGTACTGACCGCTGTAGGCCTTCTTCCCATTGCAGTCAGCGGCGCTGATATCGACAGGCTGATGGAGGGTGCTGCTTCCGGCCGGAAGAAGGCCCTGGAAACTCCCTATGAATCCAACTCCG
This sequence comes from Enterocloster alcoholdehydrogenati, assembly GCF_013282095.1. Taxonomy (GTDB): domain Bacteria; phylum Bacillota; class Clostridia; order Lachnospirales; family Lachnospiraceae; genus Enterocloster; species Enterocloster alcoholdehydrogenati. The sequence goes on from NZ_BLTJ01000008.1 coordinate 66,342, forward strand.
CTCTTTTATATGCCGCAGTCCGCAATATCCTGCTGCGCAAGGGAAAGACCGTAGAGATCGTGGCAAACTATGAGCCAAGCCTCCACTATGTATCCGAGTGGTGGAAGCAGCTTTTCGGCGAAAGCGAGGGTAAGGACAACCGGGGTCTGTTCCCCGCAGCCGTTGATCTGACCACTGATCTTCACTCTATGGGCCAGTTCATTCAGGACGGTGCCCGCATCATGTTTGAGACCGTGATCAATGTAGAGGAATCTCCGGCCGAGATCCTTCTGAATAAAGAAGATGTGGATACAGACGGTATGAACTACCTGGCAGGAAAGAGCGTGGATTTTGTAAACAAGAGCGCCATGAACGGAACCATTCTGGCTCACACCGACGGCAGTGTGCCGAACCTTATGGTAAAGATTCCGGAGCAGAATGAGTTCTATTTAGGCGAGCTGTTCTATTTCTTCGAGTTTGCCTGCGGCGTCAGCGGCTATATCCTGGGTATCAATCCATTCAACCAGCCGGGCGTTGAAAGCTATAAGAAAAATATGTTTGCGCTCCTTGGAAAGCCAGGTTATGAGGCCCAGAGAGAAGAACTGTTAAAGAGACTGTAACCGAACGGCAAAAGCCGCTTCCGGATCCCTGTTTTGGGAACGGGAGCGGTTTTTTATTTATATGGAATAACAAGTCGAACAGATACGTTCATATACTCAGAAAATTCGCATTACAAAATTCCAAACAGGGCCTAGACGGAATGGTAATGAAATGTTAAGATTAAGTGTAATACTGGTTTATAGAAATGCAAAACACCATACATGACACACGAGAAAGGAGAACGATCATGGAAATGATCAAGACCAAAACCGCCAATGCCATCCGCGTACTCTCTGCGGACGCCATTGAAAAGGCAAAGTCCGGCCATCCGGGACTTCCTTTAGGCTGCGCCTCTATCGCCTACGAACTGTGGGCAGAACATATGAAACACAATCCGGCAGACCCGCAGTGGGCCGACAGGGACCGTTTTGTATTATCGGGAGGTCACGGCTCCATGCTGTTATACTCTCTGTTCCATCTCTTTGGATACGGAAACCTCTCCATTGAAGATATCAAAAACTTCCGCCAGACCGGTTCCCTGACACCGGGCCACCCGGAGTACGGTCATACCGTAGGGGTAGAGGCCACTACAGGGCCTCTTGGTCAGGGCATGGGCATGGCAGTGGGTATGGCCATGGCAGAGGCCCATCTGGCTGCTGTATTTAACAAGGAGGACTGCCGGATTGTTGACCACTATACCTATGTACTGGGCGGGGACGGATGTATGATGGAGGGACTTTCCTCGGAAGCATTCTCTCTGGCAGGCACTCTTGGGCTTGGGAAACTGATCGTGATCTACGATTCCAATAAGATCTCCATCGAGGGAGACACAGATATCGCTTTTACGGAGGATGTGGCAAAGCGCATGGAGGCATACGGCTTCGGCGTATTCAGGGTAGAGGATGGCAATGATTTTGACGCCATCGGCGCAGCCCTTGAGGCCGCTAAGGCAGATACGGAGCGGCCATCTGTGATCATCGTTCGCACACAGATCGGCTATGGCTGCCCGGCAAAGCAGGGCAAGGCTTCCGCTCACGGCGAGCCTCTGGGCGGGGACAATGTGCTTGCATTAAAAGAAAATATCGGCTGGGAGAGCAAAGAATCCTTCTTCGTTCCTCAGGATGTTTACGATCACATGGAAACGGTCAAAGAGCGTCTGAAGGCGCCTGAGGAGGCGTGGAAGGCACGCTTTGCTCAGTATTGTGAGAAGTATCCTGAGATGAAGGAGCTTTGGGATCAGTACCACGACAGGACGCTGGCTGAGAAACTTTATGACCAGGACGAGTTCTGGACATTTGAGGACAAGCCTCAGGCTACCAGAAATATTTCCGGAGAACTGTTAAACCGCATCAACAAGGCGGTTCCAAACCTCTTTGGCGGCTCCGCTGACCTGGCTCCCTCCAATAAGACAGCTTTAAAGGGAGAAGGGGATTTTTCCAGAGAGGACCGCGCCGGAAAGAACCTGCACTTCGGCGTCCGCGAGCAGGCTATGGCGGCAATCGGAAATGGCCTGGCGCTGCATGGCGGCGTGCTTCCCTATGTTGCTACCTTCTTTGTATTCAGTGATTACATGAAGCCTGTGGCAAGATTGTCCTCCCTGATGAAGGCGCCTTTGACCTACGTTCTGACCCACGACAGTATCGGCGTAGGCGAGGATGGACCGACCCACGAGCCCATCGAGCAGCTGGCTATGCTGCGTTCCATGCCAAATTTCCATGTATTCCGCCCTGCGGATGCCAGGGAAACGGCGGCTGCCTGGTATGCAGCAGTGACTTCTAAGGAAACGCCAACCGCGCTGGTGCTCACCAGACAGAACCTTCCACAGCTGGAAGGAACTGGAAAGGCTGCTTTAAAGGGCGCTTATGTTCTGGAAGATTCCTCCAAGGAGACGCCGGATGCCATCATTATTGCAACGGGATCAGAAGTAAGCCTGGCGGTAGAGGCAAGGAAACTGCTTCTGGCAGAGGGAATGGATGTAAGAGTCGTTTCCATGCCGTGTATGGATGTATTTGAGGAGCAGACGGCAGAATATAAAGAGTCTGTGCTTCCAAAGGCTGTGAGAAAGAGAGTTGCCGTAGAGGCGCTGTCTGACTTTGGGTGGGGCAGATATATAGGTTTAGACGGAGCTTCCGTCTGCATGGAAGGTTTTGGAGCTTCCGGCCCAGCAAATGAACTGTTCGAGAAATTTGGTTTTACTGCGGCTCATGTGGCTGAGGTGGTTAAGAGTCTCTAAATTTGAATAAAATATAAAAAACAGCCGATATATGCTTTAGGGGATATATTGGCTGTTTTTTTGGACAATTTTCACAACTTTTTAACACGTGGAGCGCTGTGATATCTGTATATGTTCCATGTATAATCAGGAATAAAAATTTGCGGATATCAGACGCAGGAGAGCAGCCTGCCCTGAATAACGTAGAAAAGAATGTAAATCAGCAGGAGGATAACAGAATGGAACCATCATTGATCATCGGAATAGTCGTAGGACTTGCCGCTCTCTTGACGGGTTATACGCTGGAAGGCGGAAAATTAGTCAGTCTTATGCTTTTCAGCCCGGCTCTCATCGTAATAGGCGGCACCATAGGCGCAACGGTTGCGTCGTTTTCCCTGAGGGATATTCTTCAGTCATTTAAATATCTGGGAAAAACGTTTCGCCAGCCCAATTCTACCAGCACAAAAAAGCTGATCGATAAGATACTTGAGATTGCGGCAAAATACCGCACAGAGGGCATTACTGCCCTGGATACCATTGTCCAGGATCCGGAACTGCAAAGAGAAGATATGCTGCTTCTGAAAGAGGGGCTGGTTCTTTTGCAGGATGGTAAAAATGAAGAGGATATCCAGTATGTCCTGGAGTCTGAGCTTCATGCATTTTCCACACAAAAGGCAGTTGAGGCCAGCGTATTTGAATCTGCCGGGGGCTATTCTCCCACAATGGGCGTTATCGGTACGGTAATGAGCCTTGTAGTCGTGCTTGCCGCAGGCTTCGGCGATTCTGCCGAGCTGGCGGAAAAGATCAGTACGGCGTTTATTGCAACTTTGTATGGCGTCAGCCTTTCCAATATCGTTTATCTTCCGATTGCGAACAAGATGAAGATGCTGACAAAGAAGAGTATTATCCAGAAAGAAATTATTATCGACGGCGTTTGTATGATCTCCAAGGGAGAGGTTGCCCGCAGTATGGAAAATGAACTTTCCATGTATTATCAGGCATTTCCGGATGGTCATAAGAACTATAAGGCCGGTATTGAAAACTAGGAGGTGAAATCATGGCACGGAAACGACGCAGTGAAGAGGAGGAAGGCGGACACGAAAACAGTGAACGCTGGCTTCTTACATATTCGGATATGATCACGCTTCTGCTGGCCTTGTTTATTATCATGTATGGAATGAGTACGGAAAATCAGGCCAAAATGCAGGCTATGTCTCAGGCTCTTTCAAATGCTTTTAACGGGTCTGCCAGTGAGGCGGGCGCGGGCACAGGTACAGGCACGGGAACCGGGGAAGGAAACGGAACGGCCACGGATCTGGCTTCTCTGGATCCGCTGCAGAGCATTTATGATCAGCTGAACGGCTATATCCGAGAGGAGAATCTTGAAAACGATATGCAGCTTGAACGGACGGAGCATTCCATTTCGATTCGTTTGAGGGATGCCCTTTTGTTTGAGGGAAACTCTTCGCAGTTAAGTCAGGAGAGCCTTCCGACGCTGGAGAAGGTAAGCTCTGCAATCCAGAAGGTATATGGCGGAGTGAACCATATCACGATCACGGGAAATACAGCCGATCTGGGAAATCGCGATGCGGCCAATGAGAGGGATTCATGGCAGCTTTCCGTGGACCGTGCGGTCAAGGTATTGAATGAGCTGACCGCAGCAGGCCTTATGCCGGATAAGATGTCCATTGAGGGAAATTCCCATTACCATCCGATTGCTGACAACAGTACAAAAGAAGGGCGGGCAAAAAACCGCCGGGTAGAGATTACGATTACCGATTCCGCTAATTAGGATGGAATATAAAAAAGAGGCGTTAAGCAGATGGCCGAAGGGTTTTCTTCGGAATCTGCCGGACGCCTCTTTTTATTTGCCATATTTTATTGTGCAGAGCCGATTAAGCGTTCAGCACACCCCTCAAATACTCGGCAATCTCAGCTACCTGGCAGTTTGCGAAGAAGTACTCCTGGAACTTCTCGCCGCTGATGGCAGTCTTTAAGAAATCCTGATCGATGTTCTTTAAGATGGTCATGATGTCGGTATGAGTAATCTTCTTAACCTCATCTAAGATTTTCTTATTGCGCTGCTCTGGGATGACGCGCTCCTTGGGGTAGCCGCCGCCGCTTTCGCAGCCGAAAAGTTTCTCAAACACATACTGCAGGTGCAGTTCAGCGCCCCAGCCAAAGCCCTTGGCAAACGGCATTGCGATTGCGTTTCCGTCGTTGATCTGAGCGAACATATAAGCATCTTCTACATCCACGATGTGGCCGCAGAGTACGCCGGGGAAGGAGTTGCAGGCTAACATGGCGCCTTCTCCTGTACCGCAGCCGGTAACTACATAATCAGCAGCCTTGGAGTTTAACAGGATCGCGGACAGCAGGCCGCACATAACGTAGGTCAGCTGTGTCTCATCCTCAGCGGTGTACATACCATAATTAAAAACTTCATGGCCCATGGGTTCTACGATTTTCTTTAAGCTTTCGCAGATCATTGAATTTTTCCCTGCCTGGCTGTTCTCATTGATCAGTGCAATTTTCATGATGATTCTCTTCTCCTTAAAAAATAATATCTGTCCCCCTAATCATACTACAGAGCGCAGAAGAAAGGAAGTACAAAATAGAAGTATTAGGAAAATATGGTTTTACATAATACTAAGATCATAAGCAAAAACAGGTTGATTTTTGCCCTTGTTTTGGGTACTATTTTAGATAAGCAAATTTTTATTATGCAATAAGTACCCCTGCTATACAGGCAGATAGGGAGACAGGCCATGGATAATTATCAAAAAATCAGACAGCAATATTCAAGTTCCATAGAAAAAATGCAGAAGAAGAGAAAAAATCAGCTTATTTGGCTGATAACGCTGTCGCTGATACTGATTATTTTTTCAGGGGTTAATATCATTTCCATGAGGAGGCAGGCGGCAGATAATGCTTTAGGGTATGTAGACCGTTACACGGCTCAGCTGACCAGGCTGGCAGCCCGCCATATCAGGGAAAAACTGACCCTTGTAAACAATATCAGTGATTCTGTTTTAAGAATCTCAAAGGAAGATACACAGGAATTTTTAGACCGCAAACGCGGTGTGTGCGGTCTGGACTTTATCATATACTGTGATTTAGAAAACGGAAAGGTATATACCTCCGGCAGTTCCCAGGGCCATGTCAGTGAGGATGGACAGGAGATAGGAAATCTTACGGTGGTTAAACGTTCTCTGACAAATGAAAGCGGGACAGTGGCGTTTCAAGATGGCTATGTAATCTATGCGGCAGCTCTTCGGGAAGGCGCAAAGACGGTGGGATACTTTCTGGGGGGAAATGAGCAGGCTGCGATGCAGAATATCCTTACAGACGAGATTTTTGAGGGACAGAGCTACAGCTGTATTATTGACCATGAGGGGAATATTATCCTGTCTTCAGAGGATAAGGGCGCTCGCGAGAAAGCATATGCCCTGTTTGAAAATCCCGATTATGGAATCCCTATAGAAAATGACATGAAACAGATGAAGAAAAACCTTCGTGCAGGCCGCGGCGGCGTATTTTCAATTTCTGTGAAAGGCCAAAGGGATGTTTACTTATCCTATGATCCATTAGGCATCAATGACTGGGCCATGGTATCTATAGTGCCTTCCAATTTATTTTCCAGTATTTCAGAGGGATATGTAGTCCGGGCGCTGGCTTATGAGCTTGCGCTGCTTGCAATTCTTGGCTGTTTTTCCGCCGCATTTTTTAAAAGCCATGACGCCATGACGAATTTTCTGGAAAGGCTTGCATTTTCTGATGATGTGACAGACGGAGGAAATAAGCTGGATTTTCAGATGAAATATGAGGCGCTGTGCCAGGCGGGAAAAGCAGGGCAGTATGTGGTCGTTCTTCTGGATGTGGTGGATTTCAAACATATCAATGAGAAGCATGGTGAGCAAAAAGGCAGTGAGATGCTGAAGTATTTTTACAGGGTTATCATTTCCTGCCTGAATAAGGAAAATGGGGAGTTTGCCGTCCGCAGTGAGATGGATCATTTTTTCCTCTGCCTGCAGGAACGGGAGCCTGCTGCTCTTCAGGTACGGCTGAATGAGATCATAGAGGATATAAATGCGTATGGGCCGCTTGCAGATCCTGGACTTCCCAGATATCGGATGATCTTTCGTCAGGGAGCCAGTTTTATTGAAAATAATGATACCGATTTTACTGCGGTTCAGGATCAGGCCCGGCTTGCGGCAAAAAGCAGCCCCAAAGGGGAAGACGGAACCTGTGTGTGCTACAGCAGAGAACTGGCAAAACGGCTTCAGGACGAAAGAGAACTGAATGACCAGTTTGAAGAGGCTATTGGAAGTCAGGACTTTAAGGTTTATTTTCAGCCAAAGGTAAGCCTCAGAACAAAGAAGGTGGAAGGCGCAGAGGCTCTGGTGCGCTGGCAGCACCCAGAGCGCGGACTGCTTTCTCCGGCTGTTTTTATTCCTCTTTTAGAGGCAGGTGACAAGATTCGGACACTGGATCGGTATGTATGCGAGCGCACCTGTGAATGGATGCGTACATGGATAGACAGGGGGAATCCCTGCTTTCCGGTGTCTGTCAACCTTTCACGGGTTCATTTCACAGAAACTCATTTTCTGGAACGGTTCGTGGAGATTACAGACCGGTATCAGATCCCAAGAGAGTTGATTGAGTTTGAACTGACCGAGTCTATATTTTTAGATGATGCTCATTTACAGAAGGTGAGAGAAGGCGTAAAACAGATCCATGAATACGGCTTTCGCTGTTCCATCGATGATTTTGGCGTGGGATATTCTTCTCTTTCTCTGATGCGGGAGTTTGATACGGATGTGCTTAAGCTGGATCGTTCCTTTTTCCTTGATCTGAAGGATCAGAAGGCCCGCAGCATTATCTCCTGCGTTATGAACCTGGCTAAGGCTCTGAACATCAAAACAGTGGCAGAGGGAATTGAGACAGGGGATCAGATCGCATATTTAAAAACGACAGGCTGTAATATTGTTCAGGGATATTTTTTTTCAAAACCTCTTCCAGCGGATGAATTTGAGCGGTGGATCGAGGCGTTTGATTATGACAGATATGACGGATAGAAAAGATGAAAGACCAGTCCCGACGGGCTGGCCTCTTTTGCGTGTGTCCCCAGAAAATGCTGCCGCAGGCAGGAGTTTTTGGTGCGTCTTTTATTCCTCAATGACCTGTATTTCCAGATAATCAAAGTCAATGGATTCGATGAAATGATCCCGGCCGAACCGGGTTTTTGCGTGAAGCTGGAAGTCCTTTACATTGGAATCCAGCCATATGGGCTTTTCCAGGTCAAAGTCGCAGCATATCTCATCCAGGCAGTCAAATACCATCTGGGTCCGGGACTGGGAATAGTCGCTCCGGCAGACGGTCATATCCTTTATCAGATGGTTGTCTTTTATGAGTTTACCCCACATTCTGAACATAATAATCTCCTTTTTCTGAAGGCGTATATTTGTCTGTGCTTTAGTATAGCATAACAATGGGGGCTGCGTGAAGGCTCATTTTCCAAAAATCAGAGATGGAAAATCGGCCCATCTCTTGCCCGCAGGGTTAATTTGTAGTAAGCTATGGAAAGAAGATCACGAAAGAATGGCGTTTGCAGACCATCTGGGAGCGTCAGGATTTACAAGGAGGACATACAGGTGGCACAGGCCATTACAGACTATGGAAAATTTCTGGCAGAGGCCAGAGACGCGGTATACCGTGTAAACTGCGACAGCCGTACAGCCCAGCAGCTGTCGGCAGAGGAGAGCAGAAGGGAGAAAGAGCTGGCTTCTGTGAAAAAGGAGGTGGCGGATACCATTTCCCGGACGATCCGGTCACGGAGGGATGAGATCGATACCAGCTATGACAGAGAAATCGCCAGGGGGCAGGAGAAACTTAAGAAAGCCAGAACCAGACGGGAGAAGGCCAAAGACAAAGGTGTAAAGGAGCGGATCGCAGAGGAGACCAGCCAGCTGAAGGATCATAATCGTGACCTGAAGGTGCAGCTAAAGACCACCTTTAAGAAAGACAGGGTTCCGGCCTTTGTAAATTCTACCTTTTATTATGCTCTTTATTATCCCAGAGGGCTTAAGGAGCTGGGAATCGGGCTTGTGACCTTCCTGATCTGTTTCCTGGCGCTGCCTTGCGGGATCTATTTTCTTATCCCGGAGCGGAAATGGTGGCATCTGATCGCGGTCTATGTGGCGGACGTATTTCTTCTGGGAGGCCTTTATCTGATGGTGGGAAACCGCACCAGAATACGGTATCAGGAGGCGTTAAAGAAGGGCAGGGAGATCCGCAACCTGCTGCGCTCCAACAACAAAAAGATCCGGGTTATTACCCGTACCATTCAAAAGGACGGCAATGAAGCTCTGTACGATCTGGAAAAATATGATGATGAGATTGCCTGCGCCCAGCAGGAACTGTCTGAGATCGCAGAGCGGAAAAAGGAGGCCATCAGCAGCTTTGAAAATGTGACCCGCAACATTATTTCTGACGAGATCGAGGGAAGCCGGAAAGCTCAGATTCTGGAGATGGAGGCTGAGTTAAACGACACCATCGCCCAGCTGCGCAGCTTAGAGGACAGCATCCGCGATCAGAACATCTATATTACGGATACCTACGGCCCCTACCTGGGAAAGGAATTTTTAGACCCCGACCGTTTAAGCGAGCTGTCGCGGCTGATCCAGGCCGGCGCCGCTTCTAATATAACAGAGGCTATCGCCCTGTATAAGGCAAACGGGCAGAAGAAAGCGGACGGCCAGTAGGAGGGAAGCTGAAAAATCCCATTGACAAATGTTTAAAAGCGATATAGAATATAACGGTGTTATATATCGCTGTTATATTCGAGGAAGGCATATATGAGTGTAACAGAGCAGACAACGTTGGATTTAATTCGTTCAGCCGCCATGCAGGAGTTTCTGGAGAAGGGCTTTAAGTCTGCGTCTCTGCGAAATATCGTAAAGACGGCCGGTGTTACGACAGGGGCGTTTTACGGGTATTTTAAGAGCAAGGAAGATTTATTCGAGGCGCTGGTGGGCGAACAGTATGACCATTTTTTAAACTGCTTTTCCAGGGCGCAGCAGGAGTTTGCCGATCTGCCTAAGGAAGAGCAGCCGAACAATCTTAGCGCCGTTTCCGGCGAATGTATGTATGATATGCTTTTATATGCATATGCGCATCTGAATGAGTTTAAGCTGATACTCTGCCGCTCGGAGGGAACGCGCTTTGCAGGGCTTATCGATGAGATGGCAGAGATTGAGACAAAGGGAACGCATGATTATTTAGAGGTTCTTAAACAACTGGGAAGGCCATCGCCCCCCATTGACCAGAGACTGGAGCATATTTTGATTACGGGAATGTTTAATACATTTTTCGAGCTGATCATACATGAGATGCCGTTAGAGGAGGCAAAGGGATACCTGAAAGAAATGCGGGCCTTTTATACCGCTGGGTGGATGAAGATTATGGGGCAGTAGCCCTATAATTTTTACATATAAGTTAGTTTAAACTAACAAAAAAAGGGGATTATAAAACAGGTTTAAGCAAGGAGGTTTTTGGATGAAAAAACAGTCGGATCTGTCAAGACTAATGGAGTATGCGGGAAAATACAGGATCCTGGCATATCTTTCCTGGACCCTGTCCGCAATGAGTGCGCTGCTGGCTCTTGTGCCTTTCTGGTATATATGGCGCATTATTCACGATATACTGGAGGCTTTCCCGGATATTTCCCAGGCAGGAAACATCACCGGCTGCGGCTGGTCTGCTGTAGGATTTGCGGTTATCTCGGTTATTGTTTATATAGCTGCACTGATGTGTTCGCATATAAGCGCATTTCGGGTAGCGTCTAATATACGAAAGGCCCTTATGCGCCATATTGTTTCTCTGCCTCTTGGGGTAACGGAAAAATACGGAAGCGGAAAGCTGCGCAGGATCGTAAATACATCCAGCAGTGCGACGGAAACCTATCTTGCCCATCGGCTGCCCGATAAGGCCGGAGCGGTCGCTGCTCCCATAGGGCTGCTTTTTATGCTTCTGGCGTTTGACTGGAGGCTGGGACTCCTGAGCCTAATCCCGGTGGCGCTTGGTTTTCTTATTATGATGAGAATGACCGGAAAAAACATGGAGCTGAAAATGAAGGAATACCAGAACGCTCTTGCGGATATGTCCAATGAGGCAGTGGAATATATAAGGGGCATACCAGTGGTAAAAACCTTTGGACAGACCATCTTTTCGTTTAAGCGCTTTAAGGCATCCATTGATAATTATGAAAAATGGGTCATCGAGTATACAAAGGAGATGAGGGGGCCGATGCTTTTTTATACCACCGCAGTCAACTCTGTATTCGCGTTTCTGATTGCCGGCGGAATAATATTAACAGGAAACGGCGCGTCAAAGGAAGTGCTGCTGAATCTCATTTTTTATATTGTGGTCACACCGGTTATCGGAACGACATTGACAAAGATCATGTTTATGAGCGAGGATTCCATGATCGTAAATGACGCAATAAACCGGATCGATGAGGTTTTGAGAGAAAAACCGCTTTCCCGGGGAAGGGAAGACCATGTGCCGGCGGACGCTTCGGTTGTGCTGGAACACGTCAGCTACAGCTATGACGGAGTAAAAAATGCCGTAAGCGATGTGTCGCTGTCCATCCGACCAGGGCAGAAAATAGCCCTGGCAGGCGCATCTGGAAGCGGCAAGACCACGCTGGCAAATCTTGCGGCGCGTTTTTTTGACCCTCAAAAGGGGCGCGTGCTGATTGGAAAGGTGGACATACGGGATATTCCAAAGGAAACGCTGATGAATGCTGTGTCTTTTGTATTCCAGAACAGCCGTCTTATGAAAGCGTCCCTGCTGGAAAATGTACGCATTGCAAAGCCGGACGCATCGCGGGAAGAGGTTCTTAAGGCATTAGAGACGGCGCAGTGCCTGGACATAATCAAAAAACTGCCGGAGGGGATCGATACCGTTGTGGGCGCAAACGGCGTATATCTCTCCGGCGGTGAACAGCAGCGGATCGCCATTGCCCGCGCAGTTCTGAAAAATGCGCCTATCCTGATTCTTGATGAAGCGACCGCGTTTGCCGATCCTGACAATGAGGTTCGTGTGGGACAGGCCATCTCAGCACTTTCAAATGGAAAAACGGTGATCATGATTGCTCACAGGCTCTCATCCATTACGGACGCGGACTGCATCTATGTACTGCGGGACGGCGAGATAGCTGAAAGCGGCGGACACAGTGACCTGATAAAGCAAAAGGGGATATTCAGCCGTATGTGGAGAGATTATTCTCAGGCGGCGGAATGGAAGATTGCAAAGGAGGTAAGAGCATGATTGAGATACTGCAAAGGCGCTTTGCGCTGTCAAGACAGGGGGCTGTAGATCTAATCAAAGGGTGTGCTGCCTGCGTGGTCCAGGATATATCCCTTATGTGTCCGGTAGGACTTATGTATTATTTTGTTATCGATACCATGAATGGGGCTGTGAACGGGAGCCGGACTGCTTTCTATGCGGCAGGTGTTTTTATCTGTCTTTGCCTGATATGGACCGCAGCGCGGTTTCAATATAATGCAACCTATCTGGCAACCTATGTGGAAAGCGGAGTGAGACGGATCGCTCTGGCGGAACAGCTCCGAAAAATACCCCTGTCCTTTTTCGGGAAAAAGGACATTGCGGATCTGACAAATTCCATTATGGGGGACTGCGCCGCCCTTGAAACGGCATTCTCCCATTTTGTACCATCCCTGACGGGGTCCATTATTTCAACTGTGCTTATTGGGAGCTGCCTGTTTGCCTATGATTGGCGGATGGCTCTGGCGGCAGTGTGGGTGCTGCCGATTGCATTTGCAGTGACACTTTTTTCAGCGCGTATACAGGAGTATTTTAAAAGCAGATCTGTCACAGCCAATGTGGCACTGGAGAGCGGTGTGCAGGAGTGCATCGAGTGCCTGCAGGATTTAAAGGCAAATAATGCGGAAGGAGATTATCTGAAGGGGCTTAATGAAAGAATTGACCGGGCAGAAAGCGGCCAGATCGTCACAGAATTTGGAACGGCGCTGTTTGTTGTTTCTTCTACTCTGATCTTAAAGCTTGGGATAGCTACGGTTGCCCTTACCGGCTCTGCTCTGCTGATCCGCGGGGAAATTGACATTCCGCTTTTCTTTATGTTTTTGCTGGCCGCCTCAAGGCTGTACTCCCCTCTGGAAGGTGCACTGCAGAATCTTGCTGCGGTGATTTCTACCAGAACGAATATAAAGCGCATGAATGAAATTTTGGAGTACCCCGTTCAGACAGGAGAAAACAGGGTAACGAACCAGGGCTGCGATATTGTGTTTGACCATGTGGGCTTCGCCTACAATACAGGAAGAACGGTTTTAAAGGACGTTTCTTTTACTGCAAAGCAGGGGGAGGTGACTGCCTTAGTGGGGCCGTCCGGCGGCGGGAAAACAACGGTATCGCGTCTGGCGGCGAGATTCTGGGACATAGACAGGGGGAAAATAACCGTTGGAGGGATGGATATATCAAAAATAGAGCCGGAAACACTGCTTTCATTATACTCAATCGTATTTCAGGATGTGACTTTGTTTAACAATACTATCATGGAAAACATCAGGATCGGCAGAAAAGACGCAGCGGATGAAGAGGTGATGGAGGCGGCCAGGCTGGCAAACTGCGATGAATTTACCAAGAAGCTCCCCAGGGGTTATCACAGCATGATCGGTGAAAACGGCTGTGAACTGTCCGGCGGAGAGAGACAGAGAGTGTCCATTGCGCGCGCGTTCCTTAAAAATGCGCCCATTATACTGCTGGATGAAGCGACAGCAAGTCTTGATGTGGAAAATGAGAGTCAGATACAGACGGCGCTGTCAAGGCTCATAAAAGATAAAACTGTACTTGTGATCGCACACCGTATGCGTACCGTCAGCCGTGCAGATAAGGTGGTCGTACTTTCGGACGGTATAGCCGCAGAACAGGGAACGCCAAAAGAGCTGATGAATACCGGCCGTATTTATCCCCATATGGTCAGGCTGCAGGCGATGAGTCAGAGATGGGGAATTTAAAAGGTTTGACAACGGGCAGGAAACCATGTTTTCCGCCCGTTGTTTCTTAAAGGGTCAGATAGTGGAAGTCCACCTGATTTGCGGTCAGAAGCTGCGCTTCTCTCTGATGGCAGGTAAATAGAATGATCTGGCCCTGAAATGCCCTGGAAAGCCATTTTAAAGCAGTTTTTAACCGGTCGTCATCGTACAGGGCAAAGCTGTCGTCAAAGATTAAGGGCATCTGATCTTTGTCTGCCTGCACCAGCTTTGCTGCTGCCAGACGCACTGCCAGATAAATCTGATCCATGGTGCCGCTGCTGACCTGTTCGATGGGCACCAGATGGTCGGGAGTATTCATAAAGATGTTTAAATCCTGGTTGATGCTCATACTGGTATAGATGCCTCCGGTGATGCCTGCAATGAGCTCAGAGGCGGTTTTGTTCAGATACAGCCCAAAGGAATCTCGTATGGTAGCGGACAGATTCGTTAAGGTATCCTGGGCCAGATCCAGGGCGTCAAGCTCCTCCTGAACCCGCTCATTTTCCGCCAGAACGTGTTTTAGCCCCTCGGCTTCACTGCGGCAGATGCTGAGGCGTTCCAGCTTCTGCTCCAGTTCCCACTGAAGGCGCTGCTGTACCTCGATTTCATTTGTAAGGGTGGATTCTCTGGACTGCAGCTGTGCAATCTCAGCCGTAAGACGTTTCAGGGCCTCCTCTGACTGACGGACAGCTTTTCCCAGACGAAGGTATTCTGCCATACGCCGTTCAAACTGCGCCATAGATTCTTCAGAAACAGAAGTTTCCCCCAGCTGCTCCTTTAACAGCCCGGAGAGTCGTTTTGAGGTAATGGCAAGCGTTCGTCTGCGCCTCCGTGCGCCATATATCTGCATCAGGACCGCTGTCAGGAAAAGAATGGCTCCCAGCCCGGAGACCGCGGTCAGAAAGGTGAAAAATGCAGGAGATGATCCGGCGTTTCTGGGGCCGAACCGGATGAGCAGCTCACGCATGGTATCAGGAGCTCCGATACACAGCCCCATGGAGGTCATAAAAAGGCACGAAAGAACAATGCATAGGATGTTTCCAGGCCCCAAAAGCATCCCCCTGCAGTCGGCCTCTGCGCGCCGGTACGCTTCATAAGTCCGGGAGGCCTGCTCCTGGTATTCTTCTACAGAAGTCTCATCTGTGAAATGGCTGTTCTGCAGGATCTGCTGTCCTCTGGCCGCTTTTTCCAAAAGGGTTTCCTTCTCTTTCTGCCGGCTGTCCAGCTCCTCCTTTACGGCTGCCCGTTCTGTTTGTCTGGCTGTCAGTTCGTTGGCGTAGCGGGGATCGGAAATCTCGTGCTCTATGGCCCTCATCTCTCCCAGAAGTGCAGTATACCGTCTGGCCGCCTCAGGAACGATTTTCGCCGCCATTTCCCGCCTCTGGGCTTTCAGCAGAGCGCTTGCCCTGGTAATATTTAAGGCAATGCTGCCGGAGGTGTTTAAGTTGGCTATGTAGTTGCGAAGCTCAGCCACCATGCCGCTGTCGGTGGCGCTTTTCAGCTGTCCGATGCTGATGGTGTTGTTATAGGCTGTCTCCGTAAGGCCGCACCGCAGCCGTTCCCACAGGGCCGCATCGGGCGTTTCTTCGCAGCCCTTTGTCTCATTTACAATTGTAAGGCTTTTATTTCCCCTGTGAAACCGTCTCTGGATCCGAAAGATTTCTCCCTGGCTTTCCAGGCGAAGCCAGCCTTCGTATACGCTGCTTTTGGACCAGGGCTCGAAACGGGAGTAGATGTCATTTTTTGAGGCCCGTCCCCGTTGGCGTTCGATGCCAAAGAGCATCCCGCGGATAAAGGTGTGGAGCGTGGATTTGCCGGCCTCATTTCTCCCGTATACCACGTTTAAGCCGTCTTTAAAGGAGAGATCACGGTCATTTAATTTTCCAAAGCCGTCGATATGCAGACTGAGTATTTTCATTGGGTCTAACTCCTTTCGTCAGTGGTGTGGAGCAGCGCATTGACTCCATAGTACAGGGCCTTTTTTTCTATTGCAGACATATCATCCTTCTGAAGGGCCTGGATGTAAAAACCGATCATATCGCTGGAATGCTCCGCAAACAGGGCGGGAAAGTCGTACTGGGGCTCGGATTCGTCGATGATCTCACCGATCCGAAAACGGGCCGAAAGGGAGGATAGGTCAAACTCAATGTCCGGATCTCTCATACCTTTCAGACGAAAGCGGTAGATATGCTCCCTGCCCCGTTTTTCAATCTCATTTACAATGCGGTCCGTAAGACCGCCGTTGGTAGTCTCCGGCGTAACTGTTACAGCAAGAGGGATATAGCGGAGGGCAGAGGCAGGGATAAACTCCAGACGGGTCAGACGCCGTGTCACAGGATGGATCTCCCCTTCAAAATACCCGTGAGGCCCCGTTTCTGTCAGGTCAAGAGGCTCCGGGGAGCCGCAGTAGGCGATTTTATCCTCAGCGATCACCTGGGGTTTGTGGATATGTCCCAGGGCAATATAGGAAAATGGGGATAACCCCAGGGTATTGAAATTCATAGGAACATGGGAAATATCGCCTCCGTGAGCTAAAAGGATCTGGATCCGGTTGTTTAAGGGAACCTGGATATCTTCTAAAAGGGGCGCGCGGATTTCCGTGGTGTGATAGCTGAAGCCGTAGACCTCTGTGTTGATATCTTCAAAATACACAGAGCTTACGTCAGAGTTCATGAGAAAGGTGACATTGGGACTCCATTTGAAACTTAAAACTGTGGAATTATCCCGGATCCGGTCATGATTGCCCGCAATGAGTATGACCTTTACGTCCGGGATGGTAGAAAAGAGATAGTTTACCTCCTTCAGATCCCGCATCAAAGGCTGGCGGTGGAAGAGATCGCCGCTGATAAACAGGCAGTTTGCCTGGAGCTTCCCCGCGCGGTCTATGATCGCCTTAAAGGTATCGCGGATGGCCTGGGCCCGTTCCTTTCCCCAGGGTTTATCCGCGTCTGGGGTCATGCCCCAGTGTACGTCGCCGGTGTGTATGAATTTCATAGAGCCTCCCCTATAAACATCAGGGCCTGTTATAGATGTAACAGGCCCTAAAAATGTGTTTAAATGTGTATAAAATCAAATGATTCAGGATGGGGCATCTTTTTGAATGCCTTTCAGGAGCAAAATCAAGCTTATAAGCGAGCGCAACACCTGTTTTTGTTCCTGTTTTCCCGCCGTTGTGAGCAGCTGCTGTAAATTACAGCTCGCAGTTGTTTACAGTTCTTGGGAATGGAATCACGTCGCGGATGTTGGACATACCGGTTAAGTACATCACGCAGCGCTCAAAGCCCAGGCCAAAGCCTGCATGGCGGGCAGAGCCGTATTTGCGCAGATCCAGATAAAAGCCGTAGTCCTCCTTCTTAAGGCCAAGCTCCTCCATTCTGGCAACCAGTTTATCATAGTCGTCCTCTCTCTGGCTTCCGCCGATGATCTCGCCAATGCCGGGAACCAGGCAGTCTACTGCGGCTACCGTGCGGTTATCCGGGTTCATCTTCATATAGAAAGCCTTGATCTCTTTCGGATAGTCAGTAACGAATACAGGCTTTTTAAAGATCTGTTCGGTCAGGAAACGCTCATGCTCCGTCTGAAGGTCGCAGCCCCAGGATACCTTGTAGTCAAACTGGTCATTGTGCTCCTCTAACAGCTTTACGGCATCTGTGTAGGTGATGCGGCCGAACTCAGAGTTCAGCACGTTGTTCAAACGGTCTAATAATCCCTTGTCCACAAACTGGTTAAAGAAGTTCATCTCCTCCGGAGCGTGCTCCAGTACAAAGCGGATGATGTACTTTAACATACCCTCAGCCAGTCTCATATTATCGTCCAGATCCGCGAAAGCGATCTCAGGCTCGATCATCCAGAACTCGGCAGCATGGCGGGTGGTATTGGAGTTCTCAGCGCGGAAGGTTGGCCCGAAGGTGTAGATATTGCGGAAGGCCATAGCATAGGTCTCGCCGTTTAACTGGCCGCTTACCGTCAGGTTGGTGGGCTTACCGAAGAAATCCTGCTTAAAATCCACTTTGCCGTCCTCGGTCTTTGGAATATTGTTCAGATCCATGGTAGTAACCTGGAACATCTCGCCTGCTCCCTCGCAGTCGCTGCCTGTAATCAGAGGAGTGTGCACATAGACGAAATCACGTTCCTGGAAATACTGATGGATGGCGTAGGCGATGAGGGAACGCACGCGGAACACGGCTTGGAAGGTGTTGGTTCTGGGGCGCAGATGGGAAATGGTGCGCAGGTACTCAAAGGAGTGGCGCTTCTTCTGGAGGGGATAATCCGGTGCGGAGGCACCCTCTACGGCAACCTCTGTGGCCTGGATCTCAAAAGGCTGTTTTGCCTGAGGCGTAGCCACCAGGACGCCCTTTATGATGACGGCCGTTCCTACGCCCAGTTTGGATACCTGCTGAAAATTTTCCAGGGTGTCATGATAAACAGCCTGCAATGGCTCAAAATAGGTTCCATCGCTGATAACGATAAAACCGAAGCTTTTGGAATCGCGGAGGCTGCGGATCCATCCGCCGATGGTTATTTCCTTATCCATATACTGTTCGGGGTGTTTGTAGAGTTCTCTTACTGTAATCAGATCCATGATAATGGTAACTCCCTTTCTTTTTTCTGTAAATTTCTATATAAAAAAGCGCATATCGTGATTATATGATATTTTTCTCAATGTTTCAAGGCTTTCCAGGCCCTTTCGGACATAGAAAGAACCGGCTTTTTGTCGACATCAGAAAGAACATCTAGTGGGAGAAAGGGCGTAATAACACAATATATGGAGAAAATAGAAGAAATATGGAGCTTTTAATCAAAAAATGTCGGAAAACTGCGTAAAAATAACAAAATAAAATTAAATATTTGTGTACGAAAAATGAATTTTATGATATAATTATATTTACAAAAAATAACAGCAAGAGGTGATAACGTGATTAAGAAAGAAATGATAGCCATGCTTTTAGCTGGCGGACAGGGAAGCCGTCTTGGCGTTCTGACACAGAAAGTAGCCAAGCCGGCGGTATCTTTTGGGGGAAAGTACCGTATCATTGATTTTCCGCTGAGCAACTGCATTAACTCCGGTATCGACACAGTAGGAGTTCTGACGCAGTACCAGCCGTTGCGTTTAAATGCCCATATTGGAATCGGTATTCCATGGGATCTGGACAGGAACGTAGGCGGCGTGACCATCTTACCTCCATACGAAAGAAGCAAGGGCAGCGACTGGTACACCGGCACTGCCAACGCGATCTACCAGAATCTGGAGTATATGGAAGCGTATAATCCTGAGTATGTCCTGATCCTTTCCGGCGATCACATCTACAAGATGGATTATGAGGTAATGCTGGATTATCACAAGGCGAATAATGCGGATGTCACCATTGCTGCCATGCCTGTGCCGATCGAGGAGGCCAGCCGTTTCGGTATCCTGATCACAGACGAGACTAACCGTATTACAGAGTTTGAGGAAAAGCCTGCTGTTCCCAGAAGCAATCTGGCTTCCATGGGTATCTATATTTTCAGCTGGCCCGTATTAAGGGATGCTTTGATCCGTTTAAAGGACGAGCCCGGCTGTGACTTCGGAAAGCACATTATTCCATACTGCCATGGCAAGGGAGACCGTATCTTTGCCTACGAGTACAACGGCTACTGGAAGGATGTAGGCACACTTGGTTCCTATTGGGAGGCCAATATGGAACTCATCGACATTATCCCTGAGTTTAACCTTTATGAGGAATACTGGAAGATCTATACAAAGAGCGACGTGATTCCGCCGCAGTACATAGGGGAGGACGCCAGTATCGAACGCAGCATCATCGGAGAGGGAACAGAGATCCACGGCAATGTGTCGAATTCCGTGATCGGCGCCGGCGTGATCGTTGAGCCGGGAGCGGTGATCCGCGATTCCATCGTGATGCAGGGAACCCGCATTGGAGCCGGAACAGTGGTGGACAAGGCGATTATCGCTGAAAATGTGAGAGTCGGCGCAAACGTCCAGATCGGCACAGGCGAGTACGCGCCCAGCATCTACGATCAGAAGGTATATCAGTTTGAACTGGCTACCATCGGCGAAAATTCCGTGATCCCTGACGGCGTGCAGATCGGACGGAATACAGCCATTGCGGGGGAGACGGACAGAGACGACTATCCTGACGGAATACTGGCAGGGGGACATTACATTATAAAGGCAGGTGGCGTGAAATGAGAGCAATCGGTATCGTTTTAGCAGGTGGAAACAGCAAGAGGATGCGGGAACTGTCCAATAAGAGGGCAGTAGCCGCCATGCCGGTTGCAGGAAGCTACCGCAGCATTGATTTTGCGTTAAGCAATATGAGCAATTCCCACATTCAGAATGTGGCGGTATTTACACAGTACAATTCCAGGTCCTTAAACCTCCACTTAAGCTCCTCCAAATGGTGGGATTTCGGACGCAAGCAGGGAGGACTGTTTTTATTCACTCCTTCTATTACCCCGGAAAACGGAGACTGGTACCGGGGGACGGCAGACGCTCTGTATCAGAATCTTACATTTTTAAAGAACAGTCATGAACCCTATGTGGTGATTGCCTCCGGCGACGGCGTGTACAAGCTGGATTACAACAGGGTCCTGGAGTATCACATTGAGAAAAAGGCAGATATAACCGTTGTGTGCAAGGACATGGAAGAAGGCACGGACGTAACCCGTTTTGGCTGCGTGAAGCTGGCGGGGGACGGAAGGATTGTGGACTTTGAGGAAAAGCCCATGGCATCGGATGCCACTACCATTTCCTGCGGTATTTATGTGATCCGAAGAAGGCAGCTGATCGAACTTTTGGAGCGCTGTGCGGCCGAGGATCGGTACGATCTGGTCAATGATATTCTCGTGCGCTATAAGAATTTAAAGAGGATCTATGCCTATAAGCTGGAGAGCTACTGGAGCAATATTGCCACAGTGGAGTCTTATTATAAGACAAATATGGATTTTCTGAAGCCTGAGGTGAGAAATTATTTCTTCCGGGAGTATCCGGACGTCTACACCAAGATTGATGATCTGCCTCCGGCCAAGTACAACCCCGGAGCAGCGGTGAGAAACAGCCTGATTTCCAGCGGATGTATCTTAAACGGCACAGTGGAAAACTCGATTCTTTTTAAGAAAGCCTATGTTGGAAATAACTGTGTGATCAAGAACTCCATTATCTTAAATGACGTATATATCGGGGACAACACAGTGATCGAGAACTGTATTGTAGAAAGCCGCGATACCATCCGGGCCAATACCACTCATATCGGTATGCCGGATAACATCAAGATCGTTGTGGAGAAGAACGAGAGATATACATTATAATTGACGCGCAGTCGCTTCCCGCTGCGCGCGGGAGGGGCAGCAAGGGGGCTGCCGAAAAGACGGAAGGGGATAAGTATGCAGGTTACAGATGTAAGAGTCAGAAGGGTAGAAAAAGAAGGGAAGATGAAGGCAATCGTATCCATTACCATGGATAATGAATTTGTCGTTCACGATATCAAGGTGATTGAGGGAGAAAAAGGGCTGTTTATTGCCATGCCCAGCCGCCGCGCTGTGGACGGAGAGTATCGTGATATCGCCCATCCTATCAATTCCGACACCAGAGAGATGATACAGAATATCATTTTGGATAAGTATGAGATGACCCTGCTGGAAAATGACGCTGCAGAGGAAATATAAACAGGGACAACAGGCCCTAAGACAGGACGTCCTGCGGACAGATCAGAAAAATCGTTGACATTTGCGGCCCTCTGTGCTATGTTGAATACGATTTGGACGAGAAAGTCAGAGCAGGAGAATCCCGGCGTTTTGAAACGACGGGGAATTTTCAGACGGATCGTGCAGAAGCTAAAAGCAATAATTACGGACCGCCCCAAAGGGGCTAAGGCCATACGGACAGCCGGGTCCAATGCCGACAGGCAGCTTTGGTTGCCTTATTGATTGAGTTAGAAGCTCAAATTTTATAAGTTGGTTCCTTTTGATAACCAGAATTGCGCAGGCTGCGCAGACTTGTGAAACGGTCAATAAGAGTGGTAAAAGTAGGATTGCTATATAGACTCTGACACGAAGGATATCCCTGTCAGGAAAGACAGGGGAGGAATGTTTTCGGGCTTATGAACGCAGGTTTGCACAGATGCTGTGCGGATCTGCGTTTTTTATATTGCCATGAAAACCGGGAAAAGGATACCAAAGGACGGAGGAAAATATGAATGGAACACATAGCCGTCTGGATCAGCGCCGTGCGCCGATCCACGAAGCGCTGGAACGATTCCGCCAGATGCGGGTGGTTCCTTTTGATGTGCCGGGACACAAAAGAGGAAGGGGAAATCCAGAACTGACCGCATTTTTGGGGCAGCAGTGCGTGGGAGTGGATGTAAACAGCATGAAACCTCTGGATAACCTGTGCCATCCTGTCTCTGTGATCCGTGAGGCGGAAGAACTGGCTGCGGATGCCTTTGGGGCGGCTCATGCTTTTTTGATGGTGGGAGGGACTACCAGTTCGGTACAGAGCATGGTGCTGACGGTCTGTAAGCGGGGAGACGAAATCATTCTTCCCAGAAATGTACACCGCAGCGTGCTTAATGCCCTGGTTCTCTGCGGTGCTGTGCCTGTTTATGTGAATCCGGAGGTGGATCAGCGCCTTGGAATCTCCCTTGGGATGAAACGGGAGCAGGTAGCAAAGGCGATTGCGGAGCATCCGAAGGCAGTAGCGGTTCTTGTGAATAATCCCACATACTACGGCATATGCAGCGATCTTAGGGCCATTGTGCGTATGGCTCACGATGCAGGTATGCTCTGTCTGGCGGACGAGGCTCACGGCACCCATTTTTATTTTGGCGGAGGCCTTCCGGTGTCCGCTATGGCGGCGGGAGCAGATATGGCTTCTGTTTCCATGCACAAGAGCGGAGGCAGCCTTACCCAGTCCAGCCTTCTGCTGACCGGGCCAAATGTCCATTCGGGCTATGTGCGCCAGATCATCAACCTGACGCAGACCACCTCCGGCAGCTATCTTCTGATGTCCAGCCTTGACATTTCCCGAAGGAATCTTGCCCTGAGGGGACGTTCTATTTTCCATCAGGTATCGGATATGGCAGAGTATGCAAGGGAGGAAATCAATGCTGTAGGAGGCTATTACGCCTTTGGAAAGGAACTGTGCAACGGAAATTCCATCTTTGATTTTGATGCCACCAAGCTAAGTGTTCACACACTGGATATCGGTCTGGCAGGCATTGAGGTCTACGATATCCTGCGGGATGAGTACGATATACAGATCGAGTTTGGCGATATTGGAAATATTCTGGCGTACCTTTCCATCGGAGACCGGCCTCAGGAGGTAGAGCGCCTGGTCAGCGCTCTGGCAGAGATCAAACGGCGCTATCACACCGATGGAACGGGACTTCTCAGCCAGGAGTATATTGATCCCCAGGTGGCCGCCAGCCCCCAGGAGGCCTTTTACGCGGACAAGATCAGTCTTCCTCTGCGGGAGACGGAGGGGAAGGTGTGCAGCGAGTTCGTCATGTGTTATCCGCCTGGTATCCCGATCCTGGCGCCGGGGGAGCGGATCACCGCTGAGATCCTGGATTATATCGAATACGCCAAAGCCAAGGGATGCAATATGACAGGCCCTGAGGACCCGGATATCCTGCATCTGAACGTACTTGCATAAGAAGAGGAGAAATGAACATGGAAATGTGGTTTTCTGAATTTCATACCCCGGATGTCAAGCACAGCATCCGTGTCAACCGCCAGCTTTATTCCAGACAGAGTGATTATCAGCGCATCGATATCTTTGAGACGCCGGAGTTCGGCCGGGTGCTGACCCTGGACGGCAATGTGATGCTGACTGAGCGGGATGAATTTATCTACGATGAAATGATCACCCATGTGCCGATGTCGGTTCACCGGGAGGCCAAGGATATCCTGGTGATCGGAGCAGGAGACGGAGGCGTGGTGCGGGAATTGACCCGCTATGACCGGGTGGAGCGCATTGATCTGGTGGAGATGGATCCCCAGGTGGTAGAGGCCTGCCGCGCCTACCTTCCGGGAAATGCCTGCCGGATGGATGACCGCCGGGTTCACATATACTTTGAAAATGCCCTTAAATTCATCCGACGGAGGGAGGAGCGCTACGATCTGATCATTGTAGACTCATCTGATCCCTTCGGGCCTTCTGAAGGACTCTTTACCCGTGAGTTTTACGGCAACTGCTTTAATGCCCTGCGCCCGGACGGAATCATGGTAAACCAGCAGGGAAGCCCTTTCTATGCGGAGGATGCCAGTGCCATGCAGCGCAGCCATAAGCGCATTGCCAGCACCTTCCCTATCAGTAAGGTATACCAGGCCCATATCCCTACCTTTGCGGCAGGATACTGGCTGTTCGGCTTTGCCAGCAAGAAATACCATCCTATCGACGATCTGGACGCTGCAGCCTGGAACGGGCTGAATATGCGCACCCGGTACTATACCACCCGGCTTCATGTGGGCGCCTTTTACCTGCCGGCGTTCCTGGAAGAAATGCTGAGAGAAGTGGAGGAACGATGATGCTTTACCCAAATATTGAAACATTTATCGGCTGTGAGAGCAGCTATGAGGAGGCAGACATGGTGCTGTACGGAGCGCCCTTTGACTCCACCACAAGCTACCGTCCGGGAGCCAGGTTCGGCCCTGCGGCCATACGCCACGAGAGCTACGGGCTGGAGACCTTCAGCCCTTATCAGGAGGCGGATCTGTGCGACTGCCGGGTCTTTGACAGCGGGGATATGGAGCTGTGCTTTGGCAGCAGCGAGGCGGCTCTGGCGGATATCGAGGCCAGGGCAGAGCAGATTCTTTCAGATGGGAAATTCCCCCTTTTATTAGGCGGAGAACATCTTGTGACCCTGGGTGCTGTGAGAGCTGTCTTAAAGCGCCATCCTGACCTGCATATCATACATTTTGACGCCCATGCAGATCTGCGGGACGATTATCTGGGAGCCGGACTGAGCCACGCCTGTGTGCTGCGCCGCTGCCATGACCTGATGGGAGACGGGCGCATCCACCAGTTCTGCATCCGCAGCGGCGACCGCAGCGAGTTTGAGTTTGCAAAGCAGCATACAGATATGCACCGGTTTGATTTCTCGGGTCTTGAGGAATTGACAAAGCGTCTGGCTAAGGCAGGGACGCCTGTGTATCTTACCATTGATCTGGACTGTCTGGATCCCTCCTGCTTTCCCGGAACAGGAACGCCGGAGGCGGGCGGCATAAGCTTTATGGAGCTTTTAAACGCCATCCGCACTGTGACCAAAGTCAATATCGCAGGAGCGGATATAAATGAACTGGCTCCCATGCTGGATGCCAGCGGCGTTTCCACCGCTGCGGCCTGCAAGGTGCTGCGGGAGCTGATACTTGCCCTGAATATCAGGGATGAGGGCAGACTTTATCGGTAGATCCGAAACCTAATATTTTTATATAAAGGAGATCATTTATGAGTAGAGTTCTTGTTATCGGCTGCGGCGGCGTAGCCAGCGTAGCGATCCAGAAGTGCTGTCAGGTCAGCGAGGTATTTACAGAGCTGTGTATTGCCAGTCGCACCAAATCCAAGTGTGATGCCCTGGCAGAGAAGCTGGAGCCTGTTACAAAAACAAAGATTACCACAGCCCAGGTGGATGCGGATGATGTGCAGCAGCTGATCCGCCTGATCCGGGAATATAAGCCGGAGCTTGTGATGAATATTGCCCTTCCATATCAGGATCTGACCATCATGGACGCTTGTCTGGCCTGCGGCGTCAACTATATGGATACGGCTAATTATGAGCCTGAGAATATCGATGATCCCAAGTGGAGGGAGATTTACGAAAAGCGCTGCAGGGAAGAGGGATTTTCTGCATACTTTGATTATTCCTGGCAGTGGGCTTATAAGAAAAAGTTCGAGGAAGCAGGACTTACGGCCCTGTTAGGCTGCGGCTTTGATCCCGGCGTGACCCAGGCGTACTGCGCCTATGCGGCAAAGCATGAATTTGATTCCATTGACACCATTGATATCTTAGACTGTAACGGGGGCGACCACGGCTATGCATTTGCCACCAATTTTAACCCTGAGATCAACCTGCGTGAGGTTTCCGCTCCGGGAAGCTACTGGGAGGACGGCCATTGGATTGAAATTCCGGCCATGAGCATTAAGAGGGATTATACGTTTGATCAGGTGGGACAGAAGGATATGTATCTTCTGCACCATGAGGAGATTGAGTCTCTGGCAAAGAACTTCCCGGATGTAAAACGGATTCGTTTCTTTATGACGTTTGGACAGAGCTATCTGGATCATATGCGCTGTCTGGAAGATGTAGGTATGCTGGGAACAGCTCCGATCCAGTACAATGGACAGGAAATCGTGCCGATTCAGTTTTTAAAGGCGCTTCTGCCCGACCCTGCCAGCCTTGGCCCACGCACGAAGGGAAAGACAAACATCGGCTGTATCTTTACAGGAACCAAGGACGGACAGCCAAAGACCTATTATATCTATAACGTATGCGATCATCAGGAGTGTTACCGTGAGGTAGGCAGCCAGGCCATCAGCTACACCACTGGTGTTCCGGCAATGTGCGGCGCTCTTATGCTGCTGACGGGAAAATGGAGCAGACCAGGCGTATATACGGTGGAGGAGTTTGATCCGGATCCCTTCTTGGATGCATTGGATCAGTACGGTCTGCCGCGCAGCGAAAGCCACGCTCCGGCGCTGGTGGACTGATGAAGGGGCAGGATCTTCGCCCTCCGTTTCAGGCTGCGGGGGGGTGTGTGCCTTCAGAGTGGGAGAAACTTCCCACACCCTGTTATCTTCTGGACGAAGGCGCGCTGGCGGAAAATGCCCGTATCCTGGGCAGTCTGGCAGCGCGCACCGGCTGCCGGATCCTGCTGGCCCAGAAGGCGTTCAGCAATTTTAATCTGTATCCGCTGTTTCAGGGAAAACTGGCCGGAACAGAGGCCAGCGGGCTGTACGAGGCCAGACTGGGAGCAGAGGAAATGCCGGAGGGAGAAGTGCACGTTTTCTGCGCGGCCTACAGAGAGGATGAATTTGAAGAACTGCTGCAATATGCGGATCACATTGTATTTAACTCTCCGGCCCAGCTGTTGAAATTCGGGCCGTCTGCCAGAGCGGCGGGAAAAAGCACAGGGCTTCGCATTAACCCGGAGTGTTCCACTCAGGAAGGACACGCCATCTATGATCCCTGCGCTCCGGGCAGCCGTCTGGGAACCACCAGAGCCCAGTGGGATGCGGCCGTAAGCGCTCACTCTCAGCTGCCCTCGCTTTTGGACGGGCTTCATTTTCACACGCTTTGCGAGCAGGACTCTGACGCGCTGGAGACAACGTTAGATGCAGTTTCCAGGCAGTACGGTGATCTTCTTTCCCATATGAAATGGCTGAATTTTGGAGGCGGACACCATATTACACGTCCTGGCTACGATATGGAGCGGCTGGAGCGCTGTATTGCCCGCGCCAATAGGGAATGGGGCGTACAGGTCTATCTGGAGCCTGGGGAAGCCTGCGCCTTAAATGCGGGATTTCTCTTGACAAGAGTGCTGGATGTGGTGAAAAACGGTGAGGTGCAGACGGCTGTTCTGGATGCCAGCGCCGCCTGCCATATGCCGGATGTGATCGAGATGCCCTATCGTCCGCCTCTTTTGTACGGTGATGAGCCGGGAAAACTTCCTTTTTCCTGCCGTCTGGCAGGGCCTACCTGCCTGGCTGGAGATGTGATCGGAGATTACAGCTTTTTAGAGCCTTTAAAGGAAGGGGATCTTTTGGTGTTCGGCGATATGGCAATCTATACCACCTGTAAGAACAACACCTTTAACGGGATGCCCCTTCCGGCGATCTTTGCCCGCAGCGAGGATGGGAAATGCAGGAAACTGGCAGAGTTTGGCTATAAAGATTTTAAGGGACGTCTGGGCCGTTAGGAGCGGCCGTCCTGGCGCAGACACTCGCCGTTTGTGGCGATGACCTGCTGATACCAGGCAAAGGATTTTTTCTTTCTTCGTTCCAGGGTTCCGTTTCCGGCATTGTCCTTATCCACATAGACAAAGCCATAGCGCTTTTTCATTTCACCCGTTGAGGCGCTGACCAGGTCGATCCATCCCCAGGGTGTATAGCCGATCAGATCGACCCCATCCTCCTCCACCGCTTTAATCATTTCTCTGATATGAGCGCT
The DNA here is from genome assembly GCF_013282095.1 of Enterocloster alcoholdehydrogenati. GTDB lineage: Bacteria > Bacillota > Clostridia > Lachnospirales > Lachnospiraceae > Enterocloster > Enterocloster alcoholdehydrogenati. The sequence goes on from NZ_BLTJ01000008.1 coordinate 94,376, forward strand.
CAGATACTCGATTCGGTAGTCATCGCTGATGGTACCGTCTTTTTGGATAGTATCTACCGCTCCAAGGCCGTTTTCTACGATAAACAGGGGCTTCTGATAGCGGTCATACAGACTGTTCATGGTGATCCGCAGGCCAAGAGGGTCGATCTGCCAGCCCCACTGGCTGGCCTTCAGCCAGGGATTGCGCAGCGTTTTAAAGGCATTGCCTGAGGTTTCTATCTCAGGGTGGGGATGGGCGCTGATCATGCGGGAGGAGTAGTAGCTGAATGCGATGTAGTCGACGGTATTTTCACGGAGGATGGCCTCGTCCTCCGGCTCCATCTGGATCGTGATTTGTTCCCGCTCCATCTGTTTTTTTGCATAGGCCGGATACTCGCCTTTGGACTGCACATCAATGAAGAAATAATTTACCCGGTCCTTTTTCATAGCCTCCCATACGTCCTCAGGATCGCAGCTGTAGGGGTAGAACTGGCCGGCGGCCAGCATACAGCCCACCTTTGATTCGGGATCGATCTCATGGGCCAGTCTGGTGGCCAGGGCGGAGGCAACCAGCTCATTGTGTGCTGCCTGATATTTGACCTCAAGCTCATTTTCTCCCTTTTTGAAGGAAATGCCTGCTCCCATAAAGGGCAGATGCATCAGCATATTGATCTCATTAAAGGTCATCCAGTAGCGCACCTTTCCTTTAAACCGCTCAAAGATCGCGCGGCAGTAGCGCAGATAGGCGTCGATAAGGCGGCGGCTCCTCCAGGAACCGTATTTCTGCTCCAGATGCAGCGGCACGTCAAAGTGGCAGATTGTCACAACCGGCTCGATATGAAGCCGCAGCATTTCATCGATTATATTTTCGTAGAATTTCAGTCCTTCCTCGTTGGGTGCTTCCTCTTCGCCGGTAGGGAAAATCCTGGACCAGGCAAAGGAGAAGCGGCAGCATTTAAAGCCCATTTCCGCCATCAGGGCGATATCTTCTTTCCAGCGGTGATACATATCGATGGCTTCCCGTGCGGGGAAATAGGAATCCTCAGGAAGCTCCCGGTAATCCATATGGCCCTGCATCACTGCCAGGCGGTTTTCGCCCCATGGGATCATATCCACCGTTCCAGGCCCTTTCCCTCCTTCCATATATCCGCCTTCACACTGATTGGCAGCTGTAGCGCCTCCCCATAAAAATCCTTCTGGTAATCCTTTCATCATATAAAGTCCGCCTCTCTTTCTATTTAACCACTTTAATCAGGCTGTCGCCGGCCTTTACCTCCTGTCCGGTCAGTCCAAGTACATCTCCAAATTCATAGGTATTGCTGATGATGACTGGTGTGATCACATCATAACCCTCTTCCTTCAGTTTTTCAATATCCACATCCACCAGGGGAGAGCCGACAGTTACACGGTCGCCGGAGGCTGCCCGTGGAGTAAAATGCTTTCCTCCCAGCTTTACGGTGTCAAGGCCCACATGGATGAGAACTTCTATTCCGTCATCCGATTTAAGGCCGATGGCATGAAGGGTATCAAAAATCGTTACCACCGTACCATTGACCGGAGAAACGATATGGCCGTCCGATGGAATGACAGCAACGCCCTGCCCAAGAACCTCCTGGGAAAATGCGGCATCGTTTACCTCTTTTAATGCAACGGCACGTCCGTTTACGGGAGCGTGTACCGCAGATAAAGCCGCAGGCGCAGAGGAATCTGCAGGGCTGCTGCCGTTTTGGGAGGTGTTTTGTGTATCCCTGTTTGCCTCAGCGGTTTCCTCTTTGGTGGTGTTATCTCCGCTGCCATTTTCTCTGAAGGTGATAAAGGAAAAGATAAATCCCAGTATAACGGCCAGGACAGCGCCTGCCGCTCCAAAATAAAAGTTGTTCAGGCTGTCTCCGCCGATATAGCCCGGCAGTACCAGAAATCCAGGAGAGCCTCCGGCATAGGTTCTGACCTTCATAAATCCAAGGAACACACCGGCAATGCCGCCTGCCGCCATGGTGGAATACAGGGCGGAACGGTATTTTAAAGTAACGCCGTAGAGGGCCGGTTCTGTAATTCCGCATACAGCGGTGATTCCGGCTGAGGTAGCCATAGCCTTTACGTCCTGTTTTTTAGTCCGCAGAGCCACGGCCAGAGCCGCTCCGCCCTGAGCCACATTGGATGCCAGCATTCCGGGATTTACAAAGGAGTCATATCCCAGCGTCATACGGTTGTTAATGCCCACAGGAACCAGACCGTAATGGGTTCCTGTCATAACAAGAAGTGGGGATGCCAGACCAATGATGCCCGGGACCAGCCAGCTGCAGTAGGTATCGATTGCAGTCAGAACGGATGCGATGCCGTTTCCGATAATATATCCCACAGGCCCGATTACACAGAGAGAAGCAATGCCCGTCACAATGGTGATGATGAGGGGCTTTACAAAAAATCTGACCGGCTTGGGAGAAAGCCTGTCCGCAACTGGTTCTACATAAGACATCAGCCATACGGTAAGAATGATGGGCACAACGGAGGAAGAATAGGTCGCTTTATATACAGGCAATCCAAAAACCGTAAGAGCCATATCGCTGCCGGATGCCGCGCTGACCAGACTTACAAAATTTGGATGAAGCAGGATGCCGCCCAGCATCATAGCCAGGTAGGTGTTGCAGCCGAATTTTCTGGCTGCGGAATCGGCTAAAAGGATGGGAAGGAAATAAAACGCCGCATCCCCCATAAAATTCAGGATCTGATAGGTGGTGGAAGTATTGTCTACCCAGTGGAAGGCTACAAGCAGGGCCAGGACTGCTTTTAACATACCCGCGCCTGTAATGGCGGGGAGAATAGGAGTGAATATGCCGGAGAGCGTATCGATCAGCCTGGCGCCGATGCTTCGGCTATCCTTTGAGGCCTTTGCCCCGTCTCCGTTAAAGTTTCCTAAAGCCTGCAGCTCCTTATAGACATGAGATACGTCGCTGCCGATGATGACCTGATACTGGCCTCCGCTTTTCACGGCCCCCATGACCCCTTTCAGTTTTTTGACGGCCTCTGTTTGAGCGGCGGTTTCGTCTCTGAGGTTGAAGCGCAGTCGGGTAGCGCAGTGGGTCAGACCGACTATATTTGCGCTTCCGCCTACATTTTCCAGGATATCTTCTGCAAGTTTTTTGTAATCCATAATGTAATCCTCCTGATTTAGTATTTTAAATGTGACTGTCCCATCCTGAATGGTTGCTTTTTAAATAAAAATACCCGAATCGGGAAACGGTGCGGCAGGCGCAGAGCCGTTTCCTGATCCGGGTATAGCCTTTTTACTGTAAAGAAAAAGTAACAATCCCTGTTTTATACGGTTTTGCAGGGCGCTCATGCGACAGGCATGGTCACCCGTTTGATATGCACGGTGAGGAAGATCAGCTCATCTTCGGTCAATTCCTGGCCAAACTCCCGCTTCATATAATCCCTTATCTTTAAGGTGCACTGGTATTCGTTCCGATACCGTTCCTTTAATATGAGCAGAAAGCTTTTATCGTCCTCGTCCAGCTCCTCGCCGTTAAAAACCCGCTGGACAAAGAATTTCAGATGAGTGATAAAACGTTCATAATGGAGGGAATACTCATCCAGCTCCATCTGATAGTGATATTTGACGATGCTTACAATGTTCTGAATGATACGGGTCATCTCTGTGATCTGGCTCATGGTTCCTAATTCCATGGATGCGTTGACCAGATGCAGGGCAATAAAACCGGCTTCATCTTCCGGCAGTTCTACACCAAGCCTTTTACGGATTATGGATAAGGCTTCCCTGCCTACCAGAAACTCGTGGTTGTAGAACCGCTTGATCTCCCAGAGGAGCGCATTTTTCAGGACAATACCCTCTGCGGCCCGGTCAATGGCATAGCTGATATGATCGGTGAGAGTCAGATAGATCCGGTCGCCGAGCTTTTTTCCCAGAGAAGTCCTTGCAAAGCGGATGATCTCATTGGTTACCTGAACACGCTCCAGAGGAATGCGGCTTAAAAGCTGTACCAGATGGCTGGACTGCGCCGGATCTTCCGCAATATAGATTTTTTCGATCAGGGCTTCATCAATGGGATCGCCCGGTTTCTTTTTAAAGCCCAGACCGCACCCCATGATCAGGATCTCCTGTCCGCTTTCATTGTGAGATCGGATCAGGTTATTGTTGATTACCTTTTCAACCGTTATCGTCATCTGCTGTCTCCCAGGCTGTGCCTGTGAGTGGTGCAGCAGCCCTCAAAAGTAAGGTTTATGGTACAAAAAAAGACTACTGCCCCTTTGACCCAATGAAACAAACCTTTCAATGATAGCAAAGTGGTATAGCCTGCTTAACCAGTAACAATCCATTTACTGTCTACAATATTACCAGATAAAAGAGGATATGTCAATCTGCTTTCGTGAACTTTTTGCCGGAAATTAACGGAAGAAAGCCGGATTGAAGTAGTTCTTTGTTCCGTATATACTAGAGTGCATAGAGAACCTTTCTGTTAGTTGTGATCCGCATACAGGTGTGTGCTCCCGATATTCGGATTGCGATACTTACACATACCACAGGGATGGGAGGGATGCTGTATGCAGATGGATGGGCGGCTGGATACACTGCTGTCGGTTCTGTCAGAAGAAGAATATGTGAATCTTGACACTGCGGCAAAGAAACTGCAGATCAGTCAGAGAACTGCCCGAACGCTGGTGAGCCAGCTTGGCGAGCTGCTGGAGCGTCACGGCGCAGCCATCGAGCGCCGCAGAGGCCATGGCATTCGGATCATGGTCAGAGACAGGGGACCGTATCAGGAATTTGTAAAAAGAAAGACAACCGTGCTGCACCCGGAAACGGGAAAGCAGAGAACCGAGTTTATCCTGGCCCGGTTTTTCTCCTCATCCTCTTATGTAAAGGCAGAAGAGTTGTGTGAACGGCTGTTTGTATCCAGGAAAACCTTATCACTGGATCTGAAAAATGCAGAGCAGTATCTGAACCGCCATCATCTGGAACTGGAGCGAAAGCCCTACTACGGACTGCGGCTGTGGGGAGATGAATTTTCCATACGGCTCTGCCTGAGCGCCATTTTTCATGAATTCAGCGATCAGTGGTTTAAAGAGATTTACAGCGGGTTTAAAGATCCAGACCTGATCCGCAGGGAGATCTTAAACAGCGTCAGACAATGCGGATTTACCATTTATGAAATGGATATACCGAATATGGTGCTCCAGATCCAGATCGCCCTGTACCGGCAGGAGCGGGGGTATGTTGTCAAAATGGAGGATATGGCCCATGGAGACCTTTTGAGGGAAAGCGATATACAGGCAGCCCGCCTGTGCGCACAGGGACTCAAAGATGCCCTGGGGGTAAATATACCAGTTCCTGAGATCAAGTATATGGCGATTCAGCTCCTTGGGAAGAAGAAGGTTCTGGCAGGCGACCGGAGCAATGTATTTATAGACATGGAGATCAACCAGCTGGTAAACCGTATGCTGGAAAGCGTTCATCAGGCCTACAGCCTGGAGCTTGGATCAGATTTTGATCTGAATACATCCTTAAGGCAGCATATGGTTTCCCTGCGCATCCGCCTTCAGTACCGTTTGAAAATGGACAATCCGCTCTTAAGGGAAATTAAAGAGGTCTACAGCTTTCCCTATGCCGTGGCCGCCCATGCCTCTACGGTGCTGTCAGAATATTTTCACACCATAGTGCCTGAGGAGGAAATCGGCTATCTGGCTCTGTGCTTTGCTCTTTCCCTAAAGCGTCAGGACAGGCAGCGGCATAAGAGAAATATCCTTCTTGTATGTGCCTCCGGGGCAGGAAGCGCAAAGCTGTTTGAATACAGGTTCCGGGAAATGTATGGAGATTATCTGGATCGGGTGGAGACCTGTGAGATCGGTTCCCTGGCTTCCAGAGATTTTTCGGATATCGATTATGTATTTTCCACAGTGCCAATCAAGGCTCGCATACCGGTTCCCGTCTGCCAGGTTCAGTATTTCTTTGACCGGCACAATGCGGGAGAGGTAGAGCGCATCCTGAAGCATGACTGCGGCAGCAGCATAAAATCCTGTTTTGATCCGGAGCTTTTTTTTACAGATATAAAGGGAAATTCAAGAGAAGAAATCCTTCATGAGCTGTGTCAGAGGGTAAAGAAAGTGAGAGGCATACCGGAGGATTTTGAGGAATCCGTGCTTAAACGCGAGAACCTGATGCAGACAGACCTCTGCCGTCAGATAGCCATTCCCCATCCTTACCGCCCGGTCACAGAGGAGACCTTTGTATGTGTGGCCGTGCTGGAAAAGCCGGTGTTCTGGCATATTTACGAGGTTCAGATCGTGTTTCTTCTGTCGGTTTCCGTCAAAAGGGAGAATCTGGAAGAATTTTACAGTATAGCGCCCCGTTTCATGATGGATGAGCGCTGTATGAACCGTCTGATCCAGACAAAAAGCTATGATACCCTGATGGAGATTATTGACTGGGCGGAGCAGGATGAAGCATCTTCTTGAATGACGAGAGGCATTCAGACGCCCCGTCCTGAATAGTTACAAATAATTTAAATACCAGGAGGTAATGATTATGGGAACGATTAGAGTTTTATTATGCTGCGGAGCCGGATTTTCAAGCGGTTTTCTGGCACAGAAGGCAAGACAGGCCGCAAAAAAGAAAAAGCTGGACATGACCGTTGAGGCAAGAAGCGAGAGTGTGGTAAGCGAGTACATGGACAAGATGGATGTGCTGATGGTAGGTCCCCATTACGCAAGTGCGGTTCCAAAACTGAAAGCAGAGTGCGAGCCTTATGGAATCCAGGTAGAACTGATCCCGGCAGAGATATACTCTTCTCTGGATGGCGCGGCGCTGGTTGAGCTGGCAGAACAGGTAGCGGCCAGAAAGGACGGATAAGCGTGATGAAAAACTTAATGACATGGCTTTCAGATGTATTTGCGCCCAAGGCGAGACAGGTTTTCGCAAACCCCTGGATCGACACCGTAGCAAGTACCATGAAAAAGGTTCTGCCGATCATTCTGACTGGTTCCCTGATCTTTTTCTATAATGTATTCCGTTCATATCTGCCTTTTTTGCCGGATCTTAGCCCTATTGCCAACTTTTCCTTTGGCCTGCTGGCAATTTTTGTAGCCTTCTTTATTACTCATGAGGCTATGCTTAAGCTGGGACACGGACAGTATCAGATCAATGCGTCGCTGATTTCTGTCGCAGCGTATCTGATGCTGTGCCGTCCTCAGGTGGTTGACGGCGTATTTCAGATAGATAACGGGCGCATTGGGCCGGCGGGAATCATGATGGGTATTGTGGTTGGTCTTTATGTCGCCATTGTATTCCACCTGTATGCAAAGCTTCATGTGCTGGAAAATAATGACACGCTGCCAGACTTTGTGAGCGACTGGATCAACAACATTATCCCGATCACTCTGACTCTGGGGATCGCCATGGTATTTGCCAATGTGTTAAAGCTGGATCTCTACAATATGCTGGTCAGCCTGTTTATGCCTCTCCAGAAGGGGGCGCAGACACTGCCCGGATTTATTCTGATCTGCTTTGTGCCTATTATTTTTTATTCTATGGGTATTTCCAGCTGGGTATTCAACGCGGTTACGACTCCGATTTTTATTGTAGCCATTGCGGAAAATATCGAAGCTGTGGCAAACGGCGGCGCGGCTATGAATATTGCAACCAGTGAGGCGGTATTTACCGCGGCGCTCATCACCATGGGTGGACGCGGCGGCACCCTTCCTTTAAATGTGCTGATGCTGGGATCCAAGAGCAGGAAACTTAAAACAATGGGAAAGATCTGCATCGGTCCGTCTCTGTTTAATATCAATGAGCCTCTGATGTTTGGAGCGCCGGTTGTATTTAATCCACTTTTGATGCTGCCTATAATGATCAACAGTATTGTTGGCCCTGCGGTTGTATGGCTGACCATGCATTATGGCCTGTTAAATATTCCATCCAAGATGGTTCAGGTAGGACAGATTCCTGCTCCGTTTTCCAGCGTGATGATCACAGAAGACTGGAGGGCTGTGCCGGTATATATCGTGCTCTTTATCCTCTATCTTCTGACCTGGTATCCATTCTACAAGGTGTATGAAAGACAGTGTGTGGAAGAGGAGGCAAACGCGGCCTGATAAACAGGATCAAGCCTGTAATATATGGCGGCGTTTCCGGTTTGGGAGCGCTGCTTTTCAGAAAGGAGACTGACCCAGGTGGGAGAAATGTTATTTAATGATGATGATAAGGTAGTTCAGGTTGCCATGCAGATTGTGATTGAGGCAGGCGACGCCAGAAATGCGGTGGGAAAGGCTCTGGACTGCGCGGCAAAATTTGATTTTGCAGGGGCAAAGGAGTATATGGAGGAGGCTGGCAGCCACATTTCCCAGGCACACAACGCTCAGACGGAGATGATCCAGTCTGAGATCGCAGGAACGGAAAATATTCAGCCAAGCCTGCTGTTTAACCATGCACAGGATACGCTGATGACTGTTATGTCAGAGATCCATCTGACGGAGAAGATGCTCTCTGTGTTTGAGCGCTTTTATGACAGGATGAACGGATAAAGGAGGAGCTATGGGCGGGAATATCAGAAAAGAGATGCCGAAAGGTTTTTTATGGGGCGCTTCCACAAGCGCTTACCAGGTAGAGGGAGCAGCTGAGGAGGACGGCAAGAAGCTGTCTCAGATGGACGTTTTAAACCGGGGGACTGGATTCGCGGATGCCAGCGTAGCCAGCGACCATTATCACCGTTATAAAGAGGATATTGCCCTCATGAAGGAATGCGGCTTTACTGCGTACCGTTTTTCCTTCTCCTGGTCCCGTATCTTCCCTGACGGTGTGGGAGAGGCAAATCCAAAGGGGCTGGAATTTTATGACAATCTGGTGGATGAACTGGTTAAAAACGGAATCCGTCCGGTTCCAACGATATACCACTACGATATGCCTATGGCACTGGTAGAGAAGTACGACGGCTGGGTGAGCCGCCAGAGCGTGGATGATTTTGTGGCTTATGGTGAGTTCCTGATCCGCAGGTACGGCGACCGCATTAAAGACTGGCTGATTATCAATGAGCAGAGTATTATTGTAGAGTTCTGGAAAAAGAAGAATTATGTTCCGGAAAAATACCATGGGGATCCTCAGGTAAAATTCCAGATTAACCACCATATGAACCTGGGTCAGGCAAAACTCAGCAAGCGGATCCATGAACTGGTGGAAGGCGGGCGTTCCGGTGCAGCCATTGGATATTCCCCTGTATACGGCCTGGATTCCACGCCGAAAAATATGCTGGCTATGTTAAACGCAGAGGATTTAAAAAACCATTTCTTCCTGGATATTTATTTTAAGGGAAAATACCCGGCAGGTGCGTTTCGGTATCTGGAGGAACACGGGATGGCCCCGGTGATGGAAGCGGGTGATATGGATATTATACGCGAAGGGAAGCTGGATTTTCTGGGAGTGAACTATTATGCAAGTAAGTGTGTCCGTTTCCCGGATGCGGATAAGAATGAACTGACTGAGGCAAAGAGCAATCTGAGCGGACGCAAGGGAGCCATGGGAGCCTATGAGGTAATGCCGGACTTCTATCAGTACATGAAGAATCCAAATGCGGATACAAATGACTGGGATTGGACCATTGATCCAACAGGTATGCAGTATCTGCTGCGGGATATTTATGAGCGTTATGAGATCCCGATGATCATTACGGAGAACGGTCTGGGCGCAAGGGATGTGCTGGAGGACGGCAAGGTACATGATGATTACCGGATCGACTACTGGAGCAGGCATCTCCAGGCCATACACAGAGCCATTGAGCTGGGAGTGGATGTAAGAGGTTTCCTTCCCTGGTCCTTTGTGGATGTGCTCAGCACCAGCAACGGCTATCAGAAACGGTATGGACTGGTGTATGTGAACCGGGATGATGAGGATATAAAGGACCTGGCAAGAATCCCCAAGGACAGTTTCTACTGGTATCAGAAGGTGATTGCAACCAACGGAGCCCACTGTCTGGAACAGGAAAGCGAAAATTAGAGTGAATAAAACAAGGGAAACCTGACGGATACAGCCGGGTTTCCCTTTTTCAGCGGCCCGTATTACATCCGCTTTAAAATACTTCTGGCTGCACTGATTCCGTTGGCAGAGGCCTGCTGAAGCCCTCGGGTCACGGAAGCGCCATCTCCGATGGCCCTTAAGCCATGGATGCTGGTCTTAAAGTCTCTGTCAACCACTACCTTATTGGAATAGAATTTCACCTCTACGCCGTAAAGCAGCGTTTCATCGCTGGCAATGCCGGGCGTTACCTTATCTAAGGCCAGGATCATTTCCTTAATGTCAGTCATGATGCGGTAGGGGAATACAAGAGAGAGATCGCCGGGAACCGCGTCCTTTAAGGTTGGGATCAGGTTATTGCGGCAGAGGCGTTCCTCGGTGGTGCGCCGTCCTCTCTGGAAATCGCCGAAGGTCTGCACCATGATACGTCCTCCGCAGAGCATATTGGAGAGCTGTGCAATATGTTTGCCGTACTCGATGGGCTCGTTGAAGGGGCGGGTAAAATTCTTGCTTACCAGAAGGGCAAAATTTGTGTTGTTTGTCTTGTATTCCTTTGATTTGTAGGCATGGCCGTTTACCACGGCAAGCCCGTTTTCATAGTATTCCGTGGCTACCTCTCCGGATGGGTTAGTGCAGAAGGTACGGACCTTATCGTCAAAGGTGGGTGTGTAGTATACCAGTTTGGCTTCATACAGGTTTTCATTGAGAAACCGCATCACCTCATCACGAACCTCTACCCGCACACCGATATCCACCGTTCCAACCTGTGTTTCAATGTGGTGGTCGCCGCAGACATGGGAGAACCAGTCAGAACCTTCCCGCCCGATGGCGGCTACTACCTCGGGAGCAAAATAAGCTTCATCCCTGTCGGTTACAACGCCTTTTACAGTGTCTCCTTCGATGATGATATCCTTTACCATGGTGTTAAACTCCATGACGATGCCCTGAGACAGAAGATGCTCCTGAAGGCGTGTATAGATCTTATAGCCCTCTTCGGTGCCGAGATGGCGGATGGGACACTCGATCAGCTTTAAATTGGCGTTGATGGCCTTGCGGCGGATTTCTTCGATCTCCGCCTGCTTATCTATCCCATAAACATTCTGGTCGGCTCCGAATTTCAGATAAATGTCGTCCGATTCCTTTAAAAGCTCTGCCGTTTCATCGTAACCCAGGATCTCCGGCAGGTTGCCCCCTACATCTGGTGACAGGGAAAGCTTTCCGTCAGAAAATGCGCCTGCGCCTGCAAAGCCGGTGGTGATGGAACAGGGCTTGCAGCCTACACAGACTCTGGTTGTCCGCTTGGGACAGACACGTTTTTCGATGGGGCGTCCCTTTTCAATCATAAGAACCTTAAGCTCCGGTTTTTTGCGGATCAGTTCGTAGGCGCAGAAGATGCCGGACGGGCCTGCGCCGATGATGATCACGTCAAATGTGTTGTTTTTGCTCATAAAATAACTCCTCTCTTTTCCTGTCTGCGGCCCTTGGATCAGATATCTGAAAGACCGGATCCTGAAGCTTTAGACGCCGCATACCGCCCCGGGAGGGTGCGATGCTTACAGTTTACCATGGTTTCTGCGGAAGATCCAGTACAGCATAAAGCGGCCGCCTGTTTTATCCCTCCTTTTTCATCACCCGCATGACCATAAAGATACAGTAAAACATGGCCAGCCCCCAGGCAATGGGATTTGCAAGGCAGATGCCAAGAAAGCCCAGTCGGCTCACCGCCAGAACACCGCCCAGGCTTCGGCCGATGAGTTCTCCTACGCCGGAGATCACCGCCTGGATGCTGTAGCCCAGCCCCTGAAGGGTATTTCTAAAGATCATGAGAAGGCCGTGGAAGGCAAAGAGCAGGCTCATAACACTCAGATAGGTAAGCGCCCCTGTGGTTACTGCCGGATCGGCGTCCCCTAATACCAGTCCTACCGCGTATTCTTTGCACAAAAAAATCGCCGCCCAGGCCGCCGCGCAGTAGCACAGCTGGATTTTGCAGCCGTCCCGGATGCCCTGACGAATACGGTCCGGACGTCCCGCGCCGTGGTTTTGGCCGGCATAGGTAGCCATAGCCATCCCCACGCTCTCCATGGGAAGGGTAAACATCTGACGGATCTTTTCGCCGGCCGTCTGGGCGGCCACAGCTGCGCTTCCCAAAAGATTGATGGCATCCTGCATGATGACCGCGCCTATGGCGGAAACGGAGTATTCAAAGCCCATGGGAAGGCCGATGCAGGCCAGCCGGCGTAAGTGATGCCAGGAGAGACGGAGGTCATTTGCCGTAAAATGCAGTTTTTCACCTTCGGCAGTTCTGGCAAAAAACCACCAGGTACATAGAAGGCCGCTTACGGCCTGGCTGAATACGGTGGCAATGGCCGCTCCGTCGACTCCCATATGAAAGGGAACAATGAGAATCCAGTCTAAGGCAATGTTTAATATACTGGCTGCCAGAAGGAAATAAAGGGGATGGCGGGAGTCACCCATGGCCCTAAGGACGCTGGAGGAGTAGTTGTAAAGCACGGTTGCCGGTATGCCAAGGAAGATAATTCGGATATACAGTGCCGCGTCATCAAAAAGCTCCGCCGGGGTATGCATCAGGGTCAGAAGGGGAACGGCGGTCAGTGTGGTAAGAAGGGTAAACAAAGCGCTGAGGGCAGCACAGAGGGCTGCGCCATTTACCAGATACTTCTGCAGGTTGTTCTTGTCCCTGGCACCGAAGGCCTCGGCTGCCGGAATGCCAAATCCCACACAGGCCCCCTGAATAAAGCCAAGGATCAGAAAATTCAGCGAATAGGTAGTTCCCACAGCCCCCAGGGCATCTGTTCCAAGACAGCGGCCTACGATCACCGTATCGGCGAAACTGTAGAGCTGCTGAAAGAGTGTCCCAAGCACCAGTGGGAGGGAAAAACGAAGGATCTGGGTCAGCGGGCGTCCCACTGTCAGATCCGTTGTTCCAGAACGTGTTTGTCGGGCAGTTTCCATGATAATACATTCTCCTTTGCTGCTGCCGTTTCATGCCCGGCAGATGGTATAAGGCTATTCTATCATGTAATGGTAAGAAAGAGACAGTATCTTTAGAAAATATTTCATAAAGCGTCAGATTTATGTCAGAGTTCTTTAAGGCTTTCTCAAAGACAGTAAGAAGGGGATATGCTAAAATAAAAATATAAGGGTAACTGGCAAAGGCAGCTGCTTACAGCACACAAAAGAGAGAAGGTGGACAGATGAGGACGCGGACAAATAAAAAGGTCTGGAAAAAAGCGGTTCTTTGGCTGGTGGGAATCGCCGCAGCGGCAGCGATAGGAATGTGCGTGAATATCGGAAAAAGGGGATATGATATGTACCGGGAAGCCATAACGGAAATGAGCCTTGAGGACAAGGTAAATGAGATTCGATCCAAGGAGCATTACACCGTCTTTGCGGATCTTCCGGAAACCTATGTAGACGCCGTTCTCTCTGTGGAGGACCATCGTTTCTACGGCCATATCGGCATTGATCCCATCGCCATCGCACGGGCGGTCATCAATGATCTGAAGGCCGGGGCGTTTGTTGAGGGCGGCAGCACCATTACCCAGCAGCTGGCTAAAAACCTTTACTTTACACAGGAAAAGAAGATGGAGCGTAAGGTGGCTGAGGTGTTTATGGCTTTTGCCCTGGAACATAAGTACAGTAAAAACGAGATATTGGAGCTCTATGTAAATACCATTTACTTTGGAAATGGATATTACTGCATTAAGGATGCCAGTGAAGGCTACTTCGGGAAAGCGCCGGAGGATATGACGGATTATGAGAGCACCATGCTGGCAGGCATTCCCAATGCCCCTTCCAAATATGCTCCCACTGTAAATCCAGTTCTGGCGGCCAGACGCCAGGAACAGGTAGTGGAGCGGCTGGTGGAGTGCGGGATGTTTACCGAGAGGCGGGCGCGGGAAACCCTTGCCGCGGAAAATTAGAGAATCCCTTCCGCAGACATTTACAACCCGTATAGAATTTGATAAAATGGAAGAAATATAAGCGTTAGATACCCCGGTTCGGGGAATCTAGCGCTTGTGGGCGTGTCTGAAAGAAGCGTCCGTTCGGCAGTGAAGAGTATACAGAAAGAAATGAGGAAAAGATATCTATGTATTTGATCGTTGGTTTGGGAAATCCCACAAGGGAATACGACAGGACAAGGCATAACGTTGGCTTTGACACGCTGGATGTGCTGGCAGAGGAGTTGAATACGTCCATCGGAGAGAATAAGTTTAAGGGCTGCTGCGCAAAAGGCGTCATCGGAGGGGAAAAGGTGATCCTTTTAAAGCCTCAGACCTTTATGAACCTGAGCGGTGAAAGTGTCCGGGCGGCGGCGGATTTCTATAAAATTGATCCGGAACATATCATAGTGATATATGATGACATCAGTCTGGAAGTGGGGCAGCTGCGCATCCGCAGCAAGGGAAGCGCCGGGGGACACAACGGCATTAAAAATATCATTGCTCATCTGGGAACCCAGGAATTTCCCAGAATCAAGGTAGGCGTAGGAGCCAAGCCCCCAAGGATGGATCTGGCAGACTATGTGCTGAGTCGTTTTTCAGCGGAGGACCGCGTGAAAATGGAGGAGGCGTTTAAAGAAGCGGTTCAGGCCGTTCAGGTGATGATCACAGAAGGGGATCAGGCCGCCATGAACCGATTTAATGGCCATAAGGAGCAGTAAAAATGGAAAACCCGTTATTGGAATTACAGGAATATGAAAATCTTCTGGAGGCCCTGAAAAAGGCGAAGGGGCCTCTGCAGGCTGCCGGAACGCTGGAATCCCAGAAGGTTCATCTCATGCATGAGCTGGGAGAGGATGGGGGATTTCCCTGGAAACTGGTAGTGACATACGACGAACAGAGAGCAAAAGAGATCTATGATGATTTCCGCAGCTTTACAAAGCAGGTATGGCTCTATCCGGCCAAGGATCTGCTTTTTTATGCCGCGGATATTCATGGAAATCTGATGACCCGACAGCGTATCTGTGTCCTGCGCCATCTGATGGAGGATGAGGGCGGCGTGGTGGTTACGACGGTGGACGGGCTTATGGATCATCTGATGCCGCTGGCGTTCCTAAAGCAGAACGCTGTGACTGTAGAGTGCGGACAGGTCATTGATCTGAATGAGTGGAAGGAGCGGCTGACGGAGCTGGGCTACGAGCGTATGGGCCAGGTGGACGGTATGGGGCAGTTCTCCATCCGAGGCGGGATCATAGACATTTTTCCTCTTACGGAGGAGGTGCCGGTGCGGATTGAGCTGTGGGATGATGAGGTGGATTCCATCCGAACCTTTGATCTGGAAAGCCAGCGGTCTGTGGAACAGCTGGAGCAGGTGGTGATCTACCCTGCCACAGAAACGGTTCTGACAAAAGATCAGCTGGAAGAAGGCGTCCGCCGTCTGGAAGAAGAAACGGCCGCTTATGTAAAGGCTCTGGAAGGGCAGAAGCGCAGAGAGGAGGCCATACGGATCCGGGGGATCATAAGGGAAGTGACCGAAGGAATCCGGGAAGGCTGGAAACGGGGAGGACTGGACGGCTATATCCGGTATTTCTGTCCGGAAACGGTTTCATTTTCCGATTATTTCCCCAAAGGGGACTGCGTGGTTTACCTGGATGAACCGGGGCGCTTAAGGGAGCGCGGCGAGACCATAGAGCTTGAATTTCGGGAAAGCATGGTTCATCGGCTGGAAAAGGGCTATCTTCTCCCGGGCCAGACAGAGCTTCTTTACCCGGTGGGGCGCGTCCTTGCAGGGATTCAGGGGCCGTACTGCGTTATGCTTACGGGGCTGGATCAGAAACTGTCCGGGATGAAGGTAAATGAAAAGTTTAATTTTGACGTAAGAAATGTAAATTCTTACCAGAACAGCTTTGAGATTCTGATTAAGGATCTGACCCGTTGGAAAAAGGAAGGCTATCGGGTAGTGCTTTTATCTGCCTCCAGAACCAGGGCCAGCCGTCTGGCAAACGACCTGCGGGAGTACGACCTGAGGGCCTACTGCCCGGACGGGGAGGATGAGGGAAAGGACGGCGGCAGTACAGGCCGCAAGGTACAGGCCGGAGAGATCATGGTCACCTACGGCAACCTTCACCGGGGCTTTGAATATCCCCTGATCAAGTTCGTTTTCATCACCGAGGGCGATATGTTCGGGGTGGAAAAGAAGAAAAAAAGAAGAAAGAAACAGAGCTATCAGGGACGTGCCATCCAGAGCTTTTCGGAGCTGTCAGTGGGGGACTATGTGGTTCATGAGGAGCACGGACTGGGCATCTACCGGGGTATCGAAAAGGTAGAGCGGGACCGGGTGGTAAAGGATTACATTAAGATCGAGTACGGCGACGGAGGAAATCTCTACCTGCCGGCCACCCGCCTGGAAAGTATTCAGAAATACGCCGGTTCCGAAGCCAAAAAGCCTAAGCTGAACCGTCTGGGCGGCACGGAATGGACCAAAACCCGCGCAAAGGTAAAGGGAGCGGTGCAGGAGATCGCCAGAGATCTGGTAAAGCTTTATGCAGCCCGTCAGGAGCAGAAAGGGTTCCGGTACGGCAAAGATACGGTATGGCAGAAGGAGTTTGAGGAGCTGTTTCCCTATGATGAGACAGAGGATCAGTTAGATGCCATTGAAGCGGTAAAGGAAGATATGGAAAGCCCTAAGATCATGGATCGGCTGATCTGCGGAGACGTGGGCTACGGAAAGACAGAGGTGGCTCTGCGTGCGGCCTTTAAGGCAGTTCAGGACAGTAAGCAGGTGGTTTACCTGGTGCCGACAACCATTCTGGCCCAGCAGCATTACAATACCTTTGTCCAGAGGATGAAGGATTTTCCTGTAAGGATCGAGATGATGAGCCGTTTCTGCACCCCGGCCCAGCAGAAAAAGACCCTGGAGGGACTGCGCAAAGGGCTGGTGGATATTGTGATCGGCACCCATCGGGTTCTGTCAAAGGATCTGCAGTTTAAGGATCTGGGACTGCTTATCATCGATGAGGAGCAGCGTTTTGGAGTGACCCACAAGGAAAAGATCAAGCAGATGAAGGAAAATGTGGACGTTATGACGCTGACCGCAACTCCTATCCCCCGGACGCTGCATATGAGTCTGGCCGGGATCCGCGACATGAGCGTGCTGGAAGAGCCGCCGGTAGACCGCACGCCCATCCAGACCTATGTGATGGAATACAATGAAGAAATGGTCCGGGAGGCTATTAACCGGGAACTGGCGAGAGGCGGACAGGTGTATTATGTATACAACAGGGTGACGGATATTGACGAGGTAGCAGGGAAGATCCAGGCTATGGTGCCGGAGGCGGTGGTTACTTTTGCTCACGGTCAGATGCGGGAGCATGAGCTGGAGCGGATCATGACGGATTTCATCAACGGGGAGATTGATGTGCTGGTATCCACAACCATTATTGAAACGGGACTTGATATTGCAAATGCCAATACCATGATCATCCATGATGCAGACCGAATGGGCTTATCCCAGCTGTACCAGCTGCGGGGACGCGTGGGACGTTCCAACCGCACCTCCTATGCATTTCTCATGTATAAAAGAGATAAGCTGCTTAAGGAGGAAGCAGAAAAACGCCTTCAGGCTATCCGGGAATTTACGGAGCTTGGATCCGGCATCAAGATCGCCATGCGGGATCTGGAGATCCGGGGAGCCGGAAACGTCCTGGGCGCGGAGCAGCACGGCCACATGGAGGCAGTAGGCTATGGCCTTTACTGCAAGATGCTCAATCAGGCGGTGCTGGCCTTAAAGGGAGAGCAGACAGAGGAGGATCTTTACGAGACGGCGGTGGAATGTGACATCGACGCATATATTCCTCCGGCGTATATTAAAAATGAGTATCAGAAGCTTGACATTTACAAACGGATCTCCACTATTGAGACGGAAGAGGAATATATGGATATGCAGGATGAGCTGCTGGATCGTTTCGGGGATATTCCAAAGAGCGTGGAAAACCTTCTTAAGATTGCTATGGTGCGGGCGCTGGCTCACAGGGCCTATGTGACAGAGGTCTTCGTGAATCGTCAGGAAATCCGGCTGACCATGTATCAGAAGGCAAAGCTCAGGATTGATGGGATACCGGCCTTTGTACAGTCCTATAAAGGGGATTTGAAGCTGGTTCCCGGCGAGACGCCGGTGTTCCATTATATAGACCGCAGGAATAAGAACACAGACAGTATGGTGACGCTGGAAAAGGCAAAAACCATGCTTAAGGAGCTGACCGGTCTGAGACAGCAGGGAACGGGTGCATAGAGACGGTGCAGGATGAAGGGAAAGCTGTCCAACAGGCACTTGCGCACATCCGGGCCGAAGGCGTATAATAGGGCATATACGAAGCTGCCGGCCGGAGGGCACTTATGGAGGCAGCTGCTCCCAAAAGAGAGGACAGGAGGTAAATTATGCCGGATACAGAGTATGGATACGCATTAAAACAGGCAAGAAAACGGTATCAGGACGCGCTGGCAAAGGGGGAATACCCATATCTGCCGGTACTGGACAATATATTGGCAGATACGGATATTGTATCCACCGTAAGCCTTGGAATCATGGATATCCCCCTGGCAAAGCTGGTGGGAACAAAGACGGCAGAGCGTTCCAGCTCCTTTGCCAGCAACTTTATGCCCCTTCTGCCGGAGCGGTCGGAGTTTGGGTCAAAATGGGCCGCTCTTTATAAATATCAGGTTCACGAGGGAATACAGGATCCCATCGTAGCCTATGAATTTATGAACCAGTTCTATGTCCAGGAGGGAAACAAGCGCGTCAGCGTCATGAAATACCTGGGTGTCTACAGTATCCCCGGAAATGTGACCCGCTTGATCCCCAAGCGCACCGATGATAAGGAAAACAGGCTCTACTACGAGTTTTTGGATTTTTACAGGGTGTCCTTAAACTGTGATGTGTGGTTCAGCAAGGAGGGCAGCTATCAGAAGCTTCTGGAACAGATGGGAATGGAACCGGATCAGGTCTGGACGGAGGAGGAACGGCTGTTTTTCCGCTCTTCCTACGGACGTTTTGCCAAGGCCTACAGCATGGCCCACGGAGAGCAGCTGCAGCTTACAGAGGGAGACGCATTTTTAGTGTATATGGAGATCTACGGCTATGACAGCGTAAAAGGCCAGACGGAACGGGAGATGTACCGGGCGCTGATGCGGATCTGGGAAGAGATCCAGCTGGCCAACCGGGGCCGTAAGGTAGAACTGATCGAGACGCCGCAGGAGATGGAGACGGATCACAGGCCCTCTCTCTGGAAATGGTTTTTGCCGGCAGAGGATATGCCGGAGCATTTAAAAATTGGTTTTATCTATGCGGATACGGTGGAAAATTCCAGCTGGAACTATGGCCACGAACTGGGCCGCCTCTATCTGGAGCAGGCCTTTGAAGGACGGGTTTCCACCACGGTCATTGAAGGGGCGGATACGGAGGAGGATATCGCCGCAGCCATCGAAAAGCTGGTGGACTGCGGCTGCACCATGATCTTTACCACCAATTCAAAAATGGTGAACCAGAGCGTGCGCTCTGCCATCGGGCATCCGGAGGTAAAGATTTATAATTGCTCCATCAATATGTCGTATTCCTCCATCTGCACCTATTACGCAAGAATGTATGAGGCAAAATTCCTTATGGGCGCCATCGCGGCGGCTGTTTCCAGAGAAGATAAGCTGGGCTACATCGCCGACCAGCCCACCTACGGTATTCTGGCGGATATCAACGCCTTTGCCATGGGAGCAAGGATGATCAACCCTTACGTAAAGGTATATCTGGAATGGCGGCGGGTGCGTCAGGCCAGGACGGCCACAGAACGTCTGAGGGAGAAGGGAGTCCGGTACATTTCAGGAAAGGACATGATCATTCCCAGATATCCTTCCAGAGAATACGGCCTGTATGTTCTGGAAAAAAATGGGGAAGTTACAAACCTGGCATCGCCGATCTGGAACTGGGGAAAATTTTATGAACAGATGATCCAGCTGGCTTTTGAGAGCAATGAGGAGCTGGAGGCCAGAAAGGGAAAGAAGGCGGTAAACTACTGGTGGGGAATGTCGGCGGATGTGATTGATGTGATCTGTTCAGGAAATCTCCCTCACGGAACCCTGCGTCTGATTGAATTTCTTAAAAATTCCGTCCGGTCGGGAAGCTTTCACCCCTTTGACGGGCTGATCTATGCTCAGGATGGATCCGTCAAGTGCAGAGAAGGGGAGAAACTGCGTTCCGAGGATATTGTTACCATGAACTGGCTGGCTGAAAATGTAGAAGGCAGCGTACCGGAACTGGAGGAACTCAACGATGAAGCAAGAGAACGGATGCAGCTTCAGGGCATCCGGGTAGACGAAACTGCACAGACGGAGAAGAAATGATATGAATATTTTGATATTATCAGACCAGGAGTCAAAGCTTTTGTATGAATACTATGACCCGGAACGGATCAAGGATATTGACCTGATCATTTCCTGCGGAGATCTGCCGCCGGAGTACCTTACTTTTTTTGCCAGCGTGTGCCATGCGCCGCTGGCCTACGTCAGGGGAAACCATGACAGCAAATACGCCTATAAGCCGCCGGAAGGCTGTATCTGCCTGGAGGATGATATTTATGTATATAAGGGAGTGCGCCTGCTGGGACTGGGCGGCTCCATGGAGTATATTCCCGGTTCAGACAACCAGTATACGGAACGCCGGATGCGCTGGAAACTGTGGCGTCATAAGGGCTTTGATATCTTAGTGACTCATGCCCCGGCCTTCGGCCTGAATGATATGGAGGATCTTCCCCATCAGGGATTTAAGGCATTTCTTGCCCTTATGGACAAGTATCACCCCAAATACTTCTTTCATGGCCATGTGCACGCCAACTACGGCAGTAACTTTAAGCGAAAGGATACATATGGAACTACCACCGTGATCAACGGGTATGAGTTTTATGTAGTGGAGTATCCAGAAGGGTAACGAGATCCTCAGAAGATCCGTTTACCGATCCATCTGGAACTGGAAACCGTTCTTTCCGCGGGTTTTTACGCTGTACATGGAATCGTCGGCGCGTTTGAAGGCGGTTTCCAGCGTATCCAGCGGATGGATCAGGGTTCCGCCGATGGATACGCCCACCCAGTCTTTTCTGTTTTTCCCCGCATCTGCAATATTCTTTAAGATCCGCTGCAGCAGTTCTTTTGCCTCTGTTTCATTATGGAGGTCATTGCACAATAAAAGAAATTCATCTCCTCCCATGCGGCATACAATATCATAATAACGAACTGTGGACCGTAAAACGCCGGCAACCCGTATGAGCACCTGGTTGCCTTCCATGTGTCCGTAGGTATCGTTAATATTTTTGAAATTATCCAGATCAATCACAAAAATCCAGGCCCCCTCACGTGATTTCGTATGATACAATTCCTCAAAGGTGCGGTAGTTGATCAGATCGGTCAGACTGTCCTTCTGAGCCAGCCGCATCAGGGCGTCTACTTTTTTCCGTTCCTCAGCCACCTGCATGGACAGCGTTTTCGGGTAATATTCCCCGTCTTTCTGCTCTATATTCGGCACAGAATGGTGAATGTGCGTGATCTTCCAGTCATCATCAAAACGTTTATAAAGGATGGTAAAGCGGCTGTCCATGTTGATAAAAACATCTTTATCATTGCTTTCCCACCAGATGAATATGCCTCCGTATACCAGATAAACTTCCGGGCTGATCTGCCGTTGTTCACACCAAAGATCCTTAAACTGAAACGCGATATCTTTCCGATCAGCCATCTCATTTGCAAATGAACGGGAAAAATCTTCTAAATTCCGAAAAATTTCATGTTTTCCTGTGCCTATTACTACGCAGTCCGGCGCAAACAGCTCCATGTTGGTATAGTTGTCGTCTTCACTTCCATGGAAATATATATTCCACAGGCTTTCTGTCTGCTTGATAAAGTCCATTCTGTTCCCTCCGTATAAATATATGATGTGGGTATAATATAAGCGTATCATTGTATTCGGATGACAAAAACGCCGTTTCTTCTTCTGTCTATAAAAATTCGGTCATATAAATTGATTATACCACATAGGCAGATATGTATCTACTAATAAAACATGAAAGTATAATTTATGACTATACAATTAAAAAAATGTTAAATTATGTTAACTGTATAAGCAGAAATGACCTTACAGTAAATCGACAATTATTTAAAATGTGAATACAATAAATAAACACAGAAGCAGACAGGAGGTAAGCGCAACAATGGGAGTGAACGAGGTAGATTATGTAAAAATCGGGCAGCGTATCCGAAAAGTCCGTACAGAACAAAGGCTGCAGCAGGCAGAGCTTGCTTATCGTGCCGGTATCACAACCTCTCATATGAGCCACATTGAAACCGCGCAGACAAAATTGGCGCTGCCGACGATTGTTAAGATTGCAAACGCGCTGTTCGTTTCGGTGGATGAACTGCTGTATGACAGTCTGGAACAGGTGCGGCCGGTGTATGATAAGAGGATTGCGGAAACGCTGTCTGACTGCGATCCAGATGAACTTCAGGCCCTGTCTGAAGTGATCGGAACCATAAAGACACTGGTTAGAAAAAAACATAAGGCTTCAGATACACTCTGATGTATAAAAATTCCTCTGTTTTCAAATACTACTTATTAAGAAATGGAAAGTACAGTCAATGGAGGAATTTATATTATGAAAGCTACGGGAATTGTAAGAAGAATTGATGATCTGGGACGTGTGGTGATCCCAAAGGAGATCCGGCGTACGCTTCGTCTGAGGGAAGGGACACCCCTTGAGATCTTTACAGACAGAGAAGGAGAGATCATTTTAAAGAAATACTCCCCTATGATGGAGCTGACTGCCTTTGCGGGCCAGTACGCCGATGCCATGGCGCAGTCCACAGGCCTGATCGTATGTGTTACAGACCGGGATCAGGTGATTGCCGTATCGGGAGGAGCCAGAAAGGAGCTTCTGCAAAAGACTATCAGCCGCGCTCTGGAACAGGTGATCAACGACCGTGCACCGGTGCAGACAGGAAAAGAGGAGAAAGACTTTGTGCCTCTGGTAGATGAGGAATTAGAAGGCGTTACCGCCCAGGTCATTGCCCCGATCATCTGCGAAGGAGATGCCATCGGAGCGGTGGCCCTTATGAGCCGGGAACCGCGGGTGCGGTTTGGAGAAATGGAGATGAAACTGGCTGTGACAGCAGCCGGATTTTTGGGGAGACAGATGGAAGGGTAAGAAGGAACCCGCCGCATATCAGGATGATCGTCCGATGCGGCGGTTTTTTGTGGGCCGGATGGACTGTACAGCGATTGTGCACTGCCAGTCAATCGGAATATGTGAGGGTTCAAGATAAAACTGAGCCATAGTCAGGAACAGCCTGGCTATGCTGCATCTTGAAAATTGAATAGTCATTCATCAGGCGCGCTCCCGATACTCCCTCGGGGTCATGCCGGTTGCCTGCTTAAAAACCTTGCTGAAATAGCGTGGGTTATCATAGCCGGTCATGGTACAGATTTCCACGATTTTTAAATCGGAGTTTTTCAAAAGCTCTTTAATATGTTCAATCCGTACTTCTGTAAGATATTCCACAAAGTTTTTTCCCGTTTTTTCTTTGAAGAGGCGGCTTAAATAGTTTGGGTGCAGAAAGAAGCGTTCCGCCAGGGAATTTAAGGTAATATTTGTGCTGTAATGCTGACGGATATAAAGCTGAACCTCCCGGATCACACCTTTGCCCAGCTGCTGCTCATCAAAACGATTTAATAAGGAGATCAGCCACTTCATATAGTCCATCATACAGGCTGTGCTGCCTGCATAGTCACTGCAGAGCAAAAGCCGGCCCAGAGTGTCGTTGAGCTGGATATGCAGATCTTCTTTTGGGAAATTCTGTTCCTGCAGGTAGCCGTTGAGTTCGACTAAAAAACGGATACATACGGTCTGGTACTGTGTGAGCGTCAAGTTCTGTGATAAAAGGGAGGAGAGAGTTTCGGAAAGCTGCTCTGCGGATTCATTGCGGGTGTCTGGATCGGTCAGAAGGCAAAGGATCGAGGAAAGCGACTCTGACACAGTGGAAACAGACTGGGAAAAGAGTGTTTCAATATTCTGATAGAGAATGACGCGCCCTTTCACGCCTGCACGGCGGTAGCGCAGGGCGCGGGCTGCCTCTTCGTAGGCGGTGTGGATTTCGCCAAGGCCATTTCTGGGTTTGCTTGTGCCAAATCCCCAGGTGGAAAAATCAGTTCCCAGCTGCTCAAGAACCGTGAGAAATGAATCAAATTCCCCGTCAGAACTGCATGGCAGGATGCAGAACAGTGAAAACACGTCATCGCTTAACACAATGGCAGAGGGCAGAATGGACGCGATCTGCAGCGACATCTGTTCTTTTTTTGCAGCAATTTCTGATTCTGGAAGTTCCCGGTTTAACAGCGACATGGAAAGACCATACCAACGGTCCAGAACCGGCAGATTATACTGACTGACATCTGCGTCTGCATAGCCTTTAGCGGCGGAGAGAAGCAGTGCTTCCAGACGGTGGGTGTGGATTTTGGATTCCTCCTGCCGATCCTCAAATTCTATGCGCAGGCGGTCCAGCAGGGCCTCCACTTCCCTGAGGTTGACCGGTTTGGTCAGGTAGTCTGCAGCGTCATAACGAAGGGCCTCCTGAGCATAGGAAAAATCAGCGAAACCGCTCAGGATCACACATTTGATGGAAGGCGCCTCCAGCCGCAGCGCCTTTAATAAGTCCAGACCGCTCCTGCCGGGCATACGGATATCGGTAAAGACAAGGTCGATGGGCAATTTTTCCGCCAGTGTCAGCGCATCATCTGCGGAATGGGCAATGCCGGCAACCTCAAAGCCGTGCTCCTCCCACTTGACAAACTGGGATAGTCCGCGGCAGACGATTTCTTCATCATCAACAATTAAAACCTGATAGCTCATATATATTTCAACCTCCTGTGCTGTCCGTCATATTTTCTGATACGGTTCGTATGGGGAGCGTAATGGTGATCGTTGTGCCTTTCCCCGGTGTGCTTGTGATATGGATTCCATAGGAATCCCCATAGAAAAGCCGGATGCGCTGATGGACATTTTGAATACCGATTCCTTTTTCTGATGCTTCGCTGCGTTCCAGAGTGGAGTTTAGGGCGTCAAGTTCTTCAGGCGTCATACCGCAGCCGTTATCCTCCACTGTTATCAAAAGCCGGTTATCCTTCCTGCTGGAGCAGAGCGTAATCCTGCAGCCGCGGTTTACGTTCCTGAATGCGTGTGTCACAGCGTTTTCCATCAGCGGCTGAAGCATAAACTGCGGAATATACAAGGTGTCGGTATCCCCCTGGGTGTCCAGACAAAGCTCGATTTTTTCACTGTGACGGAAATTGATGACATCCAGATAGGTGACGGCGTGTTCGATCCCCTCAGAAAGAGGAATGGTATTGCTTCCGGTTTTCATTCCCATGCGGCAGAGCCGGCTGAATTTTTCAATCATTTGAGTAACAGGACTTTCCCCATTGGCTTCATACATGGCCTCCCAACGGATGATATCCAGCGTATTGTAGAGAAAATGCGGGTTGATCTGCATCAGCATGGCGTCCAGCTGTGCATTTTTCCAGCTGATTTGTGCCCGCTGCCGCCTGATTTCAGAAAGATAGACCTGTTCTATAAGCTGATTTGTCTTTTCTGCCATTTCGTTAAACTGATCTCCCAAAATGGTGATTTCGTCATTCCCCGAATTTTCATACCGCGCCGTCCATCTGCCGTCTGCCGTTTTCCCCATGACGCGGACAAGGCGGCGGATGGGATCAGAAATACTGATGGTTACGTAGTGGGAAAGGATGAAGGCTGCAATGACCACACAGATCAAAACGAGAATACACAGGTTGCGGATCCGGCGGGCGTTTGCAAGAAGAACGTCCAGGTCGGCAATATAAGTGGCAAACATCTGTGAGCGCGGAATCTGCTGGTATGCAAACAGCAGCTTTCTGCCGTCAATTACGGTGCGTGTGATTCCGCTTTTATTTTCCAGCATACTGGCATAGAGGTCGGGATTGCTGGGAAAAGAAGGTGCCAAAATACTCGGATTGAACCATGTCAGTACGCCGTCTTTTCCCACCAGAAATGTATTGCCGTCTTTGTACGCGTCGTAACCGTCGATAGAACCGGAAAAAGCGTTTAAATTGACATTGAGCAGCAGTACGCCGAGGAAATTGCGGGTTGTCGGCTCATAGACGGCGATGCCCAGGGTAACGGTATTGCCGATCCCGTATACCGACTGATCATTGCGGTAAAAGGTATGAGACTGTGAACGGTCATCCATCCAGACCGGATAGCCATTCTGTTTCTGGGGGAGAAGGTAGAAATCACTGTGGTAAAAGCCGTCCAAATCCCGGATAAGGCCGTTGCGTACAAAGCCGTTTTCCTCCACCATGCGGTATTGTCTGCCTGGAGTGACAAACTGGACATTTTCAATATATTTCCGGTTCTGGCTCATGGTATAGAGCTTATATTCAATCATACGGGTGTTCTGCTCAGTCAGCGCCGCTTCTTCGGAGTCTGCGGGGCTGCCGATCCGGGCATTCTCTGAAACAGCAGCCAGCACCCTGGCGTCATCGTAAAAGCGCAGCGCAATATCCTCGTAGGTTTTCATCGTATCAGCCGCCTTAAGCTCTACATTCTGCACCAGAAGAGAGACATAGCGGTCCAGGCGTAAGTTGATTTCCGTAGAATACTGATGAAAGGAAAAAAAGGTTAAAAAAAGTGAGGAAGTCAGTAGCAGAAGCAGAAAGGAAAGATTCAGGCGCCAGAAGATGCCGACTCTGCGAAGCTGTTTTTTCATCCATAAATTGCTGGACTGCTGTAGTTTGGAAATAAGGTGGAATGTATGCATCGGCAACCTCCTGAGCTTTGGGTTTTTCTGTTATTATAACATTATTTCGTAAGAAATGCACAAAAAACAGCGTGAGATCGCCCACGCTGTTTTTGATATACCGTATGTATTATTTTTTATTTGCCTCATTAAATGCTGCAAGGGCTTCGTCCTCACAGAGTTTCTGCGCTGCCGCAAATTCCGTCTCAGGATCGGCATTCGGGTCGGTCAGGATCTTCTGAACGGCACGGTCTATATACGGACCGAAACTGGATTTTCCATAGAACTCAAGGCGTCCCACCATCTTGGCAGACTCAAGAACCTCCTTATACTCATCCGGGAACTCATAGAAATCGGTTACAGTCATATCGTCTCTTGGGATGATAACCGGGCTGGTTGCGCCTTTGGTTGCAAGGTTCTCGTAGTAGGAGGCGAGATAGGCATGGCTGGTGTAGAAGGAAATATACTCCCATGCGGCATCTTTCTTCGCCTGATCTGTCTTTGCATTGATGACGTAGCACTCCCCTGCGATTGCGGTAGATTGTTCGCCGGAAGGTCCTGCAGGAGGCAGGCACAGACCGAGGTCATCAGGATCCATGCCGTTAGAAACAGCATCGGTCACCCAGTCAGAGGCAAACGGCATCATACCGATTTTGCCAAGTGCAAAGTTTTTGGTCAGATCATTGAATTTCAGTGTCAGATCACTCTGAAGCACACCTGCGTTCTTTAAGGACTGGTAATACTTTGCAGCCTCAATGACAGCGGGATCTGTAAAGGTAAGCTCAGCGGTTCCATCTTCGTTCTCTTTCGTCAGATCACCGCCGGCCTGCCATACATAGTACTGGAAGAACCACTCGGTCCACTCTGCTGCAAGTGTGGCATAGCCGGAAACCTGATTGTCAGGATTGTTGATTTTTTTCGCCATTTCCAGTGCCTCATCCCATGTCTTTGGCGGCTCCTGCAGCCCTGCCTCAGCAAAGAGAGCTTTGTTGTAGGCAAACAGCATTGGATTGACGGCAATTGGTACGGCGTAAACGGAACCGTTTCTTGTAAACATATCAACATATTCTTTTGTAAAATTGCTCCACTCATCCCATGAATCCACGTAGGTGTTTAAAGGTTCCAAAATCCCGGAAGAAATGTAGGAATCCATCATGGTAAAGGAACACTTTACAAGGTCGGGGGCAGTGCCGGAAGCTACGCCCTGATAAAATTCATTTCCCGGATCGCCTTCCTTGACTACTTTATTGATTGTGATCCAGGGATGCTCTTCAAGGAACTGTTTTTCCATAGACAGCGACCAGTCGTCTTCGTTGCGGCTGGTCATCCATAAGGTCAGCTCTACCGGTTCCTTATCAGCGGCCGTCTCTGTACCGGCAGAACCTTCTGTGCCTGCAGTCTCAGGGGCCTTTGTGCCCGCTGCTGTCTCTTTGCCCCCAAAACTGCCGCAGCCTGCAAGTGCGCCTGCTGTCAGAGATGTACACAGCAGTGCAGCAAGAACTCTTTTTTTCATCGTAAGATCCTCCTTCTCCGTTTGTTCATGCATCTGACATGAACCCTTTTGATAAAGCTATCATAACAGATTTGGGAACGGATGAAAATAAACTAAAATTAACGGAAAATGAAAAAAAGGTCACATATTTTAAGATGTTTTCTCAGTGCCGGGAAATGGTTAAAAAAAGTGACATAAAAGTAAAATAGAAACATTTTCCCAGGAAAGGAAATTTTCTATACTTAAGAAAACGAGTGCGGAGGTGTAAGAATGCAGATGACGAAAAAAGAGAGGAGTATCGGAAAACCCGGCGGATACCTGTTTCGGAAAAAGGTGACGCCATGGTGTATTCTGTTTATTCCCATGGCGTGTACGGTCTGGCTTAAATATTACCCTATTTTAAATGCTTTTTTTATTTCTTTATTTAAATACGATCCGATCAATCCTCCGGGACGGTTTATAGGGTTTCAGAATTACATCAGTATGTTTCAGACACAGTTTTATTGGGACTCCTGGAAAAACACATTTATTTTCCTGCTGCTGCAGCTGTGTATGTGTTTCTTCATCCCGCTGATCCAGGCGCTTTTGCTGAATGAACTGACGAGACTGAAAAAGTGTCTGACAACCCTGTATATTCTGCCGGCGCTGATTCCCACATCCGTCAATGTTATCATATGGAAATGGATCTGGCATCCAGATTACGGTGTGGCAAATCAGATCGTTAAGTTCTTTGGAGGACAGCCCCAGGCGTGGCTGAGCGATCCGAATCTGGTAAAGTTCTGTATTATTTTCCCTGGTGTGCTGGGAGGCGGCCTGACGGTGCTTTTGTATCTCTCGGCTATACAGGGAGTATCGACGGATATTATGGAATCGGCAGCGCTGGACGGATGTACAGGCTTTAAGCGGATTATCCATATTATCATGCCGAATATTTCATTCATGGTGTTTATCCAGCTCATCATGTGTGTGATTACAACCATGCAGCTTCTGGATGCACCCTATATGTATGCGTCAGGCGGCCCCAGCGGAGCATCCACCACCCAGGGCATTTTTATTTACAAGACTTTTAATCAGGATCTGAATTATGGAGTAGGGTCTGCGGCTTCCGTTGTCCTGCTGTTAGTGATTACGCTGCTTACGGTGATGCAGATGCATTTTGAAAAGTCAGAAAAGGCATAGCAGGAGGGAGAAATACATATGCAACAGACAGGTAAAAAGAATAAAAACCGATGGAGAAGATCGGAGTCATTTCTTAAAATTGTGGCGGCAGTTATCTCGCTTCTGTTTGCAGCCCTGATGCTTTACCCGCTGATCTTTGCCATATCCAGTTCCATGAAGGACAACGCAAAAATTTATGAGGTGCCTCCGAAGCTTTTGCCGGATGCGGCCAACAGCGTCTCCCTGGTGCTGGATTATACGGGCATGGAATTTGACAGCGAAGAGCAGATGAAGGATGCCATGATGAAGGACAATGTGCTGGCAATGTTTGGAGTAAACTATAAGCTGTCCGATCAGTCCATTATGGAAATTCAGGTTTATGGAATGAAAGACGGAAAGACGGTTTTCCATTCCCGTGCTCATCAGATGAAGCTTCAGATGGAGCGGGATTACGGTGTATACAAGAGCACGGCCATTAAGAAAGAAGTGCTTTTGCACGGAGACCGTTATCTGCGGGCAAATGAGTCTATCGGCTATGAATTTGACGCTTCAGGCGGGTTAAAACTGCCGGAACAGGGGCTTTCTGACCACTTTTTAGAGCCGGTGTCCTCTCTTTTGTCAGAAAAATATTCCACCAGCGGAACCCTGGTAAGTGTGGGAGATCAGGTAAAGAATCTTCTGAACCTGGAAAGCTTTAAATATTATCTGGAAATGCCGGGCTATATTTATCCGAACAATGAGCGTATTGCGCACATGGGCTTTATGACGTTTGTGATAAACAGCGTGATCGTCATTGGATTTGCAATGGCGGCACAGGTAATTCTCTGTTCCATCTGTGCATTTGTTATCAGCAGGCAGCTTTCTGAGCGGGCGGCAAAGCTGGTGCTGCTGTTCTTCCTGGGAGGCATGATGATACCGTTTGCGAGTATCATGCTGCCGCAGTTAATCATGTACCGTGAGATGGGAGCTTACAATAACTATGCGGCTCTGCTGCTGCCGTTCCTCTATCCCTATGGTTTTTATGTCTATCTGTACAAGGGATTTTTTGACCAGATTCCAGGCAGCTATTTTGAGGCGGCGTCTTTAGATGGCGCAGGCAGTCTTTATCTGTACAGCAAAATATGTATGCCGCTGTCAAAGCCGATCATTTCCCTGATCGCGCTTCAGACCTTTATTGGAAACTGGAACGACTTTTTCTGGGCATGGCTGGTAACGGAGGATCAGTCGCTGTGGACATTAAATGTCGCGCTTTATAATATTTCAAACAATGCGGGAACAAAGCAGAATGCACTGATGGGCCTTTCCGTTGTGACTGTGCTGCCGGTTATTATTCTGTCCATCCTGTTCTCCAAGCAGTTAAAACAGAGTATTGTTGCCTCTGGTGTGAAAGGATAATGAAACGAGATGAACGATTTAAAGGAATTTAACCAACTGACCGAAGAATTAAACAGGATTGCCATTCATCTTCCCTGTGAAGAATGTACGGTAAATGCGGCAGATTTTGGCGTGCGCCCAGGAGAAGAATGGGATAATGCCAAAGCCTTTGGCGAGGCGCTGGCATACTGCAGGAAGGTGGGAGCGGCAAGGCTGACTGTGCCCAAAGGAGTTTACTATTTTAAGTCCTGCGAAGGGGACGCCCATATTTCCCTGGATGACATGGAGGATTTTACACTGGATGGAAACGGCAGCGAGTTTATTTTTGAATCGCTGTACTCTTATATCTCCATTCGGCGAAGTCGCCGGGTCCTGGTAGAGAATCTGATCCTGGACTGGAACTGGGAAAAGGCCCCTTTAGCAAGCGTGGGTGTTGTTACAAAGGTAGCAGAGGACGGCAGTTATCTGGAATGCAGTTTTCCTGAATACGAGAGTGTTTCTGCAGACATGAAGTTTTCCATTGTGGGGCCTTTTGATGCGGCCCGCTATACGCCGGGATGTCCGGGGGGAATTGAGTTTCGTCCGTACCGCAATGACCATGTGAAAAAAAGCGGGGATGAGGTTTCCGATGAAAAGATGCAGCAGCTGGTTCGGGAGCTGTCGAATGTTTTTCTGCCGAAACAGGAAAAGGCAGGGGAGAATGTGCTGCGGTTTTATACCGTGGATGCCAATTTTACTAAAGCGCATTTTAAACGTGGGGACTGTTTCCGTTTCCGCCATTATGAGTACAGTATTTTAACCGTTCCGATTGAGGATTCCAGAGATGTTACGCTGGATCATGTGACGATTTACGGTTCTCCGGGCAATGGGTTTGTGGGAAACGGAGATATCCATGGACTGCATTTTAAAAGCTGCCGGGTGACCGTGCGCCCGGGAACCATACGCAGTATTTCTACAGTAACAGATTGTCTGCACGTCTGCAATTCTCAGGGAAATTTCATCATTGAGGACTGTGAGTTCGGATATGCGGGAGATGACTGCATCAATATTCACGATAACTCATCCATGGGAATTGTGCCCATGGGGCCTCATACGCTGTTAGCGCTGCGCGTGACCAAAGAAGCGGTTCTGTTTGAAGCCGGCTATCCGGTGGAACTGCGCAATCCCGATCTGTCACCCACCGGTTTTTCCTCAGTGGTGCAGGAGGTTTCCTATCGTCCTGAGGAGCGAAGCTGCGTTTTGACATTTGAGGATCCGCTGCCAGAGAAACTGTCTCCTGATACGGTTCTCTGGAATAAGCGTTTTCAGACGCACAATTACATTATACGCAACTGCCGTTTTGTGAACAACAGAGCCAGAGGCGTGCTGCTTCAGGGCTCTAACGGACTGGTGGAAAATAATATTTTTGAGAACATTCAGGGCGCGGCCATTCAGATCGAGACAGGCTGCGAGTCACGCTGGAGTGAGGGGCATGGCGTGAAAAATCTGATCCTCCGGGGAAATATCATTCGCCACTGTGACTTAAATGCATGGCAGATGGCGGAGCTTTATATGGGCGTGTATCTTCCCGATGGAAGAACCGGAACGCCTGTCTTTGAGAATATTCTCATCGAGAATAATTCCTTTATCGACTGCCCCAGATTGGCTATGTATCTGTCCTCCTGCCGCAATGTGATTGTGCGCAATAATGCGATCATCAATGCGGGAAAGCTGCCTCTTGATGCGCATAATTACGGTTCAAGCACACTGGAAGGGCCTATTTACGGGGAAGAATATCATGGGATAATCCAGTTTGAGAAAGCCAGTGACTGCGCAGAGGAGGGGAACCGTATTATTTCCACTCTGCTGTAAAATATATACGGGTTTCAAAGCATATAAAATATGAAAACAGGCTGCCGACGACCAAAGTTTTGGGAAAGTCGGCGGCTGTTTTGTTTTATGAGCGTCAGAGGATATTAGCAATATTGGGTGAGAAAAATGAAAAACAGCGGAACGTAAATTTTTACGAAAAATTTTCCTGAAAAATGACGGCGGATGAACGGGCTGCACATATAAAATAAAAAAACCAAGGATATTTAGACAGGCTGCGGCAGCGAAGTAATGATGGAGGGGGTGATATGTTGTTTAAAGGACTGTTGTTTTGGGTGGAAATTACAGAAAAATTGTGAATGTTGTATAAAAAATAGTCGTACTTATTGTGCAAACAACCATTTACATTCATGTTCTAAATAGGTAACATAGAAATTGTAACCCAAAAGTAAACGATAACGTAAACATTTACGTAAACGTTTACGCAACAGTTTTCGCTGGCCGGCAGAAGAACTGAGGAAATTATGAGCAAATCAACAACTACACTGAAGCAGATTGCAGAAACAGCCGGGGTATCTATTACAACGGTGCACAGAGTGATGAATGGAAAAGAGGGCTGCGGAGAAGAGCTTAGAAGGCGCATTATGGAGATCGCAAAACAGCAGGGGTATGAGGCAAATTATGTGGCCTCTTCCCTCCGAAAGAAACCAGTCCATATTGCATTAATCTTTCCAAAGGGCGACGCAGACAGTCATTTTTATGTACAGGAGATTTTGAACGGATATTTTCAGGAAAGAGAGGAAATCGAGCACTATAATATCATTTTCCAGGAATATTATTATCCGGCGTATGATATGGGAAGTACAGCATTTCTAAATTTTCTGAACAATATTTATCAGGAAAAACCATTTCATTATGACGGGATGGTGATTTATAAGGAGGATCTGGGAGAGGACAGGCGTTATACGGCGCTGTTAAACCGGATTCTTGGAAAGCGTATTCCTGTTATTGTGCTGGAAAAGTGCGCAAGTGAAACGCCATATTCCTGCCTGGTAGGACCCGATGAGGCCCTGGCTGGAAAAATGGCTGCGGAAATGATGGCAAAGATGGTCTGTCAGGGAGGCAATATAAAGGTCTTTGGACAGGAGCTTCCCTTTGAGGACAGGAATGCCGCCGCTTTTTCAGAAGAACTTAAACGTCGCCGTTCAGATCTGAGCTGTGAAGTAGTCGCACTTAAACTCAATGAGGAGCAGTCGGAGAGGATCCAACGGGAATTGACTGGAAAAAATGCTTTTGAGGGGATATATTTTACCTGCGCCCGTCATACAGCCGCATTCCTCAGAACAGATCTGTCCTGCAGGCAGGGGATAGGCGCTGTAATCGGGAGTGAACTGTTTGAGGAAAGCTACCAGGCATTACAGACAGATACTCTTGATGCTGTGATTGATAAAAAGCCGTTCAGTGTGGGATATAAGGCTCTGAATTTACTGTTTAATAACATTGTGAAGAATGAGAAAATGCCTGTAAGGCAAAGTATTATTCCGCGCATTATTATTCAGTCCAATAGTTATGTTTATTACAGGAGAAGGAAAGAGAATTATGGCGGCAGCAAAGACTTTGAATACACAATATATTAAAAATGTAAAAAATGCGCCTGCATTTGGTCTGAAGGATAAAATTGGCTATATGTGCGGCGATCTGGGGTTTAACACCCTTCAGGTAATTGTGAACAGCTATCTGATGCTGTTCTGTGTTAACATACTGGAAATGGATGCGGTGCACTTTGCAGCGATTGTTTTTATCTGCAAGGCATTAGACGCGTTGAATGATACCTTTATTGGAAGAACGGTAGACCGGCGTTTGCCGACAAAGAATGGAAAAATGAAACCATACCTTTTGTGGTTTTCCATTCCCTATGCAATATTTACGCTGATATTATTTTTTAATGTTCATGCAATGCCCTATATGGCAAAGGTCGCCTGGGTTTTAATCGTATATTTTATTTGGGGAATTGTAGGAACCTTTATCAATGTTCCATATGGAGCAATGTCAAATATTATCACAACAAACCAGATTGAGCGTACAGAACTGTCAAATTTCCGAAGCATCGGCAGCTTTGTGGCAAGTATGGGAACGACTACAATCGCTCCGCTGCTGTTATTTGATCAGAATAATGATCCGGTGGCAAGCCGTTTCATCCTGCTGTCTGTTGTTTTAGGTGTGTTCTGTACCGTCTGTCTTGTTCTGGCTCATACGCTGATTCATGAGCGGGTGCTGGTAGAAGATGTACAGACCAGTGAGCAGGGAGAAAAAATCCATTATCTGCAGGTAGCAAAGTCTTTTTTGCATAACCGTGTCATGATTGCAGTTGTATCATCCTATGTGATTGCAAAGCTGTTTGTACAGCCTGTATCAACCTTAAATCAGTATGTATTTATGACATATTTTCAGGATACGTCCCGCCTGGCAATGGCATCCCTTACGACCCTGATACCCATGCTTTTGGGAATGGTTCTTTTAAAGCCCCTTGTAAAACGGTTCGGTAAGAAAAATCTCGTTACGTGGCCTCTTTTAGGAGCGGCAGTGCTGTATGCGTTTACCATGATCCTGCCGATCGGACCTACGGAATGGATCATCTGTCAGACTCTTGCATCTGCATTTACCACCTGTATGAATCTTCTGCTCTGGTCTCTGATTGCAGATGCTGTGGATTATCAGGCTTATCTGACCGGGCAGAGAAATGACGGAACCGTATATGCGACGATTACGTTTATTGTATTTTTTGCCGCCAGTGCCAGTACATCTGTAATTGCCCTTCTGCTGGAGGCAGTCGGCTACGATGCGTCACTGGGATCCATGGGGCAGCTTGCGGGCGTTCCTGAGCGGATCAAGATGTTAGGCGGCGCATGGCCCATGATCGGTATTATCCTGACATTCATTTGCTTTAAGTTCATTTACAACATCAGTGATGAGCGCATGAAGCAGATCAGCGAGGAGCTGCGCAGAAAGAGCGAGGAAACAGAGGAGAGAATTTTAAATGGAAAAGAATGAGTTAAAGCATGAGGTGACAAAGATTGCCGGGAATACATGGTGCATTGGAGAGTTTCGGCTGGTAAATGCATTTTTTGCTGCAGGAAGAGAGAAGGCGGCGTTAATCGATACGGGCTGCGGAATTGGAAATATCGGAGCTGTGGTACGGGAGCTGACAGACAAGCCGGTTGAGATTCTTTTGACACATGGACACGCAGACCACAGCGGAGGCATCTATACCCTGCCGGACAGTCCGGTCTATATGGAGCCGCAGGATGAGGAGATGTTTCGTGAAATGCCTGCAACTAATGAAATGCGCCGTCTTTATATAGAGACAAGGGTGCCGGTGCGGTTTCCGGGAGAGGGACATATTGAGGCGGTATCGGCGCTGGTGCCAAAGGAGGAGCCGGTATATCCCAAACAGTACATACCGGTAAAAGATGGGGACGTATTTGAACTGGGAGAACGGAAATTGACGGTGCTGCACACACCAGGCCATTCAGACGGCAGCGTATGTTATCTGGACAGCCGGAGCCGGATCCTGTTCAGCGGAGATACAGTCAATCACAGTATTATACTCATGCGGCAGCCGGACAATGATAAGAGACTGATCCGTATATACCATGAGAGCCTGAAAAAGATATGGGATTATCAGGAGCAGTTTGACCAGCTTGCCATCGGTCATGACGGAATATTGATCGATAAATCCATTGTCAGGGATTATCTGGAACTGACCGGGGGGATTCTTAACGGAAGCATTACAGGAAAGTACGAGGAAGTTGGATTCAGAAAAGGAGATGTAGCGCGTCTGGGACAGGCAGAACTCTGGTATCAGTGCGACGAATAACGGACAGATAAAATGCCATCCGCAGATGAGGAGAGCAGAAGCTTTCCTGTCTGCGGATGGCATTATTTTCACGCAGGGCTTTGTGTGAGTTTATTCCCCTGCAAGCCACTTTTGAAAATATGTGCGGATTACCCCGAAAGGCGCAGGCCCCATATCCAGGATGAACCGGTTAAATTCCAGCTGTGAATAGTTTGCCCCCTGGGCCTGCTTTGCTTCCCGCTCCATATTCAGGATTTCCAGATACCCCACATAGTAACTGAGGTAATTGCCCGGGTTTTCCATTATTTCATAATATATGGAGGAAACCACTTCCAGGTCGCTGATATTAAAGTAGAGCTTTAAGTAATTCTCCACCTGCGCCATATCCCAGCCGTCGTAGTGGATGCTGATGTCAAGGAGGGCATAAAGGGCCAGAGTAAAGGCGGCGTTGTGCTGCAGCAGTTCCCCTACGCCGTCCTCCAGGCCGTTATTCAGGGTATAGGCATAGTATTCCGCATAGGTGGCCCATCCTTCGGTGTAGCCCTTAAAATCCAGGATACTGCGCAGGTTACAGGTATTGCTGCGGTTGAAATACTGGGTCTGGTACATATGGCCCGGATAGCCTTCGTGCGCAATAGTGGTGTAGAGGCTGGAACTTCCGGTGGAACCGTTGTTGATGTAAATGGAATTGTCCTGAGGACGGTCCAAAGGTACGGTAAGGTAAAAGGCCGGACTTAAGATGCCTTCCAGGGCTTTTGGAACAGACTTTATGGTGTAGGAATATCCGTCAATGGGCGAAAAATCCTGTCTGCACTGATCCTTTAATGACTCCAGAATAGCCTCCGGCTGCTCTGGGGAGAAGGTGTAGGACTGAAGCTTTTCTGCCAGCCCCGGATCCTCAGATAGGAGTTCATCTACCGCAGACAGATCATCCGACATCTGGTCCATAACTGCTTTTTTCAGAGCGGGGATATCCTTATAGGAGGTGCCCGTTCCTGAATTTACCAGATACTGGTAATATTCCTTTCCCTTTGGAAAATAGCTTAAGCCCTTGTCATTGGTTCCCCGGCCCTTAAGCCCCTTAAGCCCCTCAATGAGATGCTCATAGGCCGGTACGAAATGTTCGTTGATCGCCGCCTTGTTCCGGGCAGTGTAATCCTCTTTTTCCTGGTCAGTCAGCCCATCTACTGCATTGAGCCGGGAGGTAAAGGTCTCGGTCATAAAGCTGTGGTCTGCGTCAATGAGATAGGCGTTGCAGGAGGTGATAACGCGGTCGATGACTGTATCACAGAGGCCCAGGCCCGCCTCGGTTTTCTGTTCCTCAAAGGCTATGATGCTGTCATAATAGGCGTCAATGGAGGACAGCAGAGAAAGGTAGTCCTCAATATCCTGCCGGCTGTAAAAGGTGTATTCGGATAAAAGGATGGGAAGCTGGGACTGAATACCCAGAGTGGTGGAGAGCGGCTGGTCATAAAGTTCCAGACCTTCCAGGGAAAGGCCTGTATTGAGATAGGATGAGAGAATGGTGTAGGTAAGAAGCTGATCTTCCCGCAGCCTGCGGCTGTCCATGGCTTTTAAGCGGTCATTCAGGTTTCTGACATCCTCAAGATCTTTTTTCGTATCCTCTAAAGAAACGGTTCCAAGGTCTTTGGGGTATTCAGTGATGCCATAGGCCGCCGGATCTGCCAGGGTATAGTGAAGGGTGATGGCGGACTGGGCTGCCTCCGTGCGGAAAAGTTCTTCCGTCAGGGTGTCAAAGTCGCTTTGAACCTTCAAAGAGTCCTCATCATACTGCTCATAGGAGGCAGAGGCGGTTCTGGCCGCAGATGGGTCTGCAAAAGGAGAGGGCACAGCGGGAGCTGCGCAGCCTGTAATCAGGCAGATGGATAAAAGCAGGGCTAACAGGGCCTGCAGCTGAAAATGCTTTCTGCATTGTCCGGATGGTCTTACAAACATAATATTCCTCCAAATCAGGGATAAGAGTATTCTTTGGGTGTGGATATTCAGGACAGGCGGTCTTCCTGAATTGTTACCTGGGTATTATATATTATATGAGGAGAAAAAACAACTTATGAGAGGCCCTGTCTTGACGAAAATGTGGGAAACGCTTATACTTAAACCATTAAAACGGGCAGGCGTGTCTGCGCTTTTTATGGCCCGAATCCAGAATAAAAGAGGAAAATAAAAAATGTGTCAGGACTGTAAAAAACCATATTATATTACAACGGCCATTGCATATGCCTCCGGTAAGCCTCATATCGGCAATACCTATGAGATCGTGCTGGCTGACAGCATCGCAAGATATAAAAGAGCCAGGGGATATGATGTATTCTTCCAGACCGGTACGGATGAGCACGGTCAGAAGATCGAGGAGAAGGCTGAAGCGGCAGGCGTGACGCCTCAGGAGTTTGTAGACCGCTCCGCAGGGGAGATCCGCCGGATCTGGGATCTGATGAACACCTCTTATGACAAATTTATCCGCACCACGGACAGGGAGCATGAGGCTCAGGTGCAGAAGATCTTTAAGAAGCTCTATGATCAGGGCGATATTTACAAGGGCGCTTACGAGGGGCTTTACTGCACTCCCTGCGAGTCCTTCTGGACCCCGTCTCAGTTAGTGGATGGAAAATGCCCCGACTGCGGCCGCGAGGTACAGCCTGCAAAGGAGGAGGCTTACTTCTTCCGCATGAGCAAATACGCTCCAAGGCTGATCGAGTATATCAATGAGCACCCTGAGTTTATCCAGCCGGTAGCCCGTAAAAACGAGATGATGAACAACTTCCTGCTTCCGGGCTTACAGGATCTGTGCGTATCCAGAACGACATTTTCATGGGGTATCCCGGTAACCTTTGATCCAAAGCACGTTACCTATGTATGGCTGGATGCTCTTACCAACTATATCACCGGTATCGGCTATGACTGTGACGGAAACAGCACAGACCAGTTTAAGAAATACTGGCCTGGGGATCTCCACCTGATCGGTAAGGACATTATCCGTTTCCATACAATCTACTGGCCTATTTTCCTGATGGCACTGGATCTGCCGCTGCCAAAGCAGGTATTCGGCCATCCATGGCTCCTTCAGGGCGACGGCAAGATGAGCAAGTCCAAGGGAAATGTGCTTTACGCAGATACTCTGGTGGATTTCTTCGGCGTAGACGCGGTGCGCTACTTTGTTCTTCATGAGATGCCGTTTGAAAATGACGGCGTGATTTCCTGGGAGCTGATGGTGGAGCGCATGAACTCTGATCTGGCAAATATCCTTGGAAATCTGGTAAACCGTACCATTTCCATGACGAATAAGTATTTTGGAGGCATTGTGGCTGACAAGGGCGTCTGCGGGCCGGAGGATGAGGATTTAAAGGCGGTTGTGTTAGAGGCTGTCAAGAAGGCAGACGCCAAGATGGAGCAGCTTCGCGTGGCGGATGCCATTACCGAGATCTTCAACATTTTCAGAAGAAGCAACAAATATATTGACGAGACCGCTCCCTGGGTGCTGGCAAAGGATGAGGCGCAGAAGGGTCGCCTGTCCACCGTTCTTTACAACCTGACGGAGGCTATTGCTATTGGCGCATCCTTACTGGAGTCCTTTATGCCTGAGACTTCTGCAAGGATCCTGGAGCAGTTAAAAACAGAGAAACGCAGCCTGGATCAGCTTAATACCTTTGGCCTGTATCCATCCGGCCATCAGGTGACGGACAAGCCGGAGATCCTCTTTGCCCGTATGGATGTAAAAGAGGTGCTTGAAAAGGCGGAGGCCCTTCAGGCCGCAGAGGCAGCCAAAGAGGACAAAACTTCCGATGAGAATGAAGAAGGAGAGGACGGGATCGATCTGGAGCCAAAGGCAGAAATTACCTATGATGATTTTGCAAAGCTGCAGTTCCAGGTAGGCGAGATTATCAAGTGCGAGGCTGTTCCCAAGTCCAAGAAACTGCTCTGCTCTCAGGTAAAGATCGGAACCAGAACCCGTCAGATCATCAGCGGCATCAAGGCTCATTACTCACCGGAAGAAATGGTGGGAAAGAAGGTTATGGTAGTGACCAACTTAAAGCCCGCCAAGCTTGCAGGCCTGCTTTCTGAGGGAATGATTCTCTGCGCTGAGGATGCAGAGGGCAATCTGGCTCTTATGACACCTGAGAAGAAGATGCCGGCGGGAGCTGAGATTTGTTAATATAAAATATGAGGCCGGAGGTTTTTGGTAAAACGGATGCCTCTGGTCTGCGCTGCCGCAGGATGTGAACCGTCAGGAGGGCGTTTGCATAATGCGGCAGTTTTGATATTGCC
The DNA here is from genome assembly GCF_013282095.1 of Enterocloster alcoholdehydrogenati. Taxonomy (GTDB): domain Bacteria; phylum Bacillota; class Clostridia; order Lachnospirales; family Lachnospiraceae; genus Enterocloster; species Enterocloster alcoholdehydrogenati. The sequence continues at coordinate 135,169 of NZ_BLTJ01000008.1, forward strand.
GGGATGTTCCTGTGTTCAGATATTGGCATTGGGCCGGTGAAGAAGGCAGGTACAGAAACAGCCTGAGACGGGCGGGAAGGAGATAGGGAGACATGATTTTTGACACACACGCCCATTATGACGACGAGGCTTTTGACGGCGACAGAGAGGAGCTTCTGGGCAGTCTGCAGAACCAGGGCATAAGGGCGGTGACGAATGTGGCTGCCAGCCTGAAAAGCTGTGAAACCACACTGGCATTGGCAGAAAACTACGATTTTATCTATGGAGCCATAGGCGTTCATCCCAGCGAGACGGCTGAACTGGATGAAAACGGCATGGAACGGCTGGAACACTGGTGCGGCTGTAAGAAGATCCGGGCAGTGGGAGAGATCGGCCTGGACTATTACTGGGAGGAGCCGGATCATGAGATACAGAAGAAATGGTTTGTTCGGCAGCTAGACCTTGCGCGCCGGAGCAGGCTTCCAGTGATTATCCACAGCCGGGATGCGGCCAGGGATACTCTGGATATCATGAAAGCAGAGGGGGCGGGAGAGATCGGAGGAGTGATCCACTGTTTTTCCTACACAAAGGAGATGGCCAGAGAGTATCTGAATATGGGCTTTTATCTGGGGATCGGAGGCGTCCTGACCTTTAAAAACGGCAGAAAGCTGGTTGAGGTGGCAGAGTACGCCCCTTTAAGCTCCATTGTGCTGGAGACGGACTGTCCCTATCTTGCGCCGGCACCTTACAGGGGAAAGCGCAATTCCTCATTGAATCTGGGAATCGTGGCACAGCGTCTGGCAGAGATCAAAGGTACAGACCGGGAGAGCGTTGAGCGGATCACCTGGGAAAATGCCGTGAAACTGTACCGTTTACAGAACCTTTAGACAGGATGTTCAGACAGTCCCAAAGGCATCTGCGAGACTGGCAAAGAACGTTTTGCGCCCCGGATTCCGGGCGTGCGCGCATCATACAGAAAAGCAGGTAAAACATACATGGATAATAAATTAGTTGATCCCAAAAAGACCATAGAAACCATCCAGAAATACCAGTTCGCTTTCCAGAAGCGGTTCGGTCAGAACTTCCTCATTGACAGCCATGTCCTGGATAAAATTGTGAATGCAGCCGGTATCACAAAGGAGGACTGTGTTCTGGAGATTGGTCCAGGCATAGGCACTATGACACAGTATCTGGCGGAGCACGCGGGCCGGGTAGTGGCGGTGGAAATCGATACCAATCTGCTGCCGATTCTGGCAGAAACCTTAAAGGATTATTCCAATGTGACGGTGATAAATGAGGATATCCTGAAGGTGGATATGAATAGCCTGGTGGAGGAGTATAACAACGGGAGGCCCATTAAGGTAGTGGCAAATCTGCCCTATTACATTACTACTCCTATCATTATGGGGCTTTTTGAAAGCAATGTTCCCATTGAAAACATTACGGTTATGGTTCAGAAGGAAGTGGCAGATCGGATGCAGGTGGGGCCTGGCTCCAAGGATTACGGAGCCCTGTCTCTGGCGGTGCAGTATTACGCCAGCCCTTATATTGTGGCAAATGTGCCGCCTAACTGCTTTATTCCAAGGCCGAATGTCGGTTCTGCGGTGATCCGCCTCACCCGTTATCAGGAGCCGCCGGTTCAGGTAAAGGATGCAAAACTGATGTTTCGCCTGATCCGGGCTTCCTTTAATCAGCGGCGAAAAACGCTGCAGAACGGACTGAACAATTCGCCGGAGCTGTCATTTTCCAAGGAGGAGATCGCAGCAGTGATTGAAAGCCTGGGACTGCCCGCAGCGGTGCGTGGAGAGGCTCTGACGTTAGAGCAGTTTGCGGCTTTGGCAAACGCATTTACAGAGCGGACAGAAAAGTAAGGTGTACAAACCGGTGGGAGGCTCCGGGATCAGGTGAAAGAAAGGAAGGGATCTATATGGCTATGAGCAAACGGACGGCCCGTATTCTTGGGGCGGCAGCTGCAGGAGGCGTTGTGCTGGTCACGATAAAAGAACTTCAGAAGGTAAAGCGCAGAAGGGAAGAGGAGAGACAGGAGGCCATTGACGCGGCGCTGGTACGCAATCGGGATTACGGCAGCCGCAGGGCGTATCTTATTGGCGGCGGTCTGGGTTCCATGGCGGCGGCGGCCTATCTGATCCGGGACTGCCATTTTCCAGGATCCCACATCACCATTTACGAGGGTATGAATATTCTGGGAGGCAGCAACGACGGCATCGGTACTCCCCAGAAAGGCTTTGTGTGCCGTGGCGGCCGTATGCTGAATGAAGAGACCTATGAGAACTTCTGGGAGCTGTTTGATACGATTCCGTCCCTTAAAAAGCCAGGACGCAGTGTGACCGAGGAGATCCTGGAGTTTGACCATGGGCATCCTACCTGCGCAAAGGCACGTCTGGTAGATAAGGACGGGAATATCTTAAATGTAAAATCCATGGGATTTAACCATGGAGACCGTATGGCTCTCCTGCGCCTCCTTCTGACCGACGAGAAGAAACTGGATGATCTGACCATTCAGGACTGGTTTAAGGAAACGCCTCATATTTTTGAGACGAATTTCTGGTATATGTGGCAGACAACCTTTGCCTTTCAGAAATGGAGCAGCCTCTTCGAGTTCCGCCGCTATATGAAACGTATGCTCTTTGAGTTTTGCCGCATCGATACGCTGGCCGGCGTTACCAGATCCCCCCTCAATCAATATGACAGTGTGATCCGGCCTCTGGAGGTGTATCTGCGGTCAAAAGGCGTGGAGTTCATGGAAAACTGTGAGGTGACGGATCTGGATTTTGAATCCGGTTCCGGCATAACGGTAAAAGCTCTGTACCTAAAGCGCCGGATTCAGGAGGAGGATGAGGACAGGGAATCCTTTGCTTTTGAGAAGGCAGCTCTGAAGCAGGGGGATCTCTGTATTATGACAAACGGCTGTATGACGGACAGCGCCACTCTTGGAAACCTGGATATGCCGGCTCCTGAGCCTTCCAAAAAGTCCATGAGCAGTGAACTCTGGTCCAGGATCGCGTCAGTGAAAATGGGAATGGGCGCACCGGAACCTTTTTTTTCAAAGCCGGATGAGAGCGCCTGGATGAGCTTTACTGTGACTGCAAAGGGGGATGCCATTTTAAAGGCTATCGAGGAATTTACGGGAAATGTGCCCGGAAGCGGAGCGCTAATGACCTTTAAGGATTCAAAGTGGCTTATGAGCAGCGTTGTAGCGGCCCAGCCTCATTTTGCCAATCAGCCGGAGGATGTGACGATCTTCTGGGCTTACGGCCTGTACCCGCAGGCTGTGGGTGATTATGTGAAAAAGCCCATGAAGGACTGTACGGGCAGGGAGCTTCTGACGGAGTATCTGCACCATCTTCATCCGACAGAGGAGAAGATTTGTGGACTGATGGATACGGTGATCCAGGTGATCCCCTGCTATATGCCCTATGTAGACGCGCAGTTTGAGCCTCGCAAATACACGGACCGCCCCGGCGTGATCCCCGCAGGATCTACGAATTTTGCCATGGTGAGTCAGTTTGTGGAGATACCGGACGACATGGTATTTACAGAGGAATATTCCGTGCGGGCAGCCAGGATGGCAGTATACGGACTGATGGATGTGCGCCGGAAGGTGATCCCGGTGACAGCCTACTGGAAGAGGCCGGGAGTGCTTTTAAAGGCAGTGTTAAAGGCGTACCGCCGGTGATGCGACTTTTATGGGGTTCTAATATTCTGCCGCATTTTAAGCAAGGAGATGTATATGGAAGGATTTTCCAATATTAAAAATAAGCTTTTGGCGGAGCAGGTTCAGGAACAGATTTACCATTATATTCTGGAACTGTCCATGAGGCCGGGAGATAAGCTTCCCAACGAATTTGAACTGGGAGAGAAATTCGGCGTAGGCCGCAGCACCATTCGGGAGGCTGTCAAACTGCTGGCTTCCCGCGGCGTACTGGAAGTGCGCCAGGGATCGGGAACCTACGTGGTCAGCACAACTCCTTCCGATCTTGATCCATTAGGCTTAAGCGGCGTGGAGGATAAAATTGCCCTGGCTCTTGATCTGGTGAATGTGCGCCTGATCTTAGAACCGGGCATTGCGGAAATGGCGGCTTTAAACGCGACGGAGGAGTCCATTCGGCAGCTGCGCTATCACTGCGACCAGGTAGAGGAGAAGATAAAGGCCGGCGATCTGTATATCAGGGACGATATTGCCTTTCATACCAGCGTGGCCCGGTGCTCTGGAAATATGGTTGTAGAGCAGCTGATCCCGATTATCGATACCGCAGTGCTGATGTTTGTAAATGTGACGCATCAGAAGCTGACAAAAGAAACCATTATGACTCACAGGGCTATTGTGGACGCCATTGCCGCCCATGATCCCATCGGAGCGAAAACCGCCATGATGATGCACATGACATATAACCGGAACATGATACTGAAACTGATGAAGGAAGAGAAAGAACAGAGGTGAGACAGGAGACAGATCCGGGGAAACTGTCAGATGATTTTGTAAGAAGAAATACCATGATCCATCCGATGAAAGTCTGGAATCTGTAAAAGATTCTGGACTTTTTGTGTATGATGCATAAAAATAAAAACAATTTTTCGGCATAAAGTAGAATGGTAATCTGATGACTTGAAAAAAAGAGGGCCAAATGCTATGATAAAAACAAAATACATCTGATGATTTTGAATGCAGGCTGCACAGCATGGCAAAGCGGCCGGCAAACATCAGATGCACGTACATACTTGGTTAAGAAGGAGGAATCATTAATCATGGAATTAAACAGTCAGAGAGTAAGGGCGCTTGCGCCGGAGAATGACCCGTTAAAGATGGGGATGGGATGGACCGTGGAGGATCTGGACAAGCCTCAGATCCTGGTGGAGAGTACCTTTGGGGACAGCCATCCCGGCAGCGCTCATCTGAATCAGTTTGTAGATGAGGCGATGCGGGGCATCTCGGATGCAGGCGCAAGAGGAGCCAGGTATTTTACTACGGATATTTGTGACGGCATTGCCCAGGGGCATGACGGAATCAACTACTCACTTGCTCATCGGGATATGATTGCAAATATGATCGAGATCCATGGAAATTCCACAGGCTTTGACGGAGGTGTGTTTATTGCCAGCTGTGATAAGTCTGTGCCCGCCTGCCTGATGGGGCTTGCAAGGCTGGATATGCCTTCTATCGTTATTACCGGCGGCGTCATGGATGCAGGTCCGGATCTTCTGACACTGGAACAGATTGGTATGTACTCCGCCATGTGCCAGAGAGGGGAGATTACAGACGAGAAGCTGACCTACTATAAGCACCACGCCTGTCCTTCCTGCGGCGCCTGCTCATTTATGGGAACTGCTTCCACCATGCAGATCATGGCAGAGGCCCTTGGGCTTATGCTCCCCGGCTCCGCTCTGATGCCGGCGACCTGTGAGGATTTAAAGGAAATGGCATATAAGGCAGGAAAGCAGATCACAGAGTTAGTTAAGAAGGGAATCAAGGCCAGCGATATTGTGACAGAGAAGGCATTTGAAAATGCTATTATGGTACACGCAGCTATCTCTGGCTCCACCAATTCCCTGCTCCACATTCCGGCTATGGCTCATGAACTGGGAATTGAGATTGACGCGGATACCTTTGACCGGATGCACCGGGGGGCGCATTATCTTCTGGATATCCGTCCCGCAGGAAAGTGGCCGGCGCAGTTCTTTTACTATGCGGGCGGTGTTCCGGCAGTGATGGAGGAGATCAAATCCATGCTCCATCTGGATGTGATGACCGTGACAGGAAAGACGCTGGGCGAGAATCTGGAGGATTTGAAAAAGAATGGTTTTTATGACAAGTGCGAAGGATATCTAAAGAAATGGGGCTTAAAGCGCACGGATGTGATCCGCACCTTTGACGAGCCTATCGGTGATGATGGAACTGTGGGAATCCTTCGGGGCAACCTTGCGCCGGAAGGCTCTGTTGTAAAACACTCCGCAGTACCGAAGGAAATGTTCAAAGCCGTATTAAAGGCAAGGCCCTTTGACTGTGAGGAAGATGCCATTGCGGCGGTTCTCTCCCACAGGATCCAGCCGGGAGATGCCGTATTCATCCGCTATGAGGGACCGAAGGGATCGGGTATGCCGGAGATGTTCTATACTACGGAGGCGATTTCCTCGGATCCGGAGCTGGGAAAGACCATCGCTCTGATTACAGACGGCCGTTTCTCCGGCGCTTCCAAGGGACCGGCTATCGGACATGTATCCCCGGAGGCAGCAGAAGGCGGCCCCATTGCCCTGGTAGAGGAAGGAGACCTGATTCGTATCGATATCCCGGAGCGGGTGCTGGAGATCGTGGGAATCCATGGTCAGGAGATGTCCAGGGAAGAGGTAGATAAGGTTCTGGCGGAGCGTAAGGCCGCCTGGAAGCCAAAGGCGCCAAAGTATACCAAGGGAGTTTTAAAGATCTACTCCGAGCACGCTGTATCCCCCATGAAGGGCGGATATATGGTATAAAAGGTTCTGTTACAGACGGTTGACGTCTGTTCCCAAACCCGCTATGATAAAGGAAAGATACAGGCATAGGAAAGGGGAGGGACAAAACCATGATATTCATCGGAGGCATCAGCCAGGGACAGAAGATAGTATCAGAGGGCCTGATCCGGCTTTGCGGCAGCTGCGGCAGCCGCGGCCGGTACCAGGTACTAATGATTTATACGTATTTCAGCTTTTTCTTCATTCCTCTTTTTAAATGGAATCGGCGCTACTATGTGAAAATGGACTGCTGCGAGGCGGTTTATGAACTGGAGCCGGAGGTGGGAAAGGCCGTTCTCAGAGGAGAAAATCCGGATATTACAGAGGCGGATCTTCGTCTGGTAAAGGAAGGACGGTATGCAGGAACCTGGAAGGAAGGTTCGGGAAAGGGTCATAAAAAGTGCATGAGGTGCGGCTTTGAAACGGATGAGGACTATAATTACTGTCCTGTCTGCGGAGGACGTATCTGAAACGCGGCAAAGGGAAAAGAATCCGGTTTCCCTTTGCCGTATTTTTTTTGCATTCAGGAGCACAAACGCCCAGTCAGGCAGCAATGGACTGGGGACAGCAAACATTTTACCAAAACCTGCTTTTCGATTTTACGTTCGTTTTTTATGATAGTAGAGGATTGACGTTAAGAAAATATTGAAAAGTATCAGAAACTGAAGGGAAGAAAAATGGCGAATATCTCATTGGTAAATGTGTGTAAGACGTATAAAAACGGCTATAGCGCAGTAAAGGACTTCAATCTTGAAATCCGGGATAAGGACTTTATCATCTTTGTAGGTCCGTCAGGCTGCGGCAAGTCCACTACTCTGCGGATGATAGCAGGTCTTGAGGAAATTTCCTCCGGAGAACTGTGGATCGATGACTGCCTGATGAACATGGTAGAACCGAAAAACAGGGAACTGTCCATGGTATTTCAGAATTACGCCCTGTATCCTCATATGAGCGTTTATGAAAATATGGCCTTCAGTCTTCGGGTGAGAAAGCTTCCAAAGGAGGAGATTGACCGCCGGGTGCGGGAGGCTGCCGGGACTCTGGAGATCAGCCATCTGTTAGACCGCAGGCCTGCGGCGCTCTCCGGCGGGCAGAGACAGAGAGTCGCCATTGGAAGCGTGATTGTAAGGCAGCCAAAGGTATATCTGATGGATGAGCCGTTGTCCAATCTGGACGCCAAGCTGAGGGGTCAGATGCGGGTGGAGCTTGCAAGGCTTCACAGGGAACTGGGGGCAACTATTATCTATGTGACGCACGATCAGGTAGAGGCCATGACCCTGGGAACTCGTATTGTAGTCATGAAGGATGGGAGAATCCAGCAGGTAGCCGCGCCGGCAGAGCTGTATGAGAATCCCATCAACCAGTTTGTAGCCGGATTCATTGGTTCGCCGTCTATGAATTTTCTGGAGGTTTCTGTGAAAAAAGAGAAGGAAATCACGTGGGTCTGTGGAAAAAGCTGGAGACTTCCCCTGGGCGCAGCGGCGGCCAGACGGGCAGCGGATCGGAGCTGTACGGGAAAACGGGTAATCCTGGGAATCCGGCCGGAGGATCTCCATCAGGAGGGACCGGATGGAGCGGCCCTGGAAATGGAGATCCACGTAAGAGAGCTTCTGGGGGCTGAGGTTATCCTTCATGGGGATATTGCAGGGGATATGGATGAAACAGGCGGGGCAGCAGATAAAAAGAGTCAGCTGGCCGCCAAGCTTCCTCCGGACTGTAATGCCCGTCCCGGCGAGCACATCCGCCTGTTTGCGGATATGAGCCGGATTAAGCTTTTTGATGCGGACACAGGGGAAAATATATTATACATATAAAAGGGAGCATTTGAAACATGAAAATCAGGGATTTTTTTAAGAAAACAGGCCCTTACGCCTATATCCTTCCCGCTATGATTGTTTTTGCCGTTTTCTTGTTTTATCCGTTTTTTAAGACTATTTATCTGAGTCTTTATAAGACAAATAAGATGGGCGAGGCAAAGCTGTTTGTGGGTTTTGGAAACTATACAGATCTTCTGACCTCCCCCGTATTCTGGGACAGCTTAAAGGTTACGGTGATCTTTGTAGTAATCGTGGTGGCGGGAAGCATGGCTCTGGGGCTTTTTGCGGCTGTGCTCTGCAATCGGACATTTCCGGGGATCCGGGCATTCAGCACGGCCTATGCGCTGCCCATGGCCATCGCCTCCAGTTCCGCAGCCATGATCTTTAAGATTATGCTCCACCCCTCGATCGGGATTGTGAATAAGCTTTTGGGACTTAATATCAACTGGATAAACGATCCCAGGTACGCTCTGGTCTGCGTGGCGGTGCTGACTGCCTGGTTAAACAGTGGAATCAATTTCCTGTATTTTTCCGCAGGCTTAAGCAGCATTGACGATTCCATTTATGAGAGGGCCTCCGTAGACGGGGCAGGCGGGATACAGCAGTTTTTTCGTCTGACCCTTCCGGGCTTAAGCCCCATTATGTTTTACACGGTAGTGGTAAATATCATTCAGGCCTTTCAGTCCTTCGGCCAGGTAAAAATCCTGACGGAGGGCGGCCCGGGAAATTCCACCAACCTGATCGTGTACTCCATTTACAGAGACGCCTTCTTTAACTACCGGTTTGGAAGCGCGGCTGCGGAGTCCGTGATTCTCTTTGCCATTATCATGGCGCTTACGCTTGTAATGTTTAAGATCGAAAAGAAAGGGGTCAGCTACTAATGGATCAGTCATTTGCAATCAAACGAGACGCCCGGATCACCAGGGAGCAAATCCAACGGCTTCATGAGGAGGCCAACCGAAGGGCCCTGCGCGTCCGCAGAATCCGCACGGGAATCCTGATTGGGCTTAATGTGGTCATGGCTGTTATTATCCTGCTGCCGCTCCTTTATGCCGTCAGCGTGGCCTTTATGCCCTCCAGCGAACTGTTTACAACGGAATTAAACCTGTTTCCGGCAAATCCAACGGGGGAAAATTTTGCCCAGGCCCTTGTAAAGGTGCCGCTGATGCGGTTTGTGCTCAATTCTTTTCTGGTGGCGGGACTGATTACCCTGGGGCAGATCATTTCCTGTTCTTTAGCGGCATTTTCCTTCTCATTCCTGGATTTTAAGGGGAAAGAGGCGCTGTTTATGCTGGTCATGGCTACTATGATGGTTCCCGGAGAGGCTACCATTATTTCCAATTATCTTACGGTCAGCAGCTGGGGATGGCTGGACTCCTATCAGGTGCTCATTGTTCCTTATCTGACCTCCGCTATGGGTATTTTCCTGTTCAGGCAGTTTTATAAGTCCTTTCCTATTTCACTGTATGAGTCGGCAAAGATCGACGGCTGCAGCAATCTGCGGTTTATCTTCCGTATCCTGCTTCCGCTGACAAAATCCGCCATCGGCGCAATGGCGGTGTACACATTTATCAACGCATGGAATATGTATATGTGGCCGCTGTTAGTAACTGGTTCTAATGAAATGCGTACTGTGCAGATCGGTATCAGTATGTTAAACAGTGTAGATGCCCAGTCAATTACGCTTATGATCGCCGGAGTGATTATGGTCATTATACCGTCTATATCCATTTTCGTTATCGGACAAAAACAGCTGATCCGGGGAATGTTCTCCGGAGCGGTCAAAGGCTGATGAAATACATAATGGTTTGAAAATAAGATTCCACTGGAGGAAAATGACGATGAAGAAAAGAACACTGATCCCTGTAATTGCTGCGGTAACAGCGGCCGCTGCCTTAAGCGGCTGCGGCGGGCCATCTTCTCAGACAGAGGCTGCAAAAGCTTCCCAGACGGGAACATCCGCCTCAGATACCGCTGCAGCTGGCCAGGAGACTGCAGGGAAAACTGATGCATCAGCCGGGGCAGGAGATGCCGCAGGACAGACCATCACCTTCTGGCATTCCATGGGAGGCGTCAACGGCGAGGCTATGGATTATCTGGTGAATAAATTTAATGAGGAAAATGATAAGGGCATTAAGGTAGACGCCCAGTATCAGGGAGAATATGACGATGCAATCAATAAATTAAAGAGCGCCCAGATTGGAAATATGGGCGCAGATCTGGTACAGATTTATGATATTGGAACACGCTTTATGATTGATTCCGGCTGGGTAATCCCCATGCAGGAGCTCATCGACGCAGACGGCTGGGACGCTTCTTCGCTGGAGCCCAATATTGCGGCCTATTATACTGTAGATAATAAGCTGTATTCCATGCCGTTCAACTCCTCTACGCCAATTCTTTACTACAACAAGGATATGTTTGAGAAAGCGGGCATCACAAACGTCCCTGAAAGCCTTCCTGAGATTGGGGAGATTGCGGAGGATCTGATGCAGAAGGGCGGGGCAGGTGAGCCCATTTCCTTAAGCATCTACGGATGGTTTTTTGAGCAGTTCACAGGAAAACAGGGGGCGGCCTATGTGGATAACGGAAACGGGCGCACTGGAGCTGCCACAGCGGTTGAATTTGATAAAAACGGTTCCGGCGCAAAAACGCTGGCTGCATGGAAGGAGCTTTATGATAAAGGGTATGCCCCCAATGTAGGCAAGGGCGGAGATGCCGGCCTGGCTGATTTCAGCGCCGGAAAGTCCGCAATGACCCTTGGCTCTACGGCGTCCTTAAAGCAGATTTTAGAGGATGTAAACGGCAAATTCGAGGTGGGAACCGCATATTTCCCCAAGGTAAGCCCGGATGATCAGGGCGGCGTTTCCATCGGCGGAGCCTCCCTGTGGGCGTTAAATAACGGGGATCCAGACAAGGAGGCAGCAGTATGGGAGTTCATAAAGTTCATGGTATCTCCTGAAAGCCAGGCATACTGGAATTCCCAGACCGGTTATTTCCCTGTTACCACTGCCGCTCATGATGAACCTGTATTTAAGGAGAACCTGGAGAAATATCCGCAGTTCGGTACGGCCATTGACCAGCTCCATGACTCTTCTCCAGAGTCTGCAGGCGCGCTTTTAAGCGTATTCCCTGAGGCAAGACAGATTGTGCAGACGGAAATCGAAAATATGCTCAATAACGGCGCCAGCCCTGAGGATACAGTGAATAAGATGGCGGAACAGATCAACAAATCTATTGAGGAGTACAATCTTTTAAATAATTAGAAATATGATCAAACTAATCGCAGTAGATATGGACGGAACCCTGTTAAATTCAGAGGGCCGCATTTCCAGGCGCAACGCTTACGCTGTCCAGTGCCTTCAGGCCCTGGGAACCGAGTTTTTAGTATGTACCGGAAGAAGCTATGAGGATGCTCTGCTTCCTTTAAAAGAGAGAGGAATCCGGGCGTCGGTAATCTGCATGAACGGATCCTGCATCTATGACTGGAACGGCAGGCTGGCAGACAAGACTGTTTTTCAGACAGAGCAGGTAAAACAGATCCTCCGGGCCGGAAAGGAATTTGGCGCTGTCTTTGATTTTATGACCAGTCGGGGAAGCTTTTCCATTTCCACAGAGGAGGAATTTCGGGACGCCTATGAAAGAGATATTCTTCTTCCTATGGCTGCATATTCCTATGAGGCGGTGAGAGACAGGTTTCATCTGGTAAGGGAGGAGGAGCTTTTTAGCCTGGGGCTGGAATTTTTCAAGATCTCTGTGCTTCATGCATCCTCGCAGACGCTCAATGACCTGAAGGAGCGCTTAAAGGAGATTGAGAATCTGGCTGTCGCCTCTTCTTTTTATACCAATCTGGAGCTGACACATAAGGATGCCCAGAAGGGAAAGGCGTTAGCGGCCTATGCCTCTGCACGGGGAATCCGGTTGGATGAGATCATGGCCATTGGAGACAGTGAAAACGATACCTCCATGCTGTCCATGGGCTTAAAATATACCATTGCCATGGGAAATGCCATGGAGTCGGTAAAAAAGACCGCCAAATGCCTGACACGCACCAACGATGAGGACGGAGTGGCATATGCTGTTGAGACTCTGATTTTATCCCAGGAGGCGCGTTCCAGAGGATAAAGCGGCGGCCGTTTTTAAGGTGGTTCCCAGAAAAAACTTGACACATACCAGTAAGCAGTGATATGCTGAGAAACAACAGGGAGCTTGTAGTGCAGGCTGAGAGGAAGTAATCGAACTTCGACCGATCGTACCTGATTTGGGTAATGCCAACGTAGGGAAATATTTCGACTGGATATGGACAGCAGGTTCATATGATGTATACACGGTCCGTTCCTTATGGGGCGGACCTTTTTGCGTCCGTCCGGCAGCCTCTTTGGGAGACGAATATTGATGTATTTGTACAACACCTGCAAGGAGGAAGATGAGATGGAATATACCACACAGATGGATGCCGCCAGAAAAGGCATCGTCACGAAAGAGATGAAAAAGGTAGCCGAAAAGGAGCAGTTTGATGTAAAGGAGCTGATGGCTTTGGTGGCCGAGGGACGGGTGGCGATCCCTGCCAATAAAAACCACTGCTGTCTGGATCCAAATGGAATCGGTTCCATGCTGCGGACCAAGATCAACGTAAACCTTGGCACCTCCAGGGACTGCAGGGATCTGGATATGGAGCTTGATAAGGTAAACAACGCGGTGAAGATGGGGGCAGAGTCCATTATGGATTTAAGCTCCTGGGGCGATACCCAGAAGTTCAGAAGAAAGCTGACGGCTGAATGTCCCGCCATCATCGGAACCGTGCCTATTTATGACGCAGTGGTATATTATCACAAGGCGTTAAAGGACATTACCACGGAGGAGTGGCTGAAGATTGTGGAAATGCACGCCCAGGACGGCGTAGATTTTATGACGATTCATGTGGGCATCAACCGCAGGACAGCAGACCGTTTTAAGGAAAATAAACGCCTGATGAACATTGTTTCCAGAGGCGGCTCTATTATCTTTGCCTGGATGGAGATGACAGGAAAGGAAAATCCATTTTATGAGCACTATGACAGGATTCTGGACATCTGCCGCAAGTACGACGTGACCATCAGCCTGGGAGACGCCTGCCGTCCGGGCTGCATCGATGATGCAACGGACATTTCACAGATCGAAGAGCTTGTAACCTTAGGCGAGTTGACCCGACGGGCCTGGGAGAAGGATGTGCAGGTGATCGTAGAGGGGCCGGGCCATATGCCTTTAAACCAGATCGAGGCCAATATGAAGATTCAGCAGACCATCTGCAAGGGCGCGCCTTTCTATGTGCTGGGACCTCTGGTGACGGATATTGCCCCCGGCTATGACCATATCACGGCAGCTATCGGCGGAGCTGTCGCAGCCTCCTGCGGAGCGTCCTTCCTCTGCTATGTGACTCCTGCGGAGCATCTGCGCCTTCCGGATCTCAATGACGTAAAAGAGGGTATCATCGCCTCTAAGATCGCAGCCCATGCGGCAGATATCGCAAAGGGAATCCGGGGAGCGGCTGACTGGGACCGCCGGATGAGCGAGGCCAGAAAGAAACTGGACTGGGAAAAGACCTTTGAACTCTCCATTGATCCCGAAAAGGCCAGAACCTACCGGGCCGCGGCAAAACCAGAGAAGGAGGATACCTGTTCCATGTGCGGCAATTTCTGCGCAGTGAAAAATATGAACCGGATTTTGGACGGAGAGATTGTAAGTATCTTTGATGAATGATGGATGTAAGGGAGTTTGGATATGAGATTTGACAGAGGACAGCTTTTGATTTATGCAGTGACGGACCGGGCCTGGACCGGGAAGATGAGCCTTTATGACCAGGTGGAGACTGCATTAAAGGGCGGCGCTACCATGGTGCAGATGCGGGAAAAGGGACTCACGGATGAAAACGTGCAGGACTATCTGGAAGAGGCCCGCAGGCTTAGAAGGCTGACGGAACGGTACAATGTGCCCTTTCTCATTGATGATCATGTAAAGCTGGCTCTTCTGTGCGGGGCGGACGGCGTCCATGTGGGACAAAGCGACATGGAAGCCGGACGCGCCAGGGAAATCCTTGGGCCGGATAAGATTCTGGGCGTTACCGCAAAAACCGTGGAGCAGGCGCTGAAAGCCCAGGATCAGGGGGCGGATTATCTGGGAAGCGGGGCCGTATTCGGCACCTCCACCAAGTCAGACGCCCTGCCAATGACCAAGGAACGGCTGGGAGAGATCTGCCGATCCGTTTCCATCCCTGTAGTGGCCATCGGGGGCATTTGCCTGGAAAATATTGAAAAATTACAGGGCAGCCAGGTGGCCGGTGCAGCGATCGTGTCCGGTATTTTCGGCGCCAGGGATATCGAAGCTACCACCCGGCAGCTCCGGAAAAAAATGGAAAAATGTTTGTAAAAACAGTTGACAGATCAAAAAAGACTGATTATAATGACCTCATCAAAAATAATGACAGAAACCGTTGAGCAGGAGTAAGTAGGATCATACCCTTAAGCGCAGAGAGCTTCCGGCTGGTGTAAGGAAGCGTTAAGATAGGATCTGAATGGACCTGTGAGGGCAGTCAGAAACCGGAGAACCGGGAGTATGGACTGACGGTGATCCCGCCGTTACCAGGGAGGACGCATGATGGTGCGTTGCAGAGCGGGCGTATGATTTGGATCCGGCAGTTGTGAAACACAGCATCAGGTTAGAGTTTAACTTGGTGCTTTTTTGTTTTCATTTTCAGGTGAAATGGATCTTTCGCCAACCAGGGTGGTACCGCAGAAGCTTATAGAGGCTTTTGTCCCTGCCGGCTGTAGAGAACAGCGGGTGGAGACAAGGGCCTTTTTTGATGGCAGGAAAGGAGTATGAAGATGATGATTCCCTCATGTGAAGAAATTTTAAAACTGGCAGCTGATTATGACCGGATCCCCATCTGCAGAGAGGTATTTGCAGATATGGTGACTCCCATTACTCTCCTCAGGAGGCTGGCGGAGCGGTCGAAGGAGTATTTTCTTCTGGAGAGCGTGGAAGGCGGGGAGAAATGGGGCAGGTATTCCTTTTTAGGATTTAATCCCATTCTGCGGGTGACCTTAAAAGAAGGACGGATGGTTATTGACAGCCGCACAGAGGAATATCCGTCAAAAACGCTGACAACGGCTGCGCCCTATGAGGAACTGCGGCAGATTCTTAACCGCTTTAAGGCGCCAAAGATTCAGGGGCAGCCGCCCTTTGCAGGGGGATTTGCAGGGTATTTTTCCTACGCCATGATCGGGTACGCGGAGCCGGTGCTGAAAATTTCCAGAGGAAATGGAGCAGATATGGAGCTGATGCTGTTTGATCAGGTGATCGCCTATGATCATCTGAAACAGAAAATCTCTATTGTGATGAATATAAAGACTGGGCGCAGGACAGCCGAACCGTCTTTCCCGTTTGCAGAGTATTTAATGGAAGAATATGGAAATGCCTGCCGCAGGATCCAGGAGACCATAGCCCTGATCCGGGATCAGACGCCGCCTGCTCCTCAGAGCGCAGGCCGGGCATCCGCATTTTCCTGCAATGTGTCGAAAGAGGAATACTGCCGCATGGTAGAGAAAACCAGGGAATATATCAGGGACGGAGATATTTTCCAGGCCGTGATATCACGGCAGTTTACGGCCTCCTTTGAGGGCAGTCTCTTAAACGCCTACCGGGTGCTGCGGACCACAAATCCATCCCCCTATATGGTGTATATGAATCTGGGAGAGACGGAGATCATCAGCGCGTCGCCGGAAACGCTGGTGCGGTTAAAGGACGGACGTCTTATCACCTTTCCGGTAGCGGGTTCCAGGCCCAGAGGCAATTCCCCGTCAGAGGATGAGGCGCTGGAGACGGAGCTGCTGGCGGATGAAAAGGAACTGGCAGAGCACAATATGCTGGTGGATCTTGGGAGAAATGACATTGGCAGAATCTCCTCATTCGGTACCGTAGAGGTTACGCAGTATCAGATGATCCACAAATATTCCCGGATCATGCATATATGCTCCCAGGTGGAGGGAAAGATTGGCGAGGGCTGCGACGGCTGCTCCGCCGTGGAGGCCCTGCTTCCGGCAGGAACCTTATCGGGAGCACCAAAGATTCGGGCCTGCCAGATTATTGAAGAGCTGGAGCAGGTTCCCAGAGGCATATACGGCGGAGCGCTGGGATATCTGGATCTGACCGGCAATATGGATACCTGTATCGCCATTCGCATGGCTGTAAAGGAGAATGGCTCCGTTACTGTTCAGGCCGGAGGCGGGATTGTGGCGGACAGCGTGCCGGAGCGGGAATATGAGGAATCCGAAAATAAGGCCGGGGCAGTGATGCAGGCTATCATGTACGCAGGGGAGGCGGATGATATATGATCCTTTTGATTGATAATTATGACAGCTTTTCTTATAACCTGGTTCAGATGATCGGGAGCATCCGGCCGGATATCCGTGTGGTGCGAAACGACAGGATCACCATAGGAGAGATCCGTACCATGGCTCCCGATCATTTGATCCTGTCTCCAGGACCGGGATATCCCGGGGATGCGGGGATCCTGGAGGACGCGGTGCGGGAATTAAAGGAAGAAATCCCTATACTGGGTGTGTGTCTGGGCCATCAGGGAATCTGCGAAGCCTTCGGCGGAACCATTACCCATGCAAAGCGGCTGATGCACGGCAAGCAGAGCCGGATTCGGGTGGAGTCCGGGGAAAATGGAACCTGTCCTTTGTTTAGAGGGCTTACTCATGAGATCATGGCGGCAAGATATCACTCGCTGATTGCTGATCCAGGGTCTCTTCCTAAGGAACTGGAGGTCACAGCAAGGGACTGTGAGGCCGGTGAGATCATGGCAGTGCAGCATAAAGCATATCCGGTGTACGGTCTGCAGTTTCACCCGGAATCCATATTGACGCCGGATGGAAGGAAAATACTGAAAAATTTCCTGGAAATTGGGAACTAGAGCAGGACAGAAAGGGGTATTTATATGATTCAGAACGCGATTCATCACCTGGTAGAGGGAAAGAACCTGGATTTTAAAATGACAAGAAAGGTAATGGATGAGATAATGAGCGGAGAAGCCACCCAGGCTCAGATATCCTCATTTCTCACCGCTCTCCGAATAAAAGGAGAAACCATCGACGAGATCACCGCCTGCGCTCAGGTGATGCGGGATAAGGCGCTGTGTCTGAGGCCGCCGTTTCCGGTTATGGACATCGTAGGCACCGGAGGCGACGAGGCCGGCACCTTTAATATCTCCACTACCAGCGCCTTTGTGGCGGCTGCGGGAGGGATTCGGGTGGCAAAACACGGAAACCGCAGCGTATCCAGCAAAAGCGGGGCGGCAGATGTGCTGGAGTGTCTGGGGGTGCGGCTGGATCTTACCCCAGAGCAGGCAGAGGCAGTACTGGAGCAGACCGGAATGTGCTTTCTCTTTGCCCCGGCCTATCATTCCTCTATGAAATATGCAGCCCCTGTCCGCAGGGAGATCGGCATCCGCAGTATTTTTAATATTCTTGGCCCTCTTTCTAACCCTGCAAACGCTTCCATGCAGCTTTTGGGCGTGTACAGCAGAAAGCTGGTGCAGCCGCTGGCCCAGGTGCTGGCAAATCTGGGAGTAACACGCGGCATGGCAGTATGCGGGGGCGACGGCCTGGATGAAGCTACGCTCACTGGTCCAACCCATGTATGTGAGATCCGTTTTGGAGAACTGACCAGCTATGATATTACACCAAAAGAGCTTGGATTGTCCCCCTGTGCTCCTGAGGATTTAAAGGGAGGCACGCCAGAGGAGAATGCACAGATCACAAGGGATATACTTTCAGGAACGCTCACCGGCCCGAAGAAAGATGTGGTAGTGCTGAATTCAGCCCTAAGTCTGTACCTGGGAACAGATCACTGTACGGTCAGAGACTGCATCAGGACGGCCAGGGAACTGATAGAATCCGGCGCGGCATTCCAAAAAATGGAAGAGTTTGCAGCGGCGTCAAGAATGGCTGCGGGAGAGGAAAAGGGAACAGATGATGCAGGATGAAATGACAGGGCTTTATTGTGATGGTACAGAAAAAACGCGTAGCCTGCGGCCTTCCTGTAAAATCAAGATCTGCGGCTTGAGCCGTCCTGAAGATATCCGGGCTGCAAACCGTATTCTGCCGGACTACATTGGCTTTGTTTTTGCCGAAAGTTCCCGTCGGATTACCGTGTCTCAGGCAGTGCGGCTGAAAGCGGCTCTGGATCCGCGGATCAGAGCCGTGGGGGTTTTTGTAAATGCACCCATAAATCTGATTTTGTCCCTGGCGGCGGAGGCACATGGCGTTTCTGCCGGGCCGGTGATTGATCTGATCCAGCTTCATGGGGATGAGGATGCTTCCTACATCCGGGAGCTTAAATCCAAAACACGCCTTCCCGTCATTAAGGCGGTCCGTGTCCGCACCTTCCGTGATATAGAATCAGCACAGTCTCTTCCCTGCGACTATCTTCTGTATGACACCTGGACTAAAGATACCTATGGCGGAAGCGGCAGCCAATTTGACTGGAGCCTTATCCCCCCAGACACCCGGCCCTTTTTCCTGGCCGGAGGAATCACCCTCCAGACCATTCCCCGCGCCGTTTCCTCCGGCGCCTGCTGCATCGACATCAGCAGCGCCGTGGAGACGGAGGGGAGAAAGGATGAGAGGAAGATGAGGGAGGCAGTCGGGACAGTGAGAGAGCAATAAGATCTTTTATTAAAAATCTTTTATTATAAAATGAACCAATCTCCCCTTAAATGCCTCTATATAACAGGTGCACCAAAATACAGCAATGAATCAGCTCTGTATTGCCGCGGCGATATATTGGATGCAGGACTGAGCAATAAGGAGGAACAGCCATGGAGGAACAGTGGGCCGCAGGTCTGGCGCGCAGGATGATATCGGGGGACCGGGATGCCTTTGATGAGCTGATGAAACAGTTTTACCCGGGACTTTTGCGGGCGGCTTATCTCATAGCGGGAAATCGGGCGGACAGTGAAGATATCGTTCAGGAGACCTTTGCTGCCTGCTGGGCCGGACGTATGAGGATCCGGGATCCTGAGCATATCGGAAAATGGCTCTACAAGACCATGACCAGAGAAGCATGGCGGACGGGCAGACGGGGCAGGAGAGAGCAGCCCGTGGAGGAAGTGTTTTCAGAGGATACGCCCTCTGGGTACTCGGTTCTGGACGAAGTGGTAAGCGCTTCCGGAAAACAGGAGCTTTTAAAGGCCATCGCCGCCCTTCCGGTAAAGCAGCGCACGGTACTGGTGCTTTACTATTACAACGATATGTCCGCAAAGGAAATCGCGTCCGTTATGGGCTGTCTTGAAGGAACGGTAAAATCCCGGCTGTTTACAGCCAGGAAGAATCTGAAAACAGCGCTGATGGCCAGGGATGCCATGGGAGAGGAGGCACTTTTATGAGGCAGCTTACAGACAGAGAAAACGAGATACTGGAGCGCACCTTGAGGGAAACGCTCAAAGAGCGGGCCAATGCCTTAAAGACCGGGCCTGAGGACGCAGAGCGTATGTGCAGAGCAGTAAATCAGAGGATAGAGGAGGAAGGTTCTATGAGGAGAAGATGGAATATAAGCAAAACAGCAGCAGTAACGGCAGCCATCTGTATCATTGGCGCCATGACAGCAGTAGCGGCGGGAAAGGCAACCATGTCTTATTCATTTTCCAGCCATGATGATGAATTTACCCAGTACAGCCAGCTGACAGCGGCGGAAAATGAGATAGGCTTTGACGTAAAGGCGCCGGAAACATTTTCAAACGGCTACCGCTTTGTGAGCGGCGTTCCCGTTTACAGCCAGGGACAGGACGAGTCTGGAAATGTAGTGCAGGAGCAGCAGGATCTGTCCCTTACTTATTCAAAGGAAGGACAGAAAGACCTGTATCTGGACGTATCTAAGAGCCCTCTGATGGATAAGGAGAGCGCCTGGGATCAGACCGAGGAGCACGGCGGCATCACCCTTGGCTACAGCAGCAATCATTACCGCATGGTTCCCCCGGACTATGAGATGACGGCTGAGGAGATCGCTAAGTCGGAAGCGGGAGACCTGATGATTGCCTACGGTTCAGATAAGATCACAGACCAGACCCTTCAGAGTCTTTCCTGGGAGGACAACGGACATTTATATACCCTGTTTGGCTTTGATACGGGACTGTCCCCGGAGGACTTTTATCAGATGGCCGGGGAGATCATTGATGGGAAATAACCCTGGTGCAGGCATCTACAAAGGCTGTGAATAATCCCATGGCAGCAGGATCTTTTTGCCAGAGATATTCCGGATGCCACTGGACGCCTAAAAAGAAGGGATAATCCGGTTTCTCAAGAGCCTCAATGATCCCGTCAGAGGCCCAGCCTGTGGCAGTCAGTCCCGGAGCCGGCTGGCGGACGGCCTGATGGTGGCAGCTGTTTACGCCGATGCGTTCCAGCCCGCCGCAGGCCTTTGCCAAAAGGCTTCCCTTTTTCACCTTTACATGGTGAGAGGGTGTGGTATAGTAAAAGGGCTGCTGGTGGGCCACAGGAAAATCCTGTTCCCTCTGGCTGGGAATATCCTGGTAAATCGTTCCCCCTAAAGCTACATTTAAAAGCTGGATTCCCCGGCAGATGCCAAATACAGGCCGTTTAAGCTCCATGGCCGCATGGAGCAGCCGGATTTCCATGGAATCCCTGGCCGGGGATACATTTTTGCAGGCGGGATGTGTCTCTTCCCCCAATAAAAAGGGGTGCAGATCCGGGCCGCCGGAAAAAAGAAAGCCGCTGCACATGGCCGCCAGCTGTCTCCAGTCCTCATCCGTACCCTCCAGGGGAAGCAGGATGGAAAGTCCTCCTGCCGCGGCAATGGCCCGCGGATAACCAGGGCGCAGGCTGGTATCGTTATTTTCTGTATTGTGAGACGGCGTGATGCCAATGATGGGTTTCTGAGAGATCATGTACAACATCCTTTCAGGGACTTTTATTTATGTGGAAGGCCTTGATCTATTCTATGCGGGTCACGGGCCGGATGAGTATATGTAACGATTCAGGCATATGTCAATTCAATATAAAAAAGACCACTGTTTCCTCCGCCGTACAGCGGGTTTGCAGTGGTCTTTTTATGTAGCTTCAATTAAGCCTCGATAGCGCCTGTAGGACAAGCAGCTGCGCAGGTTCCGCAGTCGATGCAAGCGTCAGCGTCGATTACATACTTGCCGTCTCCCTCAGAGATTGCATTTACTGGACATTCGCCAGCACAGCTTCCGCAGCTTACGCAAGCGTCAGTAATTACGTGTGCCATGATCAAAGTACCTCCTTTATTATTGTATACATTGTCTTTATATTCTATACTAAAATCCCTAATTATTCAAGAGGAAAATCGTTCCTTAACAGAATACTGATGTATAAATTCAAGAGCAAGGTTCATTGACATTCCTGCATATACCGCCTACAATGAAGCCAGACACAAAGCAAAAGGGAATTTTGGGGAGGCGTAAGGATGAAACTGGAGCTGCTGGAATGCTTAAGGCTGGTGACAGACAGCTATAACGTGGATGTTAGAATCTGCTCTCTGGGGGAGCAGAAACAGGAGCAGGGGGAAAACGATCCCGCCGGCTCCCGGTTTTTAAGCCAGGGACTTAAGAAACTGAGCCGGGATAAGGAGGGCGGCGTCCTCTATGTGATCTGCGATTCCTTTGATGAGGAATACTGTATGTTCCGCCTGCCAAAAGACCAGGCTGCCGTCATCGGGCCCTACCGCCAGAAAAAGCTGGAGTGGCATCATCTGAGCGAAGCCATGAGAAAACGGAGCATCCCGGCATCCGTGTTAGAGGAACTGGAAACCTGGTACAACTCCATGCCCGTGATCCGGGATTATGAAGCCTGGATGAACCTGATTTCATCCATCTGCCGTACCTTCCACAATACCGAAAAGACAACGGTTCATTTCATAGAATCCGAGCTGGAAACATGGGAGGACAGCAAATGGACCAAAGAACAGCAGGAGGAAGAGGCTGTTTCCATGAAGCTGATCGAAGAACGGTATAAGAGGGAGCGAGATCTGATGAATGCCATTTCTACAGGAAATATAGAAGAAGGCTTTCGTGCTCTTTCCGGTCTTGGGCGGTATAAGATTTCCAGAAGATACATGGATGTATACAGAGACCACAGAAACCTGCTGATTACGCTAAACACCATCTGCCGCAAGGCTGCCGAGTTCGGCGGCGTCCATCCCGTTCACATTGACCGTCTTTCTGCCAAGTTTGCAAAGCTGATCGAGACTGTATATACGGCGGAGGATGCAGCCAGAATACGCAGCAGCATGGTAAGAAAATACTCCCTGCTGGTGAACAACTATTCTTTAAAGGGCTATGCGCCCGTGATCCAGAAGGTGATAAATTATATCGATCTTAACCTGTCCGGAGATCTGTCATTGAAGAGCATTTCAGAGAAATTTTCCGTCAGCTCCGGCTATCTTTCAGAGCTTTTCCGCAAGGAGGTGAATTCCACCCTTACTTCTTATGTAAATCAGAAACGGATCCGCCGCGCCATATGGTATCTTAACAGCACCCAGATGCAGATCCAGCAGATCGCCGAGGAGGTAGGGATCGGAGATGTGGCCTACTTTATCAGGATTTTTAAGAAAAGCACAGGAAAAACGCCCAGGGAATACAGAAATATGCTTCACAAAAAAGAGGCCGAGAATTATAAAAATAAGGAAATTCAATAGACAAAAATTCCTGACTGACCCTTGTTTTTTACTATTTTTACCGTAAAAAATCCTAATTGTTTCGGATTATATGTGATAAGCTATGTGCATAGTGAAACAAAATATGTATCTGCTGGATAAGTGTCAGCAGATAAGAGAACGGACAGCAGCACAGATCCAAACATATACAGGAGGAATGAACCATGGGTAAGATTTTTATTTCCGGTTTCGCAGACGAGATCAGCCCTGATTTTGACGAACAGCTCCGTGTCGTCACGGAACTGGGCATGAAGTACATATCCCTGCGGACTGCAGACAAAAAGGGAATTGCCGACTATACAGCAGAGGAGGTCAGCGAAAAGCTTCTTCCAAGGCTGGAAAAAGCAGGAGTGAAGGTGTCCTCCCTGGGCTCTCCGATTGGAAAGATCCAGATTGATGACGAAGAGGCATTTGAGACGCAGCTTGGCCAGTTAGAAGAACTGTGCCGGATCTGCAGGGTATTAGACTGCCGCTACATCCGTATGTTCAGCTTCTATATGCCGGAAGGCTCTGATCCCGACAGCTATCGTGAGACTGTAATCGAAAAGCTGAAAAAGTTCGATGCCATTGCCGCTTCACACGGCGTTGTGCTGATCCATGAAAATGAAAAAGATATCTACGGAGATACCGGAGCGCGCTGCAGGATTATTTTAGACACCCTGGGAAGCCCTCATTTTAAAGCGGCATTCGACTTTGCGAACTTTGTACAGTGCGGCGAGGATCCTGAAGTCTGCTGGGAGCTGCTTCACGACCATGTGGCCTATATCCACATCAAAGACGCCGTATCCTCCAATCGGGAAAACGTAGTCTGCGGCACAGGAGAAGGAAAGATCCGCTTTCTGTTAGACCGGGCTGTTAACAGAGAAAATTATGAGGGATTCCTTACATTAGAGCCTCATCTGGTAATTTTTGACGCGCTCCAGTCCTTAGAGACGGAGTCTACAGAGAACATCATCCGGGAAAATAAGGCAAAAGACGGAGCTGAAGGCTACGCCATGCAGTATCGTGCGCTCACCAAAATCCTGGATGAGATCGGAGTATCGTACAAAACGGAAGCATAAACATATCATTCATTCAGCGAAAGGAGAAATAGAAACATGGATAAGATCAGATACGGCTTAATCGGAATCGGCGCACAGGGCGGTGCTTACGCAGGATTTTTAACAGGGAAGGGAGGATTCCCAGGTATGCCGGCGCCAGAGTGCCCGCCCCACTGCGCATTAGGCGCGCTTTGCGATATCGATCCTGCAAAGGAGGCTATGTGCAGAGAGAAGTATCCGGAGATTCCATTTTTTACAGACTGGAAGGAAATGGTAGAATCAGGCACTGTTGACGCTGTGATCACCACAGTTCCCCACTACCTCCATACAGAGATTGCCATTTACTGCCTGGAGCACGGTATGAACGTGCTGGTAGAAAAGCCGGCAGGCGTATATGCAAAGGATGTTCACCGCATGAATGACTGCGCGGCAGCTCATCCTGACGTAGCCTTCGGCATTATGTTCAATCAGCGTACCAATGTACTTTATCAGAAGATCAGAGAACTGATTGCTTCCGGTGAACTGGGACAGATCCGCCGTTCCAACTGGATCATCAATTCCTGGTGGAGACCGGACAGCTATTACCGCCAGAGTGACTGGAGAGCTACCTGGGGCGGTGAAGGAGGAGGCGTTTTAGTTAATCAGGCGCCGCACCAGCTGGATCTCTGGCAGTGGATCTGCGGCGTTCCAAGCAAGGTATATGCAAAGTGCCTTTACGGCTGCCACAGAGAGATCGTGGTGGAAAATGACGTTACTGTTGTGACGGAATATCCAAACGGCGCTACAGGAAGCTTTATTACCTGTACCCATGATCCCATCGGAACCGACCGCCTTGAGATCGACTTAGAGGGTGGAAAGATCGTAGTGGAGGGCAGCAAGACAGCTACCGTTTACCGCTTAAACAAGAATGAAGATGAGTTAAACGCCACCATGTCCATGATGGAGCTTGCAAAGATTACATCCGGAAATTCCGCTGGCGGCGAAGGCTTATATACCACAGAGACTTTTGAAAATACAGATGGATGGGGCGTACAGCATACCACTGTTATGGAGAATTTTGCCTGCCATATCCTGGAGGGAACCCCTCTGCTGGCTCCCGGATCTGACGGCATCAACGGCGTAAGACTGGCAAATGCAATCCTTCTGTCCGACTGGCTGGGCAGGGAAGTAGATATGCCTGTAGATGAGGATGTATATCTGTCAGAGCTAAACAAGAAGATTGCAGAAGAAGGCAAATTCCCCACAAGATAGGAGCGCTCAGGGAAACCGGATACCGGGGGATCAGCAAAAAATGCCGGGATTACAGAAAAGGAGATGGAGAAAGACAGATGAAACGGGCAGCGATCATCGGAATGGGAGATATTTACCCCATCCATATGGCAGCGATCCAGGCAGATCCGCAGATCATACTCTGCGCCGTCTGCGACAGTGACGAAGCAAAGGAAGCTCAGGCTCCTCAGGGAGTGCCATTTTACAGGGACTATAAGGAGATGATCCGGGCGGAGAAACCGGACTGTGTTCATATATGTCTTCCCCATTACCTGCATTACCCGGTAGCGAAAGAAGCGGCGGGCATGGGTGTCCACGTATTCTGCGAAAAGCCCATGGCAGTCAGCACAGCCGAGGCGGAGGCATTTTCCAGACTGGAAATGGACTACCCAAAGCTCCAGATCGGAATCTGCCTCCAGAACCGGAGAAATGAAACGGTAGAGCTGTTAAAAACATTCATAGACAGCAAGGAATATGGATCTGTTACCGGTATCCGGGGAAATGTGCCGTGGTACAGGCCGAAGGAGTATTATGACTGTAAGCCCTGGAGAGGCCGATGGGAGACCGCAGGAAGCGGCTGTATGATGAACCAGGCCATACACACGTTGGATCTGCTCTCCTATCTGGGAGGAAAGATCAGGGGTGTCAGGGCCACTGTCAGTCAGATTTTAGATTATGGTATTGAGGTGGAGGATACAGTCAGTGCCAGTCTGGATTATGAAAATGGAGCCAGGGGACTTTTTATGGCCACCAACGCCAATTTTAAAAATGAACCGGTGCAGATCGTAGTTCAGATGGAGAAGGGCGAGTTCCGTATTTATGACAATATTTTATATCAGGTTATGGAGGATGGAACGGTCAAAAAGCTGGCGGAGGATCGGAAAATGCCTGGAACCAAGTTTTATTACGGCGCCAGCCATCAGAAGCTGATCAGTGAGTTTTATCACTCTCTGGAAACAGGAGAACGCAGCTATGTAAGCGCAAAGGACGGGGAGATGAGCATCCGTCTGATCTGCGGGATCCTGAGAGCAGGAGAGACAGGAGCCTATATTTCGTTATAAAGGAGAGCTAAAGACATGAAAAAAGGGTTAATCGGTATTCAGATGAGTACCATCAAATCAAAAATCGATGAACTGGGAGCATATGGAACACTGAAGGCCTGCGCAGAACTGGGATATCACTGTGTAGAGGTTTCCCAGATCCCCATGACAAAGGAAAATGTAGAGGGCATGAAGAAGGCCTGCGATGAGTTCGGCATCAAGATTGCCGCCTGCAGCGCATCCTTAGAGCCTATGATGGAGGGGATGCCGGGAGAGTACCTGGTCAGCGATTTTGATAAGATCGTAGCAGACTGTAAAGCAGTAGACTGTGATATGCTGCGCATCGGTATGCTTCCCATGACCTGTATGGGCAGCCGGGAAAAGGCCATCGATTTTGTAAAAAGGGCAGACGAGATGGCAGCGCGTTTAAAGGAGCACGGCATTGACCTGTACTATCACAACCATCATGTAGAGTTTGTAAAATACGACGGAGAGTATTTGCTGGATATTATCAAGGACAATACAAAGCATATGGGATTTGAGCTGGATATTCACTGGATCCAGAGAGGCGGCGAAAACCCGGTAGAGTTTATCCGCAAGTATGACGGACGGATCCGTCTCCTTCATTTAAAGGATTACCGTATCGCGGAGGTAAAACTTCCGGAGGGGCCGTTTGATCCTAAGAAGTTCATGGAGGCATTTACCTCAAATGTACAGTTTGCGGAGGTAGGAGAGGGAAATCTTCCCATTAAAGCCTGTATTGAGGCCGGCCTGGCAGGCGGAAGTGAATACTTCCTCATTGAACAGGATGATACATACGGAAGAGACCCGTTTGAGAGCTTAAAGATCAGCCGTGATAATCTGATTAAGCTGGGATATGAGGATTGGTTCAAACTGGATTAAGTAAAAATACGCTTCACTGGAAGGAACAGGTTAAGTGACCTTGCTGGTGAAGCGTATTTTTTGCCTGTACAGGCTGTTTTTTGGGATGCAGCGATCGGGTTTAGGCCGTCAGTGCCGGCCTGACCGGCTCTCCCTCATTCCCGCGAGGATCACCTGTCTGGCCTTTGCCGCCGCCTCCTTTGACAGAGGGGGAGTGGATTCCAGAGGATAGGGGATCCCCAGGTTTTTATATTTTACCTTTCCCATATCGTGATAGGGGAGCACGTCCAGCGCTTTGATATTGGAACGCGTTCCCAGATACCGGCCCAGACGCAGAAGATATTCCTCCTTATCAGTGATACCAGGAACTACTACATGGCGGATCCATACGGGGATGCCCTTTTGCTCCAGATATGCCTCAAAGGCCATTACCGGCTGCTGAGGCTGGCTGCAGAGCTTTTCGTGCTCGTTGGGGTCAATGTGCTTTATATCAAGGAGCACCAGGTCTGTTACCGCAGTCAGCCTGTCAAACTGCTCCAGAAGGGCCGGGGAATCGGAGCGGAAGGTAATGCCGGAGGTATCGAGGCAGGTGTGGATGCCGCGTTTTTTTGCTTCTGCAAAAAGTTCTGTGACAAAGCCGATCTGCATTAACGGTTCTCCTCCGCTGACCGTAATCCCTCCCTTGGTGTAGAAGTGCTTCATTTTATCATACTGGGCCAAAATCTCATCCACAGAGGTAAGCGTCCCTCCCTTTGGATCCCAGGTGTCGGGATTATGGCAATAGAGACAGCGCATGGGACATCCGCTTAAAAATACCACCATGCGTATTCCCGGTCCGTCTACGGTGCCGCAGCTTTCAATGGAATGTACCCGTCCTGACATAATGAAAACTCCCTTCCTGTTAATTTACCATAAGATCTGCCGCAGCAGCGGGCAGATGTATTTTGGCACCTGCCCGGTCTGCCGTAAAGGCAGATACAGCGTTGGGTTTCTAATTAGATAGAACCGTGGAAGGTTCTGGAGATAACCTCGTCCTGCTGCGCCTTTGTCAGCTTGTTAAAGTTTACTGCGTATCCGGAAACACGCACGGTCAGCTGGGGGTATTTCTCAGGATGAGCCTGGGCGTCTAAAAGGGTTTCTTTGGAAAATACATTAACATTTAAATGGTGTCCGCCCTCGGCGGCATATCCGTCTAACAGGGCTACCAGGTTGTCGATCTGTGCTTCACTTGCTTTTACCATAACTATGTTCCTCGCTTTCTTAGAATAAAATGTGTTTCATTGTGTATCTGAAGCGGTATCTCCCGCTTCTGGCCCTTAAAGGCTGTGTGAATGCCCTTTAAGGGCCGTGGGACTTTTGGCAGTCTATGCGCAGTGGGCATTAGTTCTGGTCATCCAGCCCCTCAAACAGGTTTCCGCCGGTTTCGCAGGCAGCGCAGCCATTCAGCTCCACTTCCAGGTCGCCCATAAATACCTGATCGTCCTTTCCAAGAGCGCCGGGGATGATGGAGAAGGTGTTGGAAATACCATCCTGGGCGTCACGGAAGGGAAGCTTTGCAACCGATGCCAGGGAAGCAACAGCGCCACGGCTGTCTCTGTGGTGCATGGGGTTGGCTCCCGGAGCAAAGGGCTGTCCGGCCTTTCTTCCGTCCGGTGTAGAACCGGTATTCTTTCCATATACCACATTGGAAGTGATGGTCAGGATGGACGTGGTGGGGATACCGCCCCGGTAGGTATGATTGCCCTTGATATAGTTCATGAAAATGTGTACCAGGTCTGCTGCAATCTGATCTACCCGGTCATCGTTGTTTCCATATTTTGGGAAATCTCCCTCTACAATATAATCGGTTACAATACCGTTTTCATTGCGCACGGTTTTTACCTTTGCGTACTTAATGGCAGATAAGGAGTCAGCCACTACAGACAGGCCGGCAATACCGGTAGCAAACCACCGTGTTACCTTCTTGTCATGAAGCGCCATCTGGAGACGCTCGTAGCAGTAGCGGTCATGGTTGTAGTGGATGATATTCAGAGCGTTTACATAGACGCCTGCCAGCCATTTCATCATATCTTTATACCGGTCCATTACCTCATTATAATCCAGGTATTCGCTGGTAATCGGACGGTACTTGGGGCCGATCTGCTTTCCGGAGATCTCGTCCACACCGCCATTGATTGCGTAGAGCAGGCACTTTGCCAGGTTGGCTCTTGCGCCGAAGAACTGCATTTCCTTACCTACACGCATACTGGATACACAGCAGGCAATGGCGTAGTCGTCACCGTGGGTCACGCGCATCAGATCGTCATTTTCGTACTGGATGGAGGAGGACTCGATGGAAGTTTTTGCACAGAAACGCTTAAACGCCTCAGGAAGTCTTGTGGACCACAGTACGGTCAGGTTGGGTTCGGGAGCCGTGCCAAGATTGCTTAAGGTGTGAAGGTAGCGGAAGGACATCTTTGTCACCATATGGCGTCCGTCCAGACCGATGCCTCCGATGGACTCCGTTACCCAGGTGGGATCGCCGGAGAACAGTTCGTTGTACTCAGGAGTGCGGGCAAATTTCACCAGACGCAGTTTCATGATAAAGTGGTCTACAAACTCCTGAATCTGCTCCTCTGTATAGGTGCCTGCCTTCAGATCACGCTCTGCATAAATGTCCAGGAAGGTAGAAGTGCGCCCCAGAGACATAGCCGCGCCGTTCTGCTCCTTTACTGCTGCCAGGTAGCCGAAGTAGAGCCACTGGATTGCTTCTTTTACGTCCTTTGCAGGCTGTGAAATATCAAAGCCGTAGATCTGTCCCAGTTCCTTTAACTCCTCTAAAGCCCGGATCTGCTCGGAAAGCTCCTCACGCTCACGGATTACGTCAGAGTACATAATGGTTCTTGTGGAATCCTTTTCCTCCTTCTTCTCCTGGATCAGTGCATCTACACCGTAGAGGGCTACGCGGCGGTAGTCGCCGATGATGCGTCCGCGGCCGTAAGCATCAGGAAGGCCTGTGATAATGTGGCTGGAGCGGCAGGCTCTCATCTCAGGAGTATAGGCATCGAATACACCTGCGTTATGGGTCTTGCGGTGTTTTGTGAAGAACTCAACAATCTCAGGATCCACCTCATAGCCGTTGTCCTGGCAGGCTTTCATCGCCATGCGGATACCGCCGTAGGGCTGTAAGGAACGCTTAAAAGGCTTATCTGTCTGGAAACCGACAATGGTTTCCTTGTCTTTATTCAGGTATCCGGGTCCATGAGACGTAATAGTGGAAATGACTTTCGTATCCATATCCAGTACGCCGCCGGCCTCCCGCTCCTTTGCGGACAGCTCCATTACCTGGGCCCACAGATCCTCAGTATTCTTTGTGGGTCCTTCAAGAAAGGCATCATCGCCGTCATATGGGGTATAGTTTTTCTGGATGAAGTCGCGGACATTGATCTCGCGCTGCCATACACCCGGTGTAAATGTGTTCCATTCTGTTCTCATGGACGTTTCCTCCTGTAAAATGTGATCGGCTTTCAGATTCCGTTCATATCTGCTTTTAAAACAGGCAGCGGGGAAATCTGTAAAGCATTGGGTTTGGGATACGGTTTAATGGTATCTCATTGGATGAATTAAGTCTACTATAAGCCGGCTGTTTTTTCTGTTGCATTTGCAACGATTTACAGGATATTGTATACTGTATCCGAAAAAATACACAGCTTATATTCATAGAATACTATACCAGAAAATAATGAAAAGGACACAGGAAAATACAGGGCTTGCCAAAAAAAACAAAATGTATTATGCTGATAAAAGCGAATGGAAACGCAAAGAATACTTTTACAGCGAAAGTATGACATATCAAAGGAGGAAAAAATATATGAAGATTGAAAAGACAATGCTCATCGGCGAATTGATCAATATGCATGAGCTGATTCCGCAGATGCTTATGGGTGCTGGTATGCACTGCCTGGGCTGCCCTGCTTCTCAGGCTGAGTCCCTGGAAGAAGCCTGCATGGTTCACGGCATCGACTGCGACACTCTGGTATCTCAGATGAACGAGATCCTGGCTGACAAGTAAGAAAGGGCCGGATAAGAAAAGGGCGCACGAAAGCGCTGGCTGGAAACGATCCGAGAGGACTGCTTTGACATACCGGATGCGGTATGCCTGAGCAGTCCTTCTGCTTTGGCTGTGAACATTATGGCTGATTGATATATTCCGCCGCAAGTTTGTTCGCCTCATATGTGGTTTTCTCTTCGTCCATACGGGTCAGCGTTCCTTCCTTTACAACCACATTTCCATTGACCGCTATATAATCCTCGTTGCTTTTTAATCCGATGGTACAGAGCGCACGTCATTGCCTGTTCATTCCAGGCTTTCGATCTCACAAAAATAGTTTAAGCCCTGTTGGGAATCAGTCTTTTTCAAAATTATAAATGACACGGCAGATATAGTTTAAATCCAGATTCAGCTCATGAATCGTTTTTTCATGTCTATCCATAGAGTATCTCTCTTTCTTCAATTATAGCATGGATTCAGGGAAGATGGCAGTAATGATTTTATGAAAAGGAAACCAGGAGGATGTGCTGCTGATGGGAGGGGGTAATAAACGCTATCCATGTACATCCCAAAGAATGAGAAATTATTATAACAATTATATTTGGGGGTATCAATGTTAATAACTGAAGAATATAACACATAAAAATTGGATATACTGCACAAAAAATGTTTAAAAAGGTGTTAAAAACAGGAAAAGCAGGCTCCAATGGAACCTGCCTGAAAGGGCTGTAAACAGATGCAGCAGAGGTGCATTTCTGGTAAACTGCCCTAAATCAGCTGTAATTTTTTCAGTGCATTTTCCCCGATAACAACCTCATAATGCTCCTTAAAATAAGCTTCGCTGGCGTGATCGCCGGAGAATTTTGAGCCGTATTCGGCTAAGATATTACATACTCTGGAGAAATCGCGGTCATCGGCAGCCCCGCGGTTTAGAACCAGATAATACTGGCGTGTATGGGGTTTTTTGTAAAGGGCATTGGATGCGGTGCAGATGTCTGCCGCTGCCTTTGCGGCTTCAGCAGTCCGATCCAGACTGTCAAAAAGGAAGATGCGGATTGGCTTTCCTACCGGTTTGTCAGAACCGCTTTCAGTCTCCTCGGACGTCGGCCCATGGTCGGGAGCATCACTCATATGCCCGGCCATAAGGCGGCCAATATCCCCTGCTCCTTCCAGAAACTCATCCGGCAGTCCGGAAAGTGCAGGATTTGCCTCTTCTGGTGCAGAGGGAGAGAATCGGGCAAAGCGGGTATCTAATTCCTCTGGATCCTCGATCTTTGTGATCACCAGCATAATGCTTTCAGAAGAAAGAGGGATCGCCTCGACCATCAGCGGAATATCCTCCGCCTCAAATCCCACTTCGCTGGAGGCTCGCTGGATCATTTCGCGAAACAGATTTCTGGCTTTTTCCGTACCGTAGGCAAGTTCAATAATGTTGATATTGCGGGCGCTTAAGTCAAAGCTGGTAAGGGTACATCGTATCTGATTTTCATTGATTCGTTCTATCTTCATCGGATCACTTCCTGTTCTGTATAAAAATGTGTAGACTTCCACAACATAAATATACTACATAACAGGGGAAAATATCAATGTAGATATGAAAAAAATTTAAAGTGGTTATCCTGTCGACCATAGACAAGTTACATAAATGAGAGTAAGATTGCGGCATGAGATGATATTGTAACGAAAGGAGGGGGAAGAAGGAGAGAGGTACTGTTTGGAAAGTATGAATTGATCCGAAAGGCGGGGTCAGGCCGTGCAGGTACAGTCTGGAAGGCCCGTCATCTGGGACTGGACGAGTACCGTGCAGTCAAGTGTGTGCCTAAGTACAAGGTGGATCACGCTGCATTCTGCAGGGAAGCTCTGGTACTTAAGGAACTGAAGCATCCGGGAATCCCCATGGTTTATGACCTGGAGGAGGATGCGGATCATTTTTATCTGATCGAGGAATATCTGGAAGGCCATTCTCTATATGCCCTGATAAAAGATCAGGGTACATTTCAGGAAACGTCGGCAGTTCGGTACGGACTGCAGATCTGTTCTCTTGTTGAATATTTACATCATTCTTGTCATGAACCCATTTTACATTTAGATTTACAACCAAATAACCTGATCATCTGGAACGATACGGTGCGGCTTATTGATTTTGATCATGCGGCGGATCGAATCTGCGCCAATGCCCCAGGAAAGCGTTACGGCACGGAAGGCTGTGCAGCGCCTGAGCAATATACCTCTGACCAGCCCTTAGATGAAAGGACCGATCTTTATGCCATTGGTGCGGTCCTCCGATTCATGGTACAGGGAACCCTGAAGCCGGACGCCGGCAGGAAACCGGAGCTGTCAGACGCCTTTGAGGCGGTGATCGGGAAATGTATGGAGCGGGATATGGACCAGCGGTACAGATCTGTGAAGGAGGTAAAGGAAGCTCTGGAACGGGTTTTGGCTGCAAAACGGTCGGCGGACCGATGGAGCGGGGGAAAGGTCGCAACAGAGCATATGGCAATATCATCTCAGAAAATCGTCCTTGTGGGCAATCGATCCGGAGCAGGGGCAACCCACCTGGGGTTTGGTCTCTGCGCCTATTTAAATGGGCGGGGAATGAGAACCCTCTATGTGGAATGCAACCATTCAAGGGCTGTGAGAAATCTGGCAGAGGCTCTGGGAGGGGCCAGAGCAGATGAAAACGGGATCCTTAAGCTGAAGGGAATCGCCCTTCGGCCCTGGTATGGGTCGGCAGCGGATCTTGGGGAATTAAAGGAGGAGTTTGAAGTTGTTCTGGAAGATTTTGGGACAGACTGGAAAGGGGCGGCACAGGAATTAGAGGGAGACAGCCAGGGCTGTGTTGGCGTTGTTTGTCATAACCTGTGGGAGAGGGAACAGACAGAACGCATGGCAGAGGTATTTTCCGAAGTGAAAACGGATGGAAAAAGGCAGTTTTCTTTGGTGATTGTGCGGCGGGGACCGGGCAAGGGGAAGCGGGAACGAAAAAGAATTTTCCCGGAAACTGCGATGTTTGCAAGCCCCGCATATGAGGATCCTTTCTGCCTGGACAGGGAAACGGAAGGATTCTTAAAAGCAGTGTGGAAAAAGGTTTCAGAGCAGATGGAAGGAGATTTGGATGCTGCTCCAAATAGGACAGTAAGCCCAAGGAGGAGATGGCTGTGGCGGTGAATGTACAGAGAACCCGTATTACAGGGATCATCGGAGCGGGAAGGGCCACGGGAGCTACCCACCTGACCTTGTGGAGCGCTAATTATCTGTCCGGCTGCTGTCAGAAAAGGACAGCAGTGGTGGAGTGGAGCGGGCACAACAGTCTGATTCGGTTAAAAGCTGGGCCGGAGGGAAAGAAAGCAGAGGAGGCGAAAGCGTTTCGGATTCTGGATGTGGACTATTATCCTCAGGGGGAAAAGGAAGCTTTGGCGTCCTGTATCCGGTCCGGCTATGAAGAGATCCTTATTGACTTTGGCCCCATGAGACCGCAGATCCGGCCAGAGTGGTTCCGGTGCTCAAACAGGATCCTTACCGCGGCCCTGTCAGAATGGAAACTGAATGCATTTCTGGGATTTCTTACAGAAGAGGAAACGCTGGGAGAAGGATGGAGCTGTATGGCTGCCTTTGGCAGCGAGACCATAAGAAGAGAGATTGAGAAACAGTTTCGTATTCCTCTCAGAAGAATCCCACTTTCAGCAGATGCGTTTCTGGTGGACAGGAGGGCCATGGAGTGGTTTGCAGATGTATTTGACAAAAGATAAGAAGAGCAGAAGCCTTTTTCAAGGGAAGTGGTATGTCACGTTTTACCTCCAGGGGAGAAAAGGGCTTCTGTCGGGAGGTTTACATTTATGTATAAAGAGCAGACAGAGGTTAAAAGGCAGCAGATGAATTACCTGGATGGCCTCAGACGTTTTAAAGACAAGGGAGTAGCCGTGCTGGTAGACGGAATTGAGTGTCTGGAAGAGGAGTGGAATCGTATCTTTGAGACAGGAGAGGACGGCGGCTTTTATATGGGGGATTTTATCTGTTCGGAACAGGGCAGATTAAAAGAAATACGCTTTGACCGCGTCTACCTGACTGCTCCCGGAAAAATAGGAAGATAAACGAATAAGATTTTTCTTCTGATGGGAATGCCGTTTTAAAACTGCTGTTATCAGGATGGGATGCCGTTCTGGCCTGCAAGCAGACGGTGGAGTTTAAAACGGCATTTTCCTATTTTTATTCCTCTTTCCTGTGATTCTATGGTAGAATAGAAAATATATCAGAGTGTTCCGGCTTATCCTGTGAAGATGGGGGAAGGAAAGAGCCTGGGAGCACGTCACACAGGATCGGAGGATAAAAATGAGGAGCAGAAGAAGAAAGAAGCGCGCTGTGGCCCCTCTCCTTTTGACAGTGTTTGCGTTGCTGCTGCTTGCAGGAGCACTGGCAGGCTTTGTCATCGGAAGGCGGTATATGCCTGGAAAGGAACTGGCGGATAAGGCAGAATTATTCCAGGTCAGGGGCGATGAGGTGGCAATTATTTTAAATAATGAGCTTCAGGATGAAAAGGGAATTTATGAGGACGGGCAGGTGTATCTTCCGGTAAGCTGGGTGAATAAGGCTGTCAATGAAAGATTCTACTGGGATCAGACGGAACAGCTTTTAGTATATACACTTCCAGAGGAGATCGTCTATGCCGATGAGAATACAATGGGAGAAGCGGGCCCTCTTTTAAAGATAAAGGATAAAGAGGCCTACCTGTCTCTGGGACTTGTGATGAATTATTCCGACATCCGTCAGCAGTCCTTTGACACCAGCCAGATCAAAAGGGTGTTTATTGATACGCTCTGGGAGCCGATGCAGACGGCCAGGATCCGCAGAAAGGGAATTTTGCGGGAAAAAGGCGGAATTAAAAGCAATATTATCACTGAGCTTTCAAAAGACAGCATGGTACAGGTTTTAGAGCCCATGGAGCGGTGGTCAAAGGTGCGGACGGAGGATGGATATATAGGTTATATTAAAAACAGCCGTCTGGGAAAGCTTCAGGAGACAACGCCTGTGAGCGAATTTAAAGCTCCTGTATATACAAGCATTTCCATGGATGAAAAGGTGCGTCTGGGCTTTCATCAGGTGACGAAAAAGGAAGCAAATTCTACTCTGGAAAAGTATGCCAAAGTGGCAAAAGGAATGAATGTTATCGTTCCTACCTGGTTTAATGTGACGGGAAATGACGGAACCTATACCTCCCTTGCAAGCAAAGACTATGTGGATCAGGCTCACGCAATGGGGCTTAAGGTATGGGCTATGGTGGAAAATGTGAGCACCAGGGAAAGTGTACAAAAGCTGGATACAAAGGAACTGATGTCTGTAACCAGCAAACGGAAAAAACTGATTGAAAACCTGATGAAGGAAGCGGATACCTACGGCTTTGACGGCTTTAACCTGGATTTTGAGAGTCTTAAGTCAGAGGCCGGCCCACATTACGTCCAGTTTATCCGTGAAATGTCGGTTGCCTGCCGCAAACGGGGACTGGTGCTGTCCGTGGATAACTATGTGCCTTCAGCTTATACTGCATTTTATAATCGTAAGGAACAGGGAATTGTGGCTGATTACGTGATTGTTATGGGCTACGACGAGCACTATGCGGGAGGAGAGCCGGGACCTGTGGCTTCTATTTCTTATGTAAAAAACGGGATTGCGGATACATTGAAAGAGGTGCCGAAGGAAAAAGTGATTAACAGTGTTCCCTTTTATACAAGAGTCTGGACGGAGAAGGATGGGAAAACCACTTCAAAGGCCTACGGAATTCGGGATGCAAAAAAGTGGGTGGAGGAAAATGGAGTGGAGCTTGAATGGCAGGATGAACTGGGAGTATATTATGGACAGGTTTCCGGGGAAAACGGTACTCAGTCTATCTGGATGGAGGAGGAAAAGTCCCTGGGGCTTAAGATTGACCAGATAAGGGAGTATAACCTGGCGGGAGTTGCCTGCTGGAAACTGGGATTTGAGGACAGCAATATCTGGGATATTGTGTCTCAGGTACAGTAAACAGGAAGAGAAAGCTGTATAAGCGTCATTCACATTCATGTGAATAGGTTGGGGGAAATGATAATATACTGAATTAAAGGGTGTGAAAATGGCTGCTGCGGCAGCCGGGAGTTTTGCAGCATGAAACAGTGGACGTGGCAGACCGTAATGGGGTTTTTGCTGCTGGGGGCCGTAACCCTTCTTTCCTGGCAGGCGGGCTCTCTGGCAGCATCCGGGGTACTGACGGTTCAGAGTCGGGAGGGAACAGCTGAGACAGCCCGTCCGGTAGTGGTGATTGATCCTGGACATGGAGGTAAGGATCCGGGAAAGGTTGGGGTGAATGGTCAGCTGGAAAAGGATATCAACCTGTCCATTGCACTGCGCCTAAAGAATTATCTGGAGTATTCAGATGTAACGGCCGTTCTTACGAGAGAAGAAGATACGGGACTGTCCCCGGCCGGAGGCCGCTATAAGAAGATGTCTGATATGAAAAAACGATGCCAGATTATAGAAGAGGCGAAACCGGATCTGGTAGTGAGCATCCACCAGAACAGCTATCATGAAAACTCCATCTTTGGGGGGCAGGTATTTTACTACAAAACTTCCCAGAAGGGCAAGGTGCTGGCACAGATCCTGCAGAAACGGTTTGATTACGTTCTGGGTTCAGCAAACCGCCGTCAGGCAAAGGCCAATGATAATTATTATCTTCTTCTTCATGTAAAGGAACCAATTGTAATCGTAGAATGCGGTTTTTTAAGTAATCCGTCAGAAGCTGCAAATCTGCAGACGGAAGAATACCAGGATCGGATGGCTTGGACGATCCATATGGGAATTATGGAGTACCTGAATAAAGAGAGAGCGTAAGGTTATCTTTGTATGTACGCAAAAAAGAACTTACAAAAGCCATAGAAACAGGTTATAATATCCGGGAAAAAATAAAAACAGGCGCATGACGCAGCGAGATCATACATACAGCAGGATCGCAGCGAGTCAGAGCAGGAAGCGGATACCCCGCATCCCTTATCTTTGACCCGCAGCGCCTGCTGTTTTTTATATAACGCAGCTGATACGCCGAAGGAGGAATTATGCCGCAAAATAAGAAAGAAAGTCTGATTTACACTGTCCTTATGTGCTTTGTGATGGTGCTTTGGATGAGTATGTACAATGTCGCCCTTCATATGGGTGGATTCAGCGCAGAGTCGGTGAGAGAGGGATGGATGGGCTTCCCTCTGGCTTATATCTGCGCGCTCTGTCTTGACTGGTTTGTGGTGTCCGGCCCCGCCAAAGCAGCAGCTTTTCGGTTTTTCGCAGACCGCGACAGCAGCCCGTCAAGAAAGGTAATCGCTGTGTCCTGCTGCATGGTGGTTCCCATGGTCATTTTCATGTCTCTGTATGGCGGTCTGGAAATGTGTATAGTTACCGGTCAATGGAGGCTGCTGCCCCTTGTATGGCTCACCAATATTCCGAAAAACTTTGTAATGGCTCTGCCTTTTCAGCTGCTGGTGGCCGGGCCCGTTGTCAGAACCATATTCCGCCGGGCATTTCCTGTGGGGACGATTGTATGAGAGCAGATGAGGGCCGTTTATGGCCCTTTATTCATTTCTCAGGCAGCCCTTTAATATGTCTGCCTCTCACTGCAGTCCCGAAATTTTATTTCCCAGTCCTCTGATACCATCTGGTCTGGTACTGTCCATTGCGGGGAGCGGGATTCGGTAGAGATCTGCGCGGGTAAGAAATGCGGACGGCCGGAACGTGGCGCGGTTTCTGAAGCAGAGCAGCCGAATGCAGGAGACGGGGTGCAGCAGCCGGCTTTCGGGGAAACAGGAAAGGATTGACAGATATGTTTGCTGCGGTTAAACTGGGTGAGGCTATACAAAAATCCGCCGCCGGCAAGAAGGGATAACACTTTGTAACCCTCTGAGCGGAAAAATACCCCCATACCTGGGGGAAGGGAGGAAGAAGAGTGAGATGATACAGAAGAAAAATGAAACTTTGGGGACAATCATGGCGGTCTGCGGGGGGATATGCTGGGGATTTTCCGGCTGCTGCGGCCAGTTCCTGTTTGAGGCAAAGGGAGCTAAGGCGCCATGGCTGGTATCCTTGCGGCTGCTTTTTGCAGGACTTATTATGATTGCGGTTGGCTTTAGCCTACATGGCAGGCGAAATATGGACATATTGAAGAAAAAGGCAGATACCCTGCGCCTTCTGCTTTTTGCCTTTTGCGGCATCAGCCTGTGCCAGTTTACCTATTTTATGGCTATTGAAGCGTCTAATGCGGGAACGGCCACGGTTCTGCAGTATCTATCGCCGGTACTTATTCTTCTGGTTGTCTGCTTTCGGGAAAAGCGTTATCCCGGATGGCTGGAACTGGCGGCCATCTTTTTATCCCTCCTCGGTACCTTTGTGCTCGGTACCCATGGAAATATCCATACCTTCTACATCACGGGAAATGCCCTGTTCTGGGGGCTGGCTGCTGCGGTCAGCTCCGTTCTTTACAATATGATCCCTGGAAGCCTGATCCTGCGCTATGATATCTATCAGGTCCTGGGATTTGGTATGTTTTTCGGGGGAGTCCTTATGTGTGTTCTGTTCCGCCCCTGGGAATATGAACTTATATGGGATACTGAAACCGGAGCCGCTCTCATCAGCGTTATTGTGATTGGAACGGCTGTTGCCTTTGGCCTTTACCTTCAGGGAGTTTCCATGATCGGCCCGCTAAAAGGAAGTATACTGGCAAGTGTAGAACCGCTGTCCGCAGTAATTATTTCCGTTTTCTGGCTGGGAACATCCTTTGCGCCGGCGGATTTTCTGGGGTTTGGGATGATTCTTGGGGCGGTGCTTATGCTGACAGCGGCTCAGGGAAAAATGTCTGATCCCATATAAAAAGGTTCCGATCACAGGGGGAGGATATGATGGAGATTTTGCTTGTGCTAATGATACAGTGAAGCATCAGAACGGTCTTTTGTCAGGGGCTGCAGGCTACGCTCCAGAATCCCGTTCATATAGGCTATGATGATCCCGTAATTGGTTACAGGCACGCTCTGATCCTGGGCTGCGGCAAGGCGGTACTTCATTTCCCGCTCCGTCAGCATACAGCCGCCGCAGTGGATGACCATATGGAAGGAGGATAGATCTTCCGGAAATTCACGCCCGGAGGTAAAGATAAACGCAGGTTCTTTTCCGGTATAGGAACGTATCATGGCTGGAAGCTTGCAGGTGCCTATATCTCCGCACTGCCGCTGATGGGTACAGCCTTCTGAGATCAGAATCCGTGATCCATCCCGTACAGTTTCCAGTGCTTTGGCCCCTCTGGCAGTCTGCCACAGGTTTCCTTTGTACCGGGCAAAGAGAACAGAGAAGGAGGTCAGGCCGATGTCGGGCGGCGTTATCCTGTCAACGATGGGAAAGACCTGGCTGTCTGTGATCACAAGCTTTGGTTTCTCTGCCAGCAGTGCAAGGGTGCCGGACAGATTGTCCTCCTGACAGACAATGGATACAGCCTTTCGGTCTAAGATGTCACGTATGACCTGCTGCTGAGGCAGGATCAGCCGTCCTTTTGGGGCAGCCTTATCGATGGGAACCACAAGCACTACTGTGTCCGACGGCTCAATCAGGTCGGCCAGGAGGCAGCGGTTTGGGTTGTCCGCCGGTTTTATTGCTGCGATGGCTGTTTTCAGCTCACTGATCCCCGTGCCGTCTGCGGCACTGACCCATAGTCCTGGTTCAAAGCTGCCTTTCGTTTCGCAGAGATCGGCTTTATTAAAAACAATGATATAGGGGATTCTCTTTTGCTGGAAAATTTCTTCCAGCTCCCGTTCTTCCCTGCTTATACCCACAGTACCGTCCGCTACGATCACGCCGATATCGGTGCGGTTAATGGCCTGCCGGGCTTTTTTTATACGTAAAAGTCCCAGT
This sequence comes from Enterocloster alcoholdehydrogenati, assembly GCF_013282095.1. Classification (GTDB taxonomy): domain Bacteria; phylum Bacillota; class Clostridia; order Lachnospirales; family Lachnospiraceae; genus Enterocloster; species Enterocloster alcoholdehydrogenati. The sequence goes on from NZ_BLTJ01000008.1 coordinate 176,375, forward strand.
TCTCCCTCATCATCCAGTCCGGGAGTGTCTATGATAACTACTGGCCCCAGCGGCAGCAATTCCATGGATTTAAGAACCGGATCAGTGGTAGTGCCCTTTATGTTTGAGACGATGGACAGGCTCTGGCCGGTAATGGCATTTACAAGACTGGATTTTCCGGCGTTTCTCTTTCCGAAAAAGCCGATATGGATTCTTTCCCCGGAGGGTGTCTGATTCATTGTCATAGATATATCTATTCCTTTCCCTTTGCCCAGGCACAAACTGCGGTGAAAATACTGCCTGGGCGTATCATATGTTACAGGCTGGTACAACGTATAATTGACAGCAGACCAGCCAGACGGCAGTTAATTCAAGATACGGTCCACTAGAATCGAAAATCTCGGTTTCCTTTTTCAATTTCCGTAAGATTTCTGAGTACAATCTCCCGGACGTTCTCTTTTGGGATACTGCCGAGCTCGCGCAGAATCATGGTTTCTCCGATGGTTCTGGTGTCAGGGGAGGCATAGTCACACAGGTACTCCTTCAGCGTCATAAGGGCGTTTGGATGGCAGCAATTTTGTATCTGTCCGCTTTTGCACAGGCTCATAAATCGGTCGCCGGTGCGTCCCTCACGGTAACAGGCAGTACAGAAGCTGGGGATATAGCCCAGGGTCATAAGCCAGTTGACAACCTGATCCAGAGTGCGGTTGTCGCTGACGTCAAACTGGGAAGAATTTTCCTCATAAGGCTCCAGCTCGGCGTAGCCTCCTACGCTGGTTCTGGAACCACCGCTGAGCTGGGATACACCTAGCCGCAAAAGCCGTTCGCGGCATTTTTGGCTCTCCCGTGTGGATACGATCATGCCGGTGTAGGGAACTGCAATACGGATACAGGCAACCAGCTTTGCAAAGGTATCGTCATCAATGCCGTTGTCAAATGCATCGGGGTCGATATCGTCTGCCCGACGGATCCTGGGGACGCTGATGGTATGGGGACCAACGCCGAACACCGTTTCCAAATGCTCTGCGTGCATGAGAAGTCCGGCGAATTCATAGCGGTACAGCTCCAGGCCAAAGAGGACGCCCAGCCCTACGTCGTCAATCCCTCCCAGCTGGGCTCGGTCCATAGCCTCAGTATGGTAGGCGTAATCATGCTTCGGCCCGGTGGGATGGAGCGATTCATAGCTTTCCTTGTGGTAGGTTTCCTGGAACAGAATGTAAGTACCGATTCCTGCCTCCTTCAGCCGTTTGTAATTATCCACCGTAGTGGCGGCAATGTTTACGTTTACACGGCGGATCAATCCGTTTTTATGCCGTATGCTGTAAATGGTATCAATGGACTCCAGTACATATTCGATGGGGCTGTTTACCGGATCCTCGCCGGTTTCCAGAGCCAGACGCTTATGCCCCATATCCTGAAGGGCAATCACTTCTCTTCGTATATCCTCCTGGCTCAGCTTTTTTCTGGCAATGTGCTTATTTTTTGCGTGATACGGGCAGTAGACACAGCCGTTGATACAGTAATTTGACAGGTACAGGGGGGCAAACATTACGATCCGATTGCCGTAAAAATCCTTTTTGATCTGTTCGGCCAGGGCGTAGATCTCTCGGTTTTTCTCTTCCAGCTGACAGACTAAGAGGACAGAGGCCTCGCGGTGCGTCAGTCCTTTTCTGAGAGCTGCTTTTGCGAGGATCTCGCTGATAAGGGTCTCGTTGCGGCTGTTCTGATGCGCATATTCCAGCGTATCCAGGATCTCCTGATGATTGATAAATTCCTCGGCTTTTGATGATGACGGGTCATACTTATACATGGTTTATTCTCCTCTCTTTGGGGTCAGAACCAGTCTTTTCCCTCAGTAAGATATTTTATATGACAAGCGGTGAATCACCGCGTCCCATAACAATTTCGCATCCTATGGCGGACATTTTCTTTTTCAGGGAAGAAAGAGCTTCGGCCGCTTCGTCCCCGGTGCAGATTTTATTGTCGTAAAGAAGATATTTTTTTCTTACATTCAGCGGTGACAGGTTAGGCATCACCACATTTGCTCCGCCGAGAATACCAAGCTCCCTTCCCTCCGGGTGGATAGTCCCCAGGGCTGTGGTGGCGGGGAGAAGGACCGCAGGGAGCATCAGGCGAACCAGGGCAAGAAGGAATAAAGTATCCTCCAGCGTTCCGGGACTTTCACCGGCAAATGGGGTGGCGTGCTGGGGGATGAACGGTCCTATGCCGACCATATGGGGATTCAGCGTTTTCATAAATACCATGTCATCCGCCAGACATTCCGCAGTCTGGCCGGGAGAGCCTACCATAATGCCGCAGCCGGTCTGGTAACCGATTTCTTTTAAATGAAACAGGCACTCCCTGCGGTTTTGGCCGCTTAAAGGTTCGGGATGAAGACGGCGGTAGTGGTTTTCGTTCGCTGTTTCATGGCGGAGAAGATAGCGGTCAGCTCCGGCATCAAACCAGGACTGGTAGGCGCTGCGGTCATGCTCACCTACAGCAAGAGTAATAGCACAGTCAGGGTATCTCTGCCGGATTTGCCGTATCAGTTCGCGGAGCCGGTCAGCTGTAAAAAACGGGTCTTCTCCCCCCTGCAGCACGAAGGTTCGGAAACCGAGTTCGTAGCCCTTTTCGCAGCAGGAGAGGATCGTGGACTCATCTAACCGGTAGCGATCTGTTTCCCGGTTGCTTTTTCTTAAACCGCAGTAATAACAGTCATTTCGGCAGTAATTGGTGAATTCGATCAGTCCGCGGATGTACACCTTGTTTCCAAAGATTTTTTCTTTTGTCAGCCTGGCGCGTTCGCAGATCAGGGCCAGTATGGAGGGATCTCTTTCGGCCTGCCATTGTCCAAATAAATCTATCCACTGATCCGGGGACAATTCTCGTACGGTTTCCAGGCGGCAGATCAGGTCACTTATCTTCATTTCTTACACCACCTTTGAGTAAACTGCTTTGGTACTGATCCCGTCCAATCTCCCCAGCTTTCCTGAAAGGGCGCTGATTATATCCGAGGGGGCATCCACGGCGATACTGATGATATTGATATTGCGTTTGGCATAGGGGATACCCATGCGGCCAATGATATAGGAACCGTACTCATGCAGGATCCGGTTCAGGGCTTCCACAGACTCTGCCTTTTCTACTACAATTCCAATCAGTGCTACTCTTGAATTCATTTTTGACCTCCTGTGTCAGAGCCTATGGGCGATCAGCCGGAAGCGGCAAAAAAAGCACCCTTAAAAAAGGGTGCAGGAAATACATCCAGTCATGCCCCTTCCGCCTCAGAATGTCTCTTTGGGTCAGTGTCATCTGTTCTGATCGATATGCTCTTGTCCCTTGCTGAAAGAAAAGACTCGCAGCTTGGGAGAATTGAATTGTATTTTGCAATAGTATAGCACAGACGCCGGGAATATGCCAGATGCATTTTTATTTAAGAAGTGGGATTTTTGAACCGGAGGCGTGGCCTGGTCAAAAGGGAAAACTATTTAAGTGAGAACTGAAAAGGCCGAAACCCTGGCAAAATAAAGGTTCCGGCACAAAATAAAAAAAGCGCGAGACGGGATTCGAACCCGCGGCCCCCACCTTGGCAAGGTGGTGCTCCACCACTGAGCCACTCGCGCATATATAAAACAGATATTCTATTTTCAAAGCAGGTGATGGGAATCGAACCCACGTATCTAGCTTGGAAGGCTAGTGTTCTACCATTGAACTACACCTGCACAGTGCCCAAAGTCGGAATCGAACCAACGACACGAGGATTTTCAGTCCTCTGCTCTACCAACTGAGCTATCTGGGCATCCCTTATCAGTGACACCTCGTATCGCTGACAACGGTGATATTCTACCTTTTTTTTTGACGGCTGTCAAGTCTTTTGGGAAAAGAATTTTAAAAAGTTTCAAGATTCCCATTTTAAAACGTGTGAGGTGATTGGGCGGCTGCTGACCGTCATCAGATATATTCCCTGTGTCCGCTTGCATCGGGGATTTCCTCCTCTTCACGGTATTTTGCTACTGTCCTGTGTGATATGGTAATTGGGCGTTCTGCCAGTTTTTCCGCCAGAAGACGGTTGCTGTATGTTTTCTTTTGTGCCCAGACAGGGTCTGAGATTGTTTTGTCTGAAGTTTCAAATCCACAGACATCCCCTTCTTTCGTAAAATATCTGTTCTAGGTATAGCAAAAACCGCCGTCTAGTCAAAGAGGCTAAGACGGCGGTGAAGGATGGCTGCTGTAAAAATGTTGTCAGCTTGTTAAAAAGCCTTTGCCAACGATCTCGCTGGAATTGGAGATCAGCATAAAAGCGGTAGGTTCTACCTTTCTGATGTAGTTGCGCAGCTTCAGGGCCTGGCTGCGTTTCATGGTGGTCATGATAACGGTCTTATCATGGTGGGAAAATGCACCCTCTGCATGGTAGACCGTAGCGCTGCGGTTTAGGGTATGGATAATATAATCACAGATGGGATCTGGATTATCACAAATGATATTGAAACATTTGCAGAGATTGATATTTTCAATTACATCATCAATCACAAGGGATTTTGCTGCAAGGCCGATAGTGGAAAACAGGCCTGTTTCCGCATCGAAAATGAAGAAAGATGCCAGTACAGAGGCTACATCCACCAGCATCAGTACGGTACCGATATTCATGCTGGTGTGTTTCTTCATGATCATGGCGATAATATCTGTTCCGCCGCTGGAAGCTCCAATATTGAACAGAATAGCAGTTCCGATCGCCGGAAGAAAAATAGCAAATATCAGTTCGAGAAGCGGCTCTGTGGTCAGAGGATGCGTCATGGGGTATATTCTTTCCAGTACAGAAAGGCTGACTGACATGACAACAGTGGCGTATACAGTCTTTAAACCAAAACTTCTGCCCAGAAAGATAAAACCCAGGACAAGAAGTGCCATATTCATAATGGATGTGAAATCACTGGCAGACCATTGAGTCATCTCGCTGACTACCGTGGAAAAGCCGGTGATGCCGCCAAAGGCGAAGTGGTTGGGGAATTTGAAAAAGTAAATCCCCACTACCATAATCCAGATGCTGATCGTGATCGTTCCATACTCGGCGACTGCGTGCCAGAATGGATTTTTGATTTCTTTCATAATGAAAGAATACCCTCCCTTATAATATTGTATTTTAGATATCAAAACAATGTTTGGATTCAACCATATAATAAGCATGTTTTACCACAAGCGCAACCACCTTTTTTCCTAAAAGAGGTACAATGAAAAGGTTGTGAAAAATGTCCGTGGGTTGTAGACAAATGTGGGTATTATGTACACGGATCCCTGGCAGACGGAGAAGGGATAATATAAAAACACTCTCTTTCAGAGAAACGGTTTAATATCAGGCCGCTTCTGGAATGAGAGTGTTTTCATGTCTGCAATTATTCTGGATAAAACCGGAAAGGCAGGGGATGTGTTTTGTTTAGCGTGTTACACAGGTGCGCTGCCGTCCCAGGAACCGTCCGAATTCACAAAATAGCCATCGGGTGTCCTTTCGTTTTTATACATGGAACCATAGGGACGGTTATTTGCGCTGGTGGAATCTGTATTAAAATAATACCACTTTCCGTTAATATCTCGCCAGCCGCTTTCCATACCGCTGTTCTGATCGATCCAATACCATTGATTGCTGCTCTGATCAAGAACCCAACCAGTCTCAGCATAGCCGTCATGGTCAAAGGCCCACCATTTGCCGTTGATATTCTGCCATGCTACCTGATCCTGACCGGATACAGGGTTCATATGGCCGGCCTCCCAGGTTCCATCTGCATAGCCATACCACCATCCTTTTTCATTCTTTTGCCAGGAGCCGGAGCCGCCGTGTTCAGCATCGCCCAGGCTGCCTGAGTGGTTCATGGATGGGCCGGAGGAGGAACCTCCAGGGCCGCTGCCGGAGGAGGAACCACCGCCACCGCTGGGTCTGCCGCCACCGCCGCCGGAAGAGGAACCGCCGCCGGAAGAAGAACCACCACCGGAACCGCCGTTATTGCCGGAACCACCACCATGATTGCTGCCCCCATCAGACAGGTCAATATCGAGATGGATTTGTGCATCGCTGTAGACCGGAGCGGTATAAGAATCTGCCGTGGGCTCGTGGTAGTATATTTCAAATGCGGTTTTTTCAGCTACGGGCATTGTAAATTCGATTTGAGCATGGCCATTCTGGAGCGCTGCTGTTTTTTCTGTGCCGTACGCAGTTCGTACAGTTACGTCTCCTGAGGGTACGTCCCCTCCGTTGACACCAGTCACCGTAATATCAGTTAGAACCTTAAGCGCCTCTTTGTCTGTTACCTGATAGGAAGCCGAAAGGACAGGACCTGCGGGTGTAATCTCTATATAGCCGTCGAGTGTGCTTTCAGCCAGCCATTGAGCCTGACCTGGAATCTGCCAGGAAAGTTTGTATTTTCCCGGAAAGACCACATCGGTAAGAACTTCGTCCGAAAGATCGGCTCCCTTGTATTTTCTCGCAGTGAACAGTATCTGGTCTTTTGCAGGAAGAAGTTCCGGCAAAACCTCAGTCTTATCATCGGACAGAACCAGAGTGTATTCTGGAATCTGGGATTGCCCGTTATAGGGAACAGATGGGTAGCTGCCGGTTTTCAGCTCCACGGGAACCTTGCTGACATATAAAACTGCCTTTGCAGCGGAACTGTCAAGATCCTCAGCAATGTCTCCCCCGCCATATTCCACAGAAACCGTATTTTCGCCAGGCCGGAATCCGGTGGAGGGAAGGACGGAAAGGGGGGAGAAAGAAACAGTTCCCGCAGCGTCCGTTTTCTTCGTTTCAACAGGGGTTCCATTGATCAGCAGCCGCATTTCATTCAGCTTTGGCGCTTCTGATGCTGCTTTGCCGGAACGCTCCGCTCTGGCGGTGATATTCAGAGTCTGCATTGGAAAGGCCTGGTTTACAGTTGCCCCATTGTGCGAGATGTCGATGGTTACCTGACTGGGGTAAACGATAACCTCGCTGGCAGTCCAGCCATCGCCTTTTCGTTTCATGCCGATATTTGTCTGGCTGTCATCGGGTGAAAAGTCCAGCTTTCCGTCAGAATTTGGATCTGTCACCTGAAGATACGTATGCCCAACCGTAACGCGTCCTGATTTTCCGTTAAAATAGCTTCCGGCTGCAAAACGAACCCGTCCGGTAAAGGTATTGGCTGTCAGGCAGGCATCCTGCTTTAAAATGAAAGTGCCGCCAGAGCCTTTGAGTGTACCGACCGCAGGAAGGGAATTTAATCCGGACATATCAAGAGCCGATCCGTTCTGCAGATCAATATCGATACTTCCTCCGGCGCTGCCCGTTAAGCTGGAAGCCATAATGGTGCCGCTGGTCAGGGTCAGGCCTGTAATATCTGTCAGAGCCATGCTGGCAGGATAAACGGGGCAGGCGGTTACATAGGTGGAACTTGCCCCCGCTCCTTCAATGGCTTTTACCGTATGGCCGTTTGCAAGATCTATGGTAATATCACCGGATGTATATTTCGGATTTGCCACAGGATCCGGAGGTTCGGTTATATCAAACATATTGTCGGGATCAACATTGGAACGGTCCGAGCCGCAGGCATATATGTTTCCTGTTTTAGATCCTTTATTGATCAGGATATGAGCGTCACCGCTTTCACTTTCAAGGCCGCCGCCGTATATATTTCCAAGCTCACAGCTCCCTGTTACAGTGATAGCACCATGATCTCCGGAATAGCTGGAAGAATCCGGAGTCCCGCCGGCGTACAGATGTATTGCCCTGGCTCCGGCGCCTCGTTTTATATTGGAAAGGGTCAGGTGGTGTCCGTTGGCAAAAATAGCAGCCCGTACTTTGCTGGTCAGGCTTAATGTCACATTTTCAATGGTTACGTCAGCGCCGAGGACAATACCGGAAGAACGGACAAGAAAGTCGGCGCTGTTCTGTCCGGGAGCCGGACGGATGGTGACGTTTTTATCAAAGACATAGGTCTTATAATTTCCCTGGTCATTGAGAAATGCTTTATTAATGATATAAATTGTTCCGCCGTCCGCCACGTTTTCCATGGCGTCTTCAAACCGGTTGTATGGAAATTCCACAGAGCCGTTGCCAGAGGTATCGGAGTTTTGAAACTGTGCGTAGGTGTAAACATTCATGGGATCTTTTGCAGTTGAATAGACTGACGCTGCTTTCGTTTCCTTTCCGGTGCACATACTCAGATCTCCATTTTCTCCCCCGCAGACGGCACAGTCCGTATTAACGGCATCAGCAGTGCAGCGCACATCACAGGTACATGACTCCTGCCTGTCTGCCGGAAGGTTTTCTATAGGGGGAGGGGAAGAATTATCCGGCTGTCCGGCATCTGGGCTGCAGATGCCGCAGTGGAAGGTACAGGGACTTCCTGGCTTTGCCGCGCGGTATCCGCAGGCGCTGTCATGAACATGGGTACAGTTTGTTTGTTGAGTAATACAGCCGCTTTCAGCGCTGCATACATGGGTGCAGTTTACCGGTTCCCTCCGGCGGGCTGCGGCAGATGTGGCCTCCGGATCCGTTTCGGATTCGGAATAGCACTCAGCCGTGTGTACATGAATACAGTTTTTAACAGAGATGAAACAGTCGTCATCGTGCGTATGTGTGCACGGAGCGCCTGGATCCGCAGGCGTGTAACCACATTCCTGCGTGTGGACGGGATGGTGCTCGCACAGGCCTCCCTGCCCGATTGGAGCTTCCGCCCGAACCGTAAATGAGGTCTGGGCAGTGACCATTATCCCACATAGAAGTAAGGCCATGATTTGTTTGATTTTCTTCATAGTCTCTCCTTGGAAAGAATTTCCAGAATCTTTTGTGTTCATGGTGTTAAAAGTATATCATTTATATGAATATTTTTCCAGAGGAAAAAATTTCAGACGGGAACACAGGGATAAAAGCGCCATTGCTTTTTTTCGGATAATGTTCTAATATAGTGTCCACAGGACTCTCTTTTCTGCAGGACTGCAGACGAGAGGGAATATAAATGCAGAATGAAGCAAAGGAGAAGCCATCATTATGAAAGAAACAGCATTAGTTATCATGGCGGCCGGAATCGGCAGCCGTTTCGGAGGCGGGATCAAGCAGCTGGCTCCTGTGGGGCCTAATGGGGAGATTATCATGGACTATTCCATTCATGATGCCATTGAGGCAGGGTTCAGCAAAGTAGTGTTTATTATCCGCCGGGACCTGGAAAAGGATTTCAGGGAGATTATCGGCAGCCGGATCGAGAAACAGATCCCCGTTATCTATGCTTATCAGGAGCTTTCTGCTCTTCCGGAGGGATATGAGGTGCCGGAGGGCAGAAAGAAACCCTGGGGAACAGGACAGGCAGTCCTTATGATCAGGGGACTGATCGACTGCCCCTTCCTTGTGATCAATGCAGATGATTACTATGGTAAGGAAGGCTTCAGGCGGATTCATGAATATATGGTAAATGAGATGGATGAAGATGCGGATGTGTATGATATCTGTATGGGAGGCTTTGTACTGGAAAATACCTTAAGCGACAATGGAAGTGTAACCAGAGGCGTCTGCCATGTGGAAAATGGGTTCCTTAAAAATGTCACGGAAACCTATGATATCCGCCGCAGCGCAGACGGGATTTTGGCGGCAGACGAAACCGGAAACCCTGTATCTGTAGAGGCCGGACAGCCAGTGTCTATGAATATGTGGGGACTTCCTGTTAGCTTTTTAGATGAGTTGGAGAAAGGTTTCCCCAGTTTTTTAGACAGCTTAAAACCGGGAGATATTAAGGCAGAGTATCTCCTTCCTAAGATCATTGATGATTTAGTACAGACAGGACGCGCAAGAGTCCGTGTTCTGGATACGCCTGATAAATGGTTTGGCGTGACCTATCAGGAGGATAAGCAGGCAGTCGTGGAGGCGATCCGCGGACTGATTCGGGACGGCGTTTACAAAGAAAAGTTATTTGATTAAAGAAACGCATATTTTCCATTTTCAGGGTCTATACTACTATCAGAGGAAGAGGACGTGTCTTGTGTCCTCTGACCATAAAAATGGTGAAAACACTTCACCTTCCGTGGATAAGGGGACAGTACAGACATGAAATTGTGGAAAACATCCGGCATCCTGAAACGGGAAGATATTTCATACTATGATACAGCGGGAGAGTTTGAGGCAGAGCGTTTTGCTGTAAATTTAAACCGCATGATCATGGAAGAAATGGAAGAAAAAGGGAAAGAGGGCGTTATGTTCCTGTGTATCGGAACAGACCGGTCTACGGGGGACAGTCTGGGGCCTCTGGTAGGCCATAAGCTGCGCAGACGCTCTCTGCGGGGCGCGGCGGTGATTGGCACTCTGGATAAGCCGGTTCATGCCATGAATCTGGAGCTTTATGTCCGTTACATCCGGGCTCATTACTCCCGTTACGTAGTAGTAGCCATTGACGCCTCTGTGGGCAGCCCGGATCATGTGGGCTACGCTACCCTGGGGCGCGGCGCTCTGCAGCCGGGACTTGGAGTGTCAAAGGACCTGGAAGCAGTGGGAGATATCTCCATTACCGGCATTGTAGGCGGGGCCGGCAGCCGCGATCCGGTGATGCTCCAAAGCGTTCGTCTGTCCATGGTGATGAAGATGGCCGACTGCATATGCGAAAGTATTTCCCTTGTCGAACGATTTTGGGAAAATGCCGCCATAATATGACAAACTTTGCGGGAAAGACCTGCTATACTGGGACATATCTGGAAACGGATGTGTCTTTTTTTACGCATTTGTAGGACAAATTCATAAAAGGGGTGAGCAGATGGGAGAATTATATGAGCTGTTTCCGAAGCTGCCAAAAAATATACGGCAGATTGGAGAGCGGGATCAGGTATTGAAACTGTATGTGGAGGATTATGTTAATACATATTTAAAACAGTTGCGGCCCCCAAAGGGATCGGATTTGCGTGTGGGACTTCTTTTGGGAAGCAGGGAGATCCATGAGGATGTGCCGTATGTTTTTGTAGATGGCGCTCTGGAAATGGAAACGGTTACAAAGGAGGGGGAGAAGGTAGCCTTTACAGAGGACGCCTGGAAAAAGGCATATCAGGAGGTGGAAAATCGTTTTCCAAAACGAACGGTTCAGGGATGGTTTCTGTGCGGAAATCCGGGTTGTACGTTAAATCCTCTGAATTACTGGAGGGAACATAGCCATTATTTTACGGGAAAGAACCAGCTGATGTATTTAAACAGCGGTTTAGAAGGGGAAGAGTCGGTGTATATTACCTCTTCGGACGGATTTTATAAGCTGCGGGGATACAGCATTTATTATGAACGAAATCAGATGATGCAGGACTATATGATTGCCAGAAAGGACGTTCCCAGAGCAGAGGCCGGTGTTAATGACCGGGCGATTCAGGACTTCCGACAGAAAATGGAAGAACGCAAAGGCGAGGTGATTCGTCACCGCAGTACGGTAGGGGCGTTGTCTATGGTGTGTACGGCTCTGGCTATTACCGTGCTGGCAGGCGGAGTAGCTATGTTTAATAACTATAAAAAAATGCACCAAATGGAAAATGTGATTGCCTCGGTACTGCCGGAGGGGGTTGTCCGGTCTGGACTTCTGGCTTCCGGAAAAGAGGATGACGGAAAATGGATCGAGGAGGCTGCCGCAAAGGTGTATCCTTCTGAGGAAACAGCCCGGACGGAGACAGAGGTTACGGCAGGTGAAAAGCCCGCTGCGGTAACGCCTGAGACCATGGAGGAGAGGGATAACGAAACAGAAGAGACGGTCATAAAGAGTCAGGCGCCTGAAGGCGTGACGGAAGAAACAGTTCTTGAAAATGAGAAGAGCACCTCTGCGGAAACCGTTTCTGCCCCGTCTTATAAGGTTTATACCGTGGGCGAAGGGGAGACGCTCTATGGCATCTGCTTTAAGGTATATCACAATGTTAACAGGGTAGATGAAATCTGCCGTATCAATGACCTGGGAGATCAAAACAGTATTTATGCGGGGCAGAAACTTCTGATGCCGTAATCGGCTGTTAAAGCGCAGAATCGGACGAGCCGGCGCGTTTTGGTAATTCTCATTTTCCTAGTGCGCATATCCTGAAAATGTTGTATACTTAATCCGTATATCAAAAATCAGGAGGCCGCAAAATGGGCAATAACCATTCAATGAGCCGTGAAAATAAAAAAAATCAGCTGAGAAAACAGGTTGTTCCGGCGGCTGCGGCTTACCCTAAAGACGAGGACAGTGAGGAGATCCTGCGCAAAGCCCATCAGAGAACCATTAAGCGCAGGCTGCGTATTGCCATGATAATAGGTATTCTTGCAGCGCTTGCAGCAGCGGGATTATTCTACTATGACCGCTATCAGTCATTTGCAGACTACCAGGTAGTCTGGGAGTCTGGCTTCACAGAAGATGGGCAGGGGGAGAGCATTGCGGCGGAGGGAAACTTCTGCGGCTTTGTGGATTTTGCCGACGGTGTGATCAAATACACGAAGGACGGCGCTTCCTATCTGGACGCCAGGGGAAAAGCCGTATGGATTTTAAGTTATGAGATGAAAAATCCCATAGTGGCTGTAAACGGTGATTACGCTGCCATCGGGGACCGTCAGGGCAATTCCATTTATATTTGCGACAAAAACGGACAGCAGGGACAGGCAGCTACCTCTCTGCCTGTTCTGGCGCTCTCTATTTCTGCAAAAGGTGTTACGGCTGCGGTGGAGGAGGATTCCAGGGCCAGCTACATTTACCTGTATAAAAAGGACGGAAATCCTCTGGATATCTATGTAAAATCCCTTCTTTCCGGCGATGGATATCCGGTGGATGTAAGCCTTTCTCCCAGTGGGACACAGTGGATCACTTCCTTTATGTACCTGGAGGACGGGATGATCAGGAATAAGGTGGTATTTTACAACTTCGGTCTGGGAAAGAACGATCCCAAGCGGGTGGTAGGCGTGTTCATGCCTCAGGATCTGGTAGATGCCATGGCGGGCCGGGTACATTTTATGGATGACAGCCATGCGGTAATATTTACGGACAAGGGACTGCAGTTTTTCTCTACCCGGATCGAGACCTCGCCGGAATCCAAGGCCCAGATCCTTTTAAATGAAAATATCCGCAGCATCAGCTATTCGGATCAGTATGCCGCTGTGATTACGGACAACTCCGAGGGATCGGATCCATATCGCCTTCATGTGTATCGTTCGGACGGCAGCCAGGTATTTGAAAGAGCCTTTACCTACCAGTACAGCGGTTTTGACATTGACGGAGATCTGGTTCTTCTTTATAATGATAATTCCTGCCGCGTCTATAATATGGCAGGGACGGAGAAATTCAATGGCACCTTTGATTTTTCGGTGTCCAAGATATCCGCCGGCAGCCTTCCGGGCACCCTTTTGGTTATGGGGCCGCAGAAGATTCAGGAGATCCGTATGCGGTAGAAGGAAATGATTCATGATGGATAACAGCCGGATCCCAGTCCGGCGTATGAGCCATAAATATATGATTGCAGAAAGGAAGAAATACTATGGGGATGAAATGCATTGGCGTAGACGTAGGAGGCACCAGCGTTAAGCTGGGAATCTTTGAAACTACCGGAGAACTGGTGGATAAATGGGAGGTAACAACCCGTAAGGAGGAGGGCGGAAGGCATATTCTTGCAGATGTAGCCGCCTCGATCCGTGAAAAGGTATCATCAATGGGGCTGGACCTGAAAAGGGACGTTGTGGGAGCGGGACTTGGCGTTCCGGGACCGGTGATGCCGGATGGAAACGTAGAGGTCTGTGTAAACCTTGGATGGCATAATGTAAATCCGCAGAAGGAGTTAAGCGGGCTTTTAGACGGACTTCCTGTGAAAAGCGGCAATGACGCAAATGTAGCTGCTCTCGGTGAAATGTGGCAGGGCGGCGGTAAGGGCTACGGCGACCTTGTGATGATCACCCTTGGCACCGGCGTAGGCGGCGGCGTGATTCTGGATCAGAAGATCGTGGCCGGACGTCACGGCCTGGGTGGTGAGATTGGTCACATCCATGTGAGAGAGGATGAGAAGGAATACTGCAACTGCGGCGGTCAGGGCTGCGTAGAGCAGATCAGCTCTGCGACCGGTATTGCAAGAGAAGCCAGAAGGAAGATGGAGTCCACAGATACGCCATCCTCTCTTCGCGCATACGGCAATGCAGTGACTGCTAAAAATGTGCTGGATGCAGCCAAGGAGGGCGATGGACTGGCGCTGGAGGTGATGGCGGTGGTAAGCCGTTATCTGGGCCTGGCGCTGTCTCAAATTGCCCTTATCATAGATCCGGAGATCTTCGTCATCGGAGGCGGCGTCTCCAAGGCCGGCCAGTTCCTCATCGACATGGTGCAGAAGGATTATGACCATTTCACCCCCATTTCCCCCAATAAGCCAAAACTGGGACTTGCTACCCTTGGAAATGACGCGGGGATTTATGGTGCGGCCAGACTGATACTGTAGGCAGGGGATGGAGAATCCTCTCCTGGTATATTTTTATAAGGCGGTGTTCCTGTACGTAAGGAATGCCGCCGTTTTCATGTTTGGCTCTGGAAACCTGCAGTACAGATGAGATAAATTCTTTCTGCGCTCTGATGAGCAGCCGGTAATCTGCAATCAAAAACAGCGGACACCGCACTACTCATGCAGTATCCGCTGTTACAGGCAGTATGAACAGAAAATGTTCTACTGTCTCCAGACTCCGTTTTCGTCTACCCAGAAGTGATCTGGTGTATAGCAGTTGGCATACATGGCACCGGTGGCGGGATCCAGATAGTAGTACAGGCCATTTACCTGAATCCATCCCGTAGCCATATATCCCTGGGCGTCGAAATAGTACCACTTGCCGTTTATCTCCTTCCACTGGGAGACAGGATAGGTGCCGTCGCTGTTCTGCCACCACCAGCGTATATTGTCGGCGGCTTTTTTCCAGCCCTCGGAGGCGCCGACTGACTGCCTGGAGGAGCTGACCCAGCTGCTCTTGGCATTATTGCTGGATTTGACGGAACGAACCTTGAAGGTGTAGTTTCCGCTCTGGGTCATCCAGGAGGAGAAATCGTAATGAGTATCATATACAGACAGGGTAGAGCTTCCGCCGTCAGGAGACGTTACAAGAGAACCGTCGCGGTACAGCTCAACCTGAAAATATTTGGCAGAGTTCACGTCGTCCCATACAGCAAGGCCGGGAGTGCTGGAATCCCAGTCTGCATTTGAAGGGGCGGGAGCGTCACTCATATCGGCATCCTCGTCGAAAATAAGCTTTACAGTGATGGTCATGGTTGCCCCGCCGTCAGATTTTTTTGCATTTACGAACTTGATCTTGTCAAAACGGGATTTGATGGAGCTGTCCAGGGTAAATTTGAAGCTGCTGGAGGAGGTACCGGAGAAGGTGTAGTCGTCCTCGTTTTCCAGTCCCAGGGTGATATCTACCTCTGGAGGATTGGACTTGGACCAGTTATCTCCCTCGTCATTTACCACCTCTACTGCATCTACATAATAAAGGTCTGTGTTGTCTCCGGTGGGTGTTGCCTCCACCTCTCCGCCGCTGCTTCCCGCGCGGATGTCTGAATCAAGGGTCAGATAAATCTTGCCTACCTTTGTCTTGCTGTCAGCCATGGCGGCAGGAGCGAAGGCAGAGGAGAGAAGGGCTGCAGCCATAAAAAAGGCCGCTGCTTTTTTAAATTGGGTCATAATCTTCCATCCTTTCTCTGTGAGAGCCGTAACCGGCGGCTCTCATATGATTCGCTGTAACAGGAAACCCGTACAGGATAGATTCTGCCGAATATGGCGGCAGAATTTCCGTACAGAGTGTGTCCGGTTGGGTTCATACTCCCGAAAATATGACGGTAAAGAAGTTCGGGAGTATTCGCTTATGAGGAGTATACCATAAAATGGATCTGGTGGAAAGAAGAGACTTGCAATCAAAGGAATTTAAGAAAACTCCCCGCTCTGAACAGTTACGAAAAAAGCAAAATACCCCCATTTATCCAAAATAGATGGATCGGGGGTACCGTCAGCAGACAGAGGTGGAGGATGGCTGCATATGGCGGAAAGCTTACAGAGCAGTGGAACGGGGCAGCGAGAAAATAAACTCAGTCCCCACTCCCTCTGTACTGATGACGTCGATATTTTCACCATGGGCCTGTAAAATCTCTTTTACAATAGAAAGCCCAAGTCCGGTGCCTTTTTTATCCTTTCCACGGGAGAGATCCGTCTTATAGAAACGTTCCCAGATCTTCTTTAGGCTGTCCTTTGGAATACCGATGCCTGTATCCTTTACGGAAACAAATACCTTCTCATACTGGCCGGCGGCCTGGATATAAATCATGGAATCGTTGTGGCTAAACTTGATGGCATTGTCAATCAGGTTATAGAGAACCTGCTGAATCTTTCCCATGTCGGCGTATACCATCTGGATGGTGTCGGAAAAGGTAAGGTCGAAGCTGATATTTTTCTGCCCGCAGGTACCCTCAAAAGAGGCTGCCGTATCCTTGATGACACGGTTGATGTCAAAATTGGTCCGGGTCAGGTAGCCTTTCGCATCCAGCGAGTTTAAAGTCAGCATACTTTCCGTAAGTTTGTGGAGACGTTCTGTCTCGGAAATCACCCTGGAAAGGTATTTTTCGTACATATCAGGCGGGATGGTGCCGTCTAATACCGCTTCCAGATAGCCCTTGATGGAGGTCAGAGGAGAGCGGAAATCGTGGGATACGTTGGCAATAAAATTCTTCTGGTATTCTTCCATTTTATTCAGCTCGTCAGACATATAGTTGAGCGTGTCAGCCAGATAGCCCATTTCATCATGGGTGTTTACCTGAATCCGGTAGTCCAGATGTCCGGCGGCATACTCCTTGGCTCCTACGGTGATCTTGCGCAGAGGCAGATAAACAGTCTGGGTAAATACCAGCAAAATGATCATAGACAGGCCGAATACCGCCGCGGAGGTAATATAAAGGATGTCCAGGATGCCTCTCTGGGACTGAGAGATCTGGTTTAAGGGGAGGTGGATGATCACATAGCCGTAGGTTGTGTAATTTCCTGTTACAGGGGAGGACACGGTGAGGACATCCTCATCAAAAAGGCCGTAATAATTTCCGATGGTATAGGAGCGGCTTCCGGAGGCAGTGGGATCAAAGTTGGGAATCACCGTCTGGCTGCGGCCGCCGTCCCTGCTGTCCATGAAAATGGATCCCTGGTTGTCCGCAACCCAGATTTCTGCCCGAAGGTAGGCGCCAAGGCTTTTTAACTGGGCAGAAAAAGCGGTCAGATCCTGGTGCTTTCCCTCATACATCTGGCTGCAGGAGGCGGCAATGGCATTCGCCTCGTCATAAAGGGCCTCAGAATGATCCCGGATGAGGAAATCTCTTGTGATCCGGGAGGAAAAGGTGGCAATGGTGATAAAACCAAGAAGGCCGAAGATCAGATAGCCCAGTACAAACTTGGAGTAGAGTGAACGGGTCATGGAATCACCTCTTTACCTCAAATTTATAGCCGATTCCCCATACGGTGGTAATGGACCAGTTGGCATGATCCTTGATTTTCTCCCGGAGACGCTTGATATGTACGTCCACAGTGCGGGTGTCGCCGATGTATTCATAGCCCCAGATATGGTCCAGGAGCTGTTCTCTGGTAAAAACCTGGTTAGGAGAGGATGCCAGGAAATAGAGAAGTTCCAGCTCCTTGGGAGGCATCTCCACGGAATGGCCCTTGTAAAGAACGGAATAATTGGTCAGGTTTACGATGAGATCCGGGTATTCCACATATTCGCCCTGCTGCTTTGGCTCTGAGGACACCGCGGCGGGAGCGGACTGATAACGGCGCAGAACCGCCTTTACACGGGCTACCAGTTCCTTGGAGTCAAAAGGCTTGATCATATAGTCATCAGCCCCTAACTCCAGTCCCAGAACCTTGTCAAAAATCTCACCTTTAGCCGACAGCATGATAATAGGAACCTGAGAGCCGGCCCGCAGCTCTCTGCATACCTGGTAGCCATCTATGCCCGGAAGCATCAGGTCTAAAAGTACCAGATTGGGCTTAAATTCCGAAAACACCCTCAGGGCCGCTTCGCCGTCTCCGACGATCATGGTTTCATAACATTCTTTCATTAAATACAGGGAAATGAGTTCTGCGATATTCGCATCATCATCTACAATCAGGATCCGCTGTTTCTCAGCCATTGGTGAAAGTCCTCCTTGTTGGTTGTGTATACTCCCGGACACGGTGAGTTCTGGCTTTGGGAGTTTATTTTATTTAAAAGTCACGATAGTAACGCCGTCTCCGCCCTCACCGAATTCGCCCAGGCGGAAGTCTTTAACGTATTTTAACTGGCGCAGGCGTTTGTGGCAGGCTGCTTTTAAAGCTCCGGTGCCGCGGCCGTGTACCACCCGGACGCTAGGCATATGGGCCAGATAGGCGTCGTCCAGATATTTTTCCATGGCAGGAACAGCCTCATCCGTGGTCATGCCGATGAGGTTTACCTCCGATCCCACGGAAAATGATTTGGACATTCGGATCTGGCCGCTGCCGCTTCCATTTCCTTTGGCCTGTGAAAATGTCTTTTTCGCTTTTGAGGAAACGCCGGACGAGCCGCCGTAGGTATGGGACGAGCCGTCGCCTAAGGTGGCGCTTATATCGTCCTCGCGGATCAGTTCCAGATCCTTTATATTGACCTTGGAGCGAAGAATACCCATCTGGACGAACAGGTCGCCTCTGGCATCAGGAAGAGAGCTGACCGTGCCTTTTAAGTTCATGGAAAGAACCCTGACGCCGTCTCCTACCTTTAATTTCTTTGGAGAGACGGGCTGATTAGGGCCTTTTGTTTTGACAGCCAGCTTGTCGTCCGTCTTTTTTAACTGCTCCCTCAGCCTGGTTCTCTGGGCCTCCAGTTCTTTTCCTACGCCGGAATCAGCGGCCAGCTTGTTGATCTGACGGATGGTCTGATCGGCGGTTTCCTTGGCCTCTCTCAGAATGCGCTGGGCCTCCTCAGAAGCATTTCGGATCAGCTTGTCCTTGCGTTCGTCCAGCCGTTCTTCTTTCTGGGTGAGCCGTGATTTCAGCTGAGCGATCTCTTCTTTATAAGAGCGGATCTCCTCCTGCTCTTTTTCGATGGTGATGCGGCTGGTCTCCAGGCTGGCTAGAAGATCCTCAAAGGACTGGTCTTTGGACTCCAGATGGGTCTTTGCATCCTCGATAATGAAATCGGGAAGCCCCAGTTTTTGGGAAATGGCAAAGGCGTTGCTCTTTCCGGGAATACCGATAAGCAGACGGTAGGTGGGCTGTAAGGTTTCCACGCTGAATTCGCAGCAGGCATTTTCTACGCCTGGGGTGGTGAGAGCAAAGACCTTTAACTCACTGTAATGCGTAGTGGCCATGGTGCGGCATTTCATATTGTGGAGGAAGGACAGGACGGCGATGGCCAGGGCTGCGCCCTCGGTGGGATCCGTCCCTGCGCCCAGCTCGTCAAAGAGGCAGAGGGAGCGGGAATCTGCCTGCTGTAAAATATTTACAATATTTGTCATGTGGGCCGAGAAGGTACTGAGGCTCTGTTCGATGCTCTGTTCATCGCCGATATCGGCAAAAACCTCGTCAAATACGGCCAGCTCCGAGCCTTCCCAGGCGGGAATGTGAAGTCCCGCCTGGCCCATAAGGGTAAAAAGTCCCACTGTCTTTAGGGAAACGGTTTTACCGCCTGTGTTGGGGCCGGTAACGATAAGCAGATCAAAATCTTTTCCCAGCCAGACGTTGACAGGAACTACCTTCTGGGGATCCAGAAGGGGATGGCGTCCGTCCTTGATGTGGATGCGGCCCTGGTCATTAAAAACAGGGGCGCTGCAGCGGTACTGGCGGGACAGGGCGGCTCTTGCAAAAATGAAATCTAGCTGGGCCAGAAGTTCCATGTTCAGACGCAGCTCCTCGATGTGAGGGGCTGCCTCATTGCTCAGTGAGGCCAGAACGGCTTCAATCTCCTTCTGCTCCTGGATCTCCAGTTCCCGTATCTCATTGTTCAGCCTGATAATGGCCATGGGCTCGATAAACAGAGTGGAGCCAGTGGCAGACTGATCATGTACCATGCCGGATACCTGGCTCTTGTATTCTGCCTTGACAGGAAGGCAGTAGCGTCCGTCCCTCATGGTGATCACGGCATCCTGAAGGTAGGTGCGGTGGGAATTTAAAATGGTATTTAACTGGGTGTGGATCCGGTCAGCGGCAGCCTTGATAGAACGGCGCACCCGTGAAAGGCCGGGGCTGGCGTCATCTGCCACTTCATCCTCGGAAATGATACAGCGTTTGATTTCGTTATTTAAGGGTGTAAGAGGCTCAAGGGCCTGGAAAAACGGATCCAGAGAGTCGGGAACATATTCGGCGGCTTCCGTCTGCTTTGGCGGCTTCTGGCCCGGAAAGCGAGGCGTAAAGACAGGCGTATCCTCCGCATCCCGGCGTCCGTAGGATTTGGCTCTGGCTGCTACGGTAAGAACAGAACTGATGGAAAGAAGCTCCGGGATGCTTAAGGAACTGCCGATCTCCAGCCTTTTTAAGGAGCCGCCGATCTCTCTGAGACCGGAAAAAGACACGGAACCCTTTAAACGGACCCGGTCAGCTGCGTCGGTAGTCTGGGCCTGGCGGGTACGTATTTCCTCCAGATCAGAGGAGGGGGTCAGTTCTCTGCAAAGCGCCTTTCCCAGAGGAGAGGCCGCATGGGATTCCAGTTGAGTGATAATCTTTGTATATTCTAAGGTTTTTAAGGATTTTTGGTTCATATTTATAGGTAACCTCCTGTGGATGGTAAAACATTTCAGCTTCGCTGTATAACCAGCTCTGGGGCTAGTATACCACATCCCAGGGATATTTTGATAGGAAAAATTCTGTTTCTCTGCTGCGGCAACAAAAACTTGCATATTATGCGGGAGAACCGTATAATAAGAGGTGAGATTCTTCGTAAGGAGGAGCGAGATGGCGGATAAGCAGGAAGATAGAGGAACGGACGATGGCCAGGAAAAACGGAGACAGTTTATCCACGAAAAGATCGTCCGCCAGCCGCCTACCAGGCGGCAGATCATTGTCAGGATCTTTAAGACGGGATTTTATGGGATGGTTTTTGGTGCGGCGGCGGCCGTTTGCTTTGCCGTGGTGAAGCCGGCGGCAGAGAAACTCCTGGGTACTGAGGAAACAGAGCCGGATCCCATTACGATTGCAAAGGATGAGCCGGATGCCACGCAGTCTGCGGAGTCTGAGACAAAGGCAGCTTCAGAGGAGACGGAGCCGGTGGAGGACATGGTGCGGTCTGAAATGGAGAAATACCCGTATTCCATGGATGACCTGAACCGTCTTTACGGCAATCTCCATGACCTGATCCAGGAGTGGGAAGGCGGTGTGGTTTCCGTCCATTCCATTCAAAGAGAGATGGACTGGTTTGACAATCCCATCGAGACTACGGGACAGTATTCCGGCGTGGTGATAGCGCGTACGCGGGGCGAGATCCTGATTCTGGTTCCCGATGAGGCGGTCGCCACAGCCGATTCCATTGAGGTGTCATTTTCAGACGGTACGATTCTGCCGGGCGCGGTAAAACAGAAGGATTCTGTGGCCGGTATGGCTTTGGTGAGCGTAAATGGAGCGCAGATGGAGGACAGGCAGTATGACCATGTAAAAGCTATCGCCCTGGGCAATTCCTACAGCGTAAAGCAGGGAGATCTGGTGGCGGCGATTGGTTCCCCGGCGGGCGTTACCGGTTCCAGCGGATACGGATTTATTTCCTATGTGGTCCGCAGCGCCAAGGCAGTGGATGGAAGCACACGTATTTTCTATACGGATACGCCGGGAGATGCCAGGGCGGGCACATTTCTCCTGAATACAGATGGGGAGCTGATTGGCTGGGCAGCGGAAGGCTATAGCCCGGATGACAGCGGCCGGATGACGTCGGTTATGTCTGTATCCGATTACAAGGGGGCGCTGGAGCTGATGAGCAATGGCCTCCCGGTTCCGTATTTCGGTATCCAGGGCCAGGAGATCACGGCGGCCATGGCCCAGAGCGGGATGCCCAAAGGCATATACATCACCGAGGCGGTGGCTGACAGTCCGGCCTATAACGCAGGACTGCAGCCGGGCGATATACTGACAAAGCTGGGAAAGACGCCGGTGACGACTCTGAAGGAACTGCAGAGCCAGGTGGAAAAGCTTCAGGCAGGAACGAAGATCAGTGTAAGTGTACAGCGCAGCAATGGCAAAGACGAGTACAGGGAAATTATATTTGAAGTGACCGTCGGAACCAGATAAAAACGGAACGGGAGTCCGAAGGAAGCGGACTCCCTTTTCATAGCATGGAGGCAGTGGTTCGGGACGGCGGGAAAACAGGTGCAGAAACAGGAGTCAAGCTCGCGTATAAGCCTGATTTTGCGCCTGTTTTCCCGTCAAAGATTCCTGGATCGCTGCGCATGGAGCAAAAAGAAAAAGAGAGATGAGGTATAAAAATGAGATATATTGAGACATTCCGCGAGGGCATCCACACATCAGATGTGTATCTGTGCAAGAACCGGCAGATCCAGCTTACAAAAACAGGAAAGGAATACGGGAATCTGATTCTTCAGGATAAAACCGGCACTATTGAAGCAAAGATCTGGGATCTGTCTTCACCGGGAGTCGGGGAGTTTGAGACTATGGATTATGTTCATGTGGAGGCGGATGTGACACTGTTTCAGAACGCTTACCAGCTGAATGTACGCCGGATCCGCAAGGCGAGAGAAGGGGAGTATGTGGAGGCGGATTACCTGCCTGTTTCCAAAAAGGACATTGCAAAGATGTATGAGGAGCTTTTGGGCTTTATCCGCAGCGTGAAAAATCCATGGCTGAACCAGCTGTTGTCAGGATATTTTGTAGAGGATAAGGAATTTGCCAGGGCTTTCCAGTTCCATTCCGCCGCCAAAACCGTGCATCATGGCTTTGTGGGAGGGCTGCTGGAGCATACATTAAGCGTGGTAAAGCTCTGCGATTACTATGCGGGGTATTACAGCAGCCTGAACCGGGACCTGCTGCTGACAGCGGCTATTTTCCACGATATCGGAAAGATGCAGGAACTGTCCCGTTTCCCGGAAAATGATTACACTGATGATGGCCAGCTTCTGGGCCACATTATGATCGGTACGGAAACGATTTCCGCGCGGATCCGGGAGATTCCCGGTTTCCCGGCCCGTCTGGCGTCTGAGTTAAAGCACTGTATCCTGGCCCATCATGGGGAACTGGAATACGGCTCTCCCAAAAAACCGGCCCTGTTAGAGGCACTGGCTCTGAATTTTGCCGATAACACCGATGCCAAGATGGAAACCATGATCGAGGCGCTGTATGCCGGCGGGGCGAATAAAGGATGGCTGGGATATAACAGGCTCTTAGAGACCAATATCAGAAAAACAACGGAGTAAAACAGTGGAAAAGAATCAGGAATTTACAGTTACCATTGAAGATATGAGCGAGGACGGGGCCGGAATCGGGAAACTGGACGGTTATATCTGGTTTATCAAGGATACGGTTATCGGCGACAGGGTTCGGGCCAGGGCCATGAAAATGAAGAAATCCTACGGTTTTGCAAGGCTCATGGAGGTTATTGAACCGTCGCCTGTCCGGGCAGAGCCGCGTTGTCCTGCTGCCCGTCCCTGCGGGGGCTGTCAGCTTCAGTTCATGAAATACGAGGAACAGCTGGTATTTAAGGAGCGCAAGATCAAAAATAACCTTATGCGGATCGGAGGATTCAGGGAAGAAGAGATCCCCATGCTTCCAATCATGGGGATGGAGTATCCGTGGCGCTATCGGAACAAGGCCCAGTTTCCCTTTGGACTGAATAAGAATGGGGAGATCATAACTGGATTTTACGCCGGACGGACTCACGATATTATTGAAAACGAGGATTGTCTGCTGGGAGTGGAGGAGAATAAGGAAATCCTGGGGATCATCCGCGGCTTTATGCAAAGGAACAGGATTAAGCCCTATGATGAAAAGACCCATAGAGGGTTGGTACGCCATGCTCTGATACGAAAGGGATTTAAGAGCGGGGAAATCATGGTGTGTCTGGTAATCAATGGGAAAAGCCTGCCTTATGGAGAGCGGCTGGCAGAGGAGCTTATGCAGATTCCAGGGATGACAAGCATTTCCTACAGTGTGAATGAAGAAAAAACCAACGTGATTATGGGTAAGGAGATCGTGAATCTGTACGGGCCGGGATATATTACAGATTCCATCGCGGATGTCACCTATCAGATTTCCCCCCTGTCATTTTATCAGGTAAACCCGGTGCAGACAGAGAAACTGTACGGAACCGCTCTGGAATATGCGGGTCTTACAGGGGAGGAGACGGTGTGGGATCTGTACTGCGGAATCGGAACTATCTCCCTGTTTTTAGCGCAGAAGGCCAGGAAGGTATATGGGGTGGAAATCGTTCCCCAGGCCATTGATGATGCCAGAAGGAATGCAAAGCTGAACGGAATGGGGAATGTGGAATTTTTTGTAGGGAAGGCGGAGGAAGTTCTGCCGGAACAGTATGAGAAAAGCCATATCTATGCAGATGTGATCGTGGTAGATCCCCCAAGAAAGGGTTGCGACCAGATGTGCCTTGACACAATCCTGAGGATGCAGCCGAAACGGGTGGTTTATGTGAGCTGTGATTCGGCTACACTGGCAAGGGATCTGAGGTATCTGGCAGATGGGGGGTATGTGGTGGAGAAGGTGAGAGGGTGCGATATGTTTCCGATGAGTGGGCACGTGGAGACGGTTGTCTTGCTTTCCAAGGGAGAAATCGACTCGAAGAAAGTGCGTGTGGAGTTCTCATTGGAGGATATGGATATGTCCGGGTTCCAGAATGATGCCACATACGGACAGATTAAAGAACGTGTGTTGCAGCAGACCGGCTTAAAGGTTTCCTCTCTTTATATCGCCCAGATTAAACAGAAATATGGTATTATTGAGCGAGAGAACTACAACAAGTCGAAGTCTGAAAACGCCAGACAGCCGAAATGCCCGCCAGAAAAGGAAGCGGCGATTACAGAGGCATTGAAGTTTTTTGGAATGATTTAAGGACTACCAACACAAGGGAGATGGATTATGTTTTACGAACCGCAGACATTGATTATTGTATATAAAGACGAGATGCTTGCTAATCAAATGAAGAAGATGATTGAAACAAAAGATGATACAGATGATTCTATAACCGGAACACAAGATAGCAGTATCAATGTAGTTGCTTGGACGGAAAAGGTATGGCTTGCCAATAAGAAAGCCGGAAATATTACTTCAAAGGTTTTATTCTTGGGGGATATTAAAGGTGTAGATAAACTAATTCCTGTAATCGATGTTAAATTCAGCAGACATGGAATCCGCTATGGATGGGCAGGGAATCAGGCTGTCATCTATGTGTCTCCAAATGAGATTAAATCAGTTGAAAGCTATCGTGCATTTCATGATGAGTTAGAAACCCTTCCAGCACCGCAGATGGTTAAAGATGCTATCAAGCCAAAGGTAACTGTTAAGCGGGAAACGGTATCTGCCGATGAAACACAGGTTGAGGCGCAGCCTGCTGAGCAGAAAAAAAGCTTTTTTACTAGAGGAAAAACTATAGCAAAGAAAGTTGGTCATACCATCGGAGATGCTGTTACTGATGCAAGTGAACGTGCAATGGTTTTTTCGGAGGAGAACTTTAGAAACAAAAAAGATATGGAACGTCAAATGCTGTTCTTTGGAGTAATCTATCTTTATAATGAGGGGCTTGAGGCATTCATGAAATCATAGAGGTGATGGACATGACAGAATTACAGGATGTAAAATGTGGTTGGGAATTTATGGCCAAACTGATGGGGGATGATTTGGCAAGTCGAAGTGCCTATACAGACTATACTACCAATGTATTGCAAAATCAGCAAATAGCCGCACAAAATCTACACATACAAGAAATAAATATAGCAATTGACGAATTGGCAAGAAACATAAATGAACATCCACACTTGAATTTGGGGGTGGAACAATTTAAAGGATATGTTGCGGAAGAATTTGTTTCTGGAACTTTTAATATAGATGCTCTCAAAAAAGGTTCCAAACATATGGCGTTTACATTGCAGGATAATGGTTACGGGAGCGTTGATATAGGCACTAATTTTGGGAAAAGCTATAGTTTGAAATATTCCAACCTGGCCGAAAAGGCGGAAAACTATCAAGCGATACTGAACAAAGAAACTCATTTGCCAAAGTATCAAGGACAGGAGCGCCTTATAGCACCGGAACAGGTTGATGAGGCAAAAGCATATGCAGCAAGACGTGCAATCAAAGATATGTACACTAGACCTGATGTATCTGCCTCTCACAAGGATACCGGAGATCATTTGGTAGGCGTGGTTTCTGATGGAGAGGGAGTTCAGTCCCAAGAACTATCCATTAAGGAAGCGAAGGCAATCGCAAAAGAAGCGAAAAATGGAGGCTTTGATCCGGAGAAACATGGTATCTCCAAAGAGGTCTATCTTGCTGAGGTTAGAGTTGATTATCTAAACCAAGCAGTAAAGGCAGGTTTAACAGCAGCGACTATTACTGCTATCACGCAGTTAGTACCAGAGTTGTATAAGGCAATCGACTATTTGATAAAGCATGGGGAGATCACATTAAATCAGTTAAAAAAGGCTGGTTGCAAGGTTATCTCCACAAGCGGAGAGGCGTTTTTACGTGGTTCAATTGCCTATGGTGTGGAGATGGCAATTCAGGAAGGCCTTTTTGGAGAGGGCTTGAAAGCAGTTAATCCTTCCGTGGTCGGTGTTGCTGTGACGGTTATTCTCGGAACAATCAAGGACAGCCTTCTTGTTGCTACTGGAAAAATGACATCAACAGAAATGGGTATCCAGTTTGTTGATACTCTTGTGGTTTCATCGGGATATTTAGTTTCTATGAAGATAGGTGGTGTTATTGCACAGGCGCTCTTTCCAGAATTGCCTGGAATAGGGTTTGCAATTGGAAGCCTGTTGGGTTGCTCTGTTGCCGTTGTGTATAACATTGGCAAGAAAAAACTTATCTCTTTCTGCGTGGATACGGGTTTTACCTGCTTTGGCTTAGTGGAGCAGAACTATGAACTTCCGGACGAAGTTCTTAAAGAACTTGGTATTGATACTGTAAAAATCGGCAGAGCAAAAGTTAGAAGAACACAGATTAAAAGAACCGAAGCTACCACCAATGTGGGTAGGACATCCTATGAAACAGTAAATATGACTGTCCTTCGTAGAGGTGTGATTGGGGTTAATAAAATAGGTTATGTTTTATAATGGAAAAAACACAACACCGTTCATCGGTCGTTATGATCGGTGAACGGTGTTTGCTCATAATACTTCGTCTGTTATGGCGGCGCTAAAAGCTTCTCGTACAAACTTTTTGATTTGACGGGCGTTGGAAAGACAGTAACTATTTGTTTTGAGTAACGATACAATTTTTCTGGAATCAATAACGGCTCGCTCTCCTTCATCCAGCTTGCTGTACTGTCTTTCAATCTCACGATCTAAAATCTTTTGTACCGCTTCTGGTTGTAAATCTGTAAAATGAATAACCGCATCAAATCTGGAATAGATGGGGTCACCAAGACGTTCACGAATTTGTTCTTCAGACAAAAAGTTCGATGTGCAAATAATAATTGCATTTTTCATCGTTACGGTGTAATTCTTATCTGCAAAAATACCTTCGTCAAATAGCTGGTAGAAGGCGCTGTAGAAAACTGGGTTTGGCTTATCAAACTCATCCAATAAAATCACATTTGATTCTCGCTCAAGAAGTTCCTTGGCAAAGCTGTTTTGATTATGCTTTCCACCAAATAGGTACGAGGTAAATTCTTCGCTGTGCAACATAGAAAACTGCTTGCGAAACAGCCTCTCGTTGAGCTTTTCGGCAATATATTTGGCGGTTTCCGTTTTTCCTATGCCCGTATTTCCATAGAATAGCATAACACATGGTTTACTAAAGCGTCCCTTTGCAACATCATATAATGTACCAATAATTTGCCTCTGGGCAATAGGTTGTCCAATAATTGCGTCAGGGAACTCATGTTTAATTTCTTTGAGCATACCCATATCCAAAACCTTATAGTCTTGTCGTTCTATGGAGTGCTCCGCAGATGAAAGTTCAGCAATATGTTTTGCAATGCTGTCTGGAGGATTTTGCAAAAACAAATTGTCGATGTCAAAGCGGAAAATAAAACTTACAAAGCTTTCAATAAGGCTTTCCGTTAATGCGGGATAGTCGTCCGAAAATGCAACGACATTTTCGTAATAAGGTAACTCCTCATCAGTGTAGTCACGTCCGTCATCAAGTTTTAGTTTCCGGTGTTTCTCGTCATCACGAATTGCTAGATCAACTATCGAGTCATAGCTATTAGGAAGTTTTTCGGTAAAGGTTGCAAGGCTTCCATAGTAAATGTGAATGTTCATACGCAGATCCCCGCCAGAATGACATCGTATACTTTAAGAGATGTCGCCGCACTTGCTGTGGTATCAGATTTTACAATATCATATCCACTAATTTCTTTTTTCTTTTCACTAAACTCAGATTGCATTTCCAGACTATGCTCAGATATTGTTCCAACATATATTGCGTGATAGTCCAATTCCATTTTAACAATATCAGAAATGGAATAATTATTTCTAAATGCGTTAATGTTAAAGCGAAGAACCACTTTTTCTGAAGGCTGTTGAACAATAAGCTCATAATAGCCACGCCCAGAACTTAGTGCCTGATCCATAAGAGCAAGATTGAAATTTAAGCCTTGTGCTACTTCTACTTTGCCATCCGTCATTGTTAAATACGGAGTGAGCATTTTAAAGTAAGTAAACGATCCAGGAAAAGCGTAAGGTTTGCACTTTGTGAAAACAGTTATATGAGATTTAGCTTCATTCTCTGCACATCTGATATAATCTGTTAAAACAGTATTTTCTATTGCCTTGGAGAGAATGGATTGACCTTCTCTTGAGGCATCAGCGCTGCCATCAATCCCCATCCCAGCAGTGATTTTGGTCAAAAGATTGATCTTAGTTCCGGCCTGTGCCTCCGCCCCAGCTGCTAATTGCGTGGTTTTTGTTACTATTTTTTCTTCCTTATCAGTGCTTTTTCCACCGTCTAGGATATAAAGCAAATCTGTTGCTGATCCTTCATCAAAATAAATGATTTTGATGAAAGTCTTTATTTTTTTGGCTTTAGCCATTATCACACCTCCGTTGTTTTCATGTCATGGATATTTTCTTTTTCAAACTACATTTTCAGCTTAGATAATCTTGTATAAAGAAAGTAATGGAGTCCAGATTGGGTCTCTCCCCTTGGCTCTGGGTTTCCAATAGGGGCGAGTAGCATCCCTGTTGGCACACGACTTTCCTTGGAAAGTCTAGTGTGTTATACCTTTGCTTCCGGCTGACGCTGGAAAGGGGCTGGATTCGCCATCTGCTGTGTGGGCAGATAGCGGTTGACAGACGCTTTTCAGCGTCAGTAGGGCAGGCGGATTTTGTACGGTCACGAACGAAATCAGGATTTGCATAGAGAGCAAAATCCGACTGGCCGGAAAAGGAAGCAGAGGTATATTAAAGCCCCGCCGCAGACTAATACCACCACGGCAGTTCCAGCCAAAGGTTGTCCAGCGCCAGTGCCTCAGTTGACCTTGCACGGCTCTCACTGAGATGGAAATGCAGAGCTGTTCCCACCAGAGGATGCTCCATATCGTCCTCAAAGCCAAAACGATAGAGCAGATAAACTTGTTCCCGTTTTGAGATGCGCCGCAGTCCTTCATACAGCTCTTTCCGGTTTTCTTCTTCCACCATCATCTGTTCTGGCTCTGACGCATATGGGTCGGCAATCAGGTCAGAACGCTGCACGGAATCCTCGCCGGGAAGCAAATCATCCAGATTGATTCTCTCCATGGGGATACCATCTTTGTCAGACTGCATCCGCTGTTCAAAGGTTGCAAAAGCAGAGGAAATCAAATCCATCATGGCGTT
This sequence comes from Enterocloster alcoholdehydrogenati, assembly GCF_013282095.1. Taxonomy (GTDB): domain Bacteria; phylum Bacillota; class Clostridia; order Lachnospirales; family Lachnospiraceae; genus Enterocloster; species Enterocloster alcoholdehydrogenati. The sequence continues at coordinate 206,293 of NZ_BLTJ01000008.1, forward strand.
TCGGACAGCCGGTCCCGCATAGGTCAGGAACTTTATTTTCTTCGCAGGATCATACAGGGAGATTGCCCGAAGCAAACCGATACTTCCCTCCTGGATCAGGTCGTCATGGTCAATGCCCAGCTCACTATTTCCCAGACCAACGCTGATGTATAATTCATTTGCGGTTTTCCGAATGTATCCCAGATTGTTGTGTATCAGCTGTGCCTGTGCCCGAATATCTCCCTGCTGCGCTAAGGCGCAGAGCCGCTCATTGTTCATCCTCTTCACCATTTTGCTTTTTCTGTATATTTTCCATCATGTGAAGAAGCGCCTGCTGTAGTTCTGACAAAGCCTCTTCTTCTGCCAGCCCCGTCTGGGATATGGGCTGTACAATCATGGCAGCAAGCTGCTCAGGAGAAACTGACGGATGCCGGAGGTCTTGACCTTTTGTCAATTCTGAAAACATCTGCTCGGTAAGCTCTTTTGTCATATTCTGAGAAATCCCTTTCTCAGAGGCCATATCTTTTTTGATCTCCCGAAGAACCGCCATAAATTGATTTTGAATATTAGTCAGATCCGCCTGATAGACCGGAACTTTATTCAGGGAAACCGTCTGTGCCGCTTGCTGCGATGCTTTCCTGATGTCCGGCTGTTCCTTTCCTGCTGCTAAAAGCAAGGAACTTAAAGACTGTAGAATCTGATTCTGCGCCGTAAAACCGGAAGCCATCGTTTCGTCAAAATACAGGGAAATCATGTTCGTCAGCTGAGCAAAACGGCGGTTTTCCAATAAACGGCTTACTACCGATGGATTTACCCGTCCAATATAGAGGTTCCGTGCCGCTTCGGCGGAAAGTCCAAGCTCAGAAATCTCATAATTCTTCTTGTCCGGCACGTCGGTCAGGCAAAGCAGAAAATCGGAGGACACATGAAAAATGCGGGCAATGCTGATAATCTGCTCAGTAGTCAGCTTATTTTTCGTTCCTTTCAGGAACCGGCTGATGGAACTTTCTGCAACACCAATTTGGGAAGCAAGCTCTGCCTGCGTGATTTTATGTTCCTTCATCAAATCTTGAAGTCTCTGTTGCGGGGTTTCGCTTGGAAGATATTCCTGTTCCATAGGCGGCTCACCTCGTTTCTTTTCTGTATTTCCCACTTTTAATGCGGGCATCTGCGGGCTTCTCTGCATCTTCCGGGATAATCCAGCGGCTGCCTGCTTTTTGAGCGCCGGAGATACGATTCTGGTTGCAGAGGATGCCGACCCGCCGGGGAGAAATCCCCCATTTTTCTGCAATTTCAAACGTAGAAAGATATTTCATAACCAGCCTCATTGTTTATAATTCTACTTCTTATTATATTCCATAACAGGAATAATCTCAATCCACATTTCGCCAAGAATGCCGCTTCGTTTCTTGCAGTTTTGCAAGATTTCGGAGCGTTTTTTAATTTTCTTGCAGGACTGACGGATTTTTTAAACCATGACCTTTTCTGCCGTACATTGAGGTGACAGGAGAAACCTGTACGAAAATGAAGGAGGAAATAGCATGAACATTTTTGCAAGAGTCAAAGAGAGCGTAACCGTTTTACAAGCAGCGGAACACTACGGTGTAAAAATTCAAAGAAACGGGATGTGCCGCTGCCCGTTTCACGATGACCGGCACCCAAGTATGAAGCTGAACGAGGATTACTTTTACTGCTTTGGCTGCGGAGCCACTGGCGATGTAATCGACTTCGTGGCAAAACTGTTTGATCTAAACAGCTACGAGGCGGCGCAGAAGTTAGCCTATGACTTCGGTATTGACCCGGATAAGCCGCCTGCTGCGGCAGCACTGTCAAAACCGAAATACCCGCTGGCAAGAGCATTCCGGCAAGAGGAAATGCACTGTCAGCGGGTATTGTGCGATTATCTGCATCTTCTGGAAAACTGGAAGGTGCAGTATGCACCTGAAACGCCGGAGGATACTTTGGATGGCCGGTTTGTAGAAGCCTGCCAGATGCTTGAGTACATTGAGAATCTGGCAGACATTTTGACCTTTGCAGAGCTGGAAGTGCGTGTCAAAACTGTTGATATGCTTAGCAAAGATGGCACGATCAGCAGTCTGGAAGAACGCTTGAAGCGACTGAAAAAGGAGGTAGACAGTCATGAAGAACCGGAAATTGCCTGATTCTCCTATTTGGTTTGACGGCACAAGTATCAACGAAGCCCTGTTTTGTGAGGAGTTCTTGCAGACACACAAGATTATCTTCACAAACGGGGCGTTTTTCACATCCGAAGGTCGTGTGACAGATGAACTGCCATTGCGAGGAGAGATTTTTGAGGAACTGAAATGCTGTGCGGTCAGCAACATTCCCCGCAAAATCAGCAACATTGTGGAACTGATGAAGCTGGCGGCACTGGCAGAGGATTTTCCTCCGGGAGCAGATCGGATTCATCTTGCCAATGGGACGCTTTTTCTGGATGGAAGGTTTGTGGAGGGAAAGCCAGATATTGTGCGGAACCGTTTACCAGTAGTTTACCGTTCAGATGCTCCGAAACCTGTCCTTTGGCTGAAATTTCTGGACGGGCTGCTCTATCCGGAGGACATTCCTACTTTGCAGGAATTTATTGGCTACTGCCTGATTCCCAGCAATAAGGGCCAGCGGATGATGGTGATTAAGGGGAATGGCGGCGAAGGAAAATCTCAGATTGGCGCTGTGTTGGGGGCGCTCTTAGGCAGCAATATGAAGGACGGCAGCATTGGAAAAATATCAGAGAACCGTTTTGCACGTGCCGACTTGGAGCATATTCTCCTGTGCGTGGACGATGATATGCGGATGGAAGCTCTGCGCCAGACGAATTATGTAAAGTCCATTGTCACCGCCCAAGGTAAAATGGACTTGGAACGCAAGGGCAAGCAGAGTTATCAAGGGTGGATGTTTGCTCGTTTACTGGCCTTCTCCAACGGAGATTTGCAGGCATTGTTTGATCGGAGCGATGGGTTTTACCGCCGCCAGTTAGTGCTGACTACAAAAGAAAAACCGGCTGACCGTGTGGATGACCCCGATCTTGCAGAGAAGATGAAAGCCGAGGTGGACGGCATTCTGCTGTGGGCTTTTGAGGGATTGCAGCGCCTGGTTGCTAACAATTTCAAGTTCACCGAAAGTGACCGCACCAGAGAAAACCGGGAGGCGGTGAAACGAGATAACAACAACATTTTTGATTTTCTGGAATCCGAGGGGTATATCCGGCTGAAAGCGGATAGTACCATCAGTTCCAAGGAGCTATATGAGATTTACCGGATGTGGTGCGAGGAAAACAATCTGACCCCATTGAAACGCCGCAGCTTCAGCGATGCCGTCATTGCCAGCCAGAACAAGTACAATCTGGAATACTGCAACCGGATTACCAACGCTGCCGGACGGCGGGTATGGGGCTTTCTGGGAATTGAAGCGATTGCCAGACCCAATATAAACGGGTTTTGCAGTGTTTCAGAGGATACGTACGTACCGGAGGAATGGAGGGAGTAAGTTTTTTCTGACTTCCGTATGTATGTACGCAGCATTTACCCACAAACACCGTTATATAAAAAATCTGCCTATCCTCAGACTCTTTCTTTTTAAGGGTAAAAATCAAGATAAATGAGAATCGGAAAATATTTGACCGTTGGAAGAAATCATTTCATGAAAACGTGCTTCTCGAAACAATGAAGCAGATTGATGGAACAGTGGGGATATGCACCAGTTTCACTCAAGTTACACGGAACAGAAAAGTCAGAAGGTGCGGTTAATGGATAGGACATCGGCAGCAAAATTCTGAACGTATTTCATCATAACGGGAAATTTTGCGAACCAGCGAAGCGGTTACGCCAGAGGGTGTACCTGCTTCGCTATTTTATTAAATAAATTTAGGAGGATTTTGAATATGAGTGTACGAAACGAAATCAAGGCACAGATTATTCGTGCCGGTTTTACCATGCAGGAGGTAGTTGACCGGCTCCATGAGGAATATGACTGGTCGGACAGCGTTTCCAACCTGTCTGCCAAGCTCCAGCGGGAATCCATCCGCTATAAGGAAGTTGTGGAATTGGCTGACGTGCTAGGATATGATATCATCTGGCAGAAATGGAGGGATAGAGTATGAGTAAGCCACAATACGCTATTCTCCGTTTTGCCAAGTATAAGGGGCCGGAAATCACTAATATCGAAGCTCATAATGAGCGTACCAAGGAAAAATACGCCAGCAATCCCGATATTGATACGAATCGCAGTCATCTCAATTTTCATCTGGTTGAGCCAAAAGGTCGCTACCGGACGGAAGCAGAAAGTCAGATTAAAAAAGCCGGTTGCCGTACTCGCTCCGACAGTGTGCGGCTGGTGGAAGCTCTTGTGACTGCCACGCCGGATTTTTTTCAGGGAAAGAAGAAAGCCGAAATCAAAGTCTTTTTTCAGGAGGCGTTAGCTTTTATCCAGCAAAATCAAAACCCTAAGACCATAATATCCGCAGCGGTGCATATGGACGAGAAAACGCCCCATATGCACCTTTCTTTTGTCCCGCTAACTGCGGACGGCAGGCTCAGCGCCAAGGAGATTGTGGGAAATAAGAAAAAATTGACGGAGTGGCAGGATAAGTTCTGGGAACACATGGTGAAGAAATTTCCGGATTTGGAGCGTGGCGAGAGTGCCAGCCAGACTGGACGTAACCATATCCCGCCTAGAGTGTTCAAAGAAATGACTCGCCTGACCAAACAAAAAGCCAAGCTGGAGGAACTGCTGGCCGGTATTGGAGCCTTTAACGCAAAAAGCAGAGCTGCCGAGATTGCAGCTCTACTGGATAAGTATATCCCAGCGGTGGAGCAGATGCACAGCACAATGAAGAAGTATCAGGTGGCATTTACGGAAACCACCGTGGAGAACAAAAAGCTGAAACAGGAGAACGCTCAGCTGGAGCAATCTTTAGAGAAAGCAACTCAAGAAAGCACTTTAAAGCAGCTGGCCGATGCCAAGCTGCGGCGGGACTATGCTGACGCCGTTGCTGTGTTAGATCGCCTTCCAAAAGAAGTGCTGGACGTGTATGCCCGTGGTGGTCACGGGAGAAAGGAGCGGCCTATTGAGCAAGATTTATGACAATCCAAAATATAATGCGGCATTTGACCGCTGTATTGATGTGATGGCTAAATTGATGCAGAAGTATGGAACTCAGGTTTTGAAACAGCAAGGAGCAGATATTTCTTCTATGCCGGAGCAGCCAGACACGGAACAAAGTAGCTCTTTCTCTAACGCCGCTTAAAAGTTTATAATTTACACGTTGCGTAATTATTTGGTTGGTGCTATAATAATTACGCAACGTGTGTTTTTTGTTTACGGAGAAAATGCGATGGACTGTAAAGCCAAAATAAAAGAACTGCGGGAAATGACAGGTATGAACCGCAAAGAATTTTGCAAATTTTTTAATATTCCTTATCGGACGGTGACGGAATGGGAATTGGACAACCGTCATGCGCCGGAATATGTTCTGCGCCTGTTGGAGTATTACATTCGCAACGAGGGATTGATAAAATCACCAGCAGAGATAAAACAAGCCGGAGAAAGGAGTGCCAGCCATGAAGAAACGAACTAAGTGCTATATCTACACAAGAGTATCCACTTCCATACAGGTGGACGGATACAGCCTGGATGCACAGAAGGATAAGCTGCGGAAGTACGCCGAGTATGAAGATATGACTATTGTCGGCGAGTATTCTGACGAAGGCTTTTCCGGCAAGAACATTCAGGGACGGCTAGAATTTCAGCGGATGCTGAACGACATTCAAGACAGCAAGGACGATGTTTCGTTTGTGCTGGTATTCAAGTTGTCCCGCTTTGGTCGAAATGCGGCTGACGTTCTCAATTCCTTGCAGCTTATGCAGGATTTTGGTGTGAATTTGATTTGTGTGGAAGATGGCATTGATTCTTCCAAGGATTCCGGAAAGCTGATGATTTCCGTACTTTCCGCTGTGGCAGAAATTGAACGTGAGAATATTCGGACACAGACAATGGCAGGTAGAGAACAGAAAGCCCGTGAGGGAAAATGGAATGGCGGTTTTGCTCCTTATGGCTACAAGCTGGAAAACGGTGAACTGCTGATTGCTGAAGATGAGGTGGAAGTAGTAAAGCTCATTTACGACAGATATATCCATACCAATGATGGGCTTAATGGCGTGGCAAAGTATTTGAATGACCATGGATATAAAAAGAAAATCCGTCAAAACGGTACTATCCCGGGCTTTTCTTCTAACTTCGTGAAGGATGTTCTGGACAATCCTGTTTACATGGGAAAAATTGCCTATGGCAGACGCAGGACAGAAAAGAAAATGGGAACAAGAAATGAGATGCACGTGGTTGAACAGGATGAGTTTCCAATTTATGAGGGACAGCACGAGGCAATCATCTCCGAAGAAGATTGGAGCTTGGCACAGGAAAAGCGTAAAATCAATGCTTTTAAGCGGGAAAAGGTAACTGATCCGGAACACGCACATATCTTATCCGGCATTCTGAAATGCCCCTGCTGTGGCAAAAGTCTTTATGGGAATATTGCAAAGGCACACAGCAAGGACAAGAAAACCCGCTATTACTATTACTGCAAAAACACGGTTGGAGCTACCGGACACAAATGCACCTTCCGTGTGAATATTGAGCAGAAAGAAATGAACCGCATGGTTGCGGCTATCGTATCGGCTATGGTCAATGACCCGCAGTTTTCCAAGGCAATCAAAGAAAAAATAGGCACATCTGTTGACACTAAAGATTTAGAGAGTCAGCTTGCCGCATTGCAGGCGCAGCTCCGGCAGACCATGGGAATCAAGACAAGGCTGGAGCGCCAGATGGATACGCTGGATATTGACGATCCGCACTTTGACCGAAAAGTTTTGGATTTACAGCGCCGGTATGATGAACAGTATGGTAGAATAGAAGAAATCGAAAGCCAGATAGATGACGTTAAAAGCCAGATTTTGAATATCCGACAGGAGAAAATCTTCGGCGACAATATCTACCAACTTCTGCTGGCGTTCGATGAAGTGTACGGCGCTGCTACGGAAATCGAGCAAAAAGAATTTATGCGTGCGTTTATTGAACGAATTGACCTGTATCCGGAGAAGCAGAAGGATGGTAACTGGATTCGGAAGATTGTGTTCAATTTTCCGGTGCCTGTGAATGGGCAAGAAGTGAAAGAACTGCCCTTGTAATCTGAGACAATGCTCGAGACGATATGCTTATTGTCCAAACTCAACACAAAACAACACATTGAAGTGGAGGTAAAGATGGATGAGTTGGATGTTACAGCTGCGGAGATCAAGGCATACGTACTGCAAAAACATGGTTTGAAGGTATCCAGTCTTTATATTTCTCGAGTCAAGCGGAAGTGTGGTCTGGATGTGGGGCAGAACTATAATCTATCAAAAAAGGAAGATGTAAAAGTGCCACAGTGCCCGCCAGAAAAGGAAGCAGCGATTATGGATACACTGAAACATTTTAGGATGATTTAAAAAGATACTTCATTTTAAAAAGATGTAAATGAAGAAGTACTTAATTACACATTCTAATGTAGAATACGGGAGATGAATTGATGTTACTATTTTCAACAATACTTGAAATTAATGATACTATGACAAAGGATAATTTTATTCAGTTAGTGCTTGAGTGGAATCAAAAAGTCCGCATTCTGAAAATATAATTCATGGTATTGAGTGGAACGGCGAGCGGAATATCCGATATGGAACAGATTCTTTGTGGTTGGCTATTGAGGAATACCGTAATCAAAATATAACAGCGGTTCGTTATGAAAAGACAGAGGCAGATGGAGTGGTTTGGGATACAGATTACATTATGAATTTTAGTGATATGAAGATGTCGATACAACTTGATCGTAGCTATCTTGAAAAGGCTTTGGCCATTGATCCATCTTTTTCAACACCGCATTTTATAACTCTTTTGATTGAACACGGGTATTTAAGTGATGATAGAAATCTTCCTATACTGCGAAAGCCTGTTTTTGTTAAAGAAGATAATCTTGAAATACTAATAGATGTTATCAATGGAGATACCAAATATCGTCTTCCAGTTGTTTACATATCAAAAACTTACTATGGAGAGGACCCAGTTGATATTTGGCGTCTTGCGGGTCGATTGAAAGGTGTTGCTCATGTTCTTGTTGAAGAAGGAACATATTTAAATACAAGAATCAGACAGTTATGTAATGATAAAAATGAGTTCTATGGGGCAATTGGTGTATATTTCCCTAACGCTACATACGGGCATAGAAAATATATGTATCGAGATTATGAAGGGGCTGATATAGTATTATCTGAGAAAGTCATTCGCAGTGTAATTCAGTATAGCAATGCCCAAATGATGGATAAGCTGTATACTTGGCAAGGTGTAAATAATGCCTTGTTACGTGATCGATTAAGTAGCAAAGGTGTAGAACTTCTGCAAGCGAAAATTGAAAAAGATCGAGTTGTAGCTGAATCAGATGAATTAATTGAATCAGTAGATGAGGATATTCAAAGTCTGAAAAAACAGGTTGAAGCTTTGACCCGTGCTAATAAGGCGCTTACTTATGAAAATCAGGGATTGCGTGCCAAAATGAGTAATGCAGATAATATGCCAATTTTATTCTTGGGTGAAGAGGAAGATTTTTTTCAAGATGATATCAAAGAAATTTTGTTAGATGCATTGGAAAGCGTATTGTCTAATTACGTTTCGCAGTCACGTCGAAAAGATGTATTACAGGATATTATTGCAAGTAATGATTGCAAGCGAAGGGTGGCAGAACGAGGTGAGCAGCTAAAGAATTTACTTAAGGGGGATAAAACAATGTCTGGTTCTATAAAGCGTACTTTACAGGATATGGGCTTTGTAATTACAGAAGAAGGTAAACACTGTAAGTTAACATATTATGGAGATGGGCGATATATGGCTACTTTGGCAAAGACACCTGGGGATAGTAGGAGTGGTATGAACATTGCATTAGAAATTATAAAGATGATGTTTTAAAAATAATGGTGTTGATATTGGAATATGCCATACTTGTTGATGAAGAGTTAATTTGACATAAACAGGGACACGATCGGCTGGATTCGCAGAAAAATCGAATACAGGAGGTCGCTTATGGAACACTTACCGAAGAAAACCTGTCAAAACGGCATCAGCTACACTCTGGTCGGTGACTATGACATCCCAGACTTACAATTGCCGGAAGAAAGCCGCCCCATTGGAATTTGGGGACGGATGCACAAAGCCTATCTGGCTCTGTACCATCCAGTCCAATACAATGACCTGATTTTGATCGACAAATTATGGACATATCTGGCAGATCTGAATGAGCAGGCACAGAACCGGCTGGATTGCATCATTGCTCAGATGAAAGAAGCTGAGGGAATCACAGAGGAATTGAAAGCCTAGGATCAGATGGCATGGGTCAGGGCAATGAATAGCATCCGCAACCGGGCAGAAGAAATCATTCGGTCTGAAATGATTTACTGCTGAAGCGTCAGTTTTCCAGTTCAGCCAGTTCTACAATAATATTGCTCTGCCGGAACAGCCAGTCCGAAAATTCCTTCGGGCTGGCTGTTTTCTTGTGTGCCGAGCATGGTACTAATCTTGCTGGTGCAAGTCCAGCCACGGGTATTTACCGCCAAGTGTAGTGAACCACAAGTCGGTATCAGTAATGGTATGGATGGAGGAAGTGGTGTAGCAAAGTTCTTGAGCCTACGGACAGAAACTTGATTAGGCGATTAGGCGGGTAAGGTTGCAAGACAAACCGAAGCCCAAAAGGTAAATGTAAACCGAAGTTGTAAATCAAGAGGTTGTTGAACGAAAGATTAGTGTCTTACCTCGGGAGACCCTACTCACATATCAAAAGATATGGTCGAAAAAGGTTGGGAGAGGGAGTCAGATGATGTCATAGTAGGTGTAAAAGTCGAAGGACGGAAACGATTTATAGTACGATTCGTTATGTTTAAAATAATACATTAATTGAGAGAGTATGAGAAAATTTCTGTAAATAAGATTCTTCTATGATAATGAAGGGTGGGAAACTTCTAAATCAGGTTTTTCACCCTTGTTTTATATATAACAGGTACTTCCATGCATGTCAAGAGCAGGCG